>CACHPB010000001.1 GCA_902581585.1 uncultured Pelagibacteraceae bacterium
TTCATCAAAAATGAAATTAATTGTAATTTAAATGGCAAATACTCTTCAGCATTTGTAAATGGTATATTCAATTTAGATAATAATAAAAATCATGAAATCAGAACATCTATCAACCATTTAAATGAAAATACAAAAAGTTATCAATTAATTAAAAGCGTTTTAGGAGAAAATACTAAATCAGCTTATCAGGGAAAAATATTTGTAAAATCGAATGCACAAAAAACTGATGGATATCAATTAAGTAAAGCAATTTTACTCAGTGATAATTCTGAGTTTAATGCAAAACCAGAATTAGAAATCTATGCAGATGATGTAAAATGTTCACATGGATCTGCTTCAGGAAGTTTAAATCAGGACTCTATTTTTTATCTAATGTCTAGAGGTCTAAATTATAAAGAAGCAAAAGAACTTTTAATAAATGGTTTCTTATTGGATGTTGTTGAAAAAATTACTGATAATGAAATTAAAAATTTAATTAAAAATATTATGGGATTAAAAGAATGAATATAGACCAAATTAAAAAAGAATTTCCTATTTTTGATAATAAAGTACAAAATAACGATCTTGTTTATCTAGATAGCGCAAATTCCTCTCAAAAACCAAGAATAGTAATTGATAGAATATATGATTTTTATTCTAAGGAATTTTCAAATGTTGGTAGAAGCGTTCATTATTTGGCAGTTGCAGCAACAAATTTGTATGAGCAAACAAGAACTTCTGTACAAAAATATATAAATGCATCTGATAAAAATGAAATTGTTTTTACAAAAGGTGCAACAGAGGCAATAAATCTTGTAGCAAATACATTTGGCCAAAAATATCTTGATGAAGGTGATGAAGTATTAATTACAGAATTAGAACACCATTCTAATTATGTTCCGTGGCATTTTTTAAGAAAATCAAAAAAAATAAACATTGAATTTGCTGAGGTAAATGACCGAGGTGAAGTAACATTGGAAGAAATTAAAAAAAAAATAACTGATAGAACTAAAATTATATGTGTAACACATTTATCGAATGTGACTGGAGCAATACTTCCAATAAAAGAAATTGTAAAACTTGCTCATTCTAAAGGTATTCCCGTACTAGTTGATGGTTGCCAAGGAGCGCCTCATTTAAAATTAGATATGCAGGATTTAGATTGTGATTTTTACGCAATTTCAGGTCATAAAATGTACGGACCTACTGGAATTGGAGTGCTTTATGCTAAAAAGAAATGGTTAGAAGATCTTCCTCCATATCAAGGTGGCGGGGGAATGATAAGAGAGGTAAAAAAAAAGGGTATTTCTTATGGAGAATTACCAAATAAATATGAGGCAGGAACTATGGCAACTGCTCAAGTTATAGCTTTTAATGAGTCAATTAAATTCCTTGAAAAAATTGGAATTGAAAATATTGAGAAGCACGAGAAAGAATTGCTTGATTATGCTGTTGATCTTTTAGGTAAGAATAATTCGGTAAATATTATCGGTAATCCTAAAAACAAAGGTGGAGTTATATCATTTACGATAGAAGGAATTCATCCTCACGATATAGCTACAATTTTAGATGAGGATGGAGTAGCAATTAGAGCTGGACATCACTGTTGTCAAATACTTCACGAAAAATTAGGTTTACCAGCAACTGCGAGAGCATCTTTTGGTGTTTACAATACCAAAGATGATATTGATCAACTAAATAACTCAATAAATAATTGTAAAAAAATATTTAATTTAAAATGAACTTAAAAGAATTATATCAAGAAATTATTTTGGACCATGGAAAAAATCCTAGAAATCTAAGGAAAAGTGAGAATTTCAATAAAGATGCAAAAGGGCATAATCCTTTATGTGGAGATCACGTTCATGTTTTTTTGAAAATTGATGAAAATAAAAAAGTTGAAGATATTTCTTTTGAAGGACATGGATGCGCAATTTCAATGGCCTCTGCATCAATTATGACAGACTTAGTAAGAGGAAAAGAAGAATTTGAAGTTAAAGAAATACTAAATGATTTTTTAGAAATGATTAAAGAGAAAGATGAATTAAAAACAAATCTTTTGAAAGAAGATGAAAAAACTAAGTTAATGTGTCTGTCAGGAGTTAAACAATACCCAATGCGTGTTAAATGTGCAACGTTGTCATGGCATACTCTCACATCTGCATTAGACAATTCACAACAAATAGTAAAAACTGAAGATTGATTATGGAACTAAAAGAAAAAGTAATAAATGAAATAAAAAAAATCTATGACCCCGAGATACCAGTAAATATTTATGAACTTGGATTAATATACGATATTAATGTAAATCAAAAAAATGTGAGTGTTAAAATGACTTTAACCACTCCTAACTGTCCTGTCGCAGAAAGTTTGCCTAAAGAGGTTAAAGATAGTATTATGCAAATAGACGAAGTTGATAAAGTTGATTTAGATTTAGTATGGGACCCACCCTGGGATAAATCAATGATGTCAGAAGCAGCTAAATTAGAGTTAAATTTATGACGAAACAAATAATTTCATTAAGCTATCAAGCAGCTACAAGAATTAAGGAAATCATGTCATCTGCAAGCAATGACTCTATTGGAGTGAGAGTTGGAGTTAAATCTGGAGGCTGTGCAGGAATGTCATACGTAATGGAATATACCAATAAAATTAACCCTAATGACGAAGTTATAGAGGATAAAGGAGTAAAGGTGTTTATAGACTCTGCGGCAGTGATGTACTTATTTGGAACAGAAATGGATTATAAACAGGAAGAATTTTCTTCTCAGTTTGTTTTTAATAACCCAAACGAAACTGAAAGATGCGGATGTGGGGAGTCTTTTAAAATTTAATACTATTTATTGGTAATATGAAATAAACCAATATTGTCCTCTTTTATTCATTGTATAAATCTTATTATTCTTTTTTTTAATTTTTCTATAGCTCAGCTTCCTGAAACCAATAATATTTTTTAAAGAAGATATAAGTCTTGTCATACATTTTTATAACAAGATTATATGAAATGAGAATTTCGGATAGGGAATACCTGCTATCGCAGCAGGTATTACCCAAAATTAAGCTGATTAACAGCTATAATACATATCGAACTCGATAGGGTGCGGCGTATGTTCAAAGTTATGAATTTCTTCATACTTTAATTCAATATAAGCATCTATCTGATCGTCAGTAAATACATTGCCTTGTTTTAAAAAGTTTCTATCTTTATCAAGAGCTTCCATAGCCTCTCTTAATGATCCACAAACTGTAGGAACTTTTTTAACTTGTTTTTCAGTCAATGCATAAAGATCTTGGTCAAAAGATTTACCTGGATCTATTTTATTTTTAATTCCATCTAGACCAGCCATCAACATTGATGCAAATGTTAAATATGGATTACCTGAGGCATCAGGGAATCTAATTTCACATCTTGCACCTTTTTTACTTAGAGTTATTGGAATCCTACATGAAGCAGATCTATTTCTTGCAGAGTACGCAAGCAATACTGGTGCTTCAAAACCTGGAATTAATCTTTTATAACTATTAGTAGTAGCATTTGCAAATGCATTAATTGCTTTTGCATGTTTTAAAATACCACCAATGTAATAAAGAGCTGTTTGAGAAAGACCAGCATACTTATTTCCAGAAAATACTGGAGTTTTACCTTTCCAAATTGATTGGTGTGTATGCATACCAGAGCCATTATCACCCTTAACTGGTTTTGGCATAAATGTAGCAGTCTTACCAAATGAATGTGAGACCATCTGAACTACATATTTATAAAGTTGGACGTTATCAGCTTGATCGACTAATGTTCCAAACAACATTCCTAATTCGTGTTGACTTGGAGCAACTTCATGGTGATGTTTTTCAACAGTAATACCTACATCTCTAAGACCTTTTAGGTATTCACCTCTCATATCTTGAGCACTATCTACTGGTGGCACAGGAAAATAACCTCCTTTAATACCAGGTCTGTGGCCCATATTACCGTTATCATATGATTTTCCTGAATTATAAGGTCCTTCAGAACTGTCAATTGAAAAACCAGTTTCATTCATATCATTTTTAATTTTTACATCATCAAAAACAAAAAATTCTGGCTCTGGTCCAAAGTAAGCTTTGTCTCCAATTCCAGTTTTTTTTAAATATGCTTCTGCTTTTTTAGCTATTCCCCTTGGATCTCTCTCGTAAGGGTCTTTTTTAACAGCATCCAAAATATCGCAAAATAAAATCATTGTATTATGTGATGTATATGGATCCATTACTGTTCTGCTCAAATCTGGTTTTAATATCATGTCAGACTCATTTATCGCTTTCCAACCAGCAATCGAAGAGCCATCAAAAAATACTCCCTCGTTCAGCATACCTTCATCAACTATTGTTTTATCCATGGTAAGGTGTTGCAGTTTTCCTCTTGGATCAGTGAATCTAAGATCAACATACTCAACATTCTTAGATTTAATTTGTTTTAATACGTCCCTAGCGCTCATATTATCTCCTATAAATTTTCTTGTTCTCTTATCAGTTAAGAAAAGATAAATAATGTCTATAAAATAGATATCAGTTATGCTTTAATTACATGTATATTAACCTTAAAAATCGCAATTTTTCAATCAATCAAGAGTTGTACTAATGTCAGCACTTAATAAAGAAGCAGTTAAAAGAGCAAAAGAAGCATTAAAAAAATTTAATAGTGAAATAAAGGTAATTGAATTAGAACAAACTGCAAGAACAGCAAATGATGCTGCAAATTCATTAAACACTGAGGTTGGTTCAATTGTTAAAAGTTTATTATTTAGGAATGAGGGAAATTTTTTCCTTTGTTTAGTATCTGGAGATAAAAGATGTTCTTTAAATAAATTAAAAAAAATTTTTAATAGTAAAGATTTGAGTATGGCATCTCCTGATGAGGTTAAAGATCAAACAGGTTATACTATAGGAGGAGTTTCACCTATAGGTCATAAAAATAAATTAGAAATTTTTGTAGATGAGTCTTTAAATAGATTTAAAAATTTATATGCCGCTGCTGGACATCCAAACTGTATTTTTAAAATAAGTTTTGATGAACTGCTTAATTTAACTAATGGAATAATTAAGGATATTGTAGAATGACTTCACCCAAAACCTCTGATTATTTGATATTAGTTTTGCTATCACTGATATGGGCTTCAGCCTTTTTCAATATAAAAATTGCTACTTACTCTTATGGTCCAATAACGATTGCATTTTTAAGGATTTTTTTTGGAATGATCCCAGTATTATTGTTATGTTTTTATAAAAAAATTAAAATTGAAGTCTTTTCAAAAGATTGGAAATGGTTTGCTGCAATTGGCATCATTAATTTAGTTATTCCATTTTTTTTAATTGCTTATGGAGTACAAAAAGTTCAAAGTAATTTAGCAGCAATACTAATGTCCACTACTCCCATCAGTGCAACTGTTTTAGCTCATTTGTTTATAGATAAAGAAAAAATTAATTTAGTTAAAATATTAGGAATAATATTAGGATTTTTAGGAATAGTTTATCTTTTTTCAGAAAATCTATTAATTAATGATGAAAATTTATTTTCTGCTTTAATGATATTAGTTGGTTCAACATTTTATGTAATTGGTGGAATATTAACTTTAAAAATAAGTCATAAAAAAAATGAAAATGTTACTGCATCAATATTAATTTGGGGAACAATATTTGTTTGCCCAATTTCTTTAATTATTGAGCAACCTTGGAATTTAAATCCATCATTAGAGTCAACTTTGTCTTTAATATATCTTGGTGTATTTCCTACTGGTATAGCTTGGTTATTGAGATTTATGATATTGAAAAGAAACGGTTTAGTCTTTCAAAGCCAAGTCGCTTATTTAATACCAATATTTGGAGTAATTCTTGGATACTTATTTCTTAACGAATTAGTTACTTCAAAAATATTAATTTCATTATTTGTTGTTATACTTGGAATATATTTTGTCAAAAAATCAGGAGACAAAAAAATAGAAGGAATTTAAATTTTAATAAATTAATTTTTCAAACCTTTTCGACTTGATAGAGTTCATTGCTCCTTCTGCCAATATAATTGATTTTCTTCCATCTTCAAAAACTGCTCTAGGTTTTATATTTTTTCTACAAAATTTTGCTAGATCGAATAATTGAAGTTTAAAAGCCTCAGAATATCTCTCAATAAAGAAGTGAAGAAGAGGTGATTTACTATTTGTTGAGTGTTTTGAAAAATAATTTATTTCATCGTTTCTTTTATTGTCTGAAACTAGCATTCCTTTATTTCCAAATAATTCTACTCTTTGATCATAGCCAAAGCTACAATGTCTTGAATTTGTTATAATACATTGTACCCCTCTTTTGGATTTAAGTATTGTAGTTGCCAATTCATAATCTTTAATTTTATTAAAACGTTTATCTGATAAGTTGCTACCCATAGCAAAAATTGATTGGAATTCGTCTTTTCCTAAATAATATCTTGCAAGATCGAAATCATGAATCATCATATCTTTAAATATCCCACCTGAACTTTTTAGATATTTAAGGGAAGGAGGAGTAGGATCTCGACTAGTAATTATAATTTTTTCTAATCGTCCGATTTTTTGTTTTAGATGTCGTTTTAATGAATGGTGTCCAAAGTCATATCTCCTATTGAAACCTATTTGCACTCTTGGTTTAAATTTTTTTATCCTTTTTAGACAAGAATTTATTTTTTTTATATTCAGATCTAATGGTTTTTCACAAAAAATAATTTTATTTTGTTTTACACCTTGCTCAATAAATTTTAAATGCGTAGGTGTGCTTGACGCAATAAATATACAATCAATATCTTTATCATTGAAAGCTAGATCAGGCTTATTTATTGAAGTGACATTATATTTGTTAGATATTTTTTTTAATAAATCTTTGTTTAGGTCAAAGACATATTTTAATTTAAATTCCCTATTTTCGATTAAATTTTTTGCATGCATTTGGCCAATTCTGCCAAGACCAAGCAAAGCAACTTTTATTTTATTTTTGTCCACGCTTTTCTTTTATTTGAAATTTTACATGCTTCAATAAACTTTGCGGTTTCCAGCCCTTCATATTCATTTGGAAAAAACCACCTTTTTTTTGCTTTTGTTCTTAATGATTCTGCAAATTCTTTGTAAATGTTTGCAAAAGCATCTAGATAACCCTCTGGATGTCCAAATTTAATTCTTGAAAATTTTTTAGATAATTCTGCATTAAAAAAACCTCTTTCTAAAAATTTTACAGCACCTTTTACTGGATTAAATTTAAGATAACCTGGATCATTTTGAACCCATTCTATGCTTCCTTTTGTGCCAAAAATCCTAAATCTTAAACCATAAACACCACCTCTTGCCATTACACTTGTCCAAAGTAAGCCTTTTGCATTGTTATTAAAGTTGATCATTACTTGAGCATTGTTATCCATTTTAACAGTTTTTGAAACTTGTTTGATATCAGCAAATACATTTCTACCTTTTAATCCAGAAACATAGCATGCTATGTGATAAGCGTGAGATCCAATCTCATTTAAAACCGCCGAGGTCCCAACTATTTTTTTATTTATTTTCCATTTTAATATTTTTTTTGCATTTTTTTTGTTAACTATTTTTCCATCAGTCCAGTCTTGAACATACTCTACATTAACATATTCAACTTTTCCTATTTTCCCTTTTTCAACTAATACCTTTGCTTCTCTAACCATCGGATATGCTGAATAATTATGAGTTAAAGCATACTTTATATTTTTATTTGATTTGATTTTTTTAAAAAGTTTTTTTGCTTGTGATAGATCACCTGTAAATGGCTTGTCAGATATAATATGAATATTTTTGTCTATAAATTTTTCTGCAATAACTTGGTGACTTGAAGGAGGAGTCATAATCGCCACGACCTCAATACCATCAAATCTTAGTGCCTCTTTATCAGCCATTTCTTGATAATTTGAGTAACATCTGTCTTTATCAATTCCTATTTTTTTGCCAAAAGTCTTTGAAATATTTGAATTTCTTGAAAAAACTCCTGAGACAATTTCATATTCGTCATCAAATCTTGAGGAAATTCTATGGACATGTCCTATCCATGATTTTGGACCACCGCCAACAATGCCTAATTTAATTTTTTTGCCTTTAATTAATCTCATGATCAAATATCTTAGCAAATATAAAAAATATGTCAGTAAAATTAGGGATAGCACCAATAGCGTGGAGCAATGATGACATGCCTGAACTAGGTGGAGACACTCCTCTTGAACAATGTTTATCAGAGGCAAGTCAGGCTGGATATATAGGTATAGAGTCAGGTGGAAAATTTCCAAAAACGTCCAAGGAATTATTACCAAAACTAGAAAAGTATAATTTAAAATTATGTTCTGGATGGTATAGTGGGAATCTTAGAAAAAATTCTGTTGAAGAAGAAAAAAAATTAATTCAAAACCAACTTCAATTATTTAAAGACTGTGAGGCTCCATGTATTGTATTTGCTGAAGTTTTTGAATCAATACAAGGCAATCCAAAAAAAAAACTATCTGGTAGACCAAAAATGTCTAATGATGAATGGAAAGATTATTGTGTAAAAATATCAGAACTTGCAAGATATCTTGAAGATGAAGGTATGCCGTTAGCTTACCACCATCATATGGGCACAGTAATAGAAACGGAGGAAGAAACTATTAGGTTGTTAGAAAATACAAGTGACAGTGTAAAATTAACTTTAGATACTGGTCATATGCTATTTGCTCGGGGAAATTCTATTAATATAATCAATAAATTTAAAGAAAGAGTAATCCATATTCACTGCAAAGATGTTAGAGAAGATGTATTAAAAAAAGCCCTTTCTGAAGATTTAAGTTTTAGAGATGCTTTTTTAGAAGGTGCTTTTACTGTGCCTGGCGATGGGTGTATCGACTATAAACCTCTATTTGATATTTTGAAAAAAAATAAATACCAGGGTTGGCTGGTAGTGGAGGCTGAGCAAGATCCAAAAAAAGCAAATCCTCTTGAGTATGCAATTATGGGTTATAAATATATTACAGATACTTTAAAGAAATCAAATTTAGAGATTGATAAACTATAATTTTACTTTTTTACTATCTTCAAGTTTGCCATCAAAAAAATCGAAAATATTTTGTATAGTTTCTATTGCCATTCTAGTCATGCACTCTTCAGTAAACGCTGCTGCATGAGGGCTAAGAAAAACTTTTTCATTTTTTAATAATGGATTGTCAGCTTCTGGAGGCTCTACTTCAAATACATCGATACCTGCTCCAAAAATTAGGTTCTCCTTTAATGCTCTATCTAAGTCTTTCTCATTTATAATTCCACCTCTTGCAGCATTTATGATGATGCAATTTTTTTTCATAGTTTTAAGAAGTTCATAATTTATGATATTTTTAGTTTGATCAGTTAAAGGTATATGGAGTGTCACAGCATCCATATCTTTTATAGTTTCTGATAAATCTTCAACTTTTTTCCCACCCATTTTACTTATTAATTGTGCATCTACAAATGGATCATAAACAAAAACATTCATTTCAAATCCTAAACATCTTTTAATCAATGCTTTTCCAATTCTTCCAAAACCAGCTATAAGAATATTTTTGTTCCAAATCTCTATTGTTTTTGGAAGCTTATTTCTTTCAGTAAATTTTCCACTTTTGACTGATTGATCATACATACCTTTTCTTTTTGATATACTTAAAAGCATAAAAAGAACATGTTCTGCAACTGCTACAGCGTTTGCTGTTGCAGTTATCGCCACATCAATATTTCTTTTTTTACAGCTATTTAAATCAATATTGTCGTAACCAACTCCATGTCTAGAAATTATTTTAAGTTTTTTTGCATTTTCAATTGCTTCTGCAGGCAAAATTGATGTTCTTAAAGACACTGCATCAGCATCTATAATTTTTTGTTTAACGTTTTCAACACTTAAATCCTCAACTACCTCGTAAGTATAGTTACTGTTATTTTTTAATAATTCCATACCTTTTTCATGAATAGGTTGGACAATGAGAATTTTTTTCATAATTTAAAAATGAAATTATATTAATCTAGCAAGATCTCTTTTACTATTTTTAAATGTTGGGAGTGGATATTTAAATGCATATTTTCTTGTTATACATTTATTTTTAGCTTTCTCCCATAAAGAGATCCATTGCTTATAATTATGAATAGTAATATTTTTTTTATTTCTACTTCTCACGTAAAAATTTGGTAGAGGTTTTCTACCTGATGGAGTCCCAGCTCTGTTATATCTTAAGTCAGCGCTAATTCTAAAATCGTTAGATCTATTAGGTAAAGAACAATGTATCGAGTGTTTGTGTAAAATAATTATATCACCCACATTTGCTTCCAGAAAAATTGGCTTAAATTTATCAAGTAATTTACTACCTTTGATCTCGACCTGACCTTTATATCCAGACACATGATTTAATAAACCCAGTTTGTTTATTTCTTTAACAGTAATCATGCATCCGTTATTTTTGGTAGTTTTTGTAAATGGTATCCAAACGGTCACCATATCTGTCAATCTTTGTCCAACAGATGATAATACTGCTGCGTCTTGGTGCCAAGGAGTTCTACCTGAAAGCCCATCATGAACAGAGTGTCTAGGCAGTTTACTTTCCGGTTGTTTAATTCTTGTATTCTGAACAGGATTAGAAAGAATCTCAGATCCTATTAATTGTTCTACAACATCTAAAATTTTTTTATGGTTTATTAAGTTCCATAAAGATTGTGATGCAAAGTAATCACTATCTTTTTTCACATTATCTCTAGGTAGTCTGGTATTAAAATGTTGATCAAGATCATAAATATTTAATTTTGATATATAGGTATATTTTCTTTTAAAATCATATTTAAAAACTTTTTCTCTCATATGTCTGGGTGCAAACTTATTAACTAGATTGTCCATTACATATTCCATATCGTTTAAGATAGGCTTTAAATCTTTGTTGAAATTAAGAATATTTTTTATTCTTAAGTATCCATCTCTGTCTAAAATTTTCTTTAATTTGCTACTAACTTGCATGTATACAAGATTTTAGCAGATAATTTGAATCATGAAAAGATGTAAGCATTCTTTTTTTCGTCGCAACTATATGAGGGTGATATTCAAAATTTTTATATTTCCATATAACAGGTTTATTAAATGCATAACTTCCATAAATAAAAAATCTTTTTGGACAGTTTTTTTCCTTAAATCTATTAACACCATGATAAGAATTAGGAGTAGACTTAAAGAAAATAATACTTCCTTTTTTTGGGGTAAACTCTTTTATTTTACTAAGTTCATTAATTTTGGGAAATCTTCTAAAACTTTTTCTAAGGTTTCTGTTAGCTTTTTTTTTGTATAGAGTAAGAGACCCTCCATTTTTTTTTGGTATATCAGTTAAATATATCAAAAAATTATATACTCTATTGATATCATCTCTATGCGGTCTCAATCTATACCCTCCTTTAGATACTGAAAAATCAATATCTAGATTTAAATTCGGGTTTTTATATTTTTTACCTAGCAATCTTTTTAGCTCTTTAGAATTTACTTTTCTTTTTAAAGTATATTTTTTTTTATTAAATTTTTTTGGTTTAAACAAACTTTCCCATGTATTTGCCTTAAACTCTGTTTTAAATTTCTTATCAATTTTCTTATAAAATGATTCTGTATTGAAAGTAGCAAAAAGTTTTTTTGAGATTTTAGAACTTGAGATATATTTGTTGAAATTTTTTGACCCTTTATTAATCCTACTTCTACCACCCATAATCATATCATCGAAATTTTTTGAATTACTTATTTCTTTAATTAATGAGTTGCAGACTTTTTTACTGATTATTTGTTCTCCAACAATGACTGGGAAGTTTGATTTAATTTTCTTTAGTTTGTTAATTTTCAGCATTTAGCTGTACATACCCTCTTTTACTCTAATCATTTTGTACATAAGATCATTTAAAGGTGTGGCTATTCCATGTTTTTTTCCTATTTTAGATACAGCTCCACTTATGAAATCAATTTCAGTTTTTCTTTTGTAAAGTACATCAAAAGCCATTGAGGACTTGTTTGTTTGTTTTGAGTCAACAATTTTATTAAACATAAATAAACACTCATCTTCAGAAACATTAACGCCATCTGCTAAAGCAACTTCTCTTGTTTCTAAAATAATTTCTTTACCTAAACTTCTAGATACGTCATTGGCATTATTATTTATGTAAAGATCAGTATGATGTAGATCAAAAATTGCTGAAAGTGGGCCAATTGCGGTTAAAGCAAAAAGTTTCATCCATTTTCTTTTTTTTACATCCTCAACTGCAATCATTTCTAAATTATGCGCTGTAAATGTGTCTGCAATTTCTGTTATTCTATCTGTTATTCCACCATCATATTCTCCAATCCAAGAAGGTAAAGCTGCATGATTCATAATATGACCAGGTCCTAAGATATTTGATGCTTGAGTTGTTGTTCCTCCAATTACTTTTTCATCGCCAACAATACTTTTAATTATAGCTTCATGTCCAATTCCATTTTGAAAAGACATAAAAACTGTTTTATCTTTAATAATGTTTTTAATACTTTTTAAAGCAGGTTCTAGAGCTGTTGCTTTACACATTACTATTACAGCATCGACTTTTCCAATTGTAGATGGATCTGATGTTGCGGGTATTTTTATAAATCTATCACCACCATGGCCATCCATTTTTAGACCATTTTTATTAATTTCTTCAACATGCTCTTTCCAAATATCAATGAGCGTTACATTAAGACCTTTTTCTGCTAGAAGACCTCCAAATAGACAACCCATTGCTCCTGCACCAAGAACTGCAACTTTTAAATCTTTATTATTCATATTTAAAATCGAAATATATTTATGTAAAAAAATTATGCAATATATTATGTAACTAATTAATATATGAAATTAAAAATAGAAAAAGGAATTTTCAAAAAATTTGAGTTAAAAGAAATATCAAACGCATTAGAAAAAGGTCTGTCAAAGAATTATGACAGTGTGAAAGCAGAAGTAATTGATTGCCCAAATTTAAGAAATTGGGATTGTCCGTCTGAAGGTATGAGTGGCAACCAAAGGATAATCGATGTCGGAGGAGAGCCCTACATGCACGATCCTAAATATCTTGGAACCGAATTTGATTATTCTGAAATCTCAAAAATGATTGGATCAGAAAAATCGTATGCACTTGGAGCAGGATCTGGAGCGATGTCTTGTCTCGATGGACACTGTGGAGAACTGGTTATAAATGAAAACTTATTAACAAAAGAAAATAAGTCTTTAATTGCCAGGGTAGGGAAAGATAAAGAATGTATAGTAGAGAACTATACTGCAAGCAAACATGGTGGGCTTGGTAACATTTATTATTCAGATGGTGTTAAAGGAAAAGTTATTTATTTAAATATAAAAAAAAGAACTGGAAATCAAGGTTCATTACCTCAATCAATTAGAACAGCACTTTCTGACAATCTTAAAATTGGGTATAAAAATCATATTGCTCTTGCTGGTGTATTTAGAGTTTTGAATGGAAAAATAAGATCACACGTACAACCAGATTATAAGGATATAAAACATGAATATTATGATCCACAATTGATGAAATGCACAAAAGATTTTCTACAATTTTATGAGCCTGTTGGACCAAAATTACAATGCTATACTGTTTTATGGACTGGTGATCCAACGGGGGGAGAATTAAATTTAAGAGAGTCTGGAGAGCATACTCACTTCCACTCATATGAGCATAAAAATGACGCCGGACATTATCATTTTGACATATCGCCTGATGAAATTGAATATGAAGGATACTTTAATATTGCAAAAGAAGTACATAGAGTGAATAATATTTATAAAGAATTAAAAAATATAAAATGAAAAAGATTTATACTTGGGCTGCTCAACCTGCCATCAGATCTCTCACAGTTGATGATCTTAAAAAGGCAAAAGGAAAAAAAAAATTTACTCAAGTCACAGCTAATACACTAGATGAAGCTGAGGCCGCAGAGAAAGCAGGATTTGACATGATAATCTGCAATGCTTTTAATGTAAAACAGGTGAGAGAGGGATCAAAGAATCTATTTTTAACTGCTGCACTAGTATTAAATAAGTTTGTCACCTCAGATGATATAATGAGAGGAGCGTTTGAAGCCTTAGAAAATGGAGCTGACGCTGTAATGACTCCTAGAAGTATGAAAATAGTAGAGATGTTGGCTAATGAAGATGTTCCAGTTATGGGGCATCTTGGTTTAGTTCCAAGAAAATCTACGTGGATTGGTGGATTAAGAGCAGTAGGAAAAAATAGTGAGGAGGCACACAACCTTTTTTTAAAATTTAAAAGATTGGAAAATGCGGGAGCCTTTTCTGCTGAATGTGAAGTTATCCCAGAAAATGTTATGGGAGAAATCTCTAAAAGAACAAATATAGTAACAGTTTCTTTAGGTTCAGGAAAAAAAGCAGATGTAATGTATTTATTCATGGAAGACATATGTGGAGATACTTTAAACCCTCCAAGACATTCAAAAGCTTATGGGAATTTATTAAAACTAAAAAATGAAATAAAAAATGAGAGAATTCGAGCTCTCAAGGCATTTAAAAAAGATTCTATGGCTGGAAAATTTCCAGGAAAAAAACAGTCTTCAAATTTAAATAAAAAAGAGTTTGAGTCCTTTCTTGATAAACTAGATTAATAAGTTTCAGATTCTTTTTTATTTATTGAGCCCTTCATTTTTTCTACAATCGCTTTAGCACCAGCACTCATTGCTCTTTGATCAGCTCCTATAGTCACAAAATTAAAACCTTTATCAATCATTTTTTTAGCATACTCAGTTGTTCCATTATGTATTCCTGCAAAGATATTATGTTTTTTGGCATGCTCCAATATTCTTAATATTTCTGAATACGCTTTTGTGTCCTCTGCTCTGTCAAAGCCAGGCTTTTCTCCAATTGCTAAACTTAAGTCAGCTGGACCAATATATATCCCATCCACACCGTCAGTAGACATAATCTCATCTAATTTATCTAATGACTCTTTTGTTTCAATCATAGCTAATTTTAAAATTTCATCATTTGCATGGTCAGCGTAATCAGCACCACCATAAATTAATCCTCTAACTGGGCCAAAACTTCTATATCCTCTTGGAGGATACATGCATGCTTGTACAAATCTTTCTGCCTCTTCTTTATTGCTTACCATAGGGCAAATTATTCCATAACAACCAGCGTCTAAAATTTTCATTATTTGTCCTGGTTCATTCCAATTTACTCTTGCAAGAGGCGTTACATCAGTTGAAGAAATTGTTTGAAGCATTGGAAGTGCGTTTGTGTAATCAACAAGTCCATGTTGCATATCTACAGTAAGGGAGTCCCAACCTTGATGCGCCATAACTTCTGCAGATACTGTGCTAGGTATTTGTAACCAGCCATTAACAACTGGCTTTCCTTCAGCCATCATTTGTTTAACTTTATTTTTTCTCATTAATAATTAAGACCAAAATGAGTATATTTAATATTTAAATAATCCTTGATAGCCATTGATCCACCCTCTCTGCCATAACCTGTCTGTTTGATACCTCCAAAAGGAACTTCTGCAAACGCAATAGTAGGATGATTTACTGCACATGTTCCAGTTTCCATTTTTTCTGAGACTTTGTGAGCTTTTTCTAAAGAATTTGTATAAATATAGCTTGCCAAACCTAAGTCATTGTCGTTAGCTCTTTTAACAACTTCATCTGTATTTTTAAATGTAAGTAGTGGAACTAATGGTCCAAAAGGTTCTTCTTTTGCAATTGTAAAGTTATCTTGAACATTGTCAAAAATAGTAGGTTCATAAAAATATCCTTTATTAAAACCTGATGGTCTCTTTCCACCACATAAAACAGTTGCTCCTTCTTTTTTTGTTTTCTCGACTAATGCTTCTATTTCATTCAATCTCTTTTCTGTTGTTAATGGACCTAATATTGTGTCGTCATCCATTCCATTACCAATTTTAAGTTTAGAAACTTTTTCAACTAATGTTTTTGCAAACTCATCTTTTTTCTTTTCATGAATATAAAATCTTGCTGGCGATATACAAACTTGGCCGTTGTTTCTAAATTTTGCCGTTATTGCCATATCTGTAACTTTATTTATATCTACATCATCAAAAACTATAAAAGGTGAGTGACCACTTAATTCCATTGTTACTCTTTGAACTTTCTCAGCGGCTTGCTTTAAAATAAGTTTACCTACTCTAGTCGATCCAGTAATAGAAACTTTTTTAACTATATCAGAAGATATAAGTTGTGATGAAATTTGTGCTGGATCACCCGATAATAAATTAACAACACCTGGAGGAACTCCTGCATCATTTATAATATTCATTAGTTCCATTACACTACCTGGAGTAATAACATCTGGCTTACATATAACTGAGCACCCAGCTGCTAAGGCAGTTGAAATTTTTCTAGAAGATAAAACTATTGGAAAATTCCATGGTATTAATCCTGCAACAACACCAACAGGCTCGTATTTTACATACATTCTTGTGTGTTCAAATCTGCTCTCTACTATCTGGCCATATATTCTTTTTGTTTCTTCAGAATTCCATTCAAAAATATCTGCTGCTCCTCCTACTTCTCCTTTTGCTTCTGACAAAGGTTTTCCAACTTCTAATGTAAGCCATTTTGCTAGTACATCAGTTCTCTCTCTCATAAGATCTGCAATTTTTCTTATAATTTTTGATCTTTGCCAAGGTGGAGTATTTCTCCAAACTTCAAGACCTTTTTCAGCTGACTTAAGAGCTTTATTTACATCTTCTTCACCAGCTTTTGATGCTTTGCCAATTACTTCTTCAGTTGCCGGATTTAACACATCGTAAGTTTCATTATTTTGAGATGGTTGCCATTTACCATCAATGAATTGTCCAAATTTGCTATACATAATTTTTATTTTATGGTTTATTAGTTGAATTTTTGAGGAGAATATAACTAGAAAAATGAAAAAAATAAAGCTTACTTGCGCTCATGCTTTAGTTAAACATCTAATAGCTCAAAAAATCTATATAGATGGTAAAGTTGAGCCTTTATTTCCAGGGGCATTTGGTATTTTTGGTCATGGGAATGTTGCGTGCGTAGGTCAAGCATTAGAAGAAAATAAGGATAAACTTCCAACTTATAGAGGTCACCATGAGCAAAATATGGCTTTAACAGGCATTGCTTTTGCAAGAGCTAAACGAAGAAAACAAATTTTTATTGCAACAAGTTCTGTTGGGCCTGGATCTACAAATTTAGTCACTGCGTCTGCAGTAGCGATGAGTAATAGATTGCCTATTTTATTTTTACCTGGAGATACTTATGCGAATAGAATGCCAGATCCTGTACTACAGCAAGTAGAGCATTTTTCAAATCCAGGAATGACAGCAAACGACTCTTTTAAACCAGTTACAAAATATTTTGATAGAATTACAAGACCTGAACAAATAATACAATCTCTTCCGCAAGCAATTCAAACAATGCTTGATCCTGCTGATTCAGGTCCGGCGTGTTTATCTTTGTGTCAAGATGTGCAAGGAGAAACATTTGATTATCCAGAGGAATTTTTTAAAGAAAGAATACATAATATAAGAAGACCTAAACCAGATGATTTTCAAATTAAACAAGCAATGGAAAAAATTAAAAAATCAAAAAAACCAATTATTATTTCTGGAGGAGGAGTTTTTTATTCAGATGCAATGGATGAATTAGGAAGTTTTGCCGTAAAACATAACATACCAGTTACACAAACAGTGATGGGATACTCAACAATGAAAAGAGATCATTCTCATTTTCTTGGACCAATAGGAGGCCTTGGTGGAAAAGCTGCAAATAACTTAGCAAAAGAAACTGATTTAGCTATTTGTGTTGGTACAAAATTGGCAGATTTTACAACTGGTTCGTGGGCTAATTTTGAAAACCCTGAATTTAAATTGGTTTCAATTAATATTACAAGACATGATGCAAACAAACACTTAGCAGAGGCAGTTATTGGAGATGCTAAAGTTTGTTTATCAGAGTTGTCAAATTCTCTAGGAAATTGGAAATCTCCTGACAGTTGGCATAAAAAATCACAAGATGAACTTAAGTCTTGGAATGAGTATGTTGATAAAGAAAGTGGGCCAACAAACCAAGAAACACCAAGCTATGCACACGCAGTGGGGGCGATTTATCGAAATTCAGATCCAACAGATATAGCAGTTACTGCTGCTGGTGGATTGGTTGGCGAGGTAGTCCAAGTCTGGAGGCCAAAAGAGCTAAATACGCATGAAACTGAATGGGGTTTTAGTTGTATGAGTTATGAAATTTCTGGTGCACTGGGAATTAAGATGGCAAATCCTGATAAAGACGTAATAGCTTTTGTGGGAGACGGTTCTTATTTGCTTAACAATTCAGACATCTATTCTTCAGTTTTAACAAATAACAAATTAATAATAATTGTTTGTGATAATGGAGGTCATGCAGTTATAAATAGACTTCAATTGTTTAAAGGTGGAAAAGAATTTAATTGCTTATTCAATTCATCTAATATTCAAAATTTTAAGGAGGTAAATTTTGCTCAACACGCAGCTAGCATGGGTGCAAAATCTGAACATGTTTCCACTATTTCAGAATTAGAGGAAGCATTTAAAAGAGCTAAAAAATCAGATGTAACATATGTAATATCAATAAAAACTCATAGTTACGAATGGCTTGAAGGTTCAGCTTACTGGGAAAGTCCTACGCTTGAAATACCAACAACGAAAGAAAATGAGGAAGCTTTAAAACTTCATAAAGAAGGTAAAGCAAAACAAAGACAAGGTGTTTGATTTCCTTATATGAATAAAGTCTTCAAAGTTGGTCTTATTGGTTGTGGACATATTGCAGAAACTTATTTTAGAGCAGAGAAATATTTTAATAATATCAAAATAATTAAATGCGCAGATATTAATTTAAAAGCTGCAAGAAAATGCTCTAAAGAGTATGGAGTCAAATTTTTAAGTGTAAATGAAATTCTAAAAGATCAAGAGGTAGAAATTATTTTAAATTTAACTATCCCAAAAGCTCATTACGAAATTTCAAAGAAAGCTTTATTAAATGGTAAACATGTTTACTCAGAGAAACCATTGGCAATTAATTTAAAGGATGGAAAAGAACTTTTAAAAATTTCTAGAAGAAAAAAGTTATATCTTGGTAATGCACCAGATACATTTTTAGGAGGTGGAATTCAAAAATCAAAAGAGCTAGTTGAAAAAAACATAATTGGAAAAATAAAATTAG
The DNA here is from genome assembly GCA_902581585.1 of uncultured Pelagibacteraceae bacterium. Taxonomy (GTDB): domain Bacteria; phylum Pseudomonadota; class Alphaproteobacteria; order Pelagibacterales; family Pelagibacteraceae; genus Pelagibacter. The sequence continues at coordinate 19,228 of CACHPB010000001.1, forward strand.
GTAATGCTGTTTTTGCCTTTCCTGGAATTCAATCATATCACCCCAATCCAGAACCTTGGTTTACAAAACTTGAAGGAGGTCCTGTAATTGATATGGGACCATATTACATTACAGCTTTAGTAAACCTTTTAGGACCTGCAAAGAAAGTTAGTGGGAGAATAATAAATGGTCCAAAATACAGAACAATTGGAATTGGGCCAAAAAAAGGTAGAAAATTTAAAGTTAATTGCCCAACAACTTATCTATCTACAATAACCTTTAAAAATAAAACAGTAATTAGATTGACATTATCTTTTGATGTTATTGCTCACCAAAGAAATCATATTGAGCTATATGGTGAAAAAGGCTCAATGATTGTCCCTGACCCAAATATGTTTGGAGGATCAGTGTTCACATGTAAAAAACTTGGAGATAATTGGAAAGAATTTAAAACTACAAAAATGCATTTAGGTAAAATCAATATAAGAACACAAAGTTCAAGAGCAAATGAAGCTCCAACTAATGCAAACTATAGAGGTGCAGGACTTTCAGAAATGGCTTATTCAATCGAAAAAAAAAGAAAACATTTATGTAATGGTGAAATTTCTTTGCATGTCCTTGATATAATTACCTCAATTATGAAAGCTTCAAAGTCTGGTGTTAATCAATCAATTAAAACTGAGTGTGTTAAACCAAAAAAGTTTACAAATATTGATATAAGAAAAATAATTAGATAGAGCAAAGATATGATTAAACCTATTGTAATTTCTGATCCTTATCCAAGAACTTTGGATTTAATTTTTACTAAGACAAAATTAAAAGAACTAAAAACCAAATATAAAATAATGGTTGCTCCAAAAAAAAATAAAAAAAATTTTTATGAAAATAATATTGGCAAGGCGACATTTATCATGGGTCAACCGAATTTAGATAAATATTTGTTGTCTAAAGCATCAAAATTAAAATGTATTATAAATGTGGAAAGTAACTTTATGGATAATTTAGATTATGATTATTGTTTCAAAAAAAATATTCATGTTATTGCAACTTCGCCAGTATTTTCAAAGCCCGTAGCTGAAATTGCTTTAGGTATGACATTGTCTCTTTTAAGAAATATTCACAATGCACACTTTGATTTTATTAAATCTAAAGAGAAATATGGTTTAGAAAGTAATTTACAAGCTTCACTTCTGACAAATAAAAAAATTGGTTTACTGGGGTTTGGAGACTTAGCAAAATCTTTATACCCTTTACTATTGCCATTCTCAAAAAATATAAATGTATATGATCCATGGATACCTAAAAAGAAAATAAAAAAAATTGGATTTAACCCAATTAATTTGAATAACATGTTTAGTAGTTGTGAAGTAATTTATGTATTAGCCACAATCACCAAAAAGAATAAACATTTAATTAATAAAAAATTATTAAATAAAATGAAATCTGGAACTGTTTTTATTTTAATGAGTAGAGCAGCAATAGTTAATTTTAAAGATCTGATTAAGAGAATTAAAAAAGGAGATATTTATGTCGCAACTGATGTCTTTCCAGATGAACCAGTAAAAAAAAATGATCCAGTAAGAAAGTTAAAAAATACACTATTTTCTGCTCATAGAGCTGGTGCTTTAAAGGAAGCTTTTTATAATATGGGTGAAATAGTTTTGAAAGATATGAAGCTTATTTTAAAAAATATGCCACCTAAATTCTGTAAAAGAGCTCAAAGAAAAACTGTAAAACTCTTAGCCTCAAAACCAGTTGCAATTAACTGATTTTTTTATATTTTCTTAGATTATGTCATCTGCCAATCAATTATTATTAGAAGCTAAAAATGTTACAAAATACTTTGGTACAATTACTGCTCTTGAAAATGTAAACCTTAAAATTCACGCAGGTGAATGCTTAGGAGTTGTAGGAGACAATGGAGCAGGAAAAACAACATTAATGAAGGTTTTATCTGGCCTATATAAACCAAGTGCAGGCTCTTTACATTTTGAGGGAAAAGAAAAAGTTTTAGAAAGTCCTAGGGACTCGCAAAACTTAGGTTTAGAAATGGTTTATCAAGATTTAGCTTTAGCAGGCAATCTTCCAATAGGCGAAAATATTTTTTTAGGCCGTGAACCAACGACTAATTTGGGATTATTAAAGTTTCTTGATTATAAAAAAATAAAAGAACTTACAGAAGCACATCTTGGTAAACTTAAAATAAATGTAAAGAGTGCTGATCAAAAAGTTGAGGAACTTTCAGGTGGACAAAGACAAGCAGTTGCAATTGCAAGATCAACGGCATTTAACGCAAAAGTAGTGATCATGGACGAACCAACAGCAGCATTGGCTATTAAAGAAGTTGGTAAAGTTTTGGATTTAATAAATGGTTTGAAAAAGACTGGGGTAGGTGTAATTGTGATCAGTCATAGAATGGATGATATTTTTGCAGTTTGTGATCGCGTGATGGCTTTGTTTCAAGGAACAAATTTTGCAGAATCTGAATTATCAAACACTTCAAGAGATGAAGTTATTGGATGGATAATGGGTAAAAAATAATCATGGACTCAAAAGATCAAGATAAAAACTCTTTATATCTAAAACTTATTCCTTACTTCGAGAAATACGGAATATTATTATTATTAGTTATAATGATAGTTGTAATGCATTTTCTTCAACCTGATGTTTTTTTATCTTGGAGAAATGTAACAAATGTTTTCAAACAAATTTCTTGGCAGTCAATGTTAGCTTTGGGAGTATTTATGGTGATTGTAACCGCTGGTATAGATCTTTCAGTTGGATCTATAATGATGTTATCATTGATGATACTTGCAATTGTCGCTAAGGCTGGTGCTCCATGGTATATCGTTGTTATCACACCTCTTATAGCAGGATTTCTATGTGGGTTATTTAATGGTTTAGGGATTACCTTACTAAGGATGCCTCATCCGTTTATAATGACTTTAGGTACATTATATATATTTAGAGGTACAGGAAATTTAATTTCTGGAGGAACTCCGATTAGCGGCTTCACAGATGAAGTAAGATATCTTGGGCATGGAAGAATTGATTTAACTTGGCTTGGTTTAGAAAAGTCACAATACCTTCCTGTTAGTTTAGTCCTTATTGCAATTGTCTATATAATATTTTGGATATTCATGAACAAAACTCGGACAGGGAAATGGATATATGCAATTGGCGGCAATCCAAATGCCGCAAGAGCCTCAGGAATTAATGTAAATAAAATTCTTGTAATAGTCTATTCACTTTGTGGTTTTTTATCTGGAATTGGAGCTTTAATTTTAGCTGGTCGAACAGACTCAGGTTATCCCAATGCAGGATTACAGTCTGAATTAGATGCTATTGCAGCATGTATTATCGGAGGTGCTAGTTTTTTTGGCGGTAGAGGTACTGTTTTAGGCGTTTTTGCAGGAGTGATGATAATGGGAATTTTAAGAAATGGTCTTAATTTGATGGATGTGAGTTCATTTTGGCAACAAGTATTAATTGGTTCAATTATTGTTTTAGCTGTTTATGTTGATGTATTAAGAAGAGACTTTGGAACAAGGAAATAAAGACACGTAAAAGTTGAATCAAAAATAGTTACTTTTCTAACAGTTGAATTTTTTTTAAAAATTTTATTAAATCTAACTTTAATAATTATTAAAGGGGTAAATATATGAGAGATATAAAAAGAAAAATTGTTGTTTTCTTTTCAGCAATTTTTTTATTAGTTGGCATGGGTTCAGCTTCTTTTGCTGATGGCCATGGTAAAAAAATCTTATTCAGCATTAAGGGACCTGGATCTGGAAATCCTTTCTGGGCTTCTGTTACTAAAGGTGCTGAAGAAGAAGCAAAAAAATTAGGAGTAAAGTTAATTCTAATTGCACCTCCACAAGAGGGAGATGTTCAAGCACAAATTAACCAAGTCGAAGACCAACTTGCAAAAGGTGTTGATGCTCTAGCTCTTGCACCAGGAGATCCAAACGCTTTTGCTCCAATAGTAGATGATGCTATTAAAAGTGGAGTTCCAGTTGTATTTGTTGATACAAAAGGAATAAACGAGGGTGTCACTTTTATTGGAACAAACAATATGAATGGTGCGGAATTAGCTGCAAAATTTATTTGTGATAAAACTCCAAAAGGATCAGATGTTGCAATTCTTACAGGGATTGAGTCTCAATCAACTGCATTATTAAGAAGAGATGGCGCAATTAAAGGATTTAAAAATTGTGGTTTAAATCTTGTTGCTACTCAAACTGCTGAGTGGGATACTGCAAAAGGCAGATCTGTTACTGAGTCAATCATTTTGAAAAATCCAAACATCAAAGCAATATTTGCTTCTAACGACAATATGGGCTTAGGTGCAATGCAAGCTCTTAAAGATGCTGATATGAATGATGTAATCGTTGTTGGTTTTGATGCTACTCCTGATGCTGCTACAAGTATCTTAAAAGGAGAGATGACTGCAACAATAGCTCAGTTCTCATACAATATGGGTGCATATGGAGTTAAGTATGCTCTTGAGTTAGCTAACGGTGGAAGTATCGATCCTAATATTGATACTGGTACACAATTAGTAACAAAAGAAAACGCTAACGATTTTAAATAATCTTTAGAATTATCAAAATTAAAAGGGTGGAATTTTATTTCACCCTTTTTTTTTATGTAATATAGTAGTGTAATGCTAATTAATATTAATCCAATTTTAAACCCTGAACTTTTGTATCAATTAAGAGCAATGGGCCATGGTGACAAGTTAGTTTTAACAGATGCAAATTTTCCTGCTTATTCACACTCTATAAATAATAAAGTAATTAGATTAGATGGTGTTAATATTTATGAAGCGGCAAAAGCTATTCTTTCAGTTTTTCCATTAGATAGTTTTATAGACTCTGCTGCAGAGAGAATGCAAGTTGATAATAAACCAGATGAATTAACAGAGTGTCACAAAGATTTTATAAAAGCTGTTAAAGAAACCTCCGGAGAAAATTGGAAAGTAGGTTCAATTGAGAGGCAAGAATTTTATGAAGTAGCAAAGAAATCTCAATTAATCGTATCCACTTCTGAAACAAGACCTTATGGTTGTTTTATACTAACAAAAGGAGTAATTAAACCAGATGGTAGCGTTTGGGTTCTTGATAAATAATGAACTCTATATGCATTTTTGGAGTATTCGTAGCTGACTTATGTTTCTTTGCTGAAAAAATTCCTGTTAAAGGAGAAACAGTTTTAGGTAAAAATCATATAATTGGGCCGGGCGGCAAAGGATCTAATCAAGCAATTGCCGCAGCAAGACTTGGTGGAAATGTAAATTTTATTACTAAAATAGGAAAGGATCAAAATGCCAAGATGGCTCTTAAGCTTTATGAAGAAGCTGGAATTAATACAGGTTCAATAATCCAAGATCCAAATCAGTCAACAGGTGTTGCAGGTATAATGATAAATGAAAAAACGGGGGATAATGCAATCAATATTATACCAGGAGCAGCTGGTTCGATATCCAATAAAGATATTGATAATAATATTGAATTTATAAAAAAATCAGAAATTTTTTTAACACAACTAGAAACACCTAGTGAAGCTACTAGTTATGCACTCAACAGAGCAAAAGAGACAGGGTCTGTTACAATTTTTAATCCGGCTCCTGCATCAGATATTAAAGAAAGTGATTTTAAATGTATTGATTATTTTACTCCTAATGAAACTGAAGCAAGTTTTTATTTAGATAAAAAGGTTGAAACTAAAACAGAAATTGAAGAAGCTGCAAAAAATTTTTTGGCAAAAGGAGTAAAAAATATAGTCATAACATTAGGCCCAAAAGGTCTTTACTTTGCAAATTCTGAAGAAAGTTTTTTTATAGATGTTTATAGTTTAAAGGATAAAGTTATAGACACAACGGGAGCAGGTGATGCTTTTAATGGAGCATTTGCTTATGCTTTATCCAATAATTTAAAAATCAAAGATGCTTTAGAATTTTCAAATAAAGTAGCTGCAATTTCCACAACAAAAGCAGGCGCAGCAAATTCAATGCCCAGTGTTAATGAAGTAGAAAATTATTAGTTATTCGATTATTTTGAAATCTGATTTAAATTTATCTGTAATAATTAAACCAAGGCCAGGTTTATTGTCGTCCAAGTTAATAAATCCGTTTTCAGGAGCTGGGTCACCTTCAAAAATATAGTAAAATAGCTCATTACCAATTTCTACATCGTGCACAGGAAAAAATTCGGATATAGGGCAATTAAAGTTAGACATTGTTAAGTGATAATTATGCATTTGCCCAGCATGAGGAATAACTGGTACTTGATAAGCTTCTGCTAACGCATTTATTTTATTCGCGATAGTAAAACCACCAACTCTATTATTATCATATTGAATATAGCTAACTGCTTTTAAATCTAACAATTGTTTAAATCCAAATAAGTTAAACTCATGTTCTCCACCAGATATTGGAATAGCATTCATATTATTTAGTTCAGCATAACCATGAATATCATCTGCTATAACAGGTTCCTCTAGCCATCTAGGATTAAATTTTACTAATTTAGGAATCATTCTTTTAGAGTAGTCTAAATTCCATCCCATATAACATTCCATCATAAGGTCTGTGTCATATCCAATCACTTCTCTAACTGCCTCTGCTAATTCTAAATTTTTCTTCATTCCATCAGGTCCGTCTTTTGGTCCCCATCCAAATCTCATTTTAAACATTTTAAAACCTTGATTAACGTAACTTTCAGCCTCTTTTTGTAGTTCTTTTATTGGTTGGCTATAAAGTTTTGAAGCATAAACTGGAATTTTCTCTTTAGTTCTTCCACCTAATAATTTGAAAACTGGTTTATTTGTAATTTTTCCCATTATGTCCCACAGAGCAATATCAATTGCTGAAATAGCGACCATTCCTAATCCTCTTCTTCCCCATGCATGAGTTCTTCTGTACATTTTTTCCCAAATATAAGCATAATCAAAAGGGTCCTCACCAATAACTAAAGGAGTTAAATAAGTATCAATAGTTTTTTTTACTAATTGTGGTGCAAGCGCTGCATTTCCAATTCCAATAATTCCATCGTCTGTTTCAACTTCACATATTAACCATTCATGAAATCTAAAAGATCCCATTGCATCCGATTTTTCAAATAAAAGGTCAGAAGCATTTGTACAAAAATTATTTTGTGGTGGAACAGTTTTGCCATTCCATTGATAAACTTTTGTTCTTATGCTTTTAATCTTTGTCATTTTTTTTTAAATTTTTTAATTTCATAATCTATTTTTATTTTCAGCCATTGTAAGTGCAATTTTAAACGAATTCAAAGTTGGTTCTAAATTTGCTTTATTTTTACCTGCAATATCGAATGCTGTACCATGTGCAGGAGTGGTTATAGGGACTGGCAAACCTCCTTGTACAGTTACCCCTCGATCAAATCCAAATGCTTTTAAACCTGATTGCAAAGCATCATGATACATACCAACAATACAATCATGATTTCCATTTTTATAAGCAGTTATAAAAGAAGTATCACATGGCAAAGGTCCATCAGCATCAATACCTAATTTTTTTGCCTCCTCTATTGCAGGTATAATTTCTTCTTTTTCTTCTGTTCCAAATTCAGCATGAGGATTTAATGCTTGAACTGCTACTCTTGGATTTTTAATACCATTTAATTTCATAGCTTCATTTATAAGCTTAATCGGCTTTATAATTTTTTCCTTTTTTACATGTTCTGGTACTTCTTTTATTGGAATATGTGATGATACCCTTGCAGTCCAAAAATTATCAATAACATTAAACTCACAAAAAAAATTTTTAACCTCTAACTTTTCGGCCATTAAATGTAATTCATCAGAATATTTATTTCCTCCAAGTTTAAGGCTTGTTTTGTTAAATGGTCCAAAGTTTATTGCATGAATTTTATTTTCCTTAGCAAGATCTAAAGCTAAATTCAAAGAAGCTAAAACACTTTCTCCTGCCTCTTTAGAGCACTCAGATAATTTATAATTATAATTTTTACCTTCAGAGATATCTAGAAAAAATTTATTATTTTTTGCAAAATCAATACTATCAAAATTTTCAACAAAATTTAAATTATGAGTTATACCTGAAATTTTATTTCCACTTTCTAAAATATTTTTTTCACCTATGGTAATTATATTAGCCTTGTTTGTGATTTCCTCAGATAATAGTTTTGAGACCAATTCGGGGCCTATGCCAGAAGGATCCCCTAGAAGAACTGCTATGTTAATTTTATTTTGAGCCATTTTTTACTTTACGCTATGTATCAGATTATGTTTATATATTTAAATATAAATTAACTAAAAAAGAGGGAAATAATGAAAAAAAGTTTTAAATTATTTTTAGCTGCCGCATTTTTGGTAACTGAATTTTTTGTTGTTGCACTTCCACTTATGATTACTTCTGCAAAAGCAGATGGTCACCCAATTCAAGCTATTACACACGCTGGTTTTGGTGGTGGTACTGACGTAACTACTAGAATGATGTTGTTAAGAACTAGAAGGTATCTAAAACAAGATATGCAATTAGTTAACAAAAAAGGTGGTGGTGGAGCTGCATCTATGGATTACATGATGACTTTACCAGCAGACGGTCAACATACTTTAACTTGGACTACAGGACATGCTGTTTCTATGGCATTAGGAAAAACAAAAGTTAAATTAAGTGATATGCAACCACTTGCTAGAGGAACTGATGATCCTCAATTATTTGTCGTAAATTGTAAAAATGATATTAAAGATGCTAAAAAATTTATTAGCGCTCAAAAATCAAAATCATTAAAATATGGTACTACTCATGTTGGCGGTATTGATGATGTAAGTGCGATTGCTTTTACAAAAAAAGGAAAATTAACAGACCCAACAATTGTTCCTTATAAAGGTGTTGGTCCTATTAAAACTAACCTTATCAAAGGAGATATTGATGTAGGTGTTTTAAACTTAGGTGAAGCAGTTACTGAAATTGAAGATGGAACATTATGTGTTTCAGTTGTTCTTGCAAGTAACAGAATGGAAAAATTAAGTAATGTTCCTACTGCTACAGAGCTTGGAATACCAGTTGTGTTATCAACTGTTAGAGGATTTGTAACAAGAAAAGGCGTTCCATCTGACAGAAAGAAACAATTGGAAGATGCTATGATAAAAGCTATGGAGCATAAATATTTTCAAAGCTTTTTAACTGACATCGGACTTGATTCAACTAGTGTTGTTGGAGCTGATGAGTGGGGTAAGCAAATGGAAGTGATGCTTGCCGAAATGACTGCTCAACTTAAAGCTTTGGGTTACATTAATTAGTCATAAGAAAGTACATTTTTTTTTATGAATAATGTACAAAATAAAAAAAGGGCAAACAAAAGTTTGCCCTTTTTTTTTAAAGATGAATTTAAAGTATTTTTTGTAATAATTTTTTTTTCTACAATATTATTAATTTCCACATTTACTTTTGATAAGGTTCCACCAATTTTAAACAGAGGTATTCAGCCTGCAACTTTCCCAAAAGGATTGTTAGTATTGATAATGTTTTTAACAACAATTATTTATTATCTATCATTCAAAAATCCCTGGAAAAAAGAAAAAAAACTTCCAAAACCATTTTTTTTAACAATCTTAAGTTTTATTTTATTTGTAGTAATTTCTAAATCATTAGATTTTTTCTTAGCTATTTCAGTACTTTCTATATTTGTTTCTTATAATTGGGGTGAAAGAAGAGTTTTTTATTTACTGCTGGTTGGAATTATATTTCCACTAGTAGTTTTTATATTTTTCGAAATGATACTGGGTCTTAGATTTCCTCCAGGAATAATTACAAACCTTTATTACTACTAGTATGGATAATCTTTTATTAATGATGGCGCCTTTGTTTAGTTCCAAGTTGTTAATTGTTTTACTTTTTGGAACTTTATTTGGACTAATTTTAGGTGTTCTGCCAGGATTAGGTCCTACAACAGGTGGAGCATTAATTTTACCATTTACTATGACTTTAGACCCTCTTTCAGCAATAGTACTATTAACTTCAATTTATTGTGCTGGAACATACGGTGGTGCAATCACTGCAGTTTTAATTAATACACCTGGAACCCCAGCAGCAGCAGCAACTTGTCTAGATGGTTATCCTTTAGCTCAAAAGGGAGAAGCAGGAAGAGCTTTAGGTATGGCAACAGTTTCAAGTACAGTGGGTGGAATTTTTAGTGTAATAGTTTTGGTATTTTTTGCACCTGTATTAGCTAAACTTGCCTATGAATTTGGCCAACCAGAATATTTTGCATTAGCTATTTTTGGTTTAACAATGCTTGCATCAATTGGCGAAGGAAGTCCAATTAAAAATTTAATCGCTGGTGCATTTGGAATTTTAATTTCTACTATTGGAAAAGATTTTATGACTTCAATTGATAGATTTACTTATGGAATTAATGAACTTTCGGTTGGAATTGGATTTATACCTGTAGTAGTAGGCTTATTTGCTATAAGCGAAATGTTAACCCAGTCTACACTTCTTGATCAAGTTTTTAAAAGAGTTGCGTTAAAAGCTGTAAAACTTCCCTCTCTAGATGATTATAAAAAAACATGGAAAACAATTCTAAGATCAAGCGGTATAGGATCTTTTATTGGTGTTTTACCAGCTGAGGGAGGAACAGTTGCATCTTTAATTGGTTATTCAGAAGCAAAAAGATTTTCTAAAGAGCCAGAAGAATTTGGCAAAGGATCAATAGAAGGAATTGCTGGAGCAGAGGCCGCTAACAATGCTGCTACTGGAGGTGCAATGGTTCCAACTTTAGCTCTTGGAATTCCTGGAAGCGCTACGACAGCTGTAATATTGACTGGTTTAATTATTCATGGTGTTAGGCCTGGTCCAGATTTATTTAGAGAGCAACCAGACTTTTTATATGGAATTTTTGGGGCCATGTTAATAGCAAATATTTTATTTTTTATATTTGGATTTTTTGGTGCAAAATTATTTGCAAGAATAACCCTTGTTCCTAACAAAATTTTATGGCCTATGATATTTGCCGTATCTGTTTGTGGAACTTATTCTTTAAGTCAGTCAATAATTGATGTTTGGATTATGTTATTTTTTGGTGTGCTTGGATTTTTCATGAGAAGGTATGGTTTTTCGGTTGTACCTGTAATCATTGGATTAATTTTAGGAGAATTAGTTGAGGGAACTTTAAGACAATCTTTAGTTATATTTGATGGAAATTGGCTCATGTTCTTAACAAGACCAATTGCTTTAACATTTTTTATTTTATCTTTAATTGCATTAGCTTTTCCTTTATTAAGATCAAAAAAACAAAAAAATTAATATGACTAATTTCGACTTAAAAAATAGAGTAGCAATTGTCACTGGAGGAGCTCAAGGTTTTGGATTGGCTATAACTGAAAGATTTATAGACTCTGGTGCAAGTGTAATAATTTGGGATATAGATGAGGAAGCGATCAAAACGGCAATTAGCAAAATTAATTCTGATAAAGTTTCATATCAAATTGTTGATGTTGGAAATTATGAAAGTATTGAGAAAAATTTAGCTGAAATTGAAAAAATACACAAAAAAATCGATATTTTTATTAACAATGCAGGAGTTGCAGGAAAAAATACTACAGTAGTTGATTACCCGCTTAAGGAATGGAAAAAGGTAATAGATTTAAATTTAAATGCAGTATTTTATTGCTGTAAAGCAGTAACCCCATACATGATAAAGAATAATTATGGAAGAATTGTAAATATTGCCTCGATTGCTGGAAAAGAAGGTAATCCTAATGCGAGTGCTTACAGTACTTCAAAGGCAGGAGTAATTGGATTGACTAAATCATTAGGAAAAGAATTAGCGCTAAAAAATATTGCAGTAAATTGTGTTACTCCAGCAGCTGCAAAAACCAGAATTTTTGACCAAATGACTGAAGAACATATCAATTACATGTTATCAAAAATTCCAAGAAATAAATTTGCTAAAGTAGATGAATTAGCATCTTTAGTTACTTGGTTATCAAGTGAAGAAAATTCTTTTTCAACAGCTGCAGTATTTGATTTAAGTGGAGGAAGAGCAACTTATTAATATATGCAGATAGGTATTGACGTTGGGGCAACAAAAATTGAGAGCGTAGTACTTGATGAAAACGGTAACGAAAGTAATCGTGCAAGAACTGATTGTCCCAAAGACTACACAAAGATAATTAAGACAATAAAAGAAATAAGTGATAAATTAGAAAAAGAATTAAAAAGAGAATTACCTATAGGGGTTTGTCATCCTGGAATTCATTCCCCTCAAACAGGACTAGTTAAAAATGCTCCAAATTGTCTTTGGCTAGAAAAAAAACCATTTCAAAAAGATCTTAGAAAAGTACTAGGAAAGGAAGTATTTTGTGAAAATGACGCAAACTCCTTTGCTTTATCAGAAGCTATTGATGGATCTGGGAAACATTATAAAATAGTTTATGGCATTATACTTGGCTCGGGTGCTGGTGGAGGCTTAGTAATTGATAAAAAAATTGTTACTGGCCCGAATGGCGTAGCAGGAGAGTGGGGTCACAATCAAATTACTCATTTAATTGCAAAAAAAGAAAATTTTCAATCTACTAACTTAAGAGAAGGAGAAATTGAGAGTTTTATTTCAGGCCTTAGTTTAGCAAAAAAATTTAACAAGCAATATAAAAAAAATTTAAAAACAAATGAGATCTTTGAGTTGTATAGAAAACATGATTTAGATGCAGAAAATTTAATAGATAATTTTAAAGTAAATTTAGCAATGTCCTTAGCAAACATAATTAATATTCTTGATCCAGATTGTTTTGTTTTTGGTGGAGGTGTTTCAAATGAAATTGATTTTTTAAGTGAAATTGAAACTATCGTGAGAAAATTTGTAACTGGAAGAGAATATGAAGGCGTTTTTCTTAAACCAAAATATGGAGATGCTAGTGGCGTTAGAGGTGCGGCGAGGTTAGGTAGGAAATCTATTTATTAAAATACAATTTTGAATTTAAAAAAAATTTAAATAAAAATTCCCTTAAATATTAGTGTTTATAAAATTTATAATATTTTTTAAAATCAATTATAGGTTGTAATTTTTTTTATTGTAGACTTACCCTAAAACAATCTATACTTGATTTTTTTTAAGTTAACTTAATTTAACAAATAAGAGGGAAATATATGAAAAAAATGTTAATTGCTTTAATAGCATTTGCATTCACATCTACTTCTTCTTTTGCTGGACCAAAAATTGAGGTTCTGCATTGGTGGACATCTGGTGGTGAAGCTGCTGCTCTTAAGGTATTAAAAGATGATTTCGCTGCTAACGGTGGTGAATGGCTAGATATGCCAGTAACAGGTGGTGGTGGAGACGCTGCTAATGTTGCTTTAAAAGCAAGAATTGTTGCAGGAGATCCTCCGTCAGCTTCTCAAATTAAAGGACCAACAATTCAAGAGTATGATCAAGAGGGAGTAGTTGCTCCGTATAACATTGATCCAATTGCACAATCAGAGGGTTGGGATAGTTTATTAGATCCGATGATTGCGGCAGTTCACAAATGTCAAAATAACAGTGGTCCATATTGTGCAGCTCCAGTTAACATTCACAGAATTGATTGGATGTGGGCTAACAAAGCAGTTTTCGATGCTAATGGAATTTCGGTTCCAACATCATGGGATGAATTAAATGCAGCAGCAGAAAAACTACAAGCGGCTGGTGTAATTCCATTTGCACATGGTGGCCAAGCTTGGCAAGATGCAACAGTATTTGAAGCAGTAGCTATGGGTATTGGTGGAAACAACTATTATAAAAACTGCTATGTTGATCTTAAAGAGACTTGTTTAAGAAGCGAGACAACTGTTAAAGTTTTTGATCAAATGAGAAAACTTCAAGGGTTCACAGATGAAGGTAGTCCAGGAAGAGATTGGAACGTTGCAACTGGAATGGTTATCGAAGGTAAAGCAGGTTTTCAAATTATGGGAGATTGGGCAAAAGGAGAATTTACAGCTGCTGGAAAAGTTCCAGGTGTAGATTACTATTGTGCCCCAACACCTTCTAATAATGGATACTTATACAATGTAGATAGTTTCATATTCTACAAAACTAGTGATCCAGAAAAACAAGAAGGTCAAAAATTATTAGCTAAGTTAATGATGGGTAAAAACTTCCAAAAAGTTTTTAACCTATACAAAGGATCAATTCCAGCAAGATTAGATGTTTCTATGGATGAATTTGATAAGTGTGCAAAAACTTCAAATTCTGATATTAAAACTGCAGGTGCTAGTGGTGGATTAGTACCAAGTTTTGCTCATGGAATGGCTCAAGGCAATACTATGAAAGCTGCTCTTCAAGATGTAATAACAGAACACTTTAATTCTGATATGTCATCTGTTGATGCTGCAAATGCTTTAGCTGATTCTGTATTAGATAATATGTAAAAAATAAAAATTGAGGCCACCTAATTTTTAGGTGGCCTTTTTTTTTAATCAAAATAAAAAAATATTTATAATGTTCAAGTGGCTGGAAAAAAACTTACCAAAAATTGTAATGGCGCCTGCTGTTGGATTAATTGGTTGGTTTGTGTATGGTTTTGTGCTTTGGACTTTATACATATCTTTTACTAATTCAAAAATTTTACCCAAATATGAACTATGGGGCGTTGGTCAGTATGTTAAACTTTGGGGTTCAAGAAAATGGCTTATAGCTGTAGATAATTTACTTATTTTCACTGCATTATTTTTAATATTCTGTGTTGTAATTGGAATTATTCTTGCAATATTTTTGGATCAAAAAATTAGAGCAGAGGGTGTTTTAAGAACGATTTACCTATACCCTATGGCCTTGTCTTTTATTGTAACAGGAACTGCATGGAAATGGATTTTAAACCCAACTCTTGGTATCCAAAAAATGTTTATTGATTGGGGATTTGAAAACTTTACATTTGATTGGTTAGTTAATCGGGAAATGGCCATTTATACCATTGTTATCGCAGGTGTCTGGCAATCTGCTGGTTTTGTGATGGCATTATTTTTAGCTGGATTGAGATCAGTTGAAGACGAAATTGTTAAAGCAGCAAAAATAGATGGTGCAAATCTGTTTACAGTTTATTGGAAAATTTTACTTCCAATGATGAGACCAGTATTTTTTACAAGTTTTGTAATTTTAGTACATATATCAATTAAAAGTTATGATCTAATAGTTGCCTTAACACAAGGTGGACCAGGAATATCCACAACTATGCCTGCATTATATATGACACAAACCGCTTTTCATAAAAGCCAAGTTGGTTTATCAGCTGCAAGTGCAATGATGATGTTTATGGCAGTAGCAGCGGTAATAATACCATACTTATATTCTGAGTTGAGGAGAGAAAATGCAAGATAAAATACACTCTTCTTATAAGCAACTTGAGCAGAGATCTAAATATACAAACATGTTCTTAAGATGGTTTTTATACTTAGTACTAATACTTTTTGCTTTGTATTTTATATTTCCATTATATGTAATGATTGTAACTTCATTAAAAACAATGGAGGAAATTCGCCAAGGTACATTATTAACCTGGCCAAGTGGATTAAACTTTGACTCTTGGGCTGTTGCTTGGGGAGGTAGAGGATATGGAGCTGGTGATACATTTTTAAAACCATACTTTTGGAATTCAATTAAGATGGTTGTTCCAGCTGTATTTTTTTCAACATTTATTGGAGCAATGACAGGATATGTTTTAACAAAATGGAGATTTAAAGGAGACCAATGGGTATTTCTTTTTTTATTATTTGGATGTTTCATTCCATTCCAAGCAATCTTATTACCGATGGCTAGAACTCTTGGAGTTTTAGGAATATCGAACTCAGTAATTGGACTTGTGTTAGTCCACACAGTTTATGGAATTCCATTTACAACTTTATTTTTTAGAAATTATTATATTTCTGTTCCAACAGAATTAGTAAAAGCTGCAAGAATAGATGGAGCTGGTTTTTTTAAAATATTTTTCAAAATTTTACTTCCTATATCAGCACCAATTATAGTAGTAACAGTTATTTGGCAATTTACTCAAATATGGAATGACTTTTTATTCGGATCAACTTTTTCATTTGGAGAGGCCGCACCAATTCAAGTTGCATTAAATAATATGGTTTTATCAAGTACAAGTGTTAAGGAATATAATGTAGATATGGCTTCAGCAATAATTGCAGGTGTTCCTACACTTATTGTTTACGTATTAGCAGGTAAATATTTTATTAGAGGATTAACTTCAGGAGCAGTGAAAGGATAAAGATGAAAACGTTAAAAATTGATGAATTATCAAAAAATTTTGGAACAACAGAAGTTTTAAGAAAAATTAATTTAGAAATAGACGAAGGAAATTTCTTAGTACTTTTAGGTCCTTCGGGCTGTGGAAAGTCAACGTTATTAAATATTATAGCTGGTTTAGAAACAATAAATGAGGGAAATGTTTATATAGATGATTACAATGTAAGCAAAGTAGAACCAAAAGACCGAAATATTGCAATGGTATTTCAGTCTTATGCTTTGTATCCATCCATGAATGTAAGAGAAAATATGATATTTGGCCTTAAACAAGCCAAAGTATCAAAAGAAAAAATAGAGGAACAGTTACAAAAAGTTTCAAAATTTTTGCAAGTAGATGCTTTACTAGAAAGGAAACCTTCGCAACTTTCAGGAGGCCAAAGACAACGTGTTGCTATTGGAAGAGCATTAGTAAGGGAGCCTAGAATATTTTTATTTGATGAACCATTATCAAATTTGGATGCAAAATTAAGAGTTGAAATGAGAAGAGAGATTAAAAAACTTCATCAACAGCTTAAAACAACTGTAGTTTATGTTACTCATGACCAAACTGAGGCTATGAGTTTAGGTACCAATATTGCAATAATGAATCATGGTGTAATCCAACAAAATGATACGCCAGAAAATATTTACAACAAGCCTAGCAATACATTTGTGGCAGATTTTATTGGTTCACCATCAATGAATTTGATTAAAGGTAATCTAAAACAAAGTTCAAATCAAATTTCATTTGTTGCAAATGGCTCAAATTTTGAAATCCCAATAAATGGATATGAATTTAAAGAAAAATCTAATTTAGAAAACAAAGAAGTTTATTTTGGTATTAGACCAGAGCATATATTCTCTAAAAAATCAAATGAGGGAGATTTTGAAATTAATCTAAGAGCTGACTTAAGTGAGTATATTGGTCATGAGCAAATAATGACATTTGATTATGAAAATCAAGAAGTGTTAGCTAAATTTCCTTCTACAATAAAAATTGAATTATCAAAAAACACGAAATTATATTTTGATTTAACACAAATTTCATTATTTGATGCTAAAACTGAGGAAAGGATTTAAATGAAAGTAAAATATTTTGATCTTAAAAATAAAAGAGTTTTTATTACAGGAGGAGGATCTGGAATAGGCGCTTCTATAGTAGAGCATTTTTGTGAGCAAGAATGCGAAGTTTATTTTGTGGATATAAATATAAAAGAATCCAAAAAATTAATTTCAAATTTGAAAAAAAAAAAGATTAAAGCTCCACACTTTATTGAATGTAATCTTTTAAAAATTAAAAAATTAGAAAATATAATTAAAAAAATAATAAAATCAAAAGGACCTATTGATATTTTAATAAATAACGCAGCCAATGATGACAGACATTCAACTAAACAGGTAGATGAAAAATATTGGAACAATAGAATGGATGTAAACTTAAAACATTTCTTCTTTACAATTAAAGCTGTTTTAAGAGGAATGATTCAAAAAAAAGGTGGAGCTATTATAAATTTGAGTTCAGTTTCTTGGATGTTAGGGGAAGGTGACAAGGTTGCTTACGAAACAGCAAAATCAGCTGTTATTGGTTTAACTAGATCTTTTGCAAGAGAATTTGGTAAATACAATATTAGGTGCAACTCTGTTACTCCAGGATCAATTGCTACTGAACGCCAAATAAAGCATTGGTTAACACCTAAATATAAAAAGTTTATTCTTGATAAACAATGTTTGAAAAGGCAATTAAAACCAGCTGATGTAGCTAGTTTAGTTGTTCATCTCTCTTCTGATGTGTCCTCAGGATGCACCAAACAGAACTTTATTATAGATGCTGGTATCACCTAAGATATAGATTTGTGCCGAAGAAAGTAAAAATCTCAGTTATCGGAATTGGTTTAATGGGATTACAGCATATTAAAGCAATCCAAAGATCTAAAAATGCTTCTCTTCACTCAATTGTAGAAATAAAAAAAACAGGCAATGAATTAGCAAAAAAATTCAAAGTTCCACTATATAAAAATACTAAAATACTATTAGAAAGTGATAAGCCTGATGCAGTTGTAGTTGCAACTCCAAATGTTTTACATGAAACGGATACTGTACAATTTTTAAATTCAAAAATACCTGTTTTGTTAGAAAAACCTATTTCAGATAATATTAAATCAGCAAAAAAAATTATAAGTAGTGCAAATAAAAACAAAACATCTTTATTAATAGGATATCATAGACGACATAATTCTATCGTTAATAAAGTAAAAAAAATAATAGAAGGTAAAAAACTTGGCAAAATTGTATCTGCAAATATTTTATGTTGGCTTTATAAACACAAAAATTATTTTAATGAAAAATGGAGAATAAGTGATGGTGGTGGTCCATTAGGTATTAATTTAGTTCATGATATTGATATGATTTGTTATTTACTTGGCCCAGTAAAATATGTTCAGGCTTTTAAATCAAATAGTATAAGAAAATACAAGGTTGAAGATACAGCTTCAGTAAATTTATTTTTTAAGTCCGGAGCTTTGTGTACTTTAAATATATCTGACACTATTGCTTCTCCTTGGAGTTATGAGTTAACCGCTGGTGAAAATCCTGCTTATCCAATAACTGATCAATCATCTTATTTTATAGGAGGAACAAAAGGCTCTGTTCAATTTCCGAATTTAAAATATTGGTATTATCAAAAAGAAAGAAGTTGGTGGAATAGAATTCATAATAATAAAATAAATGTTCAAAAGAGTAATGAAACTTTAATTAATCAAATTGATCATTTCTCTAAAGTCGTAATAAAAAAAGAAAAACCTAAAGTGACAGGTAATGATGGTCTAAACTCTCTTATTATTTTTGATGCAATAAATAAAAGTTCAAAATCAGGAAAAAAAATAAAAATTAACTAACTTTTTTAACCTTTTTTGATCCTTCAACTCTAATAAACATAACTCCAAAAATTATAATACCTATTAAACCTATAATTTTACTTATATCTGCAGGCACACCAAAAATTAAAAAATTAATTATGGTTGACCATAGTAACTGTGAATATTGAAAGTTAGTTACAAAAGATAAATTTGATAATTGAATCGCATAAATAATTATAAAGTGACTTATGAAACCAAAAATACCCATTGCTATTAATCCTATCCAATAAAAATTATTCTCAATTGGTGTCCAATTAAAAGAAATATAAATAGTAAAAATTAAAGCACCAGTAATAGCGGTATAAAAAACTGCTGAGAAAGGTTCATTGTTCCCAGAAATAAGTTTGGTAAAGAATTGATAAAGTGCCCAACATAATGGAGGAATTATTGGAAATATTAGCTCAGGTGATAATATTTTCATACTAGGACCTAAAGCGTAAACAATTGAGCCAAAACTTAGCAGCATTAAAATTATACCTTTGGGAGATAAAATATCTTTTAAAAAGTATGCTGATAATAATGAAACAATTAATGGTGCACTAAAAAATACCACATATATATCAACTAAATCAAATCTTTGTAATGAATTAAACATAAAGAATGTTGCTGTCACCATTAATAAAGATCTAACAACTTGAATTTTAAAGTTTCTTGTTAAATTTAGTTTTGGCTTAAAAAGTAAAAAATAAACACAAAGTGCAATAAAATGGAAAAAAAATCTGCCCCATACTGCTTGAGTAACAGGCATAACACTTCCTAAATATTTTGCTGTAGAGTCCATGCATACAAATAAAAAAAAACCTGAAGCAGATAGAAAAATTACTTTAAACAAGGAAGCTTTTGGATTTTTAGACATGGGAGGTTTTTATAAATCAATCAAAAGCTACATTACAACGCCAACTTGCCAGGGATTAAATTCCTCATCACCGTAGCCATTAATTTCACTTTTTGATTTATTTCCTGAAGCAGTATTTACAACAAGATCAAATATCTTACTTCCAACTTTTTCAATATCTTCTTTTCCTTCAGCTATTGTTCCACAATTAATATCCATATCTTCTTCCATTTTTTCATACATTGCAGAATTGGTCGACAATTTTAAACTTGGTACCGGTTTACATCCAAAGCAAGAACCTCTACCTGTAGTAAAACATATAACATTTGCACCGGAAGCAACTTGACCTGTCACAGAAACTGGATCATACCCAGGAGAGTCCATAAAATTAAAGCCCTTATTTTTCAATGGTTCTGCATATTCCAATACATCTTCTAAAATTGATTTACCGCCCTTTGCAACAGCGCCAAGAGATTTTTCTAGAATTGTAGTTAAGCCACCTCTTTTATTTCCTGGTGCAGGATTGTTGTCCATTGTACTATTGTTTATTGAAGTATAATGCTTCCACCATTCTAATCTTTTCATAAGTTTATCTGCTGTTTCTTGGCTGTTTGCTCTATTGATTAAAAGGTGTTCTGCACCATAAATCTCAGGAGTTTCTGATAATATAGAACTTCCCCCTTTTTTTACCAACATATCAGCTGCTACACCCAAAGCTGGATTTGCAGTTATACCCGAATATCCATCTGAGCCACCACATTGAAGAGCCAAAGTTAAATGACTAACTGACTCTGGAGTTCTTTTAATATCATTAGCTTCTGATAACAGATTTTTAATTTGAGATAAGACTTTCTCTACAATTTTTTTTGTGCCACCTTCATCCTGAATTGTTAAAAAATGTATCCTGTTATGTTTTTTGACAGACTCATCAAATAAACTTACTTGTGCGCATTCGCAACCTAACCCAATGACAAAAACATGTGAAAAATTTGGATGATTTTTAAAACCATCAATTGTTCTTTGAAACATTTGCATTCCTTCACTAACTGTATTCATGCCACATCCAGTAGAATGCGTAATTGGAACGATTCCATCTATATTAGGGTAATCATTTAAAATGTTTGAATATTTTATCTTTTCAACAATCATCTTTGTTACAGTTGCTGAACAATTAACTGTACTTACAATTCCTATATAGTTTCTTGTAGCAACTTGGCCATTTTCTCTCAAAATTCCGTTGAAAAAAGTATCTGCATTTTCATCAACAATTGTTTTTTTATTATTTACTTTAAAGGCTCTTTCAAATTCTTTGAATTCTAAATTATGCGTGTGAACATGTTCGCCTGCGCTTATATTTTTAGAGGCAAATCCTATTATTTGGTCATATTTGATTATTGGATCACCTTTTTTTATTGGTTTTAAACAAACTTTATGTCCAAAAGGTATTGGATCAATAGTGCTAATATCCTGTCCATTAATTTTTGTTTTTTCTGGCATAATGAATTGACTTACACCAACATTGTCATTTTTATTTAGAACAATTAGACTATTCATTTTTTAATATAAGTTTTATAAAACATTATAAATTAATTTAATTTAAATAAAATATTTATAATTTGATGAAAAAAAAGAATTTAAGAAGCAAACAATGGTTTGATGATCCTAAAGATCCAGGCATGACAGCCATGTATTTAGAAAGATATCTGAATTATGGACTTACAAGAGAAGAACTTCAATCAGGCAATCCAATAATAGGTATTGCACAGTCAGGTAGTGATTTGTCACCATGCAATAGACATTTTTTATCTTTGAGTAAAAGAATTAAAGATGGAATTAGAAGAGCAGGTGGAATTCCGATGGAATTTCCTACTCACCCAATCCAAGAAACTGGAAAAAAGCCTACTGCAATGTTGGATCGAAATTTATCTTACTTATCATTGGTCGAAGTTCTATACGGTTATCCAATAGATGGAGTAATACTTACAACTGGTTGTGATAAAACTACTCCGGCAGCTTTAATGGCAGCTGCTACAGTAAATATTCCTGCAATTGTTTTATCTGGTGGCCCAATGCTTGATGGAAATTATAAGGGCAAAAAAGCTGGAGCGGGAACCATTATTTGGGAGGCAAGAAGATTGCATGCTAAAGGAGAAATTAATTACGAGGAATTTATGGATATGGCAGCTGCATCTTCTCCAAGTCCTGGTCATTGTAATACAATGGGAACTGCTTCATCAATGAATTCAGTAGCTGAAGCATTGGGAATGTCTTTACCTGGATGTGCTGTGATACCGGCACCTTATCGAGAAAGAGAACAAATTTCTTTTGAGACAGGAACGAGAATTGTAAATATGGTCCATGAAGATCTTACACCCTCTAAAATAATGACAAAGAAAGCTTTTGAAAATGCGGTTGTGGTTGCTAGTGCTATAGGTGCATCAAGTAATTGTACTACTCATCTAATTGCAATTGCGAAACACATGGGTGTAAAATTTGATTTATCTAATTGGCAAAAATTAGGTCATAAAATTCCTTTATTGGCGAACTGCCAACCTGCTGGGGAACATTTAATGGAAGGTTTTTACAGAGCAGGCGGTATACCTGCAATCATGAAAGAATTAATGAAGCATAAAAAAATTCACCAAAACTTAATAACCGTAACAGGAAAAACAGTTGCTCAAAACTTAAGAAAAAAAATCAATGTCGATAGAGATGTAATAAAAACTTTCAAAGATAATTTAACTGATAAGGCTGGTTTTTTAGTTATGAAAGGTAATTTCTTTTCATCAGCAATCATGAAAACTTCAGTTATTAGCAAAGAATTTAGGGAAAGATATTTGTCAAATCCTAAACATCCAAATGTCTTTAAAGGTAAAGCTGTAGTTTTTGAAGGTCCTGAAGATTATCTTAAAAGAATAAATAGCAAAAAGTTAAAGATTGATGAAAATTCAATCTTAATAATAAGAGGATGTGGACCTGTTGGATACCCAGGGTCTGCTGAAGTGGTGAACATGCAACCACCAGATAGATTATTAAAAAAAGGCATAAATGCTTTACCAACCCTTGGTGACGGTAGACAAAGCGGTACTTCAGAAAGTCCATCAATACTTCATGTATCACCAGAATCTGCAGTAGGTGGAGATTTAGCAATTGTTAAGACCGGTGATAAAATGACAATAGATTTAAATAAAAGAAGAGTGGACCTTCAAATAACAAAATTAGAATTTACAAAAAGAAGAAAAAAGAAAAAAATAAAAAAACTTACTAATCAGACTCCTTGGCAAGAAATTTCTAGATCAAATGTTGGCCAACTCGAAGATGGTGCATGTATAATGTCAAGAGATCAATATTTAGATATTACTAAAACTAAGGGTATTTTAAGAAACTCCCATTAGATGAAACCAAAAATACTAGTTTCTAGAAAAATCTCTGATGGAGCAGAGGAAATACTAAAACAAGAATTCGATGTTACTTTAAATTTGAATGACAAACCTTATCCGTATGAGGAATTAATTAAACTTGTAAATAATTATGATGGATTAATTTCAACAAGTTTTGACAAATTAGATAAGAATTTCTTTGATAGTTTGACAGGGAGGTTAAAAGTAATTGGTCATGTAGGAGTTGGATATGATAATATAAATACTCAATCAGCTAAGGAAAAAAATATAAAAGTATCGAATACACCGAATGTATTAAATGATGCTGTAGCAGAAATAACTATTCTACTAATTTTAGCATCTTCAAGAAGAATTGGAGAAGCTTACAATTTAGTAAAGACAAATACCTGGAAAGATCACAGACCAGATATTACTAAATTAATGGTTGGTAATGAAGTTACAGGAAAAACTTTAGGCATCATAGGAATGGGAAGAATTGGTCAGATTGTAGCTGATAGAGCAAGAGCTTTTAATATGAAAATAATTTACTTCAATAGAAATAAATTATCTAAAGATCTTGAAAAAGATGCTGCTTATTACTCAGATTTAAAATCTATGATACCTAATTGTGATTATGTAAGTTTACATACTCCTGCTACTCCGGAAACAAAAAATATAATCAATTCAGAAACCTTAAAATTATTTCCAAAACATTCAGTGTTTATAAATACATCAAGAGGATCAACTGTAGATGACGATGCATTAATAGATGCTTTGAAAAACAAAAAAATTTATGGTGCTGGACTTGATGTATTTAATAATGAACCAAATCTAGATAAAAGATATTTAGAATTAGATAATTGTTTTGTCTTACCTCATGTTGGTAGTGCGACACATGAAACTAGATTAGCAATGAGCATGTTAGCAGTTAATAATTTAAAGTGTTTTTTTTCAAATAAACCACTGCTTTCAGAAGTGGTTTAATATTCGACTAAAGGTTGTACCATTAAAATTATATATATTATATATAAACAAATTCTTTCTTTTATTTGAAATCTTTTTCTCTTTGTGTTTAAATTTAGGTAATAACACAACTGAGAGGAAATAATGTTAAAATTAATAACAAAACTAACAGCTGCTATTGCCGTAGTATCTATTGCTTTATTTGGTTCTGCTCACGCAAAAACTCTTAAAATAGAAACTCACTTCACAGCAAGCTCACCGAATGGTGAAGTTGCAGCTCAATTTGCTAAGAATGTAGAAAAGTTCTCTGGGGGAAGCTTAAAAGTACAAATGTTCTATTCGTCATCTGTAACAGGTAAGTCTGCTGAGGTATTTAACTCTGCACAAACTGGAATTATTGACTGTGATATGACAGGTGCTGGTTATCAAACTGGTAAAAATGCTGCATTCCAATTTGCAGGAGATGTAATGGGTGGATATGATAACCCATATCAACAATACGAATTCTTGAATTTCCCAGGAGCTCAAGAAGCTGTAGATGCACTTTATAATAAATATGGAATGACATTAATTGGTTGGTGGATACCAGGACATGAGTCTTTAATTTCTAGCAGACCAATTCCAGATGTTGCTTCACTAAAAGACTTTAAATTTAGATCACCTCCAGGAATGGAAAGTATGATCTTTACAGCATTAGGAGCTAAACCAATCGTTATGGATTTCGGTGAAGTTCCAACTGCTTTACAAACTGGTCTAATCGATGGTGCTGACTATTCATCGTTAGCTACAAACTATGCTGGTGGACACTATGAGCAAAACAAATATGCTACATATCCAGGTTTCCACTCTATGCCAGCTGACCACTTAGCTTGTAACACTAAAGTTTGGAATAAGTTAAAGCCTCATGAACAAGGTGCGATGTTAGCTGCAATCGAAATCTGTGGTAGAACTATCACTAGCTTGGTTGAAAGAAAAAACGCAGAAGCTGTAAAAGCTTTACAAGAAATGGGTGTTACTCTTCATGACTGGTCTAGAGAAGACAGACTTAAATTCAGACAAGCTGCACTTGGCGCTTGGGAAGAATGGAAGAAAAAGTCTCCAGAAGCTGCTGCTCTTATAGAGATTCATAAAGCTTACATGAAAGCTAACGGTATCCTATAATAAAAAGCGCTTAACAAAATATAGAAGGGCCTGAAATAGGCCCTTCTTATAAATTTTTTTTTGCCTATGAGTGATAAAGAATTACAAGACAAGCAATTACAAGAGCAAAATGAAAAAGTTGCAAGTAAAGACGATTTTCCAATAAATTGGATTGATAGAATTTCATTATTTTTAAGCCACACAATTAAGTATTTAATCCCTGTTATAGTAATCGTAATGATGTATGAAATTTTTATGAGGTACGTGCTATTTAAACCAACATTATGGGCTAATGAATTATGTTTATGGTTAGCTGGTGTTTGTTATTTAGTTGGTGGAATATATGCAACAAGGCTTAGAAGTCATATCAGAATTGTCTTATTATATGACTATGTAAGTAGGCCAACTCAGCGTATTTTTGATCTAATTAGTACTGTAATTATTGTCACTTTTGCAGCTGCCGTAATTTATGGAGGAATGGAGGATGCATATAGATCATTTATAAATTGGGAGAGATTTGCAACTTATTGGGATCCACCAATTCCTGCAACTATGAAGCCACTCACGCTTATTTGTATATTTCTTATAGCACTACAATCAATAAATAACTTAATTATTGACTGGAAAAATCCTAAAGAAAAACAGTACCAACCTGCCAAAGATTTAAAATAAAATGGAATTTGAGATAGGAACACTCTCGATAATACTAATAGTAGGACTATTAGCATTGATATCAATAGGTGTGCCTATGGGTTTTGCTTCAGGTTTTATGGGAGCAGTGCTTGTATTTTTATATATAGGTGAACATGCTTTAGGAATTTTGCTTTCAAGATATTATTCTCTTGTTGTAACTTACTCATTCTTATCGGTACCATTATTTATATTCATGGCCTCCTTACTTGAACGCTCGAATATTGCAAGAGATTTGTATGATGCGCTAAATGCTTGGTTAAGAAAAACTAGAGGTGGAGTAGGTGTAGTAACAGCAATCATGGCAACAATCATGGCAGCGATGAGTGGAATTATCGGAGGAGAGATAGTTTTGTTGGGGCTGATTGCACTACCCCAGATGTTGCGATTGAAATATGATCAAGATATGTCGATTGGTATTATTTGTGCATCAGGTTCTCTAGGCACAATGATCCCACCATCGATTGTTTTAATTATTTATGGACTAACAACAGAAACTTCAATTACCATGTTGTTCCAAGAAGCAATTGTTCCTGGTCTAATGATATCCGGTTTAATAATTACATACATTCTTATTCGAACAAGAATACAACCTCATCTTGCACCACTTAGTGATGAGCCAGCATTAACTTTAAAAGAAAAGATGTCATATCTTCCTGGTCTTTTACCACCTATTGGTATTGTAATAATTGTTTTGGGATCAATTTATTCTGGTATGACTGGTATTACAGAAGCAGCTGGTATGGGTGTAGTTGCAACACTAATTATAATAGCTGCTAGAAAAGAGTTAACATGGTTTTTGTTTAAAGATGCACTTGTTAGAACCTTTAAAGCTTCAGGAACTATATTAACAATTACTTTTGGTGCTACAGTTTTAGCAGGAGCCTATTCTCTTGCAGGAGGACCTACTTATGTTGCTGAAACAATTTTAGCCTATGATTTAAAGCCAATGTATTTAATTTTTATGATGCAAATAATGTTTTTAATAATGGGTGCGTTCATGGATTGGGTTGGAATAGTTCTATTAGCAATGCCAGTTTTTTTACCAATAGTACTAGCTCTAGGTTTTGATCCTATTTGGTTTGGAATACTATTCTGTGTAAATATGCAGGTTTCATTTTTAAGCCCACCATTTGGTCCTGCAGCATTCTATTTAAAATCAGTTGCTCCACCACACATTTCACTAACTGATATTTTCAGAGGTTTTGCACCATTTATAGTAATCCAATTGATTGTTTTGGCTTGTGTTATGTTCTTTCCAGAAGCAATGACGCAAAACTTCCACGATTTTGTCCCTAGAAAATAATGCAAAATATAGGTTTTATTGGTACTGGCCTTATGGGCTTTCCAATGGCAAAAAACATTCTAAAAGCTGGATACAAAGTTAGAGCATTTAATAGATCCAAAAATAAAGCTGAACCATTAAAAGACTTTGGTGCTGAAATTTCAAATTCAATAAGAGAACTTGTTAAGGAAAGTCATGTGGTAATTACAATGTTAACTAATGATGATGCGGTCAATGAAGTTTTAGGTAGCGATGAATTTTTAAATAATTTAAAACCTAATTCAACTGTAATTGATATGAGCTCAGTAAAACAAACTACAGCAGTTAATCACGGAAAAAATTTAAAATCTCGAAAAATAAATTACTTAGATGCACCAGTTTCAGGTGGAACAATAGGAGCTGAAGAAGCATCTCTTGCTATAATGATTGGGGGAGAACAAATAGTTTTTGAGTCAGTTAAAGATATTTTAAAATCAATGGGAAACCCAACTCTTGTTGGTCCAATAGGATGCGGCCAGGTCTCAAAATTAGCAAACCAAATTATTGTTGGATTAGCTATTGGTGCTGTTGCTGAAGCAGTTACCCTTTGTGAAAAGGCTGGAGCTGACCCAAATAAAATGATTAAGGCTTTATCTGGTGGTTGGGCTGATAGTAAAGTTCTTAGAACACATGGAAAAAGAATGATAGATAAAGATTTTAGTCCAAAAGGCAAAACCTCAAGTCAGCTTAAAGATATGAATAATATCTTAGAATGTGCAAATAATTATAATACTCAATTACCTATTTCAAATTTAGTTAAAGAAATGTATAAATCACTAGTTGAAAATGGTCATGGTGAAACAGATCATAGTTCACTATATAAAGAAATTGAAAGGATAAATAATGGGAAGACTTGACGGAAAAGAAGTAATTATTACTGCAGCTGGACAAGGGATAGGAAAAGCAACAGCTATAACTTTTCATAACGAAGGTGCTAATGTCACTGCTACAGACATTAATGAAAATACTTTAAGTGAACTAAATAAAGAATACCCAAAAATTAAAGTAAAAAAATTAGACTCAACAAAAAATGAAGAGATCAAAGAATTCATAAATACATTTAGAAATATAGATGTATTATTTAACGCCGTAGGATTTGTCCATCATGGAACAATTTTAGATTGTGAGGAGAAAGATTGGGATTTTTCTTTCGATACTAATATTAAATCTATGTACTTTATGTGTAAAGCTACATTGCCAAAAATGATTAATAATAATGGAGGTAGTATTATTAATGTTGCTTCTGTTGCGTCTAGTATTAAGGGACTTCCAAACAGATTTGTATATGGAGCAAGTAAAGCAGCTATTATTGGACTAACAAAATCAATCGCATCTGATTTTGTTAAGCAAAAAATTAGATGTAATGCAATTGCACCTGGAACCGTATTCACACCTTCTTGGGAAGATAGAGTAAAACAAAGCCCGGATCCAGTTAAGGCAAAAAAAGATTTCATAGCAAGACAACCCATGGAAAGACTAGGAACTGCACAAGAAATAGCTGATTTTGCTATCTATTTAGCTAGTGATGAATCGACATTTACAACAGGAAATACTTTTTCTGTAGATGGTGGAATGACAATTTAAATATAAAGGAGAAATAATGAAACTATTAAGAGTAGGTGAAAAGGGAAAAGAAAAACCAGCAATATTAGACGGTGATGGAAAAATAAGAGATATTAGTTCATATGTAAGTGATTTAAACCCACATAATTTAAATTTTAAAACAATTTCAAAAATTCAAAGTGTTGATACATCAAATCTTCCTGAAATTTCATCAGATCAAAGAGTAGGTTCTTGCATTACAAGTCCAGGAAAGTTTGTTGCAATAGGGCTTAATTATTCAGACCATGCTGCTGAAGTTGGAGCTGATATTCCAAAAGAACCAATTATGTTTATGAAGGCTACTAGTTCGATGTGTGGTCCTAATGATGATGTAGAAATAGTTTCAGGATCAAAAAAACTAGATTGGGAAGTTGAACTTGGAATTGTAATAGGAAAAGTGGCTAAACATATTTCAGAAGACCAATCACAAGATCATATTTTAGGATATTGTTTAGTAAACGATGTTAGTGAAAGAGAATGGCAAATTGAGAAAATGGGACAATGGGTTAAAGGTAAATCTCACGATACTTATGGCCCCACTGGACCTTACCTAGTAACTAAGGATGAGATTAAGGACATAAATAATTTAAAAATGATGTTGGATGTAAATGGTGAGAGAATGCAAACGGGAAATACAAGTACTATGATTTTTAACGTTGATATCATTGTATCTTATGTAAGTAAATTTATGTCATTACAACCAGGGGATATAATCACAACTGGAACACCTCCAGGAGTTGGAATGGGTAGAAAACCACAAGTATTTCTGAAAGCAGGTGACCAAATGAAACTATCAATAGAGAACTTGGGAGAACAGAACTCTAAAGTAGTTGCTGTTTAAAATTTGTGAAAATAACCTCAATCAAAAGTCATGTACTTAGATATGAGTTAGACAAAGAACTAGGATACTCACAACAATATTACAAACATAGAACGGCTCACTTAGTTGAAGTAGAGACTGATGAAGGAATCACAGGCTGGGGAGAGTGTTTTGGGCCTGGAAATATAGCTCTTGCAAATAAATATATTGTAGAAAAAGTTATTCAACCTTTAATAAAAGGAGACGATCCACTTAAAAAAGAATATATTTGGCACAAAGTATACAATTTACTCAGAGACAGTGGTCAAAAAGGAACGCCAATTCAAGCATTGTCAGGAATTGATATAGCATTGTGGGATATATTGGCAAAAAAATCTAATTTACCTCTTTATCAACTACTAGGTGGTAAAACTAATGATAAAATTCCAGTTTATGGTTACGGCATGATGTTGCAAAAAAAAACAGTCCAAGAACTTTGTGAATTGTTCAAAAATGAGGCTAGTCAAATAAAAGAAAAGAATTTTAAAGCTATGAAAATGAAAATCGGCATGGGTCCTAAAGAAGATTTAAAGTTAGTTAGCGCTGTAAGAGATACAATTGGATCTGAATTTAAACTTATGGTGGATGCAAATCATGCTTATAATAAAAATGATGCCTTGTATGTTGGAAAAGGATTAGATGAAATGAATATTTACTGGTTTGAGGAACCTGTGGCTCCAGAGGATTATGATGGTTACAAAGAACTTAAAGAAAAATTAAAGACTAATATTGCTGGAGGTGAGGCAGAATTTACAAAATATGGTTGGAACCAACTTTTAAAAAACAATTGTATTGATATAGCCCAACCTGAAGTTTGTGGTTTAGGTGGAATTACTGAATATTTAAAAGTATCAGCGTTAGCGCAGTCTAATTTTATTCCAATAGTAAATCATGTATGGGGTTCAGCTTTAAGTGTGGCGGTTAATCTTCATTTGCTAACAACATTACCCGATATGCCAGGTGGACTATTTCCAACAAAGTCCATGTTAGAGTTTGATACAACAGAAAAAAATATTTTCATAACTGATTTAGCAGAGGAAAAATTTTCAATTTTAGATCAAGTTAAAAATAAAAATGGGTTCGCATCTCCATTAGAAAATATAGGGATTGGAATTAATCCAAATAAAGATTTCATAAAAAAATACGAATACAATGGTTAAAATAAAAACCTCAAAACCTGAAGTTTTGTGGAACGCTAAATGTATATTAGGGGAGGGAACATTATGGGTAAGAGAACATAAATCGATATATTTTACTGATATAAAAAAAAAAAGAATACATATCTTAAATATAAAAAATAATAAAAGCAAAATAATTAAAATTAATAAAGAGATAGGTTTTTTAGCACATGTAAAGAATAACATTTTTATATTAGGTCTTCAGGGTGAGTTAAGAATTTTAAACTTAAAAACGAAAAAAATTTTAAAGTCAATTTATATAGAAAAAGACATAAAAACAAATCGTATTAATGATGGTAAGACAGATCCATCAGGTAGATTATGGTTCGGCACTATGGATAATCCTGAAAGAAATTTGAAAAATGGATCATTATATTGCCTTGATAAAAAATTAAATTTAAAAAAAGTTGATACCACTTATTACATAACAAACGGTCCAGCATTTATAGATAGCAATAATTTTTATCATACAGATAGTAGGAAAAAAACTATTTATAAAATTAAAATAAATAAAAATTTAAATATTACCAAAAAAATTGTATTTAAAAAATTTACAAAGAATCAAGGTGTACCTGATGGAATGACTTTAGACAAAAATAAAAATCTTTGGGTTTGTCATTTTCACGGAGCATGTATTTCAATTTTTAGTAAATCTGGAAAAATACTACATAAAGTAAAATTACCCGCAAAAAATATAACAAACTGTGCATTTGGTGGTAAAAATAACTCAGAATTATTTGTAACTTCAGCCTTAAAAGGTATGAAAAAAAGTGAAATTAAAAAATTTAAATTCTCAGGAAGTTTATTTAAAATAGAAACAAATACGAAAGGTATAAATCAAAAAAAATTTAATTTTAATCATGTTAAAACGAGATCTTTATTACGAAAGAATTCCAACCAAATCACTTAGGGATGACGTTAGACATTTAGGCAATATTCTTGGTAAAGTAATAAAAAAACAGGAGGGCTCTAACTTTTTTAACTTAGTTGAAAAAATTAGACTTTTGTCAAAGGCAAATGTTGCAAATAAAAGTAGGAAAGAACCATTTAAGAAAATTCTAAGAGAAGTTAATAAACTTAGTCCACAGTCTTTATTTAAATTAACAAGAGCATTTAATCATTTCATGAATTTTTATAATTTAGCAGAGTCAATAGATGCATCTAGAACTTTAGATCAATATGAAAACATAAAATCAAATAAAAAATTCCAAAATATATTTATAGAAGAAATTTTTGAAAATTTTTTTAAAAATAAAAAAATTTCAAACAATAAAATTTATAATATTGCAAAAAGTTTAAATATTGGAATAGTTTTAACAGCTCATCCTACTGAAGTTAAAAGAAGAACTTTGATTCAAAAATATCATACATTAACAGAGATTCTTGAGCAAAGAATTCTTCTAAATAATTATCCATCAAAGTTAAAAATTTTAGATAAAAAACTATACGATGAAATTACAATCATTTGGAATACAGATGAAATTAAAAGATCTAGACCCACTCCTCCAGAGGAGGCTAGATGGGGATTGGCAATTATTGAGGATAGTTTATGGGATACAATACCTAAAGTTTACAGAAGATTAAATCAAATATTCGAAAAAAATATGGGCAAAGGACTTCCAAAAAATTTTAATCCAATTGAATTTGGGTCTTGGATGGGAGGTGACAGGGATGGGAATCCTTTTGTAACTTCCGAGGTGACCAAAAGAGTTATTCTTTTATCAAGATGGGAAGCCGCTAAACTTTATGAAAAGTCTTTAACGAAATTAATAAGATCTTACTCTATGGAAAAATGCTCAAATAAAATATTAAAAACTACAGGAAAAACTTTTGAACCATATAGAGTTTATTTAAGACCATTAAGAGATAAACTAAGAACAACTCATAGAGAAATAGAACAACATCTTAATTATGGTAAACCATTAAATGAAAAAATATTACTTTCTGAAAAAGAAGAAATTTTAAAACCCTTAAGAGTTGTAAGAGAGTCTTTAGAGCAAAATCAGAACGAAAATATAGCTAGTGGTGATTTACTTGATTTAATGAGAAGAGCAAAATGTTTTGGAATTAATCTTGCAAGACTGGATATAAGACAAGAGTCATCCAGACATTCACAATTACTGAATGAATTTATAAAAAGAAAATATGGGCGAAATTATAATTCTTGGAGTGAGACAGAAAAAATAAAGTATTTATCAGATAAAATTAGAGGTAAAAATTCAATTAATAAATTTATTTTTAAAAATAAGGAAAATAAAGAGGTTTGGTCAACTTTTAAAGCTTTGTCTAGTCAACCAAAAGAGTGTTTAGGAGCTTACGTAATATCAATGACTTCATCTGCCTCAGATATTTTATCTGTAATGTATTTGCAAAAAGAGGCTAATATCAAAAGCAAGTTAAGAGTAGTTCCTTTATTTGAGACTTTAGATGATTTGATAAATGGTAAAAAAATAATGGAAAAATTATTCTCATTAAAATGGTACCGAAAACACATACTAAATAAGCAAGAAATTATGATTGGGTATTCAGACTCTAGTAAAGATGCAGGTAAATTATCAGCTAGTTGGCATCAATATAAATTACAAGAAGAAATTATTAAATTAGCAAAAAAATATAAAATTAACGTTACATTTTTTCATGGTAGAGGTGGTTCTGCTGGTAGAGGAGGAGGGCCTATTCAAGCAACTTTAAGATCGCAGCCACCTTATTCTGTTAACGGAAAAATAAGAATTACAGACCAAGGTGAAGTAATACAACAAAAATACGGATATGAGCCATTAGCAAAGTATAACCTGTGTAGTTATATTGGCTCTGTCATGGAAGCAACTCTAAATCCACCTCCAAATCCAAAAAAAGAATGGAGAAATCTTATTCAAAACATG
This sequence comes from uncultured Pelagibacteraceae bacterium, assembly GCA_902581585.1. Lineage (GTDB taxonomy): Bacteria > Pseudomonadota > Alphaproteobacteria > Pelagibacterales > Pelagibacteraceae > Pelagibacter. Next base: position 53,222 of record CACHPB010000001.1, read on the forward strand.
TCAAATGTCTCAACTAGTTCTTATAGAAAAAATATTAATCAAACCTCTGACTTCATCAGATATTTTAAAACCGTTACGCCACATATGGCTCTTGGTAAGTTATCGATAGGATCAAGACCATCCAAAAGAAAGAATGTAGATAACATTAATAGTTTAAGAGCAATACCATGGGTTTTCGCTTGGACACAAATAAGACTGATGTTGCCTGCCTGGTTAGGGACCGCTGAAGCTTTAAGGTACTCATCAATTAAAAAATTTAAAAAAACTTTAACAGATATGGAAAAAAATTGGCCATATTTTAATTCTACAATGGACTTATTAGACATGGTCTTATCAAAAGTTGATCCTGAAATTTCAAAAATTTACGAAAAAAATTTAGCAGACCAAAAATTAGTTAGAGTAGGTGATAAACTAAGATATCAGTTTAATGCAGTAAAAAAATTAAATCATGATATTACTCCTAGAGAAATACTTAAACAAAGAAAAGCTTTCCGGGGACCTGCAATTATTAGAAATATCTACTCAGAAATACTCAATGTTTTACAAGTAACCGTGATGAAAAAGCAAAAACAAAAGAAATTAGATAAAAAAAGCAAAAAGTTACTTGATGATGCGATGATGACATCTATTGCAGGAATTTCTGCAGCGATTAAAAATACAGGATAATGATCGAAATATTTCTTGCATTTAGCGCAGGTTTGATAAGTTTTTTATCCCCTTGCGTATTACCACTTATTCCAGGATATATTTCATATATATCTGGCTCAACTCTTAACGAACTTCTTGAAAAAAAGAGTATAAATTTATTTCCAATAGTTCTTTTTACGCTTGGATTTTCTATTGTTTTTATTAGTTTTGGAGCAACAGCAACATTTTTAGGATCATTAGTCTTAGATAACTCAAACACTCTCAGAATTGTAGCTGGTACAATTATAATAATTTTCTCACTTCAAATAATAGGCTTGATTAATTTAAAGTTTTTAAATTATGAGAAAAGGTTCCAAGCAGATAAAAAGTCAGGTGTATTTAGCTCAATTTTAGTTGGTATGGCATTTGGTTTTGGTTGGACACCCTGCATTGGACCTATTCTTGGATCAATATTGGCAATCGCATCTACAGAGGAAAGCATAAATAAAGGAATTTTACTTTTATCATTTTATTCATTAGGTCTTGCGTTACCTTTTATTTTATCGGGATATTTAATTCAGAAATTTATGATTTTTTCTAAAAATTTAAAAACAAAAATGAATGTTATAAACAAAACAGGTGGTTCTCTACTTTTGATTACTGGAGTATTAATGATTACAAATCAACTTCAAGCTTTAGGATATTACCTTCTAGAATATATTCCATTCATGCAAAATCTTGGATAAGTTAGATACTAAATTTTCTTTTAAGATGTCTAATTTTTCCCTCTGTACTATCATAATCAATGTAGCACCCTTGAAGGAATCTATTTCCTTCATTTGAATCGAAACTAGTTCTACCATGAAGTAATCTATAATTATCCATCATTAATAAGTCGCCAGGATTCAATTTGAATTCTATCCTATATTTATCTGAATTATAAAATTCTGAAAGTTTGTTCCTTGCTTTATAATATAAATCTAAATCTTCTTTGTTTAATATTGGCACATAATCTAATCTTGGACTAAATCTTACTTGCTTAAACTCTCCTTTTTCATCTAACTTAATAAGTTCAGACCAATCTTCTAATATGACTTCTTTATCAATAAATTTAAATTTTACTTTTATCTTAGTAAGAATTTCATAATAATCTTTAAATTCATTTTTTAAATCTTCGGTAACAGTATAACCATCAACAAGAGTTGACAGTCCACCAGATACCTCATTTTCAATACAATGAAGAAGCTGAATACATGGTACTGGTATTCTGTAAGGATTGTCTGTATGAGGAGCTAAATTATAAGATGTGTACGCTAAATCATTAGGATTAGGTATTGATCTTACATTAAAAAACTCTCCAAAATTCGTCCTTCTTACGCTTCCAATTGAATTAGCAAAATTTATAATGAAATTATCTTGAGTTGGAACATTTTTAATAATCACAAATCCGTATTGATAAAAAGAAACAAGCAAGTCATACATTTCCTTAGTTTCGCTAATATCAGCATTGTATATGAAGTTCTTTAAATTCTTTAAGTTAGAGTCCCATTTAACTTTTTCTATGGAGCTCATAACCATTTTTTGATTAGAATACTCGTTAATAATATTGCTTACTTTTAGATATGATTTGACGCCATCATTGAAATTTATTTCTAATTCATCATTTTCTAATTTTACCTTTTCTATTAAAATATTGGTCTGTAAAATGCTGGGATCAAATAATCTTTGTTGTGTGATTTCGTCTAAGAACTCTTTATTTTCAATTCTTTCTCTAAGCCAGAAAGGGTGAATTTCTTGTCTATTATTACCATCGTTAAAGAATATTCTATTTTTTTCAACTTCTATATTCATGAGGTATTTTATAAAAATAATTTAAATTTATCTTTAATCAAGATAAATAAAATAGTAATTCCTTTTAATGAAAAAAAAAATTATTCCAAATAATAATGAATTTCCTAGATTTTTAAACCAGTTGGCTAAAGATCTGTCTAAGTTTTATTACAATAAGTTAAGTAAGAAATTTAAAGTTCAAAATAAAATAAAAGGAAAAGGATACGATCCAGTTACTTCGGCAGATAGAGCATTTGAGAAATTCATTAGATTTAAAATAAATAAAAAGTTTCCAAATCATGAAATTATTGGTGAAGAATACGGATATAAAAAATCAAAAAGCGATTTTTCATGGGTTATTGATCCAATTGATGGAACACGATCATTCGTGATTGGAAGTCCAACTTGGAGTAATTTAATTTCATTAAATTATAAAGGCAATCCAATATTTGGTTTGGCTAATTTTCCAATCCTAAAAAAATATTATTATAACCAATCTGATAAAGTTGCATATGTGGTTGAAAATAATAAAAGAAAAAAAATTAATACAAATAAAAAAGTAAAATATAAAGATTTGAAATTAGCAGCAGGACTACATGGAGCAATTTCATTAAATAAACAAAAAAAAATTACTAAATTTTTAAATTTAATGCAATTTCCTTGTTCCGATGCCTTGTCTTACGCACAGATTTGTGAAGGTAAGCTTGATGTTGTATTTCAATGCAGTAATAAAATTTGGGATATTCATCCCTTAATACCTATTATCAAAGCGTCAGGTGGAATTGTTTCTACAATTGATAATAGAGATGCAAAATATGCAGGTAATATTCTTGCATCATCAAATAAAAATATTCATATTAAAATTCAGAGTTTATTAAAACCAATAGCTTAAGGATGGAAATTATTGTTCTTCAACACATTAAAATTGAAGATCCTGGTTATATAAAAGATTTGATGATTAAAGATGGAGTAAACTTAACCACGATCGAGCTGGATGAAGGAGAGAAAATACCAAATGATCTAAAAAAATTTGATGCAATGTTTTGTATGGGAGGCCCAATGGATACATGGATGGAGCAAGAATATCCATGGTTAGTTGAAGAAAAAAATAAAATTAAAGAATTTGTTGTTAATTTAGAAAAACCTTTTTTAGGGTTTTGTCTTGGGTGTCAATTACTTGGAGAAGTAATAGGCGGAAGTGTTGTTAGAACAAAAAATCCCGAAATAGGAATGTTAAATATAAATTTCTCAGAAGAAAAAGAGAACGATACTCTTTTTTCGGAATTTCCAGAAAAGTTAACATCATTACAATGGCATTCTTATGAGGTTCAAAATTTAGAAAATAATAAGGATGTTACACATATTGCATCATCGGATGAAACGAAATACCAAATATTTAGGTACAAAAATCATGCTTATGGTATCCAATTTCATATTGAAATAAAGGATACAACTGTAAATGATTGGGGGTGTGTGCCAGAATATAAAATGTCTTTGGAAAAGCAATTAGGTAAAGGAGCGCTCGAAAAGTTTGATTTTGAGGCGAAAAAAAATATGCAAAAAATGAATAATTATTCAGAAATTTTGTATACCAAGTTCAAAAATGAGATCATTCTTAACAACTAAAGCAATTATTTTGCACTTGTAGTTGTCCCATTAATCAGGTTTAATTTTGCTTGTAATAATTAGGAGGAAAAATGAAATTTAAAAATTTTATTAAAATTTTCTTTGCAATTTTATTTGTTTTTGTATCAACAAATTCATACGCGAAAACAATTAAATGGTCTATGCAGGGTGATAGTTTAACTTTGGATCCTCATGCACAAAATGAAGGTCCTACTACTCAAGTTTCAAGACAAGTTTATGAGGCGCTTGTAACAAGAGGTTTAGATATGAGTATTGAACCTCAACTTGCTACCGATTGGAAAACAACAGATCCAAATACATGGATCTTTAATTTAAGAAAAGACGTAAAATTTTCTGATGGTAGTAATATGACAGCGAAAGATGTTGTATTTAGTATATTAAGAGCAAAACAACCTACATCAGATTTTAAAGAGTACATTAGTACAATTTCAGATGTTAAAGAAATTGATAATTATACTGTGCAGATTAGTACCAGCAAACCAAATCCAATTCTTTTAAATCAGTTATCAAATATATTTATAATGTCTAAAAAATGGTCTATTGATTTTGGAGCTACAGTGTCACAAAACTGGGATGGTGGAGAAGAAACATTCTCAGCAACTAATGCAATGGGAACTGGACCATTCAAAATTACTTTAAGAGAGCCAAATACTAAGACAGTATTTGAGAGAAATAGTAATTGGTGGGGTTCGATGAAAGATAATAGTGTTACTGAAATACATTTATTACCAATTAAAAACTCAGCTACAAGAGTTGCAGCATTGTTATCTGGTGAAGTTGATTTAGTTACTGATGCACCGGTTCAAGACTTGGCTAGAATTGGAAATTCTTCAGATCATGAAGTAGTTAGCACTGCTCAAATGCGTACAATCTTTTTAGGTATGGATCAAGCAGCAGACAAACTAAGATCTGGAAATACTGGGGACAATCCATTTAAGAAAAAAGAAGTAAGACAAGCTCTTTATCAAGCAATAGATATAGAGGCAATAAAGAAAAAAGTAATGAGAGGTCTTAGTGAGCCCGCAGGAATTATAACTTTTCCTGGTGTAAATGGATATACAAAAGAGTTAGACAAAAGATTACCTTATGATGTTGATGCAGCTAAAAAATTATTAGCAGACGCAGGATATCCTAAAGGTTTTGATGTTGAGTTAAGATGTCCTAACGACAGATATGTAAATGACGAAGCAATTTGTACAGCTGTTGTTGGTATGTTAGGCAAAATCGGCGTCAATGTTAATTTATTTGCTCAAACAAAAAGTAAGCACTTTAAGGAATTAAAAGAAGATAAAGGTGATTTCTATATGTTAGGTTGGGGAGTTCCAACTTTGGATAGTCACTACGTATTCCATTACTTATACGAGTCTGGTGCTAGCTGGAATAAAGTAAACTTTAGTAACAGCGACGTTGACGCTGCAATTAGAGTTATGGAAGGCGAAGTTGACTTGGATAAAAGAAATGCTGCTATTGCAAATGCTTGGAAAATTGTAAAAGACGATATCTCGTATCTTCCTCTACATCACCAAGTAATTTCTTGGGCAACTAAAAAAAATGTAGATGTTCCAATTAGACCGAATAATGAACCATTATTCCGTTTTGCAAGTTTTAAATAAATAACTTTGTTTACAAGCCCTTTAATTAAATAAAGGGCTTGTAATTATCAAAATTTCTTAAATTGATTAATTATTTTTTCAAACGTCTGATTCAATCAGTAATAGTGATGCTCGTCGTATCATTTGTTTCATTTTCCTTATTTAATTTTGTGGGAGATCCAATTAACAACATGGTTGGTGAGGAAACTTCAGATGAAGAAAGAGCTGAATTAAGAGAAACACTTGGATTAACCGACCCTATACATATTCAATTTTCAAGATTCGTAGTTAACGCTTCTAAGGGAGAGTTTGGAATTTCATACCAACTTAGAAGACCAGTTTCAGAGTTAATAATTGAAAGACTGCCAGCAACTATTGAACTAGTTCTAATTTCTGCATTAATTGCTTTAGTTTCCGGTACTTTATTAGGGGTTTATACGGGTATTAACAGGAAGGGTTTTTTGAGTGACTTTATATTAGCGGTATCTCTTCTAGGGGTATCTCTTCCAACATTTGTGATTGGAATACTATTCATATATCTTTTTGCAGTGATATTAGGAGTACTTCCATCTTTTGGAAGAGGAGAGGTGATAGATCTAGGTTTTTGGTCAACAGGACTTCTAACAATTTCAGGATTGAAAGCAATCATACTCCCATCTGTAACACTAAGCCTTTTTCAAATGACTTATATAATTAGATTGGTAAGAGCAGAGATGATGGAAATCTTACAAACTGATTATATAAAGTTTGCGAGAGCAAGGGGAATAAGTGAAAAAAGTATAAATTATAAACATGCATTAAAAAATGGATTAATTCCTGTAATTACTATTGCCGGAATAAATATTGGAACTTTGGTAGCTTTTTCAATTATCACTGAAACGGTATTTCAATGGCCTGGTATGGGTTTTCTTTTTATTCAAGCAGTCCAATTTGTAGATATTCCAATAATGTCAGCTTATTTGGTTTTTATAGCTTTTGTTTTTGTGATGATAAATTTTATAGTAGATATTTTGTATTATTTTATTGATCCAAGAATAAGAGTTAAAGGAGATGTTACTAGTGGATAATAGAACATTAAATTCTTGGGAAAAATTCAAAGATAGTGATATTTACTTTAGTTTTATAAAATCTCCAACAGCAATTGTATCCTCTATTATACTATTAATAATTTTCTTTTGCTCATTTTTCGTTGAATTTGTTACCCCACATAATCCATTTGATCCAGCATCACTATCATTAATGGAAGCATTCACACCTCCATCATGGACAGACGAAGGTATGGCAAAGTTTATTTTAGGCACAGATGGACAAGGAAGAGATATGCTCTCTACTATACTTTATGGTTCACGAATTTCATTAATAGTTGGATTTTCAGCAATTATTTTCAGTCTAATTCTTGGTGTCTCACTTGGTCTAACCGCAGGATACTTTGGTGGAAAATATGAAATGATAGTTATGAGATTAACCGATGTTCAGTTAACTGTACCAAGTATATTGATGGCTCTATTAGTAGATGGAATTGCAAGGGGTATCATTTCAAGAGAAATGCACGATGAGATGGCAATTTATGTTTTAATTTTTGCTATAGGAATTTCAGAGTGGCCACAATTTGCAAGAGTTTCTCGTGCAGCAACCTTAGTAGAAAAAAATAAAGATTATGTTTCAGCTTCGTCCATTATAGGAGTTTCAAATTTACTGATAATGTTTAAACATATTTTACCAAATATTATGAGACCTGTTCTAGTTATAGGAACTATTGGTCTAGCACTTGCAATAATAGCCGAGTCAACATTAAGTTTTTTAGGAGTAGGAGTTCCTCCAACAACACCATCATTAGGTACATTAATTAGATTAGGAAATGACTTTTTATTTTCAGGTGAGTGGTGGATAACTTTTTTTCCAGCAATATTTTTAGTTATCCTTGCATTCTCAATTAATTTATTAGGAGATTGGATGAGAGACACACTTAATCCAAAGCTTAAAAAATGACCTTTTTAAAAATAAATAACTTAAGCATTGATTACAAAATGAGGAAAGAAACAGTTAATGCAGCTAAAAATATAAATATAGATATTAATAAAGGTGAAATAGTTGGATTAGTTGGGGAGTCCGGGTCGGGTAAAAGCACTGTTGCTAACGCTATAGTAAATTTGATTGATGAACCAGGTAAAATTTCAAATGGATCAATATTTATGGGCGACACAAATATAAGTGAAAATCAAGAAACTATCGTCCAATACAGAGGAAAAAAAATAGGATTGATATTTCAAGATCCTCAAACTTCCTTAAATCCAATTTTAACAATTGGTGAACAGCTTATAGAAACAATACAGACTCATTTAAATATTAATACAGATGAGGCAAAAAATAGAGCAATCAATTTATTAAAAGAGGTGGGTATAAAAGAAGCAGAGAAAAGATTTAACAATTACCCTCATCAATTTTCTGGTGGTATGAGACAAAGAGTTGTTATTTCTCTTGCTTTGTGTTGTGAGCCCGAATTATTAATTGCAGACGAACCAACAACAGCACTAGACGTTTCTATTCAGTCTCAAATTCTAGAATTAATTAAAAGATTAACAAAAGAGAGAAATTTAGCTGTAATACTTATTACTCACGATATGGGTGTTATCGCTGAAACTACAGATAGAGTGGCTGTAATGAAAAATGGAGACTTAATTGAAATAGGTTTAACCAAACAGATATTGGTTGAGCCTAAGGAAAAATACACAAAAAGCTTAGTTAGCTCTGTACCACCAACAAATAAAAAAATATCAAGGTTTACAATTATTGAAAAAGAGAATTTAAATATTCAAAATAATAATATTAAAATATTAAACAGATGGTCTAAAAAAAGTATTGTAGATCAAAACTTAGTTAAAATCCAAAATTTGAGTAAATCTTTCGATGATAGTTTTTTCACAGAAAATACAAAAAATTCAGTGATGGCAGTAGATGATGTTTCTTTTGATATTAAGGAAGGTAAATCATTTGGTCTAGTTGGTGAGAGTGGTAGTGGTAAAACTACTATAGCAAAAATGGTAGTGAATTTATTTAAACCAAGTTCTGGGGATATATTTTTTGACAATGTAAATGTTACTAAGATCAAAAAAAATAAAGATTTATTAAAATTTAGAAGACAAATTCAAATGATATTTCAGGATCCATTTTCTTCATTAAATGGAAGACTAAAAGTAAATGAAATTATTGCAGAACCTATTAAACTTCATAATCCAGATATAAAATCTAGTGATTTAGATAGTTATATTCATGATTTATTAGAGTCTGTTGAATTAACTCAACAGTCTGCAATCAGATATCCCCATGAATTTTCAGGGGGTCAAAGACAAAGAATATCAATAGCAAGGGCACTAGCAACCCAACCAAGACTTCTTGTGTGCGATGAACCTACATCAGCATTAGACGTGAGCATTCAAGCTCAAATACTAAACTTATTAAAAGATCTTCAAGAACAGTTAAATCTCACTATATTATTTATAAGCCATGATTTACCGGTTGTAAGACAAATGTGTGATAAAATAGCTGTGCTTAAAGATGGAAAATTATGTGAAGTGTCAGAAACAGAAGAGTTGTTTAAAAATCCTAAACATAATTATACTAAGGAACTACTAAAATTAATGCCAAAAATTGAGTCAATTTATAACTAAAAGGAGAAAACTATGACAATATTTAAAAAAATTTCTGAAAATGAGGCTACTGGCAAAGTAAAAGAAATTTTTGATGAAATAAAAGAAGCCCGACAAATAACTGAAATTCCGAATTTTTGGAAAACAATGGCTAATAGTCCTGAAACATTAGAAAGAACCTGGAGATCATTACAACAAGTAATGGGAAAAGGTGAATTAGATCCTGCTGTAAAGGAACTTATTTATGTTGCAGTTTCAATTACTAACAATTGTGAATATTGTATTAAATCTCATTCTTTAGCTGCCAGAAAAAAAGGTGCAACAGACGGAATGATAAACGAAATGATCGCAATTGTCGGAATGGCAAATGAAACAAATCGTTTAGTTGAAGGTTATCAAGTAGAAGTAGACGACTTTTTGAAATAAAATGAATTTTGATTTTGTTTACAAGATATGTACAAAATCTGAGTGGAGTGAGGCAAAACAAAATAATGTTTTTAAAGGCACTGCATTAGATTTAAAAGATGGTTATATCCATTTATCAGATAAAGATCAGGTCAAGCAAACACTCAATAAGTTTTATATTAATCAAAATAATTTAATAATTCTTAAAGTGGATGCTCTAAAATTAAAAAATCTAGTTTGGGAGCAATCAACTGATGGCAACATGTTTCCACATTTATACTCAGATCTAGATTTAGATTTTGTAGTTAAAGAATATATGATTGATTTAAAAGATGACGGTAAGCATGATCTTCCAGATGAACTATAATAGTTAATTTGATTTTCCAACTAAATTAACAATTAAAACTCCAGATATAATTAATATTAGACCTATAATTGTAAAAAAGTCAGGGATTTGATTAAATTTATAAATTCCCACAATAGAAGTGGCTATTATACATAAGCCTGCAAATGAAGCATAAGTCACGCCAACAGGAATAGTTTTCATAACTAAAGAAAGCGTATACATGCATGCTACAATTGTTATTGCAGTAAAAACACTTGGTAAAAAAATTGTAAAACCATTTGCAGCTTTGGCAAAACCATTTGATGCTGTACCAAGAGCAACTGCAATAATTAAAATTATATAAGCAGTTATATTACTCATCAATTCAGAATAATATTATCAAAAATTAATATCTACAAACTTTTCTAATTTATTCAATTATTATTGGCCCAACCATTCCAGTTTCATAATGACCCGGAATATTACATGCCATTTCTAAAGAAATATCTTTTGAAAACTTCCAAATAATTTCTCCTGTTTTATTTGGCTCTAGCATTACACTATTTGCGTGTTTGTGGCCCAATGAGTGATCTTTTTTAGACATTTCTTTCATTTTTTTATGATCAATCCGGTCGCCTAAAAGAATATCGTGTTCAATTAATCTTGCCATTTCTGGTTGGTGATCAATATGCATCTTTTTAGTGCCAATATTATATTCATGCACCAGTTCACCTAAATTTTTAACAATTATCTTTACTGTTTCGCCTTTTTTAACTTGAATTGACTTAGGTTCATAATAATTGTCATACATCTTTACTTCTATTACTCTTGTAACATCATTTGGATCACCTTTAGATCCAATCATCTTCATTGAAGCTGCATTTGAATTAAAGGCGATAAAAATAAATAAAAGTATTAGTTTTTTCATTATTTAGGCATTGGTGTTGCGCCAGTCTCTAAACTCATGATTTTTCCATTATCATATTTATAGACTGCCATTACTGCTTCAGTGTTTCCATCATCAAATGTTACAAATGCGTGGTGTACACCAACTTCGTCATTTTCATATACAACTCTTGTATCTCTTTGATTAATATCACCGCTCATCGCCCATTTGATCACTTCAGCTTTACCTAAAGTATTTCCTGATTTATGCATTGTAAATTTGAAATCGTCATGCAAAAGCTCATTCATTGCTGCTTCATCTTTATTTTTTAATGCAGCACTGTATTTTTCTAATATTGACATTTTATCTCCTTTAAACTCCTTCAATTATCATTCCATTAGAATCTGCGTTATCTAACCGAATTTGTTTTATTGGTTTATATTCCTCAGAATTATACCATTCTTTTGCTTTCTCGTAACTTGGAAATTTTATCACAACTGTCCTTGGATGTTGCCATGACCCTTCAATAGTCTCGCTGGTACCACCTCTCACAAGATACTCTCCACCAAATTTTTCTGCAGTGGGTTTAACTTTGTCTATGTATTCCTTATAATTTTCTGGATTGTTAACATTAAGGTTAAAGATCGCATAACCACTCATAATTATTCTCCTGGTTTAATAACAGACTTTGTGGCATCTGCAGCATTTTGAAAAGCTTTATTGTAGTCAATAACTTCATGTACCATCAAATCATCCATAAGACCTGAATTTTTAAATGCAATCTTCAAGGAAAGTGCTTGTTCATAATCTCCCTCGACACATGAGATAACATCAAATCTACCTCTTACCCATTCATAGCTGATCAATTTTAAACCAGCCGCCTCAGTAACTTTCTTAGTCGATGCATATCTATCTGCAGTTGGATCATTTTGCATTCTTTTCATTAATTCTGCACTTATTTTGCCAACCAAATAAAATTTCGCCATATTACATTTCAACCTTTGTTAAATCCCAAGCAGTCATTTTGATAACACATTCATCGTAAATTTCCTTTCCAACTGGATGTGTACCAGATATTAGTTCTTTCATTTTTTCCATATTATGAACAAATACCTTAAACATTACGCCACTTTTATCTGGCTTTACTGCTCCTATAGTTTTTTCTGGATGAGCTGCAGATTTTCTCACACTCATACCTTCATCTGATTGCATCCATCCCATAAATTTTTCAAGCTTTCCTTCTTTCAAATCTACGATCACTAAAACTTCTTTTTCCATTTTTTTCTCCTTTTTTTATTTAGTATTTTAAATCAATCTAATGATTATTCAATTATTTCATTAAAGAATATTCACCTTTAAAATAAATTGATGAGGCAAATTTATTCTCTTGGGCTGAGTTAATTGGTGTGTACCCTGTTGAGCCACTACATTCTATTCCTTTATATTTTCCTGTTCCCCCTAAACATTTAAATGTACCATTCATTGAGTCTCCAAGTGGAATTTCGTAGTATGTAAAAATAGTATCCCCATCCATTTGATTTATTTTACAGTGTCCCATTTCAAATCCTTTTCCTGGGATTGTGCCTGCGCCAAGACAATATTGTGAAGCATTATCCATGAATTTTGTACCTTCGACTGCCATTAATCCTCCAACTCCATCTTAAGTAAAAGTTAAAAAGTTACCCTCGTTATCAGTAAGAAATTTGTTATCTCCAACAATAAAACCTTTAAGATCAATTTTTCCTTTATGACCGTCTGCAAAGCTTGATGTTGTAAATATTAAAAACAATATAATTACATATATTTTTTTCATCATTAGAATTATCCTTTGTGGTTCATTACAGACTCATCAGTCATGATGGTCATTTTAGATTGGTCCATTATTACTCCAGAATCTATTCTTGCTTGAGTTAGTTCTGCATCTCCACCAAAACCTTTTAAACCCTCGGGTGATTCAAAATGAATAACTACAGTCATAGCATTATCATCTTCTTTATCTGCACCTGCAAAAGCTATAGTCATTCCATACTTTTTAAGTTTCTCACTATTTGCAAGCATCATTTCCTTCCAAGAATTAAAACCTTTTGAAAGTTTTTGTTCTATTTTTACAAACATAATATATCTCCTTTTTTTTGTTAATTTAATCAGAGCAAACGCTCATTACTGTTGTCTCTTGTTTATGTCCAGATTCCGCAATTACTTTAGCATTCTCTGGGCTCTGCATAAATTTTTGCATAGTGTCTGCTGCTGGTGTTTCCATCACAATATGTACTTTATTTGGATTTTCTATTTCATTACCTACGTAAATAGTTTTAATACCTGCTGCTTCTCTTGGGCCGGAATGTTCATCAAACATTTTTTTCCAGTGAGCCCAGTCTTTTACTTCAAAGTTACCAACCATTTTTACCATTTTGTTCCTCCCAAACCCCAGCAAATTCATATGCTTTATCAAAAGTTTTAACTTCAATACTAGCCATATTAACTTCTTTGTAAGTTTATAGTTATTTTGGTATTTTTGTTGCTCCAGTTTCTACTTCAATGATTTTACCATCTTTAAATTTCCAACAACACATCAAAGCTTCAGTATTTCCATCTTGATAAGTAACATATGCATGATCAAAACCAATTTCATCATTCTCAAAAAGGATCCTGTATTTTGCGGGACTCATCATCCCTTTACTTACAGCTTCAATCATACCTGCTTTTCCCATGTGCACATATTCTCCTTTTAGATGAGAAAACATTTTATAGTCATCGTGCACCAGCTCACCAGCTGCTGCACCATCTTTTTCCATGATTGCTTTGTTTAGTTTTTCTAAAATTGACATTCTGTTCCTTACTTCTTCATTGCATTGAACATGCTTAGTGTATCGTCAAAAGCAATAAACATTGTCAGTTTACCATCATCGCCTACTTCAAAGTAATGACCAAAAATAGTATCCATGCCATCTGCCTTAGCAGTTGCCTTAACAAAAACTTTGTTCCCCTCGCTAATCATCATATCTGGTGTTACTGAAAAATTACTCCAAAGTTGTGGTACTTGCATCATAGTTTTCATATATGCTTCTTTGCCTTTATGAGTTCCTGACATTGGATGTTTATCTCCAGGATAAATCCAAGTGATATCATCATGCACCATATCCATAAATGCCTCCATTTCTCCTTTTCCAAAAAGTTCATATCCTTTTTTAACTACTTCTTTTGCGTCCATAAAATCTCCTTTAATTTTTTTTATATTAAATTTTATTATAAGATAGAAATGTAATGAATTTATTACAGTACTGGTATGCGTGATTATATCCAGTGAGGATAAGGAAGCCCTTTTTCTTTTAAAAAAGATTTATTAAACATCTTTGAGTTGTATTTATCAGATTTGTCACAAAGAATTGTGACAATCGTTTTACCTGGTCCTAAAAGTTTACCCAATCTTACTGCTCCAGCTATGTTTACTCCACAACTTGTACCTAAACTTAAGCCTTCTTTTACAATTAAATCATATAAAACAGGCAAAGACTCATGATCACTTATTGAAAATGCTCCATCAATTTTTGCTTTTGCAAAATTTGCAGTAACTCTACTAGATCCAATACCTTCAGTTATTGAGCCACCCTCACTCTTTAATTCACCATTTTCAATATAACTATAAAGAGATGAGCCAGTTGGATCCGATAAATATATTTTAATATCTTTATTCTTTTCTTTTAAAAAGCTACTAACCCCTGCAATTGTACCACCAGTACCAGATGAACATACAAAACCATCTATTTTGCCGTCAGTCTGTTCCCATATTTCTGGTCCAGTCGTTTCATAATGACCTTTAGAATTGGCGGTATTGTCAAATTGATTAGCCCAAACTACACCGTGATTGTTACTACTTTTCAATTCATCAGCCAATCTTCCTGCATATTTAACAAAGTTATTTTCATCTTTATAAGGTTTTGGTGGAACCAACCTTAAATCAGCTCCAATATTTCTTAATAAATCTTTTTTTTCTTGTGTTTGATTATCGTTCATTACGATAATAGTTTTATAACCAATAGAATTTCCTAAAAGACATAACCCAATCCCGGTATTACCAGCTGTTCCTTCAACAATTGTCCCACCTTTTGAAATTAGTTTTTTTTCTTCAGCATCTCTTATCAAAGCTAAAGCTGCTCTATCTTTTACAGAGCCACCTGGATTAAGGTACTCTGCTTTTCCATAAATATTACAACCAGTAATTTCTGATGCGGCTTTTAATTTAAATAGAGGAGTGTTTCCTATTGCTTCGACAAAATTATTTTGTAAAATTTTCATATATCAAGCTTTGTATCACCACCTGGTGCAACACCATAGGGTTTAAATTCTTCGGACGCAGTTCCAACATTTTTTGCAGGAATGCCAACCATTACTGCATTTTCTGGAACATCTTTTGTAACAACAGCGTTGGCTCCAATTTTTGCATTTTTACTAACTACAACTGGTCCAAGGATTTGTGCACCAGATCCTACAACTACATTTTCTTTTAATGTTGGGTGTCTCTTAACATTTCTTTGATTGTCTGAATTTATACTTGGAGCAATTCCGCCTAATGTTGCCATGTGATAAATGGTAACGTTATCTCCAATATCAGATGTTTCTCCAATAACTACTCCCATGCCATGATCTATAAAAAGATTTTTTCCAATTTTAGCGTTTGGATGGATTTCTATACCTGTTAAAAATCTTGAGAACTGAGAAATTATTCTTGCAACAAGATGAAATTTTGCAATTGAAAAAAAATTTGCAATTCTATGAAAAAATACAGCTTTAACACCAGGATAAGTTAGTATTAAACTTAACTTTGATCTTGCAGCAGGATCTCTTTTAATTATCGACTCTAAAAAATCATTCATTTTTATTTAAGATTAGTTATTTAAATTTAACTACTTGTTACAACAGCAGTTTTCCGATGATGGTTTGCAATCACAGTTTTTACAAACGCATCTGTCACAAGTACAGTTTTTACATTTACAATGTGTATTATTGCATGCCATAAGAGTTATATAATTGTATATTTTTTAAAAACAATACTAATAATAACCCTGATTTTAGAGTTCTTTAAGAGTCAATCCCTTTAGATTTGCTGGTACTGCGATATCCATCATTTTTGGATTTGCAAGATTAAGATTATCCATTATTTCTGCATATTGCTCTTTTGAGCTTACTTGAAGTCTTGGATTATTATTCTTTTCATTACCTATTGTTGAATTTTTTTTTCCATTATAATCATGTGCAGGGTATACAAGCGTTTCTTCAGGAAGTTTTAACAATTTACCAAATAATGACTCATAAGCCTCATGAGCACTGCCATTTTGAAAATCTGTTCTGCCTGTTCCATTAATTAAAAGAGTATCCCCAGTAAAAACTCTGTCTTTCATCAGATAGCTATAAGAACAGTCAGTATGACCAGGTGTATAAATAGCTTTAAGGTTAATATTTTCAATACTTATATTTTCTTCATCTTTTAATTTAATATCAATAACTTCAGATTTAGAATTTTCACCCATTATACGAGTGCAGTTTGTTCTTTTGTTTAACTCGTTTAATCCAGTTACATGATCTGCATGAATATGAGTATCAATTACTTTTACAAGTTTTAATTCTAAACTTTCTAAAACTTTAATATATTCTTCGGTATGTTCAATTACTGGATCTATGATTAGAGCTTCACGTCCTTTTCCACTAGAAATGACATAAGTGTATGTTGAGGATTTAGTATCAAAAAGTTGTTCAAAAATCATAATTATAAAATAATTAAAATTTTATTAAATTGAAACTAATTTTCAATAGCTTTATGATTAGGCTTGCTCCATTCTTTTCCTTTAAACATCACATTCCATTGCAACCAAGGAAAAAGTCTAGATTTCATTTGCCAGTACATTGAACTTGGTTTTGTTGGATCAAAAGGAAAGCTTGGAGTAACTTTTCCTCCATAACAAAATTCAGCTAACATTACTTTTCCATATGCAACTGTAAGAGGACAAGCTCCATATCCATCGTAAAGTCTGTATTCTTCAGATGATTTATTAATATCCTTTACAATGTTATGTGCAACTATTGGTGCTTGTTTTCTAACTGCTGCACCTGTTTTTGCATTAGGCGCATTCATTACATCTCCTAAACTGTAAATATTTTCATATTTAGTATGTCTTAATGTCCCTTCTTTATGATCTACATCAACCCATCCTCCAGCATCAGCTAATGGACTATTCTTAATAAAGTCAGGAGAAGTTTGAGGTGGTGTTACATGAATAAAATCAAATTTTTTAATAATTTCTTTTGTATTTCCATCTTTATCTGACTGTTTGAAAGCAGCCTCTTTGGCCTCACCATTTACTGAGATCAAATTATGTTGAAAGCTTCTTTTAATACCATACGAGTCACATATTTCATTTAAGGGGCCTTGAAAATGAGGAACTCCAAAAATTACAGGTTTTGCACATAGAAATTCTAAATTACTATCTTTAAGAGCTCCTTTTTTCTTTAAGTGATCAGCAGCTAAGTAAGCTATTTTTTGAGGTGCTCCTGCACACTTAATTGGCATTGGAGGTTCAGTAAATAATAAATTTCCTCCCTGCAAATTCTTTAAACATTCCCAAGTATAAACAGCCATATCTGAACTGTAATTAGTACAAACATTATTCTTTCCTAGAGTTTCTTTTAACCCTGCCACTCCATCAAAGTTAATTTTTAGACCAGGACAAACTACTAAATAATCATAAGAATATTCACCACCTGAAGTCTTGACTGAATTAGATTCAGGAGAAAAACTTTCTGCATATTCTTTTATCCAATTAACATAATTAGGCATTACAGATGACATTGGTTTTATGGTGCTGTTTACATCATAAGCACCTGCACCTACTAAAGTCCATGCTGCTTGATACAAAGACTTTTCCGAAGGTTCTATGATTGAAATTGATAAGTCAGACTTTAAACTTTTTAGTCTTGTGGCAACTGATATACCAGCGCATCCGCCACCGATAATCAAAATATTTGAGTGATTAGAGTTATTCATTTAAAAAAACTAACACTTATAATCTGCTTAAGATACACGTCTTATAAGTTGTTTTTTCAAAGTTAAATATCGTTGATAAACCTAATCAATAATTTATAATAGTTCTAATTAATTAAAAGGAGAGTGAAGAATGTTAAAAATAAACAGTATGTGTCCTGATTTTCAATGCAAAACTACGGAGGGAGATATCTCCTTTCATGAGTGGCTTGGAGATAGTTGGGGCGTTTTATTTTCTCACCCAAAAGATTTTACACCAGTTTGTACAACAGAATTAGGTTCATTAGGACAAATGAAAGCTGAGTTTGATGCAAGAAATGTAAAAGTTATTGGATTAAGTGTTGATGGGGTAGAGGATCATAAAAAATGGTTAAATGATATTAAAGATGTATCTGGAACAATGCCTGATTATCCAATTATCGCTGACGAAGATTTAAAAGTTGCAAAACTATTCAATATGTTGGAAGCAGATGCAGGGACAACATCAATGGGTCGTACTGCGGTTGATAATGAGACTGTAAGAACTATTTTTGTTGTTAGACCAGATAAAAGAATTGGTCTTTATTTAACTTATCCTATGGCAACAGGTAGAAATTTCCATGAAATTTTAAGAGCCATAGACTCAATGCAACTGACTGCAAAACATAAAGTTGCAACACCAGCTAATTGGAAAAAAGGTGAAGATGTAGTTATTCTTCCAGCAGTTAAAGATGAAGAAGCTAAGAAAATTTATCCAGATGGTTGGGAAACAGTTAAACCATATTTAAGAAAAGTACCTGACCCTTCAAAATAAAGGGTTAAAAAAGATACAATAATCTCAGTTTTAGTTAATGAATACTGAAACTGGGTTATTGTTTTTTTAATTTTATATATTTTTTCATTGAAACGTTAGCTAAAAGCAGATTTGGATCAACAAAAACTTTAGATTGTTTGATTTTTTTAAAAGATTTATAAGCAAAAATTGCAATAGGTAACTCTGTACATCCTAAAATGATTTTCGTACATTTGATTTTCATAAGATAATTTACTGCTGGCCTAATTGCTTTCTCAGCTTCTTTTATTTTACCCATTTTAACAAATTTAATTGATTTATTTACAGATGATTTTTGAAGATTGGACGCAGGACTTACTAAATAAAAACTTTTGTCAAAATATTTATTATAAACTTTTGTGTTTAATGTAGCTTCAGTAGATAATATCCCTATTTTAGAATTTTTTTTACAGCTTTTTAGGGCATCTAAGTATACCTCTTTAGGCATACTAAGAATTGGTATTTTAATTTTTTTACTTAGATCATCGTACCAGTAGTGAGCAGTGTTGCATGGCATTACAATAAATTTACAACCATTTTTTTGTAATCTCTTACAACCTTCAACCAAAGCATTTAATACATTGTAATATTTTTTTATGTTTTCTGGTCGTTTAGGTGTATTAGATTTATTGTATAAAACAAACATAGGGTAGTCTTGATCTAGTTTACCTCTATTTATTTTAGCTAGTTTATTGCAAAAATCTAAACCAGCTTGCGTTCCCATTCCTCCAAGAATACCAATCATAATAATTTTTGAATTTTGTTTTAAAAGTTAAGTAATACAACTATATTTTAAATATAATTATGCAAGAAATTTATACAGATGATATTGGCGCAGGATTTCCACTTATTTTGGTGCATGGATACCTTGGATCTTCAGAAATGTGGAAATTCCAAAAAGATTATTTATCTAAAAATTTCAGAATTATTTCTCCTGCTCTACCGGGGTTTGGTGAAAGCTATAAAGCAAAATCTTTAAACAGTATAAATTTAATGGCAAAATTCATTATCAATGAAATTGATAAAAAGAAAATAGAAAAATTTAATTTAATGGGTCACTCAATGGGAGGAATGATAGTTCAAGAAATTGCTAAAATATTTGGTGAAAGAATAAATAAATTAATTTGTTTTGCAACTGGACCTATTGGAGATATTCCAGGTCGTTTTGAACCCATAAATACTTCTATAAAAAAACTTAGAGAAGAGGGTATAAAAGAGCAAGTAAAAAGAATACCACCAAAATGGTTTGTCGATGGCGATAAAGATAAAAATTATTATTTGTGTGAGAATGCGGTTAAACATATAAATGAAGAAGCTGCTCATAACGCATTAGTTGCTATGAGAGACTGGAATGGTTTAGAAAATTTAAAAAACATTAAAAACAAAACTTTAGTGATATGGGGTGATCAAGATAGATCCTATAATTTTGATCAGGTTTCTTTGCTGACCAATAATATTCCAAATTGCGAAATTGAAATATTTCAAAATTGCTGTCATAACGTACATCTTGAGGAACCAGAAAAGTTTAATAAAACTGTGCAGAATTTTTTGAATAATACTTGATCATTTTAGGTTTTTGCATATCTGAATTAACATTTTTCAATACTGTAATTATTGACTCTAAAATTAAAAAAAAGTTTAATTTAGGTTTATAAATTAAATAAAATCGAGGGAAATATGAATATAATAAAAAAAATACTTGTTGCTGGAGTAATTTCACTTTTTTTACCAGCATCAAGTTTTGCTGAAAAAGTAAAAATTGGTGATCCAGGTTGGACTGGAGCTACAGCAATAGCAAATTTACTTGCGGCAGTTGTTATAGATAAAATGGGTGGTGAAGCTGAGTTAGTACCAGGAAATAATACTGCTATCTATGGAGCAATAGATAGAAGCAAAGGTGAGATTGAGGTACATCCTGATATATGGCTTCCAAACCAAGAAGCATACACAAATGATTTAGTGCCAAAAGGAACTCTTAAATTAAGTAAAAATCCTTACGAAGGTAACCAAGGATATTGTGTATCTCAACAATTTGCAAAAAAAATGAATATCACTGCAATAGAAGATTTAGGTAGACCGGAAGTTGTCAAAGCTATGGATAGCGATGGAAATGGTAAAGGTGAATTTTGGATTGGTGCAGATGGATGGGCTTCAGCTAATGTTAACCAAGTTAAATTAAGAGATTATAAATTATATGATGCTGGAATTGAACCTATCAGAGCTGCAGAAGCAGTTAAAAATGCTAGAGTTCTAGACTCTATTAAAAAAGGTGAGGGTTATGCATTTTATTGCTACAAACCGCATGCAATTTGGGGTATGGCAGACGTAGTTATGCTTGAAGAACCAGCATATGATCCAGCAAAATATAAAATGATCCAACCAAAAGCTGACGCTGACTGGTATCAAAAATCATATGTTGCTTCAAAGGATGCTTTGAAACAAATTCAAATTGGATGGGGTACATCTCTTGAGAGTAAATCCCCAGCAATTGTAGAATTTTTCAAAAACTTCCAAATAACAGCAGATGATGTTTCTTGGATGGCTTATGAAGTTTCTGTTCAAAAAAGAGATCCAGGTGAAGTTGCTAGAGACTGGATGTCTAAAAATAAATCAACAGTTGACGGCTGGTTAGGTTTATAATTTACTAATAAAAATTAATTTACCTGGCGACTATTAGTTGCCAGGTATCATTTTCAGTCTTTTTAAGTTAAAATATTTTCATGGAAGCAGCTATACAAATTCAAAATGTCTGGAAAATATTTGGCAATACATCACAAGACGCATTGGATGCAATCCAAAATAAAAAAATTTCAAAACAAGAAGCGCTAGAGAAATATAATTCTGTAATTGGTGTTTCGGATGTTTCATTTGATGTCAAGAAGGGTGAAATATTTTGTGTAATGGGTTTGTCTGGAAGTGGAAAATCGACACTTGTTAGACATATAAATAGATTATTAGAGCCTACGTCTGGAAAAATATTAATAAATAATCAAGATGTAATGCAATTCGATAAGGAAAACCTTCAAGAATTAAGAAACAAAAAAATTGGTATGGTTTTTCAAAATTTTGCATTAATGCCTCATAGATCAGTTTTGGATAATATAGCTATGCCTTTAGAAATTAGAGGTGTTAGCAAAAATGATAGGTTAGATGCTGCAAATAACATTTTAAATATTGTCGAATTACAAGGATGGGGAAATAAATATGCTCATGAATTATCCGGAGGTATGCAGCAAAGAGTAGGTTTAGCTAGAGCATTAGCAGCAGATCCAGAATTTCTTTTAATGGATGAACCTTTCAGTGCTTTAGATCCATTAATTAGACGACAACTTCAAAGTGAATTTATAAAACTTTCAAAGCAAATGAAAAAAACAACTGTATTTATAACTCACGATTTAGATGAGGCGGTAAGAGTAGGTCACAGAATAGCTATAATGAGAGATGGAGAGGTAGTACAAATTGGAACACCAGAGGAAATTGTAGTAAATCCATCTGATGAATATGTTGCAGATTTTGTAAAAGGAATTTCAAGATTAAAAGTCGTTCAGGCTAAGACAATTATGCAATCTATAGAAGAATATAAGAAAACTTTTGGAGATAATTTAAGCAATAATGAGAAAGTTAATGAAAACGACATATTAAGCAAACTTATTGAAACTTCAGTATCAGAAGACAAACCAATAATAGTTACAAATAATGACAACTTAGAAGTTGGTATAATTACACAATCAGATTTGCTGAAAGCAGTTGTTGAGGGGAATGACAGTGAGTAAAGAAATTAAAAATTTATCTAGATCTGAATTAATTAAAAATTTTGTGATTTCTAGTCCAGATTACTACATTGATGAATTTAAAAAAATTGGAAGCAAACCCTCTTATTCTTTTTCTTTTAATTTATTTGCCGCATTATTTGGACCAATGTGGTTTGGATTAAGAAATATTTGGAATTATGCGCTAGCATTTTTAATAATCGAAACATTTGCTGTTGTTCAAATAATTAGAGGCCTATTTGGAAACATTACTAAAGATGCCTTAGAAAAAATCGATAAAATTCAATCAACTATTGATTTTAGATACAAACAATTAGAGGCTGCAAAAGAAAACAATCCAGATAAAGTCGAAGTCTACGAGAGGGCAATTAAATCACTCGAAGATGCAATGAAGGAATATGTAGTTGATGTTCAACAAATCGAAGCTTCAGCAATATGGATTACTATTTCAGGAATTGTGTTATTAATTTTTGTAAAATTTATTCAAGGAATATTAGCAAATACAGTTTTAGAAAAAAGATACTCTGAATGGTTATCAAATAAATCGATTAGTCCTGGAATGAAAACAAAAAATTATTTTTTAAGTATTGGTTTTACTATAATTATTATGTTTTTTTCAGTAATTCATTATAGCTTTCCAGGTTTCTTCTCAATAATGAATGATTTTCCAACACATCCAGAAATAAGACTCACCTCTATTAAATGGGTTGAAACGATTTTTGATTACGCAGTAATAAAAGGAGATGCAGTATTTACCGCAATAACAATTGGAATTAGATCTGTTCTTGATTTTTTAGAACTTTTATTTGTCAAAACACCTTGGATTGTGATTATAACTACCATTGTGGTTTTAACTGCTTTATCAGCAGGCATAAGGACTGCAATATACTCTGCAGGATTTTTAGCTTACATGGGTTTTTTGGGATTTTGGGTTAAAGCAATGACAACACTTGCCTTACTGGGAACTGCTGCAATTTTAAGTATTATTATTGGAATACCTCTAGGAATTTATTGTGCAAGACGTCAAAGATTTTATTCAATGATAAGACCAATTATGGACTTTATGCAAACAATGCCTGCATTTGTATTTATGATTCCCGTCATTGCATTTTTTGGAACAGGGAAGGTTGCAGCAGTAATCATTACAATGATTTTTGGAGGAACACCTGTCGTAAGACTTACAGTATTAGGCTTGAGAGGAGTTCCTGAAACTATTAGAGAGGCAGCAATAGCTTACGGTGCATCTAAATGGTATCTTCTTAGAAAAGTAGATTTACCGCTTGCAACACCATCAATACTTGCTGGTGTAAATCAAACTGTAATGTTAAGTTTAGCGATGGTTGTTGTGGCTTCACTTATTGGAGCAAAAGGTTTAGGACAAGACGTGCTAGAAGCACTTCAATATGCAAATGTTGGACAAGGAATTTTAGCTGGTGTTGCAATATTATTTGTTGCATTAATATTAGATAGAGTAGTTCAAGGTAAGAAAAGAGTATAATACCTTAATGAACAAAAATGTATGGTTGTTATTTGCTAGCAATGCATTTGCATTCTCTGTTGCACCTGTAACTGTTTTTTTAAGTGGAATTATTGGAACTAGTATTAGTCCAATAAAATCTCTTTCAACATTACCTATGTCATTATCAATTGTTGGTACAGCTATTTTTATTATAGCTGCCTCTAAAATTATGAGTATCACAGGAAGAAAAAAAGGTTTTATATTTTCATCTATAACAACTTCATTATTTGCACTATTAGCAGCATATTCTGTATTAAAGCAAAATTTTATTCTGTATTCATTTTCTTGTTTTTGTCTTGGATTTGGAATGGCTTTTGCTCATCAGTATCGTTTTGCTGCAGCGGAAAGCGTTGACAAAAAACAAGCACCAAAAGCTATTTCACTATTACTTTTTGCGGGGATTTTGTCAGCTTTACTGGGTCCAAATTTAGCAAATTTTGGAAAAAATATTATTTCAGAGGGATTGTATGTCGGCTCTTATCTTTGTTTATCTTTATTAACTTTATCATCTATTATTTTTTTAATTTTTTATAAAGAAAACAAAATAATTAATAATAAGAAAAATTTAAAAGGAAGATCAGTTTTAGAATTGATGTCTCAACCAAGATTTTTACAGGCATTAGTCTCGTCATCTTTTGCATATGCTGTAATGTCTTTCTTAATGACAGCAACTCCTATCAGTATGCATATTCATGATGATATGACTTTGAATAGTACTAGTTTTGTAATTCAATTACATATCATAAGCATGTTTTTGCCAGCATTAATTACTGGGAATTTAATTAAAAAATATGGACATAGTAAAATTATGTATTTTGGTGTTTTATTTTTTATATTTACAATTATTCTTAGCTACTTCGATCAAACAGTGATCAACTATCTTTTTTCATTAGTTTTTTTAGGCCTAGGGTGGAATTTTCTATTTATATCTGGAACAAGTTTATTAGTTTTAAATTATAAAGAAGAAGAAAGATTTAGAGCACAAGGATTTAATGATTTTATCGTCTTTTCAATTCAAGCTACAGCAAGTTTAACAGCGGGAATTGTTTTAAGTTTTACAAGTTGGAAAATAATGAACATATTGTGTATCCCATTTTTAATAATTATAATTTTTACCACCTTTAGAGCTGACAGATTGTTAAATAAAAACAACTAAAGACGTGTCAACTTGTTACACCACATAGTTATTGTTTATTGACTTTAAAAGAATATATCACCGCTATGACTAAATATAATAAATCAATAAGTTCGTTTATAATATTAATCAGTATATTTTTTACGAATATAGCTTTAGGTGCGGATGTTACAGTGGAGATGCTTAACAGGCTTGATAAAGAATCAAATGTTTTTGAGCCTAAAATAGTAAGAGTTAACCCTGGAGATACAGTCCTTTGGAAGGCAGCAGATAAAGGACATAATGTTGAATTCATAAAAAAAGGTGTGCCAGAAGGCGTTGGTAAGTTTAAATCAAAGTTCAATAAAGATGTCGAATATAAATTCGAGGTTCCAGGTATTTATGCTTACTGGTGTACACCTCACAAAAATATGGGAATGATTGGTTTTGTGGTTGTTGGAGACGATAAATCAAACCTTGATGCTATTAAAAAACTTAGATTTTCATCTAAATCTAAAAAATTAGCACCAGATTTAATAGACCAACTATAAAACAGCAAATATTTTTGAGTTAAGCCGCCTAACTTTTATAAATGAACCTTTGTACATCCCGGAGCGGTGAAAATCGCCCGGGAATGCAATACATTTGAGTTTAGCTTTTTTAGCATATTTTAAACTGATCTCTGTATCTTCAATTGCTAAACAATTTTTATTCGAAAGTTTTAATTTTTTTAGACAATGTAAGTAAATATCTGTCTTGTTGTTAAAGTTTTTTATAATTTTGTTATGTCCGATGTAATCAAAATCTCTTTTTTTTATATATTTATTTAATGATATAAATACTGCATCAACATTATTTTTTGTAGTAGAGGTTACAAAGCCAATTTTTATTTTATTTTTTTTACAATATTTGATCACATTAATTACTCCAGCACGTGGCTTTAACTTATTTTTTTTTAAAAAATTATTAAAAATTAAAGTTTTTAAATTTCTAATTTTTTTTGCATTAACTAACGTTTTTTTCTCTAGACTAAATTTTTTTACTCTTTTTTCCCCGCCAGATTTTTTTAACATAGATTGATACAATACTTTACTCCAATGCCATTTTAATCCTGAGATTTTAAAAGCTAAATTAAAGCAATTTCTTTGAATATTAGATGTTTCAACTATTGTACCAATAGAACCAAATAGTATGGCTTTAATTGCCATTATCCTTTAACAGCACCAGTAGTTAAGCCACTTATTACTTGTCTTTGAAAAAACATGACTAACATAAATAATGGTGCGGTTGCTGACACAACTGCTGAAACAGCCCACATTAAATTACCTTCGTGCTGATTTGTACCAAGATAACTTTGAATTTTTGGGACCATTGTGTGATTTTCTTGATTTAATAATAATGCAGTAACTGTAAAGTCATTATAAGCCAACATTAGACTAAACAAACCAGCTGTAATAACTCCAGGCCACATTACGGGCATTATTATATACCTAAATGCTTGAAAATATGAGCAACCATCAATTAAAGCACTTTCATCTAATTCTTTAGGTACTGTTTTAAAAAAAGAATAAAGTAGCCATAAAGTAAAAGGTTGATTTATTGCAACTAAAACCACAATTGTGGTTGGTAAAATTCCCCAAATCTGTAATTCAAAAAATGGAAAAAGATATCCTGAGACTAGTGTTATGTGAGGCATTGCTCTAAAAATTAATGCTGCGATTAATATCCAAAAAGCATATCTTTCAGTAGATCTAGATAAAGCATAAGCACCTAAAGTTCCTAAAAAAAGCGATATAGAGACAACAAATACAGTTACTATTATTGTATTTCTCGATGCTTTCCAAAATTCACCTTCAGACCAAGCTTCAGAATATGCTTTTGAAGTAAATTGACCTCCTGTTTCTAATAACGTATTAAATGCTGAGATCGCATACCACCAATCAGCTCTAGAAAAAAAATCTGCTCTTACTTTAAATGACCCCCAAAAAGTCCAAATGAATGGAAAGCATGCAATTAATAACCATATTATTATAAAAGTCGTGTTAAATGTTTTAAGGGCATTTGATCTTTTGTCTAAACCATATTCCATTATCTTGCCGTCCTAAATTCTTTCCAAGTCCTAATTAATACTGGTGCTAACAATATGGCTATACCAATAATAGTCATCATAGAAGTTGCTGCTGCAGAACCAAATAAGATTACTTCTTCATTGACTAAATTATCATATATTAACCATGATAAAGATTGAGCACTTCCTTCAGCGCTAAAACCAATTATTGGCTCAAAGACTCTAAAATTGTCCATTAATGATATTAAAGCTACAAAAGTAACAACCGGATAAATATGTGGTAGCACAATATGTCTAATTCTTTGGTATCTTGACGCTCCATCGATAATTGCTGCCTCAACAGGTTCTTGAGGTACAGTTTGTAATGCAGCATAAAAAACTACAAAAGCAAAAGGAGAATGATGCCAAATTCCATAGATAATTATCGTTATCCATGTAAGCGTTCTAGATGATTTTAATGATAGATATGGATCTTCCATCATTAATTGTAAATTTGCACCAATAATACCTTCTGCATCAATCATCCAAAATAAAACGAGAGATCCTACTAATGGAGTAACTATCATTGGTAATATTGTACCAAATATTAATGGGCCTCTTATCTTTCTAGATATTGCATTTAAACTTAATGCTATAATGAAACCTAGTAATAAAACATTGGGAGTTACAAATAAACAATATGTTAAAGTAAATAAAAGGGCTTTATAAAAAGGTAAATTTGTAACTTGATTTATAAATTCTCCAAAGGAGTCAGTTTCTTTCCAAAAATCTGATATTTGCTCAATAGCTAGGTGATTTCTATCTATATAAGTACCAAATCCATTAAATTTACCCAAAGGTTTTTCATCTCTCAATATGGATGTTGCTTCTTGATCAACAACTATTGAAACTGTACAGCCAAAAGGATCGCATTTCTTAACTTCTTTTACTACTTGATCATGTTGGGCATAAAAAGATTGGATACCAGTAGATATTATTGGCAAACCAATAAACAAAATCATTGCCAAACCAGTTGGCAAGAAAAACCAGAAAAAAGTTTTATTTGGCATTTAAAATTAAGTGGGGATTAAATCCCCACTTAAATATTTATTTTTATAGAAAGCCTTGTTCTTTAGCTTTACTGATGTAAGCAGCTTCAACATCTTTCAATGCTTGTTCTGCAGACTCTTTACCTTGTAAGAACTCAACTATTTCGCTTCCTAATGCACCATGCATTAAACCCATTTGTGGTAACATCGGGTAAGGTTTTGCTCCCATTTTTACAGCTTCAATTACACCAATAGATTTTGGTCCTGGTACAAAACCTTCAACTAACCAAACAGCTTGGTCAGCAGCATCTGCAACCATTTTTTTATTTGAAGCAGCATGAGCTAGAGCTATAAAAGTTGCCTCTGCATCACTGTCAGATCTATTTTTTGCTAAAGTAAATCCATCCCACCATAATGTAGCTGCTGGAATATTTCCTCCACCAACAGTTGCTGGTCCAGTTAATTTAGTTGCTGCAGTAATTTTTGCATCACCTTCATCATCTAATAAAGTTCCTGATCTTGATGCCCATAATGTCATAAGAGCGACTTTTCCAGATTCCCATTCAACTTTGATTGCTTCACTATCGTGAGTAAGATAATCCGGATTACTTAAACTTGCTAACTTTTTAAGCATGTTCAGTGTAGCCACACCTTTTGCATTATTGATATTTGGTTCAGCAGTTCCAGTTTTAAAGAATTCACCACCATGACCAATAAACATGTTTACAAATTCTTCAGCTAAATTCCATCCAGCTTTATACGCAGCTGCATACGGATGTTGCATTTTACCTGATGCTCTTATTTTTTCAGATGCAGCAACAACTTCTTCGTAAGTTTTAGGTACAGGTATACCTAATTCTTTTAAAACATCTTCTCTGTAATACAAATGTTGAGTGTTTGCCATAAAAGCAACAGCCATTACTTTTCCATCAATTGTTATTAATTGGGAGTCTTGTATTCCTTTTCCATATTTTTTAACTAGATCATCCATAGGTCTAATTAAATCTTGATTCATTAAAGGAACAATCGAACTATTAGCTGCAATTCTTGCTGAAAATTCAGAAGGGTTTGCAGTTAAAGCTGGAACAGCAATTTTGTTGTGTTCTGATGAGTGAGTAACTTTAAAATCTGCACTTCCTTTACATCCTTTAGCTGTTTCTACAAATGTTCTTAATGCTGGAAAATCATTTGCTAAAATATTTATTGAACCACTTGGTTTACTGCAATGCCCATCAGCATATGCTGTTGTTCCAAAAAGCACGAACAATAAGGTTAATAGTATTTTTCTCATATTTTCTCTCTTTTTTGGTTGTTTATAATTATTCTAATAAAACTATATATTTAAGAATTATTTAATAAAAGAGATTTTTAAATCACTTTTGACGCAAGTCCTGATCCAATCACAAGTGACTCAAGTTTTTTATAAACTATATTCTCATCAACATTTCCAAATCCAGCAAATGTGCTAAATCCACAATCAGTACCGGCCATTAATTGGTTAGGATCTATTACTTTAGAAAAGGCTAAAATTCTATGTTTTACAACATCTGGATGTTCAATAAAATTGCTCGTGGACTCTATTACTCCTGGAATAATAATTTTATCTTTTGGTAGTTTTATATTTTCAAATACTTCCCATTCATGAGCATGCCTAGGGTTAGCAGACTCTATCAAATACATATTTATGTTGGCTTTAAAAGCTATCTCAATAATTTTATTTAACTCAATATCGTGAATGTGAGGTCCCTCATAATTTCCCCAACAAATATGCATTCTTACTTTAGTTGGATCAATATTTTCTAATGACTTATTTAAAACCTCGACATGTTTGTTTGCTCTTTCTAAAAAATTTTCATCTGAAATGTCCTTATAAATCATATGCCTTGATAGAGCGAGGTCAGGGCAATCGATCTGAAGAGAAAGACCACTATCAATAATTTTTTCATATTCAAATTTCATAATATCTGAAAGCTTCTCTAAATATTCATCATCATTTTTGTAAAATTTATTAGGTAGAAAATTACAAATAACTCCTGGTGATGGAGAATTCATAAACCCATAACTATGAGAATTTTTATTTAATGCATCTTTAAAATTAACAATATCTTTATTAATTGAAACATTATCTTTTAATTTTAATTCACTTGTGCAACATGGTCTTTTATATGTCGGGGTTCCACCAGATTGAACAAGTTTTTTTTTAAAAGATGGAAAATCATCTAAATCTTTTGGAGCTTTTCTTTCACTTTCTCCTGAAAAACCTTCAACTCTATCTTTAATATATGTTGCATAACTAATTTTTGACATTTCTCCATCACTTATTATATCAATTCCTGTATCAATCTGTTTTTTTACAACTTCTAAAACATTATTTCTTACAACTTCGTCAAATTTTTTTATGCTTATTTCTTCTTTATTATCTTTCGAGGCTAAAAGACTTGAGAGCTCATTTGATCTGGGTAGGCTTCCGACATGTGTGGTTTTTATTTTAACCATGATTTATTAAAATTTGTTTCCATATAGCAACTTCATCAAATAATACCCACTCCCTTATAATAGAGTTGGAGTAAAATTCTGCATGATTAATTCCCATTATAAATATTTTTTTATTTGAAGCTTTATCATAATCTATACTGTCTTTACTGTGAGTACCTTCTAAAAACCATCTAATTGATATTCTTGGATTTTGACCTGCTTCCTCTAAAAAACCCACATGTTCTATGGTAAATTTTATGTTTGAAAATATTGCCTTTAGAGAATTCCATTTTTCTTTAATACTCTCTCTTCCATGACCAATTTTATTTCCAGGCCAAAAAATATTAGCGGCTCTATCATATCCTTCAAATTTATAATTATAATTAAAAATATTTTTAAGTATCTCAGAATATTTTTCAGCTTTTGATCCTTTTTTATATTTCTCAGCTTCATAATTTGAACTTTTATCAGTTTCAAAATCAAATAACTTGGATGCAGTTGAAATTCCCCCCTCACTTTCAATTATTTTCTTTGCAAATTCTTTTGGAGAGTAACCAATCTGCCTTACCATCGCTCCTTGATCTCTAACTATCCACTCGTCATAAACTTGATTTTCTTTACATGCGCAATCAGCAATTACTCTATAATAAATATCTTTTCCACTAGGCTTTCCATAAAAACCATCACCTAGGTGTGTTCCTTTGCTTAATATTCTATGGGAAGAGTGATATCCAATTTCGTCATTACCATTCCAAATAACATCCTCACCTAACAATTGTCTGTTAGGAAATTCTTTTAAAGTTGCATATGTTGCGTCTATAACTGGTTTATTGCCATAAGTAACTCCGAATGGTGATCTTACTGGTATATCTTTTGTATAAAATTTACCAATAGACTCAACATCTTTACCTTCCCAAATTTGCTCAGTTATTTTTAATATATAGTCAGGAAAGTCTTTGTATTTCTTATCAAAACCTTTCATTATATTTGTGATACACAATTAAGAAGTGACTCATTTTTTTCGTCAATTTTAATACTTATGTTGGATCCAACTGGAACTGAAAATGTATCTTTATAATCTAATTCAATGGAAGAATTATCTGTTTCAATGTTCCATTTTCCTTTTTGTGAAAAAAAAATTGTAGGTTTGTCAAATTTTAAATTTTCAACTGTTCCTATTGTAGATTTAAAAGTGCTTAAGCTAAATCCAGTATCGTGTTTTATAATTGGCGTTATTGATTTGTTTTGAAAATTGTTACCTAAAATATGTGAAATTTTAACATTATTTCCAATATTGTTTTCATTTTCAAGTCTCTTACTAGACTCGCATATATTTTTTTGTAATTGTTCTAGCTTATAATTATCAAATTTTATAATTTCATCCTTTGATATTGGGTCAAGTAATTTTCTACCATTTGGAATTTCTTGACTGTTTAAATCAATCAAAGAATTATCATCTAATAGCGCCATACCAGTTTGTTTTGCTTTTTTAAGAACCTCAGGTATCCATGTTACAATTCCAGGATCATCTCCACCAAGAACAACAAAAATAAAACCCTCCTCATCTCCTACATTTTCAAATGCTCTAAACATATTTGTTGGCATAGATATAATATCGCCTGGATTTAATATTGTCTCATCTTCACCTTTAGAACCCCAATAAAACCTCCATTTACCTGAATAAATTATGAATACTTCGGCAGTCAAATGGCTATGAAGTCCAGAACCATTTAAGGGTTTTGCAGAAACAGCACCCAAGTTAAATCCATGGGGTTCTGATATTTTTATTGATTGATTTGCATCTTCAGCAACACCTGGTCCTAAAATAGAATAATTTTTTCTCTCTTTATGACCTTTCAATTTACCTTCAACAAAGGGTAAAGTACTAGGAGTTAAGTCCTCAAATTTAGCAAGTCTAATATTCATATTTTTTTAATTATAATATTGTGATACACGAATATTTCCAATAAATAAATATATGCAAATAGAGCAATTTGATACAGGACTAAAAACTAAAACAAATGTTAAAGATATTGTTCTTTCACCAGAACAAAATTTTCGAAATAAAAATTTAATCAGAAGCTATTTAAATCAAATTGTAAATTTAGGATTAAAAGAAATAGATAAAAGTTTAGATAAGGCATTTATAAATGATGTAAAGGTCAATTGTTTTCATCCTTTAAATGAGTTCGTTGGAATAAAAAATTTAAATGAAAAGCTCTGGACTCCATTATTAGAAGCTTTCCCAGATTTAGAAAGAAGAGAACATATTTTAATAGGGGGAGCTTTTAGGGATAAAATTTTAGTAGGATCATACTCAACTTTATCTGGATACTTTAAAAAGACATGGTTAGGGATTATACCAAATTTTAAAATGATAAATCTCAGATGTTGTGAAATACATGAACTTAAAGAAGACAAGATAGTAGAAAGCCATATATTAATTGATGTTATAGATTTCTTAAGACAGTGTGGTATTTTTCCAATCAATCCATCGAGAGGACCTGAAGGAGCCTGGTTACCTCCAATAAATACCGATGGTGTAAATTTTTTTGAAAAAGATATTGAAATTTCAAATTCAAGTTTGAAACAAGCTCTTTCAATGAATAGAAGTCTTAATTTTAAACCTGAAACAGAGAACATATCTGATGAAGAATTAAAAAAAAGATTAATAGATCATCCTCAAAGAGAATATTGGCATGACAAAATGATATGGTATGGACCATGTGGAATAGGCACCTCAAGATCTTTAGAGGGTTTTATTGATATGCATCAGTTGCCATTTAGAAAATCATTTACTGAAAGAGATTATTTCAAACTTGGTCATTATTGTGAAATAGGGGATGGTAAATTTTCTTTATGTGCTGGTTGGCACAGTTTAGAGGCTTATTATGGTTCAAATGATTGGTTAGGTTTTACAGCAAATAATCAAAAACTAAAAATGAGAGTTATGGATTTTTATCATCACGATGAAGGAAAAATTCGTGAAAATTGGGTACCAATTGATATACTTCATATTTTAAAACAAATAGGCATAGATATCTTAGAAAAAGTTAAAAGTTGAAATGGCAAATATAAAATTCACAGGCGTACATAAATCTTTTGGATCAAACAAAATTATAACTGATTTTAACCTTATGGGAAAAGATGACGAATTTCTTGTATTAGTTGGTCCATCTGGCTGTGGAAAGTCAACTTTATTAAGAATGATAGCAGGTTTAGAAAAAATTGATGAGGGGGAAATATTTATAAATGATCAAAAAATTAATGATCTTCATCCCTCCAAAAGACAAACTGCAATGGTATTTCAATCTTATGCTCTTTATCCACACATGAATGTCTATGAGAACATGTCATTTGGACTGAAGATTGAAAAGAAATCTAAGGAAGAAATTGAAACAAAAGTTATGCAAGCAGCTAAAATTTTAAAAATTGAGGAATTACTTGAAAGAAAACCAAAGCAGTTATCTGGAGGTCAGAGGCAACGAGTTGCCATTGGACGTGCAATTACACGAAATCCTAAAATATTTTTATTTGATGAGCCTTTATCTAATTTGGATGCAGCCTTAAGAGCTGAGATGAGAGTAGAAATTTCAAAGCTTCATAACCAAATCAAAACTAATATGATTTATGTTACCCATGATCAAGTAGAAGCAATGACTTTAGCTGATAGAATTGTAATATTAAATCTTGGAAATATTGAGCAAGTCGGAACACCTGATGAAATTTACAATAATCCATCAAATATTTTTGTTGCTCAATTTATTGGAACACCAAAAATGAATATTTTACCATTAAATAATGAAAATATTATTTCTGATAATAAAATTAACTTCTTAGGCAACGAAATTACTTTTGAAAAAATTAAGTTTGATAAAAGTAAATATTTTATTGGAATAAGACCCGAACATTTTAATGTTTCAAATGAATCTAAATTTAAGTTCAAACCTAAAATTGAGTTAGTAGAAAATTTAGGAAATGAAAAGATAGTTTATATGAGTAATGATAATTTAGAGCTGAGTGCAAAAATTTCTAGTCAAATTGATTTTCAAAATGAGCTTAGATTTGATACTAAAGATATTTTTATATTTGATGAAAACGGAAGTAGAATTTAAACTTCCTTGATAAATATTTACAATTAACTCAAAATGAATTGGATTATAGTCACAATCATCGCTGCTTTTTTTCAAAATTTAAGATCATCATTTCAGAAAAAAATTAACAAAGATGTTTCTACAATTGCTTCAACATATGTAAGATTTTCATTTGCTCTACCTTTATCCTTGCTATTATTTTTTGTTTATTTTAGAGAATTCGCAATTATTAAAGATATACTTGTTCAACCAGGTTTTTTAATCAATGTTACATTAGCATCAATTTTTCAAGTTATTTTTACATTTGTTTTGCTCTACCTTTTTAAATTTTCAAATTTTGTAGTAGGTACGTCACTTAGTAAGACAGAAGTTGTACAAGTTGCTTTATTTGAATATTTAATACTCAATGAAAAACTAAATTTAATAGGAATTAGTGGAATTATAATTTCAACTTTGGGAGTAATTATTTTATCAATAAAAAATGTAAAATTTTTTTTCCAAAATATTTTTTCTAAAACCACATTAATTGGGCTGGTCTCAGGTTTATTCTTAGCTTTGAGTATTGTTTATTTTAGATCTGCAGCGCTATCTTTGAAAAATTTTGAGTCAAATTTTGAAAAAGTAATATCAACACTACTATTTGGCCTTTTAATACCTACAATAATCTTAACTATTTATCTTTTAATATTTGAAAAAAGAGAATTCAGAAAACTTTATAATGATAAATATGATTGCATGCTAATTGGCTTAGGTGGTTTTTTTGCATCTTTATCATGGTTTTATGCATTCACATTAATTCAAGCATCGTTCGTCAGAGCGGTTGGACAAATTGAATTATTATTTAGTTATTTTTCTTCAAGATATTTCTTCAAGGAAAAAGTAAAAGTGATGGAAATAGTAGGTATAATAATTTTTGTCTTAGGTGTAACACTTTTATTATTTTCAAGAGTT
This sequence comes from uncultured Pelagibacteraceae bacterium, assembly GCA_902581585.1. Lineage (GTDB taxonomy): Bacteria > Pseudomonadota > Alphaproteobacteria > Pelagibacterales > Pelagibacteraceae > Pelagibacter. The sequence goes on from CACHPB010000001.1 coordinate 89,047, forward strand.
AAATAAAACTAATTTTGAAATCCATACTTTCTTAGCCTCACATCGCCAGTTCTTGCATGAGCTTCCATACCTTCGTACCTTGAAATTCTTGCACATGCTGCACCCACTTCTTTTGTAGATTCTTTAGTCATTCTTTGAAAACTCAATGTTTTAATAAATTTTCCAACAAACAAACCACCGGTATATTTTCCTGCACCTTTGGTAGGTAAAATATGGTTTGTACCAGAACATTTATCACCATAAGCAACTGTGGTCTCTTCTCCAATAAATAATGATCCATAATTTTTTAATCTGTCATGGAACCATTTAAGATTTTTAGTTTGAATTTCTAAATGCTCAGGGGCATATTCATCACTTATTTTTGCCATTTCTTCATCCGTGTCGCAAAGAATAACTTCACCATAGTCTCTCCAAGCGGCACCAGAGTTTTCTCTTGGTAAATCTGGCAGATCCGCAATAAGTTCTGGCACTCTTTGCATGACATATTCAGCAAGTTTTTTACTAGTTGTAAATAACCAAGCTGGAGAATTGTATCCATGTTCTGCTTGTCCAACTAAATCAAAAGCAACTAATTCTGGATCAGCTGTATCGTCAGCTATAACAGCGATTTCTGTAGGACCTGCAAATAAATCAATCCCAACTTTTCCAAACAGAATTCTTTTTGACTCTGCAACAAATTGATTACCTGGGCCTACAAGCATATCCGCAGGCGCGTTTCCAAAAAGACCATAAGTCATTGCAGCAATAGCTTGCACACCACCTAAGTTCATTATTACATCTGCGCCACATAAATCCGCAGTATAGACTATCGCAGGATGAACACCTATACCTGGTTTTGGAGAACTACAAACAATAATATTTTTTACACCAGCTACCTTTGCTGTTGTTACACTCATCACAGCTGATGCTATGTGTGCATATCTTCCTGCAGGAACATAACAACCTGCAGTATTAACTGGAATTAATTTTTGCCCAGCATATAAGCCATCTGATAACTCTACTTCAAAATCCTGACCATAGTTTTTTAATTGTGCTTCAGCAAATTTTCTTACTCTTTCATGAGAGAATTGAATATCATCTTTAGTCTTAGGATCTAAATTTTTTTTAATTTCTTCAATTTTTTCTCTCGTAACAATTACTTCACCTTCATATTTATCATATTTTTTTGATAGTTCGATACATCCTTCTTCTTTAGTTTTTTCAATATCTTTAAGAATATTTTCAACAATCTCTCTGGTTTTTGTATCGTCAGTTGATGAAGTTTTTGGTGATTTTTTTAAGTAAGTTATTGCCATATTTAAATCCTAATTTAATTATTATTTTTTTTCAATATTCATTTAATCTAAAGCTACCACAGCTGCAGCAATTGAGGCTAGTCTTGCTGTCGCATCATCAGATCTACTTGTTATTACAACAGGGACTTTACCACCAACAACTACGCCAGCTGCACAAGCTCCCATAAAATATATCATCATCTTTACTAAAGCATTTCCAGCCTCTACATTTGGAACTAATAAAACATCTGCATCTCCTGCAACTTCATTTTTAATTCCTTTTATAGTTGCTGATTTTTTAGAAACACTATTATCAAACGCTAGAGGGCCAAATATATCTGCGTTAAAATTTTCTTTGCTAGCTAATCTACAAATTTCCTTAGCATCAACAGAACTTTGCATACTATCTAAAACTTCCTCTGTGGCTGACAAAATAGAAACTTTAGGTCTTGCAATTTTTATTCTGTGACAAAAATCTATAACATTTTTTAAAATATGCATTTTTGTTTTGACATTAGGATTAACATTTAATGCACCATCAGTAATTATTAGAGGATTGTCTTCTTTATCCAATGTCATATGCCAAATATGGCTTAATCTTTTTTTTCCTATTAAGTTAAATTTTCTTAACAAAACTTCTTTCATTAACACATCAGTATGTATATGACCTTTGACTATAATCTTCACATCACCATCGCCTGCTAGTTTTGCAGCAACTTTAGCAGTATTATTTTCAATTGGTTCATGAACAATTTCATAATCAGAAATATCAAATTTTAATTCTTCAGCTATCTTTTTAATTTCCCCTTCATCACCGATCAAAACAGGAACTATTAATTTTTCTTTAACGGCATCCATAACAGAGAGCATTGGTAGTTCCTTACCAGCATTCACAATTGCAGCTTTAATTCCTCTCTTTTGATGAGCAATATCTAATAAATTAAGTGGACAAACTGTTGATTTATCTGAAAGCATTAAATTTATATATACTAAAATGATTAAAAAACTAATATACAAATATAGTATAAGGATAAAAAGTGGAAATAGTTACTAAAATTGCTCCAATCGCTTTAGCACTTATAATGTTAGGTCTAGGGTTAGGTCTAACTGGACGAGACTTTTTAAGAGTAATAAATAATCCCAAAGACTTTGTAATTGGATTTTTCTGCCAACTGTTACTTTTGCCAATAGTTGCTTATATTTTAATATTAATATTAAATTTGCCTGTTGAGATCGCATTAGGCATTATGATTATTGCTGCTGCACCAGGGGGCGTTACTACAAATGTTATGACCAAATTTGCAAATGGAGATGTGGCTTTGTCCATTTCATTAACTGCAATAATTAGTTTAATTAGCATAATTTCGGTACCTTTTATTGTTTTAAAATCAGCTGATTTACTTGGTGTTACTAATATCTCAGCAGATATTACTATGACAGCGATTACACTTAAAATGGCATTGGTTGTTACTGTGCCAGTAATTTTAGGCATGATTATTAGAAAATTTGCAGATAATTTAATTTCCTCAAATCTTTCGATTGTTAATAAAATAACAACAGCTTTGTTCGTTATTGTATTTGCTGCAATTTGGATTGAAGAAAGAGAAAATATTTTTAATTACTTAAAACAAGCAGGCTTTGCAGTATTAGTATTGAATGTTGTGATGATGATACTTGCTTATTATGTAGCCAAATTCTTTGCAACAGGAATGAAGCAAAGAAAATGTATTGCGATAGAATGTGGTTTACAAAATGGAACTTTGGCGGTGTTTGTAGCAACACAAATGTTTAATGATATTGCTTATATGATACCAACAGCAGCATATGCTCTTATAATGTACCTAACTGGCTTCGCTTTAATTTTTATACTTCGAAGAGCTAATTAATTTTTACTTTTTCAAAATATTTTACAAACTAAATCCGACAAAGAAGAGATATTTTGTTCTTGAATTTTAATAGTATCACTTAATGCTTGATCCTTCATATTTATAGTGAATTGTTTTTTTTTATTAACGCTAATATATTTATTTTTTAACAAATAATTCAATTTTCTTACAACTGTAGGTCTTGGAATATGAGTTATCTCAGAAATTGACATAGTATTTACCCCACCTTCTTCAACATTGATCATATCTTTCTCCCATTCTGAAAAATTTAAACCAACACCCTCATAAGATTTATTTACTATTGAGTGACATGTTATAACCATGCCTACTGAATAAATTTCAAGATCTCCTAATTGCTTTTTCCATCTTAAGGTTAAAGTAAAAATAAATATATAAAAATAGTACCAACAATATGAAAATTTTTCCTTTAAATGCTCTGATACTTCGTCGACATTTAAAGATTTGTCTATTAAATTTTCTTTTTTCAATATTTCAGAAATTTTTGATAATAATGCGCTCAAATTTTTAAGAGTATTTTTAGGTTGTACCAGTCTATAAGCCGACCTATCTATATAAATTTTTTTTCCAATTTTTTGAAGAACGTTTAATTTTTCAAGGTCAAGAATTTTTCTTCTAGTACTTTCCTTTGGAATATTTAAACTTTTTGATATTTCAATTATATTAATTCGATCTAATTCCAAAGATTTATCAAACATAAAAAAATTATCATAGCTCTCTATTTTTTTAATTTGTATGTAGTGCTCAAAATCTTTGTTTATTAGATAAAGAATTATCCTGTACTTATCTATATCGTTAAAAACTTCATATGAAGAATTCATCCATTCAGATATTAATTTGTAGTATGTTGGGGCAAGTTTTTCAAAATTTCCTGTGATTAATTTTTGAATATTTTTTTTTATTAGATTATTTAGGATTTTAGTCATTTTTACAGATATCCATTCTATTATTTCAAACCCAAAATGGACATAAAATTAATTGTGCACAACCCATTTTGGACACAGAATTAATTTTTACAAATTAAACATGTGTTTAAATAAAACCATATGAGTTATAATAAAGATAGTAGAGCATCTGATATTGAAATTTCTTCTCAATTAACAGGTGACGTAAATATTGATACCCCTCAAAAAGTAAATATCAGTGCTCTCAAACTCAGAATTATTCAAAAAGAAAAAAAAGAAACTTTAAAGAATAGAATTTTCATTTTAACGTTATTCATAGTCCTAGGCACTATTGGATACTTTGTGTCTAATTAAGTCTTTTTAGGTTCATAACTTAAATTAAATTCAAGTACTTAAAGGCATATCAACTGTTGTAATAAATAATAATTAGTAAATAATAAAGTAATGAAACCATTTACTGGATATCTAATATTAGCTTTAGGAATAACCACAGGAATAGCAGCAAATAGTTTTGCAAAAATTTCTGAAGGATTTACAAAACTAACCCCTACAATTGCTTGCTTACTGTTAATGACTGTAACGATGTTTTCTTTAGCAAAAGCAATGTCTGTAATACCTGTTGCTTTTAGTTACTCTACTTATAGTGGTTTAACAGTAGCAGGAGTAGTAATCTTTGGCATGTTAAAATACAATCAAGTTCCTAATATGTATGGTTTTATTGGAATTTGTCTGATCGTGACAGGAGTTATAATGGTAAATTATTTAGGACGCGCTGGCTAAAATTTTTACTATTTTAGAAGAGTTTGAATATCCTCTTTTATATTTTCTGGTATTTTTATTTCAGATTTTAAATTCTTTTTAAATCTTCTTAATTTATTTTCTCCAGGGTATAATATTTCTTTTAGTCCTTTTAGTTTTGGAAGTTTCTTTATTCTTTTAATATTTTCTTTAATTCTTTTTTTAAAATTTGATTGAAATAAATTTGCTTTCATTACTATAAATAAATGACCAATATTTTGTGGCCCAGAAAAATCATCGAATGGATCTTTTACTTTTCCACCGTGATTACCCCCAGTATAAACTCCACTTAAAATATCAACCATCCATGCAAGACCAGAACCTCTAAATCCTGCAATAGGAAGTTGAACGCCCTCAAGAGCTTTCATGGCATTAGTGGTAGGGTTACCAAATCTATCTAAAGCAACACCTTCAGGTATTTTTGAATTTGTTCTTGATGCAACTCTTATTTTTCCTCTATTGATCATTGAAACAGATGTATCTAAGATGAATGGTGCTTTTGATCCTGTTGGCGATCCAAAGCAAATAGGATTTGTACCAAATAAAGATTTGATAGCTCCATGCGGAGCTATTGCAGGCGGTGCATTAGTAAAAACTAAAGCTATCATATTTTTCTTTACTGCTTGTTCTGCGTAATATCCGGACATTCCATAATGACCACTATTTTTAACAGCAACTAATCCTATTCCTGTTTTCTTGGCATTTTTTATGGCTTTTTTTATTGCTATGTCAGCTACAACAAAACCAATGCTATCATCACCGTTTATGTGAGCCACAGATTGAGAAATATTTTTAATTTTTATTTTAGGTTTAGGGTTAATTAAATTATGATTTATACGGTCACAGTACATTTTTAGTCTTGATAACCCATGTGTAGGAGCCCCAACTAATTCAGCATTAATTATTGCATCTGCACATATTTTTGAATGATTTTTTGAAAGTTTATATTTTCTAAATATTTCAATTATAATTTTTTTTAGTTTATTTTTATTCATTTAGAGTTTTTTTAAATCTTTATTAAAAAACGAACATATATCATTAACCAACATATCTGGCTCCTCTAAAGCTGCAAAATGACCACCTTTTTTCATTTTAGTCCATCTTTTTACATTGAATATTCTGTTTACGTATGACTTTGGTGGCCAACTCAACATTTCTTTTGGAAATTCTGCGATTGCTGTTGGGACTTTTATTTTTTTAAAATTTTTGGGAAAGGGTCTGCCTCCTTCTTCTCTTCTACCAAAATAAATCCAAGCGGCAGAGTTAAAAGTATTTGTTATTATATAAATCATAATATTAGTTAGCAAAAAATCTTTTGTGTATATTTTTTCAATATTTCCATTTTTTAAATCTGACCAAGAATAAAATTTTTCTAATATCCACGCAGCAGTTCCTACAGGACTATCTATCATTGCATAACTTAATGATTGAGGTTTGGTAGCTTGTTGAGTTCTATAACCTTCTTGCATAATTTGTTCTTTAAAAAATCTTTTTTCCCATTTTTTTTCTTCATTTGTTAGAGCACCTTTTGGATGTCTCATATTTAAACAATTAATATGAATTGCCTTACAATATTTATGATGATCATGCCCTAACCAATTACATACTGCCGAACCCCAGTCACCCCCTTGTGCAAAATATTTTTTGTATCCAAGATTTTTTGTCATAAATTCATTCATGATTTTTGCAATTTTTTTTGGACCAATTGGTTTTTTTGGTATACCTGAAAAACCAAAACCAGGAAGTGAAGGAACAATTACATCAAAACCATCTTCTTTATTTCCTCCGAATCTTTCAGGATGGGCTAGTTTTTCAATTATACTTAAGAATTCAATAAAACTTCCCGGCCAACCGTGTAAAATTAACAGTGGTTTGGGATTTTTCCCACTACCTTTTTCTTTTATAAAATGAATTTTATTTCCATTAACATTAGCTATAAAATTATTAAATTTATTAATTTTTCTCTCTTGTAATTTCCAATTAAATTTTGAAATCCAGTACTTTGATATATTTTTTAAATAATCATGATTTGTGCCATGAAGCCATCCATCCATATTTTGAATATTATTAAAAGGAAATTTTCTTATTTTTTTATAAATGTTTATTAAGGTTTTTTTAGATACATTTACCTTAAATTTTTTTATCATTATCTCTGTTATTAACCCTTACCTCGCCAAGGTATAGTTTTATCAATTATTTTTCTTAACGTGATATCAAACAACAATCCTAACATCCCCATAATGAATATTGTTATCCAGATTACTTCATATTGAAAATACTTTTTCGCAACATTTTCAACAAAACCAATACCTGTTGTTCCAGCTAAAAATTCAGCCGCAACCAAAGTTCCCCAGCACATACCTACAGCAACTCTTATTCCAGTAAGAATTTCAGGTAAGGAATTTGGAAATATAACATGTCTAAGTATTTGTCTTTTTGATGCCCCTAGCGAATGTGCGGCGTGAATTTTAGATAATTGCGTTCCTGATGCACCAGCTCTTGCAGAGATAATCATAATAGAGAGTGAAACCATGAATAATAAAAATACTTTACCTGTATTATCAATTCCAAGAACAGAAATGATTAAAGGTGCCCATGCTAATGGTGGTACGGGTCTATATAGTTCAATTAGAGGATCAAAGAAACCTTTGGCAAATCTATTTAATCCCATGAATAAACCCAACGGCACTCCAATAATTATTCCAAACACTAATCCTAAAAATACTCTTAAGAAAGAGTCCCAGATATGACCATAAGGAACAGGTATTTTAAATAATTTAAAATCACCTGTTACAATTTTTAATACTTTTCCTTTAAAGTTTTCTTTAACAATACCTTCACTTGTGTGAACAGGATATTCACCTGGTAAAATATCAGCAATCCAATCTGGCAAAATAAATCCAATGATTGAGCTTACATCTATCGTTTCTATCCAAAGAAGAGGGATATTTTTATAACCTACGCTTGGTTTAGACATTAATATAAATTTATTAAAAGTATCTGAGGGTTTAGGTAACCATCTTCCTGATCCTTGTTCAGAACAACTTGGTCCACTAGCAACAATTGTTCCAGCTGGAAATAAAAGAATATCAATTAATCTTAGACCAGCTTGCTCACTTTCTTGAAGGTTATCAAATTCAATAATTGCATTTTGCATTTCATTTAGAGCATTCGGTGGATAAATACTTGCAAACTCTATTCTTCTTGCAATTTTGACAATATTTTTTGCATAATCGGATGCAATTTCTTCAGAGTCATTTAGATTTTTTCTATAAGCTTTGACCTCATCTTTTAATTGTTTTATTGAATTTTTGAATTGTGGATTGTGATTTCTTAATTTGAAAAATTTATCATTTATGATTTTAAGTTCTTCAGCTGCTGCTTGGAATTTTAATCCTTTTGCTGTTTCAGCAACAAATGGGACTTCTATAGTATTTTCTATTGATCCTGTTCCAGATCTTACTGTAATTATACCCCATTCACCCTGTTCCGAAATTGCTTTAAGTCTATTATTTTTTTGATCATTAGTTTCAAATGGATAATCTTGCTTTTTAAAATTAGAACTTAAAAGTCTTATTTCTTTAGTCATCTCATCAATTTTTATTTTTGTATCTATTTCAATTAAATCTTCATTTGTTAAAAGAGGTATTAATTGTTTAGTCTTATTTATAAAACCAACTAAAATTGTTTTTTGTTGATTATTTAAATCTTTAGAATTCTGTATTTCAGATGTAATTTTTTTTAAATTTTTATTCTCGATTTTAATAATCGAGGTACTTTTAAATTCTCTTTCTTCGATAGGAAATTGATATTTTAATCCAAGTAACGATTCATTAATTTTTGCAACTTGACATAATTCATTTGCAGATTTTGGATAAAAACCTTTTGCAATATCCCATGAATAATAAAGCCAAACTAATAATATTGCAGCACTACCAACAATAACCCAGTGTGTTCCTCCTTTAGCTCTTTCTGGATTACCAAATACTGCATCAACTTTTTCAGTTTGAATAAGTCTTCTCCCGTAAAGTATACATCCAATAATAGATACAAAAATTAGTATTGTTACTATTTGGGTTAACATTTAATTTTCTTTCCCCATTATTTCTTCTTCCATGTTCCAAATCATGGATAATATTTCCTCACGTTTAGATGAAAATTCTTTATTCTTTTTAATTTCTCTTAAATCCTCTTTTAAACCCATTTCTGCAAAAGGAAGATTGTACTCTTTATGTATCCTGCCTGGTCTTGGTGCCATTACATATAATCTTTCACCAAGCAGCAATGCTTCCTCAACCGAGTGAGTAATTAAAATAATTGTTTTTCCTGTTTCTTTCCAAATTTTAAGAACTAAAGATTGCATTTTTTCTCTTGTTAAAGCATCGAGAGCACCCAATGGTTCATCCATTAATATTAAATCTGGATCGTTTATAAGACATCTTGCAAGCGCAACTCTCTGCTGCATCCCTCCTGATAATTGGTATGTAGGAGTGTTACCAAAACCTTTTAATCCAACAATTTCTAGCCACTCATCAACTTTTTTAGCTGTTTTAATTGGATCTTCTTTTTTCATTCTAAGACCGAAATCAACATTTTCAGCAACCGTTAACCATTCAAATAAGGCTCCTTGTTGAAATACCATTCCTCTTTCTACACCAGGGCCATTAATTTCTTTTCCACCAAGAACAATAGAGCCAGATGTCGGTCTTAAAAATCCTGCTGCTATATTTAAAAGTGTAGTTTTCCCACAACCTGAAGGTCCTAGGACTGTGAGCAGTTCTCCTTTTTTAAGAGTAAAACTTACATCTTTAAGTGCATGAACAGTTTCGCCTTTTGGCGTTTTAAAGATCATATTCAGATCTTGGGAAACTAAGTCACTCATAAGATAACTTTATATAAAAATTTTTTTAAAAAAAATAGGCGCTAATTTTAGTTAGCGCCTATTAAATATTTTTACTCTTTAAATTATAAAGGTAAGAAACTTGTATCTACATTTCCACCAGGCGTTCCCATTCCTTTTAAGAATGCATCAAGGTTTCCACTTTCCATAGATTGTTTAGTTTCTTCTGGAGTTAAGAATTTAAATCCACTTAAAGTTTCTTTCATATCTGCAACTTTCATTTCAGAAGCTTTAGACATAGCATTCATATCACTCTTACCTGCTCTGTATCTGTCATTTGCTTCATGAGTTACTTCTATAAAAGTTCTTAACATTCCAGGATTTTCCTTCATAAATTTATCAGTTACTGAAGTAATATCTATTCCTAGAATTCCAGCTGCTCTTGCTTCATCTACTGTTAATAATCTTGAACCAACAGCTACTGCTGCTTTAATAGAGTTACCACCAAATAAACATGCCATTACAACATCACCACTTACTAAAGCAGCGGCACCTTCTTCAGGGTCCATTTGAATTATATCCATTTTACTTCTGTCAGCTCCAACAACTTTCATACTTTCATCAAATACATATTCAGCCATTGTTCCTAATGGAACTGCAACTTTTTTACCTTCTAATTCAGTTGCATTAGCTTTTGTAATTCCAGAAGCGTTAGATGTAACACAAGTAGTTCCGCCCATTCCATATTCCATTGCAATATCAACTAACTTGATAGGTGCATTAGATTTAACAGCATTAATAAAAGGCACTAGACCTTGTGAATAAGATATATCAATGTCTCCTGCTAGCATTGCATCTGTCATTGCTCCACCATTTGTGAAGTTTGTCCATTTTACTGGAACTCCAAGAGCTTTAGCAAAATTCTTTTTTTGCATGTCCTCTAGATTTGGGCTAGGCCATTCTAGAAAGTATGCAACTCTAACCTCATTTGCAGCAGCATTTGCAGCTGAAATTGATAGGTTAAGAGCAAATAAACTTCCTAAAATAAAACTAATTATTTTCTTCATTTTATCTCCTTAATTAAATTTAATTAGCGTTATTTAAGTTCAATTTTTAATATAAGTAAATGAATTTTGTAGGCATCATAATCACATGTAAATTGAGATGTCTAAAATGGGTTCAATTCTAGGTTGTATTTTATATAACCTTATCACATATTAATGTGCGCATTAATTATTTTCTATTTTTTTAAATTAGTCTATGAGAGAGTATAACTAACTTTTTTTAAATATTTATGAGCTCTGAAAAACCACAAATACCAAATTCACTTAATGAACATTGGATGCCATTCTCTTCAAATAGAGACTTTAAAGCAAATCCAAGATTAATCGTAGAGGCAAAAGGAGTTTATTTAAAAAATCATCAAGGACAAACTCAAATAGATGCAAGTTCGGGTTTATTTTGTAACCCATTAGGCCATGGTAGAGAGGAAATAATTGAGGCTATAACAAAACAATTAAGAACCGTTGATTATGCTCAACCCTTTCAACAGGGTTTCGGAGGTTCATTTGAACTTGCTACAAGAATTTCAAAACATACTCCAGGAAATTTAAATAGAATTTTTTATACTATATGTGGATCAACTGCCGTTGAAACGGCAATTAAAATTTCAGTTGCTTATCATAAGGCTAGAGGTGAAGGGCAAAGATTTAGATTTGTGGGAAGAGAAAGAGCTTACCATGGTATGAATATTGGAGCTACCTCAGTTGGTGGAATGATTAATAATGTAAAAACTTTTGCAAGTGTTTTAATGCCAGGAGTTGTTCACATGAGACATACTCATTTACCAGAACATAAATTTGTTTCTGGACAACCAGAAACTGGAGCTGAAATAGCTGAAGATCTTGAAAGAATTTGTACTAACTTTGGATCTGAAAACATTGCTGCATGCATCGTTGAACCGATTGCAGGGTCAACTGGAACACTTGTTCCTCCAAAAGGATACTTACAAAGATTAAGAGAGATTTGTGATAAGCATGGAATTCTTTTAATTTTTGATGAAGTAATTACAGGTTGGGGAAGAACAGGTTCTCCATTCGCATCTCAAGAATACGGGGTAACACCTGACATAATTACTATGGCAAAGGCTACAACAAATGGAATTAGTCCTTTAGGAGCAGTTGCTTGCAAGGAAGAAATTTATGATACAGTAATGGATGGGTCACCAAAAGGTTCAATTGAGCTATTTCATGGTTACACTTATTCTGGGATACCTGTTTCTGTTGCTGCAGGATTAGCAGTTCAGGATATTTTTGAGAAAGAAGATATATTTAATAGAGCTAAAAACTTAGCTCCTTATTTCCAAGAAGGTTTAATGTCTTTAAAAGATATTGATGTCGTAGATAATATAAGAGGATATGGAATGATGGGTGGGATTGATATTAAAATGGATAAAAAACCCGGAGCAGCAGGATTTACTTGTTTTAAACATTGTTATGAAGCTGGTGTCAATTTTAAAGCAACTGGGGACTGTTTAATCATTGCTCCTATGTTCATTTGTGAAAAGAAACATATTGATGAAATAATCGATAAACTTAGAACAGGAATTACGAATTACTCTAAAAGTAAAAAAAACTAACTCACTTATATGAAAATAGGTGTTCCAAAGGAAATTAAACCTCAAGAAAATAGAATCGGCCTTACTCCTGAAAGCGTTAAAACTTTAACTGCCAATGGTCATGAAGTCTTAGTTGAAAATAATGGAGGATATGAAGCAGGTTTTGAAAATGATCAATACAAGTCTGCTGGAGCAAAAATAGTTAATCAAGCAGAGGATATATTTAATGATGCGGATGTAATTGTGAAAGTTAAAGAACCTCTTTCAAATGAAGTAAAAATGATTAAGGAAAATCAAATAGTTTTTACCTACCTACATTTAGCAGCAGCAAAAGAATTAACAAAAGGTTTGGTAGATTCAAAAGCAGTTTGTATAGCTTACGAAACTGTTACAGATAATAATGGAAGACTTCCTTTATTGGCACCAATGAGTGCTGTTGCTGGGAGAATGTCAGTACAAGCTGGTGCACATTGTTTAGAAAAAAATCAAAAGGGTAGAGGGATATTATTAGGAGGTGCTCCTGGAGGTGATCCAGCAGAGGTTGTTATACTTGGTGGAGGTGTAGTTGGTGAAAATGCTGCAATCATTGCAACTGGAATGAGAGCAAAAGTGCATGTTGTTGATAAATCAGAGGCAAGATTAAAACAATTGACTGAAATGTTTGGTGATAAAATTATTCCTCAATTAAGTGATAAAACTGACTTAGAAAAATTAATTTCCCAATGTGATCTTTTAGTAGGTGGAGTTTTAATTCCAGGTGCGGAAGCTCCTAAATTAGTTACAAAGAAAATGATAAAAAATATGAAACGTGGTTCAGTTATTGTTGATGTCGCAATTGACCAAGGTGGATGTGTTGAAACAAGCAAACCCACTACTCATGCAGAACCTACTTACATTGTTGATGACATTGTACATTATTGTGTAGCAAACATGCCTGGAGGAGTTCCTAGAACTTCAACTTTAGCATTAAATAAAGCAACTTTACCCTTCTTAACAAAACTTGCGAATGATGGGTATCATAAAGCGCTAAAAGAAGATCATAATTTTTTAGCTGGACTAAATGTTCATAAAGGACAAGTTACCTATAAAGCGGTTGCAGATGTTTTTGGCTATGATTATTTAACTGCTAAAGAAGCATTAAATTAATTTAGAATATTAATTAATTTTTCCTCTATATTTTTGCTTATTATAATGACACCTTTTTCATTAGGATGCATTCCATCATCTAAATTTAGATCAGGATTTAAAGCAACTCCATCTAGCAAAAAAGGTATAAAATCTAATTCATATTTGATGGATAATCTTTTAAAAATTTTATCAAATTTATTTTTATAATCATCTCCATGACTATCAGGTGCTATCATTCCAGCAATAACTATTTGAATTTTTTTGTTTAATATTTTTATTATAATTTCTTCCAAGTTTTTTTCAGTTTCATTTGGACTAATTCCTCGTAACATATCATTTGCGCCAAGGCCTAATAAAATTATATCAATATTTTTTTCACTAATTGTCCAAGATATTCTATTTAAACCTCCGGAAGATGTATCTCCTGATACACTTGCATTGATGACATTTACTTTTAAGCCTTTTTTATTTAAACTTTTCTCAAGCACGTTTGATAAATGATATTTTTTATCCAACCCATAACCTGCCATAAGGCTATCACCAAATAAGACAACTTTGTAATCGGCTTTGGCTACAAATGCTGGTATTAATAAAACAATTATTTTAATAATTAATTTTTTTATCATGAGTAAACTTTTAAAATTATCTAATGTTAATTTAAATTATACCATAGACAGTAAGTCTATAAATATTTTAAAAAATATTAGTTTCGATGTAGATTATAAAGAAACCATTTCAGTAGTTGGAGAAAGTGGTTCAGGCAAAACAAGTTTAATCATGTTAATTGGAGGACTTGAAAAAGTATCGTCAGGAAATATTTTTTTTAGAGATTCAGAAATGTCTAAAATGAATGAGGATGAAATCTCTGAAATTAGAAGAAAAAATATTGGAATAGTGTTTCAATCCTTTTATTTAATACCAAATTACACTGCTCTTGAGAATGTAAGCCTATCTTTAGAAATAAATAAATTTGATAATCCAACAGTGAAGGCAAAAGAAATTTTAGATAGGTTTGGTTTAAGTAATAGATTTAATAATTTTCCAAGTCAACTTTCAGGAGGAGAACAACAGAGGGTTGCCATTGCAAGATCTGTTGCAATGAAACCAGAGATTATTTTAGCAGATGAACCAACCGGCAACCTAGATAGTGAAAATACACACAAAATTTCTAATTTACTTTTTAATTATATTGAAGATGAAAATGCCAGTTTAATAATGGTTACACACGACAATAATTTAGCCAATTTAACAAAAAGGAAAATCACTATTAAAGATGGAGTAATAAGTGAAAATAAATGATTTAAGTCTTTACTCTAGATATGCATTTCGTGATTTAACTAGAAGTTACTCAAAAATATTAAGCATCATAATTACTTTATTAATAAGCCTTTTTATACTTAGTGCTATTTTAACTATCGAGGACAGTTTAGAAAATGAACTTAACGAAAATTCAAAAGTTCTTTTAGGAGGCGATTTAGAAATTGATTATAATAATAAAGAAGGCGATAGAAGTTTAATCAATCAGGTCGAAAGTTTTTCTACAGTATCACAAATGGTTGAATTCAGTACAATGATTTCAACAACAAAAAATAAAAATAACAAAACATCATTTACAAGAATAAAAGCAGTTGATCAAAATTACCCTTTGTATGGACAAGTAATTTATGAACCAATTGGGTCATTAGAGAATTTGAACAAAATTGATAACACTATAATTGTAAACGAAAATATATTTAAGAACTTAAAACTTAAAATTAATGATATCGTAAAAGTTCAAAACAAAGAATTCAAAGTTATTGGTACCGTGAAAGTTCTACCAGATATTGGTGGAGCATTTGTTTTTGGTGATTTTGCCCTAACAGGAAAAAAAACATTAGATAATTTGGAATTAAATACTTTAGGAAGCTTCTTAAATTACGAATACAAAATCCGATTTGATGGTGACGAAAATAAAGATAACAAAATAAATAAAATTGTTAATATTTTTAAAAATGACAGTAAAGTAAAAATACGTTATCCAGAAAATTCTGCTGGAGGCATCAAAAGAATTATAGATAATTTTTCACAATTTTTATCATTGGTATCAATAAGTGCTATGCTTATTGCTGGAATAGGAATTGCAAATACCCTTCTTTCATTTATTAATCAAAAGAATTCATCAATTGCAGTTCAAAAAGCAATAGGAATTAATTCTGTGAATATTAAGACTATTTATTATTTACAATTATTTATTATTTTATTTTTTATTTCACTGACTGCTTATGGGTTAAGTTTTTTATTGGTGCCAATTGTAGATAAATATATATCAGATGGACTTGGATTAAATATTGAGGCCTCTTTTTCATTAACAAATTTATCAATAGTCTTTTTAGTTGGATTATTGATAATAATTATATTTTCAATTCCAACTGTTAATTCTATTGACCAAATTAAAGCCTCTAGTTTATTTAGAAATGTTTTTCAAAGTTTACAGTTTAAGTATTCAAAAAAATCAATAATATTAAGCTTATTTCTACTAGCTATTTTAATTAGTTTATTTGCATTTAGGTCCTCTCTTCCATATTACAGCTTGATTTATTTTGCGTTTTTTTTTGTATGCCTAGCTATGTTTTTTTATGTTTCCCGTTTAATAATATTATTACTTAGGAACAATCTAACTAATCTTGGAATTTCGTCAAAAATAGCAGTAAAAAATATTACACAATCAAAAAGTATTACTCCAATAACTGTTATGTCTCTTGGACTAGGAATGACATTGTTGCTTACGTTAGCATTTGTGGGCTCTAATTTTAAAAGAGAAATAGCAAAATCAATTCCAGATATTGCTCCTGATTATTTCTTTTTAGGTATTCAAAATAATCAGAAAGATTTATTTCAAAAAGTCATTAATGAAACAGATGAAGATGCTGTAATAGAAATTGTTCCTATGGTGTCAGCTGGAATTGTTAAAATTAATGGAATAGACCCAAACACCTATATATCAAATTCTAATGACAGCTATTGGGTTATTATGAACGATAGACGAGTTTCTTGGGTCGACACAATTCCAAAAGATAATCCAATTTTAGAGGGTAGTTGGTGGGACACTTCACAACCTAACAAATTACAAATTTCATTAGATAGTAAAGTTGCAACAGACTTTGGAGTTAACATTGGTGACAAGTTTACACTAAGAATTTATGGAAGAGAAATTGAAGGTGAAGTAGTTAATTTAAGATTGGTGAATTATCAAGATTTAAGTATTAACTTTGCAATGTTAATTAATCCGCAATTCGCAAAAAATATTCCACATGAGTACCTTTCTACAATAAAATTTAAAAAAGCTGAAAATTTCAATGAAGTAAATTTTTTAGATCAATTCCCAAGTGTATCAATATTAAAAATTTCAGATTATTTGTCAAAAGTGACAGATGTTCTTAATAAAGTATTTATTGCAGTAAGTATAATTTCAGCTGTCACTGTTATTATTGGCTTAGTTGTAATTTCAAGTGCAATTATTGTTCAAGGAAAAATTAAAACATTTCAAAATCTTATTTTCAAAATTTTAGGCTTTTCAAAGAAAGAAATTATAATTTCTTCAATTATTGAATTCATAATATCTTTTTTGTCTATAATATTATTTTCTACTATTTTTTCTGCAATAGCATCAAAGTTCATTATTGAAAGTATATTTCAACTCAATTGGTTATTCGAATTTGATATATTTTTATATGTTATAATTTGTGTAGGTTTAACAACACTTGCTCTTATAATATTGACAAACTTTAAATACTTAAGTCCAAAAGTTTATCCACTTGTCAGAAACGAATAATATTTGATATTTTTTGATTTTTTTTTAAATTGAAGCTTTTAATGCCTCATAAATTAAATCTTCTGTAGTTTCGCCGATGCTTCTATAGACCTCTTTGCCATCCTTGAAAATTAATAGAGTAGTCTGATAAAGCACATTAAAAGCGTCAGCAATATCTCTATTCATTACATCAAATGAAAAATACTCAATATTATCAAATTTGATATCTGATAATTCACCATTTTTTTTTGCTGTTTGTAATATTTTCATTTGTTTTGCACACGATGAACAATATTCTATCCAAGAACTAATCACTATAACTTTCCCCTCTGATTGAGCTTTATTAAACAATTCTTGGTCAAATGTTGTTTTCTTCTCCATTGCATTCGCACTAAATGCAAATATACAAATTATAAGTATTAAAAATTTTTTTATCATTTTTTTATCATTTTTTTTTAAAAAATATGTATTTTTAAAATAAAAAAAATACTTTATATTGACACATGGGGTGCCAGTATAGGCTGAGAAAAACCCAATGAACCTGTCCGGTAATTCAGAAAGGGAATAATGGAACAAATAAATATCATTAGTCAATCCTCAGCGATAATATTAACTTTAGCAATTAGTATTATTTTTGTAATAATTGGAATCCTTTACTCTAAAAAGTATCAAGGAATTAATAATTATTTAGTTGCAAGTAGATCTGTTGGTACTTTTTCTTTAACAGCAAGTTTAGTCGCATCTGCTTTGGGTGCATGGATATTATTTGGTCCTGCATCTGCTGCTACATGGGGAGGTATAGGGGCAGTTATCGGATATTCATTAGGAACAGCATTTCCTCTTTTCACCCTTATATACTTAGGAAAAAAATTTAGAGATAAATACCCAAGAAGCAAATCTTTAATTGAAGTTGTAAGACATAGATTTGGTTCACAATTATTTAAACTGATTTTATTTTTATCCATTTTTTATATGTCCATTTTTTTAATAGCAGAGGTGACAGCTGTTTCTATATTAATAAATTATATATCTGGAACAGATCTATGGATAACTGCATCTATAGTGATAATTAGTTCTCTTTTATATACTTTGTATGGTGGATTACGAGCTTCAATATTTACAGATAATATTCAGTTTATAGTTTTTGGTTTTCTTTTAATAATATCATTTTCGTATTTGATATCTTTAAACTCTAATGATTTTAGCTTCCAATTTATCAAACAAAATAAACCTAATTTATTAAGCTTTAACTATTTGCCAAATTTTACTGCAGGTCTAACTTTTTTTATAGCTGTTGCAGCAACAAATCTTTTTCATCAAGGTAATTGGCAAAGAGTTTATGCAGCTAAAGACAATAAAGTTTTAAAAAGTAGTCTAATTTTTTCATTTTTAATTATTATACCAATTGTATTTTTGATGGGATTTACAGGGTTAATTGCAACTTCTCAAAATTCAAATCTAATTCCTGATCTAGCATTTTTTTCTTTATTACTTAAAGAAAATGCTCTTTTTTTATCAATCATAATAATAATTTTAGCTATTTCATTAACAGTAAGCAGCATAGATACTTTGGTAAACGCTATTTCTAGTTTAATAATTGTTGATGGAAACAAAGTAATCAAATTCAAAGGTGATTATTTAAAATTATCTAAGCAAATAATAATATTAATCTCTTTAATTTCTTTTTTTGTTGCATCAAAAGGAATAAGTATTTTATATTTATTTTTATTAGCTGATTTATTTTGTTGTGCGGCTGTACTAAGTGTATTTTATAGTTTTTACTCCAAAAATTTTACTGAAAAAAATGCATATGTAGCTATTATTGTTGGATTAATTGGAGGAATTCTTTTATTCCCAAGTCCTGACTTTTCAAAATCAATTCTGGTCGGAATAATATTGCCTCTAGACTTTTTACCTATATTTGTCTCTCAATCCTTGCTTTTTTGCTCATTTATTGTTGCAACATTTTTACCTATTTTAACTTGGAGACTAAAATAAACCATCATTTACATCCTGTTTATATAAATATATTATAAATGTTATGAGTTTTATTTTGCCATTTATTGTATTGATCATTGTAGTTGTTTTTATTCATGAATATGGACATTACTATTTTGCAAAGAAATATGGTGTTGGAGTAACTGACTTTTCTATAGGTTTTGGAAAAGAATTATTTGGTTGGAATGACAAATCCGGAACAAGATGGAAAATTTGCTGGATACCCCTTGGCGGTTATGTTAAATTTTTTGGAGATCGAAATGTTTTTTCCCAGGCTGATCAAGAAGAACTTTTAAAAAAATACAATAAAGAAGATCAAGAAAAGCTTTTTGTCACAAAACCGTTGTATCAAAGATCATTGATTGTTGCAGGTGGTCCAATTGCAAACTTTGTTTTAGCAATATTTATTTTTTTATTCATATATATGTTTGCTGGAAAAGACTTTACCCCAGCAATTATCGATGAGGTTCAAAAAGACAGCCCTGCAGAAATTGCTGGAATGAAAAAAAATGACATAATACTTGAGATAGATAATAACAAAGTAGAGAGTATTCTTGACGTTTCTAAACTAATTTTAATGTCAACATCGGAAATAGTTGATTTTAAAGTTTCTAGATATGATCAAGAATTTTTATTAAAAGTAAAACCAAAAATTGTTGCCGGAGTTGATAATCTAGGAAACAAAATTAACAAAAGAATTATTGGCATAAAACTTAGTCCTTATAACAATGAAATAAATCATAAAAAATTAGGACCGGCGAAGGCATTAATTGAGTCTGTTAAAGAAGTTTACTTTGTTACCACTTCTTCTCTTAAATATATGGGCTCAATGATTACTGGCTCAGGAGACAGTTCTCAATTAGGAGGGCCTATTAGAATAGCTAAAATTTCAGGTCAAGTTGCAGAGTTTGGAATACTCCCATTTATTAGCATGATGGCTTATATTTCAATTAGTCTAGGTTTAATAAATCTATTTCCCATCCCACTTTTAGATGGTGGTCACCTAATGTTTTACGCTTTCGAAAAAGTATTAGGAAAGCCGTTAAGCCAAAAAACTCAAGAAGGTTTTTTTCGAATCGGAATGTTTTTATTATTAACTTTGATGTTTTTTGCGACTTTCAACGACCTTAAAGATTTAGGCTTATTTTAAAGGCATTTTTGACAGTTAAAAAAGCTATATAAATCAACGTTTTTTTACAACTATATGTTGTGCCAAAAAATATTTTAGACACAAAAAAAAAGCTTGAATTATCAATGATTTTGTTAAGTATATAAATATAACCTTTTAAACCGGAGCTAAAATGAACAAAAAACAACTTATAGCGAAACTAGCTGGGTCTTTAAATCAAAGTAAAGCTGATGCTGAGCGTACTTTTGATACAATTACCAACACTATTTTGGATGCTTTAAAAGGCGACGACAATGTGAAAATTGCTGGTTTTGGTACATATAAAGTGGCTAAAAGAAAAGCCCGAATTGGCCGTAATCCAAGAACTGGAGAACAAATCCAAATCGCAGCTTCTCAAAAGGTAAAATTTTTACCTGCAAAAGCACTTAAAGAAGTTTTCAACAAATAAACTTTTTTTAACAGCCTTTTTTAAGCTTAAAAACTTGAAAAAGGCTGTTACTACATGCACTTACTGCATACCTATTTTTCCTAACTATCATTAGTTTTTAATTTTATTAAATTTATAAGAACACCTTTAATTAAACGGAGGTGAAATGGTTAAACTTTTAAAAAAACTGGTTGGTCCATTAGTAAGTTTATTTTTCTTACTAAATATGACTAGTGCCGGTTATGCTGAAACTACAGTTTCAGCTGAAGTAGGTTTCATATTCAATACATTTCTTTTCTTGGTCTGTGGTTTTCTAGTAATGTTTATGGCAGCTGGATTCGCCATGCTTGAATCAGGGATGGTAACATCAAAAAGTGTATCAGTAATATGTGCCAAAAATATTGGATTATTTTCAATAGCTGGAATTATGTTCTGGATGGTTGGATATAATTTAGCATACGGAATTCCAGAAGGTGGATACATTGGAAGCTTTACTCCATGGTCTGATGCAAGTTCAGTAGATACTGGATATGCAGATGGATCTGATTGGTACTTTCAAATGGTATTCTGTGCAACAACAGTTTCAATTGTATCTGGAACATTAGCTGAAAGAATTAAATTATGGCCGTTCTTTTTATTTGCAGCTATTCTTTCAGGCATCATTTATCCAATCGTTATGGGTTGGCAGTGGGGAGGTGGCTGGTTAGCAGCTGCTGGTTTCTCAGACTTTGCTGGCTCTACTCTTGTTCACTCAACTGGAGGTGCAGCAGCATTAGCTGGAGCAATTCTATTGGGAGCTAGAACAGGTAGATTTGATAAATCTGGTGCAGCTAAACCTATGAAGCCGTTTGCGGCGTCATCTGTACCATTGGTAACAGTTGGAGTATTTATTTTATGGCTAGGTTGGTTCGGATTTAATGGTGGATCACAATTAGCAATGGGAACATTTGATGATGCAGTTGCTGTATCAAATATTTTCATTAATACAAATTTAGCAGCATGTGGTGGTGTATTAGCAGCTGGAGCAGTAACTAGATTAATGGCAGGTAAAACTGACGTTATACAAATGCTTAACGGAGCAATTGGTGGTCTAGTAGCAATTACAGCTGAACCATTAATGCCTTCACCGCTAGCAGCAATTCTTATAGGTGCAATTGGTGGACTAATAGTTGTCTTCGGAACTAAATTATTATTCTCACTTAAAATCGATGACGTAGTTGGAGCAATTCCAGCCCACTTATTCGCTGGAGTATGGGGTACACTAGCTGTTCCACTTACAAATGGTGATGCATCATTCGGTGCGCAGCTTCTTGGAGTAATATCAATCAATGCATTTGTATTTATAGTTTCACTAATAGTTTGGGGAATTATGAAAGGTACAATGGGTATAAGATTGAGCAAAGAAGCAGAAAGACTTGGAACTGATGTTTCAGAGTCTGGTGTAATTGCATACGCAATAAGAGACTAAAGAATAACTATCTCTCTCTCTATAGTTAACTAAAGGCCCCTGAAAAGGGGCCTTTTTTTATACACTTTTGATAAAATCTAATACTTCTTGAGCATGGCCTGCCGCTTTAACGTTCTTCCACTCTTTTATAATCTTATTTTTTTCAATAACAAATGTACTTCTAATTGTTCCCATAAACTCTTTACCCATAAATTTCTTTTTAGCCCAAGCTTTGTAAGCTTTTAAAGAAATTTTATCTTCATCAGCTAGCAATTCAAATTTTAACTTTAGTTTTTTGCTCCACTTATTGTGGCTTTCAATACTATCTTTTGAAATTCCATAAATTGTGCATCCAAGTTTTTCAAATTTACTTAGAAGTTTATTAAAATCATTTGTTTCTATAGTACATCCGCTTGTGTTGTCTTTTGGATAAAAATAGATAATAATATATTTTGATTTTACTTTATTTAATTCAACTGTTTTTCCAGATGTAGATGATAATTTAAAGTTTGGAGCTTTCATATTGTGACCTTTATTTTTTATAGTAATATGTTTTATTTAGTGTAATAAACATTTATGACAATAAAATCAGCATCAACATTAGTCGCAGAAGCTCTAAAAGAAATAAAAACCATATCACCTAGCGAAGCTTTAGAAAAAGTTAATAACAATACCTGTAATCTTATTGATATAAGAGATGTAAGAGAATTGGAAAGATTAGGTAGAATAGAAAACTCTTCTCATATTCCAAGAGGAATGTTGGAATTTTGGATGGATCCAGATAGCCAATATTTTAAGGAAGGAAAAATCGATATGAATAAAGAAATAGTTTTATTCTGTGCAGGAGGACTTAGATCAGCTTTAGCTACCAAAACTTTACAAAGCATGGGTTTTACTAACATTTCTCATATAGATGGTGGATTTGGCTCTATGCAAAATTCTGGATTTAAAATTGTAAAATAATCTTGAAGTTAATCTAATAAATTTATTCTCTTTGCGTAAAACATTCTGATAATCCAATAAATTACCAAACCAATTGGACCAATGAAGTAAGTTATAATTAATGGAATAAAAACTAAATATTTTGATATGAACAATTTTTGACTATCTTTCATAATCCAGGCCCCGCAAAATAAATTTGCAGCTAGAAAGTGTGTCCAAAACATTATTAAAAAAGCTTCTGCCTCAAAGAGGTTTCTTAAATCGTATAAGCCAAGATACAAGGTAAAGTTATAATCAAAATCGTATCCAGAAACAAAAAAGTAGTAACCCAGATAGCAATATACAGCAGACAATATTAAAAAAGGAACAACAGATGTTACTAGCAAACCACAAACTTTAGATTGTGGAAAAACAATCAAAATCAGCCAAAAAGGTATTACACCAATATTTAACCATAAATAGATCATTTCTATGGTAAAAAAAGCTGCTATTTGTTCAATCATAATATTTTTATATTATATTAAATAAGCGCATGATTCCTATAAAAAATAAAAAAAAGACATTAGAAGTCACGGTAACTGAAATGACTAATTTCGCACTTAATTATGTAGAAAAATTTGCTCCATCAAAACAACAATTGAGAACGTATTTGTTAAAAAAATATCTTATGTCAAGAACTCCAAATATAAAAAAAAATGACGTATCAAATTTAATCGATATTGTTCTTGAAGATCTTGAAAAATCAAAATTTATTAATGACAAATTTTACTCAGAATCTAAAGCAAAAAGTTTAATACAAAGAGGATCTTCAATAAATAAGATAAGAAATTATTTAATCAACAAAGGCGTAAGTGAAAAATATATAAAAAAAACTATCGAACAAATCAAAGATAAAAATGAAGACCAAGATTTTTTTTCAGCTATAAAAATTTGTAAAAAAAAAAGAATTGGACCATCAAGACAGGAAGACAATAGACCCTTATTTTATAAAAAAGACATAGGAGTATTAGCACGCTCAGGTTTTGATTTTGAAGTTTCAAGAAGAGTAATGGATTTAGATAAAGATGAATATTTAAAGATTATAAATCTTCTTTAGTTTTTTTATTTTTTTCTTCTAAATAATATTGAATTTTGTTTTTTATATAATTTTTGACCATTACAAAAACTATTAAGCCAAATATTGAAACGGATACAATGATTATTAAAATTATTCTTAATTGCTCGCTCATTTTAATTTATCGCTTCTTTTAATAATTAAACTTGGATTTTTAAAATCTTTTTTTCCATATCTAATTTCATTACCATCAAAATCTCTAATTATACCACCTGAGTTTTCTAATATGGCATGTCCTGCAGCAATATCCCATTCACACGCTCTAGGTTCAGCAACATAACCATCAAATTCTCCTGTTGCGATAACGCAAAATTTGAGTGAGCTCTTCATTTTAACGTATTCTGTTACGCCAATTTTTTTATGAATTATCTCAATTTCAGGTTTTAATATATTTGAGTATGAAACAACTTTTACCGAATTTAATGAAGTTAATTTTTTACAATCTAGTTTAGTTTTTTTATTATTAGATAATTCAAATGATTTATCTTTTCCATAAGAATAAAACATCCTTTTTTTCGCTGGTGCATTGATTAATCCTGCAACAGCTTTTCCATTTAATATCAAACCAGCATTTAAAGTAAATTCCTCTTTGTTGTTAATATAATCATATGTTCCATCAATAGGATCGATAAGCCAAAAGTCTTTTAGATCTGTTTTAGATTTGTTGTGCGAAGTTTCTTCAGAGACAATTGGAATTTCAGGTGTTAATTCTAATATTTTTTTTGTAAGAAGCTTATTTACTTCAATATCACCATTACTAACTGGCGTATTATCAGATTTAATTTCTTTTATTAAACCTTGATTTCTAAGTTTAATAGAGAGATCTCCTGCAATTAAGAAAGTGTCAATTAAATTTTCGATAATATTTTTTAATTTAGTTTCATCCATTACTTTCAATTCTCTCTAACTCAATATTATTTGCATTTATCACTTTTTTACCAACATTTTCAAAGTTCACAGTTACTTTGTCTTTAATTATCGACTGAACTTGACCAATACCCCAACTTTTGTTGGCAGGATTAATAACTTTGTCACCTGGCTCAAAATCTAAAATCATTTAATTTAACTTATAATAGAAATAAGTATAAATACCATCAAATGAATTTAGAAACTAACTCTTTAGGATTTAATAAAAAACCATCAGAAACAACAGTTGTTGTTGCAATGTCTGGAGGTGTTGACTCCTCGACTGTTGCAGGAATGATGAAAAAAGAAGGTTATAAAGTAATTGGTATAACTTTGAAATTATACGATGACGGTAAAGAGGTTGCTGCTTCAAAACAATGTTGTTCAGGTCAGGATATAATGGATGCTAAGAGGGTAGCACATAAATTAGATATAGAACACAAGATACTATATTACCAAAGTAAATTTAAACAAGGTGTTGTTGATAATTTTGTTGAGAGTTATTTAAAAGGGGAAACTCCAATACCTTGTGTGCAATGCAATCAAACAGTCAAATTTAAAGATTTATTTGAATTTTCAAAAGATTTAAATGCAGATGCTTTAATTACAGGCCACTATGTTAAGAGTTTGACGCAAAATAATAAAACAAACATGTATAGAGCAATAGATGAGAATAGAGATCAAAGCTATTTTTTATTCAATACCACAAGAGAACAATTAAACTATATTAGATTTCCATTAGGAGGATTATTAAAAGATAAAACAAGAGAAATTGCCAAAGAGTTAAATTTAAATGTTGCAGATAAACCAGATAGCCAAGACATATGCTTTGTTCCTAATGGAGACTATGCATCAGTAATAAAAAAATTTAAACCAGAGTCCTATAAAAAAGGAAATATTAAAAATTTGGATGGAAAAGTTGTTGGCGTACATGATGGAATAGTCAATTTCACAATTGGTCAAAGAAAAGGAATTAAAGTTTCCAACGAGGAACCATTTTATGTAATTAAAATTGATGCTGAAAACAATGAAATATTTATAGGACCTAAAGAAAGATTAGCAAAGACAGAAATTAATTTAAAAAACTTAAATCTTTTGGCAGACAATCAAGAATTTAATCAAAAAATTTTAGTTAAAGTAAGATCCACTGGTAAACTTTTAGAGGCAAATGTAAATTTTCAGAAAAATAATGATGCAAAAGTTAATCTTTTTAGTCCTGAATATGGAATTTCACCTGGCCAAGCTTGTGTATTTTACAAGAAAGACCAATTTGGTCATAAAGTATTAGGTGGTGGTTGGATTAAAGATTAAAAATTTTATTTCTTTTTATTTTTTTTTCTAGCTCTTCTCTTTTTAGAGCCCATTTTTCTACGGCCTCTGTGTTTTTTTGGGTATCCCATAATCTCCTTAGTTTTACTATTTTATTGACTTATTTGGTGGATATAGCATTGTCCAATGAACATAGCAATTTTTTTATGAGCAAATCGTTTAAGACTTTTTTAAAACATACTGCCAAAGATTTCCATAATCATTCAGTTAATCCGCCAGTAGTGCGCGCATCTACCATAATATTCAAATCAATGAACGACATAAGACGAACTCAGTCTAAATATAAGAAAGATCCAAGAGGTGGCCATTTTGATTATGGGAGACAAGGAACATCAACAACACATATTTTGCAAAAAATTTTAACCAAGCTTGAGGACTCTTATCATGTTTTTTTAACACCCACGGGTTTTGGATCTGTTTTCTTAGCAATTTTTAGTGTTGTAAGACCTGGAGATGAAATAGTTGTTGCTGACCCTGTTTACAATCCAACAAGGGTTTTAACCCAAGACTTTTTAAAAGAATTTAATATTAAAACAACTTTTTACAATCCTCATGATTTAAAATCTCTCAATAAAATAATTAACAAAAAAACAAAATTAATTTTCGTAGAAAATCCTGGTAGCAATTCATTTGAATTTCAAGATCTATCAAAAATAATATCTATTGCTAAAAAAAGGAAAGTATTTACTGCAATTGATAATACTTGGGCAACACCATATTTTTTTAAACCGATGAAACTAGGATTTGATATGTCGATAGTTTCAGCGACCAAATATTACTCAGGACACTCGGATGTAATGGGTGGAAGTCTAGCAGTGAATAGAAAAGTTTTTAAACACGTTGAGAAAGCACAAAAAATTATTGGTTTAAGATTAGGTCCTGATGATGCTTACTTGATAACTCGAGGATTGAGAACATTAGATGTTAGATTAGATAAACATCAAGAAAATGCTAGAAAGGTTGCAGAATTTTTATCAAAAAATAAAAAAGTTAAACTTCTGTATCCTTATAAAAAAGGATCTCTTAATTACAGGTTATGGAAAAAATATTATTCAGGAGCATCTGGTTTAATGGGTCTAAAAATAAAAACTAAGGATAGAAAATCTGTAATCAAATTTGTTAACTCTCTTAAATTATTTGGTTATGGATATAGTTGGGGAGGTTTTGAAAGTTTAGCGCTTCATCAAAGTAAGGCTGAGAGAGGAAATAGAATTCATTCAGATATAAAAGAAGACGAAAAAATTGTTAGATTACACATAGGTCTTGAGGATCCAAAAGATTTAATTGAAGATTTGCGAAAATCGCTTAAATTCATTAGATGAGTTCTGAAAAATTTTTTATTACAAAAAAAGCATTAATTACACTAATAGCAGCTTCATTAGTTGTTATTGTATCTCTTGGTATAAGGCAGACATTCGGATTATTTTTTTTTGATTTTAATGCTGATCTAAATATTTCAATTTCTCATTTTGGTTTTGTTATTGGATTACAATTATTGATGTGGGGGGTCTTTAGTCCAATATTTGGTTTCATAACTGATAGGTACGGAGGTGCAACCGCAATATTTATAGGATTTTTATTTTACTTAGCTGGACTTTTCCTGTTTTATTCAGGGCTAAATACAGGTTATCTTTTTACTTTAACCATAGGACTTCTAATTGGAATTGGATTAGGTGGAACTGCTATAAGCATTCCAGTTTCAGTAGTTGCAAAGCATTTTCCATCATCTAATAGAACAATTGCTACTGGCATTGTAACTTGTGCAGGATCATTTGGTTTTTTTGTGTCGCCTTTACTTGTAAGATATTCACTAATTGAAATTGGATGGGAAATAACGATTTTATATTTTTGTTTTCTTTTAGGAATTGGTCTAATAACAGCTTTATTTATAAGTACACCTAAAACTCCAGTTGGAAATAACGACAATAATCACCAAACAGCTAAGGAAGCCTTAATAGAGGCATTTAATAATAAAAGTTTTATATTTTTAACTTTAGGGTTTTTTGTTTGCGGTTGGCATATAGCTTTAGTTGCTACACATATACCAACATACATGATGGATAGAGGTATGCCAGACTGGACAGCAGCTATGATTTTAGCATTAGTAGGTGTATTCAATATGATAGGAACTATGGGGAGTGGTTATCTTGCAACAAAGTTTAGTAAAAAGAAAGTACTGAGTGCAATATATTTGTTAAGAGGTGTTTCGCTAATATATTTTTTATATTTACCACCAAGTATATTTAATTCGGTTGTATTTGGAGTTACTTTTGGACTTCTATGGCTATCAACTGTGCCACCAACAAATGGTTTAGTAGGTCATATATTTGGAACTAAACACATTGGTCTTCTTTATGGAATAGTTTTTGTAAGTCACCAGATTGGATCTTTTCTTGGGGCATATTTAGGAGGTGTTTTTTATGAAATGCATGGAAATTTTGATTATGCATGGTACGTTTCTATCGCATTATCAATCTTTGCAGGTTTGATACACTTACCAATTAAAGAGAAATCAATTGAAAGAGTTCAAACAGCATAAACTAAAATTTAGTCCATTTTTAGAAAATCTTTATCAGTCTAATAAGCCGTTGATAATATATAAAGTTGAAGGTGGTTACGATTTATTTACTGATTTTTCAAAAAAAATAATACTAAACAACAGAAATATAGAAAATTTCTTAAATTCTTTTTCAACAAAAAAATATAGAAAAGAAACAGATATTTTTATTGGCTTTTTTGGTTATGAAATACTTTGTAATTTACTAAAAATAAAAATTAAAAATCAAAAAAATATCAAATTCTATAAAGGTGTGTTTTATAAACCAGAAACAATTATAAAAATTAGAGATAAAATTAAAATATATTCAACAAAAAAAAATCATAATTTTAGTTATCAGTTCCAAAAAACTAATATTTCGAGCCCCTTTAAGTTAAATATTAGCTATAAAAAGTACAAAAAAATATTTGATATTTTTTCAAAGAAAATACGTGAAGGACAAACTTATCAAATCAAAATATGCACTAAATATAAAAATAAATCTGAGATAAATCCTGTTAATTTCTTTTGGAAACTTATGAAAATCAATTCGTCTCCAGAGTCATTTATGATTAGAGATAAAGATTATTCAATAGTTAGCTGTTCTCCAGAAACATTGATTGATAGAAAAGGTAACACAATCTTAACTAAACCAATAGCTGGAACCCTAAAAAAGAATAAATTTTATAATAAATTAAAGGCTCTAAAATATTTTAGAAACAATAATAAGGAAACTAAAGAACATAATATGATTGTTGATCTTGAAAGAAATGATTTATCAAGAATTTGCAAACCTGGAACCGTAGAGATTAAAAAGGAAAAGTATGTTGAAGAATATAAGCATCTTTATCATTATGTAACAAGTATTGCAGGTAGGATAAAAAAAAATATTTCTGTAAAAGAAATAATAATTGCTATGATGCCTGGTGGATCTGTAATTGGATGTCCAAAAATTAAGACATTACAATTATTAAACTCTCAGGAAAAGGAAGACAGAAATATTTTTACTGGAAGTTTTGGTTTTATCAAATTCAATGAAGATATGAGGTTTAATATAATAATAAGATCTATTCTAAATTTTAAAAAACAATCAGAGATTTCTGCTGCTTCAGGTGTAGTTTTAGACAGTGCAGCAAAAAAAGAATTTAATGAGAATTTTATAAAAGCAAAATCACTATTAGAATTATTTAAATGATATATATAATTGATCATCAAGACTCTTTTACTTGGAATGTTGTTCATCAATTTTCCCAATTTGATGAAGTAATCTGCACAAATTATTTTGAATTAAATAATAACTTACTTGAAAAATCTGAAACAATAGTGCTATCACCAGGTCCTGGATCTCCTAAAGATTACCCAAATACGTCAAAACTTTATAAAAAATTCAAGGGAAGAAAAAAAATAATAGGAATATGCCTAGGATATCAACAAATTTTATTTTCTGAAAAAGCAAAAATTATTCAACAAAAAAATATCTTCCATGGATACCAATCAGAAGTAAAAGTAACAAGTAACAAGTCAATCTTTGAGAAAAATTCAAAATTTAAAGTTGGCAGATATCACTCATTAAAACTAAAAGAGCCATTTTCAGCTAAAAATTTTGAAATAACAATCAGATGTTCAAACACTGGTATTGCAATGGGTTTTGAAAACATTAAAGATGATATATATGGATTTCAATTTCACCCAGAATCTTTTTTAACAAAAAATGGTAAACTACTTATTAAAAAAATCCTATCAGCGTAACACACTTAAGGAGATTAAATTTAATGATCTTTGGAATAAAAATGGTGTCTTTACTACAATGTGGATATACAGCAGACCACCTAAAATTCTTTTTTTTAAATCACATATTCAAAATTTAATCAAATCTTTAAAAGCTTATAATATAAGCGAGGCAAATATTAAAAACATTATTTTAAATTTAATTAAAAAAAATGTTAATAAAAAAATTTCTTACAATCATTTACTCAGAGTTGCTTTAAATAAAAAAATTATATCTGTTTCTATTAGGGAAAGAGTAATACCAAAAAGTAAATTTAGTTTAAAATTAGTAAATTATGAGAGAGTAAAACCTGAGTATAAAAATCTGAAATATAAAAAAATATTAGAATTTCTGTCAAAAATGAATACGTCAAAACAGGATATCGCTCTATGTGTAAATAATAAAATTCTTGAAACTGGAACCTCAAATCTTTTGTTTGTTTATAAAAAAAAAATATATTCACCAAAATCAAATTATTACAAAGGAACGAATATTAAGTTTTATGAAAAAAAATTTCGTATTATTAAAAAGGATATTTACTTAAAGGATATTGAACAGTTTGAGGAAATTATATTAGTTGGATCGGGAAAAGGTGTTGTATCTGTCAATTTTATTCATGGTTATAATTGGAGAAGAAAAAGCAAAGAAATGTTTAATAAAATTTTTAAAACCTTTAAAAGTGAGTTCAATAAAAATATATATAATTATAATTAATGAGGGATCCAAATAACCCATGTCTTTTTTGTAATGTTCCACCAAGTGATTATATATTTGAAAATAATTTAGCCTTTTCTACTTTTGACTCCTATCCAGTTTCAAAACATCATGCGCTTATAATTCCAAAGAGACATGTTGAAAACTATTTTGATATGTCAGAGGAAGAAGTTATATCCTGTAATAAGCTAATAAAAAAAATGAGATATAAAATCCAAGAACTTGATTCGACTGTATATGGTTTTAATATTGGTACAAATTCAGGCAAAGTAGCAGGGCAATCAATAATGCATTGCCATATACATTTAATTCCTAGAAGAAAAAATGATGTGGATAACCCACAAGGAGGTGTGAGGGGAGTTATACCTTTAAAACAGCATTATCAGCGTAAAAAATAAATTTTGAACAATTTAGCAGTGCTAAAATGTCACTTTATCGTAGTTGATCTATTTTAATAAGTATACTAAGAATCCATTGGCGGAAGGAACATCATAATGATTTCAACAAACCCATTTTTTATTTTATCACAGAGTGTACCAGCTATTTTAATACAATCGTTCGTTATACTTATGGGTATTTTAATACTAGTTGGAACTGTTATGGATATTATCCATAAAAAAAATGTAAAATACTTTTTCCAAAATGCAAAAAAAGCAAAATTATCAGCTAAAAAAGAATTAACTACTTCTGAAAGAATATCAGTAATATCAAAAACTATTGCAAGCGACATAGCAACTACTTCTGAGCTAGGGGCAGGTAAAAGAAGATTGGCACATGTAATGGGAATGTATGGAACAATTTTGTTTTGGGTTGGATCAGTTGTAATGATATTTTTTTATACCTCTCCAAATTCAGTAACACCTGCTTTTTGGCCAATCATTTGGCATGTTGGTGCGGCTTTAACAGTTCTAGGCGGAGGTTGGTTTTGGTTTTTTTTAAGAGTTGATGTTTATTCCGAAGCTCAACCATGGTACAGAATAATACAAGCAGACTTATTTGTACTGGCATTGATTGCATCCTCACTATTTGGATTAATTTGGTCATATCTTCAATCTTTAAACTTACAAGGTAGATGGGATGATTTTGTATTTTTAGGATTATTTATAGTTGCAAATTTAGTTTTATTTGGTGGTGTATATTGGTCTAAATTTGCTCATATGTTTTACAAACCTGGTGCCGCTTTACAAAAAAATTTAGCTGAAGCTGATGGATCTAGAGATAATCTTCCACCTGAAGCTGACGCTCCAGAGCAATTTGGCCTAGGTATAAAAAGAGAAGAGCCAAAACATTATTAATATGATACAGAACTTAAAGGAGAAAATATAAATTATGTCAACTTTTGTGTACATGACTAGATGCGATGGCTGTGGTCACTGTGTGGATATTTGTCCATCAGATATTATGCATATCGATGAGACGATAAGAAGAGCGAAAAATATTGAACCAAACTTTTGTTGGGAATGTTACTCATGTGTAAAAGCATGTCCGAACCATGCGATCGATGTAAGAGGTTATGCAGATTTTGCTCCAATGGGACATAGTGTAAGAGTTAGAAGAGAAGAGGAAAAAGGAACTATTTCTTGGAGAATAAAATTTAGAAATGGAACTGAAAAGAATTTTGTGTCGCCTATAACTACTAAGCCTTGGGGTAAATTTATTCCAAAATTAGCTGAAGGAGATAAGCCCAATCAAGGAGAAATTAATTCTCAAATATTATACTCAGAGCCAGAGGGATTAAATACAAATAAAGAATTACCAAAAGTAGATAAGAGTGCTTTTAAAAAAGGAGTTTATTATTAATGGCTAGAAAAACTATAGTAGAAAATTGCGATATTTTAGTTGTTGGTGGAGGAATGGCTGGAACTGGTGCAACTTTCGAGGCTAGACATTGGGGTAGAGATCTAAAAATAGTTTGTGTAGAAAAAGCAAATATAGACAGAAGTGGTGCGGTTGCTCAAGGTTTATATGCAATCAACTGCTACATGGGAATGCAGTGGGGTGAAAACCAACCTGAGGACCACGTAAGATATGCAAGAAATGATTTAATGGGATTGGTCAGAGAAGATTTAGGATATGACATGGCTCGTCACGTAGACTCGACTGTTCATATGTTTGATGAATGGGGTTTGCCAATGATGAAAAATAAAGAGACAGGTCGATACCAAAGAGAAGGTAAATGGCAAATAATGATACATGGTGAAAGTTATAAACCGATTGTTGCAGAAGCAGCAAAAAAATCAGCAGATAAAATTTACAACAGGATAATGATTACCCATCTATTAATGGACGAAAATAATGAAAACAGAGTTGGTGGGGCAGTTGGATTTAACATGAGAACAGGTGACTACCACGTATTTAAATCAAAAACAGTTATTGTTGCTGCTGGTGGGGCTTCACATATTTTCAAACCTAGAGCTGTAGGTGAAGGAATGGGAAGAACTTGGTATGCTCCATGGAGTAATGGATCAGCATATGCATTGCCTATTGCTGCTGGAGCTAAAATGACTCAAATGGAGAATAGAATTGTTCTTTGCAGATTTAAGGATGGTTATGGTCCAGTTGGCGCGTACTTCTTACATTTAAAAACATACACACAAAATGCGAACGGTGAAAATTATGAGAAAAAATGGTACGAAAAAACAAAAGAATTAGTTGGAGAGTATATTGATCATCATCCTACTCCTACATGTTTACGTAATCACGCTTTTATACAAGAAACAATCGCAGGCGGTGGACCAATTCATATGGTAACGAAAGAAGCATTTCAAGATCCACACTTAGAAACAGTTGGTTGGGAAAATTTCTTAGGTATGACAGTTGGACAGGCAGTTGTATGGGCTTCTCAAAATATTGATCCAAAATACACTAACCCTGAACTAACAACATCGGAGCCTTATGTTATGGGTTCTCACGCGACATGCTCTGGAGCGTGGGTAAGTGGCCCAGAGGATTTATCTCCACCTGAATATTTTTGGGGATATAACAGAATGACAACAATTCAAGGTTTATTTGGTGCTGGAGATACTGTAGGTGGAAGCGCCCATAAATTCTCATCTGGATCTTTTACTGAGGGAAGATTAGCTGCAAAAGCAGCTGTTAAATATATAGAAGATCAAAAGGCAAATGATATTAAAGTAAGCGACAAGCAATGTGATAATTACAAGGAAGTGATTTATAAACCTTTAGAAAATTATACAGTCGGAAGAAATGAAATAACAGGTGGAACAGTATCACCAAGTTATATTTCCCCGATCCAAGGGTTACAAAGACTTCAAAAAATTATGGACGAATATGTAGGTGGAATAAGCTACAATTACATGACGAATGAAAATACTCTCAAAAAAGGTTTAGAGCTACTTGCGTGGCTTGAAGAGGATTTAGAAAATGTCGGTGCTGAAGATTATCACCAACTAATGAGAGCTTGGGAGCTAAAACATAGAACAATTACATCTCAATGTGTAACAGAACATACCTTGTTCAGACAAGAAACTCGTTGGCCAGGTTATTATTATAGAGGTGATTATATGAAATTAGACGATGAAAATTGGCATTGTCTCACCCTATCTAGAAGAGATCCTAAAACAGGCAAGTTTACAATGGAAAAGGCACCTGTTTATCACATAGTTGATGAAAAAGAGAAAAAAGAAGCTTCTTAAATTCAATAGATCATAAAATGGCTTTATTAGATAAATCCGATGAGGAAATTATTAAAATAGCTGAACCTATTTGGGCAAACTTAGTTAAATCATCAAACATTAAAGACTATGGTGGATTTACAAGAGATTTGTCATCTCAAATGATGTATGGAGCTAATGAAGTTGAGTTAGGCAAGCAATGGGCAAGCAACAAACTTATTTCAAGTTTAGCAGAAGGATGTAAAGCTATAGGCTGTTTAAGAAGAGGGCTTTATATCACCATACTTTACAAACAAACTAGCACTGAAATACCAGGAGACTTTTTAGGTAGACTCGTACTTGGAGATGAAGGGGATGAGGTGAAGGTTTTTGGAGCAACAATCTTTTAAATAATTAAAATATTCTTTGCATTTAATACAACTTGTGGTATCTCGCAAGTATGTTTCAAAGAATAAATCAAAATTTTAAAAAATTACCTTTAATCTTTGAAAATCAATTAAGCAAAATAATTAAATCATTTCTATATCTTTTTATATTCTTTGCCTGGGGTATTATAATCTTAAGTACGGCTCAAAATTTTATTTAAAGCATTCATATTTATTGACTTTGAACTATTAGAAGAATAGTTACTGATTATGGAGTATTTTCTTCCAATTGCACAAGTTGAAATTAATATTTTATATATTTTTGGTTTAAGTTTAGTTGTAGGAATTTTATCAGGATTATTTGGAGTAGGTGGAGGGTTTTTAATGACGCCATTTTTAATTTTTATGGGTGTACCACCAATTTATGCTGTTCCAAATGAAGCAAGCAACATTCTTGGAACCTCTGTTTCAGGTTCTACAACGCATTATCTTAAGGGTACACTTGATTATAAAATGGGGTTCATGATTGTAATTGGTGGGACAGTTGGAACGATTTTAGGTATTATAACTTTTTCATATTTTAAAGATATTGGGAAAATAAATGTAGTTATTTCTCTTGCTTATATGTACATCCTCGCAATTTTAGGAACTTTTATGTTAATTCAAGGTGTTTCAGAAATTGATAAAGCTAGAAAAAAAATTACTGAGAAAAAAAAATTACATAAACACTATTGGATACATGGATTACCTTTGAGAATGCGTTTTAAAAAATCTAAACTTTATGAAAGTGCGTTCACCCCAATTATAATTGGTTT
Organism: uncultured Pelagibacteraceae bacterium; assembly: GCA_902581585.1. Lineage (GTDB taxonomy): Bacteria > Pseudomonadota > Alphaproteobacteria > Pelagibacterales > Pelagibacteraceae > Pelagibacter. Next base: position 125,428 of record CACHPB010000001.1, read on the forward strand.
AATTGTTGGTTTCATAGCAGCAATTATGGGAATTGGAGGTGCTTTTATACTTGTTCCTGCAATGATTTATTTAATTGGAATGCCGACAAGGTTGATACCAGGCACATCTCTTTTTGTAACTATCTTTGTAAGTGCAATTGTAACAATTCTTCATGCTTTAAACTACGGAACTATAGACTTAATTTTAGTTTTTGTTTTAATCTTAGGGTCAATAATTGGAGTACAGTTCGGACAAAAAATAGGTGAAAAAATTGACAGTTCAGAATTCAAAACTATTCTGGCAATTCTTTTACTTTTAGTTGGTATCGCAATTGCATATGACACTTTTATTAAAGATGAAAATACATTGAATACTGCTGTAAATACAAGTGATAATTTTGGAGCTTTAAGTCAATTTATATTAAACTTTTCTGAAGATATGCCAATATTTTATGGTCTTACATCAGTATTATTAGCTGTAGTACTCGGAGTTGGTGCTGCAATGATTAGAAGAATTTATTCTAATTGGAATGATGCACGTTTAGCAAAATTAAAAAAATAATTAAGCACTTCTATATAGTTTAGTCATAACAAATTCTCTATGACCTAAAGCTTCTGCACAAGTTAATCTTCCATTAGCGACTCTTAAAGTTGATTTAATTAACTCATCTCCAGCTTGACTTAAATTCATCTCTCTTGATAGAATTTTTGATACATCAACATCAATATGCTCACTCATAGTTTTTGCTGTAAGTGGATTTGCTGTTAATTTAATCACGGGCTCTATCGGATTTCCAATAATATTTCCCTGTCCAGTTGGAAACAAATGAATATTAAAGCCACCAGCGGCTTGCAAAGTAACGCACTCTGCTGCTGCTGACGAAGTATCCATAAAGTATAAACCAGCACCTTTTGTAGGTTCTTCAGCCGGTTCCAAAACATCTATAAATTGACATCCTCCGATTTTTTGAAAATTGCCAAAAGCTTTCTCCTCAATTGTGGTAAGACCACCAGCAATATTACCAGCTGTTGGTTGGCTTTCTGAAAGGTCATCTGTTGCTTCTCTGAGAATAAAATCATTGTAATCATTCCATGTTTTCTTGAATTTTGCTTGTGCCTCTGGTGTTTTACCTCTTTTTTCACAAACTGTTTCAGCACCAGTTAGTTCAGAAGTTTCTCCAAAACATAAATGTACACCTAATGGTTCTAGTTTATCCATAAGATTACCAACTGTTGGATTAGAAGCTAAACCAGATGTGGTATCAGATTCTCCACATTTTACTGAAATCCATAAATCGCTCATTGGACATTCTTCTCTTTGTTTTTCAGATGCCCACATAGAAAACTCTTGGGCTTTTTTTGAGACTTTTGCAATCGTATCTATATCACCAACTCCTTCAATACTAAAACCTTCAACTGGTTTTCCTGTAGTTGCAATTGCATCTACAATCCTCTTCGTCCATTTAGGCTCAATTCCTATAACTATGACTGCAGCAACATTCGGATTTTTTCCTGTACCAATCATTGTTCGAAAATGAAGCTCAAGGTCAGCACCAAATTGTAATCTTCCGTAAGAGTGAGGTAAAGCAATTGTACCTTTTATATTATTTGATACAGCTTCAGCACAAGCATTTGAAATATCATCAACAGGAAGAATTATTACGTGATTACGTGTTCCTGCACGTCCATTTTCTCTTTTATACCCTAAAAAACTTTTTGGAATTTCCATAATTTACCACTTTTTTGTTTTTACATTGTGAACATGAACATGTTCACCTTTTTTAATATTTTTTATTACTTTTCCAATATCATGACCATATTTTAAAATAGTATCTCCTTCATTTAGATCGATCATCGCGATTTTATGACCTAGTGGAATTTCATCTTTTGATTGAATGGATACAGATTTATCATTTTCCATTACCCAGCAATTACAATCTTGATTTGGTGTTATTTTTTCGATTACAACAACACCTACATTATCTTTTTCATCGTGTATTATTATATCTGTATTAGACATTGTGACGATTTCTTTATTTGAAATTTTTTCAATCTTATATATTAATCGAATACTTTAACAAATAAAAAAAGAATTAAGAAAGGCATAACCATGACCAAAATGACAACTGAGGAAGCGTTTATAAAAGTTCTTCAAATGCATGGAATTGAACATTCATTTGGGATTATAGGATCAGCATTTATGGCTATTTCGGATTTATTTCCTAAGGCTGGGATTACTTTTTGGGATGTAGCCCATGAGACTAACGGTGGTTTAATTGCAGATGGATATACTAGAGCTACTGGAAAAATGTCTATGGTTATTGCTCAAAATGGGCCAGGTATTACAGGTTTAGTAACACCGATAAAAACAGCCTATTGGAATCACACCCCTTTATTATTAGTAACTCCCCAAGCAGCAAATAAAACTATGGGACAAGGAGGTTTTCAGGAAGTAGAGCAAATGAATCTCTTCAAAGATATGGTTTGTTATCAAGAAGAGGTTAGAGATCCTTCAAGAATGGCTGAAGTATTAAATAGAGTTATCGAAAAATCTTTTAGAGGTTCTGCTCCAGCTCAAATTAATATTCCAAGGGATTATTGGACACAAGTTATAGATATCGAGTTGCCTCCAATAGTAAGATTTGAAAGACAAGGTGGAGGAAAAGATGCGATCAATAAAGCCGCAAAATTATTATCTGATTCAAAGTTTCCAGTAATTCTATCTGGAGCAGGTGTTGTGATTGGTAATGCAATAGAAGAATGTAAAAAACTCGCAGAAAAACTAGATGCACCTGTATGCAATGGTTATCAGCATAATGATAGTTTTCCAGGAAGTCATCCTTTAGCAGTTGGACCATTAGGGTATAATGGATCTAAAGCTGGAATGGAATTAATATCTAAAGCAGATGTTGTTCTGGCATTGGGAACAAGACTTAATCCATTTTCTACATTACCTGGATATGGAATTGACTACTGGCCAAAAGAAGCAAAAATAATTCAGGTTGATATGAACCCTGATAGAATTGGTTTAACTAAAAAAGTAACAGTTGGGATTTGTGGGGATGCAAAAATGGTTTCACAACAAATTTTAGAAAAACTTTCATCAACAGCAGGTGATGAAGGAAGAGAAGACAGAAAAAATTTAATTCATAAAACAAAATCTGCTTGGCTTCAAACATTGACAAGTTTAGATCATGAAGATGATGATCCTGGAACAGTTTGGAATAAAGAAGCTAGAGAAAGAGACTCAGATAGAATGTCACCCAGACAAGCTTGGAGAGCAATACAAGCTGGAATGCCTGAGGATGTAATTATATCAAGTGATATAGGAAATAATTGTGCAATAGGAAATGCCTACCCGACGTTTGAAAAGCCAAGAAAATATTTAGCTCCTGGCTTGTTTGGACCATGTGGTTATGGTTTTCCATCTATTTTAGGTGCAAAAATTGGATGTCCCAATACTCCAGTGATAGGTTTTGCAGGAGACGGAGCATTTGGTATTAGCATGAATGAAATGAGCTCCTGTGCCAGAGAGGAATGGCCTGCAATCACTATGGTAATTTTTAGAAATTATCAATGGGGAGCAGAGAAAAGAAATTCTATTTTGTGGTTTGATGATAATTTTGTGGGAACAGAATTAGATCCAGAATTAAGTTATGCAAAAGTTGCTAATGCATGTGGACTTAAAGGAGTGACTGTTAAAAATATGGATGAAACAACTGAGGCAATCAAAAAATCATGTGAGGATCAGAAAAAAGGGATTACAACATTCATTGAAGTAATTTTAAATCAGGAATTAGGAGAGCCTTTTAGAAGGGATGCAATGAAAAAACCAGTACAGGTTGCGGGTATTAATAAAGAAGACATGAAGCCTCAAAAATCTTTGAATTAGAATAAATAAATTTAACTTCTTTAAGTACTTATAAATATATATATTAAATCTATGGACCAAAATGATATTAAAATTGGATCAAATAGAAGTTTTGGAATTGTATTTTTTATTGTTTTTTTGATCATATCAATTTATCCGCTTTTAAATAATGAGAATATAAGAATATGGTCTTTAATAATCTCATTTATATTTTTAGTATTAGGGTTGTTTAATTCAAAATTTCTAAATCCATTAAATAAAATTTGGTTTAAATTTGGTTTGTTCCTAGGAAAGATTATTTCGCCAATTATAATGGGAATTATATTTTATTTTGTAGTAACACCAATAGCATTGTTAATGCGATTACTTAAAAAAGATTTGCTTAATTTAAAATTTAATAAAAATAATACTTATTGGATTAAAAAATCTGGTCCTAAAAGTAAAATGAAAAACCAATTTTAATTTATGAGTTTTATAAAAGAATTTTATGAGTTTTTAAAAGTGAGAAAAAAATATTGGTTATTGCCAATAATAATAGTATTAGTCATTTTTGGTGGTTTAATTGTGTTAAGTCAAGGTTCAGCAGTTGCACCATTTATATATACAATTTTTTAAGTGAGTTCTATTTTAGGAATTTCTGCATTTTATCACGATAGTGCAGCATGCATATTAATAAATGGTAAAATAGTTGCTGCAGCTCAAGAAGAAAGATTTACAAGAATTAAGCATGACTCAAATTATCCACACAACGCAGTTGAATTTGTTCTAAAATACTCAAATTTAAAATTAGATGAAGTAGATCAAATAATTTTTTTCGAAAAACCTTTCTTAAAATTTGAGAGACTTTTAGAAACCTATGTTGCATTTGCACCTAAAGGATTTTTATCTTTTTCAAAGGCAATGCCAGTTTGGATTAAAGATAAACTATTTCAAAAAAACCTACTTCAAAATAAATTAAAAAATCATGACGGAAATTATAATAAAAAAAAAGAAAATATATATTTTTCTGACCACCATTTAAGTCATGCCGCTAGTGCATTTTTCCCTTCTCCTTTTGAAGAGGCTGTAATAATAACAGCTGATGGCGTAGGAGAGTGGGCAACTACAACAGTTGCAGTTGGTAAAGGAAATAATATTGAAATAAAAAAAGAGATTCATTTCCCGCACTCACTCGGTCTACTTTACTCAGCTTTTACATATTACACAGGCTTCAAAGTAAACAGTGGTGAGTATAAATTGATGGGTTTAGCACCATACGGAAAACCAATTTATGTTAATGAAATTTTGAAAATAATTGACGTTAAAGATGATGGAACTTTTAGACTTGATCAAAACTATTTTAATTACTGTACAGGTTTAACTATGACAAATAACAAATTTAATAACTTATTTGGGCAAAAACCTAGAAATCCAAAAATTGAAAAATTAACTCAGTTTCATATGGATATCGCCTCTTCAGTACAAAAAGTTACCGAAGACATAATGATAAAATTAGCAAAATCTACACAGGAAGAATACGGTTTGAAAAATTTATGTCTTGCTGGTGGGGTTGCATTGAACTGTGTTGCAAACGGAAAAATTTTAAAAAAAAAAATCTTTGAAAATATATGGGTGCAACCAGCTGCTGGTGATGCTGGAGGTGCTTTAGGAGCTGCTTTAGCTCTTTGGCATATAGAAGAGGGTAAACCAAGAAAAGTAAACAAATCTGATAATATGCAAGGATCTTATCTTGGACCAGAGTATTCACAAGAAGAAATTGAAAAAGAATTAAATAGACTAGGTGCAAATTTTAAAACACTTAATGAAAATCATATTATTGATAAAACTGCAGAGGACATATCTAAAGGTGATGCAATAGGATGGTTTCAAGGAAGGATGGAGTTTGGTCCAAGAGCGCTAGGTTGTAGATCAATACTTGGAGATCCAAGATCATCGAATATGCAAAAAAACTTAAACTTAAAAGTAAAATACAGAGAGAGTTTTAGACCTTTTGCACCATCAATTTTGGCTGATGATATAAATGATTGGTTTGAAATTAATTCACGATCTCCATATATGTTAATGGTTTCAAATGTTAAGAAAAGTAAATGTATACCCATGTCTGAAAAAGATGAAAAATTATTTGGAATAGAAAAATTAAATGTAAAAAGATCAGAAGTACCAGCTATTACTCATGTTGATTATTCTGCAAGAATACAGACTGTACATGAAGACACAAATTCAAAATACTTCAAATTAATTAAAAAGTTTAAAGAGATCACAGGTTGTCCAATTTTGGTTAATACTTCATTCAATGTAAGAGGTGAGCCAATTGTAAGCACTCCTGAAGATGCATTTAATTGTTTTATGGGTACAGAATTAGATAAACTAGTGATTGGAAATTGTTATCTTGAAAAGAGAGATCAGAATCTATCCTTGAAAAAAGACTATAGCTCAAAGTTTGAGTTGGACTAAACAATTTTAAATTTATATAAAAAAATATATAATATCCCTATATTATGGATGTAAAATTAGACAAATGGTTTAGACCAAAAATTGATAAAGAAATCTTAATAGAACTATCAAAAAAATCTGATCTTAAAGGACTATTACATGTGTCAATTTATTTTGGGATTTTAATTTTAGTTGGATTATTAGCTTATGATAATTGGGGGACGTGGTGGGCAGTCTTTTGGTTTTATGTTTATGGAAATATTTTTTGCTTTTGCAACCCTATCTGGCATGAGACGGGCCATAAAACTGCATTTAAATCAAAATTTCTAAATGAGTTTTTTTATTATGTAGCCTGTTTTATGGCTTATTTTGAACCAACAAGATGGAGATTTACTCATTTTGTACATCATGGGAATACATACTCAACAAAAAATCCTTATGACCACGAAATTGAATATGATAACAATTTAAAAGATACTCCAAAGAAATTATTGATGAATTTAATTCCTTTTGGTGAACTATTATTTTTTAAAAAGAGTATTGCTTTTGAGGTTATCAAACATGCTTTTGGAATTAAAACTAAAGTTATGATTGATTGCATACCTGTGAACGCAAGACCAAAAACAATTTTGATTTCAAGAATATTTGTTATTATTTGGGTCTCTATAATTATCTGGTCTCTTTTAATTTCATCCTGGTTACCAGTATTGTATCTTTTATTGCCTCATTATTATGGAAAAGGTTTACATAAATTTGTTGCATTTACTCAACATGCTGGTTTAGCAAGGAATGTAAAGGATCACAGGTTGTCAGCAAGAGATATGAAGTTAAATCCTATTTTAAGTTTTCTCTATTGGAAAATGGAATACCATTGCGTACATCATTTGTTTCCAAGTGTACCTGCATATAATTTAGAAAAATTACATTTTCATTTAAAAGACCAACTGCCTATAATTAAAAATGGATTGTTTGAAACTTATAAAGAAATAATTCCTGCTCTTCTAAAGCAAAGAGATATACCTACTTATCATTTAAAAATTGATTTACCAAACCAACAAATTTCTTAATGTATAAAAATTACAAATTATGGATTTTTTTCGGAGCTGCAGTTATATTTCTTTATTTAAGTGTGGGAAAATATGAAGAATTTAGTATTAAAAAATCCATTTCTGCATGTGTTCTTGCAAAAAGTAAATTAAAAGAAGATATGAGCCCTCAGGAGGCCAGAAAAGTTTGTGAAGTGGAAATTAAACAAAACAAGTGAGATTTTTTTTTTATATATTTATATTTAGCATAACATTTTGTAATTATTCCCTTTCAGATACAAGATTAGAAAAAGATTTAAAAAAACTTTCTAAATATAATTTTTTCGTTAATAGCGAGGGAAATCGTTACGAATTAGATCAAAATATTGATAAAGATAAAACAATAATCATAATTTACAGTCATGGCAGTGGAGGATCAGAAAGAAAATTGCAAAAATGTAATAAATCATGGTGGCAAATACCTCCAACCGTTTATCAATTGGACGGAGTAAAAATTAAAGACTTCACAATCAAAACTTATCAATTGTGCAAGGGTGCAAGAGGATTCTCACAAAAAGATGGAGATTTATTCTGGAATACTTATGACAAAAATAACCAGGATGTAAACAGCGTTTTAGATCTCAAGGATGAAAATGGGGTATTATTAATTCAAAAATGGGAGGGACCAATTCAAGAAAAGGTTCTTAAGTTGAAGGTTGATGAATTTAAACAGAAGGGTTTTAACAATATCGTTCTTTCGGGTCATTCAGCTGGTGGATGGGACTCTCTGATTCTAAAATCAAATTTTCCAACAGAAATTGATGGTGTGATAGCGTTCCATCCTGCAAGATCTGGAAAATTTGCTGGTACAAAAAAACCACACAACGGTTGGGTAAATTGGAGAAATTATAAAATATCAATGATTAAATTAGATAAATTGGAAAATGTTTTAGTTTTCAGTCATGAAAAAGATAAATATGAAAATCCTAAAACATCTAAATTTTTATCTGACTCACAAAATGTAAGATTTGTTGATGTAAGCGACACTAATTGTAAAAAAAAATTAAAAACTGGTGGATGGCATGGAATAACTCTTACCAAGTGTTTTGCAGATAAAGATCCCAAAAGAAAAGAAATAATTAAATATTTAGAAAAACTGTTTTAAAGAAGGCTCGGTAGCCAAGTAGAAAATACAGGAAATAAAATCATCAATATTCCATAAATTATTCCTACTATTGTAAACAATGGAACTTCTTTAAATGCATTAGCTGGGTTTTCTTTTATTACTCCAGCAGCTGTATATATGCCGACGCAAACAGGTGGAGTTATCATTCCAATTCCTGCAAAAGCTACAAAAACTACGTATAAATGAAGTAAACTTTGATCAAAGGATAATGTAAGTGCTGCAAATATTGGAACGGTTAAATAAAATACTGGAACTATTTCTATAAATGTTCCTAAAATTAAACATATTGTTCCTAACATTATCCAAAATAAATTCACACTCACACCCATATCTGTAAAGTAAGTTATAATTTTTTGAGGTGCTTGAGTGTAGGTAAGAACAACACTTAAAAAAGTTGCTGTAGCAATAATTGAAAATATAACAGCAGTAATTATTGCTGTATCTCTTAAGCAACTTAATAAAGATGAAAAAGTTAATTCTCTATAAATTAAAAAACCAATTGCTACAGCATAAACTCCCGCGATCGCTGCAGACTCAGATGGAGTTAAAAAACCTGCATATATTCCACCTAAAATTATAATTGGAGTTATTAAAGCTGGAAGTGCTGCAATAAAAGAACTAAATCTCTCATTAATGGTTGCTTTTCGATCTGCTCTTATATGTCTACATTTAAACAAAACTAACAGAACCATTAAAATTAAAAGTATAATTCCTGGTATTACACCAGCAGCAAATGTTTTGGAGACAGGAACATAAGTAAGAGCACTAAATAAAATTGCAGCATTTGATGGAGGTATTAAAGCTTCAAGAAGTGCAGCAGATGCTGCAAGAACAACAACAAACGGAGTAGGGTAACCTTGTTCAATCATTTTGGGCATCATGATTGTTCCTACCGCAGTAATTGCAGCTAATATAGATCCACAGAAAGCAGCAAAAAAACCCATCGCAATAACCATTGCAACACCTAGACCTCCAGGCCAATGTCCAACCAAAGTCGTTGCAAATCTTACAAGTCTAAGTGCTGCTCCACCTTTAAGCATTGCCATTCCACTAAAAATAAATAGTGGTACAGCTATAAGTACATGTTTTGTTAGAGCCCCAAAAGATACTTGAATTAAAACAGACCAAGGTAGATTAAGTCCACCTATAGCAGCTATAGAACTCCCTAAACCAAATACTAAAAAAATAGGAACAGAAATTATTAGAGCTACCAAAGATAGTATTGATGCTAATGTAAACATTTAATTTCTAATTAAATTTATAATGTTATCAAATAGCAATTCTAATGAAGTTAAGGCTAATATTAAGAAACCAACCGGAAATGCTAAAAACATCCACCATATAGGAATGCTTATTTCAATTTCCATTACTTGACCTAAATTGAAATACATTATTGTTGCATCAAGACCTGCTTTAAAGAAAATGCAAGCTGATATAAGTGCAATTGTATTTACAATTAAAAATAAAATTTCTTTATTTGTTTTTGATAAGATTGGAGTTAAAAAATCTACTTTAATGTGTTGTCCTCTCTTTAATAATGGACCTAATAATGGAAAAACTAGCCAGCTTACTAAAACTGGTGGTAACTCAATAAACCAAGCAAACCCAGTTCCTGTAATGAATCTTGTGGCTGCACTTAAAAACAATGCAGCAACCATTATAAAAATGATTAACATTGCGAGAGCTAAAGAAGCCGAAGCTAAATAATTATTAACTGCTCGCAATGCTTTCATTTTTTAGTACTTAACAAATAACTTATTTTAGTTATTTTTTGCGTACTCTTGAGCTGCTTTTAAAGCATCAGCATCAATCATTTTTGCCATAGCAGGCATAACTTTATCTTTCATTAACTTATCAAATTTTGCTTTCTCAGCTCCTGAAAGAGTTGTTACCACACCGCCTCTATCTTGGAATTCTTTAAGAACAGTCTCACCATGATCCATAATTCTGTCTGTTGAAAGTGTTCCCACCTCTTTACCAACATCCATGATTATTTTCTGTAAATCAGCAGGCAAACTATTAAACCAAGTTGAATTAGCCATTATGTATGCATCTGCATAATATTGATAAGGTTTTTGAGCGTACTTTAAAAATTCCCACCAACTATATGCTTTTATACTTCCAGGAGGGCTATTTATTGTATCAATCATTCCAGACTGTAAAGCATTGTATACTTCACCCGTTTTTAAAGATACACGATTTGCACCAAGCGCATCCCACATAGGCTCTTCACTTTTAAGCAATCTTCTAGCTTTCAAACCTTTCATTGCATCAATACCAGTTAACTCTCTCGCACTAGAAATTGACATTACTGGCCCGACAGGGTTGTACATAATTAAAGTTGAATTAGTTTTTTTAGTTAATTCTCCCCAAATTTCTTTTCCTTTAGGAGAATTCTGAAAAAATCCTCTTTGTTGTTCCCAAGAATTAAATAGGCCCGGAAAAGATGCTACATTAAAGTTTTTATTTATCGGTGGAAAACTTACTACACCAACAATTCCTCCTAGTTCAACTGCACCTGATGTAACAGCTCCCATTACCTCTCTAATTCCAAAAAGTTGCTTAGATGGATAAACCTCAATTTTTAATTTTCCATTTGCTCTTTTATTAACTTCATCAGCAAATATTTGAGCATGTTTCGCACTATGGTGCTTTGGACTCCAGTGGACCGAAAGTCTGCCCACTATTTCTGCAAATGCTGCTGTTGAAGATGCTAAAAATGAAATAATTATTACAAAACTCATAAAAGCTTTGTTAATTGATTTAAATTTAATCATTTTTTTTTCCTCTCTCTCTATTTTTTATAAAGGTAGTTTATTATTTGATGGAGATAAGACAATCTAAAATTATTCTATTATCAATTGAATAAGAAAGAATATTGAATTAAATTAAGATTATAATTTAGTTTATGAATCCAACAGATATATTATTGAGTATTGCAATAGTAGGAATTTACACTCTCATTTATGTGTATTTAAAATCAAAATTCGATGATAATAAAACTGTTATCAAGTTATTTACTTACGGTTTCGCTTATGCAACAATAATTACAGGTATACTTTATTACTTAATTAAGTTTATAGCCTCATAAAGTAAAATGAGACACAAATTAGAATTAATATATTTTAAAATGAGAGCTTTGGCTGAAGCTCCTCGTTTATTATTTCATTATACAAATATTGAATACAAAGATATTATGTCATGGGATTATTATGATAAAGAATGGTCAGAGGTAAAACCTAAAATCCCATTTAAACAATTACCCATGTTAGTTATAGATAAGAAGCATGAGATTTGTCAAAGCATGGCAATCATGACATTTATTGAAAATTTAGCAGGTATTAACATTTCTGATCCAATATTAAATGCTAAAGCAAACGCTATAATGCAAAGTGCGCAAGAACTTTTTATGCCACTTAATCCAACAGTTAACTTTGCAACAGGTGAGAAATTTGCAAAAAAAAAACAGGATATGACACCTTTTTTAATTTCGAGGTTTGAGGATCTTGAAAAGGCTTTGAAAGAAAATGATAAGAAATTTTTTATTTATAACGAACCAAGAGCGTGTGATTTTGTTACATTTCATCATTTAGATTTATCAAAATTGCTTGATTTAGAGATTATAAAAAAATTTCCTAGGTTAGAGAAATTTCTAGAAGATATTATGTCAATCTCTAGTATTAAATCTTATTTAGATAAGCGTCCTAAATTAATAGACGTAAGTGTTGAACCCAAATTAGTTATCGACGGAATAGCACATCCAACAGGTGTTAAAAAAACTTAGTATTTTTTGAATATTAAATTTTCTATTTATCCAGCGTAAGGTAATACTCGCGTAGTTTGACCAAATATTATAACTACTCTCTCACCATTTCCAATTCTAATATCATTCCCTTGAACGATAGCAATATCATCATCACTGTCATCTATATTGATTATATATTGATACCCTTGATGGTTACCAAATATTGCTTCAGTAACATAACCTAGTGCAGCCCCACCAATTGTTGCATAGACAATTGCAATTTCTTCACATTTTGCTCCAGCTATTAATTTTTTTCCATCATCACATAACTGAGTTCCGAGAAGACCTCCAATCATTGCACCTGTTGATGCACCAATAAGACTACCTTCACCTTTAACTTTAACAGGTAACGATGATATTATGTTGCCATATTGGATATTTTTAATTTTTTGCGCATCTGATCTTTTAACAGAGGCAGGATTTGTAGTGTTACACGCGACTAAAATAAAAAAAAACAAAATAAAAATTGAATTGATTTTCATGTAAAATTTTTAAAAGTAAAATTTGCCATAATTAGGGCATGCTGAAAGAGAGTTTTTAATGAAAACTTGTTTGTAATAAAGATTAAAAGTAGTATAAAGCAACAATTATTTAAAGGCGGGGTAGCTCAGTTGGTTAGAGCGCGGGACTCATAAGCCCGAGGTCAGTGGTTCGATCCCACTTCCCGCTACCAATTATGTGAAGTTATCTAAAGCTTTTTTCTCATATACATAAATAAATTTATCAATCTCAAAGTCTCTAAATGAATAAATTGGACTTTCTAAATTAAAAGGATCCAATTTTAAATTTATTTTTCTGTGTTTACCAATTATTACATCAGTATTTTTTGAAATATCATAATTTTCAAATGCAAAATATTTTATATTCATATTTTTAATGTTAAGAAGTATTTTTTTAATATCTTCATTATTCGTATGTATAAAGAAATCCCTCATTAGAACTAAGTCAAATTCTTCTGATGTATCAAAATTCACAATATCAAATGCTCGAAAATTGATATTTCCATTTTTATATTTTTTAATATTTTCATTTATTAAGTCATCAACAATATCTACTCCTAAGTATTTCATTATATCTATTTTTTTTATAAGCTTATTCATCCAAAGAAAATCACCACAAGGCATATCCAATATAGAATTAATTTTATAATTATTTATGAATTCAACTAATGAAGATATTAAATTTTCTGATTGCTGAGTATTTATATTAGAGCCATGACCAGAAACTGATATGAATTCATCATGCATATCACCATGTGACCAATGTTTTGACTTAAAAATACTTGTAAAGACTGTCTTTCTTAATAATGATTTATTTTTGAATAGCTTTTGATAAATTTTTGTAACAAAAATTTTCCTTAACCAATAATTAATATTTAACTTATTTTTTTTCACGTTAATGACCAGGAAATTCCATTAAATTTTCAACCTTGTATCCACTTTTTACAAGTTTATCACACCCTCCTAAATCAAATAGATTTATAACAAATATAAATGCTGCAACTCTACCATTAGAAATTTCTATAAGTTTTGCCGCAGCCTCAGCAGTTCCTCCTGTTGCAATTAAATCATCTATAATGAGCACAGAGTCATCTTTTGAAATAGAATCTTTATGAACTTCAATAGTTGCTTTACCATATTCGAGCTGAAAATCTATTGAATGAACATCTGCAGGTAGTTTGTCTTTTTTTCTTAACATAATGAATGGTTTTTTTAATATATAGGAAACAGCAGATGCAAAAACAAAACCACGAGATTCAATTGCAGCTATTTTATCAACCTTAAATTTTTTAGATCTCTCAATAATTTGATTAATTGTTTTCTCAAAAGCAACCTCATCCTTTATTAAAGTCGTTATATCTCTAAATAAAATACCTTTTTTAGGATAATTCTTAATTGAACGAATATAATCTTTCAAATCCATAATAGTTATTTATAAATACAATATAATTACTTTTTACATGGCAAATTATAAATTAGCAATAATAGGTGGTAGCGGTCTATATGACGTTGAAGAATTCAAAAATAGAGAATTAATTGATTTAGATACTCCTTGGGGCAAACCATCAGATCAGATTTTAAAAACAAATTATAATAATAAAGAGGTTTATTTTTTACCGAGACATGGCAAAGGACATTTTATTTCACCATCAAATATAAATTTTAGAGCAAACATTGACTCATTAAAACAACTTGGTGTAACAGATATTGTTTCTGTCTCTGCGGTTGGCTCATTAAAAGAAGATTTGCCTCCTGGTAAATTTGTTATTATTGACCAATTTATAGATAGAACTTTTGCACGTAATAAAACTTTTTTTGATGAAGAAATAGTTGCTCATGTATCAATGGCACACCCAACTTCTAAAGGTTTGATGAATGCATGTGAGGATGCAATTAAAAAAGAGGGAATAGATTATCAAAAAGGAGGAACTTATGTGGTAATGGAAGGTCCTCAATTTTCAACTTTGGCTGAGTCAAATCTTTATAGATCGTGGAAAGCCGATGTGATTGGAATGACAAATATGCCTGAAGCAAAATTAGCAAGAGAAGCAGAAATTAGATATGCTTCTGTTTCAATGGTAACTGATTATGATTGTTGGCATCCAGATCATGAAAACGTTGATGTCCAGCAAGTAATAAAAGTATTATTAGATAATGCTTCAAAAGCAAAAAGCATGATTAAAAATCTCATTAATAATTTTGAAAGTCATATTGATCCAAAAGATCCAACAAATAATTGTTTAGATGTTGCTATAATTACTGCCCCTGAAAAAAGGACACAAAAAACAATAGAAAAACTTAAAACAGTAGCTGGAAGAGTTTTAAATAAGTGAGTTTAAAATTATCTAATAAACAAATTTTAAATTATAAAAACGATGGAGTAATTTTAATCAAAGAAGTTTTTTTGCCCTGGATTGAAAAACTTAAAAATGGGTTTCAAAAAGTAATTGATAACCCCAGCCCACATGGTAGAGAAAATATTTCAAAAAAAAAAGAAGGTAGATTTTTTGAAGATTATTGTAATTGGGAAAGAATTGATGAGTTTAAAGATTTTATTTTTAACTCCCCAGCAGCAGAAATTATTGGTCAAGTAACACAATCTAATAAAATTCAGGTGTTCCATGAGCACATTTTCTTAAAGGAACCTGGAACAAAAAAAGAAACCCCATGGCATCAAGATCTTCCATATTATTGTGTAGATGGGAATGATACAGGAAGTTTTTGGATACCATTAGATAATGTATCAAAAGATAATTCTCTAAAAGTTTTGAAAGGATCTCATAAGTTGCCAATGTTGGTAAAGCCTACTAAATGGTCAAATAACTCGTTTTGGTATAAAAATAACAATAGTTTTATGGATATGCCCAATATAGATAAAAATAATATTTTTAGTGCAGAGATGAATATTGGAGATGCGATATTATTTAATTTTAAAGTTTTACACTCATCCTTAGGAAATAATGAAAAAAAAAGTCGAAAAGCTTTTTCTGCAAGATTTATCGGAGACGATGTAAGGTACATTGATAGAAAAGGAGAAACCTCCCCACCTTTTGTAGGAATAGATTTAAAACCAGGAGATAAATTGAGAGAGGATTGGTTTCCTGTGGTTTGGAGAAATTAAATGAGAGTAAAGGGAAAAAAATATAGGACGATTTGGTACGAAAATAATGTAGTAAAAATAATTGATCAAACAAAACTTCCACATCAGTTTGTTATTAAAGATTTGAAGACAATAAAAGATGCAGTAAACGCTATAAAAACGATGGAGGTAAGAGGAGCACCTCTAATTGGTGGAACCGCTGCTTATGGAATAGTTTTAGCAATACAAGAAAATAGAGGTTTAGATTTCATTAAAAAAAGTTCAGAGGAATTAGTTCATTCAAGACCTACAGCTATAAATTTACAATGGGCAATTCATAGAATGAATAACAAATTATCATTTGTAAAATCTGATGAATTATTAGACGTGGCATTAAAAGAAGCAAAATTAATATGTGATGAGGATGTAAAGTTTTGTGAGAATATTGGGCTTAATGGACTTAAAATTATTGAAGAAATTTATAATAAAAATAATAAAACAGTTAATATCTTAACACACTGTAATGCAGGTTGGTTAGCAACTATAGATTGGGGAACAGCAACCTCGCCAATCTATCATGCACATAAAAAAGGGATTCCCATTCATGTTTGGGTTGATGAAACTAGACCAAGAAATCAAGGAGCAAACTTAACTTCATATGAGTTGAATGAAGAAAATATTCCAAACACTATAATTGCAGATAATACTGGTGGAATATTAATGCAACGAGGGGAGGTTGATATGTGTATTGTTGGAACAGATAGAACTTTATCAACAGGCGATGTTTGTAATAAAATTGGTACATATTTAAAAGCATTGGCCGCTCATGACAATAATGTTCCTTTTTATGTAGCCTTACCAAGTTCAACAATAGACTGGGATATAAAAGATTTCAAAAATATTCCTATTGAAGAGAGAAACTCTGAAGAGTTATCTCATATTGAAGGAAAAGATGAAAATAATAATATTCAAAAAGTTTTGATTTATCCTGAAACAAGTAGATCAATGAATCTAGCATTTGATATTACTCCTGCAAAATATGTAACAGGTTTAATAACAGAGAAAGGAATTTGTGAAGCTTCCAAAGAAGGTTTAAAACAAATGTTTAACAAGTAATCAATAAAGTTTAAAATATATTATTTAAAAGACTGATGTGATTAGACTTTTTTATTATTACTTTTCTGGCTATATGATTATATTTGCTTAATCTGACGACTGATTAGCTTCACTAAAATTTTTTAAATAATTAAAATAAATTAATCCAAAAATTGCTCCGACAAAAATTAAAATATATTGATAAAACTTTAAAAGAACAAATACTACCGGTAAATCTTTTCCAGGATTTTGAGCAATGAAATTTTCAGTGCCATCTTTGTATAAATCAATAGGCCCAAAAGTTGCATAAAGACCATAAATAAAAATATAAATACATGGCAAAATTGAAATTAATAATAAAATTTTATTTTTTTTTATTAATTTTAATAAATTTGCTGATACACCAACTAATACAAGACCAATTAAAGATAATATTAATGGATTCATTGCCGTATACTTATCATAATTCTGTGCACTTTAGTATAACATCTAGCCTTTAAGATAAATTCTAATAACATTGACATTTTCTTGGATAGTAAAAGTTACTTCTGGATGATCTTTTTAACTTTTCTTGCACCATTTGGAGCAACCATCAAATTAGGAAGTTCTTTTGGTTGGTAAAATGGCATAAATTATCTTAAAGAAGCAGCTATATTTCCACCATCAACTGTTAAAACAGCTCCAGTAGTTTTTTTGGAGATTGAAAGATGAAAAAATGCTTTTGCAACATCTTCGGCTTTAACTTCGTTAAGAAGCAAATTGCCTTTCATGTAATCCTCAGTTGAAACATCTCTAGCTTTAGCTCTAGATTTAATCATTTCATCATTTAAGAGACCGCTCCTAATTCTATCTGCGTTTACTCCATTAGATCTTATTCCATAGGAACCATAATCTAATGCATACTGTTTACATAAATTTAATAAGGCAGACTTAGGCAACCCATAAGGTCCAAAATTTTTACCAGGATTTACAGATTGTTTAGATATATTAAATAATAAACATCCCTCAATATTTTGAGCCTTCATTATTTTGGTAGCTTCAGCTGCACAATTTTGATGTGAAAAAAAATTATCTTCAAAGCTCTTTCTTAAAATTTTATCATCAACTTCAGCGATAGATCCTCCCAAAGCAGTTCCTGCATTTGATATAAGGATATCTATCCCTCCAAATTTGGATGAAATTAAATTAAATGCCTTTTTAACACTTTCTTTGTTTGTAACATCACAATAGATACAAAGATCATTAATTTTTTTACTCATTTCAGTAACTTTTTTCCTATTATTATCTATTAAAACTACCTCCGCTCCATATTTTTTAAATAATTTGTAAGTTGCTGTTCCAATTTTTCCAAATGCACCTGTAATAACAACAACATTACCTGCTAATTCTTTAATTTCTTTTTTTATTTTTGCTTGTTCTAGGGACCAATATTCAACATCAAAAATATCTTTTTTTGATATGAACTTATATTTTGAAGTTTCTTCAACTGAGGAAATTACTCTAGCATTAGTTTCTGTTAAGTCCGCTGCTACCTTTGCTGCTTTTAGATTATCTCCTATACAAAATACACCAATATTCTGTACTAATATCACTCTTGGTGAAGTATCTAGCATCGTTTTCTTTTCTTTAACTTTTTTTTGATTCTGTTCAAAGTATTTCAAGTATTTTTTTTTATAATTATTAAAAGCTTTAGTTGCAGTTTTTTTAAAATCATCAATCGATGAGTTATGTTTGGGTTTAATTATTAAAGGGAAAGGTTTTACTCTAATGACATGGTCTGGTGTAGCTGTTCCCTCTGTGGAATATCTCTCTACATCATTTCCATTTATGAAATAATTTAAAATTTTATTATTTCTAAAGGTTAAAATAAATTTTTTATTTGTACCTTGAGATGCTAATCCTCTTAATATTGGTGCTATTTGAGAAGGAGTAATTTTTGTATTTAATTTTGTTATTTGTTTAATTTTTTTTCTTTTTAACTTTCTTAAAGCTTTTTCTGCATCTGTTACATACTTTATCATTAGATCATAAGACTCTTTGGCATCATTAGAAAATGTAAAAATTCCATGATTTAGTAAGATAAGACAATTTATATTAGGGTTTTTATTATAAACCTCATTAATTTTTTGAGCTAATCCATACCCTGGCATTACATAAGGAATTAAACTTGCCCTTTTTCCAAATATCTTTTTACAAAAAGCAAAACTATTTGGTCTATTAGTTACATTCATGATTGCATCAGAGTGTGTGTGGTCAACAAATTTAAATGGTAAAAAAGCATGTAGAAAAGTTTCTACTGATGGATTTGGGGATTTAATGTTAATTAAATTTCTCTTTTGATAGGCTACCATTTCTTCATCAGATAATTTTTTTTTATTCTTTAAAGCTAACAGAGGATCTAATTTTACTGCAGGTAATCCCTCTGGTTCAATTTCAGCCATATCCCAGCCACTTCCTTTTACACATAAAACATCATAATTTTTTCCATCCAAATCTTTAATAGTTGTCTTAACAGAAGTGTTTCCACCACCATGTAAAACTAGTTCGCTATTTCTTCCAAGTAACCTAGTTGTATAAACCCTGAGAGCCATATCCTTAGAATGACCAAGTTTCTTATATTTTAATATGTATTTTTTAGCCTCGTTATTTGACCAATTATTTTTCACAGCATTATCCTTCAATAAATTATTACCGTAGTTTTTTATTTGAAAGAAGTAAAAAATTAAAATACTAAAGTTATTTAATATTTATATGACTAAAGTTGGAGAACATATTACCTTAGATATAATAGGTACAAAAAAGGAGTATGATCCTGTCTTCTTTGAAAAACTAGTTTACAAGATTGCTAAAATATCAAAAGTTACTGTGCTCCAAATATCAAAATATAAGTTCGAGCCGCAAGGATTTACTTTAGTTGCATTATTGGCAGAAAGTCACATAAGTTTTCATACATTTCCTGAAAAAGGGATTATTAGTTTCGATTTTTTTACATGTGCAAAAGTTTCTCCCTCTGTTGCTTTGGAAGTTATAAAAGATGAAATTGAGCATACTAATATAGTTAAAAAACAGTTCAACCGAGATACTGTAGACCTCTATCATGATAATTATAGCTCACCAGGTTTAAAAAAATCATATGTTGTAAATAAAGTTTTAGAAAATTTTAAATCAAAGGTTGGCCAACATATTGAGATATTGGAATTAGAACAGTTTGGAAAAGCTTTATTTATTGATAATGAAATTCAAGTGGCAGAAAAAGATGAACACCTTTATAGTTCTACTTTTGTAAATTCAGGACTAGGTTTAAACTCTAATAAAGAAAAAGCTGCTATTATCGGTGGAGGAGACGGAGGAGTTGCTAGAGAATGTATATCAAAAAATTTTGGATTTATAGATTGGTACGAATTAGATCCTGAAGTTGTAGATGTTTGTGACAAACACCTCGGAACAATTGGGGAGAAGGCTACTGAAAAAAATTCAGTAAAGTGTGTGTGGGGAGATGCATTTGAAAGTATAAAAGCTGTTAAAGATGATACATATGATCAAATATATGTAGACCTAAACGATGACCAATATTGCATAGATTTAGCTGCTAAAAATATGAATTCACTTGCAAGAATATTAAAGCCAAAAGGTGTAATTACTGCTCAAGTTGGAAGCCAAGATAAAAAGCCCAAGCAAGTTGAAAATTGGTTAAATATATTTAACCAGAACTTTGGTAACACTAAATTATCTAGAGTTTATATACCTAGTTTTGATTGTTCTTGGAATTTTTCTTCTTCAATAAACCATTAAAATTTTCTTTTTAAATAAGAAAAATTGTGAAATAATTATTTTTTTTAATGGAGGAAAAATGAATGTAATAAAAAAAATATTTTTAACTTTTCTATTACCCTTATTTTTAATTAGCTCTGCAAACGCTGATAAAATAAGAATTGGTACAGAAGGCGCTTATCCTCCCTGGAATTCAAAAGATGCTTCAGGGAAATTAATTGGTTTTGAGGTAGAATTAGCTTGGCAGTTGTGTAGATACATTGGTCAACAATGTGAAATAGTTGAACAGGATTGGGATGGAATGATACCAGCTTTAACATCAAAAAAATTTGATGCAATTATGGCTGGAATGTCAATCACTGAGGAAAGAATGAAAACAATAAATTTTTCTCAAGGATACGCAGATGAAGTTGCTTCTCTTGCGGTAATGAAAGGATCTAGTCTTGAAGGGATGGATACTCCTGATGCAGTTAACTTAAATCTTGGTGGTTCAGCAGTAAATAAAGCAATGAAAACATTAACTTCTGCTTTATCGGGAAAAACAGTTTGTACTCAAATTGGTACAATTCACCAAAACTTTCTTGAGTCTGGAGATGTAGGAAAAGTAAATTTAAAAACTTACAAGACACAAGATGAGGTTAACCTTGATTTATCTAATGGAAGATGTGATGTAGCATTAGCTGCTGCTGTTGCATTTACCGATTACGCTGAAAAGTCTGGTGAGGCTGTTGTACTTGTGGGACCAACTTTTTCAGGTGGTGCATTTGGTAATGGTGTTGGAGTAGGTATTAGAAAAGATGACACTAAACTTTTAAAAGCCTTTAATAAAGCTATAGATAAAGCAAGAAAAGACGGCCATATTAGTAGAATTGCTATTAAATGGTTTGGTTTTGACGCTTCTATGTAATTAATTTTAGATGTGGCGACTATAATATATAGTCGCCAGTCTATATGGAACTTCTATCATTTGGAGATACTGGTTGGGGAGACGAACTATTTTTCGCAACCCTAATGACAATTGCTGTATCAATTGCTGCAATGGCAATTGGATTTGTGTTTGCTTTAATATTTACTCCTTTAAAACTATCTAAAAATAAAACACTAAATTTAATTGGAAACTGTTACACTACTATTATTAGAGGTGTTCCAGAACTATTAGTAATTTATTTATTATTTTTTGGTGGCACAGGTGCCGTAATGTATGTTGCATCAATTTTTGGATATGATGGTTATATTGAGATTAATGCATTTGTAACTGGTGCTCTTGCTATAGGGATTATATCAGGAGCATATTCAACAGAAGTTTTTAGAGGAGCAATATTGTCAATTGATAAAGGTCAATTCGAAGCGTCTCAGGTTTTAGGAATAAAGAAAAGTATTCAATTTTATAAAGTTATTTTGCCCCAGATGTTGAGACTATCTATTCCCAACTTAAGTAATGTTTGGCAAATAACATTAAAGGATACATCTTTAATATCTGTAACTGGATTGGTAGAAATTATGAGACAGTCCTATATCGCAGCAGGATCTACAAGAGATCCATTATTTTTTTACTCTGTTGCTGCAGTTCTATATTTAGTTCTCACATTTTTAAGCATGAAAATAATCAACAAATTAGAAGTTAGATTTAATAAAGGTTACTAATGGATATAAATTTAATGATTAGTGTTTTTCCCAGCTTGTTAAATGGGACAGTAATAACTCTAAAGCTTTTAATATCCTCTATGTTTTTTGGACTGTTAATTGGTCTATTTTTTGCAATTTTAAGAATTAACAATAATTCTCTAATTAATAAGTTTGCCTACGGATATTCTTATTTTTTCAGAGGCACACCATTGCTTGTTCAATTATATTTAATCTATTATGGTTTAGCTAATATTGAATTTCTAAGAAATTCATTTTTATGGGTGGTTATTAGAGAACCTTATTGGTGTGCAATTATTGCCTTTTCACTAAATACTGGAGCATACACATCTGAAATTTTAAGATCGGCTTTCCAAACAATAAAAGAGGGTTATATAGAGGCTGCACAAAGTTTAGGTATCTCAAAGAAAATTACTTTTTATAAGATACAAATTCCAATAGCAATTAAACAATCACTACCTGCTTATGGAAATGAGATAATTTTAATGTTAAAAGGTACATCTTTGGCAAGCGTAATAACAATTATGGATTTAATGGGAGAAGCTAGAAAAGTAAACGTTTTAACTTTTAAGCCATTCGAAGCCTTTATTACTGCAGGAATAATATATTTATTTTTAACTTTTATAATTCACAATATTGTAAAGTATTTAGAAAAAAAATACGGATTTCAAACATGAAAGTAGCTTGTATTCAATTATCTAGTGGGGAAGATTATACTAAAAATTTTAAAGATATTATAAAATATGTAAATCAAGCGATAAAGAACCAAGCAGACCTAATAATTACACCAGAGACTTCTTCATTAATGTCGGCTGACAAAAAAAATTTATTTAAATATTCATATGAAATGAAGAATGATCCAATAATAAAAAAAGTAAAACTAATAGCTAAATCAAAGAAAAAATGGATACTCCTTGGCTCAATGTGTATTAAAGAAAAAAACAAATTAAGAAATAGATCTATTCTTATTGGACCAAATGGAAAAATAAATACTTATTACGATAAAATAAATATGTTTGATGTTAAAGTTTCAAAAAAAGAACAACACAAAGAAAGTAAAGTCTTTAAGGCAGGTAAAAAATTAGTATCAGCTACGTTGCCTTGGGGAAAAATAGGTCTTTCAATTTGTTATGATTTAAGATTTCCAGAACTTTACAGAAACTTATCAAAAAGAAATTTAAGTTTTATAACTGTTCCGTCGGCATTTACCAAAACAACTGGCCAAAGACATTGGTTAGCTTTGTTAAAAGCTAGAGCTATTGAAAACTTTTGCTATATTTTCGCTCCTAATCAAACTGGAAAAAATACGATTAAAAGAGAAACTTTTGGACATACGGTAATTATTTCACCCGATGGCAAAATAATGGCTCTCAAGAAATTTGGAAAAGGAATTATATATTCAAATATAAAACCAAAAATAGCTATGGATTTAAGAAAAATTATTCCAAGCATTAAATAATTAATTTAAATTTTAAAGTAAATTCTATTAAAATAAAAAGTTAATGTGAGTGCTCGTAAAATCAAAAATATAGTCAAAGAAATCCATAGACCTTGATTACCAAAACCTTCAACAAGCATAAATGAACTTATTAAGTGAATAATAACAGAGACAAACATGGCATTTCTCAACTCTTGGGTTTGAGAAGCTCCGATAAATATTCCATCTAATTGGTAACAAAATGATGAAACAAAAGGTAATAACACTACCCAAAAAGAATACTGGTAACTAATATCTCTTATATTCTCTATGTCGGTCATAAAATCTATAAATGAATTTTTGAAAAATAAGTAAAATAAAGAAATCAATATCCCGGTTAAAGAACTCAAAATAAATGAATTTTTAACAATTTTAATAAAAAGAAGTTTATTTTTTCTACCAATAGAATATCCAACTATACCTTCTGTTGAAAAGGCATAAGCATCTAAGATAAATGCAGACAAAAATATAAGATTTATTAAAATTGTATTAGCTGCAATAAATTCTTCACCAATTCTTCCACCAAGATAAGTAAACCAAAAAAAAGAAAAAGTTAGCAATATAGTTCTTAAAAATATATTTAAATTTATCTCTAATAAATTTTTTAATTTTGAGGTATTTATAATTTCCTCTAAATTAAAGTTAAAAGGGACGTATTTTCTTAAATAATAGAAAATATAAAATAAAAATAAAAATGATGTTATTCCTGTGGCAAGTAAAGTCCCATAAGCGACACCTTTAATATTTAAATTGAATTTTAATACTAAAATAGTGCTAAATAAGATATTTAGAATAGATAATAAACCAATTGCAAGGCTTGAAATTTTTGTCTTTTGTAATCCAATAAATAATCCTACTACAATATAAATTGTTAATTCAAAAAGAGATGAGTAAATTCTTATATTAAAATATTCATTAAATTTATTTTTTGTATCAATTGATAAATCAAAAAATATTAGACATAAATTTAATAATTGTTTTTGGAATAGTATCAATAAAATTGATATTGAAATTACAAATAGTAGATTTCTAAAAACTATATTTAAGATGCTTTTATAATCATTTCTTCCAAATGATTGACTTACTAGTCCCACAGTACCCATTCTTAAAAAACCAAAACTCCAAAATACTAATGAAAAAAAACTAGATGCTATACTCGTTGCAGTCAGATAATTTTGATCACTCATATTTCCCATTAATGCTGTATCAACAATTCCAACCAGGGGAATTGCAAGGTTGGCAAAAAATATCGGTATAGATAGAGTTAATATGTATCTGATTGACGATTTATCGCTCACTTATTGATTAATAGCTTGTATATTCTTTAATTTCTTTGATTTTAGAACCTGTATGATTATTCATTTCCAGTTTAAGTTTTGCTCTGTCATCATTTAAAAAATGTACGTCTCTTGAAAGTTTTATAAATTTTTCACCAAAATCAGAATTTTTTTCACATAATCTTTTATCATCTTCAATAACCCAGAGTTTTGAATTAATTTCTTTTAATGAATTGAATAATTCAAGTAATTTTTCATCTGATTCAACATTTTGATTAAATTGATCTTTAAGTAAACTATATTCATCGTTTATAAATTTTAGTTTCTCAAGATCCTTAATTTTTTCTTTTTTTATTTCCAGAATAGAGATTTTATCTAAAAGTTCACCAACTGATACTTCGACTAGTATTTTATTCATAATTTTTTATAGTGTGTTAAGTTGTTTAAAATATGTCTAATATTCTCATAATTAAACATGGTTCTTTAGGTGATATAGCTCAGGCAAGTGGTGCAATTCAAGATATTTCTGATTTTCATAAAGATGATAAAATCTATTTATTAACATCAAAGCCTTACATTGATCTTTTTAAGCAAAACCCTCATCTAGAGGGCACAATTTTAGATAAGAGATTATCAAGATTTAATTTGATTTATTTATTCAATCTTATGAGAAAATTGAAAAAATACAAATTTATAAAAGTTTTTGATTTACAAAATTCTTCTCGTTCAAGTTTCTATAAAAAAATATTATTTCCTAATGCCGGCAATCTTATTTGGTCATCTTCTGAAACTACATTACCAAATGATAAGTCTAAAGTTGAATTTGATAAAAATCCTGTTCTAGATAGATTTAAACATCAATTAGAAGCTTCAGGTGTAAAAACTATCAAAACTATGTTTCCTGATTTTAAGTGGGCTTGCTCAAATATAGATAATATAAAAAAAAAATTTTATTTAAATAAATATATAGTTTTATTCCCTTTCTGTTCACCACATTTAACAATTAAAAAATGGCCTTATTACAACGAACTCATAGAGTTAATAAAAAAAAAATTTGAAGATGAATATCAAATTGTTGTTGCTCCAGGTCCAAAAGAGATTGATATGACAAAAGAGATTAATGCAATTACAATTTTAAACCAAAAAAATTCATTAAATATACAGGAACTTGCATCTTTAATAAAAGGAAGTAGTTTTGTTATATCAAATGATACAGGACCAGCACATATTTCTTCACACCTTGGTGTTAAAGGAGTAGCATTATTTGGATCACATACAACAGCATACAAAGTAAGTATAGAAAGAGAAAATTTTAAAGCAATCCAAGTAACAGATCTTAATAAACTTTCACCAGAAAAAGTTTTTGAATATTTTTTACAATCTTTAAATTAATGGAAATAAATTCGCTTTTTTTTATAAGTGTTGTTCCTGCTATTGTTTTATATGGGATTGCAAAATCTGGTTTAGGAGGTTCAATATCGTTGATATCTGTTCCTTTAATGACTGTTGTGATGCCATTACAACAAGCACTTGCTATAATTTTACCAATTTTAATTTTCTCAGACATGATAGCTGTTTATCGATTTAGAAAGGAATTTAATCCAAATATCCTAAAGTTAATAGTGCCCTTTGCAGCTGTTGGAATTATAATTGGTTCACTTACTTTTAGTTTTTTTTCTGAAAATTTATTAAAATTTATTGTTGGAATAATGGGTTTTTTATTTGCAGGACATTATTTTTTATTTAAAAAAGAAAAAACAACCCCAGCAAAGCAAAATTTTTTAAAAGGTGCTATATGCTCAGCAATAGCAGGATTTTCAAGTTTTTGTGTACATGCAGGTGGAACTCCTACGAGTCTTTATTTATTACCATTAAGATTGAAAAAAGAAGTTTACGTTGGAACAAGAATTATTTTTTTTAGCTGTGTTAATCTGATAAAATTACCCTTGTACATTTATTTATCTATGATGAATATTGATACTCTGTATCAATCTATTTCTCTTTTTCCCTTAGCTATAATTGGGATATTTATTGGATATAAATTATTAAAAATTATAGAAGAAAATTTATTTTATAATATCCTTTATGCATTAATTCTTTTAAGTAGCACTAAACTCATTATAGACTTTATTTAAATACTTTAAAAATTATCACTAAATTTTTTAAGTATAATTGGAAGAAAAGCTACAATTATTAATATTCTCAAAAAATGGTGATAGCTCACAAAAATTGGATCAATATTATAAGCTACACTTATTACTACCATCTCATGTATGCCTCCTGGAGCAAAACTTAAAAATGTAGGAATGAAATCAAAGCCAAGAAATTGTAAAAAATAAGCCGTTACCATTGCAACAATTACAAGAATAGAACTCACCATAACCCCATGAAATATATAAAAAAATAATTCTTTCAATTTTAAACCATTCAATCTACTTCCAAGCGCTGTTCCTAAAAAAATAAAAGCAATATTTATTATAAAATCAGGAAATCTAGCATTTACAATTTCAAAAGTATAAAATAATCCCGACAAAGCCATTGCACCCACAAGAATAGGAGACGGAATTTTAAGTTTCTTTAAAAATAGCGAAAATAAATAGCAAATAAAAATTAAAAATATTATTTCAAAATAATATCTAAGATTGTAGATGTTATCGTAATTATATCCTTCGATTTCTGAAAAACCTAAATTACTTATAAATAAAATTGGCACAAAACTAACGATAAAAATTACTCTTGTTGCTTGTGGTATTAATACTTGCTTATGATTATCTTTTTTACCATATTCTAAAAGTGCTGCTGCAATTGGAACAAATGCACCTGGCAGAGCTGCTAAAGTAGCAATAAATTTATCAAATTTACAAACTTTAACAAAATATAAACCAGCCAATATTGTACTTACAATTGTACATACCAACATTGCTACAGATGAAAATACCCACAAATGTATTTTGTATAATAAAGATACATTTAGTGTCCCACCAAGAATTATTCCAACCATTAAAAAAATAGGATTTAATAATTTTGTGGGAAACTTTATGTCAAATTTTGTAAAAGCCACACAAAGATTCAAACCAAGAGAACCTAATAACCATGGCAAAGGCAAACCTATTATAGTCCCAATATAACCACCTATAATACCAAGAACGAGAGCTTTATAGCTGGCACCCAAATCTTTAAAAAAATTTTGAAATGATAAAGTATTTAACATTTACGTAATCATTATTGACACCAAATATAAATCTATGTTTAATATCAGGTATTATAATTATAATAAGAGAGGAAATAATGAAACTAATTAAATCTTTAATTACAGTTTTATTCTCAACTTTACTTTTAATTTCAGCAACAACTTCAAGCTCAGTAGCAATGGATAAATTGCACTTTGTAATCGGTGGTGGTGCTGGAGGTGGTTGGGATGGAACTGCTAGAGGAACAGGAGAAGCTTTAACAAAAGCTGGAATGTTAAAAAGCGCATCATTTGAAAATATGTCAGGTGGTGGAGGTGGAAAAGCTTTAGCTTATATGATTAACACAAAGCCAGCTAATACAATTCTAGTTCAATCAACACCATTAGTCTTAAGATCAATCACAAGACACAAAGGTTATGTAAAAGGTAATGGTACTTTATCTTATAAAGATGTTGTGCCAATTGCTGGAGTTATTGGTGATTATGGAGCTATTGCAGTAGCAAAAAGTTCACCTTTTAAAAACTTTAAAGATGTAGTTGATGCATACAACAAAGATCCTAATTCAGTTAAGATGGCTGGTGGTTCTGTAAGAGGAAGCATGGACCATTTAATTGGTGCTTTAGCATTTCAAGCTGCAGGAGCAGATCCAAATGCAGTTGCATATATACCATATGATGCTGGAGGAAAAGCATTAGCAGGACTTTTATCTGGGGAGACTCAAATTATATCAACAGGCTTAGGTGAATTGATGGGTGCAAGAGACCAAGTAAGAATTATTGGTATTACTGCTCCATCAAGAGTATCTGATGCTCCAGATGCACCAACATTAAAAGAACAAGGATATGATGTACAATTCGTAAACTGGAGAGGTTTTTTTGGTCCTCCAGGAATGAGCAATTCTGATAAATCAAAAATTGCTAAAATGTTAGGCGACGTACAAAAAACTCCTGAATGGGAAACTGTAAGAGCAAGAAATGCATGGGTAAATATTTATAACCCAGAAGGAAAGTTTGTTTCTTTCTTAGAAAAACAAACTGAAGAAATGACAGCTCTTATGAAAAAACTAGGAGTAATTTAATCTTTTAGATTATTTAAAATAGAGCAGTGAATATAAATACAACAAAAATTATATCACTGCTCTTTTTTATTTTCTCAGCATTCTATTTATATACTGCATACCAAATTCAAGTTTTTGCATTTGATGAAAATGCACCATTTAATGCTAGAACATTTCCAATTTATTTAGGCTATGCAGGATTATTTTTTTCTGGGTTAAAGCTTATTCTACCTGAGCCTAACACCATAAAAGTAGACCATAAAAATCTAGAGTATAAAAAAACAGGGATACTTATAGTAATTGCAATTATTTATGGGGCTACAATTTTAAAAGTTGGATACTTTTTAACAACATCTTTATTTTTATTTTCATCTTATTATTTTTTAGGTGAGAGAAGGTGGGTCTTAATGTTTTTATTATCTTTTCCCTTCGTAGCAGCTTTTATGTACCTTCTCCATGGCATTCTTGATATTTATTTAAGAGATCCATTCTTGCAATCAATTGGAGTTATGGGATGATTGAAGGGATTTTAATTGGTTTAACCACAGCTCTTACACTTCAAAATATTTTAATGGTAATGGTTGGGTGTTTTTTTGGAACTATTATTGGAATGTTGCCAGGTCTTGGTCCAATGACTGCAATTGCTTTAATGATACCAATTACTTATGGCTTTGATCCTGCTACAGGATTGATACTCATGGCTGGAGTTTATTATGGTGCTGTATTTGGTGGCTCGACTTCCTCAATTTTGCTTAACGCACCTGGAGTTCCAGGGACTGTTGCTACCTCCTTTGATGGTTATCCAATGGCACAACAAGGAAAGGCAGGTAAGGCTTTGGCAATCGCTGCTTGGAGTTCTTTTGCAGGAGGCACATTATCTGCAATTTATCTTTTATTTATGGCACCCAGTTTGTCTAAAGTAAGTTTGTCATTCAGATCGCCAGATTATTTCGCTTTAATGATTTTAGGTTTAACTGCTATTGCTGCTTTTTCTTCTAAAGGTCAATTTTTAAAAGCAATGATGATGGTAATATTAGGTTTAATGTTGGCTTCAGTTGGTCAAGATAGCTTATCAGATATTACAAGATTTACATTTGACAACATGAACTTAACAGATGGAATAAGTTTTGTTCTTGTTGTAATGGCAACCTTTGCAATGAGTGAGGCGCTTACGATAATATTAAAAAGAAATGATCCTACTAGCGCCGCAAAACAAGTTTCATTAACAGAACTTGGTTCGATTAAAATCAACAAAGAAGAAAGATCAAAAATGTACAAAACCATCCCTAGATCATCAATAATTGGATTTTTAATTGGCGTATTACCAGGTGCTGGAGCAACAATTGCATCTTTCTTAGCTTATGGAATGGAAAGAAATGTAGTTAACGACGAAGAAAAAGAAAAATTTGGTAAAGGAAGTGTAAATGGTTTGTCAGCTCCTGAAACTGCAAATAATGCAGCTTGTTCTGGTTCATTTGTACCCATGTTGACACTAGGTATACCAGGAAGTGGAACTACAGCGGTTATGTTAGGTGCACTATTAGGTTTTGGAGTTCAGCCTGGACCAAGATTATATATGACAAATCCAGAAATTTTTTGGTCAATAATAATGTCAATGTATATAGGTATGGTCATATTATTGATTTTAAATCTTCCTTTAATTCCATATATTGCAAGAATTCTTGCTGTTCCTAAAAATTATTTAATACCTTTAATTTTATTTTTCTCAGTTACAGGGATTTATGTAATGTCCTTCAATAATTTCGATATTTATTTGATGATTGGAATTGCAGTTGTTGCAACATTTTTAAGACTATATGATTTTCCTATGCCACCTCTAATACTTGCCTTTGTATTAGGAGGTCTTATGGAGGAAAATTTAAGACGATCTTTGCTATTAAGCAACGGATCATGGGAGTTTCTATGGGACAGAACACTTACGTTGTGTATTCTTTTAACGACTATTTTAATAGTTGTCTGGCATTTTTATAAATCTATAATAAGAAAATGATTAACAGAAGAAAATTTTTAAAAACATCACTATCAGCATTAGCATTTGCAGCCATACCAAAAATTTCATTTTCACAATCAAATCCAGATGTTGTGGTAATTGGTGGTGGTTCCTCGGGATTATCAGTAACAGCTGAATTAATGAAAAAAGGAAAATCAGTATTATGTGTTGACGCTATGAGTAGGAAAGGTGGAAGATGTTTTACAAATACTTCAATATTTGGTGTTCCTTATGATCTTGGAGCGCATTGGTTACATAATTTTAATTTTAATCAAATTGCACAGTATGGAAAGAAACAAAAAGATATATTTGATATTTATAAAGATCCAGACACAGTCATGGTTTATGACGGTCAAAAAAAAATTAAGGGAATGAAACTTTATGGATTGTACAAGAAGTTAGGAAAGTTAAAAAATAAAACAAAAGATGACATTCCTTTAAGTAATAAAATAAAAGAAAAATGGTTAGAAAATGAATGGTTTGCAACAGCACATCAAATAAGATTTCCTTGTCAGTCTGGAAAAGATTTAGATCAATATACAGCTGCTGATGGTAAACTTAATTGGGAAAGTTATGGCGAAGGTAGTCAGGGTGGTGATGGATTTGTAAAACAAGGATATGGCGCTTTACTTGCTCATTATAGACAAAATGTGCCAGTTCAACTACAAACAACTGTTAATGAGGTTAAATGGGATGGCAATGGAGTTAAGGTAGTCACAAACAAAGGAACTATAAGTGCAAAAGCCTGCGTTATAACAGTTTCTACCTCAGCATTTAATTCAGGAAAAATTAAATTTACACCGGCACTACCTATTGAAAAGTACGAAGCTTATGATGCTTTTTCCTGTTCAAATTATAATCATGTAACATTACAGTTAAAAGATGATTTTTATAAAGAGTATAAAGTAAAACCAGACATGTATTTTACCCCAAAAATTACAACTAAAGGCCTTAAATCTCCAGAGGGGTACTGTTCAACAATGAATTTGCATGACTCTAAAATATCATATTTTGATGTGGGAGGACAATTTGCAAAAGATTTAGAAAAAGCAGGAAGCAAGGCAGGTATAGATTTCGTTTTACAAACCTTACGAGATACTTTTGGGTCTGATTTTGATAAATTTTTTGTTAAAGGACATATGACTACTTGGGGTAAAAATCCATTTGTATTGGGTGCTTGGGCCTCAGCAACGCCAGGAAAAGCTGATTTAAGAAAGAATATTAAAACTTCAGTTGCAGATAAACTTTTTTTTGCAGGAGAAGCTACAGCAAAAAATTATGGAACTGTCCACGGAGCTGATAGAAGTGGAGCAAGGGTAGCAAAAGAAGTATTAAGTTTTGTTTAAGTAATATAAATTTTATCTGATAAACCGTAACAAAGTATAGCCATCATAATTAAAAAGACTGTAGGAGCTATAATGCCTTCATTTGTAGCTTTTTCATTAAGACCAGTTTTATCAATTTTAAGAGAGTAGAAATTTGTTCCTAGAACACATGCATGAATAATAAATATTAAATTAAAAAAGGCCCAAGTTCCCTCAACTCCATTTGGTCTTACAAACATAATATAAATAGCCATTATTACCCAACCAAGCATTAGCGCTCCAACAAATCTAATCATTACAGCTGCACTGTGATCTATACCAAACTTATCCATAAATTTTTTGGTTCCAACAATTGTTTGAAAACAATATGCAGCTATTCCTACAAAATGTGCAAGAAAGATAATTAAGTAAAAAATATTGTTAAACTTTGCAATCATGTTACTATTCTACAAGATTCTCTTATATTTTTCAATTATCTTATCCCACAGAAAGTTTGTAGAATTAATTTTCGCTTCTTTGCCGTATTCTAAATATTTATTGTTTTTAAAAAGATTATCTATACTTGAATATACATCTTCCAATTTATTTCCATCACATATCAAGCCAGTTTTTTCGTGGATTATTGCATCTGACGCTCCTCCATCTTTACCACCGATTGAGGGGATACCATATTGTGCAGCTTCGACGTAAGCAATACCAAATCCCTCAACAGATTTTTTATAAATTACTGAAGGCATTACAAAAATATCCGACTTAGAAATAAGAGCATTTTTTAAATCTGAAGGAATATCTTTTAAGAAAGTTACTTGTTCTTCTAATTTAAGTTCAATTACTAATTTTTTTAATTTTTCCTCTTCCTCACCGTATCCGATACATGTATAGACAATTTCGGGATAAATTTCTTTTAGATTTCTCACAGCCATAATTACTTTTTCATGATTTTTTCTTTTATCGAATCTAGAAACTGTAATTATTCTATATTTTTTGCCTTTAAGTATTTCTTCTGCTTCATTCAAATATTTCTCAGGAACCTCACTGACTTGGTCAACTCCAGGGTTAATTATAACAATTTTTTTTTCTTCAACACCCAAGTCTATTGCTAAATTTTTCGTATAATTTGAATTTGCTACAATATGATCGACATTATTTAGAACTGATAATACTTTTTTATTTAAACTTGAACCTTTTGTGTGATTAATCTCTTTTGAATGAATTAAGCAGATTTTTTTTTTATTTGTTTTTATAAGCTCCAAACTTTTCCAATGGTCAGCAATTAAACATTCTATATTCTTATTATTTTCAAGATAGTCATTGATTAAATAAGATTTTCGATATTTTCTAATGAGCTTAATTCCACTTACTCTCTCAATCGAAAAAGAAACTGATTTGTCAAACTCCTCGTGATTTTCATGATAATCTGCAAAAACTTTTATTAGTTTTAGTTTTGATAGAGATTTCGTAAGTCCCCACATTAGGTTTTGCATACCTCCTAATTCAGGCGGAAAGGATCTAGTTATGACTAAATACATAGGTTATCAAAACCATTTAATACTGCAGCCCATGCTAGGAAATTGTTCTTTTGGACCATTGTTGGATTTTGCAATCATTTTCATTGCATTTTTAAGTTCACTATCTCCACTTTCTATTGGTTTCAAATTTTTTAACTCTCTTATTCTTCCTCTATATTGAAGTTCAAGATCTCTATTGTAACCAAAAAAATCTGGTGTGCAGACAGCACCATAATTTTTTGCCACGTCTTGAGTTTCATCAATTACATATGGAAAATTAAAATTATGATTTTTTGAAAATTTAACCATATTATCAAATGAATCTTCTTCATATCTTTTTGGATCATTTGACATTATTGCTATGGATTTAATTCCATCATTTTCTAATTCTTTACAGTCTTCTACAACATTTTTAATTACAGCTAGAACATAAGGACAGTGATTACAGATAAACATAATTAATGTTCCATTTTCACCTTTAGCGTCATTTAGTGAAATTATTTTATTTTCTATAGATTTAAGTTCAAAGTTGTTAGCTTTTTTACCGAAGTCACATATTGGTGTTTTAGTTAATGCCATGATAAAAGACCTTATAATTTATGTTTTACGATTTAAAAGATAAAAAACCAAAAAACCTTGGCGAAAATTGGGTGGCACCTAATGCTATTATAATTGGAGATGTAACATTAGAAAAAAACTCTAGTGTCTGGTTTAATGCAACATTAAGAGGTGATATTGAAAATATACATATTGGAGAAGGTTCAAATGTACAAGATGGAAGTGTTTTACATACAGATCCAGGTTATCCATTAAAAATTGGAAAGAATGTAACCATAGGTCATTTAGTAATGCTCCATGGTTGTACAATTGATGACAACTCTTTAATTGGAATAGGGGCTGTTGTACTTAATAAAGCCAAAATAGGAAAGAATTGTATTATTGGTGCAAAATCATTAATTACAGAGAATAAGGAAATTCCTGATAACTCGTTAGTAATGGGTTCGCCTGGAAAAATTATTCGTCAGTTAACTGATGATGAAATTGAAGCAGTAAAACAAAATGCTATTAGATACCAAGAAAACTGGAAAAAATATTCAAAATCTATATTTTAAAAAAATGAAAAAAATAATTATATTTTTTATAATATTTTTATATTCATCCTTCTCTTTTGCCTTAGACGAAAAACCTGGAAGACATTTTAAAGATCAACCAGATGTAACTGATGAACCTCAAGTTCATTTTATTTATCTATTAAACAAAGATAGCGAGGATAGAGAATGGGATATCAATGGAAAAATGGAGAAGGAATTATTTGAGGCCAATGAAAAAATGCTCGAAATGACAAAGGGTAATCAGAAGTTTAGGTATGACTTAAGGGAAGATGGCAAATTGGATATTTCTTTTGTTAGATTGGATAAACAATATAAAGGAAATTATAATATGGAATACCCTGATGCATATTTGACAAAATTAGGTTTTAATAATCCTAATAAATTGTACTTTTCATGGGTTGATGTAGGACATAGAGATGGGGGACAAGGAGCTGTTCACCATGGATATATTTTTTTAAAAAGTAAATATAACACAAACAAAAATAAAAGAATTATAATTACCTTACATGAATTAATGCATGTAAATGGATTTGCTTGGCCATGCACAAAAGGAGCTAAAAAATCACACAAGTTTGGGACAATAATTGGAGGGCCTGACGGGGGAGACAAGTATAATTTGGGCTCATCATTGTATAATCTTAAAGATCCTTCTTGTCCTGATTTTAAAGATTCTGTTTTTTTAGAACCAACTTCTAGCACACCATTTAACCCTGTTTACTTAAAATGTGCAATGGCTGCAGAAGTTGGTCGAGGTATTTCTCCTGATAGTAATTATGAATGGAGAGATAGATATTCTCATAAAAAACTAAAAAAAATTAAAAAGAAAAGAACCTGGTGCACATATAATTTATATAAAGATTTCAAAAATTTCTAGAGATGAAAATATTGCTGATAATTTTAATAGCTTTATTTCCACAATTCTCCCAAGCTTTAGAAAGATTTATACCTTTAGAGTTGTTTACGGGTGGCAAAATTAGAAATGATACAGAAATTAAATTTACAAATGCTAATTTAATATTTGGCGAAAAGAAAAAAAAGGAAATTATAGGTCCTGAAGATTGGCACCATCCAGAAACTGGAGAAAAAATAAAAGTTTATAAAAGAACAAGAAAAGGGCAAAGTGGTCTCAAAACTCAGCTATTTACTATAACTAACAATGGACAATGTATAGGAAGAATTTGGGATAGTAGACGTGGTGGTAGAATAATTGAAAATGGATGTAAATTTCCCTTGGGAATTTGGAAAGAGGGAGAAACCAGGTCTTTTGAAGGGTCTTCTGGGGGGAAACCTAGAAAAATTGAATTAACAATTTTAAAAATAGGAAAAAATCAAAATAGCAATCTTAAATTTAATTGGAAATTATATAATATGAAAAATGGAAAATTAATGGATGATAACGATTATACTTTTGCTCCAGGAAAAGCGATGATAGAATTAAATGACAAAAATATATCTAAATGAGAAAAGTATTTATAATTTTTATCGCTTTATTAATATCTCTGAATACTGCAGTAGCTAATGAAAAATTTGAGTTTAGATACAATATTCATGAAAATTTACCCAAAAAATGGGTAACTGAATTCAAGAATATAATGGATGTTTTACAAGAAGTTCTACCTATTCAAGATAATATGAATGATTATCTCAAAAGTCCAGGAATGGATATCTATGCTTGGAAAAGTACAAAAAATCCTTTTCCAGAAGTTAAGAATAATATGAAAGGTTCATGTATTTGCGGTGATGGTTCAACTAGATGGATGCAGATAGAAATACCAAGTAAAGAATTAGCAAAAAAATATATACACCGTTATTCTGTGATTGCTCATGAATATTTTCATGTTTATCAAATATCACTTTCAGAAAATAAATTATCAGATAGAGACTCACCAAAATGGTTAACCGAGGGAGGAGCAAAAGTTTTTGAAGAAATGTATGTGAAACAATATTATGGAAAAGACAGTTTAAAAAATGATCTTTCAAGAAAAGAAATGTGGAGTAAAAAGGTTTTAAAAGAACCTAGCCTTTACGAAAAACACAAAACATCAAATAAAAAAGGAATGGATGGCAATTATACAGGTTCTGCCTTCATGGTGCTAGTATTAGTAAATGAACTGAAGAAAAATAATATTTCTGAACAACAAGCTTTTAAATTAGTTTTTAGAGATTTTTGGATTGAGAGAGCAAAGCACAGAAAATGGGAAAAAGCATTTGAGCAGACTTTTAAAATGAGTGCTGGAGAATTTTATGAAAGATTAAGTAAATATAAAAGAGTCGTAAAAAAAATCTTACCGAGTAAGAACTTAAAAATTCAAGATATTTTTAGCTAAAGTTAGTTAATGAAAAAAATATTTATAGTTTTTATAGCTTTAGTTTTTTATTCTACATCAGTAGTTGCCGTTGAAAAATTTAAGTTCAAATATAACTTACATGAAAATTTACCAAAAAAATGGGTTACTGAATTCAAAAACATAATGAATATTGTACAAGAAGTTATGCCTATAAATGAGAATACTAACGATTGGGTTAAGAATCATATTAAATTGATGAATATGAAACAGGGCTATAGTATGGATATCTATGCATGGAAAAGCACAAAGAATCCTTTTCCTGAAAAGCGTGCTAATATGAAGGGCTCAACTCTTGAAAATACTAATTCACCTGAACCATGGATGCAATTAGACATATATCCACAAGATTTATCAAGTTCAAGAAATAGAATTCGTACTTATTCTGTTATTGTTCATGAGTATTTTCATGTTTATCAAAGATCACTTTCCAAAAGCACAAGGGCTCTATCTGATATCAATCCGAAATGGGTAGTCGAGGGAGGTGCTAAAGTTTTAGAAGAGATTTATGCGAGGCAATATTATAAAAAAGATCTTTTAAAAATCGACATTCAAGAGAGACAAAGATGGAGTATTAAAAGGGTTACTAAAGAACCTCATTTATACGAAAAACATAAGACATCACCAAAAAAAAATGGATTTGATAGCATGTACACTGGCTCTGCATTCATGTTGCTGGCTTTAGTTAACGAATTAAAAAAAAATAATATTTCTGAAGAAGAAGCATTTGAGTTAGTTTTTAGAGAATACTGGATACAGAGGGCCAAATATACACCATCAGAGACGGCTTGGCAGGTGGCTTTTAAAGATACTTTTGGCATGAGTCATGATGAATTTTACGAGAGATTAAGTAAGTACAAAAGAAAAGATCTAAAAAAAATACTCCCAAGTAAGACATTAAAGATACAAGATATTTTTAGTTAATCCTTAACTGATTTTCAGAAAAGAAGGTCATTAACTGAGTAAATAATTAATCCTAAAATAATTAAAAAAAATATTATAAAAGCTATTTGCTCACTAATTTTTTTAGTAACTTTGGTTTCACCTTTTTTAAATTTTCTGATTTGAAATATTCCAAACCTCATAACAGCCAATCCACCTAAAACAAGTGCTACAGCAATAATAAATCCACTTAACATTTTAGGGAATTAGCCAGCTTTGTTTATTATTTGAAAGATCAAATCTTGCTCTTCTATGACCTTTTGCTGCAAGATAAAGCCACTCAATATTCTCAATATTACATTGTATTACTGTAAAGTTTTTATAACCTTCTTCACTTTGTTCCATTGTAAAACCAGATTTTTCAATTTCCTCACTCAAACCTGAGCTTGGTTCATCTGTTTCTGTTCCTGGTCCATTGTTTACTAGATAACATTTTCGACTTACGTGTGCAGTTTTTGACCATGATTGCTCAGTTATTTCATTTTCATGATTTACTATGCAATTAACTTTAATTCTAAGCTGAATCTTTTCTTCTTTATCATAGAATATAAGTGCTGCATTACTATTTTTTTTTAATTTTGGAATTTTGTCAGATCGTATATCGCTATGAAACTGAAGAAGATTATTTGATTGGTCTGATTTTCTAAGAACTACTATCCTTCCATCAAAGTCTGATTGATCTCCACAAACAAAAACTGGAATTCGAAAAGGTGATGATCTATTCGTTACAGCATCATCAAGCATAGACCATATTTTTTTCTTTATTTCAGAAAAGTCCTCATAGTATGGGACGGCATTTGACATTGGATTACTTCTTTTTCTTGAGTCTGGCAATTAAACTAGAGCTATCCCAACGATTACCACCCATTTTTTGAACATCGGCATAATACTCATCAACTATTTCAGTAATCGGGACTGGTGAACCATTTCTTTTTGCTTCTTCGATTACAATCTTTAAATCTTTTCTCATCCAATCTACTGCAAAACCATAATCAAATTTGTCTTCAACCATAGTTTTATATCTATTTTCCATCTGCCATGATTGAGCAGCTCCTTTAGAAATAGTTTCCATAACTTTATCAATATCCAACCCAGCATTTATTCCAAAATTAATAGCTTCTGATAGACCTTGAACAACACCTGCTATGCACATTTGGTTCATCATTTTTGTAAGTTGACCACTTCCTGATGGACCAATTAATTTTACTTTTTTACTATAACAATCAATTACTGGTTCAGCTTTTTTAAAAACCTCTTCATCACCCCCAACCATAACCGTTAGAATTCCACCTTCAGCACCTGATTGACCACCAGAAATCGGTGCATCTAAAAATGCAAATCCTTTCTCTTTTGCTTTACTATAAAGTTCTCTCGATACTTCTGCAGATACAGTTGAATTATCTACGTAGATTGAACCTT
The DNA here is from genome assembly GCA_902581585.1 of uncultured Pelagibacteraceae bacterium. Taxonomy (GTDB): domain Bacteria; phylum Pseudomonadota; class Alphaproteobacteria; order Pelagibacterales; family Pelagibacteraceae; genus Pelagibacter. The sequence continues at coordinate 165,480 of CACHPB010000001.1, forward strand.
CCTTAGCACTATGAAATAAACCGTTTTCACCTAAAGTAACTTGTTTCAAATCCTCATCGTTACCCACACAAGTAAAAATAAAATCAGCACCTTCCGCAGCTTCTTTTGGTGTTGAGGCCATTTTACCTTTAAATTCAGTAATCCATTTTTCAGCTTTAGCACTTGTTCTATTAAAAACAGTTACATTATGCCCAGCTTTTGATATATAACCAGCCATCGGATAACCCATTACCCCGAGACCTATGAAAGCAACATTACAAGTCATAAAATAAATATATGTTTAAAAATTTAAGTTTAAAAGTAATTATTTTTGGGTTTATTTTTACATTTTTTTCATGTTTTGGACAGAGTTTTTTTATTGGTTTATTCAATTCAAGCATCAGAGAAACACTTTCTATTACACATGGACAATTTGGCACGATTTATGCATCAGCTACTCTATTTAGTAGTTTACTTCTAATATGGATTGGAAAAAAAATTGATGATGTAAATGTACTTAAATTTGCAATTTTTGTTACTATACTTTTATCATTTTCTTCTTTTTTCTTTTCCAAAACATCATCAGTAGCTTTCTTATTTGTTGCAATTTTTTTAATGAGGTTTTCTGGACAAGGTTTAATGTCTCACACAGCTTCAACTACTATTTCAAGGTATTTTACAAAATCTAGAGGTAAAGCGTTAAGTATTATTTGGTTTGGTTTATCTTCTGCAGAATTCATAATGCCTGTATTAATTGTTTATCTTTTAACTCTTATTGTTTGGCAAGATCTATGGATAATTTTTTCTTTAATAGTTTTAATTTGTCTGCCGTTAGCATCTTATATTTTAGTTAAAGACGTCAAATTAGATACTAGAGAGGGTAGTGAAAACAAAAGTTTAAAAGAAGAAAATATTAAAAACTGGAAAAGAATTGAAGTTCTTGGAGATTATAGATTTTATATTGTGTCATTAAACATGTTGGCAATGCCTTGGATAGCTACAGGAGTATTTGTGTATCAATCATTCGTCACTAATTCAAAAGGGTGGGGTGAATATACAATTGCTCAATCTTTTATGTCTTACTCAATTTTTTCTGTAATTACTTTAATTGTTGCTGGTTATTTAATTGATAAGTTTACAAGTAGAAAATTGCTAATCTATATGAATATTCCATTATTTTTAGGAACTTTAGTCATCATATATTTTGATGCTCCGCAAACTGCTTTTTTATTTCTTGGATTGGTAGGAATATCAAACGGTCTAGCAAACTTATTAGGATCATCAACTTGGGCAGAAATTTACGGGGTAAGATATATTGGATCTATTAAAGCTTTGACTACTGCTTTAATGGTATTCGCAACTGCTTTTGGTACAGCATTATTTGGCTTTTTTATAGATTCTGGATTTTCAATTGAAAAAATCGCATTTATTGCAGCAATTGCTATAGCTTGCTCTATAGCTTTACTTTTCACTATAAGAAAAAAATTAAATCCAGTTTATCTCTAATACTGCTTGATTTTTTTATGATCGAGGTGTATCTAACCGACCATGGCAAGAGTTACAGTTGAAGATTGTATTGATAAAGTTGATAGCCCTTATGAATTGGTGCTTGTCGCAAAGGAGAGAGCAACGCAACTTAATTCAGGATTGGAACCTACTTTAAATAGAGATAATGATAAAAACACTGTCATAGCATTAAGAGAAATTGCCGAAGAAACAATTAAAGTTCCAGACTTAACTGAAGCTGCAGTTTACAAATTAAGAAAACATGTTGAGCAAATTGATGATACTTCAGAGGACGAAGATGATATTGGCGATGATTTTGAAAATCTTTACAAAGGCGAAATTTCTAAAAGTGGTGTACCAATTCTCCCATCTAAGAGAGCTAGAAAAATTCCAGAAAAAATTCAAGTTTCTAAAGATGATTTAGCCGAATTACAAAATACAGCTGAACAACCTACATCAGAACCTGTTGAGGACATGCAAGAAGAAGAGACTGATGTTTCGTTGGATGAAATGAAAGATCAAGAAGGGTCTGTATCTGACGAGACAGAAAATCAAGAATAAATTAAGTAAATTCCTTTATTATTTTTTCCCTGTGCTCATCTAAATCTGGAATATCACCCCTAGTATTTTCATCTTTGTAGGTAGACATTTTGATAGGGTTTCCTGCAGATTTAAATTCACCAATAATTTTATGGTATGATTTTACAATCATATTTCTTTCTTGAATTTGAGGATTTTCTACAGCTTGTTTTATATTAAAAATTGGTCCGCATGGAATTTTCAATGCTTCCATTTCTTTTACCCATTCATTTGTAGATTTCGAACGTAATTGTTTTTCAAAAATTTCTTTTAAGTGATCCATGTTTTCACATCTAAGTGAATTAGACTTAAATCTTTCATCATTTGCAGTTTCAGGAATTTTCAATACATCACAAAGTTTTGTAAAAAGTTTATCATTTCCTGCAGCAATAATTATATAACTATCTTTCGTTTTAAAAGCTTCAAAGGGAGCAATAGATGGATGTCTTGAACCCATTGGTCCTGGAATCTCATTTTTGGAAAGATATCTTGCAATTGCATTTTCTAAAATTGCTATTTGGCAATCTAACATTGAGACATCTATAAAAGCTCCTTTACCAGTTTTTTGTCTATCGTATAAAGCTGCATTAATTCCAATTGCTGTAAACAGACCTGCTGTGATATCACCGATAGAGGTTCCAACCCTTGTTGGTTCTGAGTTTGGATGGCCAGTTACACTCATCAAGCCTCCCATACCTTGAACCACCATGTCATATGCAGGCAGTTCTTTTAAAGGTCCAGTTTGGCCAAACCCCGATGCCGATGCATAAATTAATTTGGGATATTTTTTACTTACATCTTTCCAGCCAAAACCCCATTTATCTAGTGTGCCAGGCTTAAAGTTTTCTACTAAAATATCTGCCTTAGATAAAATTTTGTCAAAAATTTTTTTATCCTCTTCATTCTTTAAATTTAAAGCGATACTTTCTTTTCCTCTATTTAATGACATAAAGTATGCAGAATAATCTTTAACAAAAGGTCCAAATTTTCTAGAATCATCACCTATTTCAGGTGCTTCAATTTTTATAACTCTCGCACCTAAATCTGAGAGTATCATGGTGCAATAGGGTCCTACTAAAACCCTTGTTAAATCAACAACTAATAAATTTTTTAGTGGTCCATCCATAATAAAATATACGACATTTCCTTATATTGACTCTTACCCATAAGTTCAATTTAATATGTATATTAAATTAATTTAAAGAGGGGAAAACATGTTAAAAAAAATAAGTTTTTATTTTACAACATTATTTTTAGCTTTCTCATTAATTGGATCAGCATACGCTGTGACACTAAAAGCAAGTCACCAATGGCCTGGAACACCAAGAGCTGATGGTTCTTATGATCCAAGACATGAAATGGTTCAAATAATTGCAGATGAAGTTAAAAAAGCAGGAGTAGATTTAGATATTAGAATTTACCCAGCAAAATCATTATATAAACCAAAAGAACAATGGAAACCAATGACAACTGGTCAATTAGATATTTCAGCATTTCCATTAGCGTACGCGTCAAAATTCCATCCAGAATTTGATGCAACTTTAATGCCAGGAACAGTTAAAAATCATGACCACGCATTAAGATTTAATAAAGGTCCAATGATGACTGAAATTAAGAGAATTATTAATGATGCTGGTGTTGTTGTTCTTTCTGATGCTTGGCTTGGTGGTGGTTTTGCATCTAAGTCAAAATGTATTAAAAATCCGTCAGATGCTAAAGGACAAGTAATGAGAGCAGCTGGTAAAGCTTTTAACCAAATGTTAGAGGCAGCTGGTGCTGGTATTCAAAGTATGCCTTCATCAGAAATTTACACTGGATTACAAACTGGAGTATTAACAGGTGCAAATACTAGTTCTGGAAGTTTTGTAAGTTACAAAATTTATGAGCAAGTAACATGTGCAACACCTCCAGGAAAATTTGGATTGTGGTTTATGTACGAGCCAATTTTGATGTCAAAAATGAGCTTTGATAAATTAAATTCAAAACAACAAGATGCTTTAATGAAAGCTGGTAAAGTTGCTGAAAAATATATGACTGCGCAAGTTGAAAATTTAGATAAAAAATTTGAAGACGCTTATAAAGCGGCAGGAGTAAAATTAGTATATATGGATGCAAACGACCATGCGGCTTGGGTTGAGATTGCTAAAAAATCTTCACACAAAGCATTTGCTGAAAAAGTTCCAGGTGGCGATAAGCTAATGGAAATGGCTTTAGCAGTTAAATAAAAAGATATATAAAGAACCCCTATTTAAAATATTAAATAGGGGTTTTTTTTCATGAAACAAAAATATTTAAAATTCTGTAATTATAGTTCACAAGCATGTGGTGCTTTTGCTGTTTTAGCTCTGCTTCTGTCAATCTTGGTGATTGTAGAGTTAGTTTTTGAAAGATATTTCTTTCAAAGAGCAATCACTTGGCAAACAGAACTAGTGACGATGCTTTTAGTTGCTTCAACTTTTATAGGAAGTGCTTATGTTTTAAGCGAAAAAGCTCATGTGAGCATGGAATGGATTTATGATTTTTTATCAAAGAAAAATATTCTTAGACTCAAAATTTTTACATCACTAATTAGTCTATTATTTTTTTTAATCTTATTTTATTTTGGGTATTTAATGGTGGAGGAAGCATTTACAAAAAACTATTCAACAGGAACCGTTTGGGATCCTCCATTATGGATACCTTATTCATCAATGATGATAGGAGCAGCCTTAATGATCCTTCAATACATTGCTGAAATAATTAAACTTATAGACGAAGAGGGAAGTTACTAATGGATCCATTAATAATAGCAATCATCGTTGCGGTTTTCACTTTAGTAGTTTTATTTTCTGGAATACCAATTGCATTTGGTTTGAGCTTTGTCTCTATAACATTGTTGGTTGCATTTGAAGGTTTTCAAATGTTAGATGTTTTTGCAGAAACTTTTTATGCAGGACTAAACTCATTTGTTTTACTTTCAATTCCTATGTTTATTTTAATGGGAATGGCAGTTGCCAACTCACCAGCAGGAAAAGATCTATATACAGGATTAGATAGATGGCTTTGGAGAGTACCAGGTGGATTAGTAATTTCTAATATTGGTGCTTGTTCAATATTTGCAGCCTTAAGTGGATCAAGTCCTGCAACATGTGCAGCAATCGGAACTATGGGAATACCTGAGATGAGAAAAAGGGGGTATTCAGATCAAATTGCAACAGGGACAATAGCAGCTGGTGGTACGCTAGGAGTTTTAATTCCTCCAAGCATTGTTTTGATTGTATATGGAATTGCTACAGGAACATCAATTGGAAGATTATTCTTAAGTGGTTTGATTCCTGGATTTATGTTAGCAGGAATGTTTGCTATATGGGCTCTCATACATAGTTATTTTATTGATAAAGACTCAGCAAAAGCTTTAAAGAACAGAACACCTCCAACTTTTAAAGAGAAAATTGAAGTCTTGCCAAGAATTTTACCTTTCTTAGCAATTATAGCTGGTGTTCTTTATGTTTTGTATGGTGGAGTAGCCACACCTTCAGAAGCATCTGGTGTCGGAGCATTTTTAGTTTTTGTATTAATCGCTGTTGTTTACAAAATTTATCAACCAAAAAAAATCTGGAACATTGTCAAAGTATCTATGAAAGAAAGTGTGATGATAATGTTTATCATCGCCGCGTCTTATCTATTCGCATTTACATTATCACAGCTTTATGTAACTCAATCATTAGCTCAAAGCATGGTAGAGTTAAGTTCAAATAAATGGGTTGTATTTATTTTAATTAATATTTTTCTTTTAATTGCAGGTTTCTTTTTACCGCCAGTAGCAGTTATTGTGATGACTTCAGCGATATTGCTCCCAGTTATAACTACTTTGGGCTTCGACCCATATTGGTTTGCAATTGTGTTTACCATAAATATGGAGATTGGACTTATTACCCCACCTGTTGGATTAAACCTTTATATAATCAAAGGCATTACACCAGACGTAAGTCTGTCAGAAATATTAAAGGGATCTATACCATTTATGATAATAATGGCTTTAGCTATATTAATTTTGTGTATTTTTCCTGAAATAGTTACTTGGCTGCCAGATAAAATAATGGGAAAAAGTTTAGGTTTTTAATATATAAAAAACATCATGCTTAATATAAAAAGAATTTTTGAGACTATTGCTGATGCTGGCCAAAAGATATTAGAAAAAAAATCTCTTAAAAGTATTACAAAAAAGAGAGATTTGATCGATCTTTGTGATGACTTGTTATCTACAAAAGGTGCAGCATTTGGAATTACTTTGGCAAGAGATATATTATTTAGATATCAAAATCTACCAATAGAGGAAAAAAATAAATTTTTAATTCAGGTTAATCAAAAATATAAACCAGATCCATTAAAAATAGATGACGCAATAAAGAAATACAGTAATGATCAAGATGATTATTCAATCTTAAACTTATCAAGAGTTGCTTCTGGAATTAGAAAAGAGTTGTTTGTAAGACTAAATATGGCTCCAAACGGAACCTCTGAGATTGTATCACTTAGAGAAGACCTGCTTAGATTGTTGAAAGAAAATCCAGAATTAAAAAGTTTAGATTATGATTTGATAGATATATTTAAAAATTGGTTCAATCCAGGTTTTTTAAAACTAAGAAAAATTACTTGGGATACAAAAGCTGCAATCTTAGAAAAATTATTGAAATATGAAAAAGTTCATTCTATGAAAGATATGAATGAGTTAAAAAGAAGACTTGGTAAAGACAGAAGATTTTTTGCATATTTTCACCCTGCATTAGAAGATGAGCCAATTATTTTTGTTGAAATCGCATTAACTAAAGGACTAAGTCAGTCTATACAAGAGTTAACTAGACCTTCTGAAGAAAAAATTAAAAATTATGATACAGCAACATTTTACTCAATCAGCAACTGTCAAGATGGACTATCTAGAGTAACACTTGGAAACTTTCTTATAAAAAGAGTTGTATATGAACTTCAAGAAGAGCTTCCTGATGTAAAATACTTTGGAACGTTGTCACCAATGGTTGGCTTTGCAGATTGGTTTAAAAACATGGAAAGTTCAGAAGCAGCTGAAATACTTGGTGAGGCAAATAAAAATAGTTTAGACTTTTTGAAATCATCTGATTTAAAAATTGGTGATAAAAGAATTGCAGATAATAAAGCCTTGATAAGCAAATTAGCTTTAAATTATTTAGTAAAACAAAAAAATGATTTTGGATTTCCAATTAATGATGTATGTAGATTTCACCTTAAAAATGGAGCTGATATAGATGACATTGCTATTAATGCTAATGTTTCTGAAGTTGGATTTAGGAGATCTTTTGGTGTAATGGTTAACTATCGATATGAATTAGCAAAAATTGAGAAGAACCATCAAGAATATGTAAACGAAAAAAAAATAAATATTTCAAATAAAGTTAAAAAATATGTCTAAAATTAAAAGACTTGTATCAGTTGCTCCAATGATGGATTGCACTGACAGACATGAGAGATTTTTTTTAAGATTAATAAGTAAAAACGTACTTCTTTATACTGAAATGGTTGTCTCAGAAGCTATTGATAGAGGAGATAAGGAAAAATTATTATCTTTTGATCTAAGAGAAAAACCTGTAGCACTTCAATTAGGTGGATCTACACCCAAATTATTAGCAAATTCAGCAAAAATTGGCGAAGAATTTGGTTATGATGAAATAAATTTAAATTTAGGCTGTCCTAGTAAAAAAGTTCAAAAAAATAAGTTTGGAGCCTGTCTAATTAAAGAGCCGAGTCTTGTAGCAGATTGCTTATCAGAAATGATAAATTCTACATCGCTACCAGTCACTGTTAAGACTAGAATTGGTTACGATGATGTTGAAGATTATGAACATTTTTACAATTTTATAAATAGTCTTAGAGCAACTGGCGTAAAGACTTTTATTATTCACGCAAGAAAAGCAATGCTCGGAAAATTTACTCCAAAACAAAATCTTAATATACCACCTTTAAAATACGATTATGTTTACAAATTAAAACAAGATTTCAAAGATTTAGAAATAATAATTAATGGAGGAATTACATCAACAGATCAGGTTAAAAATCATTTAGATAAAGTTGATGGTGTTATGATTGGAAGGTCAGTTTATCATTCACCTTACCTTTTAGCAGAAATCGAAAATGAAATATTTGATAATTATGATATTAAAGATAGAGAGGAAGTTATAGAAGATTTAATTGACTATGTTAAAGCTGAAGTTAAAAAAGGCACAAGAGTAAATCAAGTGATGAGACATACCCTTGGTTTATTTCATGGCCAGACTGGATCAAGTCATTGGAAAAGATATTTAAGTGAAAATATGTGTGTAAGAGATGCGGATGTAAAAAAAATAGATCATATTATGGATAAAGTTAAACTTTCTCCCAGGTTACATTCGGCAGGTCAAATTGATTAATACAATTTTATCAAATCAGTACTACCTACTTATCTTATTAATGGTGCTAACAGCATTCCCAGTTGGTTTTTTTGCAGGATATTTTGGTATTGGAGGCGGATTAATTTCAGTACCAGTACTTTTTTTTATTTTTGAGACTGCAAATATTGATGGATCATATTTAATGCACTTATCAGTTGGTACAGCCTTTTCTATTACTATTTTTACTTCTTTTGTTTCAGTTATGACACATAGAAAACATAAAGCTGTAGATATAAATATTTTAAAAACCTACGGTCTATTTGTAATATTTGGCGTCTTACTAGGAACATATATGGCAGCATTATTAAATACAAAATCTCTAGTTTTGTTTTTTGCTGTTGTTGTTTATTTTTTTGGTGGATATTTATTGATAGTTAAACAGGAATTAAAAAAAAATAAAAAATTTAAGTTTTTTCCGAGAGCAACTTTTGGCTTCTTGTCAGGTTTTATATCTGCACCGATGGGGATAACTGGTGCAATGATGAATGTGCCAATCTTAAGGTATTTTGGATATCCAATCAGCAGAGCTATAGGAAGTTCAGCTGCCATAGGATTTGTTATAGCATCTATTGGTTCTATTGGTTTTTTAACTTCTGGATTTTTATTAAAAGCAAATCTCCCCTTAAGCCTTGGCTTTGTAAATATTCCTGCTTTTCTTATATTTATTCCAATAACATCTTTTATGGCCCGTGTTGGTGCAAACATGGTCCACACTACTGATAAAAATAAAACTCAGAGGATGTTTGGGGTATTTTTATATGTTATTGGTACTTTATTTTTAATCAGGTTTTTAGATCTTTAATTAAATCTTTTGATCATATTCACCAATTTTGCCAGTTTTTTGGAGTAAATCATCAATAAAATCAAAGATTTTTTTCTTTCTTTCATCTGATGTGGGGCTCTCAGTTACAACTACTAATGAAGGCTTATTTGACGAAGCTCTAATTAAACCCCAGGAACCATCATTAAAAGTAAATCTTATTCCATTTACTGTTAGAATATTTTCAATTTCTTGATTATCAATTTTAATATTATTTGTTTTTAAATCCTCTATTTTTTTAATTAAATCATCAACAACTTGATATTTTTCATCATCTTTACAAAATGGAGCCATGGTCGGAGATTGATAAGTATTAGGTAGTTCGCTAATTATCTCATTCATTTTCTTATTATTGTTATTTAGTAAATGACATACCTGTATTGCTGAGTTTATGCCATCATCATATCCATAACCTAAAGGTTGATTAAAAAAGAAATGTCCACTTTTTTCAAAACCAGCAAGTGCTTGTTCTTGATTTACCTTTCTTTTAATATGAGAATGTCCTGTTTTCCAATATATTGTTTCACAAGAGTTACTTTTTAAAATTTCGTCAGTTGAATATAAACCAGTTGATTTTACATCTACTACAAACTTTGAATTTTTATGAGTACTCGATAAATTTCTAGCAATTAGCAAGCCAATTTTATCTGAGAATATTTCAATTCCTTTATTATCAATAACTCCAACACGATCACCATCTCCATCAAAACCAAAACCAATATCAGCATTATTTTCTAAAACACATTTGCTTATGGCATGTAGCATTTCTAAATCTTCTGGATTTGGATTGTATTTAGGAAATGTATAATCTAAATTACAATCTAACTCTATAACTTCACATCCAATGCCTCTTAATATATCGGGTGCAAATATTCCTGCCGTTCCGTTTCCACAAGCAACAACAGCTTTAATTTTGTTATTAATTTTATTTTTATTTATTAGATCATCTTTATAAATACTTTGAAAATTACTTATCTTTTTTTCACTACCACGACCCTCTACAAATTTATTATTTAATGTTATTTCTTTTAGCTCTTTCATTTCCTCTGGAGCATGAGTTAACCCTTTTTTAATCCCCATTTTTACACCAGTCCAACCATTTTCATTGTGACTTGCTGTTACCATTGCTACTGCATCACTTTCTAAATTAAATTGTGCAAAATAAACCATAGGTGACAAAGACAATCCTATGTCTTCAACATAACAGCCTGTCGACATGAGACCTTTTTTAAGTGCTATTTTAATTTCTTCACTATAAGATCTGTAATCATGACCAACAATGATTCTTGGATTTTTTCTATTTGTGTGACTGATAACCTGTGTTCCCAAACCTTTTCCCAAATTTGTCACACCTTCTAAATTGATGTCATCAGGGTACAACCATCGAGCGTCGTACTCTCTGAAGCCAAAAGGATCAATTTTTATTGTATTTTGCATGTTGATATTTTTATATTTTTTTTATTTTTTTATTGATAATTTTTTTACAAGTTCTATAAATGTTCTATTGATTTGTTGGTTATATGGTGTATTTACCAAACCATCATACAATATCTAGTTGTTTTACTAAATTAAGTATAGTACAAAAAAGGAGCTAAATGAATAAGATTTTATCACAAGCTATCAGGAAAGCTGTCACTGATTATGCACCGCATGTGAATCAAGACCCTAAAGATAAAAGATTAGATTTATTTTCTTTAAATAGCGAAACAGAATTATTTCAAAATTCAAAAGGCATAACAATCAAAATTGATAGAAGCAAAGACGATAACTTAACTGATTTTGGCAAAGCCACTCTTAAAGATAGATACCTAGGTGCAAACGAATCTTTTCAAGATTTATTTGCAAGAGTTGCTAGTCATTATGCAGATGACAATTTACATGCGCAAAGACTTTATAACTATATTAGTAATTTATGGTTTATGCCTGCAACTCCAGTTTTATCTAATGGAGGAACAACTAGAGGTTTGCCAATATCTTGTTTTTTAAATGAAGCTAGCGATAGCCTTAATGGCATTCTTGACTTATGGAGTGAGAATGTTTGGCTTGCTGCAAGAGGTGGTGGCATAGGAAGTTATTGGGGCAATCTTAGATCAATAGGAGAAAAAATAGGCAGAGTTGGGAAAACTTCAGGAATAATTCCTTTTATTAAAGTAATGGATTCACTTACAATGGCAATTAGCCAAGGTTCTTTAAGAAGAGGTTCTGCAGCTTGCTATATCCCAATAGACCACCCAGAAATTGAGGAATTTATTGAAATGAGAAGACCGACTGGAGGAGATCCAAATAGAAAATCTTTAAATCTGCACCACGGTGTTTTAGTTTCAGATGCATTTATGAGAGCTGTTGAGCTAGATGAACAATGGGGACTTAAAAGTCCAAAAGATGGAGCGGTTCAAGCAACGGTCTCTGCAAGAAATTTATGGATAAGATTATTAACTGCAAGAATTGAAACAGGAGAACCATACATTGTTTTCATTGATACTGTTAACAGACAAATTCCTCAACACCATAAACTTGCTGGTCTTAATGTTAAAACTTCAAATCTTTGTAGTGAGATTACGCTTCCAACAGGAATTGATAAAGATGGAAGAGACAGAACCGCTGTATGCTGTTTATCATCTTTAAATGTAGAGAAGTACGATGAGTGGAAAGATGATGAAAACTTTATACAAGATGTCATGAGGTTCCTAGACAACGTTATGACTGATTTTATAGAAAATGCACCTGAACAATTTAGTGATGCAACATATTCAGCAATGAGAGAACGAAGTGTTGGATTGGGTGTTATGGGACTTCATTCTTATTATCAAAAGAAAATGATCCCAATAGAATCTGTTATGAGCAAAGCTTGGAACAAAAAGATCTTTGAGCACATTCATAAAAATGTAGATAAAGCATCTAAAGATTTGGCAGAAGAAAGAGGACCATGTCCAGATGCTGCAGATTATGGAATTATGGAGAGGTTTTCCAACAAAACTGCAATCGCTCCTACAGCATCTATATCAATTATATGTGGTGGAACTTCACCTGGTGTCGAGCCAATTGCTGCAAATAGTTTCACACATAAAACGCTTTCTGGATCTTTCAATGTACGTAACAAATATTTAAGAAAACTATTAGAAAAACATGGAAAAGACACAGATGAAGTTTGGTCAAGTATCACAACCAATCAAGGATCAGTCTCACATTTAGATTTTTTAACTCAAGATGAAAAAGACGTTTTTAAAACAGCTTTTGAGTTAGACCAAAGATGGCTTGTTGATTTGAGTGCAGACAGAACACCTCATATTTCTCAAGCTCAATCTATTAACTTATTTTTACCTGCAGATGTACACAAAAGGGACTTGCATCAAATTCATTTCCAAGCTTGGAAGAAAGGTTTGAAGAGTCTTTATTACTGCAGGTCTAAATCAATACAACGTGCTGAAAATGTTAATGATGCAAATTCAACTGACATTGCAGCAAACGTTTATAAATCAAAAGAAGAAAGTAATAACCAACAAGATTATGAGGAGTGTTTATCGTGTCAGTAGCAGAAAAAATAAATAAGGAAATAATTCAACCAAAAAAGATGGGTTTACTAGTTGAGAACCCTGTTTACAAACCTTTTAGATATCCATGGTGTTATGATGCCTGGTTAACACAACAAAGAATTCATTGGTTGCCAGAAGAGGTTCCATTAGGAGATGATGTAAGAGATTGGCAAAAAAACTTATCACAACCAGAAAAAAATTTATTAACTCAAATTTTCAGATTTTTTACTCAAGCTGATGTTGAAGTTAATAATTGTTATTTAAGACACTACACGACTGTATTTAAACCAACCGAAGTACTAATGATGATGACTGCATTCGCATCTATGGAAACTGTTCACGTTGCAGCTTATTCACATCTTTTAGATACCATCGGAATGCCAGAGTCAGAATATTCAGCTTTCATGAAGTATAAAGAAATGAAAGATAAATATGATTACATGCAAAACTTCAATGTTAATTCAAAAGAAGATATTGCAAAAACAGTTGCGGTATTTAGTGCATTCACAGAAGGTCTACAATTATTTGCAAGTTTTGCCATCTTACTTAACTTCCCAAGACATAATAAGATGAAGGGTATGGGCCAAATTGTTACTTGGTCAGTAAGAGATGAAACACTTCACTGCAATTCAATGATTAGAATCTTTAAGGAGTTTATTAAAGAAAACCCCGAAATATGGACATCAAAACTTAAAAAAGAACTTTATGAGGCATGCAGAACTATCGTTGAGCATGAAGATTCTTTTATTGACTTAGCTTTTGAAATGGGACCTATGGAAGGTTTAACAGCAAAAGAAGTTAAAGAATATATAAGGTTTATTGCAAATAGAAGATTAGATCAGTTAGGTTTAGAACCTATTTATGACGTTCAAAAAAATCCATTAACTTGGCTTGATACCATGTTGAATGCAGTGGAACATATGAACTTTTTTGAAGGTAGAGCAACCGAATATTCTAAAGCGTCTACAAGAGGATCTTGGACAGAGGCATTTAGTTAAAATACTTTAAAGATAAAAATGAAAATCTTAAAAGAATTAGATGATGCCAAATTAGTTATTGTTGATTTGGAAGTTAATTTAGGCAATGAGGTTAGAAACGCACCTACATTATGTGCAAAATATAAAGGAAAAATTATACCTCTTAACACTGCTCATGATGGTAGACCAATCCTTATGAGAGAAGAAAACTCGATAGAATAATTATCTTTGATTTAATTGAAGAACTCTTCTGTGTTTATTACCTTTGTAACTTGCAAGAGGCCTTATTAGTTTATTAGCAGCGTGTTGTTCTATTATATGTGCTGACCAACCAGTAATTCTAGAAATTACAAATATTGGAGTGAAAAAATCTGTGTCAAATCCCATCAAATGATATGTCGGACCAGTAGGGTAATCAACATTTGGATGAATATTTTTTCTATCAATCATTACCTTTTCTACAATATCATAAATTTTTTCAAACTTTTTATCTTTTTTTATTTTTGCAACTTTTCCAAAATATTCTCTCATAGTTGGAACTCTGGAGTCTCCACTTTTGTAAACTCTGTGACCAAAACCCATAACTACATCTTTATTATCTAAAGCTTTATTTATCCATTTAAGTGCATTCTCAGGTTTTTTTATTTTATTCATCATGTGCATCACTTCTTCGTTAGCACCGCCATGAAGAGGTCCTTTTAAACTAGCTATTGCGCCAGTTATTGCGCCGTGAATATCTGATAAACTACTAGTTATTGTTCTTGCAGTAAAAGTTGAAACATTAAAACTATGCTCTGCATACAAAATAAGAGATACATCAAAAGCTTTTACTATGTCTTTATTTGGAACTTTTCCAAAACACATGTGAAAAAAGTTCTCAGAAAAAGAGAGTTTGTTTTTTGGTGGTATAATTTTTTTTCCTCTTCTTGCCCTATAAAACGCAGCAAGCGCAACTGGCATTTTTGCAAAAATCCTCATAACTTTTCTCATGTTGGCTTTAGGAGAGTTGTCCTTAGTCTCTTTATCCTCAAGGCCCATAATACTCACTGCTGTTCGTGCTACATCCATAGGGTGAGCTTTTCTTGGAAACTTCTTAATATCATCTAACAACGTTTTTGATAATTTTCTATCTTTTCTTTCTTCCTTCTCAAATTTTTTTAATTGTTTTTTGGTTGGTAATTCGCCATTTAGAATAAGGTAAGCTACTTCTTCAAATTTACACTTTGCACATAAATCTTGAGCAGCATATCCTCTATAAGTTAAAGAATTTATCTCTGGCATTACTTTGGAAACTTCTGTTTCGTCAACAACTATACCCAGTAACCCTTTTTTGATTTCGTCACCCATTATTCGTGTCCATCTGTATTAAAATTATAAATTTTTTCGTCTAATGCATTATATTTTTCGTATTCTACCAAATCATACAATCTCTTGCGCGTCTGCATTCTATCAATAATATTGTTTTGATGTCCATCAGCAAAAATAGCACGCAAACCATCCTCTACATTTTTCATTGCTAATCTTTGAGTAGAAACTGGGTAAATAACAATATTGTATCCCAGTTCTTCTAGCTGTTTGTAATTAAGTAGCTTAGATTTTCCAAATTCTGTCATATTGGCTAAAAGGTAACAATCAAGGGATTTTCTAACCAATTCAAATTCTTTTTCATCTTTTAAAGCTTCTGGAAATATTACTTCAGCACCCGCATCAACATATGCTTTACATCTATCAATCATATTATCTATTCCCTCTACACTTTTTGCATCAGATCTAGCAATAATTTTAAAATTTTTGTCTTTTCTAGCACTTACACATTCTTTTATTTTATTAATCATTCTTTCTTTAGATATAAGTTCTTTATTATCTAAATGACCACATCTTTTTTGTTCAATTTGATCTTCTAAATGAACAGCAGCAATTCCAAATTCCTCAAATGTTTCAATTGTTTCTTTGCAAGATTTAAATCCAGTATCTATATCAACAATTGTTGGAAGATTTGTTACTCTTGAAATTAAATAAGATCTAGTACTAACATCTTGAAGTGTTGTTAGACCAATATCTGGAAAGCCTAAATCGTTTGCCATTACACCGCCAGACACATAAACCGCATCATAACCTATTTCTTCAATCAATTTAGCTGTTAAAGGATTGTAGGCACCAGGCACTCTTAGTATTTTATTAGATTTAAGTTTAGTATCTAAATCAATTCTTTTTTGGGTTAGATCTTTTTCAATAAAATGCATTTTAAAAAATACCTTTTTTATTATTTTTCTTTAAATATTTTCTACTTACTTCGATATTTAATTTATTAAGACTCCCTTTTTTTAATTTTTTTAAATTTTGTACAGTCTTTAAAAATCTATCACTTTCTTTTTTTGATAAAATTTTACCAGTCAAGGTTATAAATTTCTTAATATAATCTTTTCTTTCAAAAGGTCTTGCTCCATATGGATGAGCATCAGCTCTTTCAAGTTCCTCAGATATTTTTTTACCATTATTTAATGTAACAATAACTTTTGCTCCAAATGATTTCTTTTTTGGATCTGGATGATGATATTTTTTAGTCCATTTTTTATCTTCATGTGTTGTTATAGATTTCCATATTTTTATAGTACTTTTTTTGTTAGCTCTTGATTTTGTATATGATTTTACATGATGCCAGTCTGCATCCTCTAGAGCCACAGCGAAAATATACATTATAGAATGGTCTAAAGTTTCTCTTGACGCATTTGGGTCCATCTTTTGAGGATCATTTGCACCAGTTCCAATTACATAATGAGTATGATGGCTCGTATAAATATCTATTTTTTTAATATTTTTTAAATTTAAAATTTTTTTATTTAATTTTTTACCTATATCAATTAATGCCTGGGCCTGGTATTCAGCTGAATATTCTTTTGTATAAGTTTCCAGAATAGCTCTTTTTGGCTCATTTTTCTTTGGTAACGGAACATAATATTTTGCTTTTTTTCCATCTAATATTCTTGCAATGACACTGTCTTCTCCCTCATAGATAGGACTAGGAGCTCCCTCTCCTCTCATAGTTCTATCGACTGCTTCAATTGCTAATTTGCCTGCATGAGCTGGAGCATATGCTTTCCAACTTGAAATTTCACCTTTTCTTGATTGACGAGTTGAAATACTTACATGTAGAGCTTGTTGTACAGCTTGATAAATGGTTTCCGTATTTAGTTTTAACATAGAACCTATTCCTGCAGCTACGCTCGGTCCCAAATGTGCTATGTGATCAATTTTATGTTTGTGTAGACAGATTCCTTTAACTAAATTTACTTGAACTTCATATGCTGTAATAATTCCTCTTAAAAGATCCAATCCACTTTTTTCAAGTTTTTCCCCAACTGCTAAGATTGGTGGTATGTTGTCACCAGGATGACTATAGTCTGCTGCTAAAAAGGTATCATGAAAATCTAGCTCTCTTACTGCAGTCCCATTTGCCCATGCTGCCCATTCAGCATCAAACTTTAATTTAGAATTTATCCCAAAAATAGTTGATCCTGATTTTCTAAGATGACTCATTGCCATTTCTCTTGCTGATATAACTGATTTTCTATTTAATGAGGCAATTGCTACAGAGGCATTATCAATTATTCTATTGATAACCATATCAACTGAATATCTATCTAGTTTAGCATTATCGCTTGCTATCTCTGCAATTTTCCATGCAAGCTGTTTCCTCTTTGGAAGGCTTATTTTTGACGGGTATACTTTAACAGTGTTTAACAACAAAATAATTCCTAGATATTAAATTTGTTTTAATAGTTAAATTAAATTTATCAATATTAAAGATATTCAGCTATAATTTTTTCAATTCCTACAAAGTCTTTTACTAAGTGATTATGATAAATTTCATTAGATTTTTTTTCTGTATATCCATATTTAAGTAAAATTATTGGGATTTCTGCAGCTTTAGCTGCATTTGCATCTGTTTCACTATCTCCGATCATGATTGATTTATCTATTTTACCTTCTAAAATTTCTATAGTTGTAGTCAAATGTCTGGGGTCTGGCTTGCAATATTCAAAAGTATTGTATCCTGCAACATATTCAAAAAAATCATAAATTCCAATTTTTTTCAAAAGATCAACAGCCAGATGTTCAGTTTTATTAGTACATACCGCCATAGAAATATTTTCGTTTTTACACCAGTTTAAGAATTCCTTCACTCCTCTGATCAATTTGCTGTCTTGATAGATATTTTTTCCATAAAAGGATAAAAATTCATCAGTCATTTTATTTTGAATTTTTTCGTCAAACCATTTCCATTGTCCGTTAGCTTTGGCCATCATAGCCTTAGCTCCTTTTCCAACGGCATTTTTTAATTCCCCTAAGGTTTTTGTTGGATAACCAAATTTTTTCATTACATGATTATGTGCTCGTATTAGATCAGGAGCAGTGTCAACTAATGTTCCGTCTAAATCAAAGAGAATTGTAAATTTTTGAGCCATATAAAAGTATTATTAAGAAATAAATTGTGAATTAATTAAACTAATACCCAAATATATAAAAATATCAAATGAATCAGAAAAAATTTGAAAACGAACAGTTAAAACTAAGAAATAAATTTAAAAAAAAAGGAGTAAAGATGATCGCTCCAGAAACGGTTTTTTTTTCAAAAAATACAAAAATTGGAAAAAATGTAACAATTGATCCATTTGTTGTAATTTCAGAAAATGTTACATTGGGTAACAATGTTAGAATTTTAGCCTTCTCTCATTTAGAAGGTGTTAAAATAGATAATAATGTAAATGTTGGTCCTTATGCAAGATTAAGACCTGGCACAGTGCTTGAAAATGGATCAAAAGTAGGAAATTTTGTTGAAGTAAAAAAAAGCACTATTGGAAAAAATTCAAAAATAAATCACCTTTCTTACATAGGTGACTCCATAATAGGTAAAGAAGTTAATATTGGTGCAGGGACAATTACATGTAATTATGATGGTGTAAAAAAAAGTAAAACAATAATCAATGATGGTGTATTTGTTGGATCTAATTCTTCTCTAGTTGCTCCAATAAAAATAGAAAAAAAAAGTGTAATCGGTGCAGGATCAGTTATAACTAAAAAAGTTTCAAAAAACTCTTTAGCACTAACAAGAGCAAAACAAACAGAAGTTAAAAATTATAAAAGAAAAAAATAATGTGTGGAATAGTTGGAATAATAAGCTCTAAAGAAGTTTCTGCTAGAATAATTAACTCATTAAAAAAACTTGAATACAGAGGTTATGACTCTGCTGGAATTGCGACTTTAGTAAATGGAAATATTAACGAAGTTAAATGTGAGGGAAGAGTAGATTTACTAGAGAGAGACATTCACAAATTTAAACTTAAAGGAGATATAGGTATTGGACACGTCAGATGGGCAACACATGGCAAGCCAAGTAAAATTAATGCTCATCCTCACTCATCAGAGCAAGTTTCAGTTGTACATAATGGGATTATAGAAAATTCAACAATATTGAAAAAGTTTTTAGAAAAAAAGGGGTATGTATTTAAATCACAAACTGACACTGAGGTAATAGCTCATTTAGTTACAGATTATTTAAAAAAAAATTCATTAAAAGATACAATAATTAAAGTTCTTAAAAAACTTCATGGTAGTTTTGCACTTGGTATAATATTCAAAAGTGAAAATAATTTAATTGTAGGAGCAAGAAGAGGATCACCTTTGGCTGTAGGCTATGGCCCAGATGAAAATTATCTTGGATCAGACTCTTATGCTCTAAAATCTATGACAAATAAAATTTCATACTTAGATGATGGAGAGTTTTGTTTTTTGAAAAAAGATCAAATAGAGTTTTTTGATAGTGATGGAGTAAAAATAAATAAAAAAGTGATGAATTTATCTAAAGACGATCTAAATTATGATAAAGGAGATTATAAATATTTCATGGAAAAAGAAATCGATGAGCAACCATACACTATTAATAATTGTATCAATGAATATGTTGATAAGCATAACAACCAAATTAATATTTATAATTTTCCTTGGAAAATAAGTTCTATAAAATCAGTAATGTTGATTGGTTGTGGTACAGCTTTTCACTCCTGTTTAATTGCAAAATATTGGATGGAACAAAATACCAATTTGGATATAACTGTTGATATAGCATCAGAATTTAGATACCGAAAAGTCAGATTTAAAAAAGATTGCCTATATGTTTTTGTTTCTCAGTCTGGTGAGACTGCTGATACTTACGCAGCACTAGATTTGTGTAAAAAAAATAAAATGAAAACTTGCGCTGTAATAAATGTCATAGAAAGCTCAATTGCCAGAGATGCAGATTTAGTATTACCTATTTATTGTGGTCAGGAAATTGGAGTGGCATCCACAAAAGCATTTATTGGTCAAATGTTGGTATTATATATATTATCAACAAAAATTTCTTTTGACCAAAATTGTATAAGTAAAAAAACGTATCAATCTAAGATAAAAAATTTATTAAATTTATCCAAATCAACTAAAAAAACACTTAAACAAGATCAAAAAATATTTAATATTGGTAAAGTTTTTGCACAGGCAAAAGGCTCAATGTTTTTAGGTAGGGGTTTTTCTTTTCCCATAGCTCTTGAGGGAGCTCTAAAGCTCAAAGAATTAGCTTATGTGCACGCTGAAGGTTATCCAGCAGGTGAAATGAAACATGGACCATTAGCTCTTATTGAGGAAGGAATGCCTGTAGTTGTTTTAGCACCTAGAGATGAACATTACAAAAAAACAATTTCCAACATGCAAGAGGTGATTGCAAGAGGTGCTAAAGTTTTATTAATAACCAATAAAAACAAGGATGAGGTAATTTCAGAAAATATCTGGGAAAAAATTGAAGTTGATAAATTAGATGATGAGCTAATCCCTTTTTTAATGACAATACCTCTGCAAAAACTTGCATTTTTTTCAGCATTAGTAAAAGGATACGACATTGATAAACCAAGAAATTTGGCAAAATCTGTAACAGTTGAATAATTTGTATTTTTATTTATCTAAAATTTTTGCACCATTTTTAAACTTTGGAAATATAGTTATTCTAGGTTTAATTTTAAGTATTTTCTTATATTTTAAATTTAAAAACAAATTAATTAAATTTACATTAATTCTTTTTTCATCAATTATTTTATTATTTGGTTTTTTACCAATAGGATCTTATGGGATAAAGCAATTAGAAAAAAATTACATATCTCAAAACAATGATTTTCAAATAAATAATATTATTGTTTTAGGGGGAGCTGAATCAATTCTTCTAACTAAACAAACAAAAAAATTAAACCTTAATGATAGTTCTGAAAGATTAATTTCATCAGTAAATTTAGCCTTAAAAAATAAAAATTCTCAGATAATCTATATAGGGGGTTCGGGTTTATTAAATAACAACAATCAAATTTCTGAGGTTGATGTAGCTAAAATGTTCTACAACGAGATAGGATTTGATATAGAAAGAGTACGTTTTATTTCAGGATCTAGAAATACAATTGAAAATTTATTAAAATTCAAAGATTTAAAAATTAATAAACCAGGCGATATACTAATAACTTCAGCTTTTCATATGAATAGATCTCTGATTATATCAAAAAAACTTGAATTAGATCTCTTACCTTATGCTGTCGATTTTAGAGCATCAAATTCAAATATTGATATAATAAGTTACTATCAATCTTTTAGTATTCTGAAAAATCTACTAAATTTTAATTTATTCTTTAGAGAACTTATAGGAAACACTATTACTAAATTAGTCTTATAGTTTTTAGCAAAAGTAAATAAATACAATAAATAATAAGAGTTTATCACAATTTTTACATTGAAAAAAAATATACTTTTTTTTTTATAAATTGGATGTATATACACCTTGAGATTGAATTATGAAAAAATGGAAAATAAATAGTTGGAGAAATTATCCTGTTAAACATATTCCTGAGTATGAGGATCAGGGTGAATTAGATTTAGTTTTAAGTAAATTAAAAAATTTTCCTCCATTAGTTTTCGCAGGCGAAACTAGGCATTTAAAAGATCAATTAGCAAATGTTACAGATGGAAAAGCTTTTTTGTTGCAAGGAGGTGATTGCGCCGAGAGTTTTGCTGAATTTAATCCTGACAATATTAGAGATTATTTCAAGTTAATGCTTCAGATGTCTTTAGTATTAACATATTCAGCTTCCTTACCTGTTGTAAAATTAGGTAGAATTGCTGGTCAATTTTCAAAACCCAGAAGTGCTCCTACAGAGAAAATAGGTGATACAGAACTACCAAGTTATTTAGGTGACAACATAAATTCAATAGAATTTACAAAAAAAGCTCGAGTACCAGATCCAAAAAGACTTTTTAGAGCATATTCACAGTCCGCTTCAACATTAAATTTATTAAGAGCATTTTCAAATGGCGGATTCGCAGATTTAAAAAATGTTCACATGTGGAACTTAGGTTATATTAAATCAGCAACACAGGCTAAAAAATTTAAAGAGTTAGAAGATAAAATTGCAGATGCTCTAGCTTTTATGGAGGCTTGTGGGATAACTTCAGATTTTAATAGAAGACTATATACTGTAAATTTTTGGACTTCTCATGAAGCGTTACATTTACCTTTTGAAGAAACAATGACAAGAATTGACTCAACCACAGGTGAATATCACGATACGTCTGCTCATTTTGTTTGGATTGGTGATAGAACCAGACAGATTGATGGTGGTCATGTAGAGTTTTGTAGAGGAATTGAAAATCCTATAGGGATTAAATGTGGACCAACATCTGATCCAGAAGAAATTGCTAAAATATGTGAATTAATTAATCCTAAAAATGAAAAAGGTAAAATTACATTAATATCTCGTTTTGGTTATGATAAAGTTGAAAAGTTTTTACCAAAATTAATCAGAGGTATAAAAAAAGAGGGTTTAAATGTCATATGGTCATGTGATCCAATGCATGGAAATACAATTAAATCATCAACCGGATTTAAAACACGACCATTTAACAATGTTTTAAATGAAGTTAAAAATGTGTTTGGAGTTCACCAGAGCGAGGGTTCATACGCGGGTGGTCTTCATATTGAAATGACAGGGCAAAATGTAACAGAATGTACTGGTGGCGCACAAAAAATATCAGATACCGATCTTTCTAGCAGATACCATACTCAATGTGATCCAAGATTAAACGCAAATCAAGCTTTGGAATTAGCCTTTTTAATTTCCGATGAAATTAAAAAAAATACAAATTACGCCAAAACTTCAATTAAAGAAGCTTCTTAAGTTCTTAATTTCATTGAAATTAGGAGTTCATCATGAAATTTATTAAACTATAATATTTGTTAAAATTGATTATATCTAAAATATGAGCACTAAACTTAAAATTGCACTAGCACAACTAAGTCCTTTAGTAGGTGATGTAAATAAAAATATTTCAAAATTAATTGAAATTAGATCTAAGTTAGAAGATGATATTGATATTATAGTAGCACCTGAACTTTACGTCTCTGGTTATCCTATTGATGACTTAGTTCTAAGAGAGGATTTTTTAAAATTAGTTAGTATGGGTATTGAGAATTTAGTCTCAATATCAAAAGATAATAAATCATCAATTATTGTTGGTGCGCCTAGAAAATTCAATAATTCAATAAGAAATTCAGTTTTTGTAATTGAAAATGGAAAAATTTTGACAATTAAAGATAAGTATGAGCTGCCTAACACTGGTGTTTTTGATGAACAAAGAATATTTAGTCAAGGAGAGCTGGAAGATTGTATAAATATTAAAAATGTTAATATTGGTTTACCTATTTGTGAGGATATATGGGAAAATAGAGTATTAAAAAATTTATCATTAAAAGGTGCTGAAATTATCATTTCAATTAATGCCTCACCGTATACGATGATAAAAAAAAATGAGAGAGATTCTGTTGCTTTACAAAGAGTCAATGAAACAAATTTACCACTAATTTATTTAAACAGAACTGGAGGACAAGATGAACTTATTTTTGATGGTTCATCTTTTGGATTAAATTCTGATGGAAATAAATTTTTTTCATCTTTAGAATTTGAGGAGCAAGTTTCAGTTATTGAATTTAATAAAGAAAATAAAAAATGGATAGGGAGTGGTAAAATTGAAGGCAAATTTTCAAAAGAAGAAAGCTTATACAAAGCATTAGTAATAGGCTTACGAGATTATGTAAATAACAACAATTTCAAAGGAGTGATATTAGGTTTATCTGGCGGTGTAGACTCTGCTTTAGTAGCCGCTGTTGCAACCGATGCGTTTGGATCAAATGCGGTTCAAGCAATTATGTTACCTAGTCCATTTACTGGAGATGAAAGTTTGACTGATGCAAAAAAAGCAGCAAGTCTTTTAAATATAAATTATTCAAATCTAAAAATAAATGAAGCTATGAAAATTATTGAAGAAATTTTGGGCGAATTTAAAGATCCAAATTATAAAGAAGGTATCACCGAGGAAAATATTCAATCTAGATTAAGAGGTCTTTTATTAATGGCTTTATCTAATAGATACGGATACATGGTGCTAGCAACTGGAAATAAGTCAGAATATGCAGTTGGATATTCAACTTTATATGGCGATATGTGTGGTGGATATGCACCAATAAAAGATGTTTGGAAAACAGATGTATTTAAACTTTGTGAATGGAGAAATAAAAACTTTTCAAGTTTATTTAAAGGTCCTAATGGTCAAGTAATTCCAAAAAATATTATAAAAAAACCACCTACGGCAGAATTGAGAAATGACCAGAAAGATACCGATAGTTTGCCTGAATACGATATTTTAGATGAAATACTTAAAGGTCTGGTTGAGGAAGAAATTTCAGTTGAGAAAATTATTTCAAAAGGATTTGATAGAGATGTAGTAGAAAAGACTGCAAAACTGCTTGCTAGATCCGAATACAAAAGATTTCAATCTGCACCAGGTCCAAAAGTTACACCTAAAGCATTTGGACGTGATCGAAGATTTCCATTAACTAGTGGTTTTAGGAATTGGAGATAGATGAATAAAGATATTTTATTATCTAACTCATTAAGCAATAAAAAGGAAAAATTTGTTCCTTTAGATAACAAAAATATAAAAATGTATGTTTGTGGGCCTACAGTTTATGACGATCCACATATTGGAAATGCAAGACCTTTAGTAATATTTGATATTTTATTTAAAGTACTTAGATGCAAATATGGTAATAAAAACGTTACTTATGTAAGAAATATTACTGATATTGATGATAAAATCATAGAAGCATCAAAAATTAAAAAAATATCTATTAAAGAACTTACTGAAAATATCACAAAGAGATTTCATCAAGATTGTCAATATTTAAATTGCGATAAACCAACTTTTGAGCCTAGAGCGACTGATAATATAATTTTAATGATTAATATGATTGAAAATTTAATTAATAAAGGCTTTGCATATGAAAGCAACAAACATGTTTATTTTGAAGTAAGCAAGTTTAAAGATTATGGAAAATTGTCAAATAAAAAAATAGAAGATCTTATTGTAGGATCAAGAGTTGAAGAGTCTGAGAATAAAAAAAATCAAGAAGATTTTGTTTTATGGAAACCATCTACTGATGATGAACCTGGATGGGAGTCGCCTTGGGGAAAGGGACGACCAGGTTGGCATTTAGAATGTTCGGTTATGTCAAAAAAATATTTAGGTAGTAAATTTGATATCCATGGAGGAGGAAGAGACTTAATTTTCCCACATCATGAAAATGAAATTGCTCAATCAAGATGTGCAAATGATACAAAAATATTTTCTAACTACTGGGTACATAATGGATTTATAACACTTTCAAATGAAAAGATGTCAAAGTCTGTTGGAAATATATTAAAAATAAAAGATTTTAAGAATAAATATAATGGTCAGGTATTAAGACTTGCACTAATTAGCGCACATTACAAACAATCATTAGATTGGAATGATAATTTATTGAATGAATGTTCAAAAATTTTAAACAAATGGTATAGCAGCTATGTTCATATTGAAAAACCAAGATTAATATCCGATGATGATCTTTCACCACTATATGATGATTTAAATACACCTAAATATATTGCTAATCTTCATAAGCTTTTTGAAATATCTCAAAGTGGAAATTTAAATGATAAAGAGAAATTTGTTTCAGCTTGTAATTTTATAGGCCTACTATCACAAGACAAAAGTGAATGGATAAAGTTTAAAGAAAAAAGATCAGATATAGATGTCAACTATATTCAAGGTAAAATTGATCAAAGAAATAAAGCTAGAGATAATAAAAATTACGATTTAGCAGATGAAATAAGAGATGAACTTTTGCAAAAAGGAGTTCAAATAGAGGATAAAGATGGTAAAACCTCGTGGAAATTTAAATAATGACAGATAAGATATATATATTTGATACCACTCTGCGAGATGGTGCTCAAACCCAAGGGGTTGATTTTTCTTTAGATGATAAAGAAAAAATTGCAACAGCATTAGATAATTTAGGCATTGACTATATCGAAGGCGGTTGGCCTGGAGCAAATCCAACTGACACAGAATTTTTTAACAAAAAACACTCTCTTATAAACTCAAAATTAATTGCATTTGGAATGACAAAGAAATCTGACCATAGCGCAGAAAATGATCCAATGATATCGTCTCTAATTAATTCTAAGGCTAATGCAATTTGCTTGTTTGGAAAATCTTGGGACTTTCATGTTGACGTTGCTCTTGGTATTTCAAAAGATCAAAATTTGAAAAATATTAGTGAAAGTGCCAAACACATTATAAAGTCAGGTAAAGAATTTATGTTTGATGCAGAACATTTTTTTGATGGATATAAATCAAACAAAGAATATGCCTTAAGTTGCATTAAATCTGCATATGATGCAGGTGCACGTTGGGTTATTTTGTGTGACACCAATGGTGGAACTTTGCCAAATGAAATTTCCGAAATTGTGACTGAAGTTACTAAATATGTTCCTGGAAAAAACTTAGGTATACACGCACATAATGATACTGAAAATGCAGTTGCAAATTCCTTAATAGCTATTCAAGCTGGTGTAAGACAGGTTCAAGGAACAATTAATGGTCTTGGTGAGAGATGTGGGAATGCTAATTTGATGTCCGTAATTCCATCCCTATATTTAAAAAAAGAATTTTCAAAAAAATTTGAAATAAATATTAAACAAAATAACATAGAGCATTTAACACAATGTTCTAGGCTGCTAGACGAGATTTTAAATAGAAAACCAAACAAACATTTACCTTATGTTGGGGCTGCTGCATTCTCTCATAAAGGGGGAATGCACGTTTCAGCAGTTCAAAAAGATCCTAGAACATATGAACATATAGATCCAAAAAAAGTTGGCAATGTAAGAAATATTGTGGTTTCAGATCAAGCCGGGCAATCAAATATTTTATCAAGACTAGGAACTATTGGAATTGATATTGAAAAGAATGACCCAAAAATTAAACAACTTCTGGAGGAAGTTAAAGGAAGAGAGTTTATTGGTTATAGTTATGATGGTGCCGATGCTTCTTTTGAACTGTTAGCTAGGAGAATTGTGGGTGAAATCCCAAGGTACTTAATCATCAAAGCTTATGATGTATCTGTGAAAAAAAATTCTGCTGGAGATATAATTTCATCAGCAAAGGCGGAATTAGAAGTAGATGGAGAAAAAATTGTTTGTGAAGGTGAGGGCAATGGACCAGTTAATGCTTTAGATAATGCAATCAGGAATAATATAGAGAAAATTTCTAAATATTCAGATTATTTAAAAGATTTAAGATTAGTTGATTACAAAGTTAGAATTTTAAATACTGGAACTGAAGCTGTAACGAGAGTTTCTATTGAAAGTACAGACTCTAAAGGAAAAAATTGGTTCACAATCGGTGTATCTCCAAATATTATAGATGCATCATTTAAAGCATTAATAGATAGTTTAGATTACAAATTATTTAAAGACAATGCACCTGCAAGTGCTTAATGAATTTTAATAACATATCTTTTATATTACACAAACCTCAACTATCTGAAAATATTGGATTGTGTGCAAGAGGTATGAAAAATTTTGGTTTTAAAAATTTATCACTAATAGATCCAAAACCCATTTTTCCAAATGATAAAGTTATAGCAACTTCTGTTGGAGCTAAGGATTTAATTCTTAAATCCAAAGTCTATCCAAATTTAGAAAAATCTCTTAAAAAAACTGATATTCTGATTGCTACATCTGCAAGATTTAGGAATAAAAATGTTAAACACATAACATTAGAGGGTTTAAAAAAAATCAATTTCAAAAAAAAAGTGACATTCTTGTTTGGATCCGAAGCATCTGGTTTGACTAATAACGAAATTAGTTATGCAGATTATACTTTGCAAATACCAAGTAATAATAATTTTAGATCATTAAATTTATCTCATAGTCTTGTAATTGTAGCACAAGTAGTTTCTAGCTTAATCTCAAAGAAAAATAATGAATTTCAAAAGTCAAAAAAAATTCAAAGAGCTACAAAAAATGAAATATCTAACATGTTGAATTTTTGTCTGTACAATCTTGAAAAACAAAATTTTTTTAAGCAAAAGGCCAAAAAACCAATAATGTTAGAAAATTTGAGAAGTATTTTTTATAAAATAGAACTTTCTCAAAAAGAAATACGCATTTTATCAAGTGTATTTGCAGGTCTTACCAAAAAACCTTGATTGACAAAAACATTTTCATGTCTATAAACCCCATAATCACAGTATGACAAAACGATTAAATTCAAAACACAAAGTAGATAGAAGACTTAAAGTAAATCTATGGGGAAGACCCAAAAGTCCTTTTAATACTCGAGCTTATCCCCCTGGGCAACATGGTCAAACTAAATCTGCAAAACCTTCAGATTATGGAATTCAGTTACAAGCTAAACAAAAACTAAAATGTTATTATGGTAATATGAATGAGAGACAATTCAGAAACATGTACAAAAAAGCTATAATGAAGAAAGGCGATACCGCAGAAAATTTAATTGGATTACTCGAGAGAAGACTGGATGCTGTAATTTATAGATCGAAGTTATCTAATACTATTTTTTCATCTAGACAACTAATTAATCATGGCCATGTGAGAGTTAATGGAAAAAAAGTAAATATTTCTAGTTACCAGGTTAAAGAGGAAGATAGTATTGAAATAAGAGATAAGTCAAAACAGTTGGCTTTAATTGATATAGCACTAGCTAACAAAGAAAGAGAAGTTCCCGAATACCTACAATTAGATGAAAAAAATAAAAAAGTTAAATTCGTAAGAGTTCCAAAATTTGAGGAAGTCCCTTATCCGGTTGTAATGGAACCCAACCTTGTAATCGAGTACTATTCTAGATAATCAAACTATTAGATATTAGTCTCAGCTTTTCTTTTTAAAGGTTATTCCGTTATTCTCAAGAAGTTTAGCCAATTCACCATTTTCATACATTTCTTTTACTATATCACATCCACCAATAAACTCATTTTTGATGTATAGCTGAGGTATTGTTGGCCAATCACTATAAACTTTAATTCCTTCTCTAAGATTTTGGTCTGCTAAAACATTTACACCTTTAAAATTAACTTCAAGTATTTTTAAAATATTTGTAACGGCCATAGAGAAGCCACACTGTGGAGCATCTGGTGTACCTTTCATAAATAGACACACTTCGTTGTTTTTTATTTCATTATTTATTATATCTTTCGTTTTATCATCCATTTAGTCCTCCTTAGTTTTAACCGCTAAAGCATGTAATTCATTTCCCATCTTACCTTTTAAAGAATTATATACCATCTTATGTTGTTGAATTTTACTTTTTCCTGCAAATTGCGACGAAGTTACTGTAGCTGAATAGTGATTACCATCACCAGCAAGATCTTGTACTTCTACTTTAGCATCAGGTAACGCATCTTTAATTAAAGTCTCTATTTCTTTTAAATCCATTGCCATTAGTTAACCATATATTCTTTTAACCAATTTTTATAGCCTTGTTTGATTTGGTCAATTGATATTTTTAGATCATTTCCATATGAAATGTAATTACTTTCAACTAAGCCCAACTTATCATAATGAATTGAGTCTTTTTTAAGCAAACTTTCAACTTTTTCTAAGTTTTCTGGTTTAATTTCAATGATATATCTTCCCTGGTCTTCACCAAAAAAATATTCAAATTTGTTAACTAAATTCTCAATAGTAAACAATTTTACTCCTTTTTTTCCATTTATACTCATTTTAGTAACTGCAGTTAAAATTCCTCCCAAAGAAACGTCATGACAAGCTTCAATTAAATTTAGTTTATTTAAATTTAATACGATCATTCCATTTTGTTTTTCATTAAATAAATTGATTTCTGGAGGAGGACCATTAAATTCAGATAATATAACTCTAGAAAAAGTAGATTGATCTAGATGCCCTTCAGTTTTGCCTATTACAATAAGATAATTTCCTTCTTTCTTTAACTCCATTGTCATCATGTTTTTATAGTTAGATAGTAACCCAATACCTCCTATAGATGGTGTAGGCTTAATTCCCTTGTCTTTAGTTTCATTATAAAAAGACACGTTCCCCGAAACTACTGGGTAGTTTAAATATTTTGATGCTTCAGTAATACCTTCTACACATTCAACAAATTCACCCATATTCTTTTCTTTTTCAGGATTTCCAAAATTTAGACAGTTTGTAATAGCTATAGGTTTTGCACCTACGGAGATCATATTTCTCCAACTTTCACAAACAATCTGTTTTCCACCAGTTAAAGGATGAGCATAACAATACGTAGCAGATGAATCTACTGATGCAGCAACAGCTTTGTTTGTATTATGAACTCTCACAACTCCTGCATTACCACCTGGTTTTTGAATAGTATCACCCATGACTGTGTGATCATATTGACTCCATATCCATTCTTTATCTGCAACATTTGGCTCTATCAAAATTTTTTTTAAACAGTCGATAAGTTTAAGAGATTTAAATTGATTTTTTGAATATTTGTTTTCTTTTGGAAGTTTAGTCTTAATCCATTTTCTATCATACATAGGTGCATTCTCAGCTAAAAAATCTATCGGTATTTCAGCAACTTTCTCTTTTTTAAAAAACAATTCTATATTTTTACTGTCTGTCGTTTTTCCAATTACAGCAAAATCTAAATTCCACTTCTCAAATATCTTTTGAGCTTCATTTTCTCTTCCTTCTTCTAAAACTATAAGCATCCTTTCCTGACTCTCCGAAAGCATTATCTCATAAGGTGTCATATTTTCTTCTCTGCAAGGAACTTTTGTTAAATCTATTTCAATTCCTAAATCACCTTTTGAAGCCATTTCAATACTTGATGACGTTAAACCTGCAGCACCCATGTCTTGAATTGATATTATAGATTTTCCAGCCATAAGTTCTAGACATGCTTCTAAAAGAAGTTTTTCAGTAAATGGATCACCCACTTGCACGGTTGGTTTTTTTTCTTCTATCTTTTCATCAAAAATTGCTGAAGCCATGCTTGCGCCATGAATGCCATCTCTCCCTGTTTTTGATCCTACGTAAATAACTGGTTTATTAATACCTGCAGCTTTTGAGTAAAAAATCTTATTTTTATTAACCAAACCTAATGTCATTGCATTAACTAAAATATTTCCATTGTAAGACTCATCAAAACAAGTTTGACCAGCAATAGTTGGAACACCAATGCAATTTCCGTATCCACCAATACCCTTAACTACTCCTCTTAATAAATTTCTTGTTTTTTCGTGTTTTGGTGAACCAAAATGTATGGAATTCAAATTAGCAATTGGTCTTGCTCCCATTGTAAATACATCTCTCATTATACCACCAACTCCAGTAGCTGCACCCTGATATGGTTCAATGAAAGATGGGTGATTATGACTTTCTATTTTAAATACAATTGCATCATCGTCATCAATATCAACAACTCCAGCATTTTCTCCAGGTCCTTGAATAACTTGTTTACCCTTAGTATGTAATTTCTTTAGATGTAACCTTGAGGATTTATATGAACAATGTTCATTCCACATAGCAGAAAAAATACCTAATTCTGTAATATTAGGGGTTCTTTTTAACAAATCACAGATTTTTTTATATTCATCTTTCTTTAACCCATGTTCGATTGCAATTTTTTCATTAACCTCAACCATTATAAACTACCAATTAAATTTTCAAAAAACAAAGATCCATCTTCACCTGATAGAAAAGGATCTATCATTCTTTCTGGATGAGGCATCATTCCTAAAATATTTTTATCTTTATTAAAAATGCCAGCAATATTCTTTAAAGCACCATTTGGATTGTTTTCCTCATTATCATCACCTTTTTGATCACAATAGGTAACTGCAATTTGATTATTGTCTTCAATTGATTTTAATTCATCTTTTGAGCAAAAATAATTTCCTTCATTGTGAGCAATATGAAGCTCTAAAATCTCTTTCTTAATATTCTTGAAATATTTATTCTCTTTATTTTTAATTTTTACAAAAACATTTTTGCAGATAAAATTTAAGTACTTATTTTGTTGAAGTATTCCTGGCAACAAACCTGTTTCAGTTAGAATTTGAAAACCATTACAAATTCCAAGCACTAATCCACCTGAATTTGCAAAATCTATAACTGATTTAATAATTTTTGATTTTCCAGCTATGCTTCCGCATCTAAGATAGTCCCCATAAGAAAAACCACCTGGCAGTACAATTAAATCACTTTTTGGAATATCGGCATCATTGTGCCAAACCATCTGATTTTTAAAGCCAAATTTTTTTAGAGCCACATCCATATCTCTATCACAATTTGAACCAGGAAATATAATTACAGATGATTTCATTAATTAGTTACAAGATTTTAAAATCCTCAATAACCAAGTTAGCTAAAAGTTTTTTACACATATCTTCGACTTGAGTTTTAGCTTTACTCTCATCGCTCTCATTAACTTCAATATCAAAATATTTTCCTTGTCTCACTTCTGATACATTCTGAAAAGACATGCCATTTAAAGTTTGCTGTATAGCTTTACCCTGAGGATCAAGCACTCCATTTTTTAAAGTGACTATTACTTTTACTTTCATTTTTTCTTAATTTTTACAGCTTTTGGTTTAGGATAGTTTAAAGGTCTAATATTTGATTGTTCGTGTAGCAGATTAAGTCTGATTGCAACTTCTTGATAGGCTTCAACCAGATTTCCTAGATCATTTCTAAATCTATCTTTGTCTAGTTTTTTATCAGTTCTCATATCCCAAAGCCTGCATGTGTCAGGACTTATTTCATCAGCTAACATAACTTCTCTTTTTCCATCAATTTCAGATCTTCCAAATTCAACTTTGAAATCTACCAATTTGATACCAACACCTCTAAACATACCTTGTAAGAAATCATTTATTCTTCTTACTTCTTCATAAATAAAATCTAATTCAAATACATCCATCCATTTAAAAGCTAAAATATGCTCTCTACTTACTAAGGGATCTCCTAATTCATCGTTCTTTAGACAATATTCAACTAGTGGATAATCTAATACCGTACCGTCTTCTATACCAAGTCTTTTTGTTAAAGATCCTGTAGCTATATTTCTCACTATAAATTCTATTGGAATTATTTCTACAAGCTTAACTAGCTGCTCTCTCATATTAAGTCTTTTCACTAAATGATTTTTTATTCCAACATTACTTAATTGTGTGAGGATATGCTCTGAAATTCTGTTATTCAAAATTCCTTTTCCTTCAATTACATCTTTTTTTTGATTGTTAAAAGCAGTTGCATCATCTTTAAAATGCTGAATGACTAAATTCTTATCATTTGAAGCATAAATTATCTTTGCTTTACCTTCGTATAATTTTTTACCTTTTTTCATTATTTAAAAACTCTATTAAATATTAAGTTAATATTCTTGAAGTGATTGGAATAATTAAATATTTTTTTCATTTTTTTATAAGGTATTCTAGATGTAATGTTTTTATCATTCATGACAACATCTAAAAGGTTCAGATTATCTGCTATGCATTTTTTGGCATGTGATTGAACTAATCTGTAAGATTTTTCTCTACTTAAACCAGACTTAGTCAGTTCCAACATCAATTCTTGTGAAAAAATAGTGCCCTTAGTTATATTTAAATTTTGAAGCATTTTTTTTGGGTAGACTACCATTTTGTCCAAAACATTTGCTAATCTTACTAATGCAAAATCTAAAGTTATATTTGCATCTGGACCGATGTTTCGTTCAACACTCGAGTGAGAAATATCTCTTTCGTGCCATAGGGCAATATTTTCTAACGCAGGAATAGTATAGCTTCTAACCATTCTTGCCA
The DNA here is from genome assembly GCA_902581585.1 of uncultured Pelagibacteraceae bacterium. Taxonomy (GTDB): domain Bacteria; phylum Pseudomonadota; class Alphaproteobacteria; order Pelagibacterales; family Pelagibacteraceae; genus Pelagibacter. Next base: position 199,577 of record CACHPB010000001.1, read on the forward strand.
GTCCAGTTAAATTTTCAGTTAAAATCGGATTTTTTTTATGAGGCATTGCACTTGAGCCTTTTTGTTTTTTTGAAAAAAATTCTTGTAACTCGTATACCTCAGTTCTTTGTAAATGCCTTATTTCTGTTGAAACCCTCTCAATAGATCCTGCTATAATTCCAAGAATTGAAAAATAATGTGCATGTCTATCTCTTGGAATAACTTGTGTTGATATAGGCTCAACTTTTAATCCTAGTTTCCTCGCAACATGTTTTTCTACATTAGGGTTTATATTAGCGAATGTCCCCACTGCTCCTGAAATTGCACATGTTGACACTTCATCAATTGCATTAATTAGTCTTTTTCTATTTCTTTTAAATTCTTCATAATATGATGCTAGTTTAAGACCAAATGTAATTGGTTCTGCATGAATACCATGACTTCTACCAATACAAGGAGTGAATTTGTATTTTTTAGCTTTAGATTTTAATACTTTTAATATTTGATCTATATCTTTAACTAATATTTTGCCAGATTGGACTAATTGAATATTAAAGCTTGTATCTAACACATCCGAAGATGTCATTCCTTGGTGTAAATATCTTGCCTTAATACCTACTTTTTCAGTAATTGAGGTTAGAAAAGCAATAACATCATGTTTTACTTTTCCTTCAATATTATGAATTCTTTTAACATTGATTTTGGCTTTTTTCTTAACAGAACTTGCAACACCTTTTGGAATAGTGCCTAATTTTTCCATAGCTTCAGCTGCAGCTATCTCAACATCTAACCAGATTTTATATTTATTATATTCTGACCAAATATCTGTTAGTTCTTTTCTAGAGTATCTTGTTATCATTAATTATATGGAGGCCTCTTATAACCTTTAACAGATTCTGTAAAAATTTCATAAGAGTCTTCTGTAATACCTATAGTATGCTCAAATTGTGCTGATAAAGACTTATCCTTTGTAACTGCTGTCCATCCATCATTAAGTACTTTTACATCTAATTTACCAACATTTATCATAGGTTCTATTGTAAAGGTCATACCAGGTGTTAGTTCGTGACCAGTATTTTTCTTACCATAATGAAGAATATTAGGTTGTTCATGAAAAGTATTGCTAATACCGTGACCACAAAAATCTCTAACAACTGAAAAACCTCTTTCTTCAACAAAGGATTGAATTTCATAACCAATATCTCCTAATTTTATTCCTGGTTTTAGAATTTTAATTCCTTTCATCATCGACTCATACGTTGTTTCAATTAAGTTTTTAGCTTTTACTGGAATATCTCCAATGGTAAACATTCTACTGGTATCACCGTAGTACTCATTAACTATTGCAGTTACATCAATATTAACCACATCTCCTTCATTTAAAACTCTATCAGAAGGAATGCCATGACAAACAACATGGTTTAAAGAAGTGCATAAAGATTTTTTAAAACCTCTATAGTAAAGTGGAGCAGAGTGACCACCATTGTCTCTTATAAATTCGTATCCTAATTGATCAATTTTATCTGTTGATACACCTTCTTTAACTTCATCAGTTAACATATCTAAAGTTTTGGATGCAAGTTTCCCAGCAATTCGCATTTTTTCAAATTTCTCAGAATAATTACTCATTTAAAATTTTTATTTTTTTTTCAATTTTTATTTCTTTAGAATTTAAACTGCATCTGTAAGCAAGAAAATTTACACCAGATTTTTTAGCTTCTAAATATTCTTTATAATAATTAGAGTCTATATCTTTTGCTATTCTAAAATTATTTATACCCTGAATTTGAGTTAAAAATAAGACATAAGGTTCATATCCTTTTTTAATAGATTCTCTCAATTTTAATAGGTGTTTTGTGCCCCTAGAGGTTACTGCATCTGGAAATTCTGCTATATTATCTTCTCTCATTAATGTTGTATTTTTAACTTCTAATATTTTTTTATCACATAAAAAATCGAATCTTGTATCATCAGAGAACTTAAATTCTGCTCGAATATTTTTAACGGTACTAAATTCTTTAATTAATTTATTTTTCAAAGCGTGTTCGACAATTCTATTAGCTCTATGAGTATTTACTCCAATTATCCTTTTTTTTACCTTTATCATCTCAAGAGTGAATTTTAATTTCCGCTTGGGATCATTATGTTCGCTTATCCAAGCCTCATTTCCCTGGTCTAATAAACCCATCATTGAACCAGTGTTAGGACAGTGCGCCACAACTGTTTTATTATTTACTTCTATATCTGTGAAAAATCTCTTATATCTCCGTTGTAATTTGCCTTTTAATAAAGTGTTGGTAAATTTCATAGAATTTTATTTATATTTAGAAATGACTAATAAAAAAGAAATATCTGCAGCAATTATTATCATAGGTAACGAGGTATTATCTGGAAGAACAAAAGACCTGAATACAAGCACACTAGCCACTTGGCTTAATTCTCTTGGAATCTCTGTTGGAGAAGTTCGAGTTATTCCAGATGTTGAAAAAACTATAATAGATACAGTTCATGAATTAAGAGCTAAATACAACTATGTGTTTACCACTGGTGGTATTGGTCCTACACACGACGACATAACTGCAGAATCAATATCAAAAGCTTTTAATATTGAATATGGTTTTCATAAAGAAGCATTTGCTATTTTAGAAAAATATTATGAGCCAGATAATTTCAATGATGGTAGACAGAAAATGGCGAAAATGCCAGTTACAGCAAATTTAATTTTAAACCCAACTAGCGGTGCCCCAGGATTTTATGTAGAAAATGTGTTTTCTCTTCCAGGTGTTCCGTCAATATTAAAAGCAATGATTGGTGGATTAAACAATGTTTTGGTTGGAGGAGACCCTATTTTGAGTAAGACAATTAACTTAATGACATATGAAAGTGAGATTGCAAGTTCATTAACTGAAGTTCAAGATAATAATCAAGAAGTCGAAATAGGAAGCTATCCATTTTTTAGACAAGGAAAATTAGGTGTTTCAATTGTATTAAGATCTAAGGATCAAAGCAAAATAGATTTATGTAGTGAATTAATTATGAAATTTGTAAAAGAAAAAAAAATAAAAATGGTTGATCTCGATTAATGTTGTATTTTGCTTACGGAAGTAATCTTAACCTTTTTCAAATGAAACGCAGATGCAAAGATTCAATTTTTCTTAAAAAGTATGAACTTAAAGGTTATCGTCTAAACTTTAGAAGCAAATATAGAGCTGCTGACATAGAAAAGAGCAAAAATTCTTTAGTTCCTGGTGCTTTATTTGAAATATCAAAAAGTGATGAAAAAAAACTAGATGTCTATGAAGATTATCCAAATCTTTATAAGAAACTTTATTTTACTTATTACAATAAAACAGTGATGACTTATATCATGGTTAATAAAACAGAATTTAGATATCCAACAGAAAGATATCTTAATGTGGTAAAACAAGGCTATAAGGATTGTAACTTAAATATTAGCTATTTAAAAAAAGCATTAAATAAATTTTAATACATCCTCTTCACTTATTGTTTCAATATCATCGGATTTATTAAGAATTTTTGAGTCTAAAATATCTATATTTTCAATCTTGGGTGCAAACTTTTCTGAATTTGTTGGTCCAAATAATACAATCATAGGAATATTTGCAAGCCCCATCATATGCATTACACCATTATCAATTGAAACTGATTTATCCAATCTTGTTGCCATAGCAGTTACTAATGCTGGACAAGACATATTGCTATTTAATTCAGGAAAAATAGCTGAGTTATTTTCAGATTTAATTTTATTTATTAGATCTTTTTCATCCTTTTTAACAAAAAATACTGGCTTATATCCTCTTTCTACAAGTGATTTTGATAAATTTATGAATTTATTTATAGACCAGGATTTTTTTCTATAAACATTACCTTGTGTTAAAGATATGCCTATATACATATTTTCAGGCAAAATTCTTCTTGCCTCCTCAAAGTATTTTTTATCAATATTATTAATATCATAAACCTCATGATTAATTTCTTCATTTATTAATTTGCCAATATTATCAAGGATTAGATTTAAATTATTCTTTGTATTTAAATATTCTTTCTTATGCGATGAAAAAAAATAATTCAATGTTGGTGAATAAAAGTAGTTACTTGGAATTCTTTTAAGGATTAAGGTATTTCTTATTTTAGACTGAAGATCTATTATTAAATCGAATTTATTTATAGATGTTTTTTTAAGATTTTTACTAGTTAATAAGAAATGTTTCCATCTAAATCCAAAATATCGCAAATTTAAATTTAAAGTAGGAATGGCAATATTGTATTCTTTTAAACTATTTTGAAAATGATTTTCATGTGCACCTAAATAATAAATTTCAGTATTTCTAAATTTTTTTTTTAAACTAGTGATAAGATCAAATAATTGGATGCAATCACCAAGTCCCCCACCAGAATTATATAAAAGAATATTTTTCATATAAATGATATTTAAAGATTTTATTTAAAATAAATATATTATAGTTTGCTCTATCTAAATGCTTACAAAAAAACAACTAATTACAAAGGGAATTTTAGCTGTTGCGCCTCATATGTTTTCAGTGATTCCATTTGGTATAGTTTGTGGAGCAATTGGTATTGAGCTAGGTTTTAGCCCTATTTTAGTTTATGCGATATCCATCATCATATTTGGCGGTGCTTCTCAAATTGTATTTTTGCAACTTCTTTCAGGAGGAGCATCTGCATTTATTGCGGTTACTTCAGTAGGGGTAATTAATTCAAGACATTTATTGTATGGAGCAGTTTTATCTGAGTATTTGGAAAAATTATCTTTTATTAAGAAGTTATTAATATCCTACATAGTAGTAGATCAAGGATTTGCAGAGTCTAAAAAGTTCTTTCAAAAAAATAAAACTGAACCATATCTTCATTATCATTTGATAGGAACCGGAGGAACACTTTGGATTTGTTGGCAACTATCAACACTATCAGGAATAATTCTTGGCTCATTCGTGCCAGAGGAATTAGGATTAAAATTTGCAGTGCCTTTGACTTTTATTGCAATTGTCGTTCAAGATTTGAAAAAATTAGATCATGTAATAGTTATGATTACATGTGGATTAAGTTCATTGTTATTTTTTGATGCACCTTTCAAATCCTACATAATAATATCACCAATCATAGCATTGTTTGTGGCTGCATTAGTTTTGAGGTTAAAAAAATGACGTGGTCATCAATTATTATTGCAGGGATAGTTACTTATTTTATGAGAATGACTATGGTTGCTTTAGTTGATAGGGATTTATTAGGTGAAAGAGTTAAAGCTGTGCTAGCATATGTACCATCAGCTGTATTTCCGGCAATAATATTTCCAGGAATATTTATTAATGATTACGGAACTTTTATAGAAATCAATGATCCAAAAATATTTGGAGCAATAGTTGCTATATTAGTTGGCTATTTTTCTAGAAATGTAATTGCTACAATATTGTCTGGATTATTTTCATATTGGATTATCATATTTTTATTATAAAATTTACTTATGAGCATCTCTAGATCTGAAAGTAATTTCTATAAAAAGAATGGCTATTTATTAAAAGATGAGCTTATTTCAAAGAATGACATCAAAAAGTTAAATGTTCTTATTAAAAAGATCATTACCAAGGAGAAGAAAAGCAAAAAAAAAATAAAAGATCAGGGTGGAAGACAAAGTTATGATAATTATCACTTTGTATTCAACAGTAACTCATCAAAAAATAAAGAAATATTAAGACTTAATAATCCTCAAAATAATAATAAATTATTTTATGATTTATCAAGGAATAAAAAAATTATTGATATCGTTAAAAAATTAATTGGAGGAACGGTAAGATTTCATCTTGGAAAATTAAACTTTAAATTACCAAATAAGAAAATGGGAAGTTTAGTCGAGTGGCATCAGGATTTTGCCTTTTATCCACATACAAATGATGATTTGATTACTGTAGGAATTTATCTTGAAGATTGTTATGAAAAAAATGGTCCTTTAAAGGTTATTAAAGGTTCTCATAAAAAAGAGCTATTTAGTCATCATAGTAAAGATAATTATTTTGTAGGAAAAATTAATACTAAAAAAAATAAGATTAATTTAAAAAAATCAGTTTCTTTAACTGGAAAAGCAGGATCTGTTGCTTTTTTTCATTGCCGAACAATTCATGGTTCAGGGTTAAATCATACTAATGGGTCAAGACCTTTAATATTATTTGGCTATAGAGCATGTGACGCATGGCCTATTATTAATGATGGTAATCCTCATCCAGAAACAAACTTTGAAAATTATGATAAAAATATTATTTATGGAAAAAAATCAATTGTTCCAAGGTGTACCAATATACCTGTGATCATTCCACTCCCTAAAAAGAAACATTATGTATCAATTTATCAACTTCAGAAAAATAAATAAATTATTTTTACTAATTTCCTTTTTTTTAGTTCTTTTTGGAACAGCTAATTCGATAGAAAGGACAAAAAAAGAAATTAAGATCGGAGTATTTATGGAAGATTTTCAAAAATTTGGAAAGTTCCAAAAAATAAACGATACACCTGCAGGTATGTTTTCCGATACTGAAAATTCTTTTCATAAAAAGCAGGTAATTGCACAGAAGAAGTTCATTGATACATTCATTACAAGAAAAGGGCAGATGGAGAAAAATATGGACCAGGTTATTCTTGGAATGGCATACTTTGAGTTTTTTTATATGCAACAATTAAAAGAAAATAAAAAATCTTTAGAAACATTTGAGAAAAAATATCCCAATATAAATGCTGCTACCAAGAAAAATATTCATAAAATTTATGGATTGAATAAAGCAAGAAAATCAATGAGAGAATCTCTAGGCTTATCATTAGAAAATACTCCTAAGGAAGCTATAGAAAGATATTACGTTCTGTATAAACTATTAAACCAAGCTGAAATAAAAATAATCAAATTATCAAAACAAGAAAAAAATAATTCAAAATTACATACCAAGATTTCTAAAAATATATCTCAGTTAAAAAATATAACTGCCGATAAATTGAATAATAGATTGACAGAAAAAAAATTTAATAGTGAGTATAAAAAAACTTTCAAAAAACTTTCTAAAAATCTGAAAAAATCTATTTTAATTAAAGATTATGAGCTCTTATCATCTTTTATTATTGAAATAGATAAATATAAAAATAGTAATAATTCAGGATTATTGAGTGGATATAAAATCGCAGAATATATTCTTCAAAAAATTAAGAATGATAAAATTACAAAAAAGTATGAACAAGATCTTTCAAATGCCAAATTTGAAATATTCTCTCAAAATGAATTATCAATTTTAGGTGATATAACAAAATCAATGAAACTTACTAAAAATGAGAAGTCTAATGATATTCAGTTACAAATAATGAATCTTGAAAATGGAGGAATACCAGTAAATAGATTTCTTGAAGTTTATCAAGATGAATTAAATGTGAGACTTGACGATATAAATCTTCAAGTTGCCTCAGCATCTAAAATGAAAGATTGGACATTAAGTGACTGGGCAAATGCTTGGAAAAATCCAATTCCCGAGATTATAGTTGATGATGCAGGTATCGAAATAAATCTTTCACCAGAAGAAATTGAATCAATCAAGGCTCAACTAGCAATGAAAAATTTCAAAGAATTATTAGATCTAGAGTCTTTTAGTAGTTTGATACAAAATGAAGCTAACATATTTAATGATATAGCAAAAAATTTAGAACTTAATTCTGATTCTTTCAAGTTTTCATTTACACTAGATGATTTTGCAAGATCTTTTGGTGATTCTTATGGTTTAGATATAAATAATTATGCAGATCTAACTGATCTAGCAAATGCACAACACAATGCTAATTGGTCTGTAGAAGAATATGCAGCAGCTTATCAAGATAATGTTGATATGATAAATGCACTTCAGTCAGGATCATTGAGTTCATTTGATGCTGGAAGATTAGCTGCTGCAGCAAATACTGGTTTGCAAGAAGTTGCTGACACAATTAGAGCTGCAACAAGCGCAGGTGTCTCAGTTGATTTAGAGGCAACAGCAGAAGGACTTGGCTATAGTAGTTTTGCAGATGCGGTAGCTGCCTATAATAAACAGCATGGAACTAATTATTCTGTTGAGGAAGCAAAACAGTCTTTGGGTCAATAAAAATCAACTAAAAAATAAATCCTAATAGACTTAATATTAGTAATGCTTCCATTCCAACAAACATCAACTTTCCTTTAAAATCGTTTTTTCTTTACAACGTCTATAAAACTCAGCAAACTTTTCTGAGAAATTTGTTAAATTCCATTTATTTTTAGTAATATCGAAATATTTATTTACTTCAAAATGCAATCCGTTAGTTAAAGAAATTTCATATTTATCATTCTTTTTTATAAATCCTGTTAGTAATTTTGCATATTTTTGCGTTTCATAACCACCAAGTTCAAATACTACCCAATGAGCTTTATGGTTTAATATTTTTTCAATATGAATTACTTCCGCATGAAACTCAGTTTCATTTAGAGTTATAGGAAGTTTCTTATTTTCAAATTGATAAATATTTGAGTCACCTTTAGTTGTTAGAAAGGTAAATAATTGATGAACCTTGTTACAATTTTTATAACTTAATGAAAAAATTAATCTATCTCCATAAAGATATTCACCATTTTTAGTTAAATAAATATAGTCTTTATCTCCATCTGCAATTGTCCATCCATCATCTGCTCGAGCATGTGGATGGACAATTAAGAGGATAACAAACGCTACTAAATGAAGAAAAAAGAATAATGATAATCTCACGATTCTATTTCTAGAATATTGATTTGTTTTAATTAGGTTCTAATTTCGTTACGAATATGAATAATAATCACATTTTAGACACAGATCATTTTAGATATATTTAAGTGAGTTAATAAATTTAGATATATGTCAATTTGATACATAAAAACCTAAATCAAATAATGTATAAAATTGACTGTGAGAATGTTTTTAATATTTTTTTTATTGATATTTTCTACGAGTTGTAAATCATCTAAAGAAATAACGGAAAAAAATATTAAATTTTTAAAAGTTAATTCAAAATGTTTGTTTGAAGGTTTTGAGAGAGATACATATAAATATAAAAAGTGTATAAAAGATAATATGGCCAAATAATATGAGTGCAGAAATAATTAGTTTTAATTGGAAATGTAAACATACATGGAGAAGAAGTGCCAAAAATACAGCTTGGTGTTTGTTAGGCTGTGCAATTGGTGATTTTGGAACTATATTATTTTTTCAAATAACAAAAATTCCTTTCCCAGTTTTAAGTATTATGATTTTAGCAATTATTAATGGACTTATTACGAGTATTATTTTAGAAACTTTTATTTTAATGAAACAAAATTTTTCATTTCAAAAAGCTTTAAAAACAGCTTTAGGTATGAGCTTTATTTCTATGGTTAGTATGGAAGTTGCAATGAATTTAACAGATTATGCTTTGACAGGTGGAGCAATACTAACTTGGTGGGTGGTACCAATAATGCTTGCAGTAGGATTTGTTACTCCTTGGCCTTATAATTATTGGAGACTAAAAAAGCATAATCAAGCCTGTCATTAAGAAATTTAATTATGGTTGATCAAATCAGCATTTATCTAATATCTATGATTTTAGGGATTATGCTTTTTTTTTCATTTGTTATTGCGCCTGTTGTATTCACCACATTAGATGAGCAAAATGCTCGAAAATTTATAAGACGAATATTTCCATTTTATTATAATGTTAATTTAGGGTTAAGTTTTTTTGTTCTGTTAACATTTTTATTTTTAAGAAAGTTAGGAATTGATTTTTATTTAATTATAGCAACAATAATCTTATTTGCTGCATCAAACTATTTATTAATGCCTTTAATCAATAAATATAGAGATGAAAAAGAAGATAAAAAATTCAAGTATTCTCACTTTCTTTCCGTAGTTATTAACTTTATACAAATGATTTTTTTAGTACTTTTACTAATATAAATTAAATATATCGCATATTATCTTCATTTACTGCTTTTTTTAATCTTTCTAAAAAATCTGGTATTGCACTTTTAACTCTACTCCATGTTGGAATGAAAGGCGTATCCATTGGGTTTTGATAAAAAGCTTCACCAGCCTTCATAATGTTGGCAGCAAATAATTCTACTGTTTTTTCCTCTGTATGTGAGTCAAATTTTAATCCATTCATCTGAGCGTCATTTCTATAAGCATCAATTAAATCTAGTGCTGCTCTGTAGTAGGTTGCTTTTAAAGATCTAAATTGTTCTTTACTAAATGAGTGACCTTGAGTGGCTAATTTTTTTATAAAAGTTTTGATGATGTCAATTGACATTCTAGATAAACCATGATTTTCATCATTTAAAGATAGATTTTGATGTTTGTGATCATAGGTATCTGCTAAATCTACCTGACATATATTTTGAGGAGAAAAATTTCTTTGCATCTCAGACAAAATTCCGATTTCTATACCCCAGTCTGATGAAATTCGTAATTCAGGTAAAATATTTCTTCTAAATGAAAATTCGCCTGCTAGAGGATATTTAAAAGATTTCATAAAGTTTAAGTAATCGCTATTTCCTATAGTTTTCTCCAATGCGTTTAATAAAGGAAATACTAGTAATCTTGCCACTCTTCCATTCATTTTATAATCTGCTACACGAGGGTAGTATCCTTTGCAAAATTCAAAATTAAACAATGGATTTACAACAGGATAGAACAGTTTAGCCAACATTCTTCTGTCGTATGTCTTAATATCACAATCGTGCAAAGCAACAGATCTTGCACTATCTCTTGCTATAGACATACCAATGCAATACCAAACATTTCTACCTTTACCATACTCATTTGGAGCAAGACCTAATTTTTTTAATTCTTTGTCTAATTTTTTAAGATTAGGTCCATCGTTCCAAAGGATAGTAAAAGGTGTCTCTAATTTTTCAAAAAAATTCCATGCTTTCCTTGCTTGACCTTCAGTTGCTTGATCTAAACCAATTATTATATGATTTAGATAATTTGTTTTGCTTATTTCACTAACTATTTTTGGTAACGCATCTCCATTTAATTCAGAATAAAGGCAAGGTAAAATTAGCTCCATTTTTCTTTCCTTAGAAAACTTTAGCAAATCTTTTTCTAAATCACTGGTAGTCTTCGTACCAAAGTCATGAAGAGTAGAAATAGTCCCATCCTGATAAAAATCACTCATAAATATAATGTATAGTTAACTTATATTTTTTGTAGAGCTGTTTTGATCACATCAGACCATCCCATAGGAGATAGCTTCGTTGATTTGATTAAATTATCAATATTTAAGGTCGAACTATCAAAATTATCATTCTTGACCAAACAGGGGTAATCGGCCTGTTTTAGCATTTCTATGTCATTCTCATTGTCTCCAACACCAATTGTTACTAACTCTTTATCAAATTCTTCTTTAATAATTTGAAGAGCTTTTGACATTGCATTTGCTTTATTAGTATTATCACATATATTCATAATTCTACCTCCTGTCTGAACTGATAAGCCCATATTATTTATATTTTCTATTAAAATATTTTTTTCGATTTCAGTACCTTCAAAGAGAATAGGTATAGAATGCATTCTCTTAGTTGCTAGTAACAATTGATCAAATTTTAAACCAAAAATTTTTTCTTGTTTTTTTTTTTCTAATTTTAAAATAAGTGTAATTTTTTTTTTTAAATCTAAAGATATATTATCATTATAAATTTTATAAATTTCATTTACAGGTCTACTAATTGATATCTTGCTTGGAAAGTTTTTATTTATCAAATTTAATCCATGAATCGAGGATCCATTTTCTGATATAAAACATAAATTTAATTTGCTTTTTCTATTAAAATCTAACAATTCAGCCTCAGTTTTACTGGAGTTTGGGATTATGATAACGCCACTAGAAATTAATTTTTTGATGTAGTCCTTAATTACATCAAATTTAAAAGTTTTATTATCCAAAAGTGAGCCATCTAAATCAGTGAAAATTATGATATTTTTTTTATTTTTCATAAAGTAAATATTAGCATAAATACTTGCTAAAATAACTTATGCTATCAGATAATCATAATGTATTATAAACAATTAATAATTTTTTAATAACAATGAATGAAGTTGATATTATAGTTCCTCCAGTTATCAATCATAATTTGGATCCTCATACGGGAATACCTTTCCTGCCTCACATGGCTGGATATCTAGCATCAAGTATAAATAAGATAGGATATGAAGTTAATGTTATCGACTCCTTTGGGATAAATTCTAAAGAAATAAAAAGGTATGGAAGTTTCTTAATGATCGGTTTAGGTCCTGATAAAATAACTGAAAAAATTAATCCTAAATCAAAAATATGTTTCATATATTGTAAAGTAATAGAAGATCTATTTGGTGTAGAAAAAGTTATAGAAAAAATTAAAGAAAAATACCCAGAAAAAAAAATTTGTCTTTTCGAAAATATTCAAACTACTAACTCATTTTCTTTAAAAAAAATTATAAATTATCTTTTTAATAAAGGTTGTGATTTTGCTATATTTGGTGAACCTGAAAATAAAATAAAAAATTTTTTAGAAAATTTAGATTCTCAAGAATTTTTAAGCAAAATACCAGGTATTGCCTTTAAAATTAAAGATCAAATAAAAGTCAATGATGATGAAGAATATAATAAAAATTTAGATGATATTCCATTTCCATTATGGGAGAAATTTGACATGACGGGATATTGGTCTGCTGGATACTCTCATGCACCAGTAAAAAAAAATAAGAAATTTCTTCCTATAATATCTTCTAGAGGTTGCCCTTATAGATGTAAATTTTGTGTTTCACCAACATTAAATCCGATTTGGAGAAAAAGATCTGCTTCAAATGTTGTAAATGAAATGGAATATTTTAACAAAAAAATGGGTGTAACTGATTTTCATATTTCAGATCTAGATCCAACCGTAAATGAAAAAAGAATAATAAATATTGCTGAAGAAATAATTAAAAGAAAATTAAAAATTGAATGGAAGTTATCACAAGGAACAAAAGTTGAAACAATAAAAAATTTATCCTCTCTAGAAATAATGAAAGAGTCAGGTTTAAGTTTTTTTTCATTTTCTCCAGAAAGTGGATCGATAGATCTTATGAAAAAACTTAATAAACCTTTTGATTATGAGCATGGAATAAAAATTACAAAACATCTTAACAAATTGAATATTCCAACACAGGCATGTTTTATAGCTGGAACTCCTCCAGAAAAAAAAATAGATAGAAACCTTTCTTTAAAATACATGAAAAGATTAGCAAGAGAAGGTATAGATGAAATTGCTGTGTTTATATATTCTCCAATACCAGGATCTTTTTTTGCTGACAAAATAGGAGGTTTCAAACATTATTCCGAATTAAGCAGATCTCCCACATGGAGGGAGGATTATAAAGAGATTAACAACTACAGATATAAAATGTATATCTTATTTTTTTTATACAAAGTTATTTATCATCCCAAAAAAATTTTTCTTAATTTTTCAAATTTAATTTCAAGAAATTTTAAGACAAAACTTGAAATGTCAATATATAAGTATTTTAAACTAAGATTTATGAATTTATTTTATAAATGAAATTGCTAGATTATTGGAGAATATCAAGACCTGATAATATTACAAAACATGTATTTATAATACCAGGAATTTTTTTAGCATTAATTTATCAACCTTTCCAAATTGAACATCTTCAAAGTATATTTATAGGAATTTTAAGCTCTGTATTAGCAGCATCAGCAAATTATACTATCAATGAATTTATTGATCATAAAACAGATAAATATCATCCTTTAAAAAAAAATAGAACTCTAAATAAAATCAATGTTGATAAAAAAAAAATTATTGTTTTTTATTTTTTTTTGGTAATTTTTTCTATTTCATTAGCCACAAGTATAAATAAATACTTTACCTACACAGTCTTAACTTTTTTATTCTCAGGAATTATATATAACATTGAACCTTTTAAATTTAAAAACGTAGTTTATCTAGATATATTAAATGAAGCATTAAATAATCCTATAAGGCTGTTTTTAGGATGGTATATGATATTCTCAGATTTATCTTTAATACCCCCAGCTAGCTTTATCTTATTTTATTTTTTTGTCGGCGCTTTTTTAATGACCTCTAAAAGACTATCAGAAGTTATATTTTTTAAAAAATTTGGAAATATTAGATCTTTAATAAAATATAGACCAAACTATAAATATTATGATCAAACAAATTTAACCATTGCTGCAGTTTTCTTTTTAATGTTAATTTCGTTTAATTCTGCAATTTTTTTAATTAAATATAGAATTGAGTTAATTTTAATTTATCCAGTCATAACCGTCTTGTTCACATTATATTTTTTCATGACTATCAAGTCCCCTGAAAAAGGTGTATTTCCCGAAAAAGTGTACTTAGATAAATCTATTTTAATACTTACATTAATATCTTTTATGCTGTTTTTTATTTTATATAATTTTGATATTAATTTTTTAAAACTTTTAGTTGAATAATAATTTATGAAAAAAAAATTTTCAGAGAAAAAAACAAAAAATTTTTATGATAAACTTATGAATGGTAAATCAATTTTTACATTTTTTACCAAAGATACAAGGTACAATGTAGATACAATTTTAAAAAAAAATAATATAGAAGTGTATTTTGATAATGAAGTTAAGAAAATAATAAATAAGGATGATTTAATATTAGATTATGGTTGTGGACCAGGTACTTTTTCAATAAAATTATCTAAATTAACAAATAAAAATGTGCATTCTGTTGATATTAGTAAACAATTTTTAGAAGAGTGCGAAAAAAGTAAAAAAAAATATAATTCAGATAATATAAAAACACAGTTGATAGAGGGAAACAAATTACCTTTTAATAATGACTATTTTGACAAAGTTTTATTATTCGATGTAATTCATCATCTGGAAGAACCAGAAATAGCCCTAAGAGAAATCTATAGAGTATTAAAAAAAAATGGTAAAATCATAATTTATGAACCAAACAAACTAAATCCTTTAATTGCTTTAATGCATTTAATTGATCCTATTGAAAGAGGTTTGCTTAAATTTGGTACAAAAAAAACCTATTTAAATCTTTTAAAAAAAGTAAATTTAAAAATTACATTTGATCAATATAGTGGAATTATAGTAGGACCAGACTCCTTAATATTTGAAATGATAAGTATAATATTAAACAAAAACTTCATCTTTAAGTATTTTGGTTGGCTGAACCCAAAAATTTTCTTAATAGCTGAAAAAAATTAAATTTTATACTTATTTACGTTGATAAAAGAAATATATATTAGCACGACACCAACGTACGGCGCGTGAGAAAAAATAAACGCTTTCCATCCAATCAATTCATTTGGATAATACAAAAAAGCTTTATAATAGTTAAATAAATTGAGATCATCCATAATACTAATAGGAATAATATTTCCAAAAAATAAAAGACCTAAAAAGAATATTATTATTATTCTGTAGCTTTGTCGAAAATCAGAATAATTATTTCCAATAAGTGGCGAAAGTATACATATAAAATACATTAAAGATTTTTCGATAGAAACTTCAAAAAATAAAAAAAGAAAGCTAAATCCAGATAAAATGTAAAATTTTATCAAACTTTCTTCTCTAGATAAATTTATTTTGTTAGGATTTTGAATTTTAAAGATTCTCATAAATATAAATAAAATTGAAAATATATATAAAAATGAAAATATTATTATTAAAGTTTTATTTATTAAATCGATGTTTAATTGTTCAGTATCCAAGAAAATAAAATTTGAATAAATTGTTAACTTCAAAATTAAAGTTCTCAAATCAAAAAGTTCAAAGCTTATTGGCGGCGTGAAATTGTTTGTATCTGTAATCAAATTTATAATTATGTTTATTGGATATTTAATTTGCGACAAATTAAACACAATATAAGTTAGAAATAATAAAAAAAGAAAAATCAAAAAATGAAAGAATAATTTTCGCTCTTTTTTAATTATTAGTGATATAAATAGAATTGTCCCAAACGGTATTATTAATATAAATTTATAATAAATTCCAAAAATTATGACAAGTGCTGAGTAAAAATATTTCTTTTTAAGAAAAAAATAAAATTGTAAAATTGATAATAGGGCAGTAATTAAATCACCAGAACCATAAATAAAAGAATAATATAATGATGATGACATCAAAATTATTAGCAATATTAATACATCGTAAATATTTTGATTATATTTTTCATAAACTTTTATACGAAACAATTTAAACACTACATAAATTAAAATATTTAAACATATAAATTCAATGATTTTAAAAATTAAATTTTTATTCTTGTTGTCGTTAATGTATTTATAGCTCTCAAAAAAAATTGGTCCCCATTCTCTATTTTTTTCAAGTTTTGAATCTAATTTGGAAATTTTTTTATTAAAAATTTGATCTGCATAATTTTTGTTTAATATTGCATTATTATCTAAAAAAAAAAATTTTATGAATATGAGAAATAATAAAAAAACTAAAACAATTTTATGATTACGGTGAAAAAAATCACTTTTTATCATTTTGATAACTAAACATTCTTTGTGATTTTAGACTTTTTATTACTTTCAAGTCAAATCTTTAAACAACTAGTAACATTTTTTACAACTAATTCAACACGGAATAATCTCAAATAATTGTTGAACCAAAAATAAATAAATTCATTTTATTTATTCATAGATTAATCTTGAGGAAATTTGATTTAAATGTAAAATTTTAAAAATTTAACTAAATTAAGTTTTTTAAAACATTATTTTATGAAATGTGTAATTTGTAAAAAAATATTAAAAAAATATATTGATGTTAAAAACTTAGAAAATTTCAAAAAATTTAAACTTTTAAAGTGTCAAAATTGTGAACATACACAAACCTATTTTTCTAAAAATACTGATCTACAAAAATATTATAATGTTAAATACTATGGCACAAATAAACAGAAGTTCACTTTTTTTTTTGAAAAAATTTCAATAGCAACAAGGTTTTTTAGAATAAAAAAATTATTATTTAAAAAAAATAAAAAAATTCTTGATATAGGTTTTGGGCGGGGAATTGAATTAAGTATTCTTCAAAAAAAAAATCAAACTTATGGGGTTGAAATTAATGATAAGAATTTCAAAAAACTTAATAAGATTGGTATTAAAACTTATTTATTTAAAAATTTTATAAAAGAAAAATTTAATCTTAGTTTTGATTATATTATGATGTGGCATAATCTAGAGCATCAAAAACATATAAGCACGGTCTTAAAAAAATGTCACAAAATTGTAAAAAAAAATGGATACTTGATTATTGAAGTGCCCAATTCAAATTCCTTTCAATCAAAAATAGATAGAAAAAATTGGATATACTGGGATGTGCCCCGTCATAATCACCATTTTTCATCACAAAGCATTACTAAATTATTAAAACAAAATGGATTTTCTATCAAAAAAATTAAAACTTTTTCTTTAGAATATGGAGGATTTGGAATGTTGAGTTCTTTGCTGAATTTTTTTTTCAATAATAAAAATTTACTTTTTAAACAAATTCAAAGCAATAATGTAAAAAAATTTAACAAGTTTAAATTATCTATATTTCTAATTTTCTCATTTGCTTTGTCTCCATTTGCATTAATAATTGAACTTGTTGCTAGCTATATATTTAAGAGTGGGTCTGTATTAAATGTAGTTGCTAAAAAAATATAATAAATATTTCTATAAAAACTCATGAAATTAATTTATGCTCTCTTGGTGAAATTTGTAGACACAAAGAACTTAAAAAACATAGGGTAGGGATATTTTATGGTCTCATACAGTCTTAATTCCCATTAAATCCTATACTTTAAAAAAAAATTTAATTATTTTTATTGGAAAATATGAATAATAAATTCTCTCAGGCTAACGTAGACTAAAAGTTGTATAACAATTTCTTACATTCTTTGTTAATATATATCGTGAGATATATTTTAATATTTCTAGGCTTATTATTTTTATATTCTTGTACAACAGGCCAAGAATTAATTTCATCTGGAAAAATTCAAAAGGGACTTTCCAAACAAGATATGAGAAGTAAGTTCATGAGCTCCACATTAAGCGAAGATCCTTTTTTACCAGAGGGCGGAAGACTCTATTTTAGTGAAACAAAAACTGAAATTATATATCCATCTTCGAAATCATATTTTTATGTTTTTACAAATGTTTTTAAGCCAATGAAATGTGGAAATTGGGCGTGTGACTTAGGAAATGGATACTACGACTCTTGGCACGTCTCTATTCCAGCTGCTAGAAAATATATAGATGAAACTTATGGAAATAAGAAAAAAACAGTTACAAAAAAGCAAAAAAAAGTATTGCCTAAAATCTCAAAACCAAAATCATCTGATAAAATTGATAAACTGCAAGAACTTATAAATAAATTTGAAAAAGGGGTTATATCACGAGAAGAATTTAATAAACAAAAAAAAGAACTTTTGCAAAATTAGAAAATGAAAAGAGTTTTATATATTTTAGTTATTCTTTTATTCAGTTCAACAAACTCTAATGGATCAAAGAACGATGAAATAAAAAAAATTAATGAAATGTATATCAATGGATATATTACACAAACCGAATGTGAAGATTTGAAATATGATGTTTGGAAGGAATTTTTTCCTGATAAATCTTTTAAGTGTGATAATTTAAAACAGAAGACCGTTGTAAAAAAGAAGGGCAACTCTCTAAAAGAAATACTGGAATATAGTGAAGAATATAAAGTTGATGGTAAATTTATATTTGACTCTAAAGATTATGCAATATGGACTAAAAAAGATTTTAAAGATGATGGAAGTGAAAGAAAATATTTAGCAATCATACATCCTAATAGTGACAATACCAATAAAGAGCAACATTTTATAATTTATTATAAAAATAGTATAGCTTATCAAACATTTGAGGATCCTAATGGAGATAACACAACTAATAAATGGCACACAAGTTTAGATGAAGTTGCATGGTATAGCTCAAGACATATTTTTTTAAAAAATAATGATATAGGCGGACACAAAACTTATTATGGTAAATGGTTTATAAGAGATAAAAAAAAATGGGTTATTGGTGTATTTGTGGATATTAAGGATAGCGATGATGATTGCTGGATAGCTTATGGTTACGACGTAAGTTCCATCGATCATCATAAATGTGCTAAAGAATTACTTGGAAGTAAACTTACAAGAAATAAAAAAAAACAATATTTTGAAATAGCTAAAAGATATGCTTTGGAGGCAGAAGAATATTTTTATTATATTAAGGATTTGGAAAAATCATATTATGCAGAGGTTACAGACGGTAAAATTGATCAGCAAAAATTATTAGTTGAAAAAAATAAACCAAGTAAACTTGATGAAGAAAAAAAATTTCTTGAAAAAGAAAAACAAAAACTAGAGGAAGAAAAGTTAAAAATTGCTGAAGAAAGAAGAAAGCTTGAGAAAGAGAAACAAAAATTAGCTCAAAAAATTAAAGAAAAAAATGAAAATGAAAAATTGTATCCATTTGGATCAGGAACAGGGTTTTTAACATCAACTGGAAATAACGCAAATATTGTTACAAATTTTCATGTCATAGACAATTGCGATCAAGTGGTAATTGCACACAAGGGCAACAGAATTAAGAGCAAAATATATGCAATTGATCAAACAAATGATATGGCCATTCTTAAAGCAAAAATTAATGGATCAAAATTTTTCCATGTAGCATCAGAGGATGTTCAGTTATTAGAGGATATTATAATTGCAGGATTTCCACTAGGAAAAGAAGTCAGTGGCAATGTTAAAGTTACCAAAGGGAGCGTTTCATCATTGGCTGGCTTTGGTGATAATTCATCAAACTTTCAAACTGATGCAGCTATAAATCAAGGTAATAGCGGAGGACCAATTATTAACGAAAAAGGAAACGTAGTTGGAGTTGCGGTTGCAACATGGGTTGAGGAAGGTGTTCAAGGTGTTCATTTTGGAATTAAATCTTCATCTTTACGATCTTTCGCAAAAACACATAATATTAACCTTAATGCTCCAAGAAATGCAAAATTAACTAATAAAGAATTAGGTGAATTAATCACTGAGGCTACAGTTTATTTAGAATGTCAAATGACTAAAGCTAAAATTGAAAAAATAATAAAGGAAGAGGAAAAAGCCGAAAAAGCAAAGAAAAACTAATTTAAATGAAAAAAAGTATTTTAATTATTGTTATTTTTTTATTTTCTATAAAAAATATTTCATCCAATGAAAATGTCGACTCTTATTCTTTGTTTTATGAGGAAGATGGAGAAGGTGCATTAATTCTTTATTATCAAAACGATGATATATTTGGACAAATTATATCATACGGAGGATACAAATGGTTTAAAACCACATATACTAAATCTGACAATGAAACTTCAACTTTTATTCAACCATCTAATTTAGGAATATCAATGAATCAGGACTCTTGGATGCAGCCAAGATATGAAATTGATGAGTTCGTTTATGAATTTGAGGAAATTAATAACGATCAATTTTTAACATTTTATTCACCAGAAGCTACTCAAACTATAGTTGGCTACATGACAAGAAACGAGTCTTTTTCAATCGCCTCCTCATCAAGCGTTGCCTGGTATGCAGGTACTTTTATTCCAATAAAAAATACAAAGAATCTAGATGATTTGCTTAAGCTAAATACAAAAACTTTCTGTATGCTGATAAACGATCAAACAATAATAAATGTGAAGAGTAAACAGCTTAATATAGAAGATCTCACAACTTATAGAGAACCTTGTATATGAAATTACTAATTAAAACAATCATTTTATTATTAGTTTGTTCTAATCTGTCTTTTTCTGCAACAAAAGCAGAGGATGAAATTAGTAAGCAACTTAAAAATTTAGAAAAAGTAATTGGTACATCTTTTAAGGCAATTAGCGGCAAAGGTTTAGGCAAAAAAGAAACAGAAAAATTTCTTTTAGAATATGTTTTAATACTGCAAGATGAAAGGGGAGATGGAGAGGTTACATACTTATTTAATGAGTCTGAATATGTAAGGTATAAAAATTACGAGGAAATTTCCTCAGGAGCATGGAGGTTTACTAAAACAGGTAAATTAAGAATTTTTAACGATGACGTTAAATTGACATGGAAAATTAAGCTGGGAAAAGAAAATAAAATTAATATTAAAACAAAATATGATCCAATAGGTAAGCTATATAAATTTAAATATAAAATCAAATCAGTTTATATAACTGAATTAATTGATTTTAGAAAAAAAATACAAGAAGATAAAGAACGTCTTGAACAAGAAAAACTTGACGCACAAAGAAAAGCAGAGGAAGAAAAAAAACGTCTAGAACAAGAAAAACTTGACGCACAAAGAAAAGCAGAGGAAGATAAACAACGTCTTGAACAAGAAAAACTAGATGCACAAAGAAAAGCTGAGGAAGAAAAACAACGTCTAGAACAAGAAAAACTTGACGCACAAAGAAAAGCAGAGGAAGAAAAAAAACGTCTAGAACAAGAAAAACTTGATACAGAAAGAAAAGCTGAGGTAGAAAAAGCTAGGTTAGAGAAAGAAATTGCCGAACAAAAAAGAATTCTAGAAAAAGAAAAACAACGTCTAGAACAAGAAAAACTTGACGCACAAAGAAAAGCAGAGGTAGAAAAAGCTAGATTAGAGAAAGAAGTTACTGAACAAAAAAGAATTCTTGAAGAAGAAAAAGCCAAATTAGAAAAGGAAATTGCTGAACAAAAAAGAAAGCTGGAGTTAGAAAAATTATATATTGAATTAGAACCTAATTTCAGAAAAAAATGTCAAAAGAAATTATTAAATGATCTTTATGAGATTGGAACACCTGAATATAAAGCTTGTATTTTAAATAAAGGACCAAAAAAATAATAATTTACTTATTTATATTGTTGAATTATAAATTTTGACGTAAACACTCATGAAATTAACTCATGCCCTCGTGGTGAAATTGGTAGACACAAAGGACTTAAAATATTTTTTTAGAAAAAGTTAACTTATTTATCTTTCACAGAAATTAATTCTGGATACTTATCAAATAAAATTTCAGCAGGTCTCTCTCCAGACCTTAATGGATCAATTAGCATTACTTGGCTAGGCATAATATTAGTTAAATTGCAATCTGTACCAAAAAGTTCAAAATAATTAAGTATATCTGAATACCATCTCACTTCAGCTTCCTTTGGTGAAGTAACTTCAAATGCAACCTTATTTTTACCAAAGTGTTCGAGCACTCCAGTTAGTACATCTGACTTACTATCATGAAGTTCAATTTCTTCATGATCAATAAGCATTGAAAATGCTCCATATTCAAAAAAAGGTTCAGCACTTTCAACAATTTGTTTTAATGTTGCAGGAGTATTTTTTTTTGTTTTATCCCATCCACTTTCTGGATGATGTTCATAAATTATATTCATTCCATTTTTAATTGCATGATTGCACCAAGCTTTAATTTGATTTTCAGGGATGTCTCCAAATGTATTCATGAATTCCATTGCAGAAAATCCTAAATCTGCCGCAACATCAATTGCTTCATTTACTTTTCCCTTTTTAAAAGCTTTTATAAAATAACCATGATCCAAGTAAGGCTCTATCGAGTGTTTTTTGTAAAGATCATTTTTACGTTCTAACCATTCCTTTGGATGTCCTAGAACTTGCATTGTTGCAATTTTAACATGGTCAATCCTGTTACCTGCAACCTCTAGAAAGTCTTCTAATTCACGAAGTCCCATTCTTTCGTGGTACCAAGGGCCTTCATCAAAACCCACATCTTTCAACCATAGTTGTGATTTAGTTCTGGGCTTGGGTTCTATAGCATTTAAATCAAATACTTTTGATATCGAATTTTTTGTTTTAGACATGTTTTTGCTTTTATATTATTCAAATAGATAAATTTCTAACTAAATACTTCATTTTCATAGTTTTCTTGGAGATATAAAAAAATATAATTAGTTGAAAGACCCATAATGAACACGTTATACTACCTCTAACAATATTCTCAAGGGGGGAAATTATGCGTAAAATTCTAATATTAATATTAATGTCGTTATTCTCGTTTGCATCAATTGGAAATGCAGATGTGAATTTCGCAGGCAAAACAGTTACATGGGTTGTGCCATTTAAAGAAGGTGGTGGTACAAGTAGATTTGCAAGATTTATTCAACCTTTCTTAAAAAAATATTTACCTGGAAATCCTGATGTCCAAATCATGCACATACCAGGAGGTGGAGCTATTAAAGGTTCAAATTATTTTGAAAAAAATGCAAAAGCAGATGGAACTTTTATTTTTGGATGCTCAACTTCAGTTATAGTTAATGTTGCGACTGGAAATCCACTTGTTAAATATAATCTTAGTGAATACCGACCAGTAGTTTTGCTACCACAAAATACTCATTGGTTCACACGTTCAGATTTAGCTGAGCCTCACGATCTATCAAAAATTAAAGAAAGAAAATTGGTTCTCTACGCATTGAAAACTCCAGCATCTGCAGATTTATTTCACATATGGATTTATGAGAAACTTGGTATTAAAGGTGCCAAACCTATACCTGGTCTTTCATCTTCAGGAGGTTATCAAGCATTCCTAAGAGGTGAAATTCATCTAAGTTCACATGGTGCAGCGAATTATGTAAAAAAAGTTAAGCCTGAAATAGAAAAAGGAAAAGTTGTAGATTTAATGACATTAGGAATTATTGGGGCTGATGGTTCAGTTTCTAGAAATCCTTTGGCACCAAATGCACCTACATTTCCTGAAATGTATGAGAAGGTAAATGGTAAAAAACTTGAGGGTGATGACTTAGAAGCATACTATGCAATAGGCGCTGCATGGTCTCAAGCATCTAAAGCAATGATGCTTCCAGCAGGTGCATCCGATGAAATAGTAAAAGCATACAGAGATGCAGCTATTAAAATGACAAATGACCCAGAGTTTAAGGCTAAAGCTGTAAAAGCTCTTGGACCATTTCCATTAATCATAGGAGAAGAAGCAGGTGAAATTATTAAAAAGGCTGCAGTATTTTCAGATACTACTAAAAAGCAATTAAATGCAGCTCTAAAGAAACATAAATTCACATATAGAGTTCAATAGAACAAATAAAAAAAGTGCTGCTAGCTATTAGCTAGCAGCTTTTTTTATGGAACAATTATTAGCTGCACTTTTTCAACTTTTTGAACCTACTCATTTAGCATTTCTATTTGCAGGTACTTTACTTGGTTTAATTGTTGGTATTCTACCAGGTATGGGTGGAACATCAGGTTTAGCTCTTGTTTTACCTTTCGTTTTTACAATGGAGCCATCACATGCTCTTGCAATGATGATTGGAGTTTTGGCTCCTACAACAACTTCTGATACTTTTCCTGCTGTGCTTATGGGAGTACCTGGTACTGCAGGATCTCAAGCAACAGTAATGGATGGTTTTCCACTTTCCAAAAAAGGCATGGCTGCAAGAGCGTTAAGTGCTGCCTTTAGTGCTTCGTTGCTTGGAGGTATATTTGGAGCTTTTATATTATCAATATCTATTTATTACGCCATTCCAATAATAATGGCTTTTGGATTTGGAGAACAGTTCCTTTTAGTCGTTCTTGCTTTATTAATGGTTGGAGCTCTTACAGGTGACAATTTATTTAAAGGTATTGCCTCTTGTTTTTTAGGATTAATTATTGGATCAATAGGAACAGCCCCAATTACAGGAGATCCAAGATACACATTTAATACATTGTATCTTTTAGAAGGTGTTCCTCTTGTTGTTGTTGGACTAGGATTGTTTGCAATTCCAGAAATAGTTGGCCTACTTGATGCTAAAGGCTCAATTGCAAAATCACTGAATACAAAAAAAGGGTGGTTCACAGGTTTAAAAGATGTAGTAAAAAATTGGTTTTTAGTTTTAAGATGTTCTACTCTCGGTTGTCTAGTTGGAGCTTTACCAGGTTTAGGAGGGACAGTAGTTGATTGGATTGCGTATAGTCACTTAAAACAAACCACAAAAGATACTTCTCAATTTGGCAAAGGAGATATCAGAGGAGTTATAGCACCTGAGTCTGCAAATAATGCAAAAGAGGGTGGAGCATTAATTCCAACATTGATTTTTGGAATACCTGGTTCTGGTAATAAGGTTTTATTACTTGGAGGTTTTGTTCTAATTGGAATTGAACCTGGTTTAGATATGGTAACGACAAACTTAGATCTTACCTATCTAATGATTTGGTCATTAGCTATTGCAAATATTTTAGGTGCTGGGATTTGTATGGGCTTTTCATCTCAAATTTCGAAATTCACTTTAGTTCCATATTACATACTTGCACCTGTAATGGTTTGTTTAATATTTTTTGCAACATTTAACATTAATAGGGACTGGTATGATTTTATTGGACTATTATCATTTGGTATAATTGGTATTACCTTTAAAAACTTTGGTTGGTCTAGACCGGCACTTTTAATTGGTTTCTTTTTATCAAGCAAAGTTGAACTGCTAAGCTATCAAACTCAAGCAGTATATGGTTTAAGTTTTTTATCCCGTCCAGTTTCAATAATTCTTATAATTTTGTGTCTTGCTACTATAGTTCTTTTGACAAAACAAAAGTTTGATAGCAATTATAAATCTGATCTTATTAAAGGTAAACTTACTCAAATTTATTATATAGTCATATTACTCTGTCTACCTTTATCTATGATTTGGTTTACAAGTAGTTTAGATTATCGAGCTAATTTGTTTCCAATAAGTCTAAGTGTAATAGCTTTATCGCTTTTAGTTTTTATACTTATCATAAAAATTGCTGACTTAAAAAATTTATCATTTTTAAATAATACATTTATGAAATTTGCTCGATCAAATATTTTTGAAATAAGTGGGAACTTTAATAATCAACTTTTTTATTATTTTAGTTTTATTGGTTTCTTATTAATGAATTTTATATTTGGTTTTCCAATTGCAGCAGCAATTTTTATAAATATATTTATATTATTTCACAATAGAAAAGCTTATGTGTCATCAATTTGTATTTCTGCTGTATTGATGGTAATACTCTGGTTGTTATCCTCCTTGCTAACTTTACAGTTTCCAAATGGTTTGATAGGATTATTTATCGATTTACCTTGGTGGCTAGGTGGGCAATTGAATTAGATAAATAGAATTTATAATGACTGATGTAACATTTCCTAAATTACCTTTCATAAAAAGAAAGGAAAAACCTCGTGAGACGGGTATAAATTATGTAAGAGCACCTGTGATGGTGGGAAATTGTATTGATGATTACCTAGAGGCATATGCAAACCTTGTTGATATCTTTAAGATTTCTGGGAAACAAGGTGCAATGATGAGCAAAAAATCTCTTTTAAGATTTATTGAAACTTGCAAAAAACATAGTGTTCAAGTTGCATTAGGAAACCCAATTATGGACGTTGCATTGTCTGGTGGGAAAGAAGTGGTAGATGATTATCTAGATACTGTTGTTCATCTTGGTATTGATATAATTGAAATTTCAAGAATAGCTCGTTCTTTAGATGATGATGAGATGTGTAGACTGATCGAAAATGCAACAGGCAAAGGGATAAAAGTTATTAATGAGGTTGGTGTCGCGTTTGCACATTCCAAGGTTATCGAGGAAGAAATATTTGTAGAACGAATTAAAATGCAATCTAAAAGATTTATTGAGGCTGGATCTTGGAAAATATTACTAGAATCAGAAGGTTTGACAGAAAACCTTGATAAGAAAGATTATAGATGGAATGTAATTGATAAAATCATTAGTCCACTTGAATTGAATCAGTTTATGGTTGAAGCTGATGATCAAGATGTATTATCAAAATATATCGATATCTATGGTCCTGGTATAAATATGATGGTTGATCATAGTAGAGTTCTCAAAATGGAAGATGCTCGAATAGGGTATGGACCATCTCAATCCCTGTGGGGTAAAGTAGTAAAATATTAGATTAAATTAGTATAATTTTTTAAAAAAGTTAGCCACCAGTTAGACAACGATAATTCTTGAACAAGATAAATGCGTTGTGTTAAAATAAAAGATAGATATAACAATGCAAACTCTAGGAGCCCTCGTGGTGAAATTGGTAGACACAAAGGACTTAAAAGACATAGGGTAGAGTAATCTTATAGTCTCACACAGTCTCATACAGTCTTAAATCCCATTAAATCCTACACTTTAAAAAAACCTTTAATTATTTTTATTGGAAAATATGAATAATAAATTCTCTCAAACTAGAAGCAGACTAGAAGTCAGGGAGATAAAATAATATGATTATCCAATGAAAAATTTTCTGGCAATTTTGAAGCTTTTAGAAATTAAATTAAAAACCTCAGGAACTATAGGTTATTTAATTTATCTCATAATTGGTTTAACAGTAATGTTTGCGATTTGGACACCAATATTTCAATTTATTGGATGGTTAATTTCACCATTTACAACTCCAATAATTGACATTAAAAATTTTGGATCTTTATCAATATTTGGTTTGATTGGATACTCATTGTTAATTTTGCTAATACTCGCAGCTCTAACAGGAATTATTGCTTGTATTTTTGATATATTCAAATCTATTTATAAAAAAGAAAAAATTAATTTTAAAATAAAAGAATTCATTTTGGGTGTTGGATCTATATTATTTGTTATATTTTTAGCTAAATATTTTGAAAATGGGCAAATCAGAAATATAATTATTGGTTTATTATTATTAGGTGGATTAGGTAATATTTTAATTGCTTTTGATAACAAAAAAATTTTAGAAGAAAATGATAATAGCTAGATTAAATTGGAATACACCACTTTATAAAGTAGATGAATTTGTAACCAAATTTAGAAATAAATATAAAAATAGAAAAATAAGAATTGATATAAAGCTCACGCAAACGAAGTGCTTTATTTATCTTTTTAGAAGATTACATTAATGAAAAGACCAAATTTTAATGTAGATATTTTTTTTGAGATTTTGTTGGGAAAAAATTTAGATAAATTAGTCAAAAAATTTCCATTTTTAAAAATGCCGGATTTTTTTTTTGGTTATGCTTTAGCAAAAGCTAGTGGTTTTAAAGGTTCTTTATTCAATTTTAGAGATGAGGCTGAACCTTTTCCATTAAAAGAAAGATTTAAACAAACAGATAAAAAATTAATTTACAAATCATTAGTTCAATTAAGGGATGGTGATTCAAAGGGTATTTATAGTTTATCTATAGGTTTATTAACTGAAAAAAATATAAAAAATGAATTTCTAGTTTATCATTACTACACTTCAGATGATAGTAATTATCCACAAATTGTAAAAATTTATGACACAAACAAAGTTCCAAAGATTTCTGAAATTAAAAAAGATGTCTCAAAACTGATAAAGAAAGAAAAATTTTTCACTCCATTTATTAAAAAAAAACTGAAACAATGGAAAAATACTAAAATGGTTGAAGATAGAAGATTAACAAAACAAGAAATGAGAGAATTATAAAAATAAATTTAGGATGAAAAAAAAAACAAACACAAAATCTATTTGGATTACAGTAATATTTTTACTTTTGTTGATACATCTTTTTAGGTTAGCAGACAGAAATGATTGGTTAAAACCCAAAGAAAAAGAATCTTCCAATGAAATAATGCGTGAAGATACACTTAAAATAATTAAGGAAATTGAAAAAATGAAAAAACAAAATGAATTAATGAATAAAAATAACAACAATTAAGTAAATGAAAAAATTCATTCACACTCTTAAGAAAAAAGCAGACAAAGATGACCCTAAATCATTAAATGAATTAGCATTTGAATATTACGCAGGAAAAAATATAAAAAAAAATAATAAATTAGCAGTAAAATTATGGCTTAAATCTGCAAAACAAAAATATCCAATGGCTTATTATAATCTTGGTTATATGTATTATAATGGATTTGGAGTTACCAAAAATATAAAAAAAGCAATTTATTATCATGAACTCAGCTGTAAGATAGAACATAAGTATCAAACCACATCTTTATTTTGGCTGGCTTACAATATTTATCTAAATAAAATAAGTGGTAAACCAAATATCAAGAAAGGTCTTAAATACTTAGAAGAATCTGCAAAAAGAAATTTAGTCAATGCTCAATGGTTTTTATCATTATTTTATAAAGATGGAAAAGTTTCCTATCAAGATCAACAAGATCCAAAGAAAAAAGTTCACGAATATAAAATAAAAGTCAATAAAGCTAAAACAATAAAATATCTTAAGATGGCATCTATTAATAACTTTATACCTGCTACTTCACTATTAGCATCATGTTACATTAATGGGTTCGGAGTTAAAAAAGATTATACTACGGCCTATGTGCTTTTGGATTCAATCAAATTTTCCAATAATAGTAAAATGATAAGTTCAATGACATTAACTCAAGAAGATAAAAAATACTTAAAGAAAACGATTATTAATCAAAAAAAAAGAGTTTTATATCTCTTAAATAAATTAAAAAAAAAATAACAACTTATAGGATTTTATAGGATAACTAGAAGCCAACTAGAAGCCAGAGAGATAAAATAAAAAAAATTTACTTATTCCTCTTGTTCAATTATAAATATTGGCATAAACACTCATGAAAATAACTCATGCCCTCGTGGTGAAATTGGTAGACACAAAGGACTTAAAAGCCGAGGGATTCACAAGAGAGTCAGTCCGTGGTAGTCTAACTTAGTATAAAAATACATTTTTTTATAATATTTATAATCAAACTCAATTTATCGTTGTAAACTCTGATAATTTTTTTTCAATAAACCAGTACAATACCAGTACATAGAGATATATATAATTAATTTGAAATTTTTATGAATTTAGATCAAATTTTTAGGAACCCAAATACTAAACATAGATTAACATTATTTAAGACTCAAAGTATCAAATGGGTTGAAGGAAAAATATTCTTAAAAAATAATAAACCATATATAAAATGTTTAGCTAGCGAAAAAGATAGACCGGCAAAACCCGAGGAAATCGTTAGGCAATTATGGATAAAAAAAATTATAGAAGAATATAGTTATCCCAAAGATAGACTAAGAGTAGAGTATGCTGTTTGGTTTGGTTCTGGAGTAAGTGATAAAAGTGCAGATATAGTAATAATGCACGAGGATAATGAACATCCTTATATTATATTTGAAGTAAAAAAACCAAAACGTAACGATGGTATAAAGCAGTTAAAATCATACTGTAATGCTGAAGGATCACCTCTTGGAGCATGGTCAAACGGTGAAGAACTTATTATCTTAAATCGACAAGAACCCAATACTTTTGTGCAGATTTCATCATTACCAACAATTGACCAAAATCTTCAAGATATAATTACGGAACAGTGGACTATAGATAAATTAATTTCTGAGAATAAACTTGTTAAACAACAACTTTCTCTAAAAAAAATTATATTAGATCTGGAAGATTTGGTTTTAGCAAATGCAGAAGGTATCGACGATACTTTTGATGAAGTTTTTAAACTTATTTATGCAAAACTTTATGATGAATGGTCAGCCAAAAATGATCCTACAAGAGATAAAAAGGTTCATTTTAGAATTTATGGTGAGTCTCCAATAGAATTGTCAAATAAGATAAATAATTTATTTAATAAATCTAAAGATAAATGGAGAGGTATTTTTTCAAGAGATGAGAAAATAAAACTTAAGCCTGAGCATTTACTAACATGTGTTTCTTTTCTTCAAGATATAAGATTATTCAATGCTAATTTACAAATTATTGACGAGGCATTTGAATATTTAATTACCGAAGTCGCCAAAGGTAAGAAAGGTCAATACTTCACACCAAGATGGGTTATAGATATGTGTGTAAAAATATTAAATCCAAAGATTAATGAGCGTGTAATTGATCCATCTTGTGGATCTTCTGGTTTTACAACTCACTCAATATTCTGGGTAGCGGGACAAAAATTTACAATTGATGGATTTGATCCGGAAATAGTTGAGTATGCAAATTCTATGATTTACGCAATCGACTCAAGTCCCAAGGCTGTTAAAATTGCAAAGGCATTAAATTTAATTGCAGGCGATGGTAAGTCGAATGTCTTTGAACTTAATAGTCTTAACCCCGTTAAATGGAATGATACAGGAAAATCAAGTTTTAGAGATCTTCTAACAAGATTTGATGAAAATTCAAAAGATGAAGATAATCAAATAAACTTTCAGAATTTTGATTTTGATATTGTTATGACAAACCCACCTTTTTCTGGAGGTATTAGTGAAAGAGAAATATTAAGACAATATGTTTTGGCAGAAAAATCAGGTCGAACAGTATCTAAAATTGGAAGAGATATTATCTTTATAGAGCGAAATATAAAATTTCTAAAAGATGGAGGAAGAATGGCAATTGTATTACCACAAGGTAGACTAAGCAATTCAAATGATCTTTTTATAAGAAACTATATATTTAATTCTGGAAGAGTTTTAGGTGTTATCGGATTACACGGTAATACCTTTAAACCTCATACTGGAGCAAAAACCAGTGTATTAATTTTTCAAAAATATACCGATGAAGAAAGAAAAAAAATTAATGAAATTAAGAATAAATTTATAAAAGATTGGGAAGAGTATTTTGATGAATTAAAATTATTAATATCTAAAAAAAAAATTGAAGAAAAAGATTTATCAAATTCTCTTATTTCTTTCTTAGAAGATGAGTTCGATGATATGAATAATGATGAAAATGATGGAGTTTCTGATGAGGAAGATTTAAAAGAAGAAGATGATGAAGAGACTTTAAAAGAAAGAATTGAGGATCTAGAAAAACAATTAAATAATCTACCTGGTCGATCGAAGGGAAAGGCTTCAATTAAAAAAGCATTAAAATCTGCAATAAGAAAATTGGCTTCAAGATCTTTGAAAGGTCAGTTTGATTTCTTTATGAGAGAAGAAAAATTAATAAAAAAATTTTCAGAAATTTTTTTAAACGAGAAAACTACTCAAAAACTCAATTATAATATTTTTTTTGCTGTATCTGAAAAAGGAGGAAAAGATAATAGTGGTGATTTGATTTATAAAAAAAATAATAATAATGACTTAGTTCTTGACGAACATGGTCATTTAATTGTTGAAAATGACTTAGATGATATAGCAAATGATTTTATTAAATTTGCAAAAAAAGAAAAACTTAACTTTTATAAGGAATAATCAATGGCATCTGTAAGTGTTGTACCGACCTCTTTACTTGTAAGGCAAAAAAGATGTGACGCTGAATATTATCAAAAAAAATATTTAGAGTATGACAAATTAATGGATAAAAATAACTGGTTACCTTTAAAGAAGTATTTTACATCATGTGATTATGGCATTTCTATTAAGATGAATGAGGATTCAAAAGGCGAAAAAATTTTTAGAATGGATGATTTAAAAAAAGGTTTTGCTGTAGATTATAATATGAAGTATGCAGATGTTGATCAAAATACTGTTAATAGATATGAAGTTAAATATAACGACGTACTTTTTAATAGAGTAAATTCTGAAGAGTTTGTTGGAAGAACAGGGATATTTAAATTAAAAAAAAAATATATATTTGCATCTTATTTGGTAAGAGTTAAAGCAAACTCTTCTATAACACCCGATGTGATAAATATTTTTCTTAATTGTAAATTTGGAAAATCATCTATCAAAAGATTATCAAGAAGAGCTGTTAATCAAGCAAATGTAAATGCTCAAGAGCTAAAATCAATCAGAATACCCAATATTACAAAAAAAATTATTACAAATTTAACTAATCTCTCAAATATGTCTTGGGATTTTTATGAAAAATCAAATTTGTTATACGATAAGGCTGAAAAGTTACTTCTTCATGCATTAAATTTTAAAAAATTAAAAATAAACAATGACATTACTTTTTCAGAAAAATACAAAAATGTCGTAGCTTCTGGCAGAATAGATGCTGAGCATTTTATGCCAAAATATAAATCAATAACCTCACATATAAAAAATTACAGTAATGGTTATAAAAGACTAATTGATTTTATTTCAGTTTCTAAAGAAAAAATTGATCCCAAATTAAATCCTGCAAAAGAAATTAAATATGTTGAATTGTCTGACATAAATCATTTAGTTGGAACAATAGAAAGTTCAAGTGAAATTCAAGGCAAATTTGCACCAAGTCGTGCAAGAATGCTTTTAAATGAAAATGATATTATAGTTTCTTCTGTAGAGGGGTCATTCAATAAATCAGCTATTGTTCCAGATGAATTTAATAAATCTGTGGGCTCAACAGGTTTTTTTGTTTTTAAATCTAAACAAAATCAACCAGGTTATGTACTTGCATTAATTAAAAGTATTTTTTTTAAGGAACAAATGCACAGAGAAGCCTCGGGTACAATATTGACTGCAGTTTCTGATAAATCTTTAAAAAATATTTTGATACCAATTCTTCCAAATAAAACTGTTAATGAAATAAATAAACTAATAATAGAGTCACACAAATTTCAAAAGAAAGCGTTAAAAATATTTAATGTGGCAAAAACAGCTTTGGAGATTTATATAGAAAAGAACGAGTCATTATCATTGGAATATATTAGGAAAAATATAAAATAAGCGAATATGGGATTTTATAGGATAACCAGTACACAACCAGTACACAGAGAGATAAATTAAAAAAATTTTACTTATTCCACTTGTTGAATTATAAATATTAGCATAAATACTCATGAAATTCATTAATGCCCTCGTGGTGAAATTGGTAGACACAAAGGACTTAAAATCCTTGCCATTTATGGAGTGCCAGTTCGAGTCTGGCCGAGGGCACCACTAAATGATTAATCCCCATATTCTTTTTGATAACACGAAGCAGTCTAGAAAAATAAAAAATTTTTTAGAGCAAAAAATTAATAATTTTTCATTGAGCAAATGTAATTTATTAATAGTAATTGGTGGTGATGGTTTCATGCTTGCATCATTAAAAAAATATAATAAATACAAAAAACCTTTTTATGGTATAAATGCTGGCAGTTATGGTTTTTTGATGAATAAATTCTCTTCAAAAAATACTGTTAAAAATTTATCAAAAGCAAAAGCTGTTACAATTTCACCTTTAGAAATGAACGTTAAAAATAAGTTAAACAAAATTAAAAAATCTATTGCTATAAATGAGGTATCAATTTTAAGACAAAGCAGACAAACAGCATCGCTTGAAATCTCAAATGGTTCACAAAAAATTATAAAAAAATTAGTTTCTGATGGAGTGTTGATATCAACTCCAGCAGGAAGCACTGCTTACAATATGTCGGTATATGGTCCCATTTTAAATTTAGATTCTAACAAATTATCAATTAGACCTATTAGTGCATTTAGACCAAGAAGGTGGAAGGGAAGAATTGTAAGCGATAAATCAAAAATTATTATTAAAAATCTTAATATTAATAAAAGACCTATAAGTGCTGTAGCCGATAATTATGAGGTCAGAAATGCAAAGTCAATTTCTATCCAGACGAATAAAAGAATTAAATTTAATCTTTTATATGATTCAAATAAAAGTCTTCAAAAGAAAATTAAAATAGAACAAATCAGAAAAGAAACTAATTAATGAGTAATAAAAATTTTGGGTTCGGTACTCAAATTAGAAAATCACCATATTTTGATGCAACAGTGAGGTGGGGTGCAACAGGTTTTTCAGTCTACAATCATATGTATATTCCTCGTGATTTTGGAGATCCTGAGCAAAACTTTTGGAACTTAATTCAAACAGCAATACTTTGTGATGTTGCTGTTGAAAGGCAAGTCGAAATTACAGGACCTGATGCTTATAAATTTATACAATTATTAACTCCAAGAGATCTTACAAAACTATCAGTTGGTCAATGTAAATATGTTTTAATTACAAATGCAGAAGGTGGAATTTTAAACGATCCAGTTCTTTTAAGGCTCGGAAATAATCATTTTTGGTTATCTTTAGGTGATAGTGATATTTTATTATGGGCTCAAGGAGTTGCAATTAATTCAGGATTAAATGTTAAAATTTCAGAACCTGATGTTTCGCCATTGCAATTACAAGGACCAAATTCAGGTAAAATAATGATTAAATTATTTGGAGATAACATAAAAGATTTAAAATATTATTGGTTCAGAGAATTAGAACTCGATGGAATTCCATTGGTAGTATCCCGAACTGGTTGGTCTAGTGAATTTGGATATGAATTATTTTTAAGAGATGGATCTAAAGGAGACGAGCTATACGAGAAAATAATGTCTGCTGGAAAAGAATTTGGAATTAAACCTGGTCACACATCTTCAATAAGGAGAATTGAAGGAGCAATGCTTTCTTATCACGCAGATGCTGATATTCATACTAATCCTTTTGAGTTAGGTTTAGATCGTTTAGTTAATTTAGAAAGTAATGTAAATTTTATAGGTAAGGAAGCCCTCAAAAAGATAAAGGCCGATGGAATAAAAAGACTGCAGGTTGGCCTAGAGATTAAATGTGAAAAGTTAATTGCTCCAAATACAACATTTTGGATATTGAGAGCCGACAATAAAAATATTGGAAAAATTACTTCAGCTGTTTATTCACCTCGTCTAAAAAAAAATATTTCCCTAGCCATGGTAGATGTTGCTTATTCTAAAATTGGAACAAAGATTGATGTTATAATAGAAGATAGAATATTCGAATGTGAAGTTATTGAGAAACCTTTCTTTGATCCAAAAAAACAAATTACTTCTAAATCAATTTAAACTACTTTAAAGTAAATTTTATAATGAAAAAATATGCTATCTTTACTTTATTAATATTATTCTTTTTTTATGGTTTTGTTAGTGGTGCAAAACAAATATTTCCATATAAAGAAATTAAATTTTTGTATTCATTTATCAAAAAGAATAATTCAAATGAAAATAAATTTAGCAAAATAGAAACATTCAAAGAATGTAAAATTCCAATTATAAAAAAAATTCCAAAAGACTCAGTGGCAATAATTGGACATGCTTATGGAGATAGAGCGAAATCAGATATTCACGACTCTATGGCAGACAATGTTAAGAAATTTCTAATCAATAATTCTAATAATTTAACAAAAGTTATTTTTACTGGAGATGTTTTTCAAGTTCCGTCACTTAAAAAATGGCAAAATTTACATAATGATTTTAATACAGAGTTTAAAATTTATGTTTCTCCTGGAAATCATGATGTAGGTAGACCAGACTCTGATGATGTTTTTAAAATGAGTAATTTTGGAAAAAAAAAATTCCCTTATTCATTAAAGTATAATGATAAAAATTTAATTATAGAAAATAGTGTTGAAACTAATTGGTCTGTGTCAAGTGAAACTAAAAAATTGATATCAGATTCAAAGTATAAAAATATTATTTTAAGACACCATATTCCAATAAAGGAACTTTCAAGTTTAGCAAATGAGGCTGCCCACCTAAAACTAGAAACATTTAATGAGCTTATTGATAAATTTGGTGATGAGAAAAATATAATATGGATCATTGGTGATAGTGGTGGTCGCCCATATTTGCCACGTCTGATTTGTTTAAAAAAAAAAAATCACAAATTTATTTTAAATGGAATAGGAGAAATTAAAGGTGACAAGATAATAATATTGAATGGTAATTATCTGTATTCATTTATTTTAGATTATGTTATTAATTAATTTACGTTTTGATTTAAAATTTTTAAAAATAAAATGTCTTTTGACTTATTAATTAACAATCTAGACAAGATTAATGCTATTTTCCTTTTAATATTTATATCCTTGTTCATTAGATTTGCTTTACAGTTTTTAGGACAGGTTTGGATTACAACAACTAGTCATACTGCAACCTTAATTTTTTTACCATTAATAACATATGTAATTACAAATGTAATATCGGGAAATATTGCATTATCTCTCGGAATGGTAGGTGCATTATCAATAGTTCGTTTTCGTAATCCAGTTCGTTCGCCACTTGAATTGTCAGTTTATTTTGGTGCTATTACAATGGGGATAGCTGCCTCAGTAAATCTTTTATGGTTAATTTTTTTAGTTTTTGCTGTAGCATCATCAATAGTAATTCTTCTTATAACAAACTTTATAAGTAAAAAATATTTTCAAAAACCTTTTTTTTCAAGTTCTTTCTCTGAAGGTAATTCTTTGAGTACTGTTGATTTGTTAGCAACAGAGGAGATTGAAATGTTAGAAAAAAGCAACTTGTTAAATCTAAAACGTTTTTCTGCAGAAAATAAAGTTCAATATGTTCTGGTTTCAAATAATTTCGATGAGATCAATAATATAATTCAAAAACTCAAAAATGATAAAAGAGTTTTGAGTTACGAATTAAATAGATAAAAATTTCAATAGATGGGAAGATATATAACATTATTTATTTCTTTGCTTTTCCACACATCACTTAATGCTGAGTGTGATTTTAAATCCTTTGAATATCTAAAAGAACTTAATAATCCTTCATCAATCAAAGAGATAAAAATTGAAGTTAATAAAAGTCAAAAATATTACAAAAACGTTCTAAAAATTTTAACATCAAAAACAAAAGACATTCCTAATAAACTTAAAAAACAATATAATTCTAAAATTATTGTTAATTATGATTTTGGAAAATGTGTTTATGATGGAAAAGTAAGGCAGCATGGAGACCACCGAGATCATATTGTAAATA
This sequence comes from uncultured Pelagibacteraceae bacterium, assembly GCA_902581585.1. Taxonomy (GTDB): domain Bacteria; phylum Pseudomonadota; class Alphaproteobacteria; order Pelagibacterales; family Pelagibacteraceae; genus Pelagibacter. The sequence goes on from CACHPB010000001.1 coordinate 237,195, forward strand.
TAAATGGTAATATTCATAGTTCATTACAAGTAGAACTAGCTAATGGAAATATTTTCAACTCTGTAAGATTTAAATTACTCTTGCCTGAAACAAGAGGAAATTTAAATGAGATATTAGGAACTATTATTTACAGAGATTTAGGATTTATCGCACCTGAGACCTTTCAAGTAAATTCCAATATAAATGGATTGAAAGGAGTTATGTTGTTTCAAGAAAATATCAGAAAAGAAATGTTGGAACGTAATTTAAGAACAGAAGGACCTTTGTTTGAAGGCGATGAAAGTCTTTTATTTGTTGATGGTGAAAGAAAACATGTTGATGATATCGCTCTTGCAAGACAGATTAATAAAAAATGGTTTTTAAAAGGAAAGAATTATTCAAAAATATCTTTACAATCTTTTCATAAGTTACAATCAGCATATTTAACAAGAGCTGATAATATAGAATTATTTGATAAATTTATTCAGCCAAATTCAAATTTACCAGAAATATTTAAAAACTTTCATTATATTTCTTTGGCACTTAACGCTGAGCATGGTTTAATTCCGCATAATAGAAATTTTTATTACAATGTTTTTTTAGGTGATTTTGAACCAGTATATTATGATGGTGATATTAAATTCAAAAAATTTGATCAAATTAGTTTATTTAAAGAAGATATTTTAAAATTATCATTTAATAGAAAGTATAAATTTCCTTTTGTAAATAGCATTACTGATGATGAATTTGAGAACCGTATATATCTTGCATTTAAAAAAAGAACAATTCAAAATAAAAATAAAGATTATGAATTTCTAAAAAAAAATTTAGAAATATTTAGAGAAAATATCATCGCTTTACAGAAAATTGTTGAGAACTATTCAAACTACATAGATTATAAAAAATATCTATCAACAACCGTTGTTCCTTATGTAGATCGTGTTATTGATAAAAATATAGACCAAGATCACATAATTGATGTTAAATTCCGTGACAATGAATTTATAATAAAATATTTAAATGGAACAAAAAAAAATATTACAACTGAAAATCTTTCAAATTTAATATCTAAAATGACATTATTTAATACACGAGCTATCTTAATTAAGAATAAATATAATTTTTACAAAATATTGGAATTGGAACATAAAGATTTTCTAGATGGTTCATTTATCAAATCATCTGGCATAAATATGAATATTAATACTAAAAAAAAAAAACTAGAAATATTTCAAGAAACTTCTAACGACTGGATACTTTTTAAAAATATAACTTTTGAAAATTGGACTATAGAATTTAATGGAAAAAAAAACATATCAAATAAATTAAATAAAAGTGAAAGAATTAATGAATTTGGAATGACTGGATGTTTAAGTTTTTATAATTCTTATTTTAATGCAGTAACGATTTATTCCAACAACGCTTCTTGCGAAGATAGTATTAATATTGTTTCCTCCAAAGGAAATATACAAAAAATTATTATTGAAAATTCATATCAAGATGCTTTAGATCTTGATTTTTCGAATATAAAAGTTGAATCTGCGAGTATTTCTAAAGCACAAAATGATTGTATTGATGTAAGTGGAGGTAAATATTTTTTTATTAATCTTAGTCTTCAATTTTGTGGTGACAAAGGTGTCTCAGTTGGAGAAAAATCTAATTTAGTATCTTCAGATATATTAGTTAAAAATACCAATACAGCCATTTCGTCAAAAGATTTATCAATTACCAATATTAAAAATGCAAATTTTATAAATGTTAAAGAATGTTATCAAGTCTTTCAAAAGAAGCAAGAATTTGGAGGATCAATTATTAAATTTAATAATATTTCTTGTTCAGGTAAAAAGATAATTGATGAGAACTCAATGGTAAAAAACATATCAAATGACCTTTAGAAAAGAAAAAAAATATCAACTATGTAAAAGCGAGATGGTTGAAGTTAAAAAAAAATTATTTTCGCTAGGTATGAGAGAATTATTTCCATCAAGAATAGTAAATAGTTGTTATTTTGACACAAAAAATCTTTCATTACATCATGACTCCGAGGAAGGTGTTATGCCAAGAAAAAAAATAAGAGTTAGATGGTACAATGAAGAAAATAATTTTAAGAAAGAAATTAAATATTCTTCTATAGAGGGAAGATTTAAATACTCAGAATTTGCTGACAACTTAAAGAGTCAGAATGAAATATTTAAATTTAAATATATTGATAAAAACTATGGAGAAGTAATTCCGACTCTTTTTGTAAAATATAAAAGAGACTATTTTATAATTAATAAGTTACGTTTTACATTTGATACGCAGATAATTTATCAAAATGTAAAATCTAATTCAAATCAGACTTATCAAGATAGAGAATGTGTTATGGAAATTAAAGCTCCGATTAGTTGTGATGATGATTATATTCAAAAATTAATTAATCATTCAACAAGCAGATTTTCTAAATATTCACGAGGATTAAAGTACATAAGTGGAAATTTATAGAAAATAAAAAAAAAGAAATTAATAATTTTAATTTTAAAATAATCAATGGTGCCCCCGCACGGACTCGAACCGCGGACCTATTGATTACAAATCAATTGCTCTACCAGCTGAGCTACAAGGGCATATTTGTTTTTTAATATCATTTAATTTATTATCAAGAAAATTATTTATATTGATTTATATGGTGAAATACTATCGCTGCACTATTAGAAATATTTAAACTTTCAATATTCTTATTAATATCAATCTTAACTAAGAAATCAGTATACTTTTTTGTGTGTTGTTTAAGTCCATATCCTTCAGATCCAAACAACAAAACATTATTCCCTTTCCATTCAACTTTTGTAAAATCTTTGTTACTACTTGCAGAAAAACCATATATCCAAAAATTTTTATCTCTTAGATATTTTAAAGTTGTGTTTATGTTAGAGACAGTAAATATATTTAAGTACTCAAGACAACCACTTGCTGACTTATACATTGCTTTACTTTCACTTGGAAAGTGTCTTTCTTTAACTATCAGTCCATCAATATTAAAAGAAGCAGCGCTTCTGATTAATGATCCAATATTTCTTGGATCGGTAACTTCATCTAAACATGCAAATGTTAATTTGTTTTTATTTTTTATAAATTCTTTTAATTCAGGATTTTCTAAATGTTCTATTTCTGCAACATAGCCTTGGTGTAATATGTCATCACTTCTACAATACTTATCTAACTCTTTTTTAGTTTTAAAAAAAACTTTTACATCTTTTAATAGGTTTATATTTGGATTTTGTTTGTGAATATTTTTTTTGCTATCTTCAGTTAAAAAAATTTTAATAACTCTTCTTTTTGGGTTTTTTAACGCTTCAACAACCGCGTGACGACCAGCTATAAAAAAAGATGATTTTTTTGACATAATTAATGATTTTATTGAGTTTTTATAGTATTTTTCCTTAATTTCACGTATTGCATTTGTACAATAAAAATATATAAAACGCATGTTGTTTAAAGCTTTATTGAACAAGGGGACGCTTACCCTGCTATTAGGGAGGGGTACCAAAGCGGTCAAATGGGGCGGGCTGTAAACCCGTTGACTTCGGTCTTCGAAGGTTCGAATCCTTCCCCCTCCACCATTCAATATTTTAAATGACTTTGGAGTGCGCACTTGGGTATGCGGGTGTAGTTCAGTGGTAGAACACTAGCCTTCCAAGCTGGTTGCGTGAGTTCGATTCTCATCACCCGCTCCAAAAAAATATAATCTAAATATAAAGTGAGGAAAAAAAGTAATGTCGAAGGAAAAATTTGTAAGAAATAAACCGCATTGTAATATTGGAACAATCGGCCACGTTGACCATGGAAAAACAACTTTAACAGCAGCTATAACAAAAGTATTATCAGAAGGTGGTGGAGCAAACTTTGTTGCTTATGATCAAATTGATAAAGCTCCAGAGGAAAAAGAAAGAGGTATAACAATTTCAACTGCTCACGTTGAATACGAAACTGAGAATAGACATTACGCTCATGTAGATTGCCCAGGACACGCAGACTACGTTAAAAACATGATTACAGGTGCTGCACAAATGGATGGAGCAATTTTAGTTGTAAATGCAGCAGATGGACCTATGCCTCAAACCAGAGAACATATTTTGCTAGCACGTCAAGTTGGCGTTCCTGCTATAGTTGTCTATTTAAATAAAGTTGACCAAGTTGATGATAAAGAAATGATTGACTTAGTTGAGGAGGAAATCAAGGATCTATTAACATCTTATAAATTTCCAGGTGACAAAACACCGATTATAAAGGGTTCAGCTTTAGCAGCAGTAGAAGGAAGAGATGACGAAATTGGAAAAAATTCAATTATGGAATTAATGAAGTCTGTTGATGAGTTTATACCACAACCTGATAGACCTAAAGATAAGGATTTCTTAATGCCCGTTGAGGACGTATTTTCCATTTCTGGAAGGGGTACAGTTGTAACAGGAAGAGTAGAGTCAGGTGTTATTAAAACTGGTGAAGAAATTGAAATAGTTGGAATTAGAGAAACGAAAAAGTCAGTTTGTACTGGCGTAGAAATGTTTAGAAAATTACTAGACTCTGGTGAAGCTGGAGATAACATTGGAGCACTCTTGAGAGGTGTAGAGAGAACTGACGTTGAAAGAGGACAAGTTCTATGTAAACCAGGATCTATAAAACCTCACACTAAATTTGAGGCTCAAGCATATGTTTTGAAGAAAGAGGAAGGTGGGAGACACACGCCATTCTTTACAAAATATAGACCTCAATTTTACTTTAGAACAACAGATGTAACTGGAGAAGTTGAATTACCAGCAGGTACAGAGATGGTAATGCCAGGTGATGATGCAAAATTTACAGTTAAACTAATCACACCTATTGCAATGGATGAAAAATTAAATTTTGCAATTAGAGAAGGTGGTAGAACAGTAGGAGCTGGAGTAGTAACTAAAATTTTAGAGTAAACTCAATAGGAGTGTAGCTCAATTGGTAGAGCGCCGGTCTCCAAAACCGGAGGTTGGGGGTTCGATTCCCTTCGCTCCTGCCATTAAATTTGATAAAATTATGATGAACCCTTTAAAATTTATTCAAGACGTTAAACAAGAGGCTTTTAAAGTAACTTGGCCAACTGCAAAAGAAACTATCCAAGGAGCATTAATGGTTTTTGCTATGGCTGTTTTGGCATCATTATTTTTTTTATTATTAGATCAGGTCCTTAAGTTTTTTTTAGAAATTATACTTAAGGTAAGTATATAATGAAAAACTGGTATATAGTGCAATCACACTCAAGTTTTGAGAATAAAGTTGCTCAATTAATTAAGGAAGAGGCAGAAAAGGCAAATGTTTCTGAGAAAATTGAGGAAATTATTGTTCCAACTCACGATATAACTGAAGTTAAAAGGGGAAAAAGAGTTCAAAGGAAAAAAAAATATTTTCCAGGATATGTATTAATTAAAAGTGAAATGGATAATAACATTTATCATATGATTAAAAATTTAAAAAAAGTAAGCGGTTTTCTTGGGTCAAAAGGAACTCCAATCCCAGTATCGGATAAAGAAATTGAAAAAATCTTAGGTCAAATTAAAGATGGTGTTGCACAGCCAAAATCAGGCGTTGAGTACAACGTTGGTGAAAAGGTACAAGTGATAGACGGACCTTTCGCATCGTTTAGTGGGTTGGTTGAGGATATAGATGAGGAAAAACTAAGGCTCAAAGTTTCCGTCTCTATTTTTGGCAGACCAACACCTGTTGATTTAGAATATAACCAAGTTGAAAAGGCAAGTTAATGGCAAAAAAAGAGATAAGTGGTTACGTAAAATTACAGATTAAAGGTGGACAAGCTAACCCAGCACCCCCTGTAGGACCTGCTTTAGGTCAGAGAGGAATAAATATAATGGAATTTTGCAAAGCTTTTAACGATAAAACTAAATCATTTGCTGGAAAACCAGTTCCAGTAATAATCACTGTTTACAAGGATAAAAAATTTGATTTTATTATCAAAAGTCCACCAGCTTCGCATTTTATAAAAGAAGCAATGAAATTAAAAAGTGGTTCTAAAGAACCTGGAAGAAATATAATTGGTTCAATTACAATGAAACAATTAAAAGACATAGCAGAAAAGAAAATGGAAGATTTAAACGCTCATGATATAGATGAGGCAGCAAAAATTATTGCCGGATCAGCAAGATCAATGGGGATAGAGGTTAAAGAATAATGAAATCAAAGAGATATAAAAAATTGCCAGAAAAAACAAAAGACTTACCCTCAAATACAATCGAGAATGTTTTAAGCTTGGTAAAATCAAATTGCACAACTAAATTTGATGAGTCAGTTGATTTAAATTTTCGTATCAATAATAAACAGAAAAAAAATGAAATTAATTTAAGAACAGTTGTAAATTTACCTGGGGGAACAGGCAAAACAATTAAAGTTGCAGTTGTATGTGAAGAGGCTAAAATAAATGAGGCTAAAGATGCAAAAGCTGATTTAGTTGGTAGTGATGATTTAGTTGAAAAAATAAAGAATGGCGATTTAAATTTTGAAAAATTAATATGTACTCCATCGATGATGATTAAGCTTTCTAAATTAGGTAAAGTGTTAGGTCCAAAGGGATTGATGCCGAACCCTAAATTAGGAACAGTTACTAATGATATTTTAAAAGCAGTGAAAGAAGCCAAGGCAGGTCAAGTAGAAATAAGAAATGATAAAGATGGAAACATTGGATTAAGTATTGGAAAAAAATCATTTGATGATGAAAAACTAATTAAAAATTACAATGCTGTAATTGATGCTATTGATAAAGAAAAGTCGAATTTAACAATTAAAGGAGACTTAATAAAACAATTATTTATTACCTCAACTATGGGTGTATCTTATAAAATAAAATTAGCTAAGGGTATTTAATCATGATGAACAAAGAGCAAAAAAAACAATATATACAAAATATGACTGAACAGTTTGATAATACTGAGGCAGTTATTGTTACTCATTATCAAGGTTTATCAGTCACTCAATTAGATGATTTGAGAAAAAAAATGAGAGAGCATGGTATTAAGTTTAAAATTACAAATAATAGGATTACAAAACTAGCATTGGAAAAAACAAGATGCAAAGATCTATCAAACTTGTTTTCAGGTCCAACAGCTGTAGCTTTATCTGAGGATGCTATAACATCAGCTAAAATATTAACAAAATTTTCTAAAGAAAACGAAAATCTAAAAATTCTAGGTGGAATCATGGGTGCTGACATATTGGACGTAGCAGGAGTCAAAAATGTAGCAACTTTACCATCGTTAGATGAGGCTAGAGCTAAAATTGTAGGTATTTTAAGGTCTCCAGCACAAAAAATTGCAAGTATTTTACTTGCACCGGCGTCAAAAATCGCTATTTTAGCGCTCGAAAAATCAAAAAAATAACCAGGGACAAAAAACTATTATTATGGCTGACTTAAATAAAATTATAGAAGACTTATCAAGCTTAACTGTAGTAGAAGCAGCTGAGCTTTCAAAACAATTAGAGGAAAAGTGGGGAGTAACAGCTGCTGCTGCAGTTGCTGCTGCGCCTGCTGCAGCCGGAGGAGAAGCTCCAGCTGATGACAAAGATGAATTTACAGTTATGTTAACTGCTGCTGGAGATAAAAAAATAAATGTTATTAAAGAAGTAAGAGCAGTTACTGAATTAGGTTTAAAAGAAGCTAAAGATTTAGTTGAAGGCGCACCAAAAGAAGTTAAATCCGGTGTAAACAAAAAAGAAGCAGAAGAAATCAAATCTAAATTGGAAGCTGCGGGCGCAAAAGTAGAACTTAAGTAAACAAAATTAGAGAGAATTAAATTGCTGAGATATTTTTCAGCAATTAACATTATATATGCAACTATCTTTTACTGAGAAAAAAAACATCAGAAAAAGCTTTGGTAAACTTAAAGAAAGCTTGTCGATACCTAACTTAATTGAGGTTCAAAAGAACTCTTATAAGGAATTAACAGAACATAAAGATGATGTTGAATCTCATTTAATAAAAGGCTTTCATAGAGTTTTTAAAAGTATTTTTCCGATTGAAGACCTTAATGATAAAGCAACTCTCGAATACGTTTCTTATAGACTTGATAAACCAAAATTTGATGTTGAAGAGTGTATCACCAGAGGTTTAACATATTCAGCTGCACTTAAGTGTACATTAAGACTTGTTGTTTATGAAATTGATCAAGAAAACAACACCAAAGATATTTTGTCAGCTAAAGAACAAGAAGTTTATATGGGTGAAGTTCCTATGATGACAAACAGCGGAACTTTTATAACAAATGGAGTTCAAAGAGTTGTAGTAAATCAAATGCATAGAAGTCCTGGAGTTTTTTTTGATCACGATAAAGGAAAATCTCATGCAAGTGGTAAACTTTTATTCAATTGTCGTGTTATCCCAAATAGAGGTTCTTGGTTAGATTTTGAATATGATGTTAAAGATTTTTTATATTTTAGAATTGATAGAAAAAAGAAAATATTTGTTTCTACCTTGCTACAAGCATTGGGATATTCAAAGTCAGATATAGTTAATGAATTTTATGAAAAAGAAACTTTTATATTTAATGAAGCCCTAAATAAGTGGAAAACAAAATTTGATCCTGAAAACTATAGAGCTAAAAATTTTTCTGAGGAGGTCGTAGATGCAAAAAACAATAAAATTGTTGTAAATACTGGTGATCAGATAAATTTTTTAACTGCTAAAAAATTGGAAAAGGATGGATTAAAAGAAATCCTTGTATCTGACAAATCATTATATGGGAAATTCTTACATAAAGATATCGTTGTTGGAGAAGACACCTTTAAGATAGGTACAGAGTTAAATGAAACTATACTTCAAAAATTAGTAGAAAATAATATTAAAACTATAGAAATTTCAAAAACAAATTCAATATCAAAGGGACCTTATCTATTACAAACTTTATTGAATGATAAAAATGATAATAAAAATGATGCTATAACTGAAATTTATAAAATTTTAAGACCAGGAGAACCACCAACTATTGAAATTGCTACACAAATTTTTAATAACCTTTTCTTTAGTTCTGACAGATATGATTTATCAGACGTGGGAAGAGTAAAAATGAACTCTAGATTAGATTTAAATTGTTCAGATAAAATTACAATTCTTAGAAATGATGACATTTTAGCAATAATAAAAAAAATGTTAGATCTAAGAGATGGAAAAGATGAAGTTGATGATATTGATCATCTTGGAAATCGAAGAGTAAGGTCTGTGGGTGAACTAGTGGAAAATCAAGCTAGAATTGGTGTTTATAGAATGGAAAGAGCAATTAAGGAAAAAATGACTACCTTAGATGTCGAGTCAGCAATGCCACAAGATTTGATAAATGCAAAGCCTTTAACAATATCATTGAAAGATTTCTTTGCCACTTCTCAACTTTCACAATTTATGGATCAAACAAATCCTCTTTCAGAGATTACTCACAAAAGAAGAGTTTCTGCATTAGGACCAGGGGGGTTAACGAGAGAAAGAGCTGGATTTGAGGTTCGTGACGTTCATCCAACTCATTATGGCAGAATTTGTCCAATAGAAACTCCCGAGGGTCCAAATATCGGTTTGATAAATAGTTTATCAACTTATTCAAAAATTAACAAATATGGTTTTATTGAGAGTCCATATAAAAAAGTTCAAAATGGTATTGTACAAGATAAAATTGAATACTTATCAGCTATGGAAGAAACTAAATTTACTATAGCTCAAGCTAATTCAGTTTTAGACAAAAAAGGAAAATTCGTTGAGGATTTAGTTTCAAGTAGAGCGAATTTAGATTTTATTTTATCAAAACCCGAAAACATAGATTACATTGATGTTTCTCCAAAACAACTTGTTTCGGTTGCAGCGTCGCTAATTCCATTTTTAGAAAATGATGATGCAAATAGAGCATTAATGGGATCGAATATGATGAGACAGGCAGTTCCACTTTTGAAACCTGAGGCTCCACTAGTTGGAACAGGTATAGAAAGCGATGTTGCGTTGGACTCTGGAGTTACTATTGTAGCAAAAAGAGATGGTATAGTTGATAAAATAGATGGTAAAAGAATTGTGATAAAGGCATCAAATGAAAAAGATTATTCACAATCTGGTGTAGACATTTATAACCTTCAAAAATTTAAAAGATCAAATCAAAATACATGTATCAATCAAAAACCATTGGTAAGAGTTGGAGATAAAGTAAAATCTGGTGATATAATTGCGGATGGTCCTTCTACCAAAACTGGCGAGCTAGCTCTTGGAAAAAATGTTACGGTAGCATTTATGCCCTGGCAGGGATATAATTTTGAAGACTCAATTCTGATTTCAGAAAGATGTGTAACTGATGATGTTTTTACCTCTATTCATATAGAGGAATACGAAGTTATGGCAAGAGACACAAAGCTTGGTGAGGAAGACATAACAAGAGATATACCAAATATTAATGAGGACGCTTTAAAAAATCTAGACGAGTCTGGAATTGTTTATATTGGGGCAGAAGTTAAACCTGGTGATATATTAGTTGGTAAAGTTACCCCCAAAGGTGATTCAGCGTCTGGTCCAGAAGAAAAGTTATTAAGATCAATTTTTGGAGAAAAAGCTATAGATGTAACTGATACTTCTTTAAAAATGCCAAGTGGTAGTGGCGGAATAGTTGTCGACGTTAGAGTGTTTAATAGGCATGGAATAGAAAAAGACGAGAGATCAATAACTATTGAAAGAGCTGAAATAGAAAGTGTTCAACAAGATAAAAATGTTGAGGAGGAAATTCTTGAGAGAAGTATTAAACAAAGAGCATCTTCTATTCTTTCAAACACAAAGTTAGCAAAAAAAATAAAAAATCTTGACGAAGGTGTTATATTAGATGAGAAAAAAATATTTGAAATATCAGTATCAGATTTATTTAAAATAAGTGTTGAAGATAATTCAAAATCTGAATCCTTGCTAAAATTAAAATTACAATATGAAAATGCAAAAAAAGATATTCAAGATAGATTTGAAGATAAGGTTCTTAAAATTAGACAAGGTGATGATTTATTACCTAGTGTAATGAAAATGGTAAAAGTATTCGTTGCAATTAAAAGAAGATTAAGACCAGGTGATAAAATGTCAGGAAGACATGGAAACAAAGGTGTCGTTAGTAAAATTGTGCCAGTGGAGGACATGCCTTATAGAGAAAATGGAAAACCAGTGGATATAGTATTAAATCCTTTGGGTGTACCTAGTAGGATGAATGTGGGTCAAATTTTGGAGACACATTTAGGATGGTCGTGTAAAGAACTTGGAGAACAGTTAACAGATTTAATTAATCAAAACCAAAAAAAAATTGAAAAAGTAGAAAAAATATCTAATTTTTTGAAATCTGTGTATGGTGAAGAGATTTATTCTAATAACATTGAAAGTTTATCAGATACTGAATTTAACGATTTATGTCAGAATATTCAGAATGGTGTGCCTATTTCAACACCTGTATTCGATGGAGCCAAAGAAAATGATGTTACAAAAATGCTTGATTTAGCAAAGTTACCAAATTCAGGACAAACAACTTTATGGGATGGAAGAACAGGAGAAAAATTCGATAGACCAGTTACAGTTGGAATTATTTATATGCTTAAACTTCATCACTTAGTAGAAGATAAAATACATGCTAGATCAACTGGACCTTATAGTTTAGTTACACAGCAGCCATTAGGCGGTAAAGCCCAACTAGGTGGACAAAGATTTGGAGAAATGGAAGTATGGGCTCTAGAGGCATATGGAGCTTCATACACTCTACAAGAAATATTAACTGTTAAATCAGATGATGTAGCAGGAAGAGTGAAAGTTTATGAAACAATTGTAAAAGGCGAAGAAAATTTTGAGTCAGGTATACCAGAGTCATTTAATGTTTTAGTAAAAGAAATAAAATCATTAGCACTTAATGTGGAGTTAAACTAACATGAGCAAAGAGTTATCGGATTTATTTAAATCGTCAGAAATTTCTGAAGCACAAAATTTTAATAGTATTAAAATTACGCTAGCAAGTCCTGAAAAGATTAAGTCATGGACTTTTGGTGAAATTAAAAAACCAGAAACAATTAATTATAGAACTTTTAGGCCTGAAAAAGATGGACTATTCTGTGCAAGAATATTTGGCCCTATCAAGGATTATGAGTGTCTATGTGGTAAATATAAAAGAATGAAATTTAGAGGCATCATATGTGAAAAATGTGGTGTTGAGGTTACAAAATCAAATGTAAGAAGAGAGAGAATGGGGCATATAAACTTAGCAACACCAGTAGCTCACATATGGTTTCTAAAATCTTTGCCAAGCAGAATTTCTCTTGTCGTTGATATGAAGTTAAAAGAAGTGGAAAGAGTATTATACTTTGAAAACTTTATAGTCATAGAACCAGGCCTTACAGGATTGAAAAAGAACCAACTCTTAGGTGAGGAAGAATTGATTAAATATCAGGATGAATATGGTGAAGAAGCATTTACAGCTGGTATTGGAGCTGAAGCTATACTTGAGATACTAAAATCTATTAACTTAGAAGAAGAAAGAAATTTTCTAATTAAAGATATTAAGGAAACAAAATCAAAAGTTTCTGAAGAGAGATCTATTAAAAGATTAAAATTAATTGAGTCATTTATTGAAACTGGCAACAAACCAGAATGGATGATTTTAACTACAGTACCAGTGATCCCACCAGAATTGAGACCGCTTGTACCACTTGATGGTGGTAGATTTGCAACATCAGATTTGAATGATTTGTACAGAAGAGTAATTAATAGAAATAACAGACTTAAAAGATTAATGGATTTAAAAGCTCCTGACATAATTGTAAGAAATGAAAAAAGAATGTTGCAAGAATCTGTTGATGCACTTTTTGATAATGGAAGAAGAGGAAGAGTTATTACAGGAACTGGAAAAAGACCTTTAAAATCATTGGCTGAGATGCTTAAAGGTAAGCAAGGTAGATTTAGACAAAACCTTTTAGGAAAAAGAGTTGATTATTCTGGAAGATCTGTAATTGTTGTTGGTCCTGATTTAAAACTCCATGAATGTGGCCTACCAAAAAAAATGGCACTAGAACTGTTTAAACCATTTTTATATGCAAGATTAAATAAGTTAGGATTAGCATCAACTATTAAACAAGCAAAAAAATTAGTTGAGAAAGAGAGAAATGAAGTTTGGGATGCATTAGAACTTATAGTTAGAGAACATCCTGTAATACTAAATAGAGCTCCGACACTTCATAGATTAGGTGTTCAAGCATTTGAACCAAAATTAATTGAAGGAAATGCAATAGAACTACATCCACTTACTTGTGCTGCATTTAATGCAGATTTTGACGGTGACCAAATGGCAGTTCATGTTCCATTAAGTTTAGAAGCTCAACTAGAGGCTAGAGTATTAATGATGTCTACAAATAATATTTTAAGCCCCTCAAATGGAAAACCAATAATTGTACCAAGTCAGGATATGATTTTAGGAATATACTATCTTTCACAACCACCAGTACAAACTGATAGAGTCGAAGGATATTTTGTAAATACAACTGAAATTGAACATGCGTTAGAAATAGGTCAAATTAAGGTTCACTCGAGAATAGTGTCAAGATTTGAAACTTTAGATGAAAAAGGAAATAAAAAATTTGAAAAACATATTAGTACAGCAGGTAGATTCTTGTTATCAAACTTAATTCCAAAAAATATTAATAATAAATTCTCTCTAGTTGATAGATTGCTTCCAAAGAAAATAGTATCTGAAGTTATAGACCATGTGTTTAGATTTTCAGGTCAAAAAAGTACAGTAATATTTTGTGATAAATTGAAAGATCTTGGATTTAAACATGCTTTTAAGGCGGGTATATCTTTTGGGAAAGATGACCTTGTTATACCTGAAAATAAACAACTACTTATTGATGAGACTAAGAAACTTATAGCTGATTATGAGGGACAATATGCAGAAGGTCTCATCACTAGAGGTGAAAAATATAATAAAGTGATTGATGCATGGTCTAAATGTACTGATAGAGTTGCTTCAGAGATGATGAAAAGAATATCAGCAACAGAAGTAACAGATGAAGGTCTTAAAATTAATTCGGTCTTTATGATGGCTGATAGTGGAGCAAGAGGTTCTGCGGCACAAATGAAACAATTAGCTGGAATGAGAGGCTTGATTGCCAAACCCTCAGGTGAAATTATTGAAACTCCCATAACATCTAACTTTAAAGAGGGTCTTACAGCATTAGAATATTTTAATTCAACACATGGAGCGAGAAAAGGTTTGGCTGATACAGCACTTAAAACTGCTAGTTCAGGTTATTTAACAAGAAGATTATGTGATGTTGCTCAGGATTTAACAATAACAAAACCTAAATGCGATATGAACTGTGGATCTATAAAACTGACAGAAGTACTAGAAGGTGGAAATATAATGGTGAGTCTTTCTGAAAGAGCATTAGGAAGGGTTGCTGCAAAGGAAATAAAAAATCCACTAACAGGTGATATTTTAATTAAAAAAGATGTAATGATTGATGAAGCTGGTTGTGAGAAAATTGATGCAGCTGGAGTTAAAAGTATAAACGTATATTCGGTAATGACATGTAAAGCAAAAGAGGGTGTATGTGCTACATCTTACGGAAGAGACTTATCGAGAGGAAAAATGGTTCATGTAGGTGAGGCTATTGGAATGATATCTGCACAATCTATTGGTGAGCCTGGGACACAGCTAACTATGAGAACTTTCCATGTTGGTGGTACAGCTTCTGTTAAGCAAGAGTCACAAATAGTATCAAATTCAGAGGGATCTCTTAAAATTGTAAACACAAACCTAATAAAAGACTCAAAAAATAATCAAATTGTTATGGGTAGAAATACTGAGATATCAATTGAAGATGATAAAGGACTACAAGTGGCATCTTATAAAGTTCCTTATGGATCTAAATTATTTTTTGAGAATGGTCAGAAAATAAAAAAAGGATCAAAAATTTGTGAGTGGGATCCTTATACAACTCCTGTAATTGCTGAAAAAGATGGTATTGCTAACTATGTTGATTTAATTGATGGAGTTTCAATTGCTGAAACTGTTGATGATGCAACAGGTATATCAACAAAAGCAGTTGTTGATTGGAAAACTCAATCTAAAAATACTGATCTTAAACCTAGGATTACATTAAGAGATGAAAAAGGTAATGTAATTAAAAAAGCAGATGACAATGAGGCAAGATACTATCTTGTACCTGACTCTATTCTCTCAGTAAAAGATGGACAAAAAATTTCTGCTGGCGATGTTATTGCAAGGTTACCAAAAGAAACAACAAAAACAAAAGATATAACTGGAGGACTACCTAGAGTAGCCGAATTATTTGAAGCGAGAAAAGCTAAGGATAGCGCTATTATTGCTGAAAACGATGGAAGTGTTATTTTTGGAAAAGAGGTAAGAGGAAAACAAAGAGTAACTATTGAAGCTGATAATGGCGATACATCAAGCTATTTGATTCCAAAAGGAAAACATATCAATTTTAATCAAGGTGAAAAAATAAAAAAAGGAGAGTACTTACTTGATGGTCAACCATTACCTCATGATATATTAAGAATTCTTGGAATTGAAGAACTTACAGAGTATTTTGTAAACCAAGTACAAGATGTCTATAGATTACAAGGCGTTATAATAAATGACAAGCATATAGAAGTTATACTTAGACAAATGTTAAAAAAAATAGAAGTTAAAGAAGCTGGAGACAGTAACTTGCTACCAGGCGAAGTTATAGATAGAATTAAATTTGAAAATATGAATGAAAAATTAAAAGGCGAGGGAAAAAAACCTGCAATTGGTGAGAGAGTTTTAATGGGTATTACAAAAGCTTCTTTACAAACAGAGTCATTTATTTCTGCTGCATCATTTCAAGAAACAACTAGAGTTTTAACAGACGCAGCTATTAAAGGTAAAGTTGACAAACTTACAGGACTTAAGGAAAATGTAATTGTAGGAAGATTAGTTCCGGCAGGTACGGGTTCTATAAAGAATTCTTGGAATAGAAAAGCCCTTGCTGATGATCAGAAATTTTTATCTGATCAAGAGAGCCAGGATGACTCTGAGGCTCAAATAAACCAGTAAATATATAACTTTTTTCACTTAATTTAGTTTGACAAATATAATTTCTAATGTATTTTGGCCATGTTTTTGGTTGGAATGTAGTGATTAGTTCACTAAACGCTGCCACAAATAACATGTCAGTTATTTTCATCAAAAATAAATATTAATAATAAATTTATGCCAACTATTAACCAATTAGTAAGAAAAAGTAGACTTAAACAAGTAACAAGAAATAAAGTTCCTGCTTTGCAGAAACAACCTTTAAAAAGAGGGGTATGCGTTAAAGTTTACACAACAACCCCAAAAAAACCAAACTCTGCATTAAGAAAAGTTGCGCGTGTAAGATTGTCTAATGGTTTTGAAGTGACCGCTTATATACCAGGAGAAGGTCATAATTTACAAGAACACTCTGTAGTTTTGATAAGAGGTGGAAGAGTAAAAGATTTACCTGGTGTTCGTTATCATATTCTAAGAGGTAATTTAGATACCCAAGGTGTTGCAAATCGTAAACAAAGACGATCCTTGTATGGAACAAAAAAAGGTAAATAAAAAATGTCCAGAAAAAGAAAAGCACCAAAAAAATTAGCTATTGTAGATCCAAAATACAAATCTACTATAATACCGAAATTAATAAATTCTATAATGTATGATGGAAAAAAAACTGTTGCAGAAAAAATTGTATATGATGCTATAGATAAAATTAAAAGTAAGTCTAAAGATGAACCTTTAAATGTTTTTAACGATGCAATTAACAATATAAGACCAACTGTTGAGGTAAGATCTAGAAGAGTTGGTGGAGCAACATATCAAGTTCCAGTAGAGGTAAAAGCAAAACGATCACAAGCTTTAGCTTTAAGATGGTTAGTGGATGCATCTAGAAAACGTAAAGATAAAAATATGTCAGACAAAATATTTAATGAAATTTATGATGCTTATCAAAATAGAGGGTCAGCAATAAAAAAAAAGGAAGATACTCATAAAATGGCTGAGTCAAACAAAGCTTTTGCTCATTTCAGGTGGTAACCAATTATGTCAAGAACACACACATTAGATAAATACAGAAATATAGGTATTATGGCCCACATTGATGCTGGCAAAACTACAACAACGGAAAGAATTCTATATTATACTGGAAAAAGCCATAAAATTGGTGAAGTGCATGATGGTGCAGCAACAATGGATTGGATGGAGCAAGAGCAAGAACGTGGAATTACTATTACATCAGCTGCAACAACCTGTTTTTGGAATGATCATAGAATAAATATAATTGACACTCCAGGACACGTGGATTTTACAATTGAGGTTGAAAGATCTTTAAAAGTTCTGGATGGAGCTGTAGCAGTGTTTGATGGTGTGGCTGGCGTTGAACCTCAGTCTGAAACAGTCTGGAGACAAGCTGATAAATACAAAGTACCTAGAATTTGTTTTGTCAATAAATTAGATAGAACTGGAGCAGACTTTTTTAGATGTGTAGAAATGATAAAGGATCGTCTTGGAGCAAAACCTTTAGTAATGCAAGTACCAATAGGGGTTGAAGCATCATTAAAAGGTGTAGTTGACCTAATTAAAATGAAAGCTGTAGTTTGGAAAAATGAAGATCTTGGAGCAGCATGGGAGCTAATAGACATACCTGATGATTTAAAAGAAATATCTATGAAATATAGACAGGAATTAGTTGAAACTGCTGTAGAGCAAGATGAAAAATTAATGGAAGATTATTTGGGAGGAAAAGATATTTCTGAAGAAGAGCTTATTAAATGTATTAGAAAAGGTTGTTTAGGTTTTGATTTTGTTCCAGTTTTGACTGGATCTGCATTTAAAAATAAAGGAGTTCAACCTCTTTTAGATGCGGTTGTAAATTATTTACCAAGTCCAAATGATATTGGTTTTATTAAAGGTACTAAACCCGGATCGGATGAAGAGATAGAGATGAAGTTTGATGATAATGCACCTTTTTCAGCATTGGCTTTTAAAGTTGCAAATGATCCATTTGTTGGAAGTTTGACATTTATTAGAATATATTCTGGAACTGTAAAATCTGGAACAGGTATTTATAACTCCTCAAAAGATAAGGAGGAAAGAGTAGGACGTATGCTTTTGATGCATGCAAACTCTAGAGAAGATATCAAAGAAGCTAATGCTGGAGATATTGTTGCGCTTGCTGGTCTAAAAAATACTATCACTGGACATACACTTGCAAACAAGGATAACCCAGTGTTATTAGAACCAATGGAGTTCCCTGACCCAGTTATTGAAATTGCAGTTGAGCCTAAAACTAAAGCAGATCAAGAAAAAATGGGTGAAGCTTTAGGCAGACTTGCTAAGGAGGACCCATCATTTAGAGTTACTTCTGATGAAGAGTCAGGTCAAACAATTATAAAAGGAATGGGTGAATTACATTTGGATATTATTGTAGATAGAATGAAAAGAGAATTTAAAGTCGAGGCAAACGTTGGAGCACCTCAAGTTGCATACAGAGAGACCATTTTATCACCAGCTGAATTTGATTACACACATAAAAAGCAAAGTGGTGGGGCTGGCCAATTTGCAAGAGTAAAACTTACTGTAGAACCTCTTGAACCAGGTAAAGGAAGAGAAATCGAAAGTAAAATTAAAGGTGGAGCAATTCCAAAAGAATTCATTCCTGGTGTAGAAAAAGGTGTTGAAACAGTTGCAGATGGTGGAATATTAGCTGGATTTCCTTTAATTGATTACAAAGTTACAATAGTTGATGGATTGCATCACGATGTTGACTCAAGTGTTCTGGCATTCGAACTAGCTTCAAGACAATGTTTTAAAGAAGCTTGTACAAAAGCAACTTTAAAATTATTAGAACCAATTATGAGAGTTGAGGTTGTTACTCCAGAAGATTACATGGGAGATGTTATAGGAGATTTAAATAGTCGTAGAGGTCAAATAAGCACTCAAGAACAAAGAGGAAATGCAACTGTTATTACAGCAATGGTCCCATTAGCAAATATGTTTGGTTATATTAATAACTTGAGATCTATGTCACAAGGTAGAGCTCAATATTCAATGTTTTTCGATCACTATGATAAAGTTCCACAAAATGTTCAGGATGAGGTTACAAAAAAGACAGGATAAATATGGAAAAGCAAAATATTAGAATTAAATTAAGAGCTTACGATAATAAAGTCCTAGATCAATCTACAGAAGAGATTGTAAATACAGTGAAAAGAACTGGAGCCAATATTAAAGGTCCTATCCCTCTTCCAACCAAAAAAGAGAGATATACTGTACTTAGATCACCTCATATAGATAAAAAAAGTAGAGAACAATTTGAAACAAGAACCCATAAAAGATTAATTGATATAATTGAGCCAACGCCAGCTACTGTGGAAGCTCTGATGAAACTTGATTTAGCCTCGGGTGTTGATGTGGAGATAAAAATATAATGAGAGAGATCGGACTAATAGGTAAAAAAATTGGCATGACAAGAGAATTTTTTAAGACAGGTCAATCTGTTCCTGTAACGGTATTAAAAGTAGAAAAGGGGAGAGTTATTCAGTTAATTGATAAAGATAAAAGGGGTTATAATGCTATACAATTAGGCTTTGGAAGGATCAAAAATTCTAAATTATCCAAATCAATGAAAGGCTATTTTTCAAAAAAAAATACAGAACCAAAAAAAGTTCTTAAAGAATTTAAAGTAAAAAGTCTTGAACAATATAAAGAAGGTAATGAATTTGGCATAGAAATTTTTAAAGATACTAAATTTCTTGATATTAAATCAAAAACTATCGGAAAAGGTTTTGCAGGTGCAATGAAAAGACATAATTTTGGAGGTTTGAGAGCTTCACATGGAGTCTCAATATCTCACAGAGCACATGGATCTACAGGACAAAACCAAGATCCAGGAAAAGTTTTTAAAGGAAAAAAAATGGCAGGACATATGGGTGATAAAATTAGAACTATACAAAATCTTGAAATAATAAAAACCGACTTGGATAATGAATTACTCTATTTAAAAGGATCAATTCCTGGAAGTAAAAATTCTGAAGTTTTGATCAAAGAAGCTGTAAAAAATATTAAAAAATTAACAACAAGTGAAAAATTATCAATTATTGAAAAAGCGAAAAAAAATAAAGAGAAGAAAAAATAATTAATGAAAATAGATAAATTAAATATTGACGGAAACAAAGGAACAATTGATGTTTCTGATAAATTAATAGCAGCCAAAATAAATAATAAACTTATTAGTAGTGTTTTGTACAAAAGCAATGCTAATTACAAGGGAAGAAAGGCTAAAACAAAACAGAAAAATGAAATAATTGGTTCCACATCCAAAATTTATGCACAAAAAGGTACTGGAAATGCTAGACACGCAAGTAAAAAAGCCCCAATATTCGTCGGTGGTGGAGTAGCTCATGGCCCGAAAGGTGAGGCGAATTATAAAAAAAGAAAGCTTAATAAAAGTGAAAAAAAATTAAGTATTGCATCATTAATTACAAAGAAAAATAAATCAAAGGACTTAATAGTTTTAAACGATTTTCAAAATGAAATTAAAAAAACAAAAGAAATGAATAATATATTAATTAAATTTGAGGCAAAAAATTCAATAATAATATTAGATAAAAAATCTAGAGCAAATATTCAAAAATCAGCTAGAAATATTCCTAATGTTAAAATTACAGATGTAAACCACTTTAGTACATTTGATTTAGCGAAGTTTAAAAAAATAATATTTACAGAGACATCTATTAAAGAATTAGAGAAAAGATATTAATATGGAAAAAATACATTTGTACGATAAAATAATTGCTCCAATTGTAACTGAAAAATCAACTAATCTATCAGAGCAAAATAAAGTTATTTTTAAAGTTCATGCAAAGGCTAATAAAAATAATCTTAAAAAAAATATAGAAAAAATTTTTAAAGTTAATGTAACAAAAGTTAATATAATTAATAAAAAAACGCGGATGAAAATTACAAGAGGAAAAAAAGTTAGAGTAAAAGGATTTAAAAAAGCAATCATTACTTTAAAAAAAGGTCAGAATATTGATCTAACAACAGGTATTTAAATTTATGGCTCTGAAAACATTTAAACCTTACACAAAATCCTCAAGAGGTACTATTCTTGTAAGTAGAGATGATCTTTGGAAGGGTAAACCGTATAAATCTTTAACATCACCAAATAATTCTTCCAAAGGAAGAAATAACAATGGAAGAATAACCTCTAGAAATCATGGTGGTGGACATAAGCACAAGTACAGAAAGATAGATTTTCACAGAAAAAAAATTGATGTAACTGCAGAAGTTGAAAGAATTGAATACGACCCGAATAGATCATGTCATATCATGTTAGTGAAGTTTGAGGATGGTCAAAGATATTATTATTTGGCCCCAAAAGATATAAAAATAGGTGATATAATACAGAATGGTTCAAAGTCAGAAATTAAAATCGGTAATTGTTTGCCATTAAAAGATATCCCTGTTGGAATTGATATACATAATGTTGAAATTAACCCTGGTGGAGGTGGTAAGATAGCTAGATCTGCTGGAACTTCAGTATCTATCTCTGGCATTGATGGCAATTATTCAATAATAAAAATGACCTCCGGAGAAGTAAGAAAAATAAATTCTAATTCAATGGCGACTATTGGTGTACTTTCAAACCCTGATCAAAAAAATATTAAAATAGGAAAAGCAGGTAGATCAAGATGGCTTGGAAGAAGACCTCACACAAGAGGAGTTGTAAAAAATCCTGTAGATCATCCTCATGGTGGTGGTGAAGGTAAATCTGCTGGAGGAAGACACCCAGTTTCACCAACTGGTCAATCTGCTAAAGGATTAAAAACAAGAGATAATAAAAGAACAGACAAATTTATTATTAGAAGAAGAAAGAAGAAAAGAGCGTAAATTATGGCTAGATCAGTTTGGAAAGGTCCATTTGTAGAAGAGAGCTTGATAAAGAAAGTTGAAAAATTGAAAAATGATCCAATAAAAAAACCAATTAAAACATGGTCAAGAAAATCAACTATAATTCCTGATTTTGTTGGAATAAGTTTTTTAATTTATAACGGGAAAAAATTTATACCTATAACTATTTCAGAAGATATGGTTGGGCATAAATTTGGCGAGTTTGCACCAACAAGACAATTTTTCGGTCATACACCAGCTGACAAAAAAGCAAAAGTTGAAGGGGGTGCAACTAAAAAATAATGAGCAAATTAAAGAAAAAAATTGATACAAAAACTGTTAAATCAGTTAATAAAAACGTTAGATCAAGCACAAGAAAACTTAATCCAATTCTTAAATCGATAGTTGGAAAAAAAGTTGATGTAGCAATCAGAGATTTAACATTTTCAGATAAAAGAATATCTAAAGATATAAAAAAAACAATCTCATCTGCAGTAGCAAATGCTGAAAACAACTACCAGTATGATATAGACAAATTAATGGTTAAAGAGGCTTACTGTGGTAAACAAGTAATAATGAAAAGATTTAGAGCTAGAGCAAAAGGAAGAGCGGCTGAAATAATGAAACCTTATTCAAACGTTACAATAATACTTACAGAAAAAACTAAAGAAACGGAGAGTCATGGGACAAAAAGTTAATCCAATTGGACTTAGATTAGGAATTAATAGAGGATGGGATTCCGTATGGTATGCAAAGAAAAAAGATTTTGGAAATAATCTTATAGAGGATTTTAGAATAAGAGAATATATTAAAAAGAATGTAGTAAATTCTGGAGTATCTAAAGTAATGATCGAAAGAACTTCAAAAAAATGTTTTGTAACAATTTATACATCAAGACCAGGATTTGTAATTGGAAAAAAAGGTACTGATATTGAAAAAATTAAAGGTAATTTATCCAAATTAACCTCTAATGAAGTTGTCTTAAATATTAAAGAGGTAAAAAAACCTGAAACAAACAGTTATTTAGTTGCAGAAAATATTGCTCAACAGTTAGTTAAAAGAGTTTCATATAGAAGAGCCATGAAAAGAGCAATGCAATCAGCATTAAGATTAGGCGCAAAGGGCATTAAAGTATCAATAAGTGGTCGTTTGGGAGGAAATGAAATAGCAAGAACAGAGTGGTTAAGAGAAGGCAGTATTCCATCTCATACTTTAAGAGCAGACATTGACTATTCTGAAGCAGAAGCTCTAACAACTTATGGAATTATCGGTATTAAAATTTGGATTTATAAGGGTGAGATCTTTACAAAGGAATTTAGCCAAGAAAGGAATAAAGCATAAAAATGTTGCAACCAACAAGAACGAAATTTAGAAAAGCGCACAAAGGTAGAATACATGGTAATGCATCAAGATGTAATACAATGAACTACGGTTCTTTTGGACTAAAAGCAGTACAACCAGAAAGAGTAATATCAAGACAAATAGAAGCCGCAAGAGTTGCTTTAACAAGGCATATGAAAAGACAAGGAAGAGTGTGGACAAGAATGTTTCCAAATATTCCAGTCTCAAAAAAACCAACAGAAGTAAGAATGGGTAAAGGAAAAGGTTCTCCAGAATTTTGGGCTTGTAGAGTAAAACCAGGAAGAATTTTATTTGAAGTAGACGGCGTACCCGAACAGATTGCAAGAGAAGCTTTATACAAGGCCTCCGCAAAATTACCTATTAAATGCAAATTTATTAAAAGAATATAACATGAAGAAAAAAGAGATTAAAAAACTAACAAGGAAGCAACAATTAGAAAATATTGAAAAATTGAAAAAAGACTTATTTAATTTTAGGTTTCAAAAAATAAATGGTCAAATAAAAAGCCCATCAAAAATAACAGAAACAAAAAAAAATATAGCAAGAATAAAAACATTATTAGAGGAAAAAAATGCCTAAAAAAATATTAAATGGTGTAGTGGTAAGTGATAAACCAAATAAAACAATAACGGTATTAGTAGAGAGAAAATACCAACACCCATTGTTAAAAAAAGTTATGAAGGCAAGAAAAAAATATAATGCACATGATGAAAATAATATTTTTAAAATCGGTGATAAAGTATCAATAAGAGAAAGCAGACCATATTCAAAAAATAAAAAATTCGAAGTTATTGGAGATAAAAAATGATACAGGTGCAAACCGAACTATTTGTTGCAGATAATACAGGTGCAAAAAAAATTGAGTGCATTAAAGTATTAGGTGGATCTAAAAGAAGATATGCAAGTATAGGTGATACAATTGTTGTTGCTGTAAAAGAGGCAATTCCTAAAGGAAAAGTTAAAAAAGGATCTGTTCATAAAGCCGTTGTCGTAAGAGTAAAAAAAGGAATACATAGAAATGATGGATCTAAGGTAAGATTTGATAATAATGCTGCTGTATTAACAGATGATAAAGGAGAACCAATTGGAACTAGAATCTTTGGACCAGTAACTAGAGAACTTAGAAATAGAGGGCAAATGAAAATTATATCATTAGCACCAGAGGTTTTATAATGATTAAAAAGGGCATTAAAGTTAAAGTTATGAACGGAAAAGATAAAAGTAAAGAAGGTGAAGTTATTGAAATTGATAGGAAAAATAATAGAGCAAAAGTAAAAGGAATAAATATTGTAAAAAAACATGTTAAAACTACTAAAGAAAAGAAGGGTGGAATAATATCAAAAGAAAATTTTATTCACATTTCAAATTTAAAAAAAATGGAAACTATTAAAAAAACAGAGGCTAAAAAATAATGGAACCAAGATTAAAAGAAATTATCTTAAAAGAAATAAACCCAGGTTTAAAAGAAAAATTTGGTTATAAAAACTTGTATATGGGACCAAAAATAGAAAAAATTGTATTGAATATGGGTTTAGGACTTGATGGAAATGACTCAAAAATTGTAGCCTCATGCCAAGAAGACCTTGCAAATATAACTGGACAAAAACCTGTAATAACAAAATTTAAAAAATCAATTGCAAACTTTAAAACTAGAAAAAATACGAACGCAGGGCTAAAAGTAACTTTAAGAAAAAACAAAATGTATGAGTTTATTGATAGATTGGTAAATATAGCATTACCAAGAATAAAAGATTTTAGAGGCTTAAGTCCTTATGGATTTGATAAATATGGAAACTATACTTTTGGGATTAAAGAGCAAATCA
This sequence comes from uncultured Pelagibacteraceae bacterium, assembly GCA_902581585.1. Taxonomy (GTDB): domain Bacteria; phylum Pseudomonadota; class Alphaproteobacteria; order Pelagibacterales; family Pelagibacteraceae; genus Pelagibacter. The sequence continues at coordinate 262,315 of CACHPB010000001.1, forward strand.
TTTTTCCAGAAGTTAATTTTGACAAAGTAGATAAAATAAGAGGTTTAGATATAACAATTACTATCAAGTCAAAAGATAAGAAGCATAGTTTTGAACTTCTTAGAAAATTAAATTTTCCATTTAAAGAAGAAAGGAACAATTAATGGCTAAACTAAGCTCAATTAATAAAAATAATAAAAGAATTAAACTTTCAAATAAATTTTACAAAAAAAGAGGTGCATTAAAAAAAATAGTCATGAATAAAAAATTATCTTTGGAAGAAAGATTTAAAGCACAGCAAAAACTTTCTAAATTACCAAGGAATTCGGCAAAAATTAGAGTTAGAAATAGATGTCAAATAACTGGTAGACCACATGGGGTTTATCGTAAATTAAAAATATCAAGAATTGCACTCAGACAATTAGGTCTAGAAGGAAAAATTCCTGGTATGGTTAAATCAAGTTGGTAGAAAGGATATTATGAGTTTAAGTGATCCAATTGGAGATATGTTAGCAAGATTAAAAAACTCTCAAATGAGAAATCATAAAAAAATTGAGCTTCCATCATCTAAATTCAAAACCAAAATTGCTGAAATATTAAAGTCAGAAGGTTATATTATAGACTATGAAGTTATATCTGAACAAAATAAAGCAAATTTACACATTAGTTTAAAATATAATTCAGGTAATCCTGTAATAAGTTCTATTGAAAGAGTGTCTAAACCTGGTAGAAGAATTTTTTCAAGCGCACAAAGCCTTCCAAAAGTAAACAATGGGCTAGGGATAGCTATAATTTCAACACCAAAGGGAGTTATGACAGACATTGACGCAAGAAAACAAAAAGTTGGTGGTGAAATAATTTGTAAGGTATTTTAATGTCAAAAATAGGTAAAATAGCAATCACAATTCCTGAAAAAGTAAAAGTTATCTTAGGTAAAAACATAATAAATATAGAGGGACCGCTAGGAAAAAAATCTTTAAAAATCGATCTAGATATTTTTGATTTAAAAATTGATGAAGGAAAAGAAATTTCTATAAAACCTAAAAATAACAATCAAACTACAAAAAGATTGTGGGGAATGAATAGAAGTATAATAAATAATGCAATTATTGGTGCAAGCAAAGGGTATGAAAAAATTCTTGAATTATCAGGAGTTGGATATAGAGCAGCATTAAAAGGTAACATTTTAAACCTTCAATTAGGTTTTAGCCATGACATTAACTTCAATATACCTGATGGTGTAAAGATACAGGTAGAAAAGCAAAATATTCTTAAAATTACAGGCACAGATAAGCAACAGGTTGGTATGATTGCTGCTGAAATAAAAGGAATTAGACCTCCAGAACCATATAAGGGTAAAGGAATTAAAGAGCAAGGTCAGTATATATTAAGAAAAGAAGGTAAAAAGAAATAATGAATTTAAACAAATTGGACAGAAAAAAATTCAGAATAAGAAATAAGGTGAAAAAAGTTGCAACCGCAGGAAGGTATAGACTAAGTGTAAATAGATCTACAAAAAACATTAGTGCACAAATAATAGATGATGCAAAAAATATTACACTAGCATATGCTTCATCGAATACTAAAGAAATTAAATCCCAAAAAAAAACAAAAAAAGAATTATCAGCTATTGTTGCAGAGACTTTAGCAAAAAAAGCAAAAGATATGAAAATTACGAAAGTTTATTTTGATCGAGGTATTTATAAGTATCATGGACGAATAAAATTACTAGCTGAAGAATTAAGAAAAAATGGAATGGAATTTTAATAATGGATAAAAATACAGAATTTGTTGAAAAATTAGTTCATATTAATCGAATTACAAAGGTTGTTAAAGGCGGAAGGAGATTTGGCTTTTCTGCATTAGTAGTTGTAGGAAATCAAAATGGAAAAATTGGAGTTGCTCATGCTAAAGCAAAACAAGTTCCAGATGCTATAAAAAAAGCAAATGAACTTGCAAGAAGAAACCTTGTCCACATTCCTCTAAGAGAAGGAAGAACTATTCATCATGATATATTTGGCAAAGACGGAGCTGGAAAAATAAAACTTAGGGCAGCACCTAAAGGTACTGGAATTATTGCAGGAGGTGCAGTTAGAGCAGTTTGCGAAGTACTTGGGATTAAGGATATTGTTGCAAAATCACTGGGGACAGCAAATCCACATAATGTAATAAGGGCTTGCATGAAAGCTCTTTCAAATCAAAATTCCCCAAAAAATATTTCATTAATAAGAAATAAGAAAATTTCTGAAATAATTGAGAAAAGAGGATAATGAGTATTTTAAATAATATTGTAAAAATAAAAACTCCTAAAAAAAGACTTGGTAGAGGAATAGGTTCAGGCAAAGGGAAAACTTCAGGAAGAGGTGTAAAAGGTCAAAAATCAAGATCTGGAGTTTCAATTAAAAGTTTTGAAGGTGGACAAATGCCTCTTTATAGAAGACTTCCAAAAAGAGGTTTTAATCCAATTAGAAAGAATAATATTGCTAAAATAAATTTGAATCAGCTACAAAACTTCGTTGATAGTGGTAGAATTGAGCTTTCAGATTTAATAAACCTGGAAATACTTAAAAAAAAAAGAATAATAAATAAGTCATTTTCAAAATATAAAATCTTAGGTAGTGGAAATCTAAATTCAAAAATAAATATAGAAGCTGATTTTTCATCCGTTTCAGCCAAGGATAAAATTGAAAAAGCTGGTGGTATATTAAAAATTAAAAATCTTAAATAGGTATGAGTGAGTCATCACAAACAAATGATTTAAGAAATAGAATTCTATTTACAATATTTATATTAGCAATTTATAGATTGGGAACATTTGTTCCGCTTCCTGGAATAGATCCTGAACAGCTTCAAGTTATGATGGATAGTAACCAAAAAGGCTTATTAGGCATGTTTAATGTATTTGCTGGTGGTGCAGTTAGTAGAATGGCAATTTTTGCTCTTGGTATAATGCCTTATATTTCATCATCTATTATAGTCCAGCTATTAACTGGTGTTACGGAGTATTTTAAGAATTTAAAGGCACAAGGAGAAACCGGTAGACAAAAGATTACTCAAATAACAAGGTATGGAACAGTTCTACTTGCAACAGTTCAAGGCTATGGTCTCGCAGTTGGTCTTGAGTCATCAGCAGATTTGGTAATAAATCCTGGGGTTTTTTTTAAAATTTCAACTGTTACTACAATTGTTGCTGGAACAATCTTTTTAATGTGGTTGGGCGAGCAAATTACTCAAAGGGGTATAGGGAATGGAATTTCCTTAATTATTTTTTCAGGAATTGTTGCAGAAATTCCTAGAGCTTTGGTTACAACTTTTGAGTTAGGACGAACAGGAGCAATATCTACTGTAATGATAATTTTTATCTTTTTACTATTAATAGTAACAATATTATTTATTGTATTTATGGAAAGAGCATTAAGAAAAATATTAATAAGTTACCCAAAAAGACAAATGGGTAATAAAATGTATGGTGGTGAATCTTCACATTTACCTCTTAAAATAAATTCGGCAGGAGTTATTCCTGCTATTTTTGCATCAGCTTTATTATTATTGCCAGTAACATTTTCAAATTTTAATGTCTCGCAAAACGAAACATTTTTAAATATTTCATCATATTTTTCACAAGGGCAACCTTTGTACATGTTATTGTACGCTTCTGGTATAATTTTTTTCACTTTTTTCTATACATCAATAACTTTCAATCCAAATGAAACTGCAGAGAATTTAAGAAAGTATGGAGGATTTATTCCTGGGATTAGACCAGGTGAAAGTACAGCTTTATATATAGACACAATCCTAACCAGATTAACAACCATTGGCGCATTATATTTAACGCTTGTATGTTTAATGCCAGAATTCTTAATAGCTAATTACCCTATACCATTTTATTTAGGTGGAGCATCAGTGTTAATCGTTGTAGTTGTTGCAATTGATACAGTTACACAGGTTCAAACAAGATTAATGAGTTCTCAATATGAACAACTTATTAAAAAAACTAAATTTGGAAGATAATATTAAGTGAACGTAATAATATTTGGACCGCCAGGTGCTGGAAAAGGTACACAAGCTCTGAATATTGCTAAAAAATTTTATCTAAATCAAGTTTCTACAGGAGATCTTTTAAGGGATGAAGTTAAAAATAAAACTGATATTGGTAAAGATATTGAAAATATTATTTCTAATGGTGATTTTGCAACAGATGAGATTGTCAATGAATTAATTAGTAAAATAGTTTTTGACCCACAAAAAAAAAATAAATTAATTTTTGATGGATATCCAAGGTCATTAAATCAAGCCAAAAATTTAGATGTTTTGTTAAATAAATCTAATCAAAAAATAGACTTTATTTTTTTTTTAAACGTAAAAAAAGATACAATTATAAAAAGAATTAAAAAAAGAAGTTTTTTAGAAAAAAGAGCTGATGATAATTTAAGTACAATTCTCAAAAGATATGATACATATATGGAAACAACCAAACCTGTCTTGGATTTCTATTCAAAAAATCCTAATTTTTATGAAATTGATGGAGATCAAAAAATACATGAAATATCTAGCAAAATTGAGCAAATTCTATCAGTTTAAGACATTGACTTTAAAAAAACTTCTTATATAAAAGTCTAAATTTTTATCTCATTGATATGGCTCGTATAGCAGGTGTAAATATACCACAAAATAAATTAGTTAGAATAGGATTAACCTATATTTTTGGTATTGGTGAAAAAAATTCTAAAGATATATGTAAATCTCTTGAAATACCAAGTACTAAAAGAGTCAACGAATTAACTGATGATGAAATTCTCAAAATAAGAGAATTCATAGATCAAAAATTTACAGTTGAAGGTGATCTTAGAAGAGATACATCATTAAATATAAAAAGATTAATTGATCTTGCCTCATACCGAGGTTCCAGACATAGAAAAAAATTACCAGTTAGAGGTCAAAGAACTAGATGTAATGCCCGTACACGTAAAGGTAAAGCAATTGCGATTGCAGGAAAAAAATTAACTCCACTAAAGAAATAAAATGTCAAAAGAGAAAAAAGTTAACAAGCATCAATCAACAGAATCTTCTGAAAAATCGAAAAAAAGCTCATATTCGAAAAAGAAAAAAAATAAGAAAAATATTTTAAATGGGATAGCATATGTTCAATCAACTTTTAATAATACGATTGTGACTATAGCTGATACTAATGGAAATGTAATTTCTTGGGCGTCAGCTGGACAGAAAGGTTTTAAAGGTTCTAGAAAATCTACTCCCTATGCAGCGCAAGTAGCGGCAGACTCTGCTGCAGCTAAAGCATTAGAAGTAGGAATGAAAATTTTATCTGTTGAAGTAAAGGGCCCAGGCTCTGGTAGAGAAACGGCTTTAAGAGCATTACAAGCAAGAGGTTTTAAAATTATCTCTATAAAAGATACAACACCAATGCCACATAATGGTGCAAGACCACCAAAAAAAAGGAGAGTATAAATGGACACAAATGAAGTAAATGTAAAAAACTGGAAATCTCTTATAAAACCACCAAAGCTCGATGTTAACCTAAGTGATGATAAATCTTATGCTAAAATTATAGCAGAACCTTTAGAAAAAGGTTACGGACTTACTCTTGGTAATTCATTAAGAAGAATTCTTTTATCTTCAATAAGAGGTACAGCTGTAACTGCAATACAAATTGATGGTGTCCTTCATGAATTTACTTCTATTAAGGGTGTTAGAGAAGATGTTACTGATATAGTTCTTAATGTTAAATCCCTTGCATTAAAAAGTGGTTCTGACACAAATAGCAAATTAATACTCGATGCAAAAGGTCCAGGAGAAATTAAAGCAGCTGATATAACCGAATCAAGTGATATTGAAATATTAAATCCTGATTTAGTTATATGTAATTTAGATGAAAATACCAATTTTCATATGGAAATGACTGTTAGTAGTGGAAAAGGTTACGTATCGGCGGAGATGAACAAACCAGATGAGCCTCCATTAGGACTAATACCAATAGATTCATTATTTAGTCCAGTGAAGAAAGTTTCATATTCAATAAGTACAGCAAGAGAAGGTAAGGCCCTTGATTATGATAAATTGACAATGGAAGTAGAGACTAATGGATCCATTTCAGCGGAGGACGCTGTTGCCTATTCTGCAAGAATATTTCAAGACCAATTAGGCATGTTTGTTAATTTTGATGAACCTCAAGAAGTAATTGTAAGAGATCAACCGACGGAACCTGAATTTAATAAAAATCTTTTAAGAAAAGTTGACGAACTCGAGCTCTCAGTCAGATCGATGAATTGCTTAAAAAATGATAATATAATTTATATTGGCGATTTAGTGCAAAAATCTGAGGGAGAAATGTTGAGAACACCAAATTTTGGAAGAAAATCACTAAATGAAATTAAAGAAGTTTTAACTGGAATGTCTCTTTATTTAGGAATGGAAATACCAAATTGGCCTCCTGATAATATTGCAGAATTATCTAAGAAACTTGAGGAAGCAATCTAATGAGACATAAAATGGGCTATAAAAAGCTCAATAGAACATCTGAACATAGAAAAGCATTAATTAAAAATATGCTAAACTCATTAATAAAGTATGAACAAATCACAACAACACTACCAAAAGCAAAAGTTTTAAAACCCCAGGCAGATAAAATTATTACATTAGGTAAGAAAGATAGTTTATCTAATACGAAATCATTAATCTCTAAGTTACAAGATTTAAAATCTACAAACAAAGTTAAAAAAACACTTTCAAAAAGATATGAAAATAGAAAAGGTGGATATACTAGAATAATTAGAGCAGGTTATAGATATGGTGATAATGCACCAATGGCAGTAATTGAGTTTGTAGATAGAGACGTTGAAGCAAAAAAAGTTGATAGAAAAAAGATAGATCCAGCCAAAGATCAAAAAAAAGAGTCTCCTAAAGAAGCAACAGCTTAAAATTAATTAAATGAAAAAGCTTATAAACGTTGAAAAGACGTTCGAGGGCATGCGTATAGATAGATTTTTGAGAAATCATTTTGGTCAAATTCCACAAAGTTTAATAGAAAAAAATTTAAGAAATGGAAGAATTAAGTTAAATAAAAAAAAAATCAAAAGCTCAAAAAAAATTCACTCTTACGACAAAATTGAATTATATAATTTTGAATTTAAAAAAATTATAAAACAGAATAAAGCAAAGTTTATACCGAGTAATGAGATCATAAAAGAAAATGAAGATTTGATTATTGAAAACAATGATAATTTTATTGTTCTAAATAAACAATCTGGAATTTCCGTTCAAGGTGGCACAAAATCAAAAAAAAACCTAATTGATATATTCGCAAAAAGTAGTTTATTTAATGATGTGAGGCCATTTTCTGTGCACAGATTAGATAAAGATACTTCAGGCGTATTTATAATTGCAAAAAATAGGGAAACAGCACAATTATTAACTTCACTTTTTAGATTAAGAAAAGTTTATAAAACTTACTTAGCAATATGTAATGGAGAACTAAATCTTAATAGCAAGGGTATAATTAGAGATCAGCTTGTAAGATTTGAGAATAAAAAAAAAATAATTGAAAAAGCTGAGACTAAATATGAAATTTTAGATAAAAATAGTAATGCCACTTTTATTGAATTGCACCCAATTACTGGAAGAAAACACCAATTAAGAAAACAATTATTTAATCTCGGAAATTCAATTATTGGAGATAAAAAATATAATATAACTAATAACATAAAATCCAGTAACAAAAATTTGATGTTACACTCTTACGAGATAAAGTTTAAAATTAACGAAAAAAAGTACACATTTAGAGCTACGCCACCAAATTATTTTAGAAATATGTTAAAAATAAAAAGACTTAATTTTTAATATTTGACAAAAAATTTCTAATCAAAGTTTTTTTTATATTACTGTAATTTTGTTTTTTAATTCTTTTTAAATTTGTAATTCCTCTGTTTCTTATTCCACAGGGTATTATTTTTTTATATACATCGATATCATTAGATACATTTAACGCGAAACCGTGGTAAGCAATCCATTTTTTAACTTTTATTCCTATAGCAGCAATTTTATCTATCCTTCCAGATTTATGTTTGAACCAAATTCCAATATTTTTTCTATCTGCAAAACTTTTAATATTGTAATCTTTTAAAGTATCGATAATTGTTTTTTCAATTGCATTTATTAATTTTTTTATATTTTTACCCCTTTTGTTTAAATCTATAACAAAATAAAAAACTAATTGACCTGGACCATGGTAAGTTATTTTTCCACCTCTATTTGTTTTGATAAAATTAATTGATTTATCCAAAATTTCATTATCATTATAACTAGTTCCACCTGTATATACCTCTTCATGTTCTAGAATCCATATCAGTTCATTACTTTTATTATCTCTAATTTTATCTAATTTTTCCTCCAACTCAATTATTGCTGATTTATATTTTACAGGTTTTACTGACTTTTTTATCTCTATTGTCATAATAAATTTGTATTATTTTTATTTTGTATTAATAGTGCCAACAAATTATAGGTAAATCTTATGACTATTGTAAAAAAAATAAAAGATAAAAAAGTTAATTTTGAATTTAACAAAGAGTTTATCAAAGTGGTCACAGAAAAGATTTCCTTAAATGATGCTGAATTTATTACAAAGTCATTCAATGACATGCATCCTGCTGATGCTGCTGATATAATTGAACATTTAAGCTTAAATGACAGAGAAAATTTAATTAAATTAAATAATTTTAATATAGATCCTGAAGTTTTCATAGAATTAAATGAGTCGATCCAGTCTGAAATTATTACCTATTTATCATCAGACTCAATAGTAAATATTTTAAAAAATCTAGAGTCAGATGATGCTATTAAAATTTTAGAAAATGTTGATGAAAAGGATAAAAATATTATTCTTAGCTCTCTACCTCCTAAAGACAGGTTTGCTTTACTCGAAAGTTTAAGTTATCCAGAAGACTCAGCTGCTAGAATAATGCAGCGTGAATTTACAGCAATACCAAGTAATTGGTCTGTTGGTCAAACAATAGATTATCTAAGAGAAAATAAAGATCTCCCTGAGGAATTTCTTGAAATATTTATCGTTGATCAAGAATTTAAACCTATTGGCACAGTGCCTTCATCAAGAGTATTAAGAACCCCTAGAGATACTAAAATGATGTCTATTATGTCGGAATCTCAAACTTTAATCCCTGTAGATATGGATAAAGAGCAAGTAGGTAATTTGTTTGAAAATTACAATTTGAGTTCTGCCGCTGTTATAGATAAATCTGATAAGCTAGTTGGAATGATTGCATATGATGATGTATTGACCGTATTGAAAGAAGAAGCCGAGGAGGATGCTCTTAGATTAGCTGGGGTAGGTGATGAAGAAATTACTGATGGTGTAATTACAAAAACAAAAAGAAGGTTTAATTGGCTATTATTAAATTTATTTACAGCATTTCTCGCAACATACTGTATTAGTTTATTTGGTGCTACTATCGAGCAAACGGTAGTACTTGCTTTTTTAATGCCAATAGTTGCATCAATGGGGGGAAATGCTGGAATGCAAACACTAGCTGTAACTGTAAGATCATTAGCAACTCAGGATTTAACCAAGAATAATTTCACTAACAATATCATAAAAGAATTTAATATTGGGGTATTGAATGGTATTATTTTTGCAATAATTAGTGCTATTATAGTTTATTTTTGGTTTAACGACACGCAACTAGCTTTAATAATTTCAATTTCCATGATTTTAACAATGATAGTTGCAGGATTGTTTGGAATATTAATTCCAGTTTCTTTAAAAAAAATGAATATTGATCCAGCTATTTCATCAAGTGTTTTTGTAACAACAATAACAGATGTAATTGGTTTTGTGTCTTTCCTAGGTGTTGGTGCTTATTTTTTATAATTAGAAATTATCAATTAATCTAATTTTATTAATATGATAAGCTGCGAAAAGTCTAAATTTATTTTTAAAATTGTTAAGTTTTAGATTTTTTTCATCTCTAAACTCCAAATAGTCTATCTTTATATCGAATTTTTTCTCAAGTTCTTTTTTTAAATCAGATAAGTTTATATTTGATCTTGATGAGTGTAATTTAGATTTAAATTTTATTTTATTAAGAAATATTGCAATTTGTGATGCTTTTTTAAGAGATTTTTTATTTAGTAATTTGTTCCTTGTAGATAAAGCAATTTTATTAGTTGTTCGTATTGTTGGACAAGAATTTATCCTTACATTGAATTTTTTTGATAAGAATCTTCTAATTAAAAATAATTGTTGGAAATCTTTTTCTCCCATAAATAAATCTTTTGATTTTATGATAGACATCAATCTGTTCATGACATTTAGCACTCCTTCAAAATGATCTTTTCTAAATTTTGCACATAAAATTTTATCTTTTTTTTTTAAAACAAATTTTTTAGCTTTGAATTTATAAATATCTTTTGTTTTGGGAACGAATAAGTAATCTACATTTAATTTTTTTAATGAAATTATATCATTCTTAATATTCCGAGGATATTTCTTATAGTCATTTGCATTGTTAAATTGCTTTGGATTTACAAAAATACTCACAATAGTCATCCTTTTTTTCTTTTGTGAAGCTTTTATTAAAGATGCATGACCAAGATGTATACCTCCCATAGTTGGTACAAATCCAATATTTTTAAAGTCTTTAATCTCTTTATTTAAATCAAAAATACTTTTAATTATTTTCATTTTTAAATTATAAGTTTATAAATAAATTATCTAAATGATTAAACAAGCTATAATTCCTCTTGCTGGATTGGGTACAAGACTTTTGCCTTTAACTAGTGTTTTTGCTAAAGAGCTATTGCCTATAAATGGAAAACCAGGCATCGAATATATAATAGATGAATGCATAGATGCAGGTGTAAATGAGATAATTTTTATTATTTCAAAAAAAAAAAGAATGATTAAAAAATACTTTTATAATGACAAATTTTATAAATCTCTAATAAAAAATAAAAAGGACCCTCGTATAATCAGAGAATATAAAAAAATTTTAAAATATAAAAAAAAAATCAAATTTGTTTATCAAAATAAGCCATTAGGTACAGGCGATGCGGTTCTAAAAACTAAAAAATTTATAACAAATAATTATTTTTTAATGTTACTCCCAGATGACTTGATTATGAAAAAAAATTGTTCAAAAGATATGATTAAACTGCATAAAAAATATAAAGCATCAGTTATGGCTAGTATGACTGTAAAAAAAAATAATGTTAATCGTTGGGGCATATATTCTTTATCAAAAAAAATAGATAAAAATAATTTTGTTATTTCTGATGTTATAGAAAAACCGAGTTCAAAAGAAGCACCATCAAATAATGCTGTGATAGGGAGATATATTTTAAGTAAGCATATATTTAAATTTCTAAAAAAACAAAAAAAAGGAAAGGGTGGTGAAATACATATAACTGACTCAATTAAAACAATGATCGAAAATAAATTTCCTTTTATTGGTCATAAGTTTTCAGGTAAATATTTAGATTGTGGCTCAATGAAAGGTTACATAAAATCGACTATAGAGATTTCAAAATTATGAAAATTTGTATAATTGGATCTGGTTATGTGGGACTTGTAAGTGGATCTTGTTTTTCTGATTTAGGAAATAATGTTGTATGTGTTGATAATAATTTAAACAAAATAAATAATCTAAAAAGAGGTATTATTCCAATATACGAACCAGGCTTAAAGGAATTAATATCAAGAAATGTAAAACAAAATAGACTTTATTTTTCAACAAACATATCTAAATCTGTTCAAAAATCAGATATCATTTTTATATGCGTAGGTACACCAACTAATAAAAGAACTTATGAAGCTAACTTAAAATATGTTTATCAAGTTGTTAAAGTTATAAAAAATAATTTAAATAAATATAAAATTATAGTTACAAAATCTACTGTACCAGTAACAACTGGTGATAAAATTGAAAAATTGATAAAAACAACAAATAATAAGAAATTGTTTGATGTTGTTTCTAACCCAGAATTTCTTAGAGAGGGTGAAGCGATAAGAGACTTTATGTTTCCAGATAGAGTTATTGTAGGAACTGATAAGAATAAAGCCAATAATATTCTAAAAAATTTATATTCACCAATAATTAAAAAAAAAGGCGTTTACTTCAATACCTCAAGACGTGCTGCCGAAATTATAAAATATGCGGCCAACGCTTTTTTAGCAACAAAAATTACATTTATTAATGAAATTTCAAATTTATGTGAAAAACTTAATGTAGACGTTACAGATGTTTCACTCGGAATTGGATCTGATGAGAGAATAGGAGGTAGATTTTTAAGAGCAGGCCCAGGTTATGGTGGATCTTGTTTTCCAAAAGATACACGTGCATTAGTTTCTACCTCAAAAAAATTCAAAACAGATCTTTCAATAGTTAGGTCAACAATCCATTCAAATGAAAATAGATATAAATATTTAATAAATAAAATTAAGATTATTTTAAATAGTAAAATTAGAAATAAAAAAATAACTTTTTTAGGCGTTACTTTTAAGGCTGGTACTGATGATATGAGAGACTCTGCATCTTTAAAATTAATTCCATATTTAATTAAAAAAGGTGCAAAGATTTCATATTATGAACCAACAGGAATTAAAAAATTATTTGATAAAAAAAAAATAAATTATTTTAATAATCTTAAAGATGCTTGTAAAAATAGTGATCTAATAATTATTCATACTGAGTGGAATGAGTTTAAACAACTGAATTTTAATAGGATCAACAATAAGAAAAAATTTAAAATTTATGATTTACGAAATTTGTACTCACCATCTAAAATTAAGAACAAAAATATTAAATATTATAGCGTAGGCAGATAGCTATTTAATTTCAAAAATAGCATCAACTTCAACAGCTACACCTAAAGGTAAACTATTAGTACTTACCGCAGCTCTTGTATGAGTACCATTATCACCAAATACTTTTTTAATTAAATCTGAAGCACCATTAATAACTTTTGGCTGTTCAATAAAGTCATCTGTTGAATTAACAAATCCAGTTAATTTTACGCAAGATTTAATTTTTGATAAATCATTTGCGCATGCTTTTTTAGCTTGTGAAATTATATTTAACGCACATCTTTCTGCAGCTTTATATGCTTGATCTGTATTAAAGTCTTTTCCAACTTTTCCTTTAATTAAATTACCATCTTCGTCAATTGATATTTGACCTGATATATAAAGTAAATTACCAGATATTTTAGTTGCAACGTATGATCCAACTGGATCAGTTGCTTTTGGCAAAGTAAAACTTAATTCTTTCAATTTTTCCTCAATATTCATTATTTACCTTTTTTTTTCTTTTTATTTTTATCGTACTCTTTTCTTTTCTCAATTAAAATAAGTGCCTCTTCCATTGTTAATTCAATTGGGTCTTTCTCCTCAGGAATTGTAGCATTTAATGATTTATATTTAATATACGGCCCATATTGACCTTTCATTATTCTCACTGGTTTTTTATCTTCGGGATGTTCCCCAAGATCTTTAATTAGTGAAGAAGAAATTCTACCAGGTTTTGCTTCAGCAATTAATGTTACAGCTCTATTTAGTCCAATACTAAATATTTCTTCTACGTTCTCTAAACGAGCAGATTTATTCTCACATTTTAAATATGGACCAAATCTTCCAACATTGACTGTTATATCTTTATCATTTTCAGGATTTTTACCTAAGCTTAATGGTAATGAGCACAAATATTTTGCTCTCTCCAAATCTATACTTTTTATATCAATCCCTTTTGGTATTGAGACATTTTTCATGTTATTTTCTTCTTTTTTCAATTTTCTTTTTTTCTTTTTTGCTTCTTCTTCCTCTTTTTCTTTTTCGTATTGCAAATAAGGGCCAAATCTACCATTTTTTAAATATATATCCTTACCAAGATCATTTTGACCAATTAGCTTTGGTTCTGCCAATGTTAATTGCTGAGCAGCCTTAGATTTAGATAGAGGTCTGGTAAATTTACAGTTTGGATAATTTGAGCATCCAATAAATGCACCACCCCTGAAACTATTTTTTAAGCTTAATTGGCCACTATCACAAAGTCTACATTTTCTATTTATATTTCCATCTTTATCTACTTCAAAAATTAATGATCCCAGACTTTCATTAAGTAAGTCTAGAACTTCTCTTGTTCTTTTTTCCTTAACATCTGTTACATTTAAATTAAAGTCTCTCCAAAATTCCTCTAAAACCTTAATCCAATTCTCTTTACCCGATGTTATGTCATCTAATTGATCTTCTAATTTTGCAGTAAAATCATAATCAACATATTTTGAAAATAATTTTTCTAAAAACGCAGATAGCAATTTTCCTCTATCTGTTGGAAAAAATCTTTTATTTTCTATATCAGCATATCCTCTGTTTGAAATAACAGATATGATACTAGCATAAGTAGACGGTCTACCAATTCCTAATTCTTCGAGTTTTTTAACAAGACTAGCTTCAGAATATCTTGGCGGGGGTTGAGTAAAGTGTTGTTCATCATTAAAATCTTTATAAGATACTTCTCCTTTACTTACATCTGGTAAAATATTTTCCTCATCTTTATTTCCATCTAAATTTGAAACTTTTAAAAAACCATCAAATTTTAAAGTGGAGCCACTTGCTTTAAATATATTTTTTTCATCACCAGATGAGATAGTAATAGTTTTTCTATCAAATTTTGCAGATTCCATTTGTGAGGACAGGGATCTTGACCAAATTAAATTATACAATTTATATTGATCTGTACTTAGATATTTTTTCATATCATCAGGAACTCTACTTATCTCTGTTGGTCTAATTGCTTCATGGGCCTCTTGAGCATTTTTTGCTTTTTTTCCTGAATAATTTAATGGTGATGGTGGCAAATAATCATTTCCGTAGTTCTGAGTAATGAAATCTCTAAATGAGTTAACAGCATCCTTTGAGATATTTGTACCATCCGTTCTCATATATGTAATTAAACCAACTGTTTCACCATCTATATCTATACCTTGATACAATCTTTGTGCAATTTGCATTGTTCTTGATGCCCCAAACCCTAATTTACTAGATGAAGTTTGTTGTAAAGTTGAAGTAGTAAATGGACCAGATGGGTTTCGAGTGTATGTTTTAGAAGTTATATCACTAATTTTATATTTTTTGTTTTTTATTAATTCTACTCCTGAATTAACTTCCACTTTATTTTTAAATGAAAACTTTTCAATTTTTTTTCCATCAAGTTGATTAATATTTGTATTTATTATTAAATTATCTTTTGTTAAAAAATTTACATTTAGTGTCCAAAACTCTTTGGGTTGAAATACCTCTATTTCATGCTCTCTCTCTGTAAGCAATCTAAGTGCTACAGACTGAACTCTTCCTGCGGATTTTGATCCAGGTAGCTTTGTCCATAAAATAGGTGATATATTAAAACCTACTAGATAATCTAAAGCACGTCTTGCCATGTAAGCGTCAACAAGTTCATTCTCAATATTTCTAGGATTATCTATCCCATTTGTTACAGCTTTTTTAGTGATTTCGTTGAAGACTACTCTTTCAACTTTTTTGTCTTTCAGAAGTTTTTTTTCATTTAAAAATTCTTTTACATGCCACGCTATTGCTTCACCCTCACGATCAGGATCTGTAGCAAGTATAATTTTGTCTGAATTCTTGGCTGTATCAGTTATTTCTTTTAAATATTTTTTAGAAAAACTGTCAACTTCCCAAATCATCTTAAAGGAATTTTCTGGATCAACCGAACCATTCTTTGATGGTAAATCTCTGATGTGACCATAGCTAGCTAAAACTGTGTAATCTGCACCAAGATATTTATTTATAGTTTTAGCTTTTGCAGGACTTTCAACAATTACAAGATTCATTATTGTTGAAACTACTTATAACTACTTAACTGTCAAATTAATAAATTTTACTCTTTGTTTCTTCTTTGTTTATTAATCTTTTTATATTTTCTCTATGTGTATAAAAAATTAATACAAACATAATGGTAAAAAAAATAAAATTACCATTACCTAAAATTAATATGTAAATTGGTATTGAGATTGATGCAATTAAGGAAGATAGGGAAGAATATTTAGATATAACAAAGGTTAAAACCCAAATAATCCCAAATATTAATGCATAATAAATATTTATTGAAATTAGTATTCCCACAAATGTTGCAACACCCTTACCTCCATCAAATTTTAACCAAACTGGAAATAAATGACCTAAAAAAGCACAAAGTGCCGAAATAAAAATTAAATCAGGATAATAAAGCTTTACATAAATAACAGGTATAACAGCTTTTAAAATATCTAGTATTAGGGTTAAATATCCTAATCTTTTATTTCCTGTTCTTAAAACATTTGTTGCTCCTATATTTCCAGACCCCACATCTCTTATATCTTTTTTAAGAAATATTTTTGTAAATATGTATCCAAAAGGAATTGAACCAAATAAATAAGATATTAAAGCTGTAATTATATAATCCATTATTCAGCTTTAAATAATTCTTCTCCATTAACAAAAGTATTCATTACTTTACCTTGCAATTTTTTATCTTCTATTGGAGTATTTTTTGATTTTGATATTAATTTTTCTTTTCTCACTACCCATGGTTTGTTTATATCTACAATACAAAAGTCAGCATCATTACCTATTGATAAATTACCTTTGTTAATTTTAAGTATTTTCGCAGGACTAGATGTTAAAGCCTTTATAATAGTTTCTAAATTTACTGATCCATTGTGATATAACTCTAAACTTAAAGGTAATAAAGTTTCGATACCTGATGCGCCAGTTTCTGCTTGTGCAAAAGTTAATCTTTTATTTTCCTCGTCCTCAGGTTTATGATCTGATACTATTACATCAATCGTTTCATCAACCAACCCTTGAACTAGAGCATTTCTATCATTTTCGGTTCTTAAAGGTGGAGACAACTTTAAAAATGTTTTGAAATCACCAATATCATTTTCGTTTAAAGATAAATTATTAATTGAAACACCGCAGCTAAAGTTTACTTTATTCTTTCTCTCTCTAATTATTTCAACTGAACTTGCTGATGAAATTTGTGATATATGATATCTACAATTATTATATTCTAATAAAGTTAAATCTCTTTCTAAGATCAACAATTCTGCACTTACTGGAATTCCCTGTAAACCGAGTTTTGTAGCAATTATTCCATCATTAATCATTCCATCTTTTGATAACTCAGCATCCTCAGCATGTTGAATAATCAAAGAATTTAAATCTGAGGCTGAATTCATAATTCTATTCATTATCCTTGGGTTTTGAATTGTTTTAACCCCATCTGTAAATCCAATAATCCCTTTTCCTTGTAACAATCCAAATTCAGTCATGTTCTCTCCCTCTGTATTTACAGTTAATGCAGCAGTTGGAAAAATATTGATTTTAGACTTATCTCTTCCTCTTCTTCTAAGAAAATCAACAATTGAAACATTATCAATTACAGGATTTGTATTCGGCATTGTTACAACTGAAGTTACTCCACCTGATAAAGCAGCTTCACTTAAAGTTCTAAAATTTTCTTTATATTCAAAACCAGGTTCACCAACAAATACACGCATATCTACCAAACCAGGGAATATATGTTTACCTTTTAAATCGATTACTTTTTCTCGAGATGGAATATTATTAGTATTTACTTTTTTACCAACACCTTCAATTTTTCCATTTTCGTCAATTATTAATCCACCTGTCTCATTTAATGAATTATACGGATCAATTATATTTGCATTTATAAAGTATTTCTTTTTCATTTATTCACAAAATATCTTTAAGCAAGCCATTCTTACTGCTACTCCTAATTCAACTTGTTCTTTAATTACACTTTTATTAATATCGTCTGCTAAGTTTGTATCAATTTCAATTCCTCTATTCATTGGACCTGGATGCATTATAAGCGCGTCTTCTTTGGCAAATTTTATTTTGTCTGGTGTTAAACCGTAATATTCATAGTATTCTCTGTTAGACGATAGAAATGAACTTGTCATTCTCTCATTTTGAAGTCTTAACATCATCACTATGTCACAATCTTTTACTCCTTTTTTCATGTCTGAAAAAATATTGACACCAAATTTTTCTATTTCATTTGGCATAAGATTAGTAGGTGCTACTATATTTACTTCAGCACCCAACATGTTAAGTAAATAAATATTTGATCTCGCTACTCTTGAATGAAGTATATCTCCACATATAGCTATTTTAAGTCCTTCAATTTTTTTTCTTCTATTCTTTATAGTTAATGCATCAAGGAGAGCTTGAGTAGGGTGTTCTCTTCGTCCATCTCCTGCATTAAGAACTGCACAATTAACTTTTTGAGATAATAAATTACAAGCACCTGAGTCTTGATGCCTAATAACAATTATATCTGGATGCATTGCATTTAACGTCATTGCTGTATCTATTAGAGTTTCACCTTTTTTTATTGCTGAATTTGTAATATTCATTGACATCACATCTGCACCTAATCTTTTTCCTGCTAATTCAAAAGAACTTTGTGTCCTTGTGGAAGGTTCAAAAAATAAATTTATTTGCGTTTTACCTTTTAAAATATCAAGCTTTTTATTTTTACTTTTGTTTAATTCAATGAATTTTGAGGCCTCGTTTAAAATTATATTTACATCATTGACTGATAAATCTTGAATACCTAGTAAATGTTTTTGAGAAATTTTAATAGCTTTTTTAGATTTAATTGCCATTAAAATTAACTCTATAGCTATATAGAGTTAACTATGCAAGCATTAATTCTGTAAATAATCTAGGGCTCCTTGTAAAATAAATGCTGCAGCAAATTTATCTATCTCTTTCTCTCTTTTGCTGACGTTTATGTCTAATTCACTGGACATATTAAAAGCTCCAACTGTGGACAATCTTTCATCCCATAAGCAAACAGGGATATTAATTTTTTCTGAAAGATTGATTGCTGTATCTTTTGCAGATTGTGACGATTTTCCATAAGAACCATCCATATTTATTGGATTACCAACTATTATGCCTTTGATATCGTTCTCTTTAATTATACTCTTAATATCTTCAATTAATTTAGAAGACTTTATTTTTTCTAAAGTTTTATAAGGCGTAGCAATTTTTTGATTGCTATCGCTTATTGCAATTCCAATCCTTTTTGAACCCAAATCTATACCTATAATTCTTGATCCATCTGATACTTTTGATTTGAATTCATTAATTGTGATCATATTGTATATTTTTAACTTAAGTGGTAGTTTGCGACAATATTTTTACCATATGACTATAGATCTTAAAACTGTAAAACACATATCTAAATTAGCTAGAATCTCACTAGATGAGAAAAAAGCAGAAAAACTAGCAACTGATATGAATTCAATATTTGAATTTATTGAAAAATTAAATGAATTAAATACAGATAATGTTGAACCATTAACTTCTATAGCTGAAACAACGTTAAGATTTAGAGATGATAAAATAACTAGTGAAAATATAAGAGAAAAAATATTAAAAAATTCACCAGAAAAAAATGATGATTTTTTTGTTGTCCCGAAAGTTGTTGAGTAATGTCTGAAATAACATCTTTAACACTTTATGAATTAATTAAAAATATTAAAGAGAAAAAAATATCCTCAAATGAAGCTGCAAAATCTTTTATTGATAGAGCTGAAAAGTCAAAAAAAATAAATGCATATGTAACTAAAAATTTTGAAAATTGTCTTAAACTTTCAAAAGATTTTGATGATAAACCAAATTTTGATTTAAAACTTCCAGGCATTCCAATTGCTGTAAAAGATCTCTTTTGCACAAATGAAGTAAGAACAACAGCTGGAAGCAATATCTTAAATAATTTTGTACCAACCTATGAATCTACCGTAACACAAAATATATGGAACGAAGGAGGCATATTGCTTGGCAAACTTAATTGTGATGAATTTGCAATGGGATCATCTAATGAAACAAGTTTTTTTGGCAATGTTCAAAACCCAATCGCAGAAGATTTAGTTCCTGGTGGATCATCTGGTGGTTCGTCAGCGGCTTTAGCAGCTAATTTAACACCTGTAACAATAGGCACTGACACTGGTGGATCTATTAGGCAACCTGCCTCCTTCACTGGTACAGTAGGACTAAAACCTACTTATGGCAGCTGTTCACGATATGGAATTGTTGCTTTTGCATCATCTCTAGATCAAGCAGGTCCAATGAGCAAAGATGTCAAAGATAGCTCCATTCTTTTAGAGGTGATCTCATCATTTGATAAAAAAGATTCAACCTCAATTGATTTTAAAAGAAATAATTATTCATCAGAGCTAACTAGAAATATTAAAGGTTTAAAAATCGGTATTCCAAAAGAATATAGAGTTGATGGGATGCCAGACGAAATTGAGAAACTTTGGAAAAAAGGTATTGAGTATGCAAAAGATTGTGGAGCAGAAATAATTGACATTTCATTACCTCATACTAGCTATGCTTTGCCAACTTATTATATTGTAGCGCCAGCTGAAGCATCATCTAATTTAGCAAGATACGATGGTGTTAAATATGGTCTAAGATCTTCTGGGAAAAATTTAATTGATATGTATGAAAAAACTAGATCAGAGGGATTTGGTGAAGAAGTAAAGAGAAGGGTAATGATTGGCACCTATGTTTTATCTTCTGGATATTATGATGCTTACTATCTTAAAGCTCAAAAAGTTAGACAATTAATTAAACAAGATTTTGACCAAGCTTATAATAAAGTAGATGCTATTTTGACACCTTCAACACCTAGTTCTGCATTTAAAATAGGAGAAAAATCTAATGATCCAGTTTCAATGTATTTAAATGATATATTTACTGTTCCAGTAAACCTTGCAGGTTTACCTGGAATTTCAATACCTGCAGGTGTAGATAAAAATAATTATCCATTGGGTTTACAAATAATAGGTAAACCGTTTGATGAACAAACAGTTTTAAATATTGCTTATTCAATGGAGGAAAAAATCAATTATAAAAATAATATAACTGATTGGTGGATGAAATAATGTCTAAAAATAATTCGGAATATTTAATTGAAAGAAATGATAATGTTTATGAAGTTGTTATAGGACTTGAAGTTCATGCTCAAGTAACATCAAATTCAAAACTTTTTTCATCTTCTTCTACAAAATTTGGTGCTGAACCTAATACCCAAGTAAGCTTAGTTGATGCAGCTTTTCCAGGCATGCTTCCAGTAATTAATGAATTTTGTGTTAAACAAGCTATAAAAACTGGCATTGGTTTAAGAGCTAAGATCAATAATAAGTCTGTTTTTGATAGAAAGAATTATTTTTATGCAGATTTACCTCAGGGATATCAAATTTCACAATATAAATACCCAATCGTGGGTGAGGGTAATGTTATTTTGGATATGCCTGAAGGTCAAAAACAGGTTGGAATAGAAAGATTACATTTAGAGCAGGATGCAGGTAAAAGTATTCATGATATTGATCCTAGTAATACACTAGTTGATCTTAATAGATCAGGTGTAGCTTTAATGGAGATTGTTAGTAAGCCTGATCTAAGATCACCAGATGAAGTGAATGCTTATATAAAAAAACTTAGATCTATTATGAGATATTTAGGAACTTGCGATGGGAACATGCAAGAGGGATCCTTAAGAGCTGATGTTAATGTGTCTGTAAGAATAAAAGGCTCAACAGATTTAGGAACAAGATGTGAAATAAAAAATGTTAATTCTATCAAATTCATGCAAATGGCAATTATTTATGAAGCAAATAGACAAGTTGATTTAATAGAAGAAGGTCAAGAAATAGATCAAGAAACAAGGCTTTTTGACACAAAAAAAAATGAAACAAGATCAATGAGATTGAAAGAAGATGCTCATGATTATAGGTACTTTCCAGATCCAGATTTACTTCCATTAGAAGTTACGGATGAATTTATTGATAAACTAAAATCTGAAATCCCTGAATTACCAGATGATAAAAAGAAAAGATTTATTGATGAATTTAAAGTGTCACCTTATGATGCAACAATACTGGTCTCTGATATCGATACAGCTAAATATTTTGAAGAAGTTGTTGCCAAAATGGGTAAAAACCGTGACATGAAACTAGCCGTAAATTGGATTACAGGAGAATTATTTGCAGTTTTAAATGAAAAAAATATTGAAATTGCTCAAAGTCCAATAAGTGCAAAAAATTTGGCAAAATTGATTAATTTAATTAAAAATGGAACAATCTCAGGAAAAATTGCAAAGACAATATTTGAGTTAATGTTAGATGGTGACATAGACCCTCAAATAATTGTTGAGGAAAAAGGGTTAAAGCAAGAAAGTGATCCAAAAGCATTAGAGGCATTAATTGATAAAATAATCAATGATAACAGAGAAAAAGCTATTGAGTACAAACAAGGAAAAGAAAAGCTATTTGGCTTCTTTGTTGGACAGGCAATGAAAGCTTCAGGTGGAAAAGCTAACCCTCAAATAATTAATGAAATATTAAAGAAGAAACTTTAATTTAACTAAACCTATAGTCATTATATAATTAAGATAGATGGGAAAGAATATTGAAATTTCTGAAAAAATCGAAAAATATATTAATAATTTTAGTCTTAAACTAAACTCAGTTCAAAAAGAAATCATAGATTATAATAATACCCTTGGAAATGAAAAAAGAATGCAAGTAGCAATATCTCAATGTCATTTTCTCCATTTAATAATAAAAATATCTAATATAAAAAATGTGCTTGAGATTGGAACTTTTACTGGTTTAAGTGCACTTTCTATTGCCCTTGCACTTCCTGATGATGGAAAACTTACAGCACTTGATAAAGACAAAGAGACAAACAAGATCGCAGTAAGTTTTTTTAAGAAAGCTAATCAAGATAAAAAAATTCAAACGATTGTAAAACCTGCGCTAGATAGTTTAGATGAATTAAAAAAACAAAAATATGATATGGTTTTTATTGATGCTGATAAGCTTAACTATAAAGAATATTATGAAAAATCATTAAAAATAATAAAAAAAGGTGGTTTGATCATTATTGATAATGTTTTATGGCCTGGTGAAGTTGCAGATGAAGATAATATGGATAAATTTACATTAAATATTAGAGAATTAAATGAGTATGTATCAACTGATAAAAGAGTAGAGCAAATAATTATCCCATTAGGAGATGGAATGACTGTTTGTAGAGTTTTATAATGTTTAATATTTTTGGTTTTTATAAATTTAAAAAATTTGATAATCTTAAAAAATTGAAAAATAGATTAGAAAATAATCTTAAAGATTATGAAATTAGAGGAACAATAATAATTTCACCCGAAGGTGTTAATGGAACAATTTCAGATAAAAAAAATAACCTTTTAAAAATCAATAAACTTTTAAAAAAAATATTATCTATAAAAAAATTTAATTCAGAAAATAATTCTAATAGTAAATTTAATCCATTTCATAAACTTAAAATTAAAATCAAAAAAGAAGTTGTTCCGATGGGTTTTAAAGTTAGAAACTATAATTTTCCTAAGAACAACCTAAATCCAAGGGAATGGAATAAAATAATTAAAAAAAAGGATACAGTTTTGATAGATGCACGGAAATCTTTTGAGTATGATGTGGGTACTTTTAAAAAATCTTTAAATCCAAATATAGAAAACTTTCGTGAATTTCCTAAATATTTAAATCAATTTAAAAATAGCGAAAATATAGCAATGTTTTGTACAGGCGGTATCAGGTGCGAAAAAGCAAACATTTATTTAAAAAAAAAAGGATTTAGAAATGTATATGTTTTAAAAGGCGGAATTATTAACTATCTGAATAATATTAATAAAAAAAATAGTCAATGGAACGGCGAATGTTTTGTTTTTGATAATAGAGTTTCAATAAAACATGGCTTGAGGCAGGGCAGTTATTCAATTTGTAGCGCTTGTAGAAAACCTGTCTCAATTAAAGAGAAAAAATCACCTAAGTATGCTGAGGGTATTCATTGTCCAAAATGTCACGATTCTTTAACAGATGATCAAAAATCAAGATTTGCTATGAGGCAAAAACAGATATTACTTGCAAAAAAATTAGGTAAGAGACATATCTTCAAAAAAGAATATTAAAATAATAATTAATTTATATGGACTTGCTTAAAGAAAATATTCCTGTGCTTGTAAGAAAACTTGCAATACCAGCAAGTGTTGGAACGCTCTTTCAAACTTTATATAATATTGTAGATACATTTTATTCTGGACTAATTTCACCAGAGGCTCTATCTGCTTTGAGTAAATCTTTTCCAATATACTTTATAATTGTTGCAACATCTATTGGTGTTACTGTAGGTGGTACTTCATTGATAGGAAATAGTATCGGAGAAAAAAATGAAAAAAATGCTTCGTACTATTTTACTCATATTATAATTTATGGTTTACTAATTTCAGTTTTTATAACATTTATAGGACTCTATTTTTCGGAAAAGGTATTTAATCTGATGGGATCAACTCAAGAAATTACAAATTTGGGTCTCCAATATACAAATATTATGTTTTATGGATCATTCCTATTTTTCCTTGTTGTTTCATTAAATTCGCTTTTACATGCTGAAGGAGATACAAAAACATACAGAAATGTTTTAATTCTTAGTTTTCTTTTAAATATAATTTTAAATCCCATTTTAATATTTGGGTTTTTATTTATTCCAGCAATGGGAATGATGGGAATAGGTTTATCAACAATTATTGCACAATTAATAGCATTTCTAATTATTCTTTTTAAAGTTTTACAAAATCCACGAGTTAAAAAAATTACAATTGAATATTTTAACGTAAAATTTATTTTTTTAAAAAATATTTTCTTTCAATCAATGCCAATATCAATTGCAATATGTGGATATGCTGTAGCAGCTACATTTATTTTCACTTATGTTGGCCAGACAAGTGAACTAGCAGTTGCTGGGTATGGTGCAGCTACGAGAATAGAGCAGGTTGTTTTACTGCCAATACTGGGAATAAATACTGCAATAATCTCAATTATAGCTCAAAACTTTGGTGCAAATAACTTTGATAGAGTTAAAGAGACTTACTTCGTTTCAATTAAATACGGGCTTATCTTGATGGTTTTTTCAGGGATATTAGTTTATTTAACAGCCGATATAGTTCCAAGGTTTTTTTCAAGCAACGAAGTGGTATTAGAATATGGAAGAAGGTATTTAAAAATTGCAGCTTTCATATTACCGGCTTACCCAATTTTCTTTTTATCTAATGGATTTTTTATGGGTTTGAAGAAGTCAAATTATGCAATGGTCAACAATATGATGAGAAATGTACTAGTGCCAATATGTGTTTTCTATTTAGCTATATACTTATCAGCAGACTTTGATACTTTTTTTTGGCTATGGTTTGTTTTCCAGTGGACCCTATCTATACTTTTATTTACGTATGTTAGTTATTATATAAAAAAAAAATTAAATAAATCTAGCACTGTCCTTAATCCACAACCATAAATCTTCTGAAAAGGATCTTCTTACAAAAAGATTAATTTCATTGATTCCTTTATGGTGGATAATCACATCTGTATGATTTAAGAGGGTTTGTGTAACTGAGTTTTTAGTTTTTTTGAAACTTTCAAAATTAAATGGCGATCCAGAGGAAAGCAGATCAAAAGTCTTATTACCTTTAATATTAATACAAATCCATTGATTTGAGACATCAACGACTGAACCAAAATTGAGTTTTGAAATTTCATTAAAAAGTTTATTGAATAATTGTTGATCTTCGACGTCAAAATATACTAACCATTCGTCTGGACTTAGCCACAGTGTATTGTATTGTTGATTTGATGAACTTGAATTTGGCTCAATAGGTAAAATTATAGATAAGATTTTTCCTATTTTAGTAAAAAATTCTTTCTTTTTTCCTCTTAAATTTATTTTTACAATTGGTTCAGATAATGAAATTTCGAGACCCTCAAATGAACCTTTTTCAAATTTAGGATATTCTTGATTAAGCATTTATCCTCTTATTTTCTTTATCTAGAAAAACAGAGTCAGAAACTGTTACATTTATGTTTTTATTTTCCATTGGTACAATAAGTTTTTGGCCTTTCATTGTTTTTCCACTTTTTACGACAGCAAGTGCAATTGATTTTTTTAAATTTGGGCTAAAGTAACTCGATGTTACATGCCCAATCATTTCTATGGGTTTTTTGCTCATATCAGAAACAATCTGAGCTCCTTCTTCTAATATTTCATTTGGATCATCTGTGAGTAATCCTACAAGTTGTTTTCTATCTTCTCTAATAGTATCACTTCTATAAAGTGATCTTTTTCCAATAAAATCATATTTTTTTTTGCTAACTATCCAATCCATTTGAAGGTCAATTGGCGTCATAGTTCCATCTGTATCTTGACCAACAATAATAAAACCTTTTTCAGCTCTTAATAAATGCATGGTTTCCGTTCCGTAAGGTGTAATCTTAAATTCTTTTCCTGCCTCAATGCATTTTTCCCATAACGATTTACCATATTGTGACTCTATATTAATTTCATAGCTAAGTTCGCCAGTAAAACTTATTCTCATTATTCTACAAATTATTTCATCAATTTTGCCATTTTGATAAGACATATGTGGAAAAGCATCATCACTAAAATCTTTATCTGGAAATATTTTTTTTAATATTTTTTTAGAATTTGGCCCACATATACTTGCTGTCGAGTAGTGGTCTGTGACTGAAGTTAAGTAAACATCTAACTCAGGCCACTCTGTTTGTAAATAATCTTCAAGTTTTGAAAGAACATTAGCTGCTCCTCCAGTTGTTGTAGTCATTAGGTAATGATTTTCACCTAATCTTGTCGTAACACCATCATCATAAACCATGCCATCTTCATTTAACATCAATCCATATCTGCATTTTCCAATTTCTAATTTTGACCATGCATTTGTGTAAACTCTATTTAAAAATTCAGATGCGTCAGTTCCTTGAATATCTATTTTTCCAAGTGTAGAAGCATCTAAAATTCCTGCACTATCTCTAGCTGCCTTACTTTCTCTTTGAACAGCATCATGAAGACCTTCGTCATTAATAGGGTAGTACCAAGGTCTTTTCCATTGTCCAACATTTTCGTATTTAGCATTATTTTGACTATGCCATTCATGAATTGACGTTTTTCTTACAATATCAAAAAACTTACCTACATTTCTACCAACTATTGACCCAAAAGTTAATGGTGTAAACGGTGGTCTAAATGTTGTTGTTCCTAATGTACCCATTTTAACACCAGCAGTATCTGCAATAATCCCCAATGCATGCATGTTGGATAGTTTGCCCTGATCAGTTGCCATACCAGTTGTTGTGTAACGTTTTACATGTTCAATAGATTTAAAACCCTCTCTAAGCGCAAGTTTTATATCTTTTGCTGTAGAGTCATTTTGAAAATCAATAAAAGATTTGCATTTACCCTCTGATATATAATTTGGTAGTAGCCATATATTTCTTTTATCTATTTCTTTTGAGTTTAGTACAGAAGTGTTGTCAAATTCATTTTCACTGACCTTCAAAAAATTCTTTACTTTGTTATTTGTATTCTTAATTATATCATCAAGTTCAAAGTCACCATTACATGATCCAACATTAATATGATTTTCGTCAATCTCATTTGGTATAAAAGTTTGATCAATTTCTCTAAAATCTAACTTTCCACCAGATTGTGTATGCATGTGAACCATTGGTGTCCAACCACCACTCAGTGCTAAGCAATCACAGTTAATTCTATTTTTATCTCCAACAACATTTGATCCATCTTCTGACAAATTCATTATGTCAATAGAATTTATTTTTCTATGACCATAAGTGTTAACTATTGTTGAGTTCCAATAGATTTTAACCCCAAGTTTTTCAGCATTTTTTACAATTTTGGAATTAGATTTTTTTCTTATATCAATTATTTCGACAGATATTCCTTTTTCTTTCAACGAAACAGCCGTTTCGTAAGCACCATCATTATTAGTAAATATCACATTATTAAATCCACAAGACACACCATAAAAATCTAAATATTTTTTTACGGAGTTAGAAAGCATTATTCCTGGTCTGTCGTTATTATTAAATACAAGGGGTCTTTCAATGGCACCAGTAGCCACTATTACTTTATCAGCTCTAATTTTCCATAATCTCTGTCTGATTCCACCATTTCTTTTATCCAATGGTATGTGGTCTGAAATATTTTCTTTTGCTAATAGGTAATTATAACTATGATAAGCTGCTAAGCTTGTTCTAGTTTTGATTGTTAAATTATCTAATTTTTTAAGTTCAGCTATCTCCTCATTTAGCCATTCACTAGAATATTTATTATTAATTTTATAATTTTCATTCTTTTGATATATTGTTGACCCGCCAAGAATATTTTTATCTTCAATCAATATTGTTTTTAAATTATTTTTAGCAGCAATTTTTGATGCAATAATTCCAGAAATACCACCACCTATAACTAATACATCAAAATGAACATGTTTATGATCATACAATTCAGGATCTGGTTTTGTTGGTGATTTCCCAAGTCCTGCAGACATTCTTATCAGTGGTTCATAAATTTTTTTCCAGAAACTTTTAGGCCACATAAAAGTCTTATAATAAAAACCTGCAGGTATAAATGGAGATATAAGATTGTTAATTCCACCTATATCAAATTTAACGCTAGGCCAACAATTTTGACTTGAGGCTTTTAAACCCTCATATAATTCAATCTCTGTTGCTCTAACATTAGGTTCTGTTATATCTGTATCTTCATTTATTTGGCATATCGCATTAGGTTCTTCTGATCCACAAGACATTATTCCTCTTGGTCGGTGATATTTAAAGCTTCTACCAACTAAATGAACTCCATTTGCAAGTAGGGCAGATGCTAAAGTATCACCTTCAAATCCGTGATAAGATTTTCCATCGAAATAAAATGATACAGATTTAGTTTGATCTACATATTTTGTCTTATTAACTCTGAATTTTGTCATTTATTCTACCGGTGGTTTTTCACCCATTTTATAAATTGCATGTATTTTGTCGTTTGATGTGTCTCTAACCATATTAAACCATTTTCTACATCCATGAGCATGGTTCCATCTTTCGAACTGAACTCCTTTAATATTCTTTCTCATAAACAGATATTCTGCCCATTGATCATCACTTAGTTCAGTTGGTTGTTTTGGTCTAACTATGTGAGCTTCACCTCCACATGAAAATTCACTTTGGTCTCTTTCACCACAATATGGACAATTTATTAAAAACATTAGTGTGCTACAGCGGCTGCACCATGTTCATCAACAAGATCTCCACTCACAAATCGGTTAAGATTAAATGCAGCATTTAATTTATGTGGTTCATCATTAGCAATAGTGTGTGCAAATAAATCACCTGATCCAGGTGTTGCTTTAAAACCTCCTGTGCCCCAACCACAGTTAAAATAGAGTCCTTTTATATTTGTTTTACTAATTATTGGACTTGCATCAGGACATATATCAACAATTCCACCCCATTGTCTCAACATTTTCATTCGGCTAAAAATAGGGTACAGCTCCAATATTGCTTTT
This sequence comes from uncultured Pelagibacteraceae bacterium, assembly GCA_902581585.1. Classification (GTDB taxonomy): domain Bacteria; phylum Pseudomonadota; class Alphaproteobacteria; order Pelagibacterales; family Pelagibacteraceae; genus Pelagibacter. The sequence continues at coordinate 291,828 of CACHPB010000001.1, forward strand.
AATGTTCCTTCGACAACATCGTGACTACCTCTTTGAGTATATGAAACATAAGCGTCTGTACCAGCGCCAATTACTAGTTCACCTTTGTCAGACTGACTTACATATGCATGTACGGCGTTCGACATTACTACAGTATCAATTATTGGTTTGACTGGCTCTGAAACTAATGCTTGTAAAGGTTTGCTTTCCAGTGGTAATTTCAATCCTGCCATGTTAGCAATTACACTTGAGTGCCCTGCTGCAACAACACCAATTTTTTTTGTTTTAATAAATCCTTTTGATGTTTCTACCCCTTCAACTTGATCTCCATTTCTTTTTATACCTTTAACTTCACAATTTTGAATTATATCAACTCCCATTTCATCTGCACCTCTTGCATAACCCCATGCAACAGCATCATGTCTAGCAGTTCCCGCTCTTCTTTGTAATGTTCCACCAAGAACAGGGTATCTTATATCGGGAGAAGTATTTATTATTGGGCAAAATTCTTTTACTTGATCTGTATTTAACCACACTGCATCAATACCATTAAGTCTGTTTGCGTGAGTTCTTCTTTTTAAATCCCTAACATCTTGAAGGTTATGGGCTAAATTCATAACTCCTCTTTGACTGAACATTATATTGTAATTTAATTCTTGAGATAAATTTTCCCAAATCTTTAATGCGTGGTCGTATAATCCAGCACTTGCATCCCACAAATAATTTGATCTTATAATTGTAGTATTTCTTCCTGTATTTCCTCCACCTATCCAACCTTTTTCTAATACTGCAATATTTCTCATATTATGCTTTTTAGCTAGGTAGTAAGCTGTTGCCAAACCGTGGCCGCCACCACCAATTATAATAGCTTCATATTCTTTTTTTGGCTCTGGATCTCCCCAAGCTTGCTTCCAATTTTCGTGCTGCGAAAAAGCATTTTTAATTAGTGAGAATATTGAATATTTGTTTTTCATAATTGCCAGAAATTACTTGATTAATATTGAATATTCAATGATTTCAAGTTACACATCTACGTACGGAAGGATGGGTGAGCTGGTTGAAACCAGCGGTTTGCTAAACCGCCGTACGCTTGAAAAGGTGTACCGAGGGTTCGAATCCCTCTCCTTCCGCCATTAATATAGTGGTTTATTTTTAAAAAAATTGCTGAGATAAATTGGTTTTTGAGACAATATGTACCTATAAACATTATAATTTTCTAAAACTCTTTGAACGTAATTTCTTGTTTCTTTGAATTTTATTAGCTCAATCCAATCTACATAATCTATTTGTTTTTTTTGGGGATTTTTGTTTAATTTCTTCCAGTACTTAACTCTTTTGGGTCCTGCATTATAAGCAGCTGTAGCAAAAGGGTAGGAGCCTTTATAATTGCTAATTAATCCAGCTATATAATGAGATCCTAAATTTATATTATATTCAGGGTCGGTTGTTAATTTTGATTTAGAGTAACCAAGTTTAGCCTGCTTTGAAACTGTTTTGGCAGTGTATGGCATAAGCTGCATTAATCCTTGTGCTCCGACTCTGCTTTTAGCTGATGTATCAAATTCACTTTCTTGTCTAATTATAGATAATATTAAAGCTGGATCAGGAATTTTCCTACCACCAACAAATTTTGGCACACTCATGATTGGGTAATTAAATTGGTTATGAAATCTTTTTTGATATGATGCTATTTTAGAAACTTGTATTGCAAAATCAAACCGTGAAATATCTGACGCCAGTTTTGCGGCTAAAACTTCGCTTCCTTTTTCTATATTATCATTAGCCAAATGTCTTAATATATGTTTGGTATATTTATCTTTATTTAGATAATCAAGTAGATCTACAATTGCGACAAGTTTTTTTAAATAAAATTCTTTCTCATAATTATCATCAACAAACATTAATTTATCTAGTTCAAATTTTTCTTGAGGTTTAATTTTCAGATGTGAAAGTTGACCATAATAAGTCGTTAAATATTTTGATCCTTCATAATACCATTTTCTTGAATTTTCTTTATCGCCAATATTTTCATAAGTTCTCCCTAACCAGTAAGAGCCCCTTGAAAGGCTTATTGGGTAGGTAACACTGTAATAAAAATTTTTAAAATGATTTTCTGCCAATTCAGGTTTTTTTAAAAAACTTAATGCTATCCAGCCACTCATCCATTCGGCTTCTGCATATTCAGGACCCTCTGACATTGCATGTTTTGAAACTATTTTATAAGCAGTGTTATATTTTTTTTTATATAATAGAGATCTTCCAATTATTGATCTTTCTTTCCACCATTTATCAGGTCTAACTAAATATTCCTTTGTATTTTGAATATCATTTAATATTTCTAATGAACTATCTACACGACCTTTTTTTCTTCTCCATTTTAATCTGTCATATTTTAAACCAGGGTCATTTTTTAATTTTTGAGGCACTTTCTTAATTGCTTCGTCAACACCATAACCTCTACTTATTAATATTTGTCTTGCTGTATAAAGTAATTGATAATCCTTTGGTAAATATCGAATAATTCTTTTAAGGTCCCAGTGTTTACCTTCCCACGCATAATAATCTGCTCGTTTAATATAATCTGATGTATCTAAAATATTTTTAAATTTCTTTCTAAAATATTTTAGATTATTTGTATTTAGATCAGCATTTACAAAACCTTCTTTGACTAATTTAATGCCTTCTCCTGACCTACCAATCTTTATCAAACTTTCACCTAACATAATTTTTCCATATCCACTTAAGGGTTCATTTTTTGTAAGCCAATTAATTACTTCTGAAGGTGATTGATTTTGTAAATTGATCTTGTGTTCAGCAAGATATTTAATTCTATCAAATCTTGGATAATCTTTGACCCTTTCAATAAATCTCTTATATTCAGAAAATGAAGCATTATTTCCTGATGTTAACAAATGTCTCCATTCAATAAAATCGTAAATTGACTGGGCTCTTGCCTTTTTTGCAACTATTTTAGCATCTTTCCAATTAGACTTTTCCATAAATCTAATTGCTTGTTTTGCATATTCAAAATCTCTTTCACTATAGTATTTTGTTTTTTTTACATTTCTTAATAACTGTTTTTTAACAACAAGTGGTTTTTTTGGTGGTAATAAAA
>CACHPB010000002.1 GCA_902581585.1 uncultured Pelagibacteraceae bacterium
AAAGAATGCAGAATATAATTATGCCGAACTTTTATTAAAAGCATTCTTAATAAGTTATCCAAATCATAGTCTATCTGGAGATGCTCAGTATTGGCTTGCTGAAACATTCAGAAATAGACAAATGTATGATGAGGCAGTTTATGCATACTTTCAAAGTTATGTGAAATATCCAAATAGTGAGAAAGCACCAATAAGCCTTCTAGGGTTAGGACAAACTTTAATTAAAACTGGTGATAAAGAACAAGGCTGTGAAAGAATTGATAGTGTCAAAAAAGAATATCCTAATGCATCAAAATATGTTCTTCAAAAAGCTAAATATTCAATGACTATTCATAACTGTAAGGAGACCCTAGAAATTTTAAAATCTCCAAAGAAGAAATTATCGCTCTCTACAGAGGATAATCTTAAGGCCAGAATTTATACCTGTTGGAGCATACCGATGGGTTTGCCCTATGATAAAAAAGATTTAAAAGTAAGAATAAGACTAAAAGTTAGTGATAATGGAGCTGTATTAAATAACAAAATAGTTGATTATGAAAAAATGTCAGATCCAATTTATAAAATGGTCGCTGAAAGTGTCATAAGAGCTTTAAAATTATGTGAGCCTTTTGAAGTTTTAAAAGGTCAAGAAGTAATTCTTAATTTTGATCCAAAAGAAATGTTTTAATTACCTTTGATATTCAACGAATTTTTTAAGAGACTTATTTAGAAATTTATCATATCTGATGCCGCTATTTTTATATTTTTTCTGATTTAAAAGAGAATGGTTCATTTTAAAGTCATAAGAGGGTTCAAAAAAGAAAGGAACAGAGAGCCTTTTTTGCTTATTCCACAATACCCTATGATTTGTTGCTTTAAACTTACCCTTGCTTAAATATTCTAGCGCTCTACCTGTATTCACTACCAAGGCATTTTTATTGAAAGGAACATCATGCCATTTTTTTGTTTTCCGGTTTTGAACTTGAAGACCACCTTTTTTATTTTGATATAAAACTGTGAAAATACCACTATCAACATGTGTTTCACATCCAAGTGCGACCCCATCTTGTTTTGAAATTTCAACTGGTTTAGATTGATTTGGGTAATAATTAAATCTTAAAGTGCTAAGTGTTTTTAATCTCGAAAAGGCTTTTTTTGATAAATTGGGGTTTTTTTTATAAAGTTTTATAATACTTTTAAAAAGAGTTTCGCTTAAATTAAATAAATTTTCAAAATAATCTGCTAGTTTTGCAATAGATTGCTTATTAAATGACCTCTCTATACTTAAATGCTCGATGTATTGATTTCTAGTTTTTTTTGAAAAATCCTTTGTTACTTTTAAGTCACCTAAGTCTAATCCTTCCTTTCCATTAACATCATTTGGAAAATATCCTCTATAAATATTTTTACTCTTTTTATTCCATTTCTTTGGAGCCAATTTAAATTTATTATTCTTATTTGATTTAAAAAAATTTTCTCCGATTTTGCATACCTTATTTATTTTATTTAATTTAATTCCATGACCGACTATTTGAAAAAAACCAACCTCAACACAAGCTTTTTCAATTTCCCTTGTAATTTTTAATGTTACTTTTGAATCAAAGTTATTTTTTAGAATAGGATTTATATTTATTGTTGGAATATAATTTTTTCTTATCATCTATTCGCTGGTGTATCTGTAGCAATCATTTGTCCTCGGACTTTTTCTCTAAAATAAATATACACGCCAGCACCAATAATTATTGATGCTCCTAGAAAAGTTCTTGGCACTGGTATTGTTTCAAATAATATATAACCAGCTACCATTGCAAACACTATGTATGAATACTCAAATAATGAAACCACAGAAGGTGAGGCAATACTATAAGCAGTAAATACACAAAAAAATGAAATCGAAGCTACTATTCCCATTATTAAAACATAGGGCCATGCCTCTCCTGGATTAGTAAACCATTCTCTAACAATAAATTGCAAAGTTGGATCTGTAAAAGTGTTAAATTTTCCATCGCCGCTAACAAAAAATATTACCAAACTTGCAAATAATGCAAAAATATAAAGCCAAGTCATTTGAGTATAAATACTATCTTTATCGGATGTATATTTTGTTATTGTCATCGAGATTGAATAGCAAAGCGCACATGCTACAGGTGCTAATTTAAAGAAATTAAAATCATCTAAAGATGGATTTAAAACAATTAATACTCCAATAAATCCAACTACAATTGCACTCCATCTTCTAATTCCAATTTTTTCTTTTAAGAAAAATTTAGCAAAGATAGACATAAAGAACGGGCAGGAGAAAAATAGTGCACTTGTCATCGCAAGCGTCATAAAAGTCAGTGAAATATAAAAAAAACTAAAACCAAAGAAAAAACATACAACTCTTATTAATGTTAATAATGGGTAATGGGTTTTTAAAGATATTGTTTTTTTAGTGATTAAAACAAATGATAGCAAAAATACTGATTGTATAAGGGTTCTTCCAAAATAAAGCTCGAATAAAGCAATATCTTCAAAAATAAATTTAATTAAAGAGTCTTGTATTGAAAAAAAAGCCATACCAGTCATTATAAAAAAAATACCTCTGGTATTTTGGTTTGTGTCCATGAGACACCTATATCAAATCAGTGGTGATAATAATATTAATTATTTAAAATTGCCTCTGAACCTTTTTCAGCAATCATAAGTGTAGGAGCATTTAGGTTTGCACTTGGTATTTCAGGTATCACTGATGCATCAATCACTCTTAAATTTCCAATTCCATTTACCTTCAAATCCTGGTCTACTACTGCCATATCATCAACTCCCATTTTGCATGTTCCACAAGGATGATATGCAGTGTCTGCTTTAGATCTAATATATTCATTTAATTCATCATCTGACTGTGCATCAAAACCTGGCCCAACTTCATCACCAGCATGCTCTGCTAAAGCTGGCTGAGATAGAATTTTTCTTGCAACATGAATACATTCTCTTGTTTGTTTAAGATCTTCTTCTTCTTTTAAATAGTTAAATAAAATTTTAGGATAATCGTATGGATCTGAGGAATTTAGTGTTATTTCACCTCTACTTTTTGGATGATTTGGACTTGCATGTAATTGATAACCATGTGTGTCAGGCTCTTCTAGGCCATGATTTATCACAAATGATGGAAAAAAATGAAATTGAATATTAGCAACTTTTCTATCAGGCGATGACTTTGCAAAACCACCAGCCTCTAAAAATGATTTTGAGCAGGGTCCAGATTTAAACATAAACCATTGCATACCTGCTAAAATTTTAGGTATTAATTTTGTATATGTGTAAAGTGTATTAGGAGTTTTACATTTTTGTTGTATATAAGTTTCAAGATGATCTTGTAAATTTTTTCCAACACCCTTTGAGTGATAAATAACTTCAATACCATTATCTCTAAGATGGTTTTCGTCGCCTATACCAGATAACATTAATAATTGTGGAGAGTTTATAGATCCTCCACTCAAAATGACTTCCTTATTTGCATAAATCTTTTCAACCTTGTTATTTATTTTTACTTGAAGACCAACTGCTTTTTTTCCCTCAAATAGTATTTTTTCTACAAATGAGTTTTTTAAAATATTTAAATTTTTTCTATTTTTAACAGGGTTTAAATAATACTTGGCAACTCCAGCTCTCTCGCCTTGATGCATTGTAGTATCAAACATGCCAAAACCTTCTTGTTCCTCACCATTCATATCTATATTTGTTTTGTGACCTGCTTCAGCTGCAGCATCAATAAATACTTTAAATAATGGATTTGAATTTTTAGATAAATTTACTGGAAGTGGTCCCAATGAACCTCTATATTGATTTTCACCTTCAGACCAAGTTTCAATCTTCTTAAAATAAGGAAGAACTTTATCATAGGACCAATTATCCAAACCAAAATTTTCCCATCTAGTATAGTCATCTCTATTTCCTCTTACAAAGACCATTCCATTATGAGATGAGCATCCTCCAATCATCTTTCCTCTTGGGCAAAAAACACGTCTATTGTTCAAATATGGCTCAGGTTCTGAATAATATTTCCAATTATATTTGGGGTCATGCATTGTATATAGAAGAGCTAATGGCATTTTAACCTTCCAAATATCACTAGATCCACCTGCCTCAAATATAGCTACAGAATTATTAGCATTCTCAGATAATCTGTTAGCTACTACACATCCAGCTGAACCAGCACCAACTATTAGATAATCAAAAGCTTGCATTTAATTTGGATGATCACCCTCGACTGCAATCCTGTCCATAACTCTTTCATGGCCCAATCCTCTGCCAGGAAAAAAATCAGTCAAACCTTGGTGAAGGGTGCTTCTATTGTCCCAAATTGCTACAGCATTTTCAGTCCATTTAAATCTGCATGTAAAATCAAGTCTTTCTTGATGTAAAAATATTTCATTTAAAATATCTGAACTTTCATTTTCATCTAAATCTAAAATTCTTTTAGTGTACATTGAATTTACATACAAAATTTTTTTTCCTGTTTCAGGATGAGTTCTAACTACTGGATGGGAATTTGAATATTCATCTAGATTACCATTCCCTTCCATTTCCTTATATGCATCAACAAATGCTGCTGCCCCTAGAGAGCTATGAATGGCTCTCTTATCATTAACCTTATCTTTAATTTTATCGCTTAATGTGTCGTAAGCGATTTCCATATTAGAAAACATTGTATCTCCACCAACTGGTGGTACTTTAATTGATCTTAAGATAATTACTTTTGTAGGTTTAGGATTATAACTTACATCAGTATGCCAAGTTTCACCCCATTGTCTTTTTTCTTCTGGAGCTTTAATTATTCTTAATATTTCAGGATAATCTTTTCTTCCTTTAACATAAATATGTCTTTCTAATGGACCAAAATGTTTTGCTAAATTTATCTGTTCTTGCGATGTAATATCTTGATCTCTAAAGAAAAGAGCTTTATGTTCTAATAATAGATTATTTATATTCTTCCAATTTTCTAAAGAGCTATCTTTTAAATCGATACCTCTTACTTCTGCACCTAATGCACCTGATACTAATTTAATTTCCATAATTTATTTTTTTAACCTACCAGATAATTCTAAATTTTCAGACTTAAAACTTGATTTATTTTCGTCAATAAATTCACCCATAATTTTAAGCTTATCTTCCTCAAATTCTGTGACCTTTCTTTTCCCCAAGTCAATATAAAGGGACAAACTCTCCATAGTAGCAGCAAGAGTTTTAGTTTCTTTTTCGTACATTTCACATTTTAAATGTAATCTTTTTTTATCGTGATCAAAATGTGTGCAATATACCTCTACTTCTTGATTTTCTTTAACCTCATTATTGTAAGTGGTTCTAGTTTCAACAACCATAGTACTTCTCAGATTTGATTTTGCATTTTCACCACCCATTTGAAATTTATTAAGCATCGTTTCCCATGCTTGATCAAAGATTAAGATATAATAAGCCATATTCATATGTTCATTATAATCTGTCCACTCTTTGATTATTTTTCTAGTTGCTAGATGATACGACATTTTTTATCCTTTATTAATTTTATCAGCTATGAGTATTTTTCTTTTCATTTCTCTAAGGACTGGTTTTTCAATTAACTTACCATCTATAACTACTAAACCTGTATTTGAATTGTTAAATTCTTCTAATATTTTTTTTGCCTTAGTAATTTCATCTTTTGGAGGTGTAAATACTTCATTTAAAATTTGAATTTGTTTGGGATGAATAGAGCCTTTTCCAGTAAATCCAAGATTTCTGACTTGTTCAGCTTCTTTCCTCATTCCATCCATGTTTTCTAAATCTAAATAAGGCACATCTATAACGTCTACACCGACACTAGCTCCCGCATGAACCAACTTTGATCTTGCGTGAACAAGATTTTCCCATTTATTCTCAACTCTAAGCTCTGCTGCCATATCAACTCCACCAAAATATAAAGCTACAATTCTCTTACTAGCATGAGCGATATTATAAATATTTTCTAAAGCTTCATTTGTTTCCATTATAACATGAAGATCGGTATCTAAATTACAGTCTGTAAGAAGATCGTCTATAAATGTTATTTCATCTGGTGTTTTAACTTTTGGTAACATAATAGCCTTTAGATTTACTTTACTTGATATAAAAGCTTCTAGATCTAAAAGACCAAATTTAGTTCTTTGATTATTAAACCTTACAACCAGTTCTACATCATTTTTAACTTCGAGCGTTTTAAGAGCTTCTATAGTATTTTTTCGGGCTTGTTCTTTGTCATTTATTGCTATCCCATCTTCTAATTCAATACAAACCATATCAGCACCTGATGCAATCGCTTTTGGAAACATTTCAGGGTGGAGACCTGGTGTAAAAATAAAACTTCTTCTTACTTTTAATTTATCTAAGTCCATCTTAATTTTTATAATCTGGCTCTTCTTTGTCTAAAATGATCCTGATTTGAGATAAAAATAAATTTGCAAAATCTGTAGGAAAATTTTCATGCTCCTCTGCAGTTTTTTCTGCAATTTCATGGCTTACAACATTAAGTTCCTGGTTTGTTGATAGAGCTGTAAGATATGTTTCTGCTGCTCTCTCAAAATAATAAAGAGAGTTAAAACCTTCGGCCACTGTTCTTCCTGTGGTTAAAATTCCATGATTTGCAAGCAACATGTGTTGTTTGTTTCCTAAAGCATTTGCCATCTTAATAGACTCCTCTTCTAGTCCTAGACCTCCAAATTCTTTGAATGCAGATACTCTATTGTAAAACATCATTGTATTTTGATCGATAGGTTTCATAACAGGATCTTTAAGAGTGGAGAGGGCAGTTGCATATTTTGAGTGAACATGAAAAATGCATCTTGCATGTGGTGCTTTTTCATGTATCGCGCTATGTATATATAGAGCTGTTGGATCAATTATGTCTGGTTTATTCTTTAGTTCTTTCTTATTTTCTTTAGTCACCAAGATTAAATCACTTGCCTTCATATTACTAAAATGAATGCCTGCCTTATTTACGTAAAAATCAGAAGAGTCAGGGACGCATGCACTAAAATGGTTTGCAACACCCTCATGCATATTTAGTCTTGCTGTCCATCTAAAAGTTGCAGCTAATTCTTTCTGTAATTCAGATATTTCCATTTGTATGATTTTAAAATATAGTTGAAAAATAAATTATGAACAATAACGTTTTTATCTCATGCGCGGTTACTGGGTCTGGAGATACTGCAAGCAAACATCCTGATTTACCAAAAACTCCAGAGCAAATAGCTAAATCAGCAATAGAAGCAGCAAAAGCAGGAGCTGCAATTGCCCATATTCATGTAAGAGAAGAGGATGGAACGCCAAGCAGAAGGCTAGAATTATATAAAGAAGTAGTAGATAGAATTAGATCAAGTGAAACAGATGTTATTTTAAATTTAACAACTGGGATGGGTGGAGATTTAGACATTGGTCAAGGTAAAAATCCATTAGAGTTTGGTCCAATGACCGATATGGCAAATGTGATGGAAAGAATTGCTAATGCAGAACAATTTTTACCTGAAATTTGTACTCTAGACGCAGGTACATTAAATTTTGGAGACGGTTCAGTAATTACAGTTAATACACCAAATGATTTAAGGAAGGCTGCAAAAAAATTACAAGAGATTAAAGTTAAACCAGAAATAGAGGCATTTGATTTAGGAAATATGTGGTTTGGATCACAATTGTACAAAGAAGGTTTGCTTGATGATCCACCAATGTTTCAAATGTGTTTAGGTATTCCTTGGGGAGCTCCCGCTACCCCACTAGCAATGCAAGCTATGAAAGACATAATGCCTAAAGAAGGAGTGTGGTCAGGTTTTGCAATATCAAAAAATGAAATGCCATTTGTAGCTCAAACAGTTGTAATGGGAGGAAACCCAAGAGTAGGTTTGGAGGATAATTTATATTTATCAAAGGGCAAACTAGCAACAAATGCTCAATTAGTAGAGAAAGCAATTAGGATAGTTACAGATCTTGGAGCATCAATAATGACAGCAGAGGAAACTAGGACAAAACTTAAGCTTGTTAAACACAAGTAATGTTAAATATTAAAAAAGTTGCTGTAGTTGGAACAGGTGTTATCGGAATAGGGTGGATTATAAGATTTCTAGCTCATAATAAAATCGTTTATGCTTATGACAAAAATCTTAAGCAAAAGAAAATTTTAATAAACGAAATCAAAAGAGCACTACCATATGTAAAAAAACTTTTTAACAAAAAAAAAATAAACTTAAATAATTTAAAATTTTTCTTATCTTTGGAAGAGGCAGTTAAAGATGCTGATTTTATTCAAGAATGTGCACCAGAGAATTATAATTTAAAAACTGTTTTAATCAGGGAAATTTCTAAAAGTTGCAAAAAAAATGTTTTAATTTCATCAAGTTCTTCAGGATTGTTGCCATCAAAGATTTTTTCAAAATGTAAAAATATTCAGAGAGGCATAATTGGCCATCCATTCAATCCTGTATATTTATTACCTTTGGTAGAAATAGTACCTGGTAAAAAAACTAGTGAGAAATCTTTAAAAATTGCAAATAAATTTTATAAGTCAATTTCAATGAATCCAATAGTTCTAAAAAAAGAATTACCTGGTTATTTATCTGATAGACTTCAAGAAGCCTTATGGAGAGAGGCACTTCATATTATTAATGAAGGATACGCTACAACAGAGGATTTAGATAGAGCCATAGAGGATGGTCCCGGTTTAAGATATTCTTTGATGGGAACATTTTTAACCTTCCATTTAGCGGGTGGAAAGGCTGGGATGAAGCATATGTTAGAACAATTTGGGCCAGCATTAAAACTTCCATGGACTAAGCTTAAAGCGCCAAAATTATCAAAAAAACTCTCAGAAAGGTTGATTTCAGGCACAAAAAAACAAGCTAAAGGAAAATCAATAAATCAACTGTCAAATATAAGAGACGAGTATTTAGTCAACTTACAAATATTTAGGAAAAAATATGAAAATAAAATTAGAAAATAGATATCTAAAGAAAAATTAAAATGGTAAATTAAATACATGGACTTCAATCACTTCTTAACTAGCTATATGCCAGATACAAATGTAGGTTCAAAACAACATTTTAAAAATATGTTGGAAGAATGTGTTGTTGCAGAGAAACTTGGTTATGCAACAGTATCAATTCCTGAACATCATTTAATAAATTTACTTATGATGCCATCACCTTTGCAGATGGCTGTAAAAATTGCATCTATCACAAAAAACATTAAAATCACAACTGGAATAGTTGTTTTGCCTCTTCACGATATGAGAACATATGCTGGTGAGGTTGCAACAGCAGATATTTTAACTGATGGCAGATTAATTTTAGGTGTTGGAAGAGGTGCTTTTGCTTGGGAGATGCAAAGATTAGGAACTCCCATAGAAAAATCAAAAGAAAAATTTATAGAGTCACTCGAGGTTTTACAATTATTGTTAAAAAATAAAGAAGTTTCATATAAAGGTAAATTCTATGATTTTGAACCAATTACTATTATGCCTCGACCGATAAGTAATCCTGTGCAAATGATGGTAGCTGCCATGAATTTAGAAAGTATTAAAGATGCAGCATCAAAGGGATTTCATGTTCAATCAACTGTATTGTCAGGTACTAAAGATCTTTTATTAAGTAGAGTGAATGCGTTTAAGGAAGGTTGTGCAAAGTTAGGAGAAGAGGGAAAACTAATAAAACTTTCTATGCAACGTATGGCTTATTTGGCGAAAGATGAAAATGAAGCTAGAGAAAAAACAAAACTTGCTTACGAATATTACAAACGATTTGATAATATGTTTACTGGTCCTGGTAAAGTAAATGAAGGAAATATTGAAGCTTTGCCTAGAAAACAAACTTTAGATGAATTAAAAGAAAATCTTTTGATCTGTCCTCTGAATGAGATGGTTGATAAGTTAAGTGTCTATGCCGAGGCTGGAGTTGATGAAATTATTCTTAGTTCAAGTTTTGGCCAATCACAAAAAGATTTAATAGAGTCTATGCATAGAATTGGTGAAAATGTAATTCCATATTTTAAAAAATCAAACATACAAGTAGCATAAAGATCTATGAGTATCATAGATTGTAATTATTCAGTAACAGGATCAGGACCTGCAATTTTTTTTACCCATGGAGTAGGAGGAGCAGAGGATGCATGGAGATTCATAGTTCCAAAACTCAAAGATAAGTTCACAGTTGTAACCTATGATTTAAGAGGTCATGGAAAATCACCTGTGAGTAATAAAGATTTTAATCTAGATGATCTTGTTTTAGATCTTGAGAGAGTTAGAGAAAGAACAGGTATAGAAAAAGCCCATTTTATAGGGCATTCTCTTGGAGGAATGATTGCACCTGCTTATGCAAGGAAATTTCCAGACAGAGTAAATTCAGTAGGTTTATTGTCAACAGTGGCAGGAAGATCGGATGAAGATAAACAAAAAGTATGGAATGTGATCTCTGATTTAAAAAATAAGGGTGTTGAACAAACTTTAAAAAATTTAACCACGAGGTGGTTTACAGATGACTTCATAGAAAAAAATCCTGATCTTGTATCAAGAAGATTAAAACAGGTTATAGATACTGACAAAGATGTTTTTATTAATGTATTTAAAATATATGCAGAAACCGAGATGATTCCTTGGTTAAAAGAAATTAAGAAGCCATGTTTATTTATGACAGGAGAAAATGATGGAGGTTGTACACCTTTTCATAATGAAAGAATGTCAAATGAGATTGAAATTTCTAAATTGGTTATAATACCAAAGGTAAAACACTCTTTTTTGATAGAGGCTCCTGAGCAAATAACAAAAAACTTATTAGAATTTATTGAAAGTTTATAAAAACTTAATGCATTCTTAATGTATTTCCATCAACCCCAACCACTTGTCCTGAAATTCTAGAAGACTCATCTGAAATTAAATAGCAACACATATTTCCAATATCTTTCTCATAAACCCAAGTGTTAAGAGATGTCATAGAAACAAACTCACTCTCAACAGCTTTCTTAGAAATTTTTAAAAATTTTGCTTTATCTCTGATTACTCTGCCCATCCTATCTCCTTTGACAGTTCCTGGACAAATCGCATTTACTCTTATTTTGAATTTTCCTAATTCCATTGCTAAGGTTTTTGTCATACCCACAACTGCCCATTTACTTGCTGAATACGGAGATCTTAATGGAAAGCCAAATATACCTGCAGTAGAAGATAGATTAACCACAGATCCACCTTTATTTTTTTTTAACATTGGAATTGCTAATTTTGAAAAAATAAAATGACTAATTACATTTATTTTTAATGTTTGTTCCCAATCTTTTGTCTTAAGTTTTTCCATAGTTCCAGTTGGGCCTGCTACTCCAACATTATTAATTAGAGCATCAATTTTTTGTGTTTTTTTTTTAATTTCTTTAAAAAAATTTATCACGTCATTTTCATTTGAAGCATCGCAATGAAAACTAAACAATCTTTTATTATTTAATGGATGTTTTTTTAATTTATTTATTGATTTTAGATCTATGTCACACAAAAATACTTTTGCACCTTTTTCAAGACACTCTTTTGCTGTCGCCCAACCAATCCCTGTAGCACCAGCAGAAATAATTATTTTTTTACTTTCTAAATTGTATGACATTAGTAAATTTAATCGGTTAAACCATCAGATCTAACTTTATTTCTTTCTATATGTATGGGCAACACCTTTCCATAAATTGCTTTAGAATGTTCAGGTGTATTTACTCTCCATGGATCTAATACATATGCTGGTATACACATATAGCGTGAGGTTTTTCCTATTATTTTGGTTACTCTATGCATAGTAAATCGTCCTTTAAATATTTGTAAATCACCAGGTTTTAGTTCAAGTTGCTTAACTTTTGAACGATCTCCATCTAACACTTTTTTTACTTCGTCAAATCTTTCATTTCCTGGTTCTCTTATATTTGGACAATACTCAAATACCCCACCTTGCTCTGGTTTTTGTATCATAAGACTTAAAGTAAATTCACAACTATCAAAATGCCAAGGCAATATACCATCAGGCTCCATTACATTATAAGCATGACAAGCTAAGGGATCAGCCCATCTATATATTGGAGAAATTCCTAGACAAGCAGATACAAATTTAAGTAATTCTTCAGTTTCATAAAGAAATTTCATTTCGGAGTTTTTTGCAAAGCAATCAGAGTTTAGATATCCATTGTATCTGTTCATAAATATTCTTTTTGGATGATCCTTTGGAAGAGAGGGATCATCTTTTGCATAAAGATATGCATTGATACTTTCCTTAGACATGTAAACTTCATCTAGCTGTTGCTCTAATTCTTTTCTCATAACTTCTAAAGAATTTGGTAAAATAAAGTTTGGGATTACTGAACAACTATCATTTTCTAATTCTGTTTTACATTTTTCAATTATTTTTTTTATCTTAGGAGAATGTAAGTCATGAATAGGATATTTTTCTAAATCAACAATTTTGCCTAAGTTTTTTTCCATAACTGCACAATATAAATTATGAGCTTCTTAGCGATTCTTGTAATTCTTTATTTGAAATATAACCTTTAGCATTTCCTTGTTTATCAATAACTTCACAATTGGAATTACTACAAACAACTTGGGGTAGAAACTCTTCAATAAATTGATCTTCTTCAACTTTAATTAGGTTTGTCTTATCAATATCATCTGATTGATTAATAGGTTTCATAATAATTTTTGCTTTAATAACTTTGGTTCTATTCACATCTTTTACAAATGCCTCTACATATTCGTCTGCTGGGTTCATTATAATATCTACTGGCGTTCCTACTTGTACAAGTTTTCCCGCATTTAAAATTCCAATATGATCTCCTAATCTAAGTGACTCATCAAGATCGTGAGTTATAAAAACTATAGTTTTTTTTAATTCTGCTTGGAGATCTATCAATTGTTTTTGCATGTCACTTCTTATTAATGGATCTAATGCTGAGAAAGCTTCATCCATAAGCATAATGTCAGTATCAGTGGCTAAAGCCCTTGCAAGTCCTACCCGTTGCTGCATTCCACCAGATAGTTGAGCTGGATATTGATTTTCAAATCCTGATAAACCTACAGACTCAATTTTCTCCATTGCAGTAGCATTTCTTTTTTCAATTTCCACACCTTGCATTTCAAGTCCGTACCCAACGTTCTGTAAAACTGTCTTATGCGGAAATAAGCCAAACCTTTGAAATACCATACTCATTTTTTGCCTTCTAAATTCAATTAGTTGCTCTTTATTAAGAGTAGTTACATCCTTACCTTCAACTAAAATTTCCCCAGAAGTAGGATCTATCAATCTATTTAAGTGTCTGATTAATGTTGATTTTCCAGATCCAGATAAACCCATGCAAACAAAGGTTTCTCCTTCCTCGATTTTTAAAGAAACATTATCTAATCCAACTGTATGTCCTGTTTGCTCTAAAACATCCTCTTTTGTAGCACCATCCTGAACCATTTTGAGAACGCTGGATGGTTTAGGTCCAAAAATTTTATATACATTATTGATTTCAATTTTTGACATTTCTAAAAGTCTAATTCTTTTAATGTATCAAAGCAAACCCACAATTAAATAAATAAAAAGCTTTCAACCATTAATTGAATTGAAATTTTTACCATTTTATATAATTATTTATCATGAATTCAATTTCTAAAATCTCAAAAAATAGTACTTACCTTCAAATTATTTGGAATGATGGAGAGGAAAGTAAATTCAATTATATGTGGCTAAGAGACAATTGTCCAACCGCGCATGACAAGGACTCACGACATAGAATGTTTAATATTTTAGAAGTTTCTAAAGATATAAATCCAAAAAAATATTCTCTTAATGATGATGGAAAATTAGAAATTGAGTGGAGTGAGGGAGAACACATAAGTTATTATGACCCAAAATGGTTAAGAGAAAATTGCTATACAATTAAAAATAAACAAAAATATACATCTCCTTATCAACTTTGGGATAATAATTTAAAAAATAATTTTGAAAGTATATGTATTGAACATGATGAAGTAATTGACTCTGACAAAGGTTTAATAAGGTGGCTTGAACTATTACATCATAAAGGTATTGCGATAGTTAAAAATGCACCAACAGAAAAAAAATCAGGATTTAAAATACTACATCGGATAAGCCATGTGAGAGAAACATTTTTTAAAACCCCTTTTGAGGTAATAAATATTCCAAAACCAAATAATTCTGCATACACGGCGCATGCTTTAAGAAATCATATGGATTTACCTTGGTTTGAATTACCACCTGGTTATCAGTTTTTGCATTGTTTAGTAAATGATGCAAATGGTGGAGACTCTTCAGCAATCGATGGGTTTGCTGTAGCCGATTATCTTAGACAAAATGAAAAAGATATATTTGAGACACTGGTTTCTGTGCCTCTTAAATTTAGAGATAAAGATTATACTCAAGAATCTCACAGAAGCTATCATGCACCCGCAATTAGTTTAACAAAAGATAAAGATTTTCATGATATTAGATTTAGTGTTGCAACGATGGATGCTTTAGATTGTCATCCAGATAAAATGGATAAAGTTTATAAAGCCCACCATAGATTTGGAAATCTTCTACACGATGATAAGTTTCAGATTAAATTTAGATTAGGACCTGGAGACATATTTTCTTTTAATAATAGGCGTGTTTTACACGGCAGAACTGCTTTTGACCCAAATTCAGGTCATCGTCATCTTCAAGGATATTATTTAGATAGAGATGAAATACTTGGAAGATTGGAATATCTTAAAAAATATAAATCATAAGTTTTCAAATATAAGATTGTTATCTTTTTCATATTTCAAAAATTCCTTTTTGTTTTTAATCGTGTAATAATATTTCTCTTTATTAATTATTTGTATTCTTCGACTATTTAAAAACTTTTTATCTAATATTAGATATTTTATTTTTTTGTTTAGGCTACTTTTTAAAATAGATTTTATGCTAGATTTGTTGGAAAAAGATAAACCTACTGATAGTTTTGAGTTAAGTTTAAGAAGATTATAGATATTTTCATGCTTAAAAGAGATAAAAGTACATTTTTTAAAACTTCTAGTTTCTTTAATCAAATTAGATAAAAGTTCTTTATTAAATAATGGCTTTATTTCAATAAAGATAGGAAATTTTTTTTTTGAAATTTTTAGAACCTCTTTTAATGGTGGTATTTGAAAGTTTTTATTTTTAATTTTTTTTAGATCTTCATAATTAATATTTTTGATACTTTTGCTTATTTTAAAAATTCTCTTTAAAGTAAAATCATGAAAGCATACAAACTTTTTATCTTTGGTTGAATGAATATCTGTTTCAATCCCAAATCTTTTTTTAAATGATGCTCGAAAAGATTCTAAGCAGTTTTCTTTGTAACTCTTATTTACAATTCCTCTATGTATTATATGCATGTAAAAAAAAAGGGCTCTGTTTCCACAAAGCCCTTAATTATTTTTTTGAAGTTTAATTATTAGTTAGGTAACCAACTTTTCCATTTATCTGGATTATTGTCTAACCACTCATTTACAACTTCTTTAACGTCTCTTTTTTTGATGTCAACTTCAACAAGCATCTTAGCTTGGTCTAAGTTTTCTAATTTCATTCTTTCAAAAAAAGCTTTTGCTTTAGCATGTTCTGGTTTAGCAAATGTGTCAGGATTTCCATAATTCATAGTGTAATCTTTATCCCAACCAGTTGCTGGCCATCCATCTGTACCGCAAGTTTTCCAGTTGTTTGCTTCAGTAAATGTGTCTCCTTCACAAGTTTTGTATTCAGGAAGTTGAACTCCTACCATGTCAAACTCACCAAAGAACCAGTGTGGTGACCATAAGTATAACAAGAACGGCTCTTTTCTCATGTAAGCAGCTTTTGCTTCTGCAATTGCAGCCGCTTCAGTACCTAGCTCATCTGCTTGGAAATCAATTCCTAAAAGATCAAGTCTTTTTTGGTCATGACAGTTCCAACCAGCTACAGGACATCCAATTAATCTTCCTTTACCGCCGGTTTCAATAGTTGCAAATTTAGCTTTATGTTTGTTTAGGTCTCTCCAAGTTTTAATGCCCATTTCTTCTGCAGCATATCTAGGTATCCAGTAATCTGACATACCGATGATTCCAGTAGTTCCTAAAAGATCAACTGTTCCATCTCCTTTATAAGACTTTACTACTTTGCCGTCATAAATTAAATCTTCATTAAACATTACATCGTCTGCCTCTGCATAACTTGGCCAACTCTCGCAAGCGAAATCAAGTTCTCCAGCTGCAATTGCTTCCCATAATCCAGTACCAGACGGGAAAACTGTTTGTTTAATTTTATAGCCCATTTCTCGTTCAAGAATTGCTACTGCAACTTCACAAGTGATTATTCCACCTGTCCAGTCAGCAATAGCAGCATGTAATCTTTTTGCATTTGCCTGAGTAAGACTAGCAAGTAAAATTACGAAAGATAAAAATAGAGCTGATATTGTTTTTGATAACCTCATTTATTTCCTCTCTTTTAATTAATTAAAGTGTTATTCTAAAACAAAAATTACTAGTTTGTAAACTGTGAATAATGATGCTTTTACTTGACTTATAAACCTAGAGCTTCTCTCTGTTTTTTAGTCCAAGCAAGTGAAATTCTGTCTATAATTATTGCTAATAATACAATTCCTATACCTGCTGCCAACCCTCTACCGGTATCAGATCTTGCTAATCCATTAAATACTTCCAAACCTAATCCTTTTCCACCAATTAAAGGTGTAACAATCTGCATTGCGAAAGCCATAATTACTGTTTGATTAAATCCAATAACTAAACTTGGAATAGCTAATGGAAATTTAATTTTATTTAGAGTTTGTAATAAAGTACCACCAAATGAACGTGAAACCTCTGAGTAAGTCCCAGATACTTGAGTTAAACCTAAAGATGTTAATCGAATGATGGGTGGTATAGAGTATATAACTGTTGCAAGTACTGCAGATACTATTCCTCCTCCAAAAAACATTAAAACAGGAATTAAATAACAGAAGTAAGGTAAAGTCTGCATGGCATCCAAAACCACGTTTTGAACATTTCTAAATCTCTCATTATAAGAGGCAATTATTCCAAGAGGAACTCCAATTATAAAGCATAAAGCTACAGACACTAAAACAGATGATAGTGTTATCATTGATTGTGGCCATATCCCACAAGCACCAATGAAAAGTAATAATATTGCTGTAATAATTGCAAATCTAATACCGACAGTAAAATATCCAATTGCTGCAAATACCCCTAATGTATACCACCATGGCACATGAGTTAAGAATATATCAAGTGGTCTTAAGAGTTTAAGATATACAAATCCCCTAAGAGCTTTTGTAAATGCAATAAAACTAGGATTAACAGTTAAAGATTCTACACTACTAGAAATCGGCTGCCTAATTGACAATCTCCACTCTTCAGGAAATGATCCTATACTTACCATATAAGAGTCAACGAATGAAATAGTCAGAACAAGTAAAAAAGAAGGTATTATATAATATCTTCTAGAAATTATTTCACCAATATCTCTTGCTGTTTCTTTATTTGCTAAAGAAACACAAAATTCAAATACATACGCAATAAATTTTGTTAAATTTGTACAAACAAAATTAATTAAACCAGCTAAAAATTCTAAAGGCTTTTCTATAATTCTTACTATTGCAAATTTTTCCCAAGATTGTGGGAGTAAATAAAATTTTTGAACATTCGATGGAAGTATTTGTTTTGTTTTGCTAAATGACATACTAAATCTATCAAACATTATTGCCATGAAAAGAATACAAAGTCCTCCTTCCATTGCCCACCCAACATCAAGTCTTCTAATTGCTTGCCATACTTGACCACCAATTCCTTCAGCTCCAATGAAACATGCCAAAACTACAAGTGCTAAAGCCATCATTATCACCTGATTAATTCCCATCATTATACTTGGTAGCGAGAGTGGAATTTTAATTTTAAATAGTAGTTGTAACTTACTTGATCCAAATGAGGTAGCAGACTCAATTGTTTCTGCTGAAACTTGTCTTATACCAGTATTTGTTAATCTTATTATTGGAGGCATTGAGTAAATCATAGTGGCTAATATTGCTGGCGCTCCTCCAATTCCAAAAAAGAAAAGAGCTGGAAAAAGATAAACAAACGCAGGCATTACTTGCATTGTATCTAAAATAGGCTTCATAAAATTTTCAAACCTGTCACTTTGTGAACAAAGCACACCTAGAGTCACTCCAACTACGACACATAGTAAAACCGATAAACCCATCAATGCTACCGTTTGCAGAGATGGTTCCCACATTCCTGTTGCACCCCAAAAATAAATGACAAATAAAGAGTACAATCCTAATCTTAAACCACCTGCAATTAAGCAAGGCAAAAATATTAATGCTGCAATTAATAGCCAAGGTGAGTCGATAAGGAAATCTTCAACAAAGTAATATACATTTTTAATATAACTGGCTATTATTTTGGTAATCCATCTATAATTTTTCTTTAAATAATCTTCACCTTCATTAACCCATGCTGTAAATGTAAATTGATCAGTGACGACCTTTGGCATTTTTGAAGGACCATCGCTTTGAAAAGATAACCACAGTGCAACTAAAAATGTTATTAAGATTACAGAATATGTAATAATATTTTTTGATGAATTTGGCTTTCCTTGGATACTTGCTACTTCAGAAGACATATTATCTAAAATTTAAAATAAATAATTTTACTTTTAAAGAAAAATATTGTCTATTTTTGTGTTATTAAAATAATAAAATATGAATAATCAACCAAAAATAACGTGTTCAAATGTTTGGAAATTATTTGGTTCTGACGAACAAAGAATAATTAAAGATTTAGATAAAAGTTTATCAATAAAAGAAGTTCAAGAAAAAACCGGACATGTGGTTGCAGTAAAAGATGTTAGCTTTTCAATAGAGAAAGGTGAGACATTTGTTGTAATGGGATTATCAGGAAGTGGAAAATCAACCTTAGTTAGATGTATTTCAAGACTAATCGAACCAACTGCCGGAACTGTAAAAATGGATGATGTTGACGTAACAAAAATGAGTGGCAGAGAACTATTAGATTTAAGAAGAAATAAAATGAGCATGGTTTTTCAACATTTTGGTTTATTTCCACATAGAACAGTTGTGGAAAATATTGGATACGGTTTAGAGATTAGAGGAAATAAAAAAAATGATAGAATAGAAAAATCAATGGAAGTTTTAAAAATGGTTGGTTTAGAAGGTTGGCACAACAATTACCCAAGAGAGTTATCAGGAGGAATGCAGCAAAGAGTAGGTTTAGCTCGTGCATTAGCTGTAGATCCAGAAATTTTAATTTTTGATGAACCTTTTTCAGCTTTAGATCCATTAATTAGAAGAGAAATGCAGGATGAGCTATTAAAGATTCAAGAAAAATTACAAAAGACAATGGTGTTTATTACTCATGATTTCTTAGAGGCAATTAAAATGGGTGATCATATAGCAATTATGAAAGATGGAGAAGTTTCTCAAGTGGGAACGCCAGAGGAAATTGTTGCTAACCCCAAGGATCAATATGTAAAAGATTTTTGCGAAGACGTACCAAAATACAAAGTCCTTAGTGCAAGCAAAGTAATGAGAGAAGAATGTTGTGATGACACAAAAAAAATGTTTGAAAGCGGATCAAATAATATCCCTCACAATTCAAAAATAGAAACTTTAATTGATAAGCTTGTAGATACAGATCAGAAATTTCCAGTGGTTAATAGTGAGACAGGTGAGCTTATTGGTGAAATTGATAGAGCAATAGTTATGAAATCAATGAAATCTGCTAGTTAATTTCTCTACTCACTTTAGTTTTTTTTTGTTTTACTTTATCTCTCCAAATTATAATCATTCCAGCAAACACAATTACAAAAACTCCTGGAAATAA
Source organism: uncultured Pelagibacteraceae bacterium (assembly GCA_902581585.1). Taxonomy (GTDB): domain Bacteria; phylum Pseudomonadota; class Alphaproteobacteria; order Pelagibacterales; family Pelagibacteraceae; genus Pelagibacter. The sequence continues at coordinate 19,883 of CACHPB010000002.1, forward strand.
TTGTCCCCAAGGAGCCTCATTAAAAAATAACCAACCTAAAACAAATGATGAAGGAATACCAAAATATTCAAACGAAGCCATCTTACTTGCAGAGATTAATCTATAAGAATAGATAAAAAGTATTGCTGCAGTACCTCCAAGAATACCAGTCAATGTCATAAGAAAAAAATCTTGGGTACTTTTTATTTCTACATGTCCGGTAGTTAATAAAAACAGTACAACACCACCAATTACATTAAATATTAAAGTGTATAATTGAATTTTTGCTGTTGAGTGACCATCCGGTATAAATTTTAAAATTATCACACTTAATGCCCAAGCAATAGCAGTTAGAATTGGAAATATTGAGTAAAAACTAAATATATCACTTCCTGGCTGAACAATTAAAACAACGCCAAAAAAACCTATAAAAATTGCAGACCATCTATAAATACCAACTTTATCCTTTAAAAAAATTATTGATAAAATTACAATGAAAAATGGCGAAGAAAATGTAAGAACCATAGCGGTAGCAAATTCTAAATTAATAACTGAAATAAATATAAATATATTCATTGATAAGAAAGCCAACCCCCTAAAAAAGCTTAAGACAATGAATTTGTTGTTTAGGTTCCTAAAAACTGAAATGTACTCTTTAGTAAATAAAATAAGTATAAATAAAGGGATTACCCCCGCAATATTTCTGAATACTGCTAACTGAATTACAGTATATTCATTACCCAAAAACTTTATTACAACCATATACATATCCACACATAGTATTGCTAAGAGCATGGTAAATATCGCTAAATATGTTTTTTTTAAATCTGTTTTTTCTGAAGAAATATTCATTTATAATTTTTTAAAATTGTATACTTTATAAAAGAAATGCAAAGTTTTAAACTTAACGAAACTGATATTCTATCCAATCAAGATTGGACGTTTCCGACTAATATTGCATACGGTCCAGGTAGATTGAAAGAAATAGGTGGTATCTGTAATAATTTAGATATTAAAAACCCTTTAATTGTTACAGATAAAGGCAGCACAAAATTACCATTTATAATTAATTTACAAAATTATTTAAAAAGTTCTGATGTAAAATCCGATTTATTTTTTGATATATCTCCAAACCCAAGAGAAGATGAGGTTTCAAATGGTGTTAGTAAATTTAAAGATGGAAACCATGATGCTATAATTGCAATTGGTGGAGGCAGTGCCATGGATGGAGGAAAATTAATTTGCCTCACAGCAAACAATGACGTTCCATTAAGAGATTTTGAGTTTGAATTAACTCCGCCTAAAATTAGTAAGGATAACCCATTCCCAAAAATTATAACTATACCAACAACTGCTGGAACTGGAGCTGAAACAGAAATTTCAGCTATGGTTACTTATTTAAAAGAAGGCATGAAATTTTGTATGTGGCATCCAGATGTTAGACCTTCCTTAGCATTGTTAGATCCAGAACTAACTATTGGATTGCCAGCAAATTTAACGGCATGGACTGGTGCAGATGCTTTAATCCATGGTATAGAGGGTTATTGTGTTCCTGGTTTCAATCCAATGTGTGATGGTGCTGCTTTAGAGGGTTTATCTTTGATATCAAAATCTTTAATCACAGCTGTAGAAGATCCTAGCAATATAGTTGCAAGAGGTGGAATGCATGTTGGATCTTGTTTAGCGGGAATTTCTTTTTTAAAAGGTTTAGGATTAGTACATGCTATTGCTCATATGGTTGGAGCCGAATACAATACTCATCACGGACTAACGAATGCAATAATATTACCTGTAGTTTTAAAATATAATTTACCAGGTATGGAAGAAAAAGTTAAAAGAATGTCAGAGGCTATGCAATTTAAAGATCATTCTGTAGATGCATTTATATCAAACATTGAAAACATTCTTGATAGAATTAAAATTCCAAAAAGTTTGAGCGAAATTGGAGTCCCCGAGGATTGTGTTGATAGAATTGCTGAAAAATCAATGAAAGATCAAGCCTATGGACAAAATCCTAGAAAAGCAACTTTAGAAGAAATAAAGGAAATTACTCTAGCATCCATTAAAAAAGCTAGGTAATAGTAAATTCCCATGCTTGAATATAAATCAGTTAAAGAAATTATTTCTTTAATTAAGAAAAAGGATGTTTCAGTAAAAGAAATAGTTGGCTTATATTTTGAAAGAATAAAAAAATTTAATCCATCTTTGAATGCTATTGTTTCAATTAAGGATGAAGAGGAAATAATTAAAGAAGCTGAGATTAAGGACAAAAATTTTGAACAGAATAAGCCGTTATTTGGCTTACCTCTTGCCTCTAAAGATTTGCTAGATGTAGTTGGTTTTCCAACCACTTATGGTTTTCCTGGATATAAAGATTATTTTCCAAAAAAAAATTCTATAATTGTTGATCGTCAGATAGATGCTGGTGGATTAATAATTGGAAAGACAAATACTGCTGAATTAGGAGTGGGCGCTCATACAGCTAATAGATTATTTGGAATAACACCAAACATATATGGAAATAGTCAATCATCAGGTGGATCGAGTGGTGGAGCTGGTGTTGCAGTTGCAGCAAATTTACTGCCATTTGCTGATGGTACAGATATGATGGGTTCTTGTAGAACACCTGCTGCTTACGCAAATGTTTATGGTTTTAGACCAACACCAGGATTACTTCCCGATTATCGAACAAATGAAAAAAAGAAAAATCTTCCAGTTATTTCAACACCAGGATGTCTAGCCAGAACACCTGAAGATATGTCTATTTTTTTAGATGTCATAGTTGGAGAACATAAAGAAGATCCAATTTCTTTCAGTTTAGATAATTCTTTTAGTGAGGTTAATTTAAGTGACCAGGAATTTTCAAAAATAAAAATTGGATGGTTATCTGATATGAATGGTAATTATCAATATGATCCTGAGATAATTGAAATATGCAACAAACAACTTAACAATCTTGAAAAGTATAAAGTTATAATTGAAAACTTAAAACCAAAAATAGATGCTCATAAATTATGGAATTGCTGGGGAACGTTGAGAGCAAAAAGTATTTATGAGGATATTATTACAATGAATATAAAAGATGTTAATGAAATGACTCCTCAAGCGATATGGGAATACAATAAAGGTATCAAACTTACAGATGAAGATGTAAAATCTGCTCTTAACTCAAGAATTGAATTATCAAATGATGTAAATTGTTTGTTTGGTGATTTTGATTTTTTAGCTTTACCATCTCAACAATCATTTCCTTTTGATAAAAATTTAAGACATCCAGAAAAAATAAATGAAAAATTAATGGACACTTATCATAGATGGATTGAAATACATATATTTGCTAGTCTTTTTTACTTGCCATCAATTTCTTTACCTATTGGTTTTAATAAAGATGGATTTCCAATAGGTATTCAAATTATAGCAAAAGAAAAAGAAGATTTAAAAGTGATATCTTTTGCAAAAAGATATGAAGAAATTTTTAATTTTTCTAAAATTAAACCAAAATTAAACTAATGGTCAGACACAAACATCATTTTAAAATAGCTTTTGCGTTAGCAATAGCTGCTGGGTCATGGGGAGTTTATTGGCTACCTCAAAGAATTTTAGAAGATGGGGGACTCACTGGAGGTTGGGGAACAATTTCTCAAATGATGATCGGAATTTTATTACTTACACCCATCTCTTTGTGGAGAAAGTATAAAGGTCGTACATCTGGTTTAGAAATTCCTTTTGTTGGTTTTTTAACGGGCAGTGGTTTTATATGTTACGCATTAAGTTTCTTGCTTACAGATGTTGTGCGAGCATTAATCATGTTTTACATGATACCTGTCTGGACGACTATTTTTGAAATATATTTTTTAAAAAAAAGACCAGGTTTAGAAAGAGTTTTAACTTTAAGCTTAGCACTAGGGGGTTTGTGGGTAGTTTTTAGTCAATCTAACATTATACCGTTACCACAAAATGCAGGAGATTGGTTGGCATTGGTTGGTGGTGTGCTATTTGGGGCTGGGTTGGTACGTTTAGAAATTTCCAAAACAGATGGTGTCTTTCCAGTAATTTTTTCTTTCTTTGTTTATGGGACAATATTTAATATTTTTGCTGGCTTTATTTTAAAAGATTACTTAGGACCTATGCCGCCGATTGAAGCTTTTACATCAATGTTTACTTTTTTAGTTCTTATTTCAGTATTTTATTTTATTCCTACTGGAGTAGTTATAATGTGGTCTCCATCTGTTTTAGGTGCAGGCCTTTGTGCAATATTATATTTAAGCGAAATAGTAGTTGGAGTTATATCAGCTGGCATTCTGACTGACGAAACATTTGGTTGGAGAGAAGTTGTTGGAAGTACAATGATTGTTGTAGGAGGAGTATTAGCTGTTGTTCTAGCACCAAAAGAAGAAAAGTAGATGCTGTTTAAAGAAAAGTTTAAATCAAATTCAAAAATATTCTTAGATGGTGGAAATGGTTCTGAGATTGCAAACTTAGGAGGTGAGATGACGCCAGCTTTTTCTGCATTAGCAACAATCACAGCACCAGAAATTGTAAGACAAGTTCATGAAAATTTTATGGATGCAGGCTGTGATCTTATTACAGCAAATACCTTTAGCACTACAAGACACAATATGAATAGCATTAATAGAGGTAATGAAACAAAGGAGTTTATTGTTAGATCTGTCGAAATAGCCAAAAAGGCAATTAAGAATAAGGGAAAAGAAAATATAGTTGGAATAGCAGGGAGTATGTCGAATTTTTTCTCATTGAAGGAAAATGAATTTGTTCCAAACCCAAAATACATACCTTCATTTAGAGAGGAAGAGAGAAATTATAAAGAGGCTGCTAAAATCTTAAAAGAAGAGGGAGTCGATCTTTTAATTCTAGAAATGATATTAGATATAGATCACTCAAAAATCTTACTTAACTCTGCATTAGAAACTGGTTTACCTGTTTGGGTTGGACTTAGTTGCTGTATAAGCAAGTTTGATAATAACGTTATTGGAAGAAATTTTAGAGCTGAAAAAGAAAAATCACTTATTTATGATGAAAGTATATACAAAGAGCAACCAAAATTTATTCCTGATGATAAGATTGTTCTTTTAGATGATATTATGAAATCTCTAACAAATATCGGCGGAGATGTTTATGGTATTATGCATACTTGGCTTGTTGATGCCTTTGATGGATTGAAGGTGATTAAAAATAATTGGCAGGGTCCAATTATGTTTTATCCAGAGATACATAAGTTTGATACAAAAACACATAAGGCAACAGTGACATACGCAGAGGATGAATTTGCTGATGAATGTGGAAAATTAATTGATGACCAAATTCAAATTATTGGAGGGTGTTGTGGTGTCACAGATAATCATCTCAAAAAATTAATTTCAAGGTATTCTTAATTTTAATATTAATTTTTAACTAAGTTTATCAACATATTAATCATATCAACTTTATAACTCTCTTTTGTTGCAGATTTTGTTTCTAATACTGAGAAAAATGCTGCGACTTTGCCGGTTTTAAAATTTGTTGCCAAAAACTGACCTCCATATCCAGAGTGTCCAATCATGTTACCTGATACCATTGTTGAATTTGAGTAATACAAATATTTATTTTTTGATAATTCCATGTATTTAGGTCCTAAATTTTTAATAGTTTTGTCTAAAAAAGAAGGTGATCCAACTTTTCTATTTCCGACCCCCATACCTTTTCTTGCAAAAAGTAAACCCATTCTTAAAAAATCTCTTGTAATTAAACAACCACCACCAGACATCCATGGCATCCCATATCTATCAGAGGCAATATATAAACCTTCTTCAAAGCCAGCAGCTTCAACTGCCGATAAAACCCAATCTCTTAAAGTTCTTCCACTTACCTTTTCTACAATTAATCCAACTACATCAGTATTTGCAGATTTGTAAAATGCATATTCAGATCTATTTATTAAACTTTTGTTTTTAATTTTTTTAATTGTATTTAAATATTCTTCTTGGCTTAAATGATTTTTTAAATTTTTTGGTAGCCTCCAACCTCCAACAGGCTCATGTAAAAAGGAGGAAGAATATGCCTTAGTATAATCTTCGGTATAGGAATTTATAATATTCATATTCAAAACATCTTGTACTTTTGCATCAGAATAACCGCTTCCAATTTTAGGCAAATAATGTGAAACTTTTTTATTCAAATTTATTGAATTATCTTTCACAAGTTCACCTACAAATAAGTTAACAAACATTTTAGTTATTGACATAATTGTCTGTGGTTGATTTTTTTTGAAATCTTTAGCGTATTTTTCAAATAATATATTTTGACCTCTGCCAACGATTATTGAACAAAAAGATTTATTTTTGATCATTTTTTTTACCAATGGTATTTTACCAATTTTATTATTGGGTTTTGACTTTAGTTTTAATACTAGATCAGATCTTAGATAAAGACTGTACCTATTTATTTTATGTAAATTTCTGTAACCAAATCTTCTAGTTTTTGGAAGATTCCATTTAGCCTTATTATCTCTAATTGTTTTTAATTCAGGATTTTTAACAGAGGCTAATTTTTTTATTTTCAATATTTTAAAGATTTTTTTTGTTCGTATTTCTGGTGATATCCTTCTGCTTTACAATAATTTTTTTCCTTGGATATTTTTGTTGATACCTTACCATTTAATTTTTTGTTCACTTCATTTAATACTTTTTCAGCAATCTTTTTTTCTTCATCAGTATTATAAAATATTTCTGATCTATATTGAATTCCTACATAAGTACCTTGTCGATTTACTTGAGTAGAGTCGTGTAATTCAAAAAATAGATTAACCATGTCCTCATACGATTTTTCTTTTTCATCATATTGAACTTTCACAACTTCAATATGACCAGTGTCACCACCGCACACAGCTTTATAGGTTACATTGGGATCATCTCCTCCACAGTAACCACATTCGGTAGAGATTATACCTTCAATACCTTCGTACTTAGTTTCATCCCAAAAACAACCAATACCGCCAATAAATGTCTTCATTATTTCTTAATTTATACTTTAGTTTTTTAAAATTGAAATGGCTTTAATTTCATCAACTCCTATTCCACAACAGCCACCTATAATTTGAGCTCCATCTTTTACCCAATTTTTTACTTCATTCAAATAATCATCAGGAGTCATATCATCTATAAATCTCCAATGTGGTTTTTCATAATATCCTTTATTTGGATACGCTCCTATAGCTCCATCAAAATTTTCTCTCGCGGTTTTTATTGCCTTACCTGTAGTTTTAATATCAGAGTGGGCTACTAAAATTGGACCGTTATGAATTTTTTTAAAATTATTTATAGATTTTTCAAAATTTTCATAGATGTGAGTATCAGAGTCAATTGTATCGTTGTACCCGAGCATTATTTGATTTTGATCATTCGTTACACACGATACCGACAACCAAACTGGTATACTTATCTTTGTAGAACAGTTTAACATTGTTTCCACAATATCTGCTTGAGAAGACATAGCCTCTAAAATAATTAAATCTACTCCTTCACCTGATAAAATTTTAAGTTGTTCATCAAAGCCAGGTATCATTGCTTTAACTCCTAATTTATAAAAATTACCAAAAGTTGAAACGCTTCCAGCAAGAGCAATATCTTTGTTTGAATTTTTAATTGCATCTTTTGCAACTTGAACACTTTTTTTATTAAATTCCTCTATTAAGTCTTCATAACCATACTGTCTCATCGATATAGGTGTAGTACTATATGTATTAGTAGTTATTACATCAGCACCCGCATTTATATAATCTTCATGAATTTTTCTTACTAATTCTGGATTATCTACTGAGCATTTTCCACACCACATTTTTTCATCCATTTTAGCGCCATTCTTTTCTAATTCAGCACCCATCCCGCCATCTAAAATAATAGTTTTTTTATTTTCTAATTTTTCATGAATTGATGAATAAGACATACTATTATTCCTTGCTATTTGTGAAGGTGCAAATTTTATTTCCATCAAGATCACGTACGTAAGAATAATAAACTCCTGATCCCTCTGGTCGTTCACCTCCCGATCCTTCGCTAGTACCTCCAGCTTTTAGTCCTGTTTCGTGAAATCTATCAACAATAACTCTTGAAGAAGTTATAAATGATATTTGTGTTCCATTTCCAAAAGTTGCTTCTTTTTTATTAAACGGTTTTGTGATGTAAAACTCTATTTCGTTTGTATCTTTCTTTCCATATGCAGCATAATCATTTTCTACAGTTTCGTTTCTTGTTAGCCCAATAACTCCCAAAACTTCATCATAAAACTTAATGGCAGCATCTAAATTATTTGTACCCACCATTACATAACCAATCATCTAAACCTCAATTATTTTGAATATAATTTTTTAATTCCAACCAGTAATTGCCTTAACCTCTAGGTATTCAGTAAAACCCCATAGTCCACCCTCTCGACCATTTCCTGATTGCTTAAATCCTCCAAAAGGTGCTCCAGTTTCGGCTCCTTGACCGTTGATATAGACTGTTCCTGCTCTTACTTTTCTTGCTACTCTTTTTGCTTTTTCTTTATCTTCAGTTTGTAAATAGTTACCTAATCCGTAAGATGTATCATTTGTAATTTTAATTGCCTCTTCTTCTGTATCAAATGGAATAATTGAAAGTACTGGACCAAATATTTCCTCTCTAGCAATTTTCATATCGTTGTTGACATCTGTAAAAATCGTAGGTTTAACAAAATACCCCTTATTAAGACCATTTGGTAGATCGGGTCCGCCAGCAGCAAGAGTTGCACCTTCTTTAATTCCCTCATTAATAAGATTAATAACTTTATCATATTGAACTTTGGACACTAAAGGTCCAATGTGATCGCCTTTTTTAGATGCCACGTCTACTTTAATTTTATTTGCTTCATCTACAGCTTCTTTTACTGCTCTATCATATATTGATCTTTGAACTAGCATTCGTGTTGGAGCATCACAAGACTGTCCAGTGTTACTCATTATACTTCTTACTCCATCTCTCACTGCATCTGGATACGAATCCTCAAAAACTATATTTCCACCTTTACCACCAAGCTCAAGAGTTACCTTTTTAATTGTATCAGCTGCATTTTTTTGTATTAGTTTTCCTGCTCTAGTAGATCCTGTAAATGAGACCATATCAATATCGGGGTGGCCAGATATATGGTTTCCAACTACTTCTCCATTACCATTAACTAAATTAAATACTCCTGGGGGAAAACCAGCTTCATCAATCATTTCTGCAAACAAAACTCCTGATACTGGAGCAATTTCAGATGGTTTTAAAATCATTGTACAACCAGCTGCTAGTGCTGGAATAACTTTAAGTACGATTTGGTTCATTGGAAAATTCCAAGGGGTTATTAGTCCACAAACTCCAATTGGCTCATATCTAATTTGGTTGTTTGATTTTGGATCAAACTGATGTTCAAAATTAAAATTTTTTAAAATATCTATTGTATTTCTAGATATATCTGCACCCATTTTAGTATGAATATCTGATGCAAAATCTAATGGTGCACCCATTTCCATTGATTGTGCTTCAACCATTTCATTCCATCTTCTGTTATAAATTTTATCAAATTTTTCTAATAATTTTACTCTCTCTTCTTTTGTAGTTTCTCTCCAAGTTTCAAATGCAACTTTAGCAGCACTTATAGCTTTATCAGTATCCTCAATAGATCCTAAAGATATTACTGCAAAAGCCTCCTCAGTTGATGGATCAATTACATCAAAGTCATTAGGTTTGACTGGTGTAACCCATTTTCCGTTTATATAAAAATTTTTTTTTTCAATCATAATTGTACTTTAACATAAAATTTAAATTTCATAACCTTTTTCTTCAGGTTGATTATCAATCAACTCCTCTGGAAAACCTTTAGATCTAAAATCAATTTTATTTAGATCTTCCATTCTTTTTACTATCATTGATGACCAGGCTCTTGAGCCATATTTTTTTTGGCCATCTTTAAAAATTTCAACTATCTTTGGAGAAATTTCTAAAGGTGCATTTAATTTTTTTGCGAGTTCATCGAATAGTCCTGTATCTTTTAAAACAAGATCCATTGTAAAATTTATATTATAAGAGCCATTTAAAATGACTTGGCTCTCAGTTTCATGAACAAATGAATTTCCTGATGATACGGCAATTCCTTTATAAGCTTTTGCAAGATCTAGATTTGATTTTTTAGCCACTGTCCATGCCTCTCCAAGAGCAACCAAATGTGTGGAGGCCAAATAATTTGTAATTACTTTAAGAACAGAAGCAGTGCCTAATTCTCCTGTATGTAATATTTTTCGCCCCATTACAGTTAAAGCAGGTAAAATCTCCTCGAATGCATCCCTTTCTCCGCCAACAAATATTGCTATATTTCCTGACGCTGCTCTATGGCATCCACCACTTACTGGACCATCTAGGGGTATTGCCTTTTTTTCAATTATTTTTTTACCAATCCTTTTTACCTCTGCCTCATCAGTAGTACTCATTTCCAACCATATTTTATTTTCAGAAATACCTTCTAGAATTCCATTTTGACCTTCCATCACTTCTGCACAAATTTCAGGAGAAGGAAGACAAGTTATTATTAAATCAACCTCCTCAGCTAGCTCTTTAGCCGAGTTTGCAATTTTAGCTCCCAAAGCTTCAAATTGTTTTGTTAAATTTTTATCTAAATCTCTAACTGTTAAATTAAATTTATTCCTCAACAAACTTCCAGCTAGTTTTCCCCCAACATTTCCTAAACCAATAAATCCTATCTTCATTAATTTACCTCCTCTTTCTTTTTATATAATATCATTATGACACCAAATATTATTACTACTCCTCCAATAAATAATTCAGCTGTTGGTTTCTCGCCTAATAAAAAAATAGCTGCAAGCAATCCAGTCGGTGGTATACCCATAGTTACTATAGGTAACACTTTATATAATGGATTATTTTTTAGAACATAATAAAAGCATCCATAAGTTATAGGTTGCATAATAAATCCAATGTAAAAAGCTATTAACCAATGATTAAATTTAGCAGTTGATAAATATGATATGGTATCACCTTCAATTACTGCAGAAATTAAAATTAAAGTAGGTCCGGAAAATAATGCAAGCCATGCAACTAAAGCTATAGGATTAATTTCTTTACTCAAAGGTTTAACAATTACTTGACCGAGTGCCCATATTGCTGAACCTAGAATAGTAAGAGCGATACCAAATATCTTTCCATCTAAATTAGGTGAGCCGGTTAAAATGTAAACTCCTATAAAGGCAACTCCTATCCCAATCAAAGCTCTTAAGGTTGGCTTCTCTTTTAACATGAAAAAAGCAAATATTACTCCAAATGGAACTTCTGTTTGTACTAATAATACTGCAGCTGATGCATCTATAAAATTTAAACCAGTATAGGTAATACTGTATTGTAATGTGTTTGCTATAAACGAAGCAAAAAAGATTTTTTTTAAGAAACCTTTTGGAATAGGAAACCACCAAATTAAAATAGAAGCAGCAAAAATAAATCTTAATCCCATTAAAAGTATTGGAGGAAAAGACTCAAAAGCAGGTTTCGCAATTACAAAACCAAAACCTAAAAAGATAGGAACAAGTGATGCAACTAAAGTATCTTTAAAATTCATTCAATTCATTTAATATTAATGATTATTCAAGAACTTATGATATATTCACTTTTTTAAAATATGAATTCAACAAAAATAGAACCAAAATACATAAGTAAATCAAATCCACGAGTTGGCCTTATTGCTCTTGCAAGTGATTTTATGATTGAGAGAGATTTTATTAATGTAATAAAGGATAGAGAAATTGATTTTTTTGTTAATAGAATAGAGTGTTATAATCCTTTAACCAAAGAAAATCTGATTAAAATGTCAGATAAAGTAACCGATGTTGCAAAAGATATTCTTCCAGACCAGGATATAGATTGTGTTGTCTATGGTTGCACTTCAGGAACAATAGCCGCAGGATACAATTCCATAGAACAAAAAGTAAAAGCAGCAAAACCAATGGCTAAGGTTACAACACCAAGCACCGCTGCTATAAAAGCTTTAAAGAAATTAAATATAAGCAAGCTTTGTTTATTTACTCCATACAGCAAAAAACTAAATGATGATGTTATAGAATATTTTAAATCTGAAGGATTTGAAATAACCTCAAATTCTTATTTTGATATAGAGTCGGACTACGATATTGGTAAAGTAGATCAAAATTATTTGTATGATGTGTTGTCTAAAATAGACTTAAATGGCGCGGAAGCATTATTTGTATCTTGCACAGCTTTACCTGTGCTTCCAATAATTGATAAACTTGAAAAAAAATTGAATACAGTTGTTTTATCAAGTAACCAGGCTTTAATATGGGATACACTTGTTAAAATAAATAAAGATAATCAAGTTGAGGGTTTTGGAAAATTATTCAAATAGAAATTTATGTCATTTACCAAAGATGAATACAAACAAAGATTAAAAAAAGTCCAGTCAATGATGGAAAAAAAAGGCATTGAACTTTTAATTTCTCACGACACTAATAATATGAACTATTTGACTGGTTATGATGCATGGTCTTTTTATTATGCTCAATGTGCAATTGTTCATATAAATGCAGAAGAACCTCTTTGTTTTGTAAGAGCACAAGATGCTGGAGGCGCTTATATAAAAACTTATCTTAAAGATGAAAACATAATTGTTTATGACGAAAATTATATTCACACATGGCCAAAACATCCCTACGATTATTTAGTAAAAATAATTAAAGATAGAAAATGGGATAAACTTTCAATTGGTGTTGAAATGGATGCACATTACTTCACAGCTTTTTGCTATGAAAAGATAAAACAAGGTTTGCCAAACGCAAAAATTAAAGACTCAGAACGTTTAGTCAACTGGGCAAGATTTGCAAAATCTGATGCAGAAATAAAATATATGAAAAATGCTGCATTGATTTCAGAAAAAGGGATGAAAACTGCAATGGAAGTAATTAAACCCGGCGTAAGGCAATGTGATGCTGTTGGAGAAATTCAAAAAACTTTATTTTATGGAACACCAGAGTTTGGAGGCGAATATTCGAGTATTGCAACACTTCTTCCAACAGGGAAGGGAACCTCAGCTTCACATTTAACTGCTACACAAGATAAGTTTGTAGAGGGGGAAGCAACAATTGTAGAGTTATCTGGTGTTTACAAAAGATATCATGCTCCAATGGCAAGAACTGTTTTGTTAGGAAAACCCGATCAACTAAAAATTGATACGATGAAAAAGACTATTGAAGCTCTAGAAGCTGGAATTAAAGTAACAAAAGCCGGAAATACTGCAAATGATGTTGCTCGAGCATTTTGGGGAGTTTTAGACAAATATGGAATAGAGAAAAAGTCTAGAACAGGTTACTCAATTGGTATTGGTTACCCACCAGATTGGGGTGAACATACTTTAAATATATATAAAGAGGAAATGACAGAATTAGTTCCAAATTCTTGTTTTCATATGATAGCTGTAATGCAATTTGGTGATTGGGGAGTTGAAGCATCAGAATCTATAAGAGTTACTGACAATGGATGTGAATTATTTTGTAATTATCCAAAAGAGCTTCATATAAAGAGTTAATTAACTGTTGCAAATAACATAACTAAATGTTTTAAAAACTATCTTATGTCAAAAAAAGCTGATTTCGTAAAATTTGATAAAGTAGACAAAAGTTACGACGGAAAAGTGTTAGTAGTAAAAGATCTGAATTTAGATATTGAAGAAGGTGAGTTTGTAACAATGCTTGGACCTTCTGGTTCAGGAAAAACTACATGTCTAATGATGCTTGCTGGTTTTGAAACTCCAACTAATGGAGAAATATTTTTAGATAACAATCCAATTTCAAATATTCCACCACATAAAAGAGGGATAGGAATGGTTTTTCAAAATTATGCTCTATTTCCTCACATGACAGTCTTTGAAAATTTAGCATTTCCATTAAAGGTTAGAAAGATGTCTAAAGAAGATATAGAAAAAAGAGTCGACAAAGCTTTATCAATGGTCTCACTGGGTGGATTTGCAAACAGAATGCCAGGTCAATTGTCAGGTGGTCAACAACAAAGAGTTGCAGTTGCAAGAGCTTTAGTTTTTGATCCGGCTGTTGTTTTAATGGATGAGCCTTTAGGTGCGTTAGATAAAAATTTAAGAGAAAGCATGCAGTATGAAATTAAACATATTCATGAAAGTATTGGTGTAACAGTAGTTTATGTAACTCATGATCAGGGTGAGGCTTTAACGATGTCAAATAGGATTGCGGTATTTAATGATGGTAAAGTTCAACAACTATCAAGCCCTGATAAGTTATATGAAGAACCAGTTAACTCTTTTGTTGCAGAATTTATTGGTGAAAATAATACTTTTGGTGGAGAAGTTTCTGAAATTTCAAATGGAACATGTAAAGTTAAATTAGAAAAAGGTGAAATAATTGCTAATCCAATTTCAGTTAAATCTGTTGGAGAAAAAACTACAGTATCAATCAGACCAGAACGTGCATTGATAAACCCTAAAGATAAAATGGATAATAATCAAAAAGGAAAAATTGAAGAAGTCATTTATCATGGGGATCATACTAGAGTTAGATTAAATTTACTTGGTAATTCAGAATTTATACTGAAAGTTCCAAATAGTTCTCAAAACCTAGATATTAAACTTGGTAATGAAATTAATATTGGCTGGAACAGTCATGACGCTAGAGCTTTAGACCCAAAATAAGCTAAATTATTACATTTTCGCTAAAATCACCTGTTGACTCTTATATTCTATGTTGCTGTACTCCTTTTTTTATAAAAAAAACGTTTAAACGGAGGATAAATGAAAAAATTAAGTAAATTATTACTTGCTTTGACATTTGCAGTTTCTGTATCTACATCCGCTTTTGCAGTAGTTGTTGCATCATGGGGTGGAGCATATACAGAAAGTCAAAAGTTAGGATATGGAGATCCAACATCGAAAGCATTAGGTATACCAATCGAGTGGGTTGACTATTCTGGTGGACTTTCAGAAATTAAAGCGCAAATAGAAGCAGGAGCAATCACATGGGATATTATAGACGTATTCGCTTATGATACTATTAATGGTTGTGACGAAGGAATTTTTGTTGAATTTGATTTTGACAAAGACTTCCCACCAGCACCAGATGGTACACCAGCTAGTGAAGACTTCTTCACTGATATGCCAAGTAAATGTGCGGTAGGAAATATCTTATACTCTTGGAACTATGCTTATAATAGTGATCTATTAAAAAGCACTCCAAAGACTATCAAAGATTTCTTTAACACAAAAAGATTTCCTGGAAAAAGAGCTATTTACAAAAGTGCATTAACTAACTTAGAAATTGCATTAGCAGCAGATGGCGTAAAAATGGGTAAAGGTGGAGAATTTATCTACAAAAAATTAGAAGAGCCAGGATATGTTGACAGAGCAATGAACAAGATTAAAGCACTTTGTGAGGATCCAAATGGCGGATGTGTATTCTGGTCAGCTGGAGCTCAACCACCAGAATTATTAATGAGTGGTGAAGTTGTAATGGCAACTGGTTGGAATGGAAGATTTTTCAATGCAGCAGTTGGAGAAGGTGCTCCAATAGTTCAAGTTTGGGATGGACAAGGACTTGACTATGAATATTTTGCATTAGTAAAAGGTGGACCAAACCAAGCTGACGCTATGAAAGCTTTAGCAATGATGACTAACACTGAAATGTTAGCAGGAAGTGCAAAATATATTGCATACGCTCCTTGGAGAAAATCATCAATTGCAGTTATGGAAGCAGGAGAGCCGTGGTATAAAGATGGAAAAACAAATATGGTTCCACATATGCCAACAGCGCCAGCTAACCTTAAAAAATACTTCTTAGTAAACGCTGAGTACTGGGCTGACAATGGCACAGAGCTTGGTGAAAAATGGGAAGCTATGAAAGCTAGTATTAAATAATTAAAGTTTTAAACACTTTAATTTTATATTATATTAAGGGCGGTTATTTTAACCGCCCTTTTTTTATGAGCTCAGAAACAGGAAAAATTTTAACAACAGATGGAATTCCCTTAGAGGAAAGTCTTAAACAGGCAGAAAAGAAAAATAAAATTAAAGCTTTTCTACTGGTTGCGCCATTATTATTGTTTTTAATAATTACATACATGATTCCAATCGGAGATATGTTTTCTAGAAGCATAGACGACAAAATGGTTACAAACATGCTTCCCAAAACTTATAAAGCAATGGAAACTTGGGATGGTAAAGAACTTCCACCAGAGGAAGTTTTTGAAGCATTTTACTTAGACTATAAAATTCTAGTTAAAAATAAAACAGCAGGAAAATTACAGACACAATTAAATTATGAAAAAAATGGTTTTAAGAGTGTTTTAAAAAAACTTGCCAGAAAACAAAAGAAATTCGAGGAAGGAAACTACAAAGAACAAATAATGAAAGTTCACAAAAGATGGAGAAATGTTGAATATTGGAGAGCGATTAAAAGAAGAGCTCCATCTTATACATATTCAAAATACCTGAAAGGTGTAGACATGTACTCCAATGAAGACGGAAAAATTGTTCAAGTTTCTGAGGATAGAAGAATTCATAGAATATTATGGATAAGGACAGTTGAGGTAGCTTTTTTTGTTACTTTATTTTGTTTTTTAATGGCTTATCCAATTGCACATTTACTGGCAACTCTACCAATGAAATATAGTAATTTGCTGATGATCTGTGTTCTTCTTCCTTTCTGGACATCTTTACTTGTAAGAACTGCAAGTTGGATGATTTTGTTACAGCAACAAGGAATTGTGAATGATTTCTTTGTTTGGACAGGTCTTGTTGCAGACGATAACAGACCTGAGATGATGTACAATAAAACTGGAACTTACGTAGCAATGACTCAAATACTTTTACCTTTTATGGTTTTACCTTTGTATAGTGTTATGAAAACGATCTCTCCAAGTCTTATGAGGGCTGGTAAGTCTTTAGGTGCAACTCCAGCGGTTGCTTTTTTTAAAGTTTATTTTCCACTTACAATTCCAGGAATAGGCGCAGGTTGTCTATTAGTGTTTATTTTAGCAATTGGCTATTATATTACACCAGCACTTGTTGGAGGTGCATCTGGAACACTAATTAGTAATCAAATAGCATATCATATGAAAAGTACTTTAGATTGGAGTTTTGCATCTGCAATGGGTCTGATGCTTTTAACAGGCGTGTTAGTAATATATTGGATCTATAATAAACTTGTGGGAGTTGATAACATCAAATTAGGTTAATTATGGCATTACCAAAGTATACAGAACCACATTATAGAATTTGGCATTACTTTTATTTATTAATTTGTGGTTGTGTCTTTTTCTTTTTGATAGCTCCTTTATTTGTAATTTTCCCGTTGTCTTTTAATGCTGAGGAGTTCTTAGTTTTTTCTGATGGAATGAAAAGGTTAGATCCTGATGCATTCTCTTTAAGATGGTATAAAGACATGATTTATGGAACAAAAAATCCATGGGGTTTGGCTGCAAGAAATAGTTTTATAATTGCAATTTTTGCTACATTGGGATCAATTATTTTAGGTACTCTTGCTGCATTAGGTTTAAGCAGTAGACATATGCCTTACAAGGGTTTGATAATGGCAATTTTAATTTCACCAATGATAGTTCCGCTAATTATTTCTGGAGTAGCAATTTTCTTTTTCATGGCAAAGGTAGGTTTGGCAGCAACTCATTTAGGTATTATATTGGCACATATTATTCTTGGAACACCGTTTGTGGTAATAACTGTAACTGCAACACTTTCAGGTTTTGATCATAGTATTACACGTGCTGCTTCAAGTCTTGGAAGTAGTCCATATAATACATTTATGAAAATTACTTTACCTTTAATATTACCCGGGGTTATATCTGGCGGTCTTTTTGCTTTTGTAACCTCTTTTGATGAAGTCGTCGTTGTATTATTCTTAGCTGGCTTAGATAATACTACAATTCCAATACAAATGTGGACTGGGCTTCGAGAACAATTAAGTCCAACAATATTAGCTGTAGCAACCTGTTTGATTATATTATCAGTATTGATTTTATTAACCGCTGAACTTTTAAGAAGAAGATCTGAGAGATTAAGAGGAATAAATAGATAGTTTAATTTACAGACTCAATTACTGTAGCTATCCCCATTCCCAAACCAATACACTGAGTAGATAGGGCATATTTTTTATTTTCTCGTTTTAATAGATCAGCTGCTTTACCAGTAATTCTTGCACCTGTTGCGCCAAGTGGATGACCAAGAGCAAGAGCTCCACCATCTAAATTAACTTTATTTTTATCTATACCTAAGTCTTTAATGCACGCTAATGATTGAGAAGCAAAAGCTTCGTTTAATTCAACAATATCTATTTGATCAGCGGACAAGTTGGCCCTCTTTAAAGCTTTTTTTGAAGCACCAATTGGACCTAGACCCATATAATCAGGATCACAGCCTTCAACAGCAGTAGATACTATTCTTCCTAAAATATTTAAATTATTTTCTCTTGCATAATTTTCCTCACAAATTAAAGTTGCCGCAGCACCATCTGTTAAAGGTGACGAAGTTGCTGCTGTAACTGTTCCATTTTCGTCAAAAGCAAGTTTCAAACCATCTAATTTTTCCATTGTACTATTTGGTCTTATGTTTCCATCAGTATCACAATCACCAATTGATACGATTTCATTCTTAAAATTCCCTTTGGTTTGTGCTTCATGTGCTTTTTGATGACTTGATATAGCAAACTCTTGTTGTTCATTTCTTGAAATGTTATATTTTCTAGCAACATTTTCTGCAGTTGTTCCCATTGAAAAATAAACATGTGGATTATCTGTCTTACTTTCAGGGTAGGGGATTGGTTCAAAACCAGTATTTACTCTTGTCATGCTTTCAACCCCTCCACAAACAAATACTTTTCCAGCACCCAATGAAATTTTACCAGCTGCAATATGAATAGCCTCCATTGATGAACCACACCATCTATCTACTGTCATGCCTGAGGTTTTAACATTCATACCACTTAGAAAAGTTGTCAACTTTCCAATATTAAAACTTTGTTCTCCTGTTTGAAATGCACAACCAACTACGATATCTTCAATGTCATCTTTTTTAACATTTGATTTTGATACTAAATCTTTAATTACTTCTGCTAATAGATTAACCGGTTTTGAGTCTATTAAAGCACCTTTTCTAGCCATAGTAAAAGGTGATCTTGAAAATCCTGCTATAACTGGTTTAAACATAATTTAAATATAAGGTTAATCAGGAAATGGTAAAGAAGTTATTATGCCTTTTCTGTTTTTTCCATTAAAAGTGTTTATAAAAACTTCATTCCCCAAATCCCAAAAATCTCTATTTATCATTGATAAACCTATATTTTTCTTAATTCTTGGGGAATAAATTCCGGAAGCAATTTGTCCAATCTTTTTATTGTTTTTTGAGTATACCGGCAAAGGAACTCCTGTTGGTTTACAGGGTTCACCATCAAAAATTATTCCTCTCATCTGTTGTTTAATTCCTTCAGATTGGATCTTTCTCAAAGCATGTTTTCCAATAAAATCATGATCATCTTCTTGTTTACAATATTTCTCTAGATTGCATTCTAGTGGATTATTTTCTCTAGTGAAATCATTGCCATAGGACATAAGTCCTGCCTCAATTCTATCAATGAGGTTTGGACATCCTGGAGATATATTAAATTTTTGACCATTATCCCAAACAATATCCCAAAGCTTTTCACCAAGTTCAATTTCATTAAAATGAGTTTCAAATCCTTTGAAATAAATTTCAAAACCATCTTGCTTGCTATAACCTGACCTTGCGATTATTTGTTTTGTACCTAAAAAGTCAAAAACTTTAAAATTGAAAAATTTTAATTTTTTTATGTCTTCACCAAATATTGAAACCAAAAGATCTTCGGATTTTGGGCCTTGAATAGCCAATGGATAAACATCTGGCTCTACTATTTCAACATTATATCCAGAACCTAATGCAATACCTTTTGCCCATAGAAGAATATCTGAGTCAGCTATTGAAATCCAAAACATATCATCGTCTAGTTTAAGTAAAACAGGATCATTAATCATTCCTGCAGTCTCATCTATTATTGGAATATAAAAACATTTTCCAGTTTCCATTTTTTTTATTGAGCGAGGTGTCATTTTTTGTACAAGTTTTGCTGCATCAGGACCTGAGATTTGTACTTGTCTTTGGCAAGATACATCCCAGACCTGAACTTCCTTTCTTAAATGCCAGTAATCTTCCTCAACTGAGTTTTTAAATCCTTTTGGTAACAACATGTGGTTTACAACGGTAAAATCTGACACGCCACATTCTTCAACCTTGTTAGTAAATGGAGTACGCCTTATACGTCTTGACATATTTAATTTAATATTTTTTTGATGTATTAAATTTTCACCACTCATTCTATTTTGACCACCACACAGTGTAGCTATTTTTAGAAATTATTATGGGTATATGATATTTTTTATTATTATCTTCCATTTTAAATTTAATATTTATTTCAGAAATAATTCTTTTCTCAGAAAAATAATCCCCAGTTTTGCAAATCATTTCATATTCGCACTTGGTATCATCATCACTTAGATCAAATTCTTTATGTATTCTACCACCATCATCAGATTTACTTTCACAGAAAATTTCTTTATCTCCATTTTTTTTTATTTGATAAATTATTACATCAATATTCCCAGCATGAGATCCATTAGTAGCATCTAATAAGTGTGATGAAAATATTGCCATTTTATTCTATTGATGACTTTTCTCTTTTGCTTGCAACTGCAGAGACTATTGGGCTTAATACTGGTTTTGCTTTAACATTTACACATGCAGGTTTTCCACTTTCCATTGCCCTTTTAAGTGCCGGTGCTAGCTCTTCTCTTTTATTAACTAATTCTCCATACCCTCCAAAACCTTCAAAAATCTTATGAAATGGGATGTCTCTAAAATCAGTTGCAACGCTTTTGCCACTTTTAAATAATCTTTCTTGTTGTTGTCCAATTGAGGCCAATCCACCATTGTTATCAATTACAACAGTAATAGGTTTTTTTTCATAAAATACACTTTCAATAGACATACCTCCTGATAAAAACGCACCATCTCCACTTATAAGAACAACATTTGAATCTGGATTGTGATTTTTAGCAGATAAAGCAAACGATACACCAACACCTAACATGCTAAATGTTCCAGGGTGCAAGATGCCTTTTAATTTTTTACCTTTTGCACCTGCAATATTAATTGCAATTTCTGACCAGAAATGTGTATTTCCTCCATCTATAACAAGCCAGTCATTTTCACCCATTGCTTCTTGGACATCTAATGAAAGTTGTAGAGGATGGATTTTCCCTCCATTTTTTTTTGATGCCTCAGCCTCTATCTCTAAGTCTTTCAAGGATTTATCTACCCATTCTTTTTTCTTTTTTTTGTTTTCTTCGAACCAAGTTGTGTCTAAAGTCCACTTATTATTTTTCTTTAAATTAGATAATGTATCTAGAAAAACACCAGGATCACTTAACAAACAAAAATCAGCTACTCTATTAAGTTCTACTTCCTCATGAGAACCATTTATACAAATCAATTTTGTTGATTTAGGTATAAAAGGTGGATTTCCAAAATTCATTTGATTGTCTAAACGCGCCCCAACCACAAGTACTAAATCTGAATTTTGTAGTGCATACTCTGAGGGAGGATATTGGTGTATATCCGCCAATCCCATATAAGCATTTGCTTCCTCACCTAATAATTTTTGATGATATGGGACATTAAAAATTGGTATATTTAAATTATTACCAGCTGCTTCAAGATTTTTTTCTGAATGCGACCACCAAACTCCATGACCACCTATTATAATTGGTTTTTTAGCATTACAAGCAAGCTCTAAAACTTCTGATAGAGAATTTGGATCTGGCCAAGCTTTTGCTAAAGGTTTAGCTTTATGAGAAAATGGTCTTTCTTCTAATCCTACTTCTTCTGCAAAAGATGAAAACATTATATCTACTGGAAGACTAAGATGTACTGCACCTGGATAACCGTTGGTGGCAATGTGATATGCTTTGTCGACAAATTCTCTTATTCTAGCTCCATCGGTAATGCTTGCACTGTATTTTGTTAAAGGGGCTGCAATTGAAACATCATCTATTTCTTTAAAACCACCTGAACCTTGCCTTTTAAGACTGCTTGAACCTGTAATATAAATAACAGGACTTCTCTCACCCCAAGCCTCCATCATAGAGGGAACTGCGTTTGTAAATCCCTCTGGTCCAACTAAGCATACTGATGGTTTACGAGTAATTCTTGTATTACCATCTGCTAAATGACCTGCAATTTGTTCATGAGGAGTATTTATCACTTCAATTTGACACTCAGCAAATCCTTCAATTGCTGGATTACAAAAACCTCCCGCAAGAGTAAAAACTTTACTAATTCCCTTGTCTTTTAGAGCTCTAGCTAATAATGCTCCACCTCTAATCTTATTCTCAGCCATCTAGTAGTTTACCTTATTAATAGTATTCTCTATTACTATCTCAGATGTTACATCATTAATATCATTTAATCCAACCAACCCTAGAGTGGTACTAACTTCTTCTTTTATAATCTCAACTATTCTTCTTAATCCTTTTTTTCCATCTGCTCCCATTGCATACATAACGGGTCTTCCAATCATTGTATAATCTGCACCAAACGCAAGCGCTCTTACTATATCACTTCCACTTCTTATCCCACTATCAAAGATTAAAGGAAAATTACTTCCAACCGATTTTCTAATTAGTGGAAGCATATTTATCGCTGCTGTAGCACTGTCTAATTGTCTACCTCCATGGTTTGAAACTTGAATAGCATCTGCACCAGCATCTTTTATTTTTATTGCATCATCAGGAGACATTACTCCTTTAACTATAAGTTTTCCTTTCCATTTATCCCTTACTCTCTTAAGCGTATTCCAATCAGTAGAACCTCTACTTTCTTTTCTTTTAAAAATTCCGTCTCCACTTTTTGATGTTACATAATTCATAGGTTTAGGAATTCCACTCATTAAAGTTGATAGAGACCAAGTTGGATGAGTTGCAAAATCAAAAAATTGTTTTGGACCTATCTTAAAAGGATAAGAGAAACCATTTTTGTCATCTCTGGTTCTTCTAGATAAAACTGGCACATCCACAGTTAAAATTGCTACCTCATAACCAGTATTTTTTGCTCTTTCCAAAAGCTCCATTACGAAATTTTCATCTTGGAAAATATATAACTGCATCCAAGAATGACCTTCTGAGAGTTCATACATCTTTTCTAATGTTGTAGTAGAGGCCATAGAAACACAAGTTGGAATATTATTTCTTGCACTTTCAGCGGCTAACATAGAGTCTGCTCCTGGCCAAGACAAATTAGTCATTCCCATGGGAGCAAAACCAAATGGAAAATTAAATTCATATCCTAAAACCTTTTTTTTAAGTGATCTTTTTTCAACGTTTCTTAAAACTTTAGGCTCTAGTCTTATTTGGTCAAGAGCAATACTGTTGATTTCAGCAAGTTTCTCATCTCCTGATGCTCCATCAATAAAATCAAAAACTAATTTGGGAAGACGTTTACGCGAAAGTTCTCTTGCATCTTTTATGCTAAAGATTTTTTGACTTGGTAAAATATTATCACTCATTATTAATTTTAATGTATTCTTTTAAGTTAAATTGTTTATTTTGATTAACAAAATAAGCATTATGACCTTTTCTAGAAGAATAAACCTCTGTTGGTTTTCCGTCAATAAAAAGTACCGCAACACCATCATCAACAGCAATACCATCTGGTAAAGTTTTGTTTTTAATATTTTCTCTATATTTTTCCGCTCTTTTTAAGTCCGAATAATGTGGTGTAAAACTTCCGGTTAATAACCCAATGCCGTTCATAGATTTAAATCCAGGTCCATCTGAGTCAGTTAGAAAGTGATCGAACCAACATGCGGCACCAGCACTTACGCCTGATAAAATTATACCAGAATTATAAACTTCTTTGAAAAGACCAATTAAATTATTTTCTTTCCAATATTTGATCATGAATTTTGTATTTCCACCACCAACATAAACTACATCAAGATTTGAAAGCCAATTTTCAAAACCTTTTACGCTAGAGATAAGATTAAAGTGAGACACATTTAAACCTGAAATTTCAAACCTTTTATAAAAGAGGTTAGTTTTGCTTGAGTCATCGTTACTAGCGGTCGGTAAAAATCCTAATGAGCAATTTTTTTTGTTGATACAGTCTAAAATGAATTGTTCCTGATCATCATCTTGGTTATGAGTAAACCCTCCACCTCCAATAGTAATTATTTTTTTTTTGATCTTCACTAGTTATATTTTTAATAATTTAAGCTTAAACACCAATCCAAGGTTTTGGCTCATTTGGGATATTTCTGTCTATACCTCTTACTATTTCTCCCTTTTCATCATACATTGGTAATTTACAGATTTGACCTTTATGTAATTTCCCGTCTGTGCATTTAACATAAACTATATCACCTGGTCCATTTTCATGATTATTAAGGTGAACTATACCAACACCGCAAACTTGATAAGGTGACCATGTGCTTGAGGTTATTTTACCAATCTCTTTTTCATTTAATTTAATACTCTCTCCTTTAATTGCAGTTCCAGACACAACTCTAATTCCCCAAGTCATACATTTTTTCTCTGATGACATGAGTGCATCTTTTCCAATAAAATCCTCTTTATCAAAATTTATAAACTTTCCAAGGCCAACTGAAAAAGGGTTGGTATTTTTTGAAAAATCTTGTCCAGCAGATAACAGCCCAGCTTCAATTCTTCGACATCTAAATCCTGGTGTAGCCACCAAAATCATACCTAATTTTTTTCCTTGCTCAAGAATATAATCACCAATTTTCTCTGTTTCATTTTCTGGCCTAAAATAAATTTCCCAACCAAGTTCATTAGTAAAACCACTTCTGCTTACTATTACTTTTTGATCTAAAATTTGTAACTCTTTCCAGTCAAAATATTTCCAATCTTTCTCTGAAAAACCATTACTTAAATTTTCAAGTAGCTTCATGGACAATGGGCCTTGAACTTGACTTACCCAAACATTTGGATCATTAATTTCTACATTCAAATCTTTAGAATGTGCTTTATACCAAGAAAATAGGTCACCATCAGCTTGCGCAAACCAAAATTTATTTTTATCAATTCTTAAAAGTATACCATCCGTAATCATCCCACCATCATGATAACAAGCAAACTGATACGAACATCTTCCCACAGCGATTTTTGAAATATCTCTCGGAAATATTTTTTGTAAAAATTTAAGTGAATCTGGTCCTGATATTTCAAATGGATGTTCTCCTGTATGCCTAAAAATAATTTCTCTCCTTGCTTTCCAATACATTTCTTCAGGACTTACATTAGATAATTTTTCAAGTGTTAATCTTCCTGCGTAATTTGAATATTCTGGATCATATGGCAATTCTTGATAAGTTAAGGGGTGAACCTGAATTGATCTTGCAAGCTCTAATGAATTGGAATTTTCAAGGCTAACTGGCTTTACAGTAAACCTATATTTATTGATTAAATTGTTCATTATTATTTTTGTAGATAATCAGAATACATCAATAAAATAAATAAAAAATGTCCATTTTGACTGTTGCTATATAAGTATCTAATTGTTACCTTTTGTTTTTTTAAAGAGAGGAAATTATGAAAAACATTTTAAAATTGATATCAATTTCATTGGTATCACTATTTGTAACATTTTCATTTGCCAACGCTTCAAGTGGGGTTTTTAAGTTATCTCATGATCTTGGTTTTGGAAAAGATACAAATTTAGATGCGATTACTAAAGGAAGACTATTTCAAGTAGTAATAATGACTCAAAACCGTCTTGTAAGAAAAGATCTTAAAGGAGTTACTTCTCCCGAGTTAGCTACTGACTGGTCAGGTAACGCAGATGCAACTGAATGGACTTTTAACTTAAGAAAAGGTGTTAAATTCCATGATGGATCTGATTTTGATGCAGAGGATGTAAAATACTCTTTGATGAGAGTTAAAGATCCTGAAATTGGTTCACCTGCTAAAAAAAGTATGAGTGCAGTAACAGATATTGAAGTTGTTGACTCACATACAGTAAAAATAAAGTTGAATACATCATTCGCAGATTTTCCACTTTTATTAACTGATTATAGGTTAAGAATGATACCAAATGGATCAGGCGATACAATTGGGAAAACAGGTATTGGAACTGGGCCGTTTATGGTTGATAAATTTGATGCAGAGGGAACTACAATTCTTAAAGCTAACCCAAATTATTGGGAAGGAGCACCGAAACTCGCTGAGGTACATGTAATAGCTATCCCAGATGGTCAAGCTAGAATTCAAGCCTTGCTGACTGGTCAAATAGATATGAATAGATATGTTCCATTCAATCAGAAAAAAATATTTGATGGTAATTCAAAATTTAACGTGTCAGTTATTCCTACAGGAAACTGGAGAGGCATGGTAATGAGAACTGACGTAGCTCCATTTGATGACCCTAGAGTTAGAAAAGCTGTCAGAATAGCTGTGGATAGACAAGAATTAGTTGATCTTGTTATGGCTGGAGCAGCAACTGTATCTTGCGATACTCCTGTTGCACCATCAGATCAATATAGAATGAAAAAGAATTGTCCACCACAACCAGCTACAGCAAAAAAATTACTTGCAGAGGCAGGTTACCCAGATGGTATTGATTTCACAATTCATGTATCTACAAAAGAACCAACTTGGCCAACTATTGCTGAGGTTTTACAACAACAATTTGCTAAAGCTAACATCAGAGCAGATATTCAAATGACACCTTCAAAAAGTTATTGGAATGAAACTTGGATGAAAAAGCCTGTAGCAATGACACGTTGGAACGAAAGACCAGCAGATAGTATTTTGCATGAAGCTTATCACAGTGAGGCAAAATGGAACGAGTCATATTATAAAAGTGCTTCTTTTGATAAGAATTTAGCTGATGCAAGAGGTGAGTTAAAGTTCAGCAAAAGAAAAGCAGCATATATTAATGCTCAGAAAACATTATGGGAAGAATCTGGAACAATGATTCCTTACCATGTGTCTCGACTTGTTGTTACATCTTCTAGAGTGAAAAATCTTGACGAAGTTGAGTATTTTTCAATTAGATGGCACACAGTAAGCGTTCAGTAATAACTTTTGTTTTACAGGCCTTTAAGTAGGCCTGTAAAACCTCTTTCATTTCAAAATAAATAATTTAAAATTTAATATTGTTATGCTTTTTTTAATTATAAAGAGAATCTTATTAGGTTTTATTACTTTATTTATTGTATCTATAATTACATTTGTCGGCACTGAAGTTTTACCTGGGGATGCTTGCACAACTTATCTAGAAAGGCAGGCTTTTGGTGAACAATTAGAAGCTTGTTATAGAAGGCTTGGTTTAAATGTTCCAGCATATGAGAGATATGTATCGTGGGCATTAAATGCTATTCAAGGAGATTTTGGTTATTCTTTAAGTGGAGAGATGCCTATAAAAGATGTTTTAGGACCTAGAATTAAAAATTCACTAGTACTAGCATCAGCTGCAATTTTTATAGGTATTCCGATAGCTTTAATTTTAGGAATTATTACTGCTCTGTGGAGAGATAAGTTACCCGACGTTGCAATTTCAACAGTTACAATATTTGCAATGACTATTCCAGAATTTATCAGTGCTACTTTATTAATTTTAATTATTGCAATCTGGCTAGAGTGGTTGCCTGGTATCGTAATAGTTCCAACTGATGTATCTTTCCTAGAGTTGCTGCCAAATATAATTTTACCGGTTGTTGCTATAGCGATGATCATGACAGCTCATATGGCTCGGATGGTAAGGTCAAGTGTAATACAAGTAATGGCAAGTGAATATGTTCAAATGGCAATTCTTAAAGGAGTTCCTTATTGGAAAATGGTTTTCAAACATGTTTTACCAAACGCTTTATTACCTGCTATTAATGTGGTGGCATTGACTATTGCATGGCTTTTGGGTGGAGTTGTAGTAACTGAAGTTGTGTTTAATTACCCTGGTCTTGGAAGATTAGTTATTGAGTCAATTTCAAATAGAGACCTTCCTACAGTTCAAGCACTAGCTATAATTCTTGCGTCTATATATGTAAGTATAAATTTATTAGCAGATCTGTTGACACTAATGCTTAATCCTAGATTAAAAACATTACAGATAAGAAAATAATATGAAATTAGATAATATATATAAAGAGGAGAAGAAAAGCGCTTTCGCAAAATTATCAGAAATTATTATTACAATGGCTTCTAGACCATCTGGACTTATCGGACTTAGTATTTTAGTTTTTCATATAATTCTTGCATTTATAAGCCCTTATATTGCGCCTCATGATTTCAAAGCTATAGATCCAACATTAATGCTCCAGTCTCCCTCTGCCGAGTATTGGTTTGGAACGGACGATCTTGGAAGAGATGTTTTTACTAGAACAATTTTGGGGGGAAGGACGGCTCTTACAATAACTTTCTTTGGATCTTTAATAGCACTATTGTGGGGTGGTCTTTTAGGAATATTTTGCGGATTAGTTGGAGGAAAAATTGATGATGTAGTTATGAGAATTGTAGATGCGTTCTTATCTATTCCATGGATTTTAGCAATGTTATTGATTGTATCTTTGTTAGGTACATCTACCGAAGTATTGATACCTGCTTTAGGTTTTTTTTATGGTAAGGGAATTGTAAGAGTTGCAAGAGCAGCAACGCATGATGTCATTGCAAAAGATTTTATAGTTTCTGCAAGAGCAAGAGGACATAGTAATTTTTCAATTATTTGGAATGAGATAATTCCTAATGTAAGAGATGCAATATTAGTTGAAGGTGCAATGCGATGGTCATGGATGTTACTTGGTTTTAGTTCTTTATCTTTTTTAGGTTTTGGTGTTAGCCCTCCAACTCCAGACTGGGGATTAATGATATCAAATGCAAGAGGGTTAATGTCTTTCGCTTATTGGGCAGTAATAGCGCCTATAGTTGGATTAAGTAGTTTAATTATAGGTATTAATTTAACAGCAGACGCTTTTGCTAAAGCTTTAGGCATTGATAGATCAACTAAAGCTCCCGTTTAATAATGACCGATATAATTGAAAAAGTAAAAAACTTATCTATTGGATTTAGAAGTAAAAAAGGCGAAGAAATTTTAATTTTAAAAAATATAAGCACAAATATCAAAAAAGGTGAAACAGTTGGAATAGTAGGGGAGTCTGGTTCAGGAAAAAGCACATTAGCATTAGCAATGATGGGATATGTTAAGCATGGACTTTATACTATTGGAGGAGAATGTCAGTTTCATTCATCAAATTTACTGAAAATGAAAAGTAAAGATTTAGAAAAAATCAGAGGTAGAAAGATAGCAATGATCCCACAAAATGCAGGCCAAGCATTGACACCAAACTTAAAGATAGGCTATCAAATTGATGAAGCTTTACAATTGCACTCAGATTTAGATGAAAAAGAAAGAGAAAAAAAAATTTCAGAACTATTGAATAAAGTTAGACTTCCTTCACCAGAGACGATTGCTTTAAGATATCCTCATGAACTCTCAGGAGGTCAACAACAGAGAGTTGCTGTTGCCATGGCATTAGCCGGAACACCAGATTTACTTCTTTTAGACGAACCTACAACAGGATTGGATGTAACAACACAAGCTCATGTTTTGGAACTTCTAAATTTTATTGCAAAAGATACTGGAACATCGATGGTTTATGTAAGTCATGATTTAGGAGCCATTGCTCAAGTGAGTGACAGAATTATTGTTATGTATTCAGGAGAAATCGTTTTAGAAGGTCCATCAAGAGATATCCTTAAAAGACCAATTCATCCTTATACCCACGGATTGCTCAAATCTATACCAAAATTATCTTTAGCCGGTCTTCCAGAGTCAATGCCTGGCAGTCAACCTCAACCAGGTACAATTAAAGGTGGCTGTAGTTTTTTTGATAGATGTAACTTTTCAGATGAAAATTGTAAAAATAATTCTCCTAAATTAGAATTTTTAAAAGATTTAAATACTAGTGTTAGATGTTTTAATTATGAAAAACTTGTGAATGAGAGTCAAGCTAGTCAAACTGTTAATAAAATTAAGAATAAATCACAAGATAAAGAAATATTAAATTTATCAGAAGTATCTATAAGTTATGCTAAACAAAAACTTTTAGATCAAATTTTCAATAGAATTTCTGATGATAACCCTACAGTTAAAGATATTAATATTAATATTAAAAAGGGAGAGACAATAGCTTTAGTAGGAGAGTCAGGAAGTGGAAAATCAACAATCCTGAAATCTATTGCTGGACTACTTAGAACCAAAGATGGTTTAATAAGGTTTGATGAAAATAGAAATTTATCGTCTGATTTGAAAGAAAGAGATCCTAATGATTTAAGAATTATTCAATTAATATTTCAAAATCCAGATGAGTCTTTGAATCCAAACCACACGGTAGAAGAAATTATTGCACAACCATTAAAATTATATTTTGGGTTAAAAGGTGAAGAATTAAAAAAAAATATTATAGATTTACTTCAAAAAGTAAGACTTGGAGAATTTTATACATCTAGATACCCAAGACAACTATCAGGTGGTGAAAAACAAAGAGTAGCTGTTGCAAGAGCTTTTGCTGCAAAGCCAGATATTATTTTATGTGATGAGGTAACTTCTGCTTTAGATGTTTCTGTGCAAGCTGCTGTATTAAACTTATTACAACAACTGAAAGAAGACTTTGGAACTACGTACATATTTGTGTCACACGATTTAGCAGTTGTAAGAGCAATTAGTGATAGAGTAGCAGTTCTTTATCAAGGAAGGCTTTGTGAAGTTGGACCCTCAAATGATGTTTATAAGTTTCCATCTCACCCTTATACAGAAGTTTTGTTAGGTGCTGTCTTAGAGCCAGATCCAGATATAAAACCTAAATTAGTTGCTGAGGATATTGTTGAAGAAAGACCTCCTGAAAAAGGTTGCTGTTTTCAAGGCAGATGCTCCAGAATTGTTGGAGATATTTGTAAGAAAGAATTACCACCATGGCAATTAACAGATAGTGGTAATGCTATCAGATGTCATATACCCATTAAAGAATTACAAAAAGAACAATTTTAAAAGATTAAATTTATTATTTTAAAATTTATTTATTTGTGCTTAAATAATAATGTATGAAAAATAATTCTACATTAATAAAAAATTTACTTTCAGATTATAGAATAAATGCCTTTTTTCAAAATATTTCTTTAATGTTGATTGGTACATTAATTTTAGCATTTTCATCAAAAGTACAAGTGCCATTCTGGCCAGTACCAATGACTATGCAAACGTTTGTAGTATTTATAATTGGAATGACTTATGGTTCTAAATTAGCTTTCTTTACACTTTTACTTTACCTATTCGAGGGAGCTATTGGACTGCCAGTTTTTGCTAAAGGAGGAGGATTACTTTATTTAACAGGACCTACTGCAGGATATCTTTATGGAATGACAATCGCAGCAGGGGTTATCGGTTTTTTATCTGAAAGAAATTTTAACGACTCATACTTTAAAAGTTTAATTTCACTACTGATTGCAACTTCAATTATTTTTATAGTTGGGGTGAGCTATTTAGGCTCAGTTATTGGATATGACAAGGCACTTGCTGGTGGTTTATATCCTTTTTTACCGAGTGAATTGTTTAAAATTGCACTAGCAGTTGCAATTATTCCTTCAATTACAAAATTTATTAGATAATATTTTAAGAGTTATTTAACGGCTTTAAGTTGCCCTTAAAGAAATTTTTTACTATAAGCATTTATTCTCAATATGAAAATTAATAAAGTTGTTGTAATAGGTTCAGGGACGATGGGGAGCGGGATAGCTGCTCAACTATGTAATGCAAATGTTCCAGTAACATTACTAGATTTAACAACGGAAATATCTGAGAAAGCTAGAGAAAGAATTCTAAAATCAAGACCTCCTTTATTGATCGATAAATCAAAAATCAATAATATTAATGTTGGTAACATAAATGATAACTTTAATGAAGTTGGTGAGGCTGACTGGATTGTTGAAGCTGTTGTAGAAAGAATTGATATCAAACATAATATTTATGAAAAAATTTTTAAAGAAAGAAAAAAAGGTTCAATTGTATCCTCAAATACATCTTCTATTCCAATCAAAGTACTTTCAGAAAAACTTTCAAATGAAGAAAAAAAAGACTTTTGTATAACTCACTTTTTCAATCCAGTTAGATATATGGATTTATTAGAAATTGTGAAAAATGAAAATAATGATTTAGAACAGATAAATTCACTTAAAAATTTTTGTGAAAAAGATTTAGGAAAAGGAACTTTAATTTGTAACGATACGCCAGGCTTCTTAGGGAATAGGATTGGTGTCTATGCCATGCAAGTAGCAATGACAGAAGCATTCAAAATGAAACTAACAATTGAAGAAGCAGATGCAGTTTTTGGTCGACCAATGGGAATACCAAAAACAGGCGTTTTTGGACTATATGATTTGATTGGGATTGACTTAATGGCTGATGTTTTAAAAAGTTTTATAAAGGAACTTCCCGAGGTAGATGATTTTCAAGTTGTTGCTAAAGAAATACCACTTGTAAAAAAACTTATCGAAACTGGTTACACAGGAAGAAAAGGCAAAGGTGGATTTTATAGAATGAATAAAGCTGATGGTAAAAAAGTTCTCGAAGGTATCAATTTAGAAACTGGTGAATATTCAATATCACAAAAATTTAATCTAGGATCAGAAAAGATGGATATTGTGAACTTAATCAACAGAAAAGATAAATATGGAGAATATGCCTGGTCAGTAATCTCAAAAATTATTAAATATGCATCTTCATTGGTTCCAGGGATAACGGACAAATTTAATGATATCGATGAAGCAATGAGACTAGGTTTTAACTGGTCTAAAGGACCTTTTGAAATGCTGAAAGAAATTGGAGTAAAAAATTTTTTTGAAAGATTAGATGCTTTTGAAAATAACAAGTTTCTTGAGGATTTATCGAAAAGTAAGGATGAAGACTTTTATGGAGAAAGACAACAATATACTGATCTAGAAACCCTTGGAAAAATTAAGCCGAGAGCAATCAAATTAGATAAAAACAATTCAGCTGAAATCTATAGATTTAATGACTTTAACATAGTTGAATTTACTACAAAAGCTAATGCATTAGATTATGACTCAATGGATAGTTTAAAAAATGCAACTGATAAACCCCTTATAATTATAAATGAGGCAATGCAGTTTTCTGCTGGAGTAAACTTATCTTATACAATGAATTTTGCAGACAAGGGTGATTTTAAATCTATTGAAAAGTTTGTTAAATATTTTCAAGAAACTTGTAAACATTTAAAGTATTCAAAATTTCCCGTTGTTTCAGCTCCATCTGGCTTGGCATTAGGTGGTGGTTTTGAAGTTTTATGTCAAAGTAATTTCGTAGCTTCTCATACAAATATTGTTGTTGGTCTCGTAGAAACAATGGTTGGATTAATCCCAGCCGGCGGTGGATGCAAAGAGATGTTATGGCGATGGTCTCAGACAGAGGAAGCCAAGAATGATCCTGATTATGCACCTCTTAAAGTATTTGATATTATTGGTTACGCAAAAACTGCAACCTCTCCAATTGAAGCTGAGCCATTAAAATACTTAAGACCTGAGGATAAAAAAATAATGAGTAGAAATAGTTTATTATCAGTTTCAAAAGAAATTATTCAACGAAATAAAGATTTTACTCCACCAAATGAAGTTTCTTTCAATCTATCTGGAAAAAAAGCTTATGAAAAAATGATACAAATGCTAGAGAAATTATATAATGATAAAATTATACTTGATCATGGTATGGAAGTTGGAAAAGAATTGGCAAAAGTTTTGAGTGGTGGAGATACTACTTTGGAACATACTTTATCAGAGGATGACTTGTATAAGCTTGAGTTAGATGCGTTTATGAAATTAATTGAAACAGAAAAAACACAAGATAGAATAAAACACACTTTAGCCACTGGAAAACCACTAGTTAACTAAATTTATTATGTCGAAAAAACCAACAAAAAAACAAGTAGATACAGCTACAAAAATTCTAATTTCTTGGAAAAAGAAAATGCCATATTATTATGCAACTGCAATAATAATAGTTTTTTTAATTGTATTGTTCCAATAATTTTAAATCACTTAAGAAATCTGGTCTTAAAACATATTCTGTCTTATCTGAGGATTTAATTTTAGTTAATGCATCCAATCCATAAATAACTTTACCAATTGGTGTATATTCTCCTTTAAATAAAGGTACATCTTTTAATAAAATAAAAAATTCACTATCTTCAGTATTGAATTCATCACCTCTAACTAAACCTACACTACCAGCATTAAACTCAAATTTATTATTTATTTCAGAGTTAATTGGACCAAGTTTTGATTTACCACTACCCACTCTGAAATAATCTATATTTTCTATGTTACCAAATTCTAAATCCCCTGCTTGCAATAATGTATTTTTGATAACTCTATAAAAAGCTGATCCATCATAATCTCCATTTGATATAAAAAATTTAAACCTTTCTACAGAATTTGGAGATAAATTTGGTAAAAGCTCAATAATAACCATACCGCATTCTACATTCATAATTGCAATATTATTTTTATTTGGGAAATTGATTTTTTTTAAATCTATTTTATCGACAAAAAGGCACTTATTTTTAATTGCGTAAAAAAATACAAACGAAGTAATTGTAAGTAAAATTAAAAAAATAAATAATATTTTCTCCCCTGTTGATGCTTTTATTTTTTTTATCATAAATGATTATAAATTATTTATCTTTTTTATTCTGGACTCTATGAATTCAGCTTTTTTAAATATTATTGGATCGATTTTTTTAATTTTTTCTAAATTTTTATTATCTGTAATTAAAAAAGAATAGACTTCAGCCATATCCTCTGATGGTATTGTCTTAGAGTATTCGGTTAAAAAACCATCTGTATCTTTGTAAATATCTAAGCCTAATTTATCTGTACATGTAGAACAATCTGCATATTTAAAACCTTTTTTTATTTAAATTTGACCAAGCTTCTTCATTAAATATTTCTGGAAAACTATCATGTATTAGATGAAACACTTCATGATGTATAACTCTTTCAAAATATTTCTCATTAAACTTTAGATCCAATATTAATGTTCTTTTATTCAAATCAGGTATCCCAGCTGTATTTATTTTTGATATGTATAGATTTTGACAAAGAACTATAAATCTTAAATTTATTTTTTTTAAAAACTCATAATCGTAAATATCTAAATTTCTCTTTATCAATGAAAATTTATTTTCTAAGTTTTTTTCTCCTAGTTTATTACAACTAATATTACTCTGGACGCCAATTTTAAAATTTTTTTTAGCTGTTAAGTACTTAAGACCATTTTTATTATTTAAACTAAAAGTTTTTAGGTTTGGAATCTTTAATAGATAATTAATCTCATCAGCTTTGAGTAAATTAAATTGAAATATCAGCAATAAAATAAACAAAATTCTCATTAAATAAACATAGAACTATATGCTAAAATAATATTACTTTAGAAAATTAAAAATGAAAAAAGAAAAAAATAAAAACCCAAAACAGCCAGTGAGCGGAACTAAAGTCCCTAGATATGCTGGACCCTCAACATTTGCTAGGTTACCTGAACTTAGAGATGTAGATAGTTGTGATGTAGCAATTGTGGGAGTGCCTTTTGACTCTGGAACAAGTTACAGACCTGGTGCAAGATTTGGACCACAGAGTATACGACAAGCATCAAGGCATTTAAGAACAAATTATCACCCAAACTATGATGTAGAGCCTTTCAAAGTGCAGCAAGTTGCAGATGCGGGAGATATTGCATGTAATCCGTTTAATATTGATGAAGCAATAAAACAAATTGAAGTTGGTGCTACGGATTTATTAGATAAAGTGGGTGGAATAATTAGTTTAGGTGGGGATCATACCATTGCAGTTCCCTTGCTAAGAGCAGCTAACAAAAAAAATAATGGACCAGTATCATTAGTTCATTTTGATGCACATTTGGATACTTGGGATACTTATTTTGGAGCTCCATATACTCATGGAACTCCTTTTAGAAGAGCGCGTGAGGAAAATTTATTTTTAGATGATGCTTCTATGCATGTTGGGATACGTGGTCCACTTTACAGCAGAGATGATATAAAGAATGATGAGAGTTTTGGTTTTAAAATAATTCATTGTGATGAATTTCAAACAGAAGGAACTGATAAAATTGCAGAAAGAATAAAAAAAAGAGTAGGAGATAATGCTTTGTATTTATCTATTGATATAGATGTATTGGATCCTGCATTTGCTCCAGGGACAGGAACGCCTGAAATTGCAGGTATGACAACAAGAGAAATGGTAAATGTTTTGAGAGGATTGTCAGGTCTAAATCTAATTTCTGCAGATGTTGTAGAAGTTGCTCCCGCATATGATCATGCTGAAGTTACTTCTCTTGCAGCTGCTACGATTGTTTACGAATTGACAAATTTATTTGCAAAATCATAAATAAAGGATAGTTTGCGCGCATGATTGAAAAGAAAAATTTTTATATTAATGGTTCATGGGTTGCACCGAAAAATCAAAAAGATATCCAAGTTATTAACCCTGCAACCGAAAAAAGTTGTGCAGTAATTTCCTTAGGGGGCAAAGAGGATATTAATGATGCAGTATTAGCAGCTAAAGAGGCTTTTAAAACTTGGGGATTTTCCTCAAAACAAGAAAGAGTCGAATTACTGGAAGACTTTTATGTACTTTATAAAAAAAGATGGAGCGATATTACAGATGCAATTATTCAAGAAATGGGCGCACCAAAAGATTTTGCTTCAAAACTTCAAACAGGAACTGGTGCTAGTCATACAAAATCTTTCATTCGTTATTTAAAAGAGTTTGAGTTTGAAAAACCACTTGGAGAACATGCTAAAAATCAAAGATTAATTTATGAACCAAAAGGTGTTTGCGCATTAATTACTCCTTGGAACTGGCCTATAAATCAAGTTACTTTAAAAGTTATTCCTGCTTTAGCCTCTGGCTGTACTATGATTTTAAAACCCTCAGAGCTAGCACCATTATCTGCAATGATTATTGCAGAATTAATTGATGAAGCAAAGTTTCCAAAAGGTGTATTTAATTTAGTAAATGGAGACGGCGCAACTACCGGAGATGCATTAACAAGTCATCCTGATGTAAATATGATTTCATTTACTGGCTCTACGAGAGCGGGAGCATTAATTTCACAAAATGCAGCTAAAGATTTTAAAAGGGTAAGTTTAGAGTTAGGGGGAAAAGGTGCAAATATCATATTTAAAGATGCAGATTCAGAGGCTATAGAGAGAGGTGCTTTTAGATGTTTTAGAAATTCTGGACAATCCTGTAATGCACCTACAAGAATGTTAGTTGAAAAAACAATTTATGATGATGCTATTGAAAGACTTAAAAAGTATGCAAATGAGTTTAAAGTAGATGATCCAAATAAAGAGGGTGAACATATAGGTCCTGTAATTTCAGATGTACAATTTAATAAAATTCAAGGTTTAATCCAAAAGGGAATAGACGAAGGAGCAAAATTAATTGCTGGCGGCCCAGGAAAACCTGAAGGATTAAAAGATGGTTATTATGTAAAACCTACAGTATTTGCTGATGTTAGTAATGACATGGAAATTGCAAGAACCGAAATTTTTGGTCCAGTCTTATCTGTAATTCCATTTGAAACTGAGGAAGAAGCTATCCAGATTGCAAATGACACTGATTATGGATTAACAAATTATATTCAAACTCAAGATAATGATAAAGTACAAAGGGTTGCTAGAAAACTTAGATCTGGAATGGTAGATGTTAATGGGGCAGGTATTGCAGTTGATGCACCGTTTGGGGGATTTAAACATTCAGGGATTGGAAGAGAGGCTGGAAAAGAAGGTCTGCTTGAATTTTTAGAAGTTAAATCTGTTGGTGGTTGGAATTAATTCAAAGACTTATTTTTTACACCATCTAAAAAACTAATACATTTTTTTATTTCAGAAAGTTTTATAAACTCATCAATCTTATGCGCTTGCTTAATTGATCCTGGACCACACACAACTGTACTTATTCCTATTTCTTGAAATAACCCTGCTTCGGT
Organism: uncultured Pelagibacteraceae bacterium; assembly: GCA_902581585.1. Taxonomy (GTDB): domain Bacteria; phylum Pseudomonadota; class Alphaproteobacteria; order Pelagibacterales; family Pelagibacteraceae; genus Pelagibacter. The sequence goes on from CACHPB010000002.1 coordinate 58,061, forward strand.
ACCAAAAGAGACTACCTCTCTCGAATTATCTCCAGTTATACTAGATACAAATTCACAGGCCTCAGAATTTGAAATTCTATCAAAACCTGTAATTTCACCAATAATATTTTTTTTTATACTTGATTTTGGGTATATTTTTTTCATTTCAGGCAAAAGAGTTTCGTTAGTAAATTTATCTATTTCATGATTTAAAAAAATTCCATCTTCTTTTACAACAGGTCTTGTTTCCCAATTCACATGACATTTGTCAGCAATTACATTATGTGCAATTCCACCAAATATTCCGCCAACTTGCAAAGTTGAATATGGAGGATCAAAGATGGAGTCTTTTAATTCTCTTTCTTTCAATTTCTCTTTTAATTCTAGAAGTTTATTTACATATCTTGCAGCAAATTCAACTGCACTTACACCTTTGTCTGGTTCAGAACTATGTCCAGCAAGACCTTCAAAATAGGTTGTATATTCATAGCATCCTTTATGTGCATCAATAATTTTCATATTTGTTGGTTCACCAACAATACAAATACAATCTTTAATGCCTCTTTTTTTAAGTTCTGTAATCAAAATTGGTGCACCTTTACATGCTGTTTCTTCGTCGAAAGTAAATGAAAAATGAATATCTCTATCTAAATTTGATGAAGAAAAAATTGGTGCGTATGCTAATGCACATGCAATAAAACCTTTCATATCACAGGATCCTCTACCAAATAATTTATCTTCCTTGATTGTTGCATCAAAAGGGTCTGTTGCCCAACCTTTTGAAACTGGAACAACATCTGTATGTCCAGATAAAATAATTGGTTTTTTATTACTATTTTTTTTTGCTTTTAAAGTTGAGAAAAGATTTACTCTTTTTTTTTCCTCATCATAAGTTTTAAAAGAAGTAGCTCCTAAAGAACTTAATATATCATCACAATAATCTATAAGTTGGTTATTATCTTCACCAGATACTGTTTTAAATGCAATTAAATCTTTTAGAATTCTTATCGAATTATTATATATATCTTCTAAATTATTTCCTGTACTCATCAATTATTAATTATATATTAAATTTATGAAAGAACAAATAACATACGATACATATGACACAGTAGACATTAGGGTAGGAACAGTAATATCAGTAAAAAAAAATGAAAAAGCTAGAAAACCATCGCTAGTTGTTGAAGTAGATTTTGGAAAAGAAATAGGAGTTAAACAATCATCTGCACAGATAACTCATTATTACAATGAAGAAAACTTAGTTGGAAAACAAGTTATAGGAGTTTGTAATTTTCCTGAAAAAAATATAGCAGGTGTTGTTTCTCAAGTTTTAATTCTTGGCTCTATTGATAAGGAAGGAAAAGTTGTACTTGTTCATCCATCTCAAAAAGTTGAAAATGGTTTGCCAGTAGCATAGCAATGCATCCTGAATTGCTGTCTCTTTGTTTATTTATGTTTGTGACAAGTTGCTCACCCGGACCAAATAATATTGTAGCTTCACATTCAGGATTTAATCATGGGTTTAAAAAGACAATTCCTTTAATGTTGGGGGTAATCTTTGGTTTTACATTCATGTTGGGAGTTATAAATTTTGGATTAATAAATATTTTTAAGCTTTATCCTATAATTCAAAAGGGTTTAATTTTTACTGGTACAGCATTTTTAATATATTTGTCATACAAGATATCATTCTCGAAATCTTCAGACGAAAATGAAAAATTAAGACCAGTAAATTTTATGGAAACTTTTCTTTATCAATTTTTAAATCCAAAAGGCGTTATAGTTGCAATTATTGCAGTATCAACATATGTAGAATCAGGTAGTAATTTCATTTCTTATTCAATTTGGTTATTAGGTATTGCTTTCATCTTTGCAGTTATTAGTATTATTTTTTGGACAATAATAGGAAAATTTATGAGGAAATTCGCGACAAATGAGAAATTTATTAAATGGTTTAATTATGTTATGTCGGCACTCTTACTAAGCTGTATAGCAACTTTTTATTACTAGTATTATGAAGCCTGGAAATCAAAATTCGTTCAATTCGCTAAAAGAACTAAATATAAATGGAAAAAATTATTCTATTTTTTCTTTAAAAGAAGCTGAAAAAAATGGCTTAGAGGGCATTAACAAATTACCAAAATCAATTAAAGTTTTACTTGAGAATCTTTTAAGATATGAAGACAATATTACTGTAAATAAACAACAAATATTATCAATTAAAGATTGGTTAAATATAAAAAAATCAAAAACTGAAATTGCATATAGACCTGCAAGAGTTCTTTTACAAGACTATACAGGTATACCAGCTGTTGCTGACCTTGCCGCGATGAGAGATACAGTCAAAGAAAAAAATAAGGATCCAAATAAAATTAATCCACTTTCTTCAGTAGATTTGGTTATTGATCATTCTGTTCAAGTGGATAAATTTGCAACAAAGAATTCATTAAAAGAAAATGTTGATATCGAATTTGATAGAAACTTTGAAAGATATTCATTTTTAAAGTGGGGACAACAAGCGTTTGATAATTTTAGAATTGTTCCTCCCGGAACTGGAATTTGCCATCAAGTAAATTTAGAATATTTATCAAAAGTAGTATGGAATGAAAGGTTTGAAGAAAAAGAATATTTGTTTCCTGATACACTAGTTGGTACTGACAGTCATACAACAATGGTTAATGGTTTATCAGTACTTGGGTGGGGAGTGGGAGGAATTGAGGCAGAAGCAGGTATGCTAGGTCAACCAATATCTATGTTGATACCAGAGGTCATCGGATTTGAAATGAAAAATAAACTTCCTGAAGGGACAACTGCAACTGACCTTGTGTTAACAGTTGTAAAAATGCTAAGAGACAAGGGCGTTGTTGGAAAATTTGTAGAATTTTATGGTGAAGGACTTAAAAATTTAACACTGGCAGATAGAGCAACTATTGCGAACATGGCTCCTGAATATGGAGCAACATGCGGATTCTTCCCAATAGATGAGGAAACTTTAAAATACTTAGAATTTTCTGGAAGATCAAAAGAAAATATTCAGATTGTAGAACAATATGCAAAAGAACAAAACTTATGGGCTAGTGATGATATTGTATTTACCGATACTTTGTCTTTAGATATGTCTACAGTAGTCCCTACAATTTCTGGACCAAAAAGACCACAAGATAAAGTTTTTCTAACAGATGCATCTAAAAATTTTATTAAAGTCTTTGAAGATGTGTGTAAAAAAACGGAGCCTACTATTGCTAAAGTTGAAAAAGCTGATTTTGAAATTAAAGATGGCGATATATTAATTGCAGCCATTACTTCATGTACAAATACTTCAAATCCTAATGTGTTAATTGGTGCAGGACTATTAGCTAAAAATGCAATAAATAAAGGATTAACAGTTAAACCATGGGTAAAAACTTCATTAGCTCCTGGATCACAAGTGGTTACAGACTACTTAAACAAAGCTGGTTTAAGTAAATATTTAGATAAATTAGGCTTTAACTTAGTTGGTTACGGATGCACCACTTGTATTGGTAACTCGGGACCTCTACCAGATAATATTACTGATGCAGTTAAAGAAAATAATTTATATGCAGTATCAGTTTTATCTGGCAATAGAAATTTTGAAGGTAGAATTTCACCACTGGTTAAAGCAAACTATCTTGCTTCTCCACCTTTAGTAGTGGCTTATGCAATTGCTGGATCAATGAGAATGGATTTATACAAAGATCCTCTAGGTAGAGATAGCGATGGTAAAGAAGTTTACTTAAAAGATATTTGGCCAACAAATAAAGAAATAGAGGATACTCTTATTAAGTCTTTAAACCCTGAAATGTTTGTAAAGAGATACTCAAACGTTTCTAAGGGACCAGAGCAATGGCAAAAAATTAAAGTTGATAAAGGTAGCATTTACAATTGGGAAGAAAACTCAACTTATGTAAAAAAACCGCCATTTTTTGAAAATTTGCCGGATGAACCTGAAGGTTTTAAAGCTATAACTGATGCAAGACCTTTATTAATATTAGGGGATATGGTTACCACAGATCATATATCTCCTGCGGGAACCATACAAAAAGAAAGTCCAACAGGAAATTATTTTATGAAGCACCAAATTTTGCCAAAAGATTATAATTCCTATGGGTCAAGAAGAGGCAATCATGAGGTAATGATGAGAGGGACATTTGCTAATATAAGAATCAAAAATGAAATGGCTCCTGGAACAGAAGGTGGTTTTACAAAATTATATCCTGAAGAAAAAGTTGTGCCTATCTATGACGCAGTAGTAGAATATAAAAAAAGAGGGGTTGATTTAGTTGTGTTTGGAGGAAAAGAGTACGGAACTGGTTCCTCAAGAGATTGGGCAGCAAAAGGTACAAAATTATTGGGTATTAAGGCTGTAATTGCAGAGAGTTTTGAGAGAATTCATAGATCAAACCTCATTGGAATGGGAGTTTTGCCCTTACAATTTATTGATAATATGAATAGACAGAATCTAAAATTAAAGGGCTCGGAGCTAATTTCAATATTAGGTCTAGAAAAAGGTATAAACCCAGGCGATAACTTAGAAGTAGAAATTAAATACTCTACAGGTGACATCAAAAAAATAAAAACGTTATGCAGAATAGATACTAAAAATGAGTTAGAATACTATAAGAACGGTGGTATCTTACAGTATGTTCTGAGGAATATGATAAATGGATGAAGAAATAGAAATTATTAATAGAAATACAAGAATAGATAAAATAAAAAACTTCTTAATTTTAAAAAAAAAACAAATAATTATTTTATTATTAATTATTTTTTTAGTATTGATAAGTTTTTTTGGGTATCAAGAATTTAAAATAAGAAATAAAGAAAAGTTAGCAAATAAATTTAATAAAATTGTAACAAATTTTGAGAGTGGGCAAAAAGATATAAATACTAGTTTAGTTGAAATAATAAATGCTAAAGACAAAACTTATTCACCTTTAGCTTTCTTTTTTTTAATGGATAATGATCTAATATCATCAATTGATGAAATTAATTCATATTTTGATCTACTTATTAATGAAGTGCCTTTAGAAAAAGAGATTAAAAACTTAACTATTTATAAAAAAGGATTATATAATTCTGATTTTACTCAAGAAAATGAATTATTAAGTATTCTTAATCCAATAATAAAATCAGAAAGTATGTGGAAACCTCAAGCCTTATATTTAATGGCAGAGTATTATTTATCAAAAAATCAAAAACAAAAGTCTAAAGAATTTTTTAATCAGATAATAGAAATTGAAAATATTAGTCCAAAAATAAAATTAGAAGTTCAAAAAAGATTACTTTCAGATTTCAGTGAATAAAGCTATTAAATATATAATAATTTTATTTTTTCTATCAAATTGCAGTTTTTCCAACAAAAATAAAGTTAAAGATGAAAATCAAATAGATATTTTTAAAAAAATTCAACCAATTAAAAAAGAGTTTAATCAACAACTTAAAATAAAAAAGTTTAGTTTATTTAAACAAAAATCTTTTATTAATAATAACACTAATAATAATGGAAATGTTGATTTTACGACAAATTTTAAAAAAATTTCAAATTATAAAATAACTAAAATAAAAAAATTCAATTCAAATCAGCCTGAATTATTTTTTACAAATGATGAAAACATAATATTCTTTAATGGAAAAGGTACTATTTTCAAACTAAGTAGTGATCTTAAGGAAATATGGAAGATTAATAATTATAATAAAAAAGAAAAGAAGCTTAATCCAATTTTGTATTTTGCTCAAATTGATAAGAAACTTATTATTAATGACAACTTATCAAAAATGTATTCAATAAATTTGGATGATGGAAAAGTTATTTGGTCAAAATATGGCTCATCATCGTTCAATTCTAATATTAAAGTTTTTAATGATAAATTTTTAACAGTAGACTTTGATAATGTAATTAGAGCAATCTCTTCAAAAGATGGTAAAGAGATATGGAATTTCAAAACAGAAAATTCATTTATTAAATCTCAAAAAAAACTTTCAATTATTTTAAAAGATGAAATTGTTTTTTTTATCAATAATTTAGGAGATGTAACAGCACTTGATGTTAACAATGGCAGTCTAGTTTGGCAAACTCCTACTCAAAGTAATTTAATATACCAGAATGCTTTTAGTTTAGAAAATTCGGATTTAGTTTTTGAAAATAATACGATTTATTTTTCAAATAATAAAAATGAATTTTTCTCTATTGATGCAAGAAATGGAATAATAAAGTGGACACAGTCAATTAATTCAAGTTTAAGGCCGTCAATAATCGAAAATTTAATTTTTTCAGTTTCAAATGAAGGATACTTATTCATAATAGACGATAAAACTGGTAATATATTAAGAATTACGGATATTTTAAAAAATTTTAAAAACAGAGATCAGATAAAACCAACAGGTTTTATACATGGAAAGCATAAGCTATTTGTATCTTTAAGTAATGGCAGATTGTTAACAATTGACTCCTCAACAGGTGCTCTCGAAGAGATTAACAAAATTCATGTGTCAAAAATTTCTAGACCATTTGTATTTAAAAACAGTATGTTTTTGATTAAAGATAATGGCATATCCAAAATTAATTAATGTTTTTAAAAATTTTAGAAAAATTAGGTAGAAAAAAAGTTGTATTGGATAGAGGGCCTTCTCATCCTGAATATGATAAAGCAAAACCATGGATGAATAGATATTATCTGTTATTTCGTCATAGACCTAAATGGTTTCCATTTAATATTTTAATTCACGAAATGTTAGACGATGATCATGGTGATGGCGTGCATAACCATTTGTTTCCATTTATCACAATAATACTTCGAGGAGGGTATTGGGAAACTTTAAAAACAGGTAAAGTTTGGAGAGCACCAGGTTATATAGGTTTTAGGTCAGCTAATAATTTTCACAGAGTAGATTTAGAACCAGGCACTAAACCATTAACTATCTTTATAGCTGGTCCTTATGGATTAAGAAAAGGACCCAGATCAGAATATGGCATAGATTTTAAAACCAAAAAATGAGTTTAACTAATTCGTTTCGTAAATTTTGTGAATATAACGATTATGAAATTAATCAAAATCAGTTAAGTATAATTGAGCAATTAAATGAATATTATAATCTAAATTTTAAACAACATTTTATAAAAAAAATATTTAAAAAAAAAAATAACAAATTAGGTTTTTATTTAGTGGGTGATGTTGGTGTAGGTAAAACCATGATCTTAAATTTTTTTTTTGAAAGCATTAAAGAAAAGAAATCTAGATTGCACTTCAATGAATTTATGATTAAATTTCATGAATTTATACATGAAAATAAAAAAAGTGGAAAAACTAATGGGTTAGGAAAATTTGTTAAAGATTTATCAAGTACTACAAAAATAATTTATTTTGATGAATTTCAAGTTACCAATATCGTTGATGCCATGATACTAGGAAAATTATTTGAACGAATATTTGAGGAAAATATAAAAGTAATTTTTTCTTCTAATACAAAAATTCAAGATTTATATAAATACGGTTTACAAAGAGATCAATTTATACCTTTTATAAAAATTTTAGAAACTCATTGTTCAGAAATAGAACTTAAAATTGAGGAAGATTACAGAACAAGTAAAAAAATAAATTTGGACCGATTTTTATATCCTATAGATAAATCATCTAATTTCAGGTTTAATAAATTTTTTAGAAAAGTTACGAAAAATAAAAAAAAAATGACTAAGGTTTTGGATATTAAAGGACGAAAACTAACAATAGAAAACTTTTACGAAGGAGTTATAAAGTTCAGATTTGATGAGATATGTAATAAAAATCTGGGTTCTGAAGATTATATTGAAATTGGAAAAAATAGTGATTTAATTTTTATTGAAAATTTGCCTAATTTTAATGAGAATATCTCTAATCAACAACAAAGATTCATTACTTTTATAGACATTATTTATGAAAAAAAAATACCTTTAATGATTAAATCTGAAGTAGATTTAAACTCACTTGGCTCAGCAAAGAGTTTGAAAGAACCATTCAAAAGAACTGTAAGTCGTTTGTACGAAATGACATCACAAAAGATAAATTGACTTATGATTCAAGAGTTTTACAGCCTAAAAATCAATACAAGTGGACAAAAACTTTATGAATTTACAGATAAAACAATAGAGTGGGTAAAAAAAAATAATTTTAGAAATGGAATTTTGAATTTGTCAATTCAACATACAAGTGCATCTATAATCGTTCAAGAAAATGCAGATCCAGATGTCCAAACTGATTTAATAAATTATTTTAATAAGTTGGTGCCTATGGACAATTCGTTATATATTCATACTGCAGAGGGTAAAGATGATATGCCTGCTCATATAAAATCAGCATTAACTAATAATCAAATTTCTTTCAGCATTAGAAAAAATGAAATTCTATTAGGGACTTGGCAAGGTATTTACCTATTTGAGCATAGACTAGATCCAACTACACGAACCGTAATACATCATTTTATAGGGGATTAGTTTTTTTTCTTAATAGATTGGAAAGCACTCAAAGCATCATTCCTAGCTTTTTCATGGATAACAATTGGCATTGGATAATCGGAACCAATAATAGTATTTATTGCTTCTTGATATTTTTTTTCCATTTCCCAAGGTTTATGAATAAATTTTGTAGGCACTTTATTTAATTCAGGAACCCATTTTTTTACATACTCTCCTTGTTTATCGAATTTTTCCCCCTGTAAAATAGGGTTAAAAATTCTAAAATATGGAGCTGCGTCAGCACCACATCCTGCTACCCATTGCCATTGAGCAATATTATTTGCTTCATTAAAATCAAGTAGACAATTTCTGAAATATTTTTCTCCTTCTTTCCAATTAATTCTTAAATGTTTAACTAAAAAGGAGCCAACAACCATTCTAATTCGATTATGCATCCAACCAGTTTCATATAATTCTCTCATTCCAGCATCAACAATTGGATAGCCCGTCATTCCTTTTTTCCATGCATTTAAAAATTTAGCATTATTAACCCACGGGAAATTATCAAATTCTTTTCTTAAATTTCCCTTCAGCATTTCTGGAAAGTAATTAATAAGACTATGTGAAAACTCTCTCCAACCAATTTCATTAGTATATTTTTTTACACTTATATTTTTAGAATTTAATTTTTTACATTTTTCCCAGATATCACCAACATTAATCTGTCCATTTCTAATATATGGGGAAAGTTTTGATGTTCCATCAATTGATGGAAAGTCACGATCTACACCATAATTTAATATGTTTTTATTTATAAAGTTATTTAGATACTCATGAGCTTTTTTTTCTGAAGGTATCCAGTATTTCTCAAACTTCATATACCATTTTGACTTAGGTAAAATCTCTTCAGATTTTATTTGTTTTTTAAATAGCACTTCTATCTTTTTACATTTTTTGACCTTGTTTAATTTATCTGGAATTCTCTCTAAATAATATTGCTCTGCATTTCTCCAAAAAGGACTATAAACTTTAAAAGGTGTTCCGTCATTTTTCGTAATTTTATTATATTCATTTAGCACATTCCCTTTAAAAAATTTAAAATCAATTTTTTTATTATTTAAATCTTTTCCAATTTTTTTATCTTTATCCAGTTCAGCAGGTTCATAAACTTTATTCCAATAAATTGAAATTTTATTATTAGATTTTAATTTAGAAAAAAAATTAATTTCATCATCTTTAATTATTTCTAATCCAATATTGAATTTTTTTAAATCAGATCTAAAATTTTCTAAAGATTTACATAGCCACCATTTTTGTGCCTCTCTTTTATTATCAAAAATATTATTATTAAAAATGAAAACTGCAGTTACAAAGTCATGATTATTTGTAGCATAAGTTAATGCATCATTATTGTTAATGCGAAAATCATCTCTTATCCAAACAAGAGCTTTATCAGACATTTGATAACTTTTCTGATCCTTTGGACAGAAGTTCGTTATATAATTTTATGTCTGTATCACCTTCACATCCAATCAATAAAACATTTGCATTCATGTCTAATTCAAGATCTTTCTTAATTTGTTCGTTATTGCAACTCACGTTTAGACTTATTACAGCAGGCGCTGAACATTCTCCTGCAATAATTCTGTCATCTCCAAAGTATCCTTTAGCCAACATTGCAACTGATAACGGAATGTCATCATCAGGAATACTTAGACAATTATTTACTGAATTCTTAAGAATTTGCCATGGGACCAATGATACTTCTCCACAAGACATTCCACCCATGATACTCTCTTTTTCAATTTCAACTTTTGTAAGTTTAGCAGCATCTATGCTTTTCAATACACAATCTGCATTTTCTGGCTCAATAACAATAATTTTAGGAATTCTCTTAAAATATCTCGCAACACCTGCTATTACTCCAGATGCCATACCTCCAACACCTGCTTGTAAGAAAATATGTGTAATATATTGATCAGTTTGTTTTGATATTTCTTCAATCATTACGGAATATCCAGCCATCGTTAGTTTTGGAACAGTAAGATAATTTTCCCAGGCTACATCTTGCACAATTTCCCAACCATTTTTTTCAGATTGTTTAATGCATTCATTTAAAGAGTTCTCATAGTTTCCTTTAACTTGAACTACATCAGCCTCAAGCTTTCTCATTTCGTCAGCACGTGTATCGCTAACAAATTCACTAATGAAGATCTTGCATGCAATTCCTAATCTTTTTGCTCCCCATGCAACTGATTTCCCGTGATTTCCTGCGGTTGCAGTTGCAACCACTACATTTTTCTTTCCAGCAGATACTTGCTCAACAGCATAAGCACCACCAAGAGCTTTAAACGATTTAAGACCAAATCTTTTTGACTCATCTTTGTAAAATATATTTTTAAGTCCAAGATTTTTCGAAAGTTTATTTAAATTAAGAAGAGGGGTAGGTTTATAAGTTTCCCAATTGGATATTGTAGTATACGCTTTATCAATAGTACTTTTGTCTAATACATTTAATATTTTTTCTCTACTGAACGAGTAATTTTTATTTTTGATAAATGAAGAATATTTTTTAATATGTCTATAGTCGATAGACATACTTTAACAATCTAAGGTATTAGATCTTTCCCATTTTGTAATAGGTTTAAGTTTGTCAAAATTTTCTTTTAATTTAAAACTTTCAATTTCTGAATTTTTTAATTTTAAATAACTATTTAAAACATCTTTTCCAAAAGCATTTTTTAGGATGGTATTTGAATTTAACATATCAAGAGATTCTTCTAAAGTATTTGGTAATTTTTTTAAATTTGGATATTTTTTATAATCTGTATACATATTACAAAATAATGGTTTACCTGGATTTATTTTTTTTCTGATACCATTTATACCTGCAGCCAAAACTCCTGCTTGTAATAAATATGGATTTGCTGAGCCATCCATTAGTCTAAGTTCAAATCTTCCTGGGTCAGGAACTCTAATCATGTGAGTTCTATTGTTTCCCGTATAAGATATACTACTTGGAGACCAAGTTGCTCCAGAAGTTGTTGGCGGCGCATTTATTCGTCTGTAACTATTTAATGTTGGATTGAAAAATGCTGATAACGAACCTGCATTTTTAATTATGCCACCTAAAAAATTGTATGCCAATTTACTTAGACCCAACTTATCATTTTTATCTAAAAATATATTTTTTTTCTTTTTCCAAAGTGAAATATGAGCATGACATCCGTTCCCAGTAAGTTTTTCAAAAGGTTTAGGCATAAACGTAGCTCTCAGACCATGTTTTTCAGCTAATGTCTTTACCATAAATTTGAAAAATGTATGCCTATCTGCTGTAGTTAAACAGTCAGTATAATCCCAGTTCATTTCAAATTGACCATTTGCGTCTTCATGATCATTTTGATACGGGTTCCACCCCATTTCGATCATGCAGTCGCATATCTCCTTAATTAATTCATATCTTCTCATTAGCGAAGATTGATCGTAACATGGTTTAGATTGAGTATCTTTTGTATCTGCAATTGTGCTACCGTCAGAGGAGATTAAAAAATACTCACATTCCACACCAGATTTCATAATTAAACCTTCATTTTGAAGTGATTTTATTTGTTTTTTTAGCATTATTCTCGGAGATGCATCTACTGGTTTGCCATCCATCCATAAATCAGACGCTAACCATCCTACTTCTTTATTCCAAGGTAGTTGAATTAAACTATTTGGATCTGGAATTGCAAACATATCAGAATCCGCTGGAGACATGTCAAGCCAAGCAGCAAAACCTGCAAACCCAGCCCCATTTGTTTGCATCTCTTTTATAGCTCTAGTCGGTACTAATTTTGATCTTAAAACTCCAAACAAATCAACAAAACTTATTAGAAAGTATTTTATTTTTTTTGCTTTTGCAATTTTATATAAGTTTTTTGACACCTAAAGTTCTTATCATATTTTTTATAAAAAGGATAAAAAGAAATCTTTGTAGTAAACAATATTGCCAAAAATAATTATCAAGATAGCTATAACAAGTCCATACTTTGCTTTTGGCCAAGCTAATCTTGCCATTTTACTCGGTGTTTTATTTATGTGATTTTTATTTTGCTCTTCCATGATTATTCGAGGGCGCATTTATTAAAATGCGCCCTCAATATTATATTTTTATCCGTCAGTCATATTGCTTTTCCATGCATTGGAACTGGGCTTCCTTCTTGCAAGCTCAGAAAGTTTATCACTTTCTTGTTTAGCGCTCACAACTGTCCAACCAATCCAAATAACAGCAAGTATAAGAACTAATATACCTTCTGATCCAACTCCTGGATAAACTGCGCCTGCAACTTCTTCTGCAGGTTTATTTAGATGATCTATCCAATTTGATACTGTAGCCATATTATCCTCCTTTAACTACTCGAAGAAGCAACAGCTTTTTCATCTTCTTTTGCTTCCTCCATTATTTGGTAGTCTAAACCAGCCAACTCAACTTCCCTAGGGATTCTGAGTTTGCCCATTCCATTTAACACTTTAGCAATTATGTAACCTGGTATCATTCCTAGAACAAAGAACATGATTATTGCACCAATAAACATTCCTAAAGGATTTATCGCGGCATAGTTGCTTCCATCCCACATTGCACCTACACTATATCCTGAAGAAGGGTATCCATTTAGTACAAACCCACATATTACTAGTCCAGCAAATCCAGCATAACCATGTACAGCTACTGCACCAACAGCATCATCAATTTTGAACCTTCGTTCAACCCAGTAATGCAATTTGTAAGCAATAACAACACCTATCATTCCAATTATCAATGATTGAATTGGGTGATACAAGTCATTTCCTGCAGATGCACATATAATCCCAGCTAGTCCACTTGAATAAGTCCAGAAAGGATCACCTTTAGATATTACATATCCTGCTAGTAATCCACCAGATAGTGACATTAAGAAATTCATTGTAATACCACTAAGTGTTGTAGGAGTTACATAGATGTTAGTTGCTGTAAAGTAAGTTACACCTTCCATGCCATATTCTGGTCCTAAGTCATAAATTGGAATATTACACGCCGCGTAAAAACCCCAGAAACCTGTATAAATTAAGAATAATCCAACAGTTACCAACCAAGGATTTCTTGGTCCGATATTTCTAGGTTCTCCACTCGATGAAAATTTTCCAATTCTTGGTCCCAAAACTGCCAAAACACCTAAAGCAAATCCACCTGCTACTGCGTGGATTACTCCTGATGCATAAGCATCATGATATCCAAGTAACTTTAACATCCATCCGTCAAAGTGCCATCCCCATGCAGCATCTATACTCCAAAATACAGATCCAATTGCAATTGCAAGAATTCCAAATGCAAAAGTTGTAATTCTTTCAATTACAGCACCTGATACTATTGAAGCAGCTGTCCAAGAGAATAACAAAAATGCAGCCCAAAATACTCCGCTTATGTGATCACCTAAATTAATAGCCATGAGTTCACTATTTGGTAAATACCATTTAGCACTAAAAGCTGAGTCATCGGTAATCAGTGCTGCGCTTTCATTCATTATTGATGGTGCAAGACCTGGTCCAGTTGGAAAAGCCCAATAAATCCACCACCCAAATAAAAACCAAGTAACTGTTACCAAAGGTATCAGCATTGTGTTTTTCATTAGAGTATGTTGATGATGTTTGTATCGGGAAGCTCCAACTTCATACATACAGAACCCTACATGGATCAGAAACATAAGTACTACTGTTATCCAATAGTAAAATTCTGTGAATATGGTTGTCAATGCACCTAGTTCGTCAGTCATTTAACCTCCAATTGTTTAAACAAATTAATAAATTATTAATTAATGGAATAGATTGATCAATCTTAAATAAAACAATAAAAACGTAGCTTATTTATTTAAAGACAACTTTAAGTATATATAAATTTTTACTGATTCTAAAATTTTCTGTATGCTTTTTTAAGATCTACTAACGGATGATTTGGAGACATTTGGAATTTTACTAATAATTCCCTTGCAATCATATCTCTATCTTGTTGATTATTTGGAAGTTTAATTTTTTTTGGAATTGTAACCCAGCCATTTGCATTTCTATCAAATACAGCAGGTCTATCTTCTTCATAACCCATATGAACATCTTCTAACCAATTCAAATCATCCCATCCCATTGCTTCAATGTATTTTTTTAAGAATGGTGTAATTCTTGAGTAGTCTGGAAGTAAGTTCACATCATAACGATAGCCAATTGTTTGACCTATCATTTTTTCTCTAGCAGTCTCTTTTTTCTTACCTAATTGACCTTTAGATATTTTTTTACTCGATTTTTTATTTTTTTTCTTTGCCATAATTATATTTTATGAAAATCGTCGACTCCAACTGTATGATTTGTTCCAGAAAGTGGGACCTTTGCCAAAGCAGAAGCTTCCATTGTTAAAGCTGCTAAGTCCTCAGGTTCTAATGAATGAATATTAGTTTTACCACATGCTCTAGCTAATAATTGAGCCTCTAAAGTCATTGTATGTAAGTAATTATAAACTCTTAGAGCTGCATCATCAGGATTTAATCTTTTTCTAAGTTTAGGATCTTGTGTTGCAACACCAACTGGACAACGTCCTGTGTGACAGTGATAACAGTGGCCTGCTGGAACACCCATTTCTTTTTCAAAATTTGACTCAGGAATTTCTTTATTACAATTTAAAGCTATCATTGCTCCAGTTCCTATCGCAATTGCATCCGCACCTAATGCTAATGCTTTAGCCATATCAGCACCATCTCTTACACCACCAGCATATATTAGAGTTACTTTTCCAGTTTTACCAACATCATCAATTGCTCTTCTTGCTTCTCTAATAGCTGCTATACCAGGAATTCCTGTGTTAGCTGCAGCTATGTGAGGGCCCGCACCTGTTGATCCCTCCATACCATCTAAGTAAATTGAGTCAGGATCACATTTTGCTGCCATACGAACATCATCATAAACTTTTGCTGCTCCAAGTTTTAATTGAATTGGAACTTTATTTTTTGTTAGTTCTCTTAGTTCTTGAACTTTTAATGCTAAATCGTCCGGACCTAACCAATCAGGGTGTCTAGCTGGAGATCTTTGATCAATACCTGCAGGTAATGATCTCATTTCTGCTACTTGGTCAGTAACTTTTTGACCCATTAAGTGACCACCCATTCCAACTTTTTGACCTTGTCCAATAAATACTTCTATTCCATCTGCTAGTTGGGCATGATGAGGATTAAAACCATATCTTGATTGAATACATTGGTAATACCATTTTTCAGAATATCTTCTTTCATCTGGAATCATTCCGCCTTCACCAGAACATGTTGCACTTCCTGCCATTGTAGCACCTCTAGCTAATGCAGTCTTAGCTTCATAAGATAAAGCTCCAAAACTCATACCCGTGATGTAAACTGGAATATCAAGTTCAACTGGATTTTCACATCTTGGTCCTATAACAGTTTTAGTTTCACATTTTTCTCTGTAACCCTCGATTACAAATCTTGTAAGTGTACCAGGTAAAAATACTAGATCATCAAATGTAGGAATTTTTTTCATTAGCGCCATTCCACGCATTCTGTATCTACCTAATTGCGCTTTTATATGTATGTCGTCAATTACCTCTGGAGTAAATATTGAATTATAACCTAATAAACTTTTATTTCTTTTTGAAAATTCACTTTGACCATTGCCATTAGAATGACCATTTGTTTTTCCATTTTTCTTTTTTGCCATTATATAGCTCCTTTTTTCTCAGTTGGTTCTAAAGCGTCATAATTCCAAAGTTTTTTACCCGCAACGACCTTAGTCATCTTAGAAACATCAAAATCCTCGCCAATTTCAGCTACTTTAAGTTTTCTTTTCAACCAATCTATATCACTTTTTGTCATAGGTGACTCAATCGCATCACTTCCATATGATCCAATTTTCCCCCCAACATAGATTGTTCCATCATACATAGAGTCTCCAAGGTTTATACCTACATTACCTAAAACCACTATTCTTCCTCTTTGCATCATAAATCCAGTAAAAGCGCCAGCATCACCACCAATTATTATTGTGCCACCTTTTTGGTCAATACCTGTTCTTGCACCAACACTTCCTTTGCAAATTAAATCTCCACCTCTTACTGCTGCCCCAAAACACGATCCTGCATTTTTTTCTATTACAACTTTTCCAGCCATCATATTTTCTGCACACGACCATCCAACTCTTCCATTAACTCTTACCGTAGGACCATCTATAGAACCAACTCCAAAATAACCCAAACTTCCTTCAAAAATTAAGTTTAATTTATTTAAAATTCCAACACCTAGACTATGTTTTCCTTGAGGATTTTTTATTACAATTGTTCCATAACCCTGACTCATCAATTCATCAATTTTTTTATTTGCTTCTTTGCAATCCATATCATTTACATCAAGCTCAGTTCTTTTATTAAAATCTACATCGTATGTTCCCCAATAATAAAAGTTTTCTGCTTCATCTGGATTGAAAAACTTTTGTTGTGTTTTTCCTGTAAGAACTTCAGTATGAAGTCCCATTGATTGAGCTTTTGTTTTTTTCTCAGTTGTTTTTAAATTTGCCATACCTTAACCTCTCCATCAAATGGATCATAAGTATCTATTTCTTGAGGAAGAACAGATCTGATTGCTATTTCTTCTGATCCCATTGCAACTAAATCATCTGACTCATATAAAACTAATGGTTTTGCTGCCATAGTGTCTTTAGCCATCCCAAGTGAATTTTTTGTTGCAACAAAGTAAGTGAACACTCCGTCAAGTCCAGATAAACTATCTTTCATACCCTCTTCAAGTGTAGCTCCATTTCTCATTTTTTCTGCTAAGTATACTGCAATCAATTCAGAGTCACACTCCGACATAAATCTCATTCCTTTATTTTCTAAAATTCTTCTATTATTCCAATAGTTAGTTAATTGACCATTATGCACAACTGAAACATCGCTAAAAGGGTAGCCCCAAAATGGGTGAGCAGATTTAATGTCTACACCAGACTCTGTTGCCATTCTAGCATGCCCAATAGCGTGAGTGCCGACAAGATCCCCTAAATTGTATCTATCACAAACAGCTTTTGCGTTACCTAAATCTTTAATAACTTCTAGGGATTTTCCCATTGAAAGGATTTCAACTCCAGGAATACTTTCTATTTTCTGAGAAAATTCAAGCAAATCTCCTTTATCATAGTCAATTTCATATCTTAGTGAATAGGGCAGTATTCTTTCTTCCTTAACAATCTTTGCTCCCATTTGAGAAAGATAACTATCAACAATTTTTTTTCTTTCATCATAAACTGATACATCTTCCATTACTGATGAACTACCTTCACCAACATTTTCACCAACCTTAAATCGCATAATAAAGTTTTGACCATCTGTATCTCCATAAAGAGCATAACCAGTAGAATCTTCACCTCTATGCTTTAATGCTTGAAGCATTCCTTGAAGTTCTTGACCAACGTTTGAAGATTTTCCTCTATGAATTAGTCCAGCAATTCCGCACATTCTTTTCTCTCCTATAATTTTTCTTTATGGTAAACAATCCAGATAAGTATCAAGATCCCATTGAGTTGTTGCACCAAGAAATCTTTCCCACTCATCATTTTTATACCAGTGAAAGACTTTATACATTTCATCTGGCATTGCAGATTTGATCACTTCATCCTCAGCAAGTCTATCAAGAGCTTCTCCTAGACTTAAAGGTAATTTTTTTACATCCTTACCAGCTTTTTGAGCTTCATAGATGTTTCTAGATTCTGGTTTTGCTGGTTTCATTTTTTTTGTAATACCTTCATCACATGCTTTGAGTAAAGCCGCACCAAGCAAATAAGGATTATGCATTGAGTCAACTGATCTATATTCAAATCTTCCTGGAGCAGAAACTCTTAACCCACATGTTCTATTTTGATATCCCCAGTCTGCATAAACTGGAGCCCAAAATCCTTGATCCCATAATCTTCTGTAAGAATTTACAGTTGATGATCCAAGAGCTGTTAAAGCAGGCAAGTGTTTCATAATACCAGCAATTGATTGTAGACCAATTTTTCCTGGCAACTGCATATCTTTTGTATCAGGCATAAATGTATTAGTTCCACCTGAAACATAACTGAAGACTTCCTCAACACCTGGAAGCTTTTTGTTTCCTAACTTGTTAACTGAAACTTTTCCACCTTTCCATAAAGACATGTTTGTATGGCAACCGCTAGCAGATACACCCATAAATGGTTTTGTCATAAAACAAGCTATTAGATTGTGCTCTCTAGCAACTTGAGCACATATTTGTCTATATGTTGATAATCTATCAGCGTTTCTCAAGACATTATCGTATGTCCAATTAAGCTCTAATTGTCCTGGAGCATCCTCATGATCTCCTTGTATCATGTCTAGACCCATTGCCTTTGAATATTCAATTACTTTCATAAATACAGGTCTTAATGATTCAAATTGATCTATATGATAACAAAATGGTTTTGAAAAACCTTTTCCCGTTGGTGTGCCATCTTCATTTTTGGTTAACCACATCATTTCAGGCTCTGTTCCAACTCTTAATTCTAAACCATGCTTCTTTTTAAATTCGTCCATGAAAATTCTTAAATTTCCTCTGCAATCAGAAGTTAAATGACCTCCTGGATTTTTTCTCTCTTCTCTATTTCTAAAACATGTAACAAATACTCTTCCAACTCTTTTATCCCAAGGTAATTGAACAAATGTTTCTGGATCTGGAATTCCAACTAGTTCCATTGCTTCAGGTCCATAACCAATGTAATTGTTGTGCCTGTCTAAAAATAAATTTGCTGTTGCTCCATAAACTAATTGAAAGCCTTTTTCTGCGGTTCTTTCCCAGTGATCAGCGGGTATCCCTTTTCCTACAACTCTACCTGTTACTGAAATAAATTGATAATAAATATAAGTTATTCCTAATTCATTAATTTTTTCTCTAACTTTTTTTACTAACTTTGCTCTGCCTGGTTGATTTACATGTTTTTCTAGATCAGTCATATTCCCCCTAAGAATTTTTAGTACAAAAAGTTAACTGAAAATAAAACATCTGTCTACTCAGATAAATTAACTCCATGGAAACGGACTATTAGACGTTGGATGAAGTTCTCCTTTCGCGTATCGATTGAATCTAAAAGGTTTCAATAATTCGCTCTCTTTCCCTAAAACTTCCTGCGCAACTAAATGACCAACACCTAACATTTTATATCCATGATTGGCATCAGCAATCATGTAAACATTTTCAAAAAATCTGTCAAAAATTGGAAATGAGTCAGGAGTTAAACATCCAAGGCCACCAGATGGTCCTTTTCTATACAGGTTTGATTTTCCAACAAATCTTTTTTGAATATGTGCTAATGCTGCTGTCCACATATCTGAAAACTTATCTGTTGTTTGAAATTCAGGTGACTCAATTCCATAAGGATCAACATTAACTTGATCAAAATGTTTTTGTACTACATAAGGTGACGTACCTCCTTGCACACCCAATCCCTCTATATCAGGTTTGTAGTATATTCCCCAAAGTTCATCAGTTATTAACTTTCCATTCATATCTGAATAAAGAGGTGCATCTGTATCCACATGAATTACTGGAGGGGGTTTACCATCGTTTGTTTTTAAATAATCGGCATCAACACCTAAAACTCCTTCTTGTAAAAACCAGTACTTCCACATATCCACTTCATGCATCTTTCCATCTTTACCTTTTATTTCGGTAGTCTTTGGTAGTTCTAACATATTCCAAAAGTCTCTTACCCAGGGACCCGCACCTATTACTACTTGATCGCAATCTATTGTACCTTGGTCTGTTACAACACCCGTAATTGCATTACTGTTACTACCTCTTTTAAAACCAGTAACTTTTACACCTTTATGTACATTGACACCGTTTGAATTTGCTTTTTTCTCAAGAGCTTTAATTGAGTCTTTATTGAAAGCATAACCACCTTTTTTTTCATGCAATACAGAAGTAATACCTTTTGCTTGCCAATCATCAAAAATACCTTTCATGTATTTCATGCAATCTTTTTCACCTTCAACGAATACAGATTCATAACCTATTGCTTTTTGTTGTTCATAAATACTAGCTACATCTTTATGCATAACTTCTGGTGAAATCTGCATGTAACCAACTGGATTATATTTAAAAGCTTTCGCATCACTTTCCCATATACTCACAGAATGGGCCATCAATTCTCTCATTGCAGGTTGGAAGTAATTATTTCTCACAACACCACAAGCAATTCCACTTGCTCCAGAAGCAGTATCTTTTTTCTCGAGCACAACAACGTCGTTAGGATTTTTATATGTTTCAGATAATTTCCAAGCAGTACTTAGTCCGTGAATTCCTCCACCAACTATTACTACTTTAGCTTTTGTCGGCAATGACATGATGAAACATTATTTTTTGGAAGAGGTTAAATATATAATTTTTTTTATATATAAAATTTAGAAATAAAAAGTTATACAACCTTAAAGTTATAAACCATTAAAAACTTAAATTCTTAAGAGTTGACAAATAATCGTTAAATTCCTCAATAAATGAGGTGCTTGGTTTAATATATTTTTTTCTTTGATCTTCTGAGGTTTTCTCTAAATAAAAAAATCCTTTTTCACATGCCTCATTAATAATTAAGGCAGATTTTGGTCGTGAAGTTTTAAATAATTTTGTTTTTAATTCTTCTACAGATAGATTTTGCTTTAATTTAAATGCGGACATTACAAGAAGCATCATATGATAGTGTGAAGGTGATTTTCTAAAAAAGTAGTTACTAGAAGTATGAGAAAGCTTCATTTGATCTTCCCAAAATTCTAATAGATCTTTTGTTGATTTAGGCATTATGATCTAACTTTTGTTTTCTTAGGATCGTAATGAGGAAATCCTACAATTTTAGCTGGAATTCTTTTTTGGTGACCATCTATTTTTCCAATTTCAACTTCATTTCCTATTTCTGAATGACCTACATCTATTCTGCATAAGGCAATATTTTTATTTAGTGTTGGTGAAATGCACCCACTTGTAATTACTCCAACTTGAGATCTTCCAATATGTACACAGTCTCCATGGTTTGCTTGTTCTTTACCAATCAATTCTAACCCAACTAATTTTTTTTGAGGGTTTTCTTTTCTTTTAATTAGGTTTTCTCTTCCTATAAAATCTTCCGTTTTAGATTTTAATGGTACAGAAAAACCGATCCCTGCTTCAAAGGGATCTTGTTGTCCATCAAATTCATTACCAAATAATATTAAACCAGCTTCAATTCTTAAAAGGTCTAAAGCAGCAAAACCAGCAGGTATCAAACCTTCGTCTTTACCTGCTTCCAATACTTTATCCCAAACAGTTGGTGCATCGCTTGGATGGCACCAGATTTCAAAACCAAGCTCACCAGTATAACCAGTCCGTGAAACAATTAATGGTATTCCATTTAATTCTTCTAATCTACAAATACTAAATCTAAACCATTCCAATTCAGATATAGAGGGCTGTGTAGGAGGTGTAAAAATTATTTTTTCTAAAATTTCTCTACTTTTTGGTCCTTGCAAAGATAGGTTATTTATTTGGTCTGTAGAATTTTTTATATGAACTTTATAATTTTTCTTTTTTGCTTGTTCTTTAAGCCATTCCCCACCATACTCATCTCCACAAACCCATCTAAAACCATGATCACTAAGTTTTAATAAAGTGCCATCATCAAACATGGTCCCATTTTCATAGCACATTGCTGAATAAACAATTTGGCCTACTGAAAGTTTTTTAATATTTCGAGTTAAAGTGTAATTCATTAATTCTTCAGCATCAGGACCAAGAATTTCAAACTTTCTTAAAGAAGATAAATCAATTAGAACAGCTTTCTCTCTACAAGCATTATATTCGTTAATAACTCCATGTTTTGTATAATCATTTGGTAACCAAAAACCCCTAGCATCAACAAAGTTTCTAGTTAGTTTAGAAGTTCTTTCGTAAAACCCTGTGTTCCTTGTAAGTTTATTTTCTGAGTCAGTTTTCATTCTAAATCCATAAGATTTTGTAAATTCTTTACTTTTTTCATAAGTTCTAACAAAAATATCAGTAGGGTTCCATCCATTACAGCTATCAATATCACTAGGACAAGCTGTTGTACCACAGGTTAAATCTTTAAGTGCTTTAAAAATTACATAATCACCTGGTCTTGCATATGACTCGTCAGAGGTTACTGAATTTAGACCTCCAGCAGATGTATTAAAAAAAAGATTTATTGCCTGCCAACCTTTTTTTTTCTCTACTCCATATTTTTCCATAGAGTCATTTAAATTATCAGAACAATTTGCATGCCCAAAATATCCTGAGTCCTCATAGTATTTTGAAGTACAAGCTAAGTTGAATGTATCGTGTATACCAACAGTATCTCTTATCACTTCTATTAAAGGTTCATGATCAGTATCATAAAATTTTGAATATAAACCTGGACCAGGAAAAGTATGACCCATAAAAGTTCTAGTTGTTTGCCAATCAAGACCTTTCTCCAAACCTTTTTCTAATTTAGCTGTATCATAAGCAACAAAGTCCGAACACTGTCTTCCTGTTGGTGTTATAATTTGAATGTAATCACCAGCTTTGACTTGATAGCCAGTTGCAGTTTTTCTTTCAATATTTACTTCATGATCTGGATCATAAATTGGATCTGGTATTAATGAAAATTCTTTATCATTATTTTTAATTTTAGCTCTTTTTATTATTATTGTTAAATCTGATGGTGGATTTTGATCATGAACAAGCATGTCATCTGCAGGTGCTGCAAATATGCAATAACATTTATCTTTAGATTTTAAATTTATTTTTTCTCCAGCTTTAGTATTTTTATCAAATAATATTGCTGACTTAGCTTTTTCAATTTTTAAATTTCTTTTGTTTAGTTGAAGCAAAGCCTGCATAGAGCTTTCTTCTTTTTTAAAAAGTATTTTTTTTATTTCAGAAGAATTTTTATTTTCTTTTAAATTTAAAAGACCTAATTCTGAGTTTCCGTTTTTATCGAAAGAATTGATTTCACAAATTTGATTTCCTTCATTATTAATTATTTGAATTTCGTCATCAGGAAAAATTTGAATTCCAGTAATTCCACCAGCATTGACAATATATCTTTCAACTCCAGGTGGTAGTACATTTAACCCAGGTTCTTTTATTGCTAAACTAGTTTGCATATATAATCTAAATATGCCTAATCTATTATAAAGTATCAACAAATTTATATATAAATTTTATATATACATTTGTATCTATTTTGCTTATTGACTGTCACTTTAATAGAGAAGATAATTTACCCCTTAATATTAAGAAAGGGGAAATAATGAAAAAACTTTTATCAATTTTTTCTGCTTTTCTAATCACATTTGCTTTTAGTTTTACAACTGCAAATGCTGATAAAAGTGGAGTTGTTAAAATCCCAACACATAACTGGTCTAGTCAATTAGTTGGAGCTGAAGTTGTAGGTGAGCTTTTAAAAATGGTTGGAGAGAAAGTTGAATATATCAACATGGACTCTCAAGCAGTTTACCAAGCAATGGCTGATGGTGATATAGATCTAGTTCATGAAATTTGGGAAGGTGCTTTTGGTGCTTCTTATGAAAAAGCTAAAGCTGGTGGAGGAATTGAGGAAATTCTTACTCATGACGCTGTAACAAGAGAAGACTGGTGGTATCCAAATCATGTTGAAAAACTTTGCCCAGGCTTACCTGATTGGAAAGCTTTAGATAAATGCAGCGAAAAATTTGCTAGAGCAGACTCTGGTGGAAAAGGTGTATTTATAGGTGGACCAGTAGACTGGTTAAAACATGATGCTGAAAAAGTAGAGGCGTTAGGAATGAACTTTATGGTTAAGAATGCTGGTTCTGCTGATGCAATATGGGCCGAATTAGACGCAGGTGTTGCTAAGGGTGAAGCTGTTGTTGTTTTTAACTGGTCACCAAATTTTATAGGTGCAAAATATCCAGGTAAATTTGTTGAGTTTCCAAAGCATGACCCTGCTTGTACAAAGGATCCAGCTTGGGGAATTAACAAAACAGCATTATATGATTGTGGTAACCCTGCGAGTGGTTACTTAAAATTAGCAGTAAACGCTGATTTTAAAAATAATCATCCAAATGGATATAAATTAATGAAGCAGATGAATTTTTCTGGTCCAGACATCGACAAGATGGCAAATTATAAAGACACAGATGGTCTTGAAGTTTCAGCTGCAGCACAAAAATGGTTAGATGATCATAAGTCTAAGTGGGAACCTTGGGTTGCTTCATCTAAATAATTTTTAAAAAAGATAATTAAACGAACCGATTTTTTTTAGTCGGTTCGTTTTTTTTTAATTTGTGATAAATTAAAATAAATATGAAAAATGAAATTAAAATATCCTGTAAAAATATTTGGAAATTATACGGAGAAAATCCCCAAAGGTTTTTAAAAACTAAAAATAATAATCCATCAACAGATGATTTAAAAAATAATAATTATATTCCTGCAGTTAGAGATGCGTCTATAGATGTTCTCACAGGAGAAATATTAGTAATCATGGGGTTAAGTGGATCAGGTAAATCTACTTTGCTTAGATGTATGTCAAAGTTAATTGAACCAACAAATGGACAGGTTTTTTTTGAGGGTAACGATTTATTAAAAACTTCAGAAAAAGAGCTAATAGATATAAGACGTCATAAGATGGGAATGGTATTTCAACATTTTGCTCTACTTCCTCATAGGAATGTACTACAAAATGTTGCTTTTCCTTTGGAAGTTCAAGGTCAAGATATTTCAAAAAGAGAGGAAAGGGCTAAAGAAGTAATTAAACTTGTTGGTCTTGAAGGTAGAGAAAAATATTATCCAAGAGAATTATCGGGTGGACAACAACAGAGAGTAGGACTTGCAAGATCTTTAGCAGTTGAACCAGATGTATGGTTTTTAGATGAACCCTTTTCAGCATTAGATCCTCTTATAAGAAAAGAAATGCAAAATGAGTTTTTAAGACTCCAAAGTATGTTAAAAAAAACAATTGTTTTTATTACACATGATTTTGATGAGGCAATTAGGTTAGCAGATCGAATAGCAATTATGTATGAAGGGTTAATTGTGCAAGTAGGCACCGCAGAAGAGTTAATAACAAAACCCGCCACAGACTATGTTGCTGAATTTACAAAAGATATTCCAAGATCTAAACTACTTCAAGCATCAAGCATTATGAATATAAAAAAAATAGATAACCCAGAAGGCACAGTTAAACATAACGAGAAAATAGAAAAAATTGCCTCAAAAATTCTTAAATCAGAGAAAGAATTTACAGTTTTAGATGAAAAGGACCAGGCTATTGGAACAATAAGTAAAAAAGAAATAATAAAAGCCCTATTTTCGGAGAATTAAAAAATAATGAGGAAATTTCTTAAAAGTAATTTTTTATTTATTTTTGGTCCTTTTATTTTTTTATGGTCCTTAAGATATTTAATACCAAATTATACAATTGCATCAAAAGAACCTCACTGGTTATACATACCTCCAAAAAGTTGTTTAGGTGGCTGTGGTACAATTGAGGGTCTCATTCCATTTGTAGATTGGACTAATAATTTAATTCAATTTCTAAGAAGGTATGAAATTTTTGGATTATTTACTTTTAGAGACTTTACTAGAGCGCTAGCAAACTATGTTGATGTACTTTTGGAATTTACTGAAGCCTTATTGCATAAAGGATTTGTTGGTCT
This sequence comes from uncultured Pelagibacteraceae bacterium, assembly GCA_902581585.1. Taxonomy (GTDB): domain Bacteria; phylum Pseudomonadota; class Alphaproteobacteria; order Pelagibacterales; family Pelagibacteraceae; genus Pelagibacter. The sequence goes on from CACHPB010000002.1 coordinate 84,214, forward strand.
AGGGACGGGACCCTTGCCTTGGATAATTATATTAACATTAGCAATAATTTTAGGTTTATATCTAAAAGGATGGAGACTTGCTATGCTTGGTGGTGGCTGCTTTCTTTACTTAATACTATTTAGCAAGAGAGGTATATGGGAACTTTCTATGAAAACACTTGCAGCTATTTCTGTTTCAGCACCTCTAGCAGCTTTGATTGGTTTGATGCTCGGAATATTGGCGGCAAAAAGAAAATGGTTTCACGATTTTTTATGGCCACTTCTAAATATTTTGCAATCTTTGCCCCATTTTTCATATTTGATTTTAGTAGTAATTTTTTTTGGTATTGGAACAAAAGCTGGTGTAATCGCAACAATTATTTTTGCTTTCCCTCCAATGGCTAGACTTACAATTTTAGGTATAAAAAATATTTCTTCTGAAATAAAGGAAGCTGGTGTTATGGCAGGTTGTAATAAATGGCAAATGCTTTTTAAAGTTGAAATTCCGTCAGCAAGATCTCCTATAATGTTGGGTATAAATCAAGTCATAATGCAATGTTTGGCAATGGTTGTTATAGCAGCTTTTATTGGTCAACCAGGTTTAGGTCATGATTTATTAGTTAGGCTTCAAGGATTAAGGTTAGGAGAGGCATTTGAAATTGGTGTTGCGGTTGTATTGATCGCTATTACATTGGATAGGTATAGTCAAGCATTAGCAGTTAAAGAACCTGTAAGAAGAGAGGGTAGTATTTTTCAAAAATATCCATTTGCAATTTCAACTCTTACAGCAATAGTTATTTGTACTATTTTGGTTAATATATTCCCTTTTTTTAATGAATTTCCAAAAGATATGACCATTTCAGCCTCTGTATATTTAGATAACGCAATTAAATCATTTACTCGATCACTGTTTGTCCCTTTAGGAATATTTAGAGATTGGATGTTAATTTATTTTTTGATGCCGTTAAAAGCCACATTTCAATCATTGCCTTGGACAGGTGTTATGCTTTTAGTAGGAGCTATTGGATGGAAACTAGGAAGATGGAAAATATGTGTTACAGTTATGTTATTTGTTTTCTTTATAGCTTCTTCAGGTTATTGGGTAAGAGCAATGATAACAGTTTATATGGTGTTTGCATCACTTTTAATATGCTCAATGATTGGTATACCCTTAGGTATTTGGGCTTCAAAAAAAGAAAATAGATCAAAACTAGTATTAAATATATGTGATGTATTTCAAACATTTCCATCCTTTATATATCTTCTGCCTGCAATTATGCTGTTTCAGATTAGTGATGTATCAGCAATATTTGCAATTGTAATATATTCCTCTATTCCAATGATTAGATATACGATATTTGGATTAAGAAGTGTTCCTCAACATATTATCGAAGCCGCCATAACATCAGGATGCACCCAAAGACAATTACTTTGGAAAGTAAGAATGCCTCTAGCTTTTCCAGAGATTATATTAGGTGCTAATCAAACTTTAATGTTCTCATTATTTATGGTTATGATTGCTGGTTTTATTGGAACAGTTGATTTGTCTCAAGAAATTTTTAGAGCTTTATCCTTTAGCGACGGGGGAAAAGGATTGATTATTGGTTTATGTGTTGCTTTTATTGGTTTAACTGCTGATAGATTATTAGTGGAATGGTCAAAACAAATGAAATTAAAATTAGGGTTTAAAAATTAATTAAAAAAATTAGCGTGAGAAAATTAATTAATGAAAAAATTTATTGTTTCAATAGACCAAGGAACTACATCAACTAGATCTATTTTATTTGATTTAAATGGAAAGTCTATTTTTACTTCCCAATTAGAATTCAAACAATATTTTCCTAAGAATGGTTGGGTAGAACATGATCCTAATGAGATTTGGTTTTCAACACTTAAAACCCTTAAACAGGTTATAAAAAAAGCTCATAAAATGAGAGGATGTATACTTTCAATTGGAATTACTAATCAAAGAGAGACTACAATTTTGTGGAATAAAAAAACAGGAAAACCAATTTATAATGCAATTGTTTGGCAAGATAGAAGAACAGCAAATATTTGTTCAAATTTAAAAAAAAGGAGTTTGGAAAAATCTTTTAGAAAAAAAACTGGTTTATTTATTGACTCTTATTTTTCAGGGACAAAAATAAAATGGATAATAGAAAATATAAAAAAATCAAAAAAATTAATAAAAGAAAAGAACTTGTTATTCGGAACAGTAGATACTTATTTAATTTGGAAATTGACAAATAAAAAAAAACATTTGACAGATGCAACTAATGCTAGTCGTACATTATTGTATAATATTAATTCAAACAAATGGGATATAGAAATATTAAAAAAGTTAAAAATTCCAAAATCTATTCTGCCAGATGTTAAAAATTCTGCAGACGAATTTGGCTTCACAGATAAAAAAATAGTTGGAGAGATAATACCTATTAATGCAGTATTAGGTGATCAACAAGCAGCTGCCTTTGGACATGCTTGTTTTGAAAGAGGCTCGGTTAAATCAACTTATGGGACCGGTGCTTTTGCTATTATGAATACTGGAAAAAAAAAAATATTTTCAAAAAATAAATTGTTAACTACAGTATTGTTAAGAATAAATAATAAAAATACATATGCGTTAGAGGGTTCTATTTTTATTGCAGGCGCTGGTATACAATGGCTTAGGGATAAACTAAAATTAATAAACAATGTTCATGAAACAGAAAAAATAATTAAATCAAAAAAAAATAATAATGGAGTATTTCTGGTACCAGCATTTGTTGGTCTTGGAGCACCTTACTGGATCCCTAAATCAAAAGGTATAATCACTGGTCTTACAAGAAATTCGGATTGGAAAGATTTAGTTAAAGCAACAGTAGAATCTGTAGCTTATCAAAGTTATGATCTTTTTGAGTCAATGAGAAGAGATGGATTAAAAGCAAAAGTTATTAAAGTAGATGGTGGAATGATTTCAAATAATTGGTTTATCCAATTTCTATCTGACATATTGGATACAAAAGTTATAAAACCAGCAAATCTTGAAACTTCAGCTTTGGGAGTTGCTCTGCTATCAGGATATCAATATGGAGTCTATAAGTCTATCAATGAAATAAAACTAAAATGTAAAATTGAGACTTATTTCTATCCAAAAATTAATAAATCAGTTAGAAATAATTTATTGAAAGGATGGAAACAAGCAATTAGTCAAGCTATTAATTAAATTTATGAAAAGAATTTTAATTATTGGAGGTGGTGCCATGGGGTCAGCCTTTTCTGTTCCATGTATAGATAATAATCATAAAGTATTTATAACAGAGCCATATAGTCAAAGATTTATAAAAAATTTATCATCAAAAAATAAATTTCATTCAGGCTTAAAAATTAATCTTTCAAAAAAACTAATATTTAAAAAATATTCCAAAGAATTATTTTTGGAAAAATACGATCTTATTGTTGTAGCATTAAGCTTAACAGGTATGGATTTCATAGCGAAACAACTTAAAAAATTTAAGGTAAAATCTCCAATTTTAGTTCTTACAAAAGGTCTTAAATATGACAAGCAAAATAAACATATTATAACCATTTCACAAACTCTTTTAAAAAGTATCCCTAAACTTAATATATCAGTTTTGAAAGGACCATGTTTAGCTAGAGAATTAGCTAGAAAATGCCAAACAAGTGTGATTATCGCCAACAAAAATATTAAGATTGCAAAATTGTTGGGTAAAATAATTTCAACAAAATACTATTTGATCGAATATTCTAAAGATGTGGTTGGTGTTGAAATATGTTCAGCAATAAAAAATATTTATTCTATGATAATTGGCTCTGGTTTGAGATTGAATAAATCTTCAAGTTTATTTCAAAAATCTTTGTCTGAAATGAAATACATAACTAAACAGTTAAATGGAAAAGAAGATACTGTTTTAACTTTAGCAGGTGTTGGAGACTTGTATGTAAGCGCTGCAGGTGGAAGAAACAGTAAAATGGGAAACTATTTAGGACAAGGTTTTACTTTTAAAAGTGCTAAAAAAAATTTTATGGCAAATGATACTGTAGAAGGTGAACAACTTGTGAGAGAAATTGCACCTTATATTTTAAAAAAGTTTAATTCGAAGAAAATTCCTTTAATGTTTCAAATGATTAGAGCAATTCTAAAAAATAAAAAATTTATAATTTAAAAAATATTAAATTTGTTGACTTTTTGAGCTGCAAAGACTTTTTATACCTATTGTCATTCATTTCTCTCGCTGATACATTTGTTTTATTAATCTACGAAAAGAGGGGAAATCAATGATTAAAAAAATAGTAATAACTGTCTGTACTCTAATATTTTTTGTTACAAATATTAGTTTTGCAGACATCACTTTTTGGACTACAGAAGTTCAACCAGCTAGAATGGCAAAACAAGAAGCTATGGCCAAGGATTTTGAGGCTAAAACTGGCATTAAGGTTGAGGTTATTCCTGTAGAAGAAAAAGATTTAGGAACAAGAGCAACAGCAGCAGCAGCAGCAGGTGATCTTCCAGATGTAATATATCATACTTTGCAATATGTTTTACCTTGGGCAGAAGCTGGAATATTAGATGTAGATGCTAATAATGCAGTTGTTAAAGATCTTGGTAAAAAAACTTTTGCACCAGGCGCATTAAACATGGCTAAAAGCGGATCTAAAATAGCAGCAGTACCAGTTGATGGCTGGACTCAAATGGTAGTCTATAGAAAAGACTTATTTGAAAAAGCAGGTCTTGCACCACCCACGAGCTATGAAAATATAACTAAAGCAGTAGAAGCACTTTCTGGAGATGGAATGTTTGGTTTTGTTGCAGCTACAAAAACTGATGAAAACTTCATGAGCCAAGTTTTAGAACATGTTCTTTTAGCAAATGGAGTAAACGTTGTTAAAAAAGGAAAAGTAAGAAAACAAGGTAAAAAACTAAAGGCAGCTTTAGAGTTTTACAAAGTTATTGCAAATGCTAGTCCTCCAGGAGAATTATATTGGAAGCAATCTAGAGAATTATACTTTGCTGGAAAAACTCCAATGATAATTTGGTCACCATTTATTATGGATGAACTCGCAGGTTTAAGAGACTCTGCACCTCCAACAATAAATGATGATCCAACTTCTAGTGAGTTAGCTTCAAAAACAGGTTTTATTACTAACTTTAGTGGACCTAACAATAAAAAGGGTGCTGCATGGGCCGACATAAGATATTTTGGTATTACAGCTGATGCTGATACTGAGGAAGCAAGTGCATTTGTTAAATACTCAATGGATGAAGGTTATACCCAAACTCTTTCTATTGCACCAGAAGGTAAATTTCCTGTGAGAAGAGGAAACGCAAGTGATCCAGCAGCATTTACAAAAGCTTGGAGCAAATTACCTGTTGGGGTTGACAGAAAAGCACCTTTATCAGATTTATACTCTGAAGATGTTATAAACAATATTGTAGCTGGATTAGATAAGGCTAATAGATGGGGTGTAAAAGAGGGTGAACTTTCTAGAGCATCCAAAATTATTAACAACAAGTTTATAAATAGAATAACTAGACTATACGTTGATGGACAGATTGATATTGATCAAGCAGTTGATATGATCAATCAAAAACTGGCTCAATTCTAGATTATAAAATAAATTTTAATGAAAGCGGATAATGTGTATTATCCGCTTTTATTATGAGCGATACACTTTCAAAAATAGAAAAAAGAACTGCCTATATTTTATTATTACCTGCAGTTTTTCTTGTTTTTTCAATCATATTATTTCCTATATTTGCTAATGTTTGGATTAGTTTTAAGGAAGTAGGCCTAAAAGATATAAGAATTCCAGAACCTAGAGCAAAAAAAATAGTTAAATCGATTAAAGATAGCTCAGATGAGATAAAGATAATTTATAAGTTAAGAAACAGCTCGTTAATATTGGATATACGGGATGTAAAATTTCAAGATAAAATCCCAAAGAATGTTGAACCCGTAAATTTAGATGAAAGATGCCAATTTAAATCAAATATTATTAATTGTAATTTTGGGAATTGGAAAGCTAAATACAAAGAGAATTTTCAAATCATTTTAAAAAATAAGAAGGGTGAAAAAATCAACAAAAAAGAAATTAAGTCTATTAAACCAAAATTATCAGGTAAATCAGACAATATTCTTTTAAATACCAACTTCACATTAAAAAATTTTAAAAAAGTTTTTTTTCAAAACGAATTTTTTGATCTTTTAATGACGACATTTTATTATACTTTTTTTGGGACAATAGGATCAATAGTTTTTGGAATTTTAGCAGCTCAGCTTGTAAATCAAAAATTTTTTGGAAGAACATTTATGAGAAGCATACTTCTTTTTCCTTATGTAGGACCTGTTGTTGCCTTAGCATATACTTGGGAACTATTATTGGATCCTTACAGTGGTACTTTAAATAACCTTTTATTAAATTTTCAAGTTATTCAAGAGCCTTTAAACCTACTAGGTCAAAAATATTTAACTATTAATTTTTTTGGTTTTGATTTGAAATTAAGATTAGCATTAACAACTGTTATTATTTTCGAAATTTGGCGTTATTTCCCTTTAGCTTTTTTATTTATACTTGCTCGACTACAGGCTGTTCCAAAAGAATTATACGAAGCAGCTGATGTAGATGGTGCGGGACCTGTCCAAAAATTTGTCAGTATTACACTTCCTCAAATCACAGCAGTTATATCTATTTTATTTATGATAAGATTTATTTGGAACTTTAATAAGTTTGAGGATATTTTTCTACTTACTGGTGGTGCATCTGGCACGAGAACTTTACCAATAAATGTTTATGAACAAGGATTTACAATATCTGATATTGGTATGGGTTCTGCTGTATCCATTGTAATTGTTGCTCTACTTTTAGTTTTTATGTTTGTCTATTTTAGACTTTTAGGGAAGAGGGCAGATGAAAATTAGATCTTTAATATTATATTCATTCATTTCATCAATTTTTTTATTTTCTTTAATTTCTATTTGGAAGATTTTATCAACATTACAAGGTATCGATTTAAAGAATTTTAATTTTGCGATTATATTATCTCTCGGTATAGGAATTTCCCTGATCAATCTTGTTATTGGAGATAAATTAAATAATTATGTAAAATCAATAGTATTCGCATCTTTCTTCACTTTAATTGATGGATTTATCATCCAAAACATGCCTATTTGGTATAATATTGGTGTATTTGGAATTATTATTTTCTATTCTTTTAAAATTGATAAATACAATCAAAAAAACTTAGAACTTGAGCATTCGTCTCAATCAGTTTTATTTGAATTTTTAACTCTTTTTGGAATTGTTTTATTTTCATTTGTAATTTTATTTCCATTTTACATGATGATAGTTACAAGCTTTAAAACACAAGCTGCACTGCTTATAAATCCTTTGGACTTTAGTATTAATTTTGCTCAAGATATTAAAGAACTGTTTAAATCTTACTTTGTCATCTTTGATACTTATAAATTTGGAAGATATATACTTATCAGTACATTTGTATCAGTTGGTACAGTTATAATCACATTAATTTTTGCTATTCCAGCCGCATACGCAGTTGCAAGACTAAATTTTTTTGGAAAAAACTTTTTGTCTACTTCAATATTAATTATTTATATGTTTCCTGCTATAGTTTTAGTAATACCTTTGTATACCGTATTTAGTCAGCTAGGGTTAAGAAATAATGTAGGTGGGCTTTTAATAGTATATACAGCAACTACTTTGCCAGTTGCGATATATATGCTTCAAGGATATTTTAAAAGTATACCTAAGGAATTAGAAGAAGCTGCTATTATGGATAAATTAAACTGGTTTGGAATTATTATAAAAATTATTTTACCATTAAGTATTCCTGCTATTTCTTCAGTTGCTCTTTATGTATTTATGATTGCATGGAATGAATTCTTGTTTTCTTTAATGTTTCTAGATAATCCAAATTCATTTACTTTATCAAGAGCGATACAATATTTGAGTGGTGATGCAGAAACCCCTAGACAATATTTAATGGCAGGATCAGTTGTAGTCACTATTCCAGTTTTATTTATTTTTGTTTATTTTGAAAAATATTTAGTAAGTGGACTAACTGCTGGAAGTGTAAAGGGTTAATGAAAAAATTTATTAATTCAGCTAAAAAAGTGTTATTAGGTAATAAAAAAAAGGGATACACTTTACCAACCAATAATAAATTATACCCAGCTCAATGGAATTGGGACTCTGGATTTATAGCTTTAGGCTATTCACATTTTAAACTTAAATATGCTTTAGATGAATTAAATACACTTATTAGAGGTCAATGGAAAGATGGAATGATACCACATATTTTATTTCACGATTTAAATACTAATTATTATCCAAACCATTCTGTTTGGGCCTGTGGAAATAAAATTCATTCATCTGGAATTACCCAACCTCCTATTTTGGCAATAATAATAAAGTTAATTTTAGATAAAAATAAAAATAAAATTAAAAAAGAAAGAGCTGAATTTAAAAAAATTATTAAAGGTGTTTTAAAATATCACAAATGGTTCATTAAATTTAGAGACCCAAATAATTCAGGATTAGTCTCAATTTTACATCCATGGGAGAGTGGATATGACAATTCACCTCTATGGGATGATCCGATGAGTAAAGTAAAAATTCCAAAGAATTTAAAATACAAAAGGGGTGATAACAAAGTGGTTAACCCTGAATTCAGACCTTTAGACATAGATTATGATAGATATGTAACAATTAAAAATCACTTAAGAAAAAATAATTATAATCCAAACAAACTTTTCAAAGTTTCGTTATTTAATGTTGTTGATGTTGGATTTAATTCGATATTTTTGAGGGCAAATAAAGATCTTGTTAAACTATTAAAAATGTTTGATTTGAAAAGTAATGAAATAGACTCTTATATTTCAAGATCTGAGAAAAAAATTGTTAAACTATATAATAAAAAGAATAATAGTTTTTTTAATCTTGATTTAAAAAATAATAAAAAAATAACAATCCCATCTATCACAAATTATTTTATTTTATTTGCTGATTTAAAAGATAAAAAATTAAATAATAATATTATCAAAAACCTTAAAAAACATAGCAATAAAGAAAAATATTTCTTTTCAAGTATAAAATCAAATCATCGAAAATTTGAAGAAAAAAGATATTGGCGAGGCCCAGTGTGGATAAACTGTAATTGGATTATCTATCAAGGATTAAAAAATAAAGATAATAGATTTGCAAATCAAATCAAAAAGAAAACAATCGATCTTGTAAAACAAAAAGGTTTTAATGAATATTTTAGTTGCAAAACTGGAAAAGGATTTGGCGCAACCAACTTTTCATGGACTGCATCCTTATTTTTAGATTTAATTTTAGAGAATAAATATGAGTAATTATAATTGGAATTATCCTACTACTATTTGGGTTGGCAAAGATAGAATAAAAGATCTTTATTTGGCCTGTTCAAATTTAAAAATTCAAAATCCTTTATTTGTGACCGATAAGGATTTGATAAACTTACCAATGGTTAAAGAAGTAATTTCAAAAATTAAAAATAAAATTGATAATATAGTAGTGTTCTCTGATTTTTCAGGAAATCCTTTTGGTGAGAATGTTGAAGAAGGTGTTAAAGAATTTAAGAAAAATAATTGCGATGGGGTAATTGCTTTTGGAGGCGGAAGCGGACTTGATGTGGGAAAAGCAATTGCATTTATGTCTGCACAAACAAGACCTTTATGGGACTTTGAGGACATTGGAGATTATTGGAAAAGAGCAAATAATGAAAATATACCTCCTATAATTGCTATTCCAACCACAGCAGGAACTGGTTCAGAAACAGGGAGAGCTTCTGCGATAATAAATAAAGAAACTGGAGTTAAAAAAATAATTTTCCATCCAAAATTTTTACCATCAATAGTTATTTTAGACCCAATTTTAACAAAAGATCTTTCTCCAAGATTAACAGGAGCAACTGGCATGGATGCACTAGCACATAATTTAGAGGCATTTTGTGCACCAGGCTTCCATCCAATGGCTGATGGAATTGCAATTGAAGGAATGAAACTAATAAAGAAATCTTTATTAAATGCAGTACATAATGGTAATGACCTTGATGCAAGATCTGATTTGTTAGCTGCTGCCAGTATGGGTTCAACCGCTTTTCAGAAAGGTCTTGGTGCTATTCATTCATTAAGTCATCCATTAAATGCTAAGTTCAATATTCATCATGGATTATCTAACGCAATATTCATGCCATATGTATTAACTTTCAATAGAGAAGCTATAGAAGAGAGAATTATTTCTATTTGTGATTATCTTAATTTATCGAAAAGTTTTAATTCTTTCTTAGAGTGGATACTAGATTTGAGAAAAGAATTAGAAATACCTCATAAATTATCAGATGTGATTGATATAAATAAGCTCGATATAGATGAACTATCTGAAATGGCTTTGAATGACCCGTCAACTACATCTAACCCCAAAACATTGACAATTTCTGATATGAAAATAATTTACAAAAATAGCATCTCTGGAGAATTGTTTAAATGAAAAAGATATTAATAGTTGAAGGTAATCTTAAAGAGGAAAATCAAAGTTTTACTGAAGGTGGAATAAAAACTCACACTGAAAGTCTAAAAGATAGTATTAGTTATTTCACAAATGATTTAGAAATCGATGTAGTTAATCCTTCATCTGATAAAAATATTTCAGAAGTAGCAAAAGGTTTAGAAAAATTTGATGGAATGATCTGGGGAGGAAGTAGTTTAAATATATATAATGATACACTAGAAATAAGAAGACAAATAGAATTTATGAGATCGTGTCAAAATAAAATAAAGAAAATACTAGCAATTTGTTGGGGTCTTCAGGTAGCCGCTACTGTTGCTGGAGGACAAGTAAAGAGATGCATGACTGGATCTCATAGAGGAATAGCCCATGATATTGAGATCAATAGTAATGGATTGCAACATCCAATTTATAAAAATAAAAATGAAACTTTTAATACTCCAGCATTCAATTTTGATGAAGTTGTAAAATTACCTGAAAATTCAATCTTGTTGGCTTCAAATCCTATAAATAAAGTAATGGGGGTCAATTTCAAATCTGGAGTAAGTGATATTTGGGGAATTCAATACCACCCAGAAATTACTTATGATAAAATGATAAGTCTTATTCATTTTAGAAAAGATCGTCTGTTAAATAATAAAGCTTTTGTTGATGAGCAGGAGATAAATAATCATGTAGCTATGATTGCAGAAGAAAATAAAAAATCAAATAAAGATCTTAGAATGCGAGAACTTGAAAATTGGTTAAATTATCTTTTAAAATAATCCTTCTGTTTCACCTTTATCATTAATTTTTATTTTATCTGCAGCTGGCACCTTTGGTAACCCAGGCATAGTCATTATAGCACCGCAAACAACTACGATAAATTCTGCTCCCGATGATAACCTTACTTCTCTTATTGGTAGAACATGTCCGGATGGTGCGCCTTTTAAATTAGGGTCTGTAGAAAAACTATATTGTGTCTTTGCAATACAAATTGGCAAGGATTGGTAACCTGTCTCTTCAAAATTTTTTAATTGTTCTCTTATTTTAGTATCTGCTACAACTTCACTTGCTCTATACAATTCCTTAGCAATCGTCTCAATTTTTTTAAATAATGATATTTTATCATCGTATAAAAATTTGAAGTCACTTCCTTTTTCACACAGTTCAGCAACATTGTTTGCTAAATCTACTGCTCCTTCTCCACCTTTTTCCCAATGTTTAGATATTGATGCTGTTACACCTTTTTGTTGACAAAATTTTATAACTTCATCGACCTCTTTGTCTGTATCCAAAACAAAGTGATTAATAGCTACTGTAACAGGCAAGCCAAATTTTTGAATATTTTCAATATGTCTTTCTAAATTCACCAATCCTTTTTTTACAGCATCTATATTTTCATTTTTAAGTTCATCTTTGTTAACACCACCGTGCATTTTTAATGCTCTTATAGTTGCTACAATCACCACACAACTTGGTTTTAATCCTGATTTTCTACATTTTATATCTAAGAATTTTTCAGCACCTAGATCGGCACCAAATCCTGCTTCAGTAACAACATAGTCTGATAGTTTTAATGCAGTTTTAGTTGCTAATACAGAATTACAACCATGCGCAATATTAGCGAAAGGACCTCCATGGATTATTGCGGGATTATTTTCCAAAGTTTGAGTTACATTTGGTCTAATTGCATCTTTTAACAAAACAGTCATTGGACCATGTGCATTTAAATCTTTTGCATAAATTGCTTTTTTATCTCTTGTGTATGCAACAGTTATATTTCCAATTCTATTTTCAAGATCATGTAGATCATTAGATAAACAAAAGATCGCCATGATTTCAGATGCAACTGTAATATCAAAACCATCTTCTCTTGGGAAACCATTTGCAACACCACCAAGATTTATATTGATAGATCTTAATGCTCGATCATTCATATCAAGCACTCTTTTCCAAACTATTCTTCTTACATCTATATTTAATTTATTACCCCAATAAATATGGTTATCTATTAAAGCGGATAAAAGATTATGAGCAGAAGTGATTGCATGAAAGTCACCTGTGAAATGAAGATTTATTTGTTCCATAGGAACAACTTGCGCATAACCACCACCAGCTGCGCCACCCTTCATTCCAAATGAAGGACCTAAGCTCGGCTCTCTTAAACAAACAATAGATTTTTTCCCTATTTTATTTAATCCATCAGACAATCCCACTGAAGTAGTTGTTTTTCCTTCTCCAGCTGGAGTAGGAGTAATTGCTGTAACTAATATTAATTTTCCGTCTTTTTTATTTTTAAATTTTTCAAGATATTCCAGTTTGATCTTAGCTATGTATCTACTTATTGGACTATATGCCTCAGCATTATCTGGAACACCAACTCCATCCAAAATCTCTTGAATTGGTTTCATATTTGCTTCTCTTGCAATTTGGATATCTGTTTTTGACATTTGGTTTAAAACCTATAATAAATTAATGTGCAAAATTTCTATACTTTTTTAATAGGATTTTAAACATCTAAAAGATATATATATAAAAAATAAGAAAAAATTTAAGTTTAATTAGATAAAATTATTAAATGCAAAAATACTCAGTTTTTAGTCTAATAAAAAATGCATTCTCAGATCATCAAAATTGGGAAGTTGCATGGAAAGACCCAACTCCTAAAAAAGAATACGATGTAATTATCATTGGCGGGGGAGGTCATGGATTAGCAACCGCATATTACTTAGCAAAAGAACACAACATTACAAATGTTGCTATCATTGAAAAAGGTTGGATAGGTGGAGGAAACGTTGGAAGGAATACTACAATTATTAGGTCTAATTACATGCATGATGAGAATGGTTTGTTTAGCGAATTTGGTATGGATCTTTGGAGAAAGATGAGCCAAGATTTAAATTATAATGTAATGTTTTCTCCAAGAGGAATTATTAATCTTGCCCACTCAGATGCACAAATGAATGCCTATTCAAGAAGAGGAAATTCTATGCGTTTGAATGGAATTGATGCGGTTTTGTTAAATAGAGAAGAAGTTCAAAAGTTAATTCCAATGGCAGACTTTTCTGACAATGTAAGGTTTCCAATTTTTGGAGGCTTGATGCAACCAAGCGCTGGAACAGCAAGACACGATGCTGTTGCCTGGGGTTATGCGAGACAAGCAGACTCCATGGGTGTTGATATAATTCAAAATTGTGAAGTTACAGGATTTGATGTCTCAAATGGAAAAATTCTTGGAGTAAGAACTTCTAAAGGAGACATTAAAGCAAAGAAAGTTGGTTTATGTGTTGCAGGAAGTACAAATATTTTGGCAGAAATGTTAAATATGACCTTACCAATTGAAACTCATTTGCTTCAAGCATGTGTATCAGAGCCTATTAAACCTTTGCTTGATCATGTTGTTACATTTGGTGCAGGACATTTTTATTGTAGCCAATCAGATAAAGGAGAAATGGTTATGGGTGGAGACTTGGATGGATATAATAGTTATTCTCAAAGAGGAAACTTACCTACTCTTCAACATGTTTTAACAGAAGGGATTGCGATGTTTCCATTTCTTAGCAAATTAAAAATGTTAAGAACTTGGGGTGGAATAATGGATATGTCCATGGATGGTTCACCAATTATAGATAAAACACATATTAATGGATTATATTTAAATTGTGGTTGGTGCTATGGTGGATTTAAAGCAACTCCAGCTTCCGGATGGACTTTTGCACATACAATTGCCCAAGACAGAGTTCATGATTTAAATGCCGGTTACAGCCTCAACAGATTTAGCACTGGAAATTTAATTGATGAAAAAGGCCTAGGAACTAAAACCTGGATATCATAAATGTTATATATCAACTGTCCACATTGTGGACTTAGATCTCAGAATGAATTTGCTTATGGCGGGGATGCAACAGTAAAGCGTCCTGAACTTAATAAAGAAATAAGCGATCAAGAATGGGATAATTTTGTATACTTAAGAAAAAGTCCAAGAGGAAAACATTTAGAATTATGGCATCATATTTCTGGATGTAGACAATGGATTAAAGTTGAGAGAGATACATCAACTCACGAAATTTTTAAAACTTATAAAGCAAACGAAGCAATAGAATAATGTCCCAGGATTTTAGATTAGATAATGTTGGAATGGTCAATAGAGAAAAAAAAATCTCGTTTAAATTTAATGGCAAAAAATATTTTGGTTTCGAGGGAGATACTATCGCATCTGCCTTAATAGCGAATGGAGTTCATTTAGTAGGTAGAAGTTTTAAATATCACAGACCTAGGGGTTTTTTTGGAGTTGGCGTTGATGAGCCCTATGCAATTCTACAGTTAGATAGAAATAATGAGAGAGATCCAAATATAAGAGCAACAGAACAAGAAATTTTTGAAGGGCTAGAGGTTAAGAGTGTTAATTGTTGGCCTAGTGTAAATTTTGATATTGGGGCGATAAACAATTTCTTAAAAATGTTTTTTCCAGCTGGTTTCTATTACAAAACATTTATGTGGCCTCCTAGCTTTTGGTATAAAATATACGAACCTTTTATTCGAATGGCGGCTGGATTTGGAGAAGCCTCTATCAAACATGATAAAGAAAGATATGAGCATAAATATGAGTATTGTGATTTATTAATAACAGGATCTGGGCCTTCAGGTTTAGCAAGTGCTTATGCCGCTGCCAAGAATGGAGCCCGGGTAATATTGGCTGAGGATAAACCAAGATTTGGAGGTAGCTTATTAACAAGTGATGTAAATATCGGAAACCAAACAGGTGTTGAGTGGACAGAAAAAATTATAGCAGAACTTAAGTCCATGCCTAATGTTACAGTAAAAAATAGATCACAAGTTTTTGGTTACTATGATCACAATATGTTAGTAATGTCAGAGCGTATTAGTGATCACTTGCCAAAAACTCAAAAATATCTCCCTAAACAACGTTTGTGGTACATAAGAGCAAATGAAGTATTGATTTCATCAGGTTCAATTGAAAGACCTTTAGTTTTTGGAAATAATGATACTCCAGGAGTTATGTTATCGTCAGCTGCCAAAGAGTACATGAAAGTTTATGGCGTATTAGTTGGAAAAAAACCTTTAATTTTCACCAACAATGATAGTGGCTATGAAACCGCAATTGAATTTAAAAAAAACGGGGTAAATCCAATTATATTGGATACAAGAAGCGATCCCTCTTCAGACATTATAGCTGAGGCAAAAAATTTAAATATTGAAATTAAATTCTCACATGTAGTTGTTGCTGCAAAAGGCTATAAAAAAGTTAAATCAGCAGATATTGCTAAAATATCTGACGATAAAAAAGAATTATTTAACATAGAAAATATTGAATGTGATTGTATCTGTGTATCAGGTTTTTGGACACCATCTATTCATTTAGCATCACAGTCAGGAAACAAATCTAAATTTAACGAAAAAATTGATGCATTTGTACCAGATAAATCTAAACAAAAAGAAAATACAATTGGGTCAGCAAATGGAATATTTACATTGGAGGAAACTATTAAAGATGCTTTTGATAAAGGTTTTGATGTTTCAAATAAAATAACTGAAAAAAATAATAAAGTTTCAGTACCGACAGTAGTAGAAAAAAAATCAACGGATCATGACAAATTTTGGTGTGTTCCTTTGCCAAAAGGTAAATCTTATAAAAGGTTTTTAGATTTTCAAAATGACGTAGCGGTTTCTGATATTGAGCTAGCGCTAAGAGAAGGTTTCAGGTCTATCGAGCATGTAAAAAGATATACAACACTTGGTATGGCTACCGACCAAGGAAAAACGAGTAATTTAAATGGATTACAATTAGTTTCTGATATTGAGAATAAAGTTGTTCCACAAGTAGGACATACGACTTTTAGACCTCCTTATACTCCAGTTTCAATTGGAGCAATCGTAGGAAGAGAAGTTGGCAAACATTCTAAACCAACAAGAAAATCACCTATGCATTCATGGCATGAAAAAAATAATGCAGTATTTGTTGATGCAGGGGTTTGGTTAAGACCAAGATATTACAAGCAAGGAAATGAAGGGTTATTTGAAGCATCAAAAAGAGAGGCAAAGAATGTAAGACAAAATGTAGGTGTATGTGATGTTACAACATTAGGTAAAATAGATGTTAAAGGACCAGATGCAGCAGAATTTTTAAATAGAGTTTATACTAACGCTTGGCTTAAACTTCCAGTAGGTAAAGCAAGATACGGTGTAATGTTAAGAGAAGATGGAATTGTAATGGATGATGGAACAACAACAAGGATTTCCAAAAATCATTATCACATGACAACTACAACAGCTCAAGCAGCAAATGTTCTATCTCATTTAGAATATTATTTACAACTAGTGTGGCCAGAATTAAATGTAAACGTTGTATCAACCACAGAGCAATGGGCAGGCGCAGCAATCGCAGGACCTAATTCTAGAAAATTATTAATGAAATTATTCCCTAATTTAGATGTTTCAAACGAAGGTTTGCCATTTATGGGTTATAAAGAGGCTGATTTATTTGGAGTTCCTGCAAAAATTTACAGAATTTCGTTTTCTGGTGAGTTAGCATATGAGATTAACGTTGAATCTGATAACGGATATTTCATGTGGGAAAAAATCATGGAAGTTGGAAAAGAATTTCAAATACAACCATATGGAACTGAAGCTTTATCAACTTTAAGAATAGAAATGGGCCATGTAGCAGGATCTGAATTAGATGGAAGAACAATCCCTTACGATGCATCTTTAGAAGGGCTAGTTAGTAAGAAAAAAGATTTTATAGGCAAAAGATCTTTAAACAGATCTGCCTTTACATCTACGGATAGAGAAAAATTAGTTGGCGTAGTTCCAATTGATAAAACTACAAGTATACCTGAGGGATCTTACATAGTAAAAGATCCAAAAGCAAAATTACCTAACCCAAAATTAGGTCATGTTTCGGCATCATGTTGGAGTGTTGAACATGATAACCCATTTTCTTTAGCAATAATTAAAGATGGTAAAAATATGATAGGACAAAAACTCTTTGCTATGTCACCTTTAAAAAACAAAACAATACCTGTAGAGATTGTCTCTTCTCATTATGTAGATCCTGAAGGAAAGAGAGTTAGATCATGACGATGATATCACCTTTGCAAAACATTCATTCAGAGGGCTCTTATGGAAATTTTGAAAATAAAACTGAAAATGAATTATTGAAAATTTCTGAGTTAAAAAATTTATTAATTGTTCAAATAGTTCAGTACAAAAATTCCTCAATTAAAATAAATGATATAAAACTTAATAATTTGCAATTTGTTAACGAAGCACAAAAAGTTGTCGCAAATGAAAATTTAAGAATATTGTGGAATTCACCAAACAATTGGCTTGTTGTTTCCAAAAAAAAAGAACTTTTTAGTGAAATTTTGAAAAATTTTAATGATAGCGACTTTGCTGTTACAGATCTCTCACATTCTAAGGCGATTATAGAAATAGAAGGGCCTAATGTTAAAGAGGTTTTAAAAAAAGGTTGTCCGTTTAATTTCAATATATTTAGTAAAAATATGTGCATCAACTCATCATATAACGGAATATCTTTTTTAGTTGATATGGTTGAAGATGATCCTGAAAAAGCTAGAATTTTTTCACTTCGTAGTTTTGGAGAATCTATGTACCACTCAATAACTGATGCTTCACTAGAATATGGCTATAAATGTATCTAGAAACTATTCAAAAGTTTTAAATCTTGTTTTTTGAATAATAAATACGAATAAAATTGGTAAAATTAAAGTCAGTAATGTTACAGTTATTAATAATATTCCCAATTCAGAGTAGTCAGCAGTAGTCAATATTGCATTAGTCACTTTATCTTTGACTTCACGAGTAATTGTATAAATTTCATTTAAGTATTTTGTTCCTAAAGCACTTGCTGATAATGCTAAATTTGTAAAAGACGCAAAAACTGCAAAAAAAGTAGCTTTTAGGTGCGAAGGTGCATTTTTAGCAATCCATGCTAGTAAAGGTATCATAGAGACCTGACCTAAAGGCGACTCTAATGCTGTATTAATTAGTGCAATAAATTTAGCATCAACAATTCCATTTGTTATTGATGAGGTCCAATTATGAAATCCGTAATACATTCCTACACTTGGCAGAAATAATATTGCACCAGCGATTGACAAAACTACAATGATTTTTGCTATAGAATTATTTGACATAAAAGGTCTAAGCAAAATAATTCCTAACAATGTTAAGACCGAAGCTAGTAGTGATAATATAGAAAAAAACTGCTCATTAAATTTTAGTTCATCTATTTCAAACCAAGATAGTCCTGGACCTGGACCTGGCATTGCTCTAAATACGAATATAATCACAGCCGTTCCGACAATCGTAGATCTTAAATTTTGAGGCAGTTCTTTTATCAATTTACTCATCAGGAACAAAATAATTACCATAGATCCTAAAAAAACTATCTCTTGAGCAAAAGGAACTCCGAAGGAGCCAACGCTGAGTGTAAAAATTACAAAAATTAAACTACCACCTAAAATCCACCAATTAATCTCTGTTTTTTCATGTTCGTAATTATCTTCGTTACCGACTAAACCCTGACCAATTAATTTATTTTTTTTTTTATTTTTAAGATAGTTAGCAAAAATTACTCCTAAAATTGAAACAAATGGTATTACTAGTGCATAAATATAAATTGAGCCATAGAGCTCTATTTTGTCCGCTTGCTCTAAACTATCTACGCCTTTAAATAAGATTACATTTACTAAAGCAACTAGAACAGTGCCACCGATAATTGCAAATCGTCCAAGTGTCTGCATTGTAGTATGCATTGTTTTAATCTGATCTTGTGAAAATTTTTGACCTTCTTCATTAACAATTGGAACAGCTTCTACTGTCATTGCATCTGCAACAACATCTTGAACCACATAACCAATGGGAGCTAAAAGAACACTTATTACAAACCAAGTTTCTACTTTTAGAATTGTGGACATCCATTCTGTATGGATAATTAATCCATACATTATCAATAAGCTTAAACCAATTAGTGTAGCTCCTACATAAACCATATAATTTTTTTTGTTCCAAATTAGATCTACTAAATGACCTAATGGCATTTTTAGTGCCCAAGGGATACCTGCCCAAAACCCTAGCCCAGCAAGAAAAGCTGCTGATAAATTTAGATAATCTTTAACAAAAAATGTACCCACTATTCCTGTTAAACCTGAAATTCCAGCTGCAAGATAAATCATTAAAGGTGGTAAATAAGATAGTTTAAATTGTCTTCCTAAATCTAGTAAAGTGGAGTCGATAAATTTGGAAATTTGATTCATAAAATTATTCAATTATGTTTAATTTTATTAACTTAGTATTCTTTGTTTCATTACACCACAACTCGTAACTTTCACACACTCTCCACAAATGGTTAATAGCTCTTTGAGAAATATCTAAAGGAAAATGGCTTTTTGCATAGTATAAATCAGGAAATTTAATTAATTGCTTCATCATTGCTTCTTTTTGAAGATTTAAAAGCCGGATTACTTCTGCAGAAATTTTTTCGCCAGAATTAATATCAATATAATTATTTTTTTTTAACTCTTCAAACCAATCATCATGATACTTACCACTACTTATTTTTTCATATAATGGTGAACCCATGAATCTTTCCATAGCATCAATATTGCTTATATTCCGCTCTTTACTTTTAATTTCACTTATTGCTAAATAAATAACCTCAGCAACATAAAGTATATAGGGTTTAGCTAAATTTTTTTTCATGAAATTACAAATTTAAATTATAATAACACGAATTTGGATCCTCTTTGTAATGTGCAAAAGGTTTGCATTTTTTGAATCCAAAATTTTTAAATAATTTTCTTGCTGGGGCAAAAAAATCTCCAGCTCCTGTTTCAACACTTAATTTTTTAATTCCAATTTTTTTTGATTTATCTATTAAATGTGCAATAATTTTTTCTCCATATCTTTTTTTCCTAAATTTGTCTACGACCCTTATTGACTTAAATTCCCCATGTTCTTCTGAAAGGGTTTTTAAAGCTCCGCATCCAATTAAATCATTATTCTCCCATAAACTCCAAAATTTTATGCTGGGAACTCTCAAACCTTGCACATCTAATACATGTGAACTACCCTCTGGCGATACAGATCTTAATTCAATAAAATGAATTCTAAGAAGTTCATTTACCTGTGGGTTATCAAAGTTATTTTCTATTGATTTAATCATTTTGAAGAACATATAATCGAAAAACAAATTAAACCAATATTAAATATATGTGTGGAAGATACGTAGTTACGAATGCTGTTACAAAAACAAAAAATATCGTGAAAACTGCGATTAATGTTCAAGACAGTGATAATTATAATGCACATCCATATCAAAATCTTCCTGTGGTCAAGAAATATAAAAACGGTAATACTGTTGAAAATCTTAAATGGGGAATTATTCCATCTTGGGCAAAACAGAAAGACTTTAAAGCTTTGATAAATGCAAGATTAGAAACAATCGATGAAAAGGTCTCATTTAAAAAACTTATTAAAATGCAAAGATGTGTAGTTGTTGCCGATGGCTTCTATGAATGGAAAAGAACAAAAGATAACAAAATTCCATATTATTTTTTCAGAAATGATAAAAAGACAATTTTTATAGCTGCAATTTACGATGAAGGCCAATTTTGTATGATAACTGAGGAAGCAAGCCAAAATATTTCAGAAATTCATCATAGACAACCAGTAATACTTTATGAAAAAGATATAGATAAATATTTAAACATCGAACATTTTGGTTCAACTTTTTTAAAAGAGTGTAACAAAGTAAGTTTGACTTTTCATGAAATATCTAAGGATGTCAATAAACCAACAAATAATAGCGCCTCATTAATTCAACAAATTTAAGATATTATTTTTCAATGATTGTTACATGACCCATTTTTCTTTTATTTTTAATATCTTTTTTAAGATAGTCATAAAAGAATTCGTTCTCAGAAAATTTTTTGTCTCTATATATTAAAATATCATCACCTATTAAATTTATCATTTTGGCATTATATATTTTCTTTGTTTTAATTTTTTCTAAACCACATACAGCTCTAACATGATTTTCAAATTGACTTATATTGTGAGAATTAATTGTCAAATGTCCCGAGTTATGGACTCTGGGAGCTATTTCGTTAGCATATAAATTATCATTTTTGTCAATAAAAAACTCTACACATAATGTTCCAATATAATCTAAATCCTCTACAATTTTTTTTGACCACTCAGTGGATTTAATTATAATTGCTTTCGAAACATCTGCAGGGATTTTAGAGTGCTTTAAAATTTGGTCTTCATGAACATTTTCAATTGGTTCATATATTTCATATTTTTGATTACCAAATCTTGTAATGATAACAGATATTTCTTTTTTTAAACTAATAAATTTTTCTAATATGTATTCTTTAGAAAAATCTATCTCATTAGATATATCCTTTTTGCTATTTAATTTGTATTGACCTTTCCCATCATATCCTAATGTAGTTGTTTTTAGCAATCCTGGCAAAAAATTTTCATTTTCTTTTAATTCGTCTATATTTTTTATAGAAACGTATTGGGTAGTTTGAATATTTATATCATTGAGAAAATTTTTCTCTGTCAATCTATTTTGGATTAAATTATTAATCTCAGGTTTAGGCAAAACTGTTTTTTCATTATTAATACTTTGAAGAATATCAAATGGAATATTTTCAAATTCGTAAGTAACTAAATCGACACTATCGATAAATTCCTGAGTAATTGATTTGCTATCATATTTTCCAAATATGAATTTTTCTGTAAAGTTTTTAGCTGGCGCATTCTCATCATCGCTTAAAATAACAGTTTTAATGCCAATTTTCTTAGCAGCTACTGACAGCAAACTTCCAAGTTGACCTCCACCTATAATTCCTAAAATAGGATTTTTCATTTAATTTGGTTTTTTCTTAACAGATTTAGATTGTTTAGATCTCCATTTTATTAAGCTGTTTTTAATTTTAGGATCAAAATTAGAAATTATAGATGCTGCGTACAATGCAGCATTGATTGCACCATCAGTTCCTATGGCAACTGTTCCAACCGGAATACCTTTAGGCATTTGGGCTATAGATAAAAGACTATCTAGACCTTTTAGTTTTTTACTTTCAATAGGAACGCCTATTACTGGTATTCTTGTTAATGCAGCAATCATGCCAGGTAAATGTGCAGATCCACCTGCGCCTGCAATAATAACATTAATGTTTCTCGACTCTGCTGATTTTGCATAATTGAACATTCTCTCAGGTGTTCTGTGAGCAGAAACAATATAAGTTTCATAATTAACTTTTAGTAATTTAAGAGTTTTTTCACATAATTTCATTGTGGAATAGTCAGATTTGCTTCCCATTACAATGGATACTCTGTGACTATATCTTTTCTTTTTCATGCTAAGTTTTTGAATTAATATAATCAATATAGTCTTAAAATTAAAACTAGTCGACAAAATTTGTAATAATTATAATGTGTTTTAATATGAATTATCGAATTGATAATCTTCAATATTGCAACTGGTCAAGAGATATTTTTAAAATCAACAGAGATGCTGGACTGAACGCAGTACATGCAACAGTAGTATATCATGAAGACTATGATGAATTTTTAATTAAATTGAAAGAATGGGATAACTTACTTAATGAAAATTCAGATCTAATATTTTTGGGAAAAACTTTTGAAGATATTATAAAGGCAAAGTCAGAAAATAAAACTGCAATATTTTTTGGCTTTCAAAACTGTTCTCCAATTGAGGATGATATTAATTTAATTGAGAAAGTTCATAATCATGGATGCAGATTTATGCAACTTACTTATAATAACCAATCTCTTTTAGCTACAGGATGTTATGAAAAAAACGATTCTGGTGTTACAAATTTTGGCAGAGAAGCTATAAAAGAAATGAATAGAATTGGAATAGTTATTGATATGTCGCATTCAGGTGAAAAAAGTACATTAGATGCTATAGACATTAGCGAAAAACCAATTGCGATTACTCATGCTAATCCATCTTTTTGGCATAGTGCTTTAAGAAATAAATCTGAAAAACTTTTAAAACATTTATCAAACAGTGGAGGAATGCTTGGGCTTTCTTTGTATGCACATCATCTAAAAGATGGAACGAATTGTAAATTAGATAGCTTTTGTGAAATGGTTGCAAAAACTGTTGAAATAATGGGAGTAAAAAATATAGGCATTGGTTCTGACCTTTGTTTAAATCAACCAGATAGTATCGTTGAGTGGATGAGGAATGGAACTTGGAGTAAAACAAAAAATTATGGCGAGGGAAGCAAAAGTAAACCTGAATTTCCTAATCAACCTGAATGGTTTATTGACGCAAGAGGGTTTAGTAATTTAGAAAAAGGATTGAAAAAAATAGGTTTTAATGAAAATGAAGTAAATGATATTTTAGGAAACAATTGGTTTAATTTTTATAAAGGAATTAATTAATGGAAATTAAGTTAAGAGACCCTAAATTCCTGATGAAGTTATCTAAACTTGGTTCTTTTCATCAATCAAAACTCTCTTTTTTGAGATCTTTCTTAAAAGAGTTTAAAGATTGGAAATATAGTAGAGACCTATTTCAATTAAATGACAAAGGATTTGGAAGAGCAATTTATTCTTTCACTAAAGAAAAAAAAACTTATTCTTTAATTTGTTTTGCAAATGAAATTAAGGATGATGAAAGATCAGATAGAGTTATTGCCACTAAATGGGATGCTGCATTTACTCTATTTGATGGAATTCCAACAAAAGAAGATGTTGATAGACTTAGTAATAATGTCCCTAAACAAGAGGTCGGAAGGTTATCTTATAAAGAACTAACCCTATCAAGAGCTAATAAATCTGTCAGGTTGTTTAATCATGTAGTTGAAAATTTATCGAAAGGTCAACAACCAGATAAAGAATTTATATCTAAAGTTGGTTATCTTTATAGAACCACTGCAGTATATGGATCTGGTAAATTTGGTTTAGCTGATAGATTTAGGATTAAAAATAGGGATGAAATTTGTGGGCCATTTAGACTAGAGATGATGTTGGTTTATTTAGTTAGACAATTTACATTTGACCAAGTTAACCATATTGCAAAAAGTATAAGTCCTAAAAACGCTGTTGAACTGGATAACAATATCAGCAGAACTCTAGGTATAGGAAATTCTACAGGACTTGGCATGGCACCATTTATAGTAAACCATCCCACTTTACTTAATAACTGGATAACTGCTAGAGAAACAGTTTTAAAAAAAATAAGAGAAATAGAAAAAGTTTCTAAAAATGATTTAGATATTTTTTATCAGTGTTTAATTAAATCACTAAAAAATATTACCAGCTGGCATACTGACAGTGAATTTCAAAAAGAAAAAATTAAAAATTTAATATTTGATTTAAAAAAATTTATAAAATTTATGAAAGATGAGTTTAAATTTGAAAATTCTTATCAATTTAATAATATTTATATGTGGGCTGAGGAGAATTTAAATGATGAGTGTATTGAGTATATTGTTTCTATGATGATGGAGCCATATGATAAAATAGTAGATCCTTTAGTATCTAAAATGAGTTCAAATGAAGAAAAATACTTCAATATTCCTGTTGAAAGAACTATCGAGGATTTAAGAAATATAATTGAAAAGAATTACTCTGAAATTTTGAAAATTGATTTTAGTAAGGAAGAAAATAATAAAAATTTCTGGTTTATTTCAAAAAATAAAGAGGAGCCAAGAATAGGGGATAGGTATATTGATGATGGATCAAATTTAGAACAACCACTTGCAATCGCAAGGGATATCAAAAAGCTTTATGACATAGTATTCACAAAAAAAAATAGTTCCAAAATTGGAAAATTTTTATTGGATAATAATCATTTAAGACATGTAGTAAGAAGAGTATTTATTTCTGAAAAATGTCCTTATGCAGAAATTCAAGATAATACAATTGGTTCTAAATTAATGCCTATTGATATGTTAAGACTTAAGTTGTCTTTTTTTGGTGCAATAAAATTTGATCCTAGATCAGACAAGTGGTTACGTATTTGCATGTTTCAGGGCGCACCTTTGCCATCAGAACTCTCAAATTTTGATAATTATTGGATGTATAGTTAATTTCGTATGAGAAGTTATAGCGAAATAGAAACTACAATTAAAAGAGCAACTAAGGCTAAAGGTTTTTCATGGGGTATTTCTGAGGAAGTTGGAAAAAATATAAGATTGCTTGAGATGTTTGGTTTGCCAGGACTTAAAAATCTTAACCAATACTTTAAAATTTATAATATTAGTAACTTTGAAAATATTGGAGAAATTTCACCTTCAAATACAGCAAAAGGATATTATTGTCCGATACTTTGTGGGTTAAATTTTTATGATCAATCACCTGTAATTTTAAAATTTAACGAAATTGAAATTAATAAAATAGCTTTTCCTCTCATATTTTTATCTTTTTTGAGTAGGGCGTCAGAGATTAGTGGTAAAAGAATATTCTTAAAAATGGACAATAAAGAGTT
Organism: uncultured Pelagibacteraceae bacterium; assembly: GCA_902581585.1. Lineage (GTDB taxonomy): Bacteria > Pseudomonadota > Alphaproteobacteria > Pelagibacterales > Pelagibacteraceae > Pelagibacter. Next base: position 110,249 of record CACHPB010000002.1, read on the forward strand.
TTTGTTTAATTTTAATGAATCTATTTATTCTAATTATTTAAGTGGAGATATTTTAGAAAAATCAGACAAAATAAATATTAAATTTTTAGATAATAAAAATAACTTCTCCGAGGATGATTGGTTAGAAATGCATAAACTTTCAATTAAAACTTATGTTGAGGAAAGCGAGGAGTCTAAATCAAGAACGGCGGGAGCTGGTTTAACAGATAATGACTGATAAAATAAAAGATGATTTTTTAAGGAAAAATTTAAAAGATTTAGACGAGATTTGTGAAGAATGTCATAAAGAAGATGAAAGCGTTACGCAAAATTTAATTATGACAGGATATAAGTTGTGTAAATCTTGCAGAATCTCAAAGACTGTGTTTCCTCTTTAACTAATATTGCTAACTGGAATTGAGTTCATTCTATTCATAATGAATGTTATTGAGAGAAAAGCAATTATAAGAAAAGACAAAAACACTACTCCAAAAGATTTTAAATTAGACTTTAAATTTAATATTTGTTTTGTAGATATAATTAAAGAAGCAAATATCCAAAACTGTGTAAGAAAAATAATAGGCAAAACTAAGTCTGGTGTAACTGCAAAAAATCTTATTAAACCTGGTGCGTGAGCATACCCTACGGCAATTAATACTTTTTTAAATGGAACTCTGCTGCCTTTGTCTGGAAAGATTTTTACTCCTATTACAAAAATAAAAATTGCCCAAACAAACCATGTTAGTAAAGCTGTCAAACCAGATATGCCTATTGATGTTTTTATTATTGAATTTGCCGCTACGGCTCCTGCAACTCCATCAAGTATCATTACAAGACCAGCAAAATATATTGCAGCTTCTCCAAAGTATTTATTATCTTTGTATAAGCTTCTATCTAATTTTAACGATTTAAAAAAAATCTCTAGAAATTGTGCTAGCATCAGATTTAGGGGAGGAGTTAATCTCCTCCCACATAATTATTTAACCTTTTACAACTTCTCTTGTATTCGCGTTGTAAGACTCTTTAAATGGTATATCAACAACTACTGCATCTACAGGTTTGCCTGGAGTTTCAGAATATTTTTCAGGCAAGTGTACCTTAAATTTAGTTCCTAGCTTTCCTTTAGGAAAACCATTAGCATTTAGTGTCCCATCGAATGGTACATAACCCATTGCAATATTTTGTTTTTTTTCAGGGTGATACCAAGGCGAAGTAATAAACCCAATTGGCTCTCCACCACCTTCATCTGAAATTAACCAAAAATCAGGAGCGTATTCCTCAATTGGCTTTCCACCTAATTCTAATCCAACCAATTGAAGTTTATAAGGTTTATGTCCAGCTTTTAAATCAGCTTTCATTTTTTCAAGGGCTTTTTTTCCAACATAGTCAGCTTTTTTATTCCATTCACCTTTGCCGGATAATGAAACTTGATAACCTAAATTACATTGGAATGGATTGTGTTGATTGTCCATATCTTGACCCCAAGAAAGAATTCCAGCTTGAATTCTTCTGTGGTGTGCAGGTGCAATAACCATTAGGCTATGTTTTTTTCCTGCTTCAAGAACTGCATTCCACATATCCTCTGCATATAAAGTACATTCTCTTAAATATATCTCATATCCGGCTTCACCAGAAAACCCTGATTGAGATATCACGCAACTTCTTCCCCCAACCTTAGCTTCAGCTAAACCATAGAAAGGCATATTATCGAAATCAACTTGATCACCACATAAATCTTTCATTAATGCTTTTGACTTTGGCCCTTGAATTTGAACCGGACTTACATCTATTTCATCTATTTCTACATTAAATCTCTCATCAGAGTTTACCCCTTGTAAATAAAGTCCTATATCACTATCAGATAAACTGAACCAAAATTCGTCTTTTGATAATCTTAAAAGTATGGGATCATTTAATACGCCGCCATATGCATTGCAAAGAATTACATATCTTGCTCTCATTGGAGAGATTTTTGTAGCATCTCTTGTAATTACATAGTCTACAAATTTTTCTGCATCAGGACCCTTTACTCTAATTTGTCTTTCAACAGCAACATTCCACATTGTTACATGATTAACAATTGCATCATACTCGACCATTGCACCACCATCTTCAGGTTTTACATAGCCTCTTGGATGATAAATACGATTGTATACAGTTGCTCTCCAACAACCAGCTTGCATTGATAAATGCCAATATGGTGATTTTCTTACACGTGTTGAAATTAACATTTCAACTTTTGTTGGTCCGCTTTGTCTTAAATTATAAGGCACTTTTCTATCAGATTGATCTACTGATGTTACGTGTCTTAGCTTACTATAGTCAAATTCTTTAGACATAGTTATTCTCCTTCAACCACTTGTTTGTTTCCTTCAAGCCGCCGAATGTATAAATGTGAAAATAATCAGTATGCGATTTAACTTTCCCAATTAGATCATTAGGGTCTTTAGGTTTCAATAAATCTAATGCCTTAGTAAAATTAGATTTAAGAAAGTTAATGGAATTTTTTGCCCCTACAATATTTGCAAACTTTATTAAGCTTGAAATTTTCATGGGCCCAGTTATTCCAACATGAACTGGTATCGTTTGTTTAGAAATGAAATCAACGATAGGCTGAGAATCTAATAACCATTGGGTTACAATATAATCAGCGTAAGGCTTTTTATCTATCATTGCTTTTTCTAATTCTGAATCGGATATATCAGGACTACCCTCTGGATGTCCAGCAATTCCAATCTTAATTCCATCAAATAATCCTGTCTCTAATATTTGATATGAGCTGTCAAATTTTCCAACTGGGTCTCTACTTCCACCTATAGCCAATATCTGTTTCACACCTAAATCTTTACATCTCGAAATGTAGTCTTTAAGTTCTTCTTCATTATTTATTGATCTAGCTGGGAAGTGGGGTACTGGATTAAATCCTTTCTTAACCAAGTCACCAGATTTATCCGCAGTTTCTTTATAATCTCCTCCAGGTAGCATAGTCACATAAACATCTTTAACTTCAGGTAAAGTATCAAGATCTGTGTGAGGTCCAATTTCTAATGAAAAATTCATTTTTGAATAATTATTTATTTTAAAATGTCTGTCTAGAAAAATCGTAAGCTAAAATGTCAGAGCTATTTTTTCTGGCCTCTGTGCTTTTGAATTCTCTCACCATATTTCTGAGTTACCCTATCAAAGATAATTGCTAAAGCAACTATGGCTAGCCCATTCATCATTCCAAGTGCTAAATACTGATTTGAAATTGCTTGTAAAATAGGTACTCCAAGACCTTTTACCCCAATCATAGATGCAATAACTACCATGGCTAAAGCCATCATAATTGTTTGGTTAATACCTGCAAAAATAGTTGGTAGAGAAAGAGGTATTTGAACTGATTTTAACTTCTGCATAGGTGTTGCACCAAATGCTTCACTTGCCTCAAGTGTTTCTTTATCTACTTCTCTAATCCCAAGATTTGTTAGCCTGACTACTGGAGGTAAAGCATAAATACAAACTGCCAATAAACCAGGGACTTTTCCGATACCCAAAAGCATAATTATTGGAATTAGATACACAAAACTTGGAATCGTTTGCATCATGTCCAATACGGGTAGAATAGTTTTTTCTGCTCTACTTGATTTTGACATTAATACTCCAATAGGTATTCCAACAACAATACAGACAAGTGTAGAAACAGAAATTATAGCAACAGTTGCCATACAATTTTTCCACATCCCAAAATAACCTATAATTAGAAAACAAATTACAGTTCCTATAACCAGCTTAATACTTCTTGAACCAATCCAAGCCAACAGAGCAAATACTCCTATGACTAAAGGCCAAGGACTATTTACTAATAACTTTTCTAACCAAATTAAAAAATATAGTAGTGGATCAAAAAAACTTTCTATTCCATCTCCATAAGCTCTTGAAAAATCTTTAAAACTTAAATCAATACCCTTTTTCAGCTCCCTAAGAGCTGTTCTATCCATTACAGGTATCGAATTTAAGAAATCCATTTTTTTAACTGAACCCGTTATAAACGGGTTCAGTAATATTTACACTAATTATAGTGCTTTTTTTATTTTTGCAGCAGCTTCACTTGAAACCCACTTAGACCAAACATCTTCTTGGTTTGTTAGGAATTCAATTGCAGCATCAGCACCCTCTGCTTGGTTTTCACCCATCCAAACTAACATACCGTTCATTACTGGACCTGGATAAGTTCTTTTTTTGAAATAATCCATACCAGCACTTCCAGCTGTATTTTTGAAATTGTCAGTTACGATTGTGTAAACTTCAGATTTTGTCCATGAAGTTGCTTTAGGGTCTCCACATTCTTGTTCTGGTAAAACTATACATTTATCCCAGTTATCTTTTCCACCCCAAGCTCCCATGTCCACAGCTCTCATATCATATTTACCAATGATAGCTGTTGGTGACCAATAGTAACCAAACCAGTTTTCACCTCTTTCAGCAGCTTTAGCAATTGATCCATCTAATCCTGCAGCAGAACCTGTTTCAACAATAGCCCAACCTTTTGCTTCCATGTCAAAAGCTTTGTAAAGATTTCTATTACTTAGTTCACAGTTCCATCCTGGAGGACAAATATGAAACCCACCTTTTGATGGATCCTCTGGATGAGGAAATAGATCCGGTCTTGCCAAAATTGCTTCAGCAGTTGTAAGTTCAGGATGTTTTTCTAAAGTAGCAGGTAACACCCACCATCCTTCACCTAAACCAGTAATAGGTGCTTTATTAAGTGAGTGCATTCTTCCTTCATCAACTGCTTTATTTAAAGCAATGATTGCAGCGTTAGCCCAAAATTCTGGGGCTACATCTGGTTCACCTTTTTCTTGCATAGATGCAAAAGTTGGCTGAGTTGCACCAGGCACAAGCTCAACATTACATCCATAACCTTCTTCTAATATGATTTTGTCAACTTCAGCCATGAAGTTTGCAGAAGCCCAGTTCATATTAGCAATACTAATGTCTCCACATTTTGCATTAGCAACATTACCGAAAGATGTAACGCCTAAAACAAATAATGCAGAAAGTAAGATTCTTTTTAATTTCATTATTATCTCCTAATTAATTAATTATAAATCATCAGAACATATAGATGGAAAAATTGCAAACTAGTTTCAACTTTGAGTTGTGTTAAAATTGTCTTTAAACTCTCTTTATTTAGAAATAAATTATTAAATAAATATGAATAAAAATTTATTATCAAGATTAGATGAGGGTCCCGTTATATTCGCAGAGGGATATTTATTTGCGATGGAAAGGAGAGGATATCTTTCTGCAGGTCCATTTGTGCCAGAAGTAGTTTTAGAGCATCCAGATGTAGTTACACAATTACATAGAGAATTTATTAGAGCTGGTTCAGATATTGTTCAAGCTTTCACCTATTATGGACATAGAGAGAAATTAAGAATTATTGGAAAAGAACATTTGCTAGAGCCGATGCAAAAAAATGCACTTAAAATTGCAAAGGATGCTGCGAAAGAATTTAAAGATTTAGACTTAATGGTTTGTGGAGATGTTGCTAATACAAATATTTTTGATCCAAAAGACAAAAACTCATTCAAAGAATGTCAAAAGATGTACGAAGAGCAAGTGCTTTGGGCAAAAGAGGCAGGAGTTGACTTTGTAGTTGCAGAAACAATTAATTGGGTAGATGAAATGAAGATAGCTTTAAAAGCAATTAAGGATGAAGGTTTGATTGCAGTTGCCAATTATGCAATACCTCGTGGTGATTTGACAAGAGATGGCCACACTGCTGAAGATGCATGTAAAATAATTGAAGATCTTGGTGCTGATGTTGTTGGTTTGAATTGTTACAGAGGTCCAGAAATGACCATGAAACTTTTAAAAAAAATAAGAAAAAAAGTTTCCTGTCATGTTGCAGGTCTTCCTGTTCCATATAGAACAACAGAGGAAGAACCAGGATTTTTGAATCAAACAGATCACGGATGTGACTGCATTCCTGGAGGAAATGCATTCCCTGTTGCTCTAGATAATTTATATTGTAACAGATTTGAAATGGCTGAATTTGCAAAAGAATGTCTTAAAGAAAAAATTAATTTAATCGGTATTTGTTGTGGTGCTGAAGCTCATCATGTTAGACAAATGGCTGTTGCAGTTGGTAAAAAACCAATTGCCATGAAGTACATGCCAGATATGACTAAACATTTTCACCATGGGACAGACAAGACATTGAAAGACGTCAATAAAGAAGTAAAATACTAACATGCAAAATCATGCAAAAGTAGTCATCATAGGTGGCGGCGTAGTAGGCTGTTCCATTCTTTATCATTTATCAAAGTTTGGTTTAAAAGATTGTATTCTTCTTGAAAGAAATGAACTCACATCTGGATCCTCTTGGCATGCAGCTGGAAATGTACATGTGATTTCATCTGACCCAAATATTTCTAGAATGATGGCTTATACAATCGGATTGTACAAAGAAATTGAAAAAGAGTCTGGCCATTCAGTTGGATTCAAATCAAGTGGGGGATTTTATTTGGCTTCAAATGATGTTTGGGCGGATTATTTAAAAAGAGAGAGGTCTAAAGCAAGATATATGGGTCTTGACCAAGAGTTTGTTTCTTTAGAGGAAGTAAAAAAGAAAAATCCTTTAATTGATCCATCAAGATACCTTCTAGCATTGTGGGATCCAATTGATGGGGAAGTAGACCCATCAGGTGTGACTTATGCTTTTGCTAAAGCAGCAAAAGTTCATGGTGGAAAATATTATACACATACAGTTGTAAAAGACACAAAACAAAAAGAGGATGGAAGTTGGGATGTGATAACTGACAAGGGCAATATAAAAGCTGAAATAGTTATTAACGCTGGAGGTTTATGGGCAAGAGAAGTTGGACAGCTTGCAGGAATTAATCTACCAGTTCAACCAATGGAGCATCACTACTTAATCACTGAAGCTATTCCAGAAATTGAAGCAATGGGTGATCAAAGAATTCCTATTGGAACTGATTTTGAAGGTAACATTTATTTTAGACAAGAAGGAAAAGGAATGCTTCTTGGAACTTATGAACCAAAATCAACACCATGGAAGGTTAAAGGAACACCTATGAATTTTGGTCATGAGTTATTAGAACCAAAACTAGATAATATTCAAGATAGATTAGCAATAGGTTTTGAAAGAATGCCAGCGTTAGAAAAGGCAGGAATTAAAAATATTGTAAATGGGCCTTTTACTTTTGGACCTGATGGATCACCATTAATTGGACCTGTTCCCGGAATGAAAAATTATTGGGTAGCAGTGGGTGTAATGGCTGGTTTTTGTCAAGGAGGAGGAGTTGGAAAATGTATTGCTGAATGGATAATTGACGGAGAACCATCAATAGATGTTTGGGCAATGGATGTTGCAAGATTTGGAGATTATGCATCACCTCAATACGGAACAATTAAATCTTCTGAAAATTATGAACGAAGATTTATTATGACATTTCCAAATGAAACTTTACCAAAAGGAAGAAAACAAAAAACAACAGCTCTTTATGATCGGTTTGTAGAACAAGGAGCGGTTATGGGAGACAGCTTTGGTTTAGAAAATGTTTTGTGGTTTGCAAATGATAAAAAAGATGCATACGAAGAGCCAACTATAAAAAGATCTAGATCGCATAATTATGTCTCCAAAGAAGTTATTAATGTAAGAGAAAATGTTGGTTTTATTGAAGTTGCTAATTTTTCAAAACATCAATTTAAAGGAAAAGATGCAAGAAAATTTTTAGATCATATTATGGCAGGTAAGCTTCCAAATCCTGGAAGAATATCGTTATCTCCAATGTTATCTTATAGAGGAAAATTATGTGGCGATCTTACAGTTTCATGCCTTGATGAAAACGAATTTATGGTTTTTGGTTCAGGTGCAGCTCAAGAAATGCATAGACGTTGGTTTGAAAGCCATTTAGATAAATTTAATGTTGAATATAAAAATAGATCAGATGAATTTCATGGAATATCTATAGCAGGACCTAATTCGAGAAAAGTTTTAGAAAAAATAGTTAGAGACGATGTATCTAATGAAAAATTTAGATTTAGAGACTCAAGAAGAATGTTTGTTGGAGGTGTTCCAGCAATTATAAACCGAATTTCATTCACGGGTGAACTTGGTTATGAAATATATGTTGCGCCACATTTCCAAATTAAACTTTATGAGGAGTTAATGGAGGCGGGAAAAGAATTTGGTATTAAACCTTTTGGTGGAAGAGCTTTAATGTCTATGAGACTAGAGAAAAATTGGGGTGCGTGGACTTTAGACTATCGACCTGATTTTACTGCTAAAGAAACTGGATTAGAAAGTTTCATTAATTGGAACAAAGAATTTATTGGTAAAGAAAAAGCTAAACAAGACAATAGCTCGAATAGATTAGTTCCTTTAATAATTCAAACAAACGACATAGATGTCACAAACAATGAAGCAGTAATGAAGGGAGATAATAGCATTGGGTATATAACTTCAGGTGGATTTGCTCATTTTGTAAATAAAAGTGTTGCTTTTTCATATCTAGATCAAAAAAATTTATCATCTGAAGATGGAATACAAGTAGAAATTAATGGTGATTTATTCAATTGTTCAATTATCAAAGAAGCACTTTATGATCCAAGTGGAGAAAAAATGAGAGGGTAATGGCCCAAAAAGATGTAGGTAACAAAGTTCCAATTTATAAACTAAAAGAAACAAAAGAGGTGATGGATTTTTATGACGAATGGGGTTTGGATAATAAATATGATAAAGATATGGTTGAATGGAATTATACTGGCCCAAAGGAAACAGCAGAAGTTTTCAATAAACATCAAAAAGAAAAAGATATTAATATTTATGATGCTGGATGTGGAACTGGATTGGTTGGTGTAGAATTGAAAAAGTATGGTTTCACTAATTTTTTTGGTGCCGATCTATCCCAAAAACTTTTAGATTTGGTTCCAAATAACCTTTATAAAAAATTAGATAAAGTAGATTTAAATAAACCAATCAAGGAAAAGGATGATCAATATGATGCTTTAATGTGTGTGGGCACATTTACTTTTGGACATGTAAAACCACCTGCATTAGATGAGTTTATTAGAATTACTAAAAATAAAGGTCTAATTTGTTTCACTATTAACGAGGGAATATATGAGGAATATGGATTTGATAAAAAAATCAAACAATTAAAAAATGAAAATAAATGGAAAGAAATAGAGTTTTTTAAATCTGATTATATTGCTAGTAAAGATGTAAATGCATGGCTTGGTCTATATGAAGTGACAAAATAAAATGTCAGCAATTTATAAAATTATAGATAAAAAAAAATTAGATATAGTTAAGAAACCAATTTCAAAAGCACATGGACTCCCCAACGAATGTTATACAAGTAAAGATTACACTTTAATAGAACGAGAGAAAATATTTGAAAATAAATGGACCGTAATAGGAGTTGCAAGTTCTTTGCCAAATATTGGAGATGTAAAACCATTTAACTTGTTAGGACTGCCATTATTTTTAGTAAGGAATAAAAAAAATCAGATAAAAGTTTTTCATAACGTCTGTAGTCATAGAGGAGTAAAGTTAGTAAACAAAAAAGGTAATATTAGAAATGTTATTAGATGTCCTTATCATTCATGGTCATACACATCAGATGGAAAGCTAATTGCAACACCTCATATAGGTGGGATGAACCAACATAGTAGCCCAAAATTTAAAAAAAATAAAAACAATTTAAAAGAAATAAGATCATGTGTTTGGTTAGATTTAATTTTTATTAATATTAGTAACAACGAAATTCCATTTGAAAAATATATTAAACCCTTAAGTGATAGGTGGGCTAAATTTTGGAAAAAAAAAGATAGAAAATTAATTAATCATGCAAATGATTTTGGTTATTTTAAAATAAATGCAAAATGTAATTGGAAATTTGCAATTGAAAATTATTGTGAAAGTTATCATTTGCCATGGGTTCATCCAGGTTTAAATTCTTATTCAAAAATTGAAGATCACTATCATATTCAAGGATTACCAAACCGCTTTGCAGGCCAAGGCACAGTTGTTTACAATCCAAAATTTAAAGGTAAGAAAAAATTTCCTTGCTTTCCTAACTGGCCCAAAGAAAAAGAAAATATTGCAGAGTATGTAGCTTTGTTTCCAAATGTTATGTTAGGTATACATAAAGATCATTTCTACGCATATTGGTTAGAACCCATTAGTCATAAAAAAACTTTAGAGCACATGGAAATATATTATGTAGGTGAAAAAGCCGCAAAATCATTAGAATTTAAATCATTAAGAAAACAAAATCATAAATTGTGGGAAGATATTCAAAAAGAAGATGTTGGTATAATTCAAAGAATGCAATTAGGCCGCAACTCACATGCATATAATGGTGGAAATTTTTCTCCTGATATGGATAATCCAACACATCAATTTCACAAGTGGGTGGCAACTCACATTGTGTAGAAAGTGCGAAATATATGTACAGACCTTTACCAGATGCATTAACAATAAAAAGTTCACCAATCGAAGGTTTGGGATTATTCGCAACCAAAGAAATTAAAGCTAATACTTTTATCGGAATTACTCACATAAGAGATGAGCAGTTTGAAAATAAATATATAAGAACTCCATTAGGTGGTTTTTATAATCATTCTGACAATCCTACAGTTCAAAGAATGGTATCAAATATTTTACCTACATTAAAATTTGGTGATCCAATTGATCCTACCGCAAAAGCAAAAAAATTTAACGAAAATGATGATAATTTAGAAAACATGTATTATAATTTAAGAGAGAAACCAGACGCAAAATATTTTTTTATGGTTTCAATAAAAGATTTGAAACCAGGAGATGAGCTTTGTGCAAATTATAATTTATACACCTATCCAAAAACAGGAGTTGGTGTACAGATGTTATAGAGATGAAGTTTAACAGAAAAATTCTTTCAGAAAACCAACCAATTAAGAAATATATTTCAAAAAAAAGATTAAGAGAAGATGAAATAGATTTTGACGAACTTAGATCTTATAGACTTGACAGATTAAGAAATGAATTAAAGAAAAATAATATAGAGGCATGTATTTTATTTGATCCAGTAAATGTAAGGTATGCATTAGATACTGTGAATATGAGTGTTTATAATATGCATAATCTTACAAGATATTGTTTTATCTCTGTTGATGGTCCAACAATATTATATGAATATTTTAACTGTGAAATATTATCTAAAGGTCTCAATTTAATAGATGAAATAAGACCAGCAATTACTTGGGATTATTTTAGCAATGGTGACCAATCAGAGTTGCAACTTAAAAAATGGGTCAATGAAGTAAATGATTTATCTAACTCTTATTTTAAAAGTAAAAAAATCGCAATTGATGTAATCAATGGTCCAGCCGTAAATGAGCTTAATAAAAAAGGAATTCAAGTTTTAGAAGCGAAAAAAATACTTGAACAGGCTAGAGTTATTAAATCGTCTGAAGAAATTAAATGCATGCGAGCAGCTTTAGATGTTGCTGATATTGGAATAATTAAAATGAGAGATTATTTGAAATCAGGAATTACTGAAGATGAGTTATGGTCGATTTTACATAAAACGAACATTGAAAATGGTGGAGAGTGGATAGAGTGTAGAATATTATCTTCAGGCTCTAGAACCAATCCTTGGATGCAAGAAAGTAGTAATAAGATTATTCAAGATGGTGAGATCGTATCCTTTGATACAGATATGGTAGGCCCTTATGGATATTGTGCAGATATTTCTAGAGCTTTTGTTTGTGGAAATAAATTTAATGAACATCAAAAAAAAATTTATTCAACAGCAGTTGAGCAGATTGACTATAATTCAAGATTAATTAAAGATGGAGTATCATTTAGAGAATTTACTGAAAAGGCATGGATACTTCCTGAAAAATATTACGGAAATAGATATTCAGTCATGCTTCATGGAATAGGTTTATGTGATGAGTGGCCAGCAATTAGATATCCGACTGATGGTGGAGAAAGAAGCGGTATATTTCAAAAAAATATGACAATTACCCTAGAAAGTTATATCGGCGAAGTTGGAGGTCATGAGGGAGTGAAATTAGAACAACAATATTTAGTTGGCGAAAATGGATTAGAATTAATGTCTCATCATCCTTTAGAACAAATTTAATGAAAATAGTTTTAATTATGGGTTTGCCTGGGGCTGGCAAAACAACATTGGCAGAAGAACTTGCTCCAAAACTGAATGCAAAAAGATTAAATGCTGACGAAGTTAGAAAAGAAGCAAATGATTGGGATTTTTCTGAGGAGGGTAGAAAAAGACAAGCTAAAAGAATGGCAGACTTTGCTTTAAAGCTGAAAAATCAAGGAAATTATGTTGTGGCAGATTTTATTTGCCCAACTCCAGAAGCAAGAAGTTTATTCCCTGCAGATTTTGTTATTTGGGTAGACACGATTAAAGAAGGAAGGTTTGACGATACTAATCAAATGTTTGTCAAACCAGAAAAATATGATTTTCATGTAACTACTCAAGATGCTAAGTTTTGGGTGGATAAAATAATAAAGGAGATATCATAATGAGTTATGAATGGGATAATAAAAAACCAACAGCACAAATGCTTGGAAGATGGCAGCCATTTCATGAGGGTCACTATACTTTATTTAAAGAGATCATCAAAAAGACCGGTCAAGTGTGTATTCAAATAAGAGACGTTCAAGGAGTTGATGACAATCCATTCGACTTTGAAACGGTAAAAAAAAATATTGAAAATAAATTAAATCCTGAATTTGAAGGAAGATTTAAAATAATGATGGTGCCAAATATTACAAATATTTGTTACGGGAGAGGAGTTGGTTACAAAATTGAAGAGATAGTATTGTCTGAAGAAATACAAAAAATTTCTGCCACAAAAATTAGAGCTAAAATGCGTGAAGATGGTGAGTTAAAATAACTTCAATATGAATGTAAAAACAAAAAAATTAGGAAACGGAATTACAAATGTAATAATTAATGATCCTAAAACTTATAATTCACTGTCATTTAAAACTTTAAGAGATCTTTTGAATACTTTTATTAGATTAGATAAGGATGATAATACAAGAGTAATAATATTAGAGGGATCAGGTAAAGGATTTAGTGCTGGTCATAATCTTAAAGAGGTTGGTGGAATTAAAAATAGGTCAAATCACTTAAAATTATTTAATCTCTGCTCAAAATTAATGATGAAAATTGTTGAAGGAAAGAAACCTGTTATTGCAAAAGTGCATGGTGCAGCTTATGCAGCTGGATGTCAGTTAGCTGCGAGTTGTGATCTAGCTTACAGTACAACAAATTCCACCTTTGCAACACCAGGAGTAAATATTGGACTTTTCTGCAGTACGCCGATGGTTGCTGTAAGTAGAAAAGTAACTCGTAAAATCATGATGAAGATGCTTCTGACTGGAGATCCAATAAATGCAAAATATGCTAAGGAAATTGGTTTGATTAATGATTGTTTTTCAAACAAAAAACTAAATGCAGAAGTTTTAAAAATTGCAAAAAAAATTTCTTCAAAATCAAATTTAACAATTAAAATTGGAAAACAAGCATTTTATAAACAATTAGAGATGCCACTTGGAGATGCTTATAAGTTTACAAGTAAAATGATGACTGTAAATATGGCTTCACAAGATGCAAAAGAGGGAATATCAGCTTTTTTACAAAAAAGAAAACCTAGTTGGAAAAATAAATAATAGTTATTCAGAAAGAAAATAATGAACGATAATGAAATTAAATCTATTTTAAGAAAATCAAAAACCATAGCTATGATTGGAGTGAGCTCTGAAAAAAAAGGAGAGGATAGAAAAAATCTTAAGAGAAAACCAGCAAATGTTGTTATGAAATATATGCAAAATTTTGGTTATAAAGTTATTCCCATCAACCCTTTTGCAGTTGGTGAGATTGTAAATGGGGAACAAATGATCGAAAGTTTAGATAAGATAAAGGAAGAAATAGATATAGTTGATGTTTTTAGACCTTCAAAAGAGGCTGAGGGAATTGCAAAAGAAGCAATCAAAAAAGGAACAAAAGTTTTATGGTTACAATACGGAATTCACAGTGAGGAGGCAAAAATTTTAGCAGATAAAGAGAATATCCAATTTATTTCCAATAGATGTATTAAACAGGAGTATCAAAAACTTTTTCAAAAATCTAATCCAGTTTTTCCAGTCCTTAAAGATTAATGAAAAAAGTATTTTTGGTATATGGGCATTACAACGATAAATCTTTTAATTCTGCTATAAAAGATAATTTCATAAAATCTGCAAAAGAAAATGGTCATTTAGTTGAATGTGTAGATTTATATAAAGAAAAATTTGATCCAGTATATGCTGGTGAAAATGCTGATGATATTGTCTTGGATCACAGAAGAAAAATTGATGATTCTGATTTAATTGTTCTAGTTGCTCCTATATGGAATTATAGAATGCCTGCTATTGTAGAAGGTTGGATCGATAAGGTTTTAGCACCACCTTGGGCTTTTTCATTTAAGAAACTTTTTGGTAATTATGGATATGCTGTTGGGAAGCTAAAAAGCAAAAAGGCTTTGATTTTTTGCACATATGGATCACCCAGATTCTCAATTTCAGATTTTTTTTTAAATTTACCCCTGAGAAGAATCAAAAAAGGTATTTTTAATAAGTGTGGTATTTATGACATTACCTATAAACGATATTTTGCTGTACCATTTGTATCAAATGAAAAAAGAATTGAGTTTTTGGAAGATGTTAAAAATACAGCCAGACATTTATAGAATTTTTTTTGTATTTATATTTTTAATTTTTTCTACAAATGAATTAAAAGCTGAAATAAAAAAACCAAATCCAGATATTAAACCTAGAGAAGTAATTGAAATTCAACTTAATGCTTTGATGAAAAATGATACTCCCAGTAAAGATCATGGGATAATTCAAACATGGTTTTTTGCTCACCCAAACAATCAGAGAGTAACAGGACCTATTGAAAGGTTTAAAAGTATGATCAAAACAGATTCCTACTCAATGCTTTTAAATCACGAGAATTATGAAATTGTTGAGGTATATAAATCAAAGGGCGTATCGACTTTTGAAGTGACAATTATGGACAAAGACAAAAAGTATTATAAATTTAAATGGCAAGTTGAAAAATATGAGCTCGATGGATTTTTAAAAAATTGCTGGTTGACCACAGCAGTATCTCAACCTATGCCGATGGGTTCATCTATCTAATGAAAAAACCAAGTTTTCCAGTTAGAATTGCAATATTAATGGCTATTCTTTGCATCCCGCCGATTGGCGCAACCCAAATTGGATGGTACTATTTTGGACAAGAGATGGGGGTAAATTTTGGTATGGTTGCAGGTGTCATTAGTGTAATAACCGCAGCTTATCTGATGTATCAAATGGGATGGAGAGATGACGATGATGACGATTATGACTATTAGAATTATGTTTTGTTTATAAGAAAAATTAGGTAAAAATCGCATGATGAAATCAAAAGCAAAAGTCGTAGTAGTTGGTGGAGGCGTTGTTGGTGTCAGCGCGCTTTATCATTTAGCAAAAAAAGGTTGGTCTGATGTTGTATTAGTTGAAAGAAAAGAATTAACTTCAGGTTCCACATGGCATGCTGCGGGACTTCTTCCATTATTTAATATGAGTTATTCAGTAGGACAACTTCATAAGTATGCCGTCAATTTATATAAAAGTTTAGAAGAGGAAACTGGAAAGAATGTTGGATTTAGTGTTGTATCAAATATCAGATTAGCAAGCAATCAAGACAGGATGGATGAATACCACCAGTATGCGGGTGTTGCTAAAACAATCGGAGTAGATGTTAAATTTTTAACTCCTGAACAAGTTAAAGAAATTTGGCCATTATGTCATATAGATGATCTAGTTGGAGCAATACAACATCCTGAAGATGGCTACATTCAACCTGCGGATCTAACTCAAGCGCTAGCAACAGGGGCGAGAAATAGAGGAGCTGAGATATATAGAAATACTACAGTTTTAGCGATGAGACAAAATAAAGATGGTTGGATTGTTGAAACAGATAAAGGGTCAATAGAATGTGAACATGTAATCTCATGCTCAGGAAACTTTGCTAGACAGACTGGAAAAATGGTAGGTTTGGATATTCCGGTAATACCTGTTGAACATCAATATATTGTAACAGAGCCACATCCAGAAATTCAAAAAAGAAAAAAAGATGGATTGCCCGAGATGGGAGTTTTGAGAGACAGTGATAGTAGGTGGTACATGAGAGAAGAGGCTGGTGGTTTAATATTAGGTCCCTATGAGGATGGAGCTCCAGCATGTTACGTTAATGGACCTTCCAAAGAGTCTGAATACGAATTGTTCCAAGAAGACTTGGATAGACTAGCACCACATATTGAAGGTGCGATACATAGAGTTCCTGCTTTTGGAGAAGTAGGAGTTAAAAAAGTTTACAACGGTGCTATCTGTTATACACCTGATGGAAATCCCATTGTTGGACCAGCATGGGGTTTAAAAAATTTTTGGATAAATGAAGGTCACAGCTTTGGAATTACTGCTGCTGGTGGAGCAGGTTGGCAATTAGCAGAGTGGATTGTAGATGGAGAGCCAACAATAGATATGTTAGGTGTTGAGCCAAGAAGATATGGTGATTATTGCTCAAAATCTTATCTTAAAGAGAAAAATGAGGAAGCTTACAGCCATGTATTTATAACTCACTTTCCAGATGAAGAAAGACCAGCTGCAAGACCATTAAGAACAGCTCCTTGTTATGACAGAATGAAAAATCTTGGTGCAGTTTTTGGTCAAAAGTTTGGATGGGAACGACCCAATTTTTTTGCAACTGATGGGATGGAGCAAAAGGACGATTGGTCTTTTAGAAGATCAAATTGGTTTAAGGCCATTGAGAAAGAGTGCAAGAATGTTAAGGAAAATGTTGGTCTACTAGATATGACAGCATTTGCAAAATGTAGAATAAAAGGTCCTGGAGCTGAGGAATTTTTAGATAAGTTGGTCGCAAATAAACTTCCAAAAAAAATAGGTAGAATTAATTTATGTCATGCATTGAATACCAAAGGTGGTGTTCATTCAGAATTTACAATAATGAGAGAATCAGAAAGTAGTTTTTATTTGGTTTCTGCGGGAGCATTTCAAAGGTTAGATCATGACTGGATATTAGGTTGGATGCCAAAAGATGGATCTGTTCAATTTGAAAATTTAACAAACAGCAAAGGTGTTCTAGTTGTATCAGGACCAAAAGCCAGAGAGTTAATGCAAAGAGTATCTAATGATGATTTTTCAAATGAAAATTTTAAATGGTTAAGTGCAAAACAAGTAGATGTAGGATTTGCCCCAGTAAATGCAATGAGAGTAAATTTTGTAGGAGAGTTAGGTTGGGAACTACATCATCCTATTGAATATCAAAACCATATTTTTGATAAGTTAATGGATGCAGGACAAGATTTAGGTTTAAAACCATATGGTATAAGAGCTATGAACAGTTTAAGAGTTGAAAAATCTTACAAATTGGTTGGCACCGAATTATCCATTGAATATTCACCATATGAAAGTGGTTTAGATAGATTTGTCCATCCAAATAAAGGAAGTTTTATTGGTTTAGAAGCTTTGAATAAATGGAGAGAGAAAGGTTTTGATAACAAACTTGTTACTTTAGAAGTTCATGAAACAAGTGATGCAGATGTGCTTGGAAATAACCCTATTTATGAAAACGGTAGTGTTGTCGGTAGAGCAACAGGAGGTGATTTTGGTTTTAGACTGGGAAAATCTATCGCACTAGGAATGGTTAAGCCAGAGCTAGCTAATATTGGACAAAAACTAAAGATTGATATACTTGGTAAAATGCATGAGGTAACAATTTTAGAAGAGAGTCCTTACGATGCAGAAAATAAATTATTAAGAGCATAATGAAAATTTTAGTCGCTGTAAAAAGGGTAATTGATTATAACGTCCAAATAAGAGTAAAAGAGGATGGTAGTGGCGTTGTGACAGACAATGTTAAAATGTCAACTAATCCACCAGATGATAATGCAATTGAGGAAGCTGTTAAAATTAAAGAGGCTGGAAAAGCTTCAGAAATAATAGCTGTAACGGTTGGAGAAGAAAAAGCCCAAGAGACTGTTAGAAAAGCACTAGCAGTTGGAGCAGATAGAGGAATTCATGTAAAAGTGGATAGTATACTTGAACCTCTTGCTGTTTCTAAAATTCTTAAAAAAATTGTTGAAAAAGAAAATCCAGATTTAGTTTTCATGGGCAAACAAGCAATTGACGATGATTGCAACCAAACTGGTCAAATGTTGGCTGCACATTTAAACTGGCCTCAAGCTACTTTTGCTTCAAAAATTGAGGTTAAAGAAAATTCATTAGAAGTAACTAGAGAAGTCGATGAGGGTTTAGAGACTATTGAAGTTAATACACCTGCAATAGTGACATGTGACTTAAGGCTAAATGAACCAAGATACGCATCACTACCAAATATTATGAAAGCAAAGAAAAAGCCTATTGAACAAATTAATGCGTCAGATCTAGGAGTTGATACTAACCCTAGAATAGAACATATTAAAATTGAGGAACCGCCAAAAAGAAAAGCAGGTATAAAGGTTGCTAGTGTTGAGGAGTTGGTGCAAAAATTAAAAAATGAGGCTAAGGTAATATAATGTCAGTTTTATTGATAGCAGAGCATAACAATAAAGAAGTCAAATCATTTACTTTAAACGCAATTACAGCTGCATCTCAAATAGATCAAGACTTACATGTTTTATTGATTGGTCATAATGCAGATGACGTTGCAAAATCCTTATCTGAGGTACCGTTGGTAAAAAAAGTACTTCATATGGACAATGAAATTTATGAAAATTATATTGCTGAAAATTATACTTCAGCAATTTTAAAACATGCTGATAAATATTCTCATATAGTCTGTTCAGCAAATACCTTTGGAAAAAATCTAATGCCTAGAATTGCTGCATTATTAGATATTTCTCAAGTGAGTGATATAATAAAAGTAATTGCTCCAGATACATTCCTAAGACCAATTTATGCTGGTAACGCATTTGCTACTGTCAAAAGTAATGACGATAAAAAGTGTATAACAATAAGACCAACATCATTTGAGGCGGCTGAAACCACAGGTGGGTCAGCAGAAATTGAGAAAGTGGATGCAGCGGATAAAACTGAAAATACAAAATTTGTGAACAGAGAGGAAATTAAATCAGATAGACCTGAATTAGGAACAGCTAGAATTGTTATTTCTGGAGGAAGAGGGCTGCAAAGTGGTGAGAATTTCAAATTAATAACTGATGTTGCAGACAAATTAAATGCTGCAATAGGGGCATCAAGAGCAGCAGTTGATGCAGGTTATATTACAAACGAACATCAGGTTGGACAAACAGGTAAAGTAGTAGTTCCAGACTTATATATAGCAGTTGGAATCTCTGGGGCTATCCAGCATTTAGCTGGCATGAAAGAAAGTAAAGTTATCGTGGCTATAAATAAAGACGGTGAGGCACCAATTTTTAGTGTCGCAGACTACGGCTTAGAAGCTGATTTATTCGAAGCACTTCCTCAATTCTTAGAGGAGTTGAATAAATTAAACACTATACAAAAATAACAAATACTGTAAAAAAATAATATGTCCAGAGAAGTGATGGAATACGATGTAGTAATCGTAGGTGGCGGACCATCAGGACTTTCAACTGCAATTAAATTAAAGCAGTTAAATCCAGATATTAATGTCTGCCTATTAGAAAAAGCATCTGAAATAGGTGCACATATTTTATCAGGGAACGTGTTTGAAACACGAGCTTTAGATGAACTGTTGCCTAATTGGAAGGATCTTAATACACCAATTAAAACAAAAGTTACTAAAGAAAAATTTTTATTTTTAGGAAAGACTAAAAAAATTAGTTGGCCAACTTGGTTATTACCTAAAGTTCAACAAAATCATAATAACTATATAATTAGTCTTGCTAATTTATGTAGATGGTTAGCAGAGCAAGCTGAAAATTTAGGTGTTGAAATATTTCCAGGGTTTCCTGCAAGTGAGGTTTTATATAATGAAGATGGTTCTGTGAAAGGTATTGCAACTCAAGATATGGGTTTAGATAAAGATGGAAATAAAAAAGATAGTTATGAACCAGGAATGGAACTTCACGCAAAAGTTACAGTTTTTGCAGAAGGGTGTAGAGGACATTTGGGTAAAGAATTAATCAAAAAATTTGAATTAGATAAAGGAAAAGATCCACAACAGTATGGAATAGGATTTAAAGAAATTTGGGAATTAAAAGAAGAAAATCACGACGAAGGTCTAGTGATGCATACTGCAGGTTGGCCATTAGATAATAGCACCTACGGGGGAAGCTTTGTTTATCATGCTGAAAATAAACAAATATTTTTAGGATATGTCATTGGTCTTGATTATAAAAATCCACATCTTTCACCATTTGACGAATTTCAAAAGTTTAAAACTCATCCTGCGATTAGATCAATATTAGAAGGTGGTAAAAGAATATCATACGGAGCAAGAGCATTAATAGAGGGAGGTTTTCAAAGTCTACCTAAGATGTTTATGCCAGGTGCATTATTAGTTGGTTGTGATGCTGGTACATTAAATATGCCAAAAATTAAAGGATCACATACTGCAATGAAGAGCGGGATGATTGCAGCTGAGACTATTGTAGATCATTTAAATTCAAACAAAAAATTATCTGTTTATGAAGAAAAATTTAAAAATAGTTGGGTTTATAAGGAATTATATGAAGCCAGAAATGTTAAACCAAGTTTTAGTTGGGGTTTAATTTTGGGAATAATATTTACAGGAATTGATCAAATTTTATTTAAAGGAAAATTACCTTTTACTCTTAAACATAAGCATGCTGATCACGAAACATTGAAGCCCGCTAATGAAATGCCTAAAATAGAGTATCCAAAACCAGATAATGTGATTACATTTGATAAAACTAGTTCAGTTTACTTAACAGGAACAAACCATACTGATAACCAACCTGTTCATCTTCAACTTAAAGATAAAGATTTGCCAATCAAATATACTTTAGGAAAATATGATGAGCCTGCTCAAAGATATTGCCCTGTTGGTGTTTATGAAATACAGAAAGAAAATGAAGTTGAAAAGTTTGTTATAAATTCTCAAAACTGTATTCATTGCAAAACTTGCGATATAAAAGAGCCATCACAAAATATTACATGGGTTACTCCAGAAGGTGGCGGCGGACCTAAGTATGGAAATATGTGATTAGGAAAGATCTATTGCAAACTTTTTTAAAGTTTCAATTGGCACAAGTTTTAAAGTGTTCATATGAGTTTTTTTTAGATAAATAGAACATCCAATTCCTGCTTCTAAGGCTCTAGCAACCCAACCTGCACATACACACCAGTTATCACCATCTTTAAGTCCGGGAAAACCAAACTCAGGGTGAGGCGTGATTAAATCATTACCAGCTTCTTTACACCATTGTAAAAATTCATCGTTAACTTTTACACAAACTGTATGTAACCCATGATCATTTTCATCTGTATTGCAACAACCATCTCTAAACCAACCAGTTAAAGGATTTTTTGAACATTCTTCTAGATCCTCTCCAAGAACATTTTTTTGAATTTCACTCATTAAATTTTGGTAGGATTTGGTTGTCCTTTATAAACAACTTCTGGATCAAATTTTTTATTTTCTTCTTCAAATTTCATTTCGACTTTTCGACCATTCTCAATTTTTCCCATTGGAACCGATCTATAAAAGCAAGATCTATAACCAACATGGCAACTAGCTCCGTCACCAATATCAACAGTAATCCATACCGCATCTTGATCGTCATCAATTCTTATTTCTTTTACTTTTTGAGTAAATCCACTTGTTTTTCCTTTATGCCAAATCGCTTTTCTAGATCTACTCCAGTAATGAGCTTCTTTTGTTTCAATAGTCATTTTTAATGCTTCAACGTTCATATACCCATGCATTAGAATTTCTTTAGTTTTACTGCATGTAGTAATCACAGGAATTAAACCATCATTATCAAATTTTGGCGATAATAGGTTACCTTCCTCTATATCAGCGACATTTTCTCTTTTTTTAAACATATATAATCCGCATTATCTAGCATATTAATGAATATATTAAATATTTTAATTTTAAGGATTTACTGTATAAAAAGGCGCTATGAAATTAGTAAAAGACACAGACAATAAAAATTTAGAGACTAAACAAGTTTCAGATAAAGAAGCTGAAGAAGCTTTGATTAAGATATTAACTTGGATTGGTGAGGATCCAAATAGAGAAGGTTTGTTAGAAACACCAAAGAGAGTAATAAAAGCATATAAGGAATTTTTTAGTGGGTATAAAGAGGATGCTAATAAAGTTTTAGAAAAAACTTTTGGTGACGTTGAAGGATATAATGACATGGTAATTCAAAAGAATATATCTGTGCAAAGTCATTGCGAACATCATATGGTTCCAATATTGGGTATGGCACACGTTGCATACATACCAAAAGAAAGAGTTGTAGGACTAAGTAAGCTAGCAAGGGTTGTTGATGTATTTGCAAAAAGGTTGCAAACACAAGAAAGATTAACACTACAAATTGCTAAATCAATTATGACTGCTCTTGATGCTAAGGGTGTTGCAGTAACAATCGATGCAGCTCATCAATGTATGACTACTAGAGGGATAAAAAAAGAAAGAGCATCTACAGTTACTAATTACTTTTTAGGTCAATTTAAGGACGATCTTTCTATTCAGAATAGATACTTACGATTTATTAAAGAATAGAGTATAATCACATATGTCTGATACTTTCAAAGCCCTGGTTATAAACCAGGTGGGTGAAAATTTTTCTCAAGAAGTTAAAGAATTAAATTTTGATTTTTTAAACGAAGGTGAAGTTTTAGTTAAAATACAATACTCAGATCTTAATTATAAGGATGCTTTGATTTTAAAAGATGGTGCAAAATTAGTTAAAGAGTTTCCAAGAATTCCTGGAATTGATTTCTCAGGTACAGTAGCAGAAAGCAAGTCAGATGAATTTAAAGAAGGTGATGAGGTAATACTTACTGGTTGTAGGGTTGGAGAATTATTTCATGGAGGATTCTCTCAATATGCAAGAGTTAAAAAAGAATTTCTGATAAAGAAACCTTCAGGTATTGATTTGAAGCAAGCAATGATGATGGGTACTGCAGGCTTTACAGCAATGTTGTGCGCATTTGCCGTTAAAGCAAAAGAAGAATTATTACTACAAAGTAAAGTGAATGATGTCCTTGTAACAGGTTCAACAGGTGGAGTAGGGATGGTTGCAGTAAATATTCTGTCAAAAATGGGATGTAATGTAACCGCAATCACAGGAAAACCTGAAAAAGCTGATTATTTAAAAGAATTAGGAGCAAAAACTGTTTTAGATCGTAAAGAATTTGAAGGTGAACCAAGATTAATTGGTAAAGGTACTTGGGATGGTGTTGTTGACACTGTTGGTGGAAATATTTTAGCAAACGCAATATCTCAAACAAGATTAAAAGGAATTGTAGCTGTTTGTGGTAATGCGAGTGGAACTAACAAATTAAATACTTCTGTTGTTCCTTTTTATATCAGAGCTGTAAAACTATGGGGCGTAGACTCAGTTAATGTAAGCAACAAAAGAAAAGAATTTGTATGGGGTGAAGTACCAAGTTTAGTAGATTTTAGTATTATAGAAAAATCAATTAAAATAGTTGGGCTTGAAGAACTATTGACTGTATTTCCGGAAATGCTTGAAGGAAAACTGAAAAATAGAATTCTAGTGGATGTAAATAAATAATGGATTGGGACAAATTAAAAATTTTTCATGCAGTAGCTGAAGCTGGTAGTTTTACAAGCGCTACTATAATTTTAAATCTAAGCCAATCTGCAATTAGTAGACAAATTCAATCTTTAGAAGAAGATTTAAAAGTAAAGTTATTTGAAAGACATGCAAGAGGACTAACGCTCACAGAAAATGGTGAATATGTTTATAAAACTGCACATGAAGTTATTAGTAAACTAAAGGAGGTAGAAACAACTTTAGGAGATCAAAAACATAAACCAACTGGAAAACTAACAATTACAACTGTAAGAAGTTTTGGCACTCACTGGTTAACACCAAGGATTCAAGAATTTATGCAATTAAATCCAGAAATTGAAATAGAATTAATTTTTGACGATAAAGAATTAGATCTAAGTACTAGACAAGCTGATATTGGCATTTTTATGAGAAGACCTAAACAATTAAATTATATTCAAAGAAAATTGATGGATATTAATTACCATATTTATGGGTCTACTAAATATTTAGAAAAATATGGAATACCAAAAACAATAAATGATTTAAGCAAACACAAATTTATATCTTTTGGAAGAGGTGCACCGTCTCCTGTTTTTAACCCTGATTGGGCATTAAAATTAGGAGTGAAGGACAATAAAAAAAGGAAAACTGTTATGAAGGTAAATAGTGTGATGGGATTATTGCTAGCAGTTGAAAGTGGAGTAGGTCTTGCTGCTTTGCCTGATTATTTGGTATCATTATCAAGAAATGTAATTAAAGTTTTACCTAACGTCGAAGGCCCAATTACGGAAGCACATTTCGTTTTTCCAGAATCTCTTAAAAACGTGGCTAGAGTTACAACCTTCAGAAATTTTCTTTATAGTAAAATTTCTGAGTTTAAGTCTTAAAAACACTAAAAATCACATAAATTATATGTGCGACACTATTGAGATTGATAATCATTATCATTGCGAATAGTTCTCAAAATCATTATAAATACATTAACAATTAACATAGAGAGATAAATGAAAAAAATATCAATTTCAGCTTTAATTCTATCATTATTTGTTTCAACTTTTGCTAAAGCAAATGAAGTGAATATATTCAATGCTAGACACTATAAAGCTGACGCAGAACTTTATAGCAAATTTACTGCAGCAACTGGAATTAAAGTAAATTTAATTAATGGTAAAGCTGGAGCTTTAGAGAAAAGAATGATCGAGGAAGGTGCAGATTCAGCTGCCGATCTTTACATCACAGCAGATGCAGGAAGATGTGGTGCTTTTAAAGCAAAAGGTATGACGCAAGCAGGACTTGTTTCACCAACTATCAAATCTTCAGTTCCAAAAAACTTTAGAACAACTCACTGGGTTGGCGTAGCTAAGAGAGCTAGAATAGTCTATTACGCTCCAGAAAGAGTAAGTGGAGCAGAATTATCTGGACTAACTTATGAAAGTCTGGCTGATCCTAAATGGAAAGGTAGAATTGCAATAAGAGCATCTAGCAATATTTACAATAAATCTTTAGTAGCATCATTAGTAAAAAATAATGGAAAAAAAGCTGCTAGAGAGTGGGCAAAAGGTGTTGTTGCCAATATGGCAAGAGATCCTAAAGGAAATGACAGAGCTCAGATTATGGCAGTTGCCGCAGGAGAAGCAGACATTGCAGTTGCAAACACATACTATTTAGCTTTGATGTTATCCGGGAACAAAGGTGCAGAACAACAAGCAGCAGCTAGAAAAGTAAAGGCATTTTTCCCTAATCAAAATGATAGAGGAACACATATGAATATTAGTTGTGCTGCTCTAGTTAAAGGTGCTCCAAATAAAGCTAATGCAATTGCACTTGTAGATTATTTATTATCACCAGAAGCACAAGAACATTTCACTAATAATACTTTTGAGTTTCCGATGATTGCAGGTGTTTCACCAAACCCGTTAGTAGTAAACAACTTAGGTTTAGATTTTAAACAAGATTTTACCACAAGCGTTGCTAGTTATGGAGCTAAGCAAGCGGATGCATTAGAAGTAATGACAGCTGCAGGTTGGAAATAACATTGAGGACTAAAAAAAAATTTATGTCTGATGTTAATTACAATAAATCAGTCAAGCCTTGTATCCCATGTGCTGTGGAGTGTAAAAAAATTAACAAAAGAATAAATAAAAGAAAGTTATCAGAGATAAATACTAAAGATTTTCCGCACATTCTAAAAGTATTCAATATCTGACCTTTTTTAATAAAAGTGCCTATGTATCTTTCGTAGGCACTTTTAAATTATTAAATTGAGACTATATTTAAAATTAAATTAAATTACTCTTATGAATTCAAACAAACTTAATATATGGTTTCTAAGCTCTTTATTAGTTTCATTACTTGTTATTATTCCAATTATAACCGTTTCAATTAGTTTTTTTGAAGAAACCTCTCGATATTTTGAAATTTTAAAATCCACTTTTCTATTTGAGTATATTCTTAATTCTTTATTGCTTTTGATTGGTGTTTTAATTTTAACTTTTATCTTGGGAGTAGGAGCATCATATTTAGTATCGTTTTATGAATTTCTTGGAGTTAATTTTTTTAAATGGGCTTTAATTTTATCTTTTGCAATTCCACCTTATATATATGCATATTCGTTATTTGCCTTCTTTGATAATTACGGAACAGCATTTACTATATTAAAGACCTTATTTGGTGAAGGCGAATTTAATCAACATATACCAAAATTTGACGGTATGTTTGGATTAATTTTATCAATTTCATTTTCACTTTACGCTTATGTTTACATATTAGGAAGATCTTCATTTTTATATCAATCACAAAACTTAATTGAACTTGGAAAAAACTTAGGTTTTTCCAAATTTAAATCTTTTTTTTTTATTATATTACCTGCTTCAAGACCCGCAATTGTTGCAGGTCTATCTTTAGTTGCAATGGAAACATTGGCAGAATTTGGAGCTGTTGACTTTTTTTCAATTAATACTCTTACAACAGGTATTTATAATGCATGGATAACATTTGATGATTTAGCTTTTGCAAATAGAATATCTTTTTTTCTACTATTATTCATATTTATTTTATTTTTAACAGAAAAACTATCTAGAAAAAAAGCAAAATATCATTTGGACTCTAGAGGTGGATTTAAACAAAAAGAAAAAATAAAACTCTCAGGTATAAATTCTTTTTTTGCTTTCTTGTTTTGTTTTCTATTATTTTTTTTTAGTTTTTTATTTCCATTAAGTCAAATGGTCTATTGGACAATTAAATTTCCAGAAAACTTTTTTGATGTAAATGTAATGAACCTTTTATTAAATACTTTATATTTAGTGACACTATCCAGTATTGTTTTAATATTTTTTGCATTGCTTTCAAATTATGGTAACCGTGTTTCAAAAAATAAAACTCTTAATTTTTTATCGACACTATCAATATCAGGATATGCAATACCAGGTGTAATATTAGCTGTAGCCTTTATAACTTTTATTGCATGGTTTGATAATAATATAATTAAATCTCTTGGTCTTTTATCTATTAAAAAAATATTTATTGGGTCAATCTTAGGATTAATAATTGTTTATTTCATTCGTTTTTATTCATTAGCATTTAATGGGATTAAATCTGGTTATGAAAAAATAAATTTTTCAGTTGATGAAAGTGCCTATCTACTTGGTTATTCAAAAAGAAAGACTTTTTTTAATATCCACATTCCATATTTAAGAAATTCACTTTTATTTGTAATTATACTAATTTCGCTAGAGATAATTAGAGAATTACCAATTACCTTAGTTTTAAGACCTTTTAATTTTGAAACATTTGCAACAACAGCATATATTTCTGCATCCGAGGACATGCTTGAGGCAGCAGCAGTACCATCATTATTTTTAATTTTAATTGCAGCTTTTTTTATTACAATATCTTCTAAATATATTTTAAAAGATAATAATGAGTAAAAATTTTTTAGAAATTAAAAATGTTGACTTTATAGTTAGTGGTCAAACCAAAGTAAAAAACGTCTCTTTTTCAATTCAAAATGAAGGCGATATAATTTGTCTATTAGGGCCATCTGGAATAGGAAAAACAACAATTTTAAGAACTATTGCTGGCTTAGAGAAGATCGTTAATGGATCAATAACAATAAATAATAAGTTAATGTCCTCAAAAAACAAACATGTTGAACCAGAGGACCGAAATATATCACTTGCTTTTCAAGAAAATAGTCTATTTCCTCACTATAACGTAGAAAAAAATATTTTAATTGGTACTGAAAAAAAAAGTAAAAAGAAAAAGAAAATAAATCCAAAAGAAATAATTAGTTTTTTAAACCTAAAAAAAATATTAAATAAATATCCTCATGAAATAAGTGCTGGAGAAGCTCAGAGAGCATCGTTAGCAAGATCATTAGTTTCTAATCCAGATTTACTTCTTCTAGATGAACCACTTTCAAATGTTGATCAAAGTTTTAAAGAAGAAATTCAAGTTGAGTTAAAACAATTATTAAGCAAATCTAAAATAACAACTATTATTGTAACACATGACTCATATGAAGCTTTTTATTTGGGAAGCAAGTGCGGAATTATTTTAAATAAACAACTTAAACAATTTGACGACCCATACAATGTTTATCATTTTCCAAATTCAATTGAGGTTGTAAATTTTTTAAATAGAGGAATTTTAATTCCAGCAAAAGTAACAAGTGAGAATAGTTTAGAAAATAAAGATCTAGGAACAATCCAAGGCAATTTTGTAAAACATTACCCTAATGGATCTGATGTTAAACTTTTATTGCAACCTGAAGATCTAGAGCATGATGACAAAAGTAATTTAAAGTTGGAAGTAGTTGATCGAAAATTCAGAGGAACAAATTTTATCTACACCCTTAAAACTGAAAGTAATTTACAAATTCCTGTATTTGTTCATTCTCATCATATTCATCAACATGAGATAGATGAAAAATTTGGTATTAAAAGACCAATTCATATTGACCACATTGTCTGTTTTTAATTATTATTGTACGTTAATAAATCCATGGATAAAGAATTACCAAAAAGCTCAAAAGTTGTAGTAATTGGAGGTGGTGTTGCAGGCACATCATGCGCATACCATCTTGCTAAATTTGGCTGGAAAGATGTCGTTTTATTAGAAAGAGATCAATTGACATCAGGAACAACTTGGCACGCTGCCGGTCTTATGGGCCAATTAGGAGCATCATCAACTATAACAAAACTTAGAAAATATACTTTAGATCTTTACCAAGATTTAGAAAAAAAGACTGGTTTATCAATTGGATTAAAACAAAATGGTGCAATTACAGTTGCAACAACAAATGATAGAATGCAAGAGTTACTAAGACAAGCAACGACAGCTCAATTATCAGATGTTGAAGTGCAAGTTTTAGATAAAAAACAAACAAAAGATTTATACCCAGTAGTAAATAACGAGGATATTATTGGAAGTGTTTTTATGCCTAAAGATGGACAAGCTGATCCAGTAGGTGTCACTAACGTTTTAGCAAAAGCAGCTAGGATGGAAGGTACAAAAATTTTTGAAAAAACACCTGTTACAAAAATTTTAGTCAAAAATAAATCTATAGTTGGAGTAGAGACTGAAAAAGGAAAAATAGATTGTGAATATGTTGTTCTAGCTACCGGTATGTGGTCAAGGCAAATTGGTGAAAAAATGAATGTGAGTATTCCATTATATCCTAATGAACATTTTTATGTGATCACGGAGCCGATGAAAGATCTACCAACAAATTTACCAGTTTTGAGAGATTATAATAATTGTCTTTATCTAAAAGAAGATGCTGGGAAAATGTTAGTTGGAATTTTTGAACCAAATGCCAAACCTGCTTTTAAAGATACTGGTATTGTACCAGAAAATTTTTCTTTTGGAGAATTGCCAGATGACTTTGATCATTTTGAACCTTATTTAAAAAAATCTTTTCATAGATTGCCAATGTTAGAAAATGCTGGAATTAGAAAATTTTTCTCTGGCCCAGAATCTTTTACACCTGATACACAATATTTATTAGGAGAGACTCCAGAGATAAAAAACTTTTTTACCTGTTGTGGTTTTAATAGCATTGGTATAGCAAGTTCAGGTGGCGCAGGTCGAGTTACTGCTGAATGGATGATCAATGGACATATTAATGAGGATTTATTCTCTGTAGATATAAAAAGATTTCAACAATTCCATTCTTCAAAAAAATTTATTATGGAAAGAGTTACAGAGACTCTTGGTGATTTATATGGAATGCATTGGCCATATAAACAACATAAAACTTCAAGAAACCAAATTACTTTACCATACCATGAAGAACTAAAAAAATTAGGTGCTTGTTTTGGATCTTCAGGCGGTTTTGAGAGACCTATGTGGTATTCTTTGAATGGTGCAAAAGCTGAATATGAATACAGTTTTGGTTATCAAAATTGGTATCCATCTGCTGAATATGAGACCAAAAATACAAGAAAAAATGTCGGTTTATTCGAATTAACACCTTTTTCTAAATTTGATGTTGCTGGAGAAAATGTCCATGATGAATTACAAAAATTGTGTACAGCGAACATAAAAGATGTTGAGGGTAGATCAACTTACACCCAGATGCTAAATGAAGATGGTGGTATAGAGACAGATGTAACTATAACTTGCCTGACTAAAAATCATTTTAGAATAATAGGTCCAGCTGCAACAAGAGAACACGATAAATTTCATATAAAAAAATACCTCTCAGAAAAAATAAACTTTAAAGATGTAACAGAGGATTTTGCATGCTTAGGATTGTATGGACCAAATACTAGAAAATTATTATCAAATATAAGTGATGATGATTTTTCAAATGAAGGAATAAAATTTAGTCATGGTAAAAAGGTGAATATAGATGGAATTGATGTTTGGGCTCAAAGATTGTCATATGTGGGTGAAATTGGATTTGAATTATATGTAAAAATAGATGATAGCAAAAAACTTTTCTTAACCATAGTCAATGAAGGTAAAAATCATAATTTATCTCTATGTGGGGCGCACGCAATGGATATAATGAGAATGGAAAGTGGGTTTTTACATTGGGGGCATGATATATCCCCCGAGGAGAATCAATACCAAGCAGGACTTCAATTTGCTATCAGTTATAAAAAAAATATTAATTTTATTGGAAAAGAAGCTTTACTAAAAATTAAAGATCAAAAACAAAAAAAATTGTTGGCAATGATGGTTCTTAAAGATAATAAACCAGGACAACCTCTACTGCTTCATGAAGAACCGATTTACTTAGATGATAAAATAATTGGTAGAACAACTTCAGGTAATTATTCATTCAATTTTGAAAAAAATATATCTTTTGGTTATGTAAATTCTGGAAATACAATTGAAAATTTACTTGATAAAAATTTGTCTATTGAAATAGAAAAGAAAAAATATCCTGTTTCATTAATTCAAAAGCCACTTAATCAAAAAAATATTAAAAATGCCTAATGTTTAAAATTATCCCCAAAAAAAATAAGGCAGCAGAGATTATTTGTAATCTTAATAAAATTAATAAAAATGAATTGAAACAAATAAAATCTACACTTGATAAATATGGTATGATTTATTTTCCAAAACAAAAGCTAAATTCTAGAAATTATCTAAATTTTGCAAAAAAATTTGGGAAACCTGCGAACTATCCAAGGTTGAGAGGATTAAATAAAAAATACCCACAAATTACTGTTGTACAAAGAAAATCTTCAGACAAGGGACCAAGCTTTGGTGAACAATTTCATACAGACTCTTCATATACAAAAAAACCTCCACGATACACTATGTTGCTATCAAAACTGGTGCCTAAAAAAGGTGTTGCAAATACTGAGTTTTCTTCACAGTATTTAGCATATGAAAATCTGACTAAAAATCACAAAATTAGACTTAATAAATTAAAAGGTATTTACTCATCGCATGGACCTATATCAATTACTACAGTTGAAAGAGAGAAAGAAAAAGGAAAAATTTCTAAAGAATTAATTGCCAGTCACAAGATTATTAAAACTATTAATAATAAAAAAACTATATACTGTAGCCCTGGACACTTTATAAAATTTAACACAAATATGACTAAACAAAAAAACAAATTAAAGAATTTTTTATTCAGTCACCAGACTAAAAAAAAATTTCAATATGCTTTAGAATGGGAAAAAGACCAGCTTGCTATTTGGGATAACAGAGCAATGCTTCATCAAGCTACTCCTTTTAAAGGAAATAGAATTCTTCACAGAATAACAATATTATAATCAAATGTATTCGATCTTTCTTGGGTTAACACCTTTTATTTTTATAACTTTGCTCGGATTTATATTTGGAAGACTGAAAATATTTGATTTAAGCCATGCAAAAGTTTTGAACTTATTTTTATTCTACGTTGCGGTACCTGCACTAATTATAAAATTTGTTGCACAGAGTGAAATTGGACAGGTAGACATTAAGCAAATAATTTCATATTTTTTAATGCAAGCTTCTCTAGGTTTGCTTACTTTTTTTGTGACAAGTAAACTTTTTAAAAGACCCATACCTGAGTCAATTATATGGTCACTTATGGTTTCCTTGTCTAACCACGTAACTTTATTATTACCAATTACAAAAATTTATTTTGGAACAGAAGTTATAACACAAGTTACCAGTATAATATTAATGGATGGAGTTATATTACTATCTGTGATTACTTTTTTCTTAGAATTAACTACAAAAAAAAATATTAAATTACTGTTTTTTCTGAGGAATGTGACTTTTAATCCAATGATATTTTCAATTTTAATTGGACTTTTGCTTTTTATATTTAACTATAAAATTGATAATACGCCGATTGATTACGTGCTATCTGTTTTAGCGGCCTGTGTTTCTCCTGTTGGTTTGTTTGCAATTGGTATTACTCTTTCTTTTTATACTCACAAAGTTATAAATAAATTAACTTCAACCATCTCTATTTTAAAGTTGGTAATATCTCCGCTAATTTTATTAATCATAGCATTTATATTTTTTGATGCTGGATTACCTGAAAAAATACCAGGTGCATTTTTTGTAAGTGTAGCACCGTGTGGACACACTGCGGTAGTATTATGTTCAGCTTACAATGTTAGTCCTGAAAATATTATTAAAGCTCTATTTATTTCTACTTTTGCCTCTATAGGTACAATTTTTTTTGCAATTCAATATCTACAAGTTGCTTAGAACTTTACTAGCACATTCTGTGGTGTTGCTATCACCATCTAAATCTTTTGTTCTATTATTTTTTTCTAATAAAGTCTTTTCGATTGATTTTACTATTCTTGATGCAGCTTCTTTTTCTCCCAAATAATCTAACATCATGGCACCAGACCATATTTGTCCTACGGGATTAGCAATACCTTTTCCTGCTATATCTGGGGCTGAACCATGCACTGGTTCAAACAATGATGGATATTTGTTTGTAGGGTTAATATTTCCAGACGGTGCAATGCCTATAGTTCCAGTACATGCTGGACCTAGATCTGATAAAATATCTCCAAATAAGTTTGAAGCCACGACAACATCAAACCATTCAGGAGTTAAAACAAATCTAGCAGTTAATATATCAATATGAAATTGATCAGTTTCAATTTCAGAATAGCTTTTCTTATTTTCATTAAATCTTTCATCCCAGTAAGGCATAGTTATTGATATACCATTAGATTTTGTAGCATTGGTTAATTTTTTTCTTTTACGTTTTTTTGCTAATTCAAATGCAAACTTTTGCACTCTGTCTATCCCATGTTTTGACATAATAGTTTCTTGAATTACAATTTCTCTTTCAGTATTTTGATACATCTTTCCACCAACTGAAGAATACTCTCCCTCTGTATTTTCTCGAACTATCATCATGTCAATATCGCCGGGTTTCTTATTAGCTAATGGGGCATTAACACCTTCAAATAATTTTACTGGTCTTAGATTTATAAATTGATCAAATTCTCTTCTAAACTGAAGTAGTGATCCCCATAATGTAACATGATCTGGGTATCGATCTGGCATTCCAACTGCACCAAAAAATATAGCATCATGGCTACCAATTTTATCCTTCCAATCATCAGGCAACATTTTTCCGTGTTTTTCATAATAATCACACGATGAAAAATCAAATTCATCAATTTGTAATTTGAATTGATGTTGATTGGCAACCTCTTTTAAAATTTTTTGAGCTTCTGGAACTACTTCTTTACCAATTCCATCTCCTGCAATGGATGCAATTTTATACTCTTTCATTTTTATTTTGTGAAAGTATCGTTAAATTGTTTTGCAACTCTTACAAAAGTAGTACATTTACTTAATTGTTTTAATGAAGGAGCACCTACATAAGTGCAACTACTTCTAACGCCACCTAGAATATCTTGAATTGTATCTTTTATTTTTCCTCTATATTTAATTCTTACAGTTCTTCCTTCACTACTTCTGTAATTTGATAATCCTCCATAATGCTTTTTATTTGCTGTTTCAGAGCTTGAACCATAAAATTCAATATATTTTGAGCCGTTTGATTTAACTATTTTACCCTTGCCTTCGTCGTGACCTGCAAACATTCCACCTAACATTACAAAATCTGCACCACCCCCAAAACCTTTTGCAACATCTCCAGGACATGTACATCCACCATCTGCAATTATATGAGCACCTAAACCATGTGCTGCATCAGCACATTCAATTACAGCACTTAATTGAGGGTAGCCAACTCCTGTTTGAATTCTTGTTGTACAAACACTTCCTGGACCAATCCCAACTTTAACAATATCTGCACCAGATAAAATAAGTTCTTGTGTCATGTCTGCAGTAACTACATTTCCAGCTATAATAGTTTTTGTAGGATATTTATCTCTTACAGATTTAAGAAATTTACTAAAGTATTCAGAATAACCATTAGCAACATCAATACAAATGAACTTTATAAATCCAAATTCTCTTAAAACTTTGTTTAAATTTTCAAAATCTTCTTTTTTAGTACCAATGCTAATAGCTATATTTTTATAAATAGATTTAATTTTTTTAAATTGTTTTATTTTTTTTATATCATGTTGTTTAGTTAAACATGTAATCATGCCATATTCAGATAATTTCTCAGCTACTCCAAGCTCTCCGACCCCATCCATATTTGCAGCCATTATAGGAATACCCGACCACTCATTTTTACTATATTTAAATCTGTATGTTCTTAGAAGATTTACATCTTTACGACTTTGTAGCGTACTTCTTTTAGGTCTAAAAAGGACGTCTGAATAATCTAGTTTTAATTCTTCTTCAATTCTCACAAATCCGAATTTATACAGGTGCACAAAGTAAATTCAAATTAAATATTATTAATATTGATACTAAGCTTTCATTAGTTATACTTTCAAAAATTCATATTATTAAGCATGTTTAAAGGATTTAAGTCAAAATACATAAAAGTTAGAAAAGGTAAAATTTTCTGTAGAGTAGGAGGTAATGGTCCACCGTTACTTTTACTTCATGGTTATCCACAAACACATTTAATGTGGCACAAGACTGCACTAGAATTATCGAAAAAATTTACGGTTATTGCTGCAGACCTAAGGGGATATGGTAATAGTTTAGCTCCACCCTCAGATAAAAATCATTTTAATTATTCCAAAAGAGAAATGGCAAGTGACATGAAACAAATAATGGAAAAATTAGGTTATTCTAAATTCTTTGTAGCTGGACATGATAGAGGAGGAAGAGTGGCTCACAGATTAGCAAGGGACCATAGAAAAAATATATTAGCTTTGAGTGTTTTAGATATTTGCCCCACACTAGATATGTATGAATTAACAACTAAAGACTTTGCTAAAGCATACTTTCATTGGTTTTTTTTAATTCAACCTAAGTGGCTACCTGAAAGAATGATTATGAGTGATCCAAGAAAATGGATGAAATACTGCTTAGATAAATGGTCTGGAAATCATAAATTTGGAAAAGTTGAAGAAGGTTATTTAAAATGTTTTAAGCAACCAAAAAGAATTCATGGATCATGTGAAGATTATAGAGCTTCTGCAACAATTGACTTGGATCATGATAAAAAAGACAGAAAGAAAAAACTAAATATTCCTATTCAAGTATTGTGGGGAAAAAAGGGTGTAATTGGTAGACAGTTCAAACCAGTAAAAATTTGGCAGAAATATACAACTAAAAAATTGAAGGACATGCAATAAATTCAGGTCATTTCATTCCAGAACAAAACCCAAAAGCAACTGTAAAATATTTAACCAATTTTTTTTTAGATAAAATTAGCTAATTTATGTGTTTTGATGTGATCAATGATCGCGCATATCATTCTTGATTATAAATAATTCACCCTTAAATATGATCTATGACTTCTTTACTAAAAAACTCAGAATTATCTCTAGAAAAAGCTGATAAAATTGTTTCAGAGACTTTAAATAGTTGTGATGATGGTGAACTTTACATCGAAGATACAAAATCAGAAACTATCGTTTTAGATGATAATAAAATCAAAAGTTCAAACTATACCTCTGATTTAGGCTATGGTTTTAGAGCGGTCACAGGCGATACCGTGGCTTACTCACATTCAAATGAAATTTCAGAAAAATCGTTAAAAAATTCAAGTGATAATCTTAAATCAACCTTAAAAAACAATAGTGGCACTTACAATTCAGAAATAAAAAAAACTAATCAAAAACTTTACAAAGACATTGATCCGATTGAAAGCAAATCAATGAAATCAAAAATAGAGTTACTAAATAATATGAATGAGTATGCCAGATCTAAAGATAGTAGTGTAAAGCAAGTTACAGCTAGTCTTTTAGCTGAGAAGAAAAATATTGAAATTATTAGATCTGGTGGAGAGCTATTATCAGATAATCGACCATTGGTAAGAATTAACATGTCAGTGATGGTTGAAAAAAATGGAAGAAAAGAAACTGGTGTTTATGGAATTGGCGGAAGACAAGATTATGATGAATATTTAAAGAACGATAACTGGAAAAAAGTTTGCGATGAAGCTTTTAGGATTGCAAACACAAACATAGAAAGTAAACCCTCACCAGCTGGAGAGATGAAAGTTGTACTCGGACCAGGCTGGCCTGCTATTTTAATTCATGAAGCTGTTGGCCATGGTTTAGAGGGAGACTTTAATAGAAAAAAAACTTCTGCGTTTCATGATTTGGTAGGAAAAAAAGTTGCAAGCAAAGGAGTTACAATAATAGATGATGGCACAATAGATAATAGAAGAGGTAGTTTAAATATTGATGATGAAGGAACTCCAACCGAAAGAACTGTTTTAATAGAGGACGGAATTCTAAAAAATTTTATGCAAGATAGATTAAACGCCAGATTAATGAATACAAAATCCACAGGAAATGGAAGAAGAGAAAGTTATAAACATGTCGTAATGCCAAGGATGAGAAATACAATCATGTTAGGCGGCACAAACACTCAAGAGGAAATGATTAAATCAGTCGATAAGGGTATATTTGCGGTAAGTTTTGGTGGTGGTCAAGTGGATATAACATCAGGAAAATTTGTTTTCAATTGTACAGAGGCATATGAAATAATTAATGGCAAAGTAGGAGCTCCGATTAAAGGTGCAACTTTAATAGGTGACGGACCATCATCATTAAAAGAAATTTTAATGGTTGGAAATGATATGATGTTAGACCCAGGAATTGGTACCTGTGGAAAAGCAGGACAAGGCGTTCCGGTTGGTGTTGGGCAACCCTCTTTGTTGATAAACAATATGACAGTGGGTGGAACTCAATTGTAATCTCAATGATTAAAGATCAAGATTATCTAAAAAAAATTGCTGATATTTGTCTTAGCAAATCAAAAAAACTTGGCTCAACTGATGCAAGTATTTTGGTACAGAGTTCTGTATCTGAAAATATTAATGTTAGGAATAAAAAATTAGATGGTTCTGAAAGATCAGAAAATCTTGGAGTTGTCCTTACTACATATTTAGGAAAAAAAAAGTCCTCAATTGCATCATCAAACCTTAAAGAGAGTAACTTAAATGAATTAGTTGATAGATGTATTGAAACAATGAAGATAACGCCCGAAGATGAATATAATTCACTGCCAGATAAAGATCTTCATTTTAGCGGTTTGAAAGATTTAGATTTATACGATGAAACTCATTTGAGTAATGAAGATAAAATTAATTATATAAAAGAAGCAGAAGATGAGGCTTTTTCAAATAATAAAATTGTAAATACCAATGGTTCAGGATTTGGGGAAAATAAATCAAATTTTTTATTAGCTAATTCAAATGGATTTTCTGATGGATATAAAACTTCTCAATTTACAGCTTATTGTGAAGTTGTTTCTAAAAGCAATGGAAGCATGGAAAGAGATTATGAATATACTAGTAAAAGATTTTATAATGACATTTTAAAACCAAAAGAGCTTGGATCTATCGCAGCGGATCATGCTGTGAAAAAATTAAATCCAAAAAAGATTAAAAGTGAAAAAATTAGCCTTATATTTGACAAAAGAATATCAAAAAACTTTCTTTCAATCTTTGCTAGCGCCATTTCATCAAGTGCCATTGCAAAAGGCACTACTTTTTTAAAGGACAAATTAAATCAAAAAGTATTCAACACTGAAATAAATATTAATGACCGTGGTGATATCAAAAAAGCTAATGGATCACGTTATTTTGACAGTGAAGGTATAGGTATAATTAATTTAGATTTAATTAAAAATGGAATACTTCAGGATTATTTGATTGATACTTACAATGGAAAAAAAATAAACAGAAAGTCTAATGGCAGAGCAAGCGGTACAACAAATCTGTATTTTGAAAACGGATCAAAAACTTTTAGTGAGTTGATAAAATCAGAAAAAAAACTTCTTTACATAAAAGAAACTATCGGTCACGGCACAAATATTATTAATGGAGATTATTCCGTAGGTGCAAGTGGTATAATGATTGAAAATGGTGAATTTTCATATCCGGTAAGTGAAATAACAATCGCTGGAAATTTAAATAATATTTTTCAAAATATAACTCTAGCTGACGATCTAGAATTTAATTATTCTACTAATTCACCAACAATGCATGTTGAAGGTATGATTGTTGGGGGAAAATAAGAATTAATGAAAATTATTTTAAAAAGCTTAATAGTCTTAACTTTATTTTTTAATCCAGTCTTTTCAGCAGATAATAATCATTTAGATAAACTTTTTGAAAAACTTTTAGAAGATGGCGAAATCTCAGCAAGGGAAACTGAAATGAAAATTTGGGGTATTTGGACAACACATCCAAAAGATCAAAACTTAACCAGTTTATTATCTAGAGGGACATCATTTATGAACAGTCAAGAATACCAAAAAGCTGAAGATATATTTACAACTGTTATCGAACTGGATCCAAAATGGGCTGAAGCATGGAATAAACGAGCTACAGTTCTTTATTTGATGGGTAAGTATAAAGCGTCACAAGACGACATTGATGAAGTTTTAAAATTAGAAAAAAGACATTTTGGAGCTTTATCAGGTCAAGGCCTAGTGCAAATGAAATTAAAAAACTATGAAAAAGCTTTAAGCAGCTATGAAAGAGTAAAAAAAATTTATCCATCAATGAGGTCTCCAAAAATAATGATACCTCAAATAAAGGAACTAATTAAAGATCAATCGGTTTAAAATGAAAAAATTAATTTTAATTTTTTCAGTTTTATTGTTCCAATTAAATTATTCATTTGCCAATGATAAAGTTATTGAGTCTTTAAAAGAGGGAGGCAAACTTATATTTATAAGACATGCACTTGCCCCAGGTAGTGGTGATCCAGAAAATTTTGAATTGCAAAACTGTTCTACTCAAAGAAATTTAAATGAAATAGGAATTCAGCAATCAAAAAAAATTGGATTAATTTTAAAAAAAAATGAGATTAAAATTGATAATATTTATTCTAGCGAGTGGTGCAGATGTAAAGATACTGCAAAATATGCTTTTGATGAATTTGAGACATTTGACGCTCTAAATTCATTCTACGATATAAGATTTGCAGCTAATGAAGATAAACAGATAAAAGATTTTTATGAATTTATAGACAGCATAGATAGTAAAAATAATATTGTATTTGTTACGCACTACGTAGTTATTGGGGCAATTTTAAATATTGGAACATCTTCTGGTGAAATAGTTGTGACAGATAAAAACTTGAATATTATTGGATCAATCGATACTTTATAATATATATAAATTATGAAAACGATCTTTGTTATAGGCTCCAAAAAACATACACTTAAGTACACAAGAAAAATGCCAGAAGGAGAAGTAAAAAAAATGAAATCATTTGTGACAAACAAGGGTCAAAAATTAGAGAAAACATCTAAATTCAAAATTCTTAAAGTTTCCGAAGAAAAATCTGCAAGAACTTTTAAAATTAATTTATAAATTTTTTTAAAATCAAATAGAAAATGAAGAATTCAAAAAGAAGCAATGTTGATCCCTTTATTGTAATGGATGTAATGGAGTCTGCTAGAATAGCTGAGAAAAATGGCAAACATATTATACATATGGAAGTAGGGCAGCCAGGTACCCCAGCTCCAAAATTAGCAAAAAAATTTATTACTAAAGAAATATCTAATAATAACTTAGGCTATACAGTAACACTTGGACTTCCCGCTTTGAGAGAACGTATTTCCAAGTTATACGGAGATTGGTATAACATTGATTTAAATCCAAATAGAGTTGTAATAACCGTAGGTTCATCTGGAGCTTTTATTTTATCTTTTACATCTTTGTTTAATATTGGTGATAGAGTGGGTATAGCAGCACCTGGCTATCCTAGTTACCGACAAATTTTAAAAGCTCAAGATTTAATTCCAGTAGATATTCAAACTGAAATACAAAATAAATTTCAGCCAATACCTGATGATATAAAAAAAAATAATTTAAATGGTTTATTAGTAGCTTCTCCTGCTAATCCCACTGGCTCAATGCTTGATAAAAAAAAACTAGAAGAACTTATTAATACAGCCCATGAGAATAAAGTGAGTTTTATTAGTGATGAGATTTATCACGGAATTCAATATGAAAATAATCCTACATCTGCACTAGAAATTTCAAATGAATGTTATGTTATAAATTCATTTTCTAAATATTTTTCTATGACTGGTTGGAGAGTCGGTTGGATGATTGTTCCTGAAGATCATGTGAGGCAAGTAGAAAGATTATCTCAAAATCTTTTTATTTGCCCTCCACATGTCAGTCAATTAACTGCTTTATCAGCAATGGATGCAAAAGATGAATTAAACCATAATGTAGATGTTTACAAAAAAAATAGATCAATTTTGTTAGAAGAGCTACCTAAGGCTGGTTTAAATAAATTTTCTCCCCCAGATGGTGCATTTTATATCTACATTGATATTTCAGATTATTCGAAAGATAGCCTTAATTTTTGTAAAGAAGTGCTTGATAAAGCAGGAGTAGCAATAACTCCTGGTCTTGATTTCGATCAAAAAAGAGGAAATTCTACAATAAGGTTTTCATACGCTAGAAGCACTGAGGATATAATTGAAGGAGCAAATAGAATAAAAAAATTTATGAAAGAAGAATATTTAAAATAACGATGAAAACCGCTATTTTATTTGGCTCAACTGGGTTAATTGGATCTAATTTACTAAGTAATTTAATCAAGAATAATACTTACAACAAAATAAAAATATTTGTTAGAGAATTACCCTCTACTGATAATGCAAAAGTTGAAGTAATCAAAACTGATTTTTTAGATTTAGACACTTTAAAAGAAAAATTAACAGGTGATGATTGTTTTTTTTGCATTGGTACAACTCATAAAGATACACCCGATAAAAACGAATACAGAAGAATAGAATATGACTTGCCTGTACAATTAGCAAAAATTGCAAAATTTAATTCAATTAGTAATTTTATTTACGTCTCCTCAATTGGAGCAAACCCAAAAGCCTCAAGTACATATTTAAAAAATAAAGGTCAAGTAGAGGAGGAGCTAAAAAAGATTGGGTTTTCTAACCTAAGCATTATTCAACCCTCATTTTTAGTTGGAAACAGAAAAGACTTTAGAATTGTTGAGGTTTTAGGAATTCCAGTGATGAAATTTCTATCCTTATTCTTTTTTGGTGGATTTAAAAAATACACTCCAATAAAAGTTGAGATAGTTGTGAATGCAATGATCAAACTTGCCTCAGGAAATAATAGTGAGCAAACTTATTTGTCTGATAAGTTGCAAGAGTTAGGATCTAACTAAATGAGAAAATCTATAATATCAATATCTTTTTTGATTTATATATTTAGTATTTTACCTTACTCTACTTCAATGGCATATGAGGAATCTCAATATGATGTAGTATATAAATCTGAAATATACGAAGTGAGACATTATAAAGACCGTCTAGTTGTTGAAGTTGTAAGTAGAAATGATGACAATAGTTTTAGAAAACTTTTTAAATATATCTCGGGTCAGAATAATAAATCCCAAGAAATTAAAATGACTGTGCCAGTAACACAGGGTGAGAGGGATAATGGATACTATATGCAATTTTATCTTCCTTCAAAATTTACAAAAGAGAATGTGCCCATACCCACAAATTCAGATGTTAAAATCTCAACAATAGAAGAAGGTTTTTTTGCTGTAATAGAATATTCTGGAAGAGCCTCAGATAATAATTTCTTCAAACATAAGGAAATTCTTAATAAAAAACTGTTAGAGGATAAAGTAATCATTAAAGGACCCCCAATAAGAGCAACCTATAATGGGCCTTTTACGCTTCCTATAATGAGACGAAACGAAGCTATGTTTAAAGTTGAGTGGAGTAAATAGATTACATTTTGCCATATATATTAATTTCTATCGCCTGATAGTTTAACGTCATTAATCAGAAAGGTATTTTATGAAAAAATTATTTCTAATTTTATTTGTATTATTTGGTTTAAACAGCTCTGTTTTTGCTGATGGTCATGTAAAAAGAATTTTATCAACTAGTCAGACTGGTATGGGTAACGATATTGTTTATCCATCAGGAAAAGCAAAGATAACAGCTTTTGAATTTACTGTGCCCGTAGGAGGCCCTGTAGTACCACATACTCACTCGTTCCCTGTTTTAATAATGATACAACAAGGAGAAATTGAACTTACTCAAGGTGGTAAAAGCTATGTTTATAAAGCTGGAGATGCATTCATAGAAGATGTAGGTGTAGTTCATGAGTCTAAAAATATTGGAGATGTTCCTGTTAAAGCAATTGTTGTTGCTATGGGAGTTGAAGGTCAAAAAATAATGACCCCAGTAAAATAGATTGTTCAATAAGTAAATTTTTAAATATGGGGCAGTAATTTTTTATGCCCCATATCTCATTCTTTAAGCTAAAACTTTTTAGCCTCTTTCTTTAAGTGACCTAATGTTTCTCCTGAATTTTTTCCAGATTTGATAACGTATCCACTTGTGCCATTTGCATTAGTTTCTACAGTTTTCAGGTTTCGAAACATAAGTTGATTTAGCCTAGCGTTCTTTGAGCCTCGGCTAAACGAACTTAATACTCTGTGCATTCTTTTCATACACTCTCCTTGTTTGTTTTTCCAAAACTCGCTTTTAACCGATGCGATATCGGTCTCTTTTTTACCATGAGATATGGTAAACATAATTTATCATTCTAGAAAATTGATTTCAAATTATTAAAAAAAATAAAAGATCAAAATGGGTTTTATTAATTATATTTATCAACAAAATTTAATTAGAATTAAATTGGATCCATTTACTATTGTTTTTACTTGACTTAATAACGTTTTCTATAAACTTCATTCCATCAATTCCATCATCAATTGTAGGATAACAATTATTTGACTTATCATATTCATGTCTATCAATATTAGCTGATAGCTCTTTGTAAACATCACTATAAATATTAGCAAAACCTTCTAAATAACCTTCTGGATGACCTTGAGGAATTCTTGTTACATTTTTAGCTTCATCACTAGCAATATTGCTTCCTCTTGTAATGTTTTGAGTAGGGCTACCAAATTTAGTATAACTCAAGTAATTTGGATCTTCTTGTCTCCACTCAATTCCAGCATTTTCTCCATATATTCTAATTTTAAGATTATTTTCATTTCCAACTGCTACTTGGCTTGACCATATTGATCCTTTTGCACCCCCTTTAAATCTTAGCATTATTTGGGCATTATCATCTACTTTTCTCCCTTCAACAAATGTATGAATATCAGCTGAAATTTCATCTACCTCCAATCCAGTTATAAACCTAATCAAATTATAAGCATGAGTTCCAATATCTCCTATACAACCACCAGCGCCAGATCTATTGGGATCAGTTCTCCATTCGGCTTGCTTTAATCCACTATCCTCTGC
Organism: uncultured Pelagibacteraceae bacterium; assembly: GCA_902581585.1. GTDB lineage: Bacteria > Pseudomonadota > Alphaproteobacteria > Pelagibacterales > Pelagibacteraceae > Pelagibacter. The sequence continues at coordinate 154,340 of CACHPB010000002.1, forward strand.
TTTTGTTGTTAACCAATCTTGTGGATATTCAGCTTGAATAACTCTTAAAGAACCCAAGTCCCCTTTTTGAACTAAAGATCTTGCATGTCGAACCATAGGATATCCAGTGTAATTATGTGTCAAAGCAAATATTAATTTTTTGCTTTCAATTACCTTTTTAAGATCTATTGCTTCCTTACTAGACATACCAATTGGCTTATCGCAAATAATATGTATCCCATTTTCTGCAAAAATTTTTGCAATAGGTACATGTAAATGATTTGGAGTTACTATTGAAACTACATCAATACCATCTGCTCTAGTTGACTCTTTTTCAGCCATCTCTTGATAGGTTTTATAGATCCTATCATTTTCTAGACCAAGATTTTTTCCAGTTTCTTTTGAATTTTCATAGTCAGATGAAAATGATCCAGCAACTAATTCATAATATCCATCAAGTCTTAAAGCTATTCTGTGGACACTTCCAATAAAAGCATCTTTCCCACCACCAACCATGCCGATGCGTATTTTTCTATTCATTAATTAATGCCAAGCATTTTTTTGTTTGCTTCATGGTCAGCTCCGCTACCTGCAAAATCATCAAAAGCTTTTTCTGTTGTATTAATTATATGATTTTTAATAAATTCTGCTCCCTCTCTTGCTCCATCTTCTGGATGTTTAAGGCAACATTCCCATTCAAGAACTGCCCAACCATCATAATCATATGAAGTTAGTTTTGAAAATATAGATTTAAAATCAACTTGTCCATCACCAAGCGATCTAAATCTACCAGCTCTATTTACCCATGATTGAAATCCACCGTACACTCCTTGTTTTCCAGATGGATTTAACTCCGCATCTTTAACGTGAAACATTTTTATCTTCTCATGATAAATATCAATATGAGCTAAATAATCCAGATGCTGTAGAACATAATGACTTGGATCAAAAAGCATATTACATCTTTTGTGATTACCAACTCTTTCTAAGAACATTTCAAAAGTTACACCATCATGAAGATCTTCACCTGGATGTATTTCATAACATAAATCAACCCCATTATTATCAAAGTGATCAAGAATGGGCTTCCATCTTTTTGATAATTCATCAAATGCATTTTCAATTAACCCTTCAGGTCTTTGTGGCCAAGGGTAAACATAAGGCCAAGCAAGTGCTCCAGAAAAAGTTACATGTTTATCTATTCCTAAACTGTTTGATGCTTTTCCAGCCATCATTAATTGATTTACAGCCCATTCTTGTCTTGCTTTGGGATTTCCTCTTACTTCAGGTGCAGCAAAACCATCAAAAGCAGTGTCATAAGCAGGATGTACTGCAACAAGTTGACCTTGTAGGTGAGTTGATAATTCTGTAATTTCTAAATTGTGTGATTTAGCAATTCCTTTAATCTCATCACAATAATCTTTACTTTCAGATGCTTTTTTTAAATCAATTAATCTACCGTCCCAACTTGGAATTTGTATACCTTTGTAACCAAGAGATGATGCCCATTTACAAATATTATCTAAAGAATTAAATGGTGCATCTTCGCCTACAAATTGTGCTAGGAAAATTGCAGGACCTTTTATTTTGTTCATAATTCCCCTTTCTCTTTAATTTTTTACCCAACTTTTTTTTACAAAAAAAATACTAGCAGGCACAAGTCTTCTTGGATAGACTATTATTAAGAATAATTAAATTAATAGGAGATAAAATGAAAAAAATAATGATTTTATTGTTTGTTTCTCTATTTACTTTTTCTGCAAATTCAAATGCTAAGTCAATAACATTAGGATGGGCCGCTTGGGACCCTGCTAATGCATTACAAGAACTTACAAAAGAGTTTACAGCAGAGACAGGAATAGATGTTAACTTCGAATTCGTACCATGGCCTAATTTTGCTGATCGTATGTTGAATGAACTTAACAACAAAGGTAAAACTTTTGACTTGTTAATTGGTGACTCACAATGGATCGGTGCTGGTGCAGTGTATGGACATTACGTAAAATTGAATGACTTTTTTGATAAAGAAGGAATTTCAATGAATGATTTCTCACCTGCAACAGTTTATGCGTATTCAACATGGCCAAAAGGAAGTGAAAACTATTATGCGCTACCAGCTATGGGAGATGCATTAGCATGGGCTTATAGAAAAGACTGGTTTGATAGACCTGAGCTTAAATCTGAATTCAAAAAGAAACATGGTTATGATTTAGGTGTACCTGCTAGCTGGGATCAGTTATATGACATGTGTACTTTTTTCCAAGGAAGAGAAATTGATGGTCAAAAAAGATACGGTGCTGCTATAAACACAGAGCGTGGATCTGAAGGTATTACAATGGGTGTAACTGCTGCTATGTATGCATGGGGTATGGAGTATGAAAATCCAAACAAACCATACGATATGGAAGGTTATTTCAATTCTCCACAAGCAGTAGAAGCTGTAGAGTTCTATAGAAAATTATATGAAGACTGTGCTCCTCCAGGACACTCTGATGCTTATATGGTAGCAAACTTAGATGCATATAAATCAGGGCAAGTAGCATTCCAAATGAACTGGTATGCTTTTTGGCCAGGTGTTTCTAAAGAAGATAGCGACGGAAGAGTTAGTGGTTTCTTTGCAAATCCAAAACAAAACGTAGCTGCTGCAACATTAGGTGGACAAGGTATATCTGTTGTTAAATATTCAGATAAACAAGATCTTGCATTAGAATATATTAAATGGTTTGCAAGACCAGATGTACAGCAAAAATGGTGGGATTTAGGCGGATATTCATGTCATAATGATGTATTAAATTCACCATCGTTCCCTACATCTACAGTTTATGCACAAGGTTTCTTAGACTCAATGGGAATTGTCAAAGATTTTTGGCAAGAACCAACATTTGTTGAGTTAATGTTACCTATGCAGGAAGCTATTCATGATTACGTTGTTAATGGAAAAGGAACTGCTAAAGGCGCTCTAGATAAAATTATCGAAGAGTGGGTTGAAGTATTTGAAGCAGACGGAAAACTTTAACATTAATATTTAAAAATATAAAAAAAAAAAGGGGGGGGTAATATCTCCCCTTTTTTTTAAAAAAATCATATGAGCGATAAAAAAAAATTTAAAGGACTTTCTGATAAGGCTGTAGCATGGCTTTTCATTGGACCATCTGTCTTTCTTTTATTGGCGATAAATATTTATCCTTTGATTTATGCAATCAGAATGTCTTTTACAAATTTTTACGCAAATAAAATTGGGAGAGAACCACAGTTTGTCGGTTTAAAAAATTATATAAAGGTTCTCAATAAAGAGGCCATATGGGAAAAAATGCAGGTTACTGCAAACTTTATGTTTTGGACTTTGTTACTTCAGGCAGTAATAGGATTAGGTTTGGCTTTATTATTAAACAGGAAATTTAAAGGTAATGAATTATTAACCACACTAATAGTATTACCAATGATGTTATCGCCTGCTGTTGTGGGTGTTTTTTGGACTTATCTTTATAATCCTCAAGTAGGTTTATTTAATTATGTAGTAAACTTTTTTTACGATTTTGGAAGTTTTGATATGATTGGTTCAAGTGAACTCGCGCCTTGGTCGATAGTTATAGTTGATACTTGGATGTGGACACCTTTTACAATGTTGATTTGTTTAGCCGGTCTAAGATCAGTTCCAAATTATTTATATGAGGCTGCTGAAGTTGATAGAGCTAGTAAATGGCAACAATTTATATACATCACACTACCATCTGTATTACCATTTTTATTATTGGCTTTGTTATTTAGAGGAATTGAGAATTTCAAAATGTTCGACATGGTCGTTGAACTTACATCTGGTGGTCCTGGTTCAGCTACAGAGCTCGCCTCAATTAATTTAAAAAGAGAAGCATTTGAAAAATGGAAAACTGGTTACAGTTCAGCTTTTGCTGTCATTTTATTTGTAACTATTTTTGGTTTTGGAAATGTATATGTAAAAGTAATGAATAAAATAAAGGAACGCTGATGGATACATCCAGATCATATTTAGAACCTTCATCGTTTTCAAAGAAACTTGCTGCAACAATTATTATTGTTTACACAGTAATAACATTGATACCTATTTCCTGGATGGTAATGACAAGTTTTAAGAATGTTAATAGTGCAATTTCTTATCCACCTGAAGTACTGTTTGAACCATCTTTAGAGGGATATGTTAACTTGTTCACTAATAGATCAAGGCAATCTCAGGAATATCTCGACTCTTTGCCAGCTCCAGAAACTTGGTATGAAGAATTAGTTAGAAGTAGAGAAATGGTCATAACAGGGCCATCAAAATTTTTAGGTAGATACTCAAATTCAATGATAATTGGCTTTGGATCAACTTTTGCATCCGTATTTTTGGGTGCATTAGCGGCTTATGCTTTCTCGAGATTTAGAGTTCCATTAAAAGATGATTTATTATTTTTTATTCTTTCTACCAGGATGTTTCCGCCAATAGCGGTGGCTGTTCCAATATTCATTATGTATAGAAAATTAGGATTAGGGGATACTCACCTTGGAATGATCATATTATATACAGTCGTAAATTTAAGTTTAGCAGTATGGCTATTAAAAGGATTTATGGATGAAATTCCTAAAGAATACGAAGAAGCAGCCATGATTGATGGATATTCTAGACTTCAAGCGTTCTTTAAAGTTGTTCTTCCACAAGCGATGACCGGTATTGCTGCAACAGCAATCTTTTGCATGATTTTTTCATGGAACGAATATGCATTTGCTGTTCTCCTCACTCAATTTAATGCACAAACAGCTCCACCATTTATCCCAACAATTATAGGAGAAGGAGGTTTGGATTGGCCTGCTATTGGGGCTGGTACAACTTTATTTTTATTACCAGTGATGATTTTTACAATTATTTTAAGAAAACACCTTTTGAGAGGTATTACTTTTGGAGCAGTGAGAAAATAATGCAAGAAGAAAAATCATTAATGAGAAAAATATTTAGAAGAGTTTACTGGGAAAATTTATCTACAGTATTAATTTTATTAGGAGTTTTCATGTTGTTGCAACCATTTGCAATGTGGATGTATACTTACTCATTTATTGTAATATTAGTTGGAACTATAGGTTTCGTAATCACAAGTCACTTTCCGGATTAATATGTCTAAAATTAAAATAGTAAATTTACAAAAATCATTTGGAGATTTCACTGCTGTTAAAAATTCTAATTTAACAATTAATGATAAAGAGTTTTTTGTTTTGCTTGGCCCATCTGGATGTGGAAAAACAACAACTCTAAGAATGATTGCTGGATTAGAATTACCAACATCAGGAGAAATTTATTTAGGAGATGAAGAAGTTGGAATGTTAAGAGCATCTGAGAGAGATATTGCCTTCGTTTTTCAATTGTTTGCCCTCTATCCACATATGAATGTAAAAAATAACCTATCTTTTCCACTTAAAATGCAAGGTTATAGTAGAAGTGAAATTAAAACTAGAGTTGAAGAAGCAGCAAAACTTTTAAGAATTGATCATATTTTAAACTCCAACATTTCTTCTTTATCGGGTGGAGATAGACAACGTGTAGCTCTTGGTAGAGCTTTAGTGAGAAGACCAAAAGCATTTTTAATGGATGAGCCTTTAGGTACTTTGGATGCAGAATTTAGAGAATTAATGTGTTTAGAACTTAAGAAATTACACATCGATATTGGCGCTACCACTGTTTATGTAACACACGATCAATTAGAGGCAATGTCATTAGCTGATCGTATTGCCGTAATGGATGGTGGTGAAATTTTACAAGCTGATGAACCCTCAGTAATCTACAATAAACCTGCTACCAAATTTGTTGCATCATTTATTGGCTCCCCTGGAATGAATTTTATAAGTATTGATCAAGGGATTTCCAATGAACAGTCGACTTTAAATATAGAAGGGACAAATTTTAATATACCTAAACAGTATGAGATATCAAAAGGCAAAAAAAACTCATTTGGTATTCGTCCTGAAAATTTATCTCTTACTAACGAAGGTGGTCTTAAAGGTTCAGTATTTGGAGTTGAATATTTAGGCTCAAGAAAAATTGTAACTGTTAAAACTAATTTTGGAGAAATCAAAGTAAAAACTGATATTTCAACAAGTGTTAAAATCAATGAAAACGTTCAAGTAAAACCCTCAAATGATAACATAATTATTTTTGATGGTGAGACTGATAAATCTCTTAAAAGTGAGTTTATGAATTAATGGCAAAAATAGAATTAAAAAATTTATCTAAAACCTATAATAAAAAAATTGAGGCCTTACATGATATAAATTTTACCATTGAGGATGGTCAGTTTTTTGTTTTATTAGGTCCCTCAGGCGCTGGAAAAACTACTACATTAAGATGTATTGCTGGATTAGAGAAAATAGATAATGGAAGTATTCTATTTAACGATGAGTCCGTAACCGAAGATCAACCAGCATCAAGAGATGTTTGTTTTGTGTTTCAACAATACTCTTTATATCCTCACTATAGTGTTTATGAAAATTTAGCATTCCCTTTAAGATCTCCAATGAGAAAATTACCTGAGGATGAAATTAAAACTAAGGTTGAGAATATTGCAAGTATGTTAAAGATTTCAAATAAGCTAAATAATAAAGCTACACAATTATCTGGCGGTGAGATGCAAAGAGTTGCAATTGGACGTGCGCTAGTTCGTGAGCCAAATTTATACTTGATGGATGAACCGTTATCCTCTCTAGATGCTAAATTAAGAGAGAGTTTAAGGGTTGAATTAAAAAACATTCAAACCAGTCTAAATGCAACAATACTTTATGTTACACATGATCAAGCAGAAGCCACTACTTTAGCAGATAAAATTGGAGTTTTGAAAGAAGGCCGTTTGGTGCAAATAGGTACTCCTGAAGAGATATATGAAAATCCAAATTCTATATATGTTTCGCAAAGATTGGGTTCGCCAAAAATCAATATTCTGCCTGGAACTTTACTTGGAATGAATGATGTGCCTACATTTGGTATAAGACCTGAGAATATTACAATAGGAAATGGTAACCACTCAGCCAAAATTATCTCAATTGAAAATCTAGGCTCTGAAACAGTAGTTGCTTTAAATTTTAAAAACCATGAAATACTTGTGTCAATTCAAGGTAATTATAAATCATTAATAAATGAGACAATTAATTTTGACATCAATAATAAAAAAGTTTTAAAATTTGATCAAGAAGGAAACAGAATTTATGAGCGTTAGTTTTTTAATTTCTCAAGCAAAAAGTGTCCAAAAAGTTATAGATGAAAATTCTGCTGAAATAGAGATTCTTGATCAAAAAATTGGAGACGGAGACCATATTTTTAACATTCAAAGAGGTTTAAAGTTAGTTGTTGAACTTGAAGATTCAATCAAAGATTTACCATTAGCCAAAGCTTTAAATATGATAGCAATGAAAGTTCTGTCAGGTATTGGTGGATCATCAGGCGCGTTATTTGGAACTTTTTTTATGACCATGGCTAAATCTCCTGATCTAGATAAAGATGTTGATTTTAATAAAGCATGTGAAATGATTATTAGTGGAATTAAAGCCATGAAAGAAAGAGGAAAAGCCGATGTTGGAGAAAAGACTATGATGGATGTTTTAATACCAGTTTCAGAAAAACTTAACGAATTAAAAAATGAAAGTGAATTTAAATTAGGTTTAAATGAAGTAATAAAAATTGCTGAAGAAAGAATGTTATCCACAAAAGATATGTTAGCCACAAAAGGTAGAGCTTCTTTTTTAGGTGAACGTGCAAAAGGACATATAGATCCTGGAGCCCGTTCTTCACAGCTTATAATCGATACAATTTGCAAATCAGTAATTAATAATTAGGAGGGAAAATGAAAAAATTTATTAACAATAACGATGATTTTTTAAAAGAGAGCCTTACAGGTTTTGGTAAGGCACATAGCGACATTATAAACGTCAATCTAGACCCAAGTTTTGTTTCAAGAAAAAATAAAACCAAAGATGGAAAAGTCTCCCTAATTTCAGGTGGCGGAAGTGGTCATGAACCAATGCATGGAGGATTCGTTGGTCATGGAATGTTAGATGCTGCATGCCCAGGTTTTGTATTTTCAGCACCAACGCCTGATCAAATGCAAGCAGCAGCAGAACATGTTGATAGTGGTGCAGGGGTTTTATTTATTGTTAAAAATTATTCTGGAGACATAATGAACTTTCAAATGGGAGCTGAAATGTACTCTGGCAAAAATGATAGTATTGTTACTAACGATGATGTTGCTGTTGAAGACTCTACATTTACAACTGGAAGAAGAGGTGTTGCAGCAACAGTATTAGTAGAAAAAATAGTTGGATCTTTAGCTGAACAGGGCGGATCACTCGAAGAATGTAAAAAACTTGGTGAAAAAGTAAATAAAAACGCTGGTACGATGGGAGTTGCATTTACAAGCTGCACTGTTCCTGCTGCAGGAAAACCTACTTTTGATATAGGCGATGATGAAATGGAGTTTGGTGTAGGGATACACGGTGAGCCAGGGAGAAAAAGAGAAAAAATTCAAGCCTCAAAAACGATTGTAGGAAATATTCTTGAAGCTATTTTAGATAATTTAAAACCAGAAAAAAATGAGAAGAATTTACTTTTCGTAAATGGAATGGGAGGCACTCCTTTAACAGAATTATATTTAGTTTATGAGGATGCATGTCAAATTTTGCAATCAAAGGGTGTTCAAGTAACAAAAAGTTTAGTTGGAAATTATTGTACATCACTTGAAATGCAAGGTGCTTCAATTACTCTTCTCAAATGTGATGATGAAATCTTAAAGCATTGGGACTCCCCAGTTCATACAGCGGCAATGAGATGGGGAATGTAAAACTTTTCTGATCAAATAACGACTAAATCAAGTTTTTGATTGCCAAGTCTTTCGTTACCACTTTCTGTAACTAGGTAAGTTTCACCTAAGTTCATTGCTAAATTATTTTCAGAATCCATTAATATCATATGCATAAAAAATACATTTCCTGGTTTAATTATATATGGATTTCCAGTGTATAACATTGGCCAATCCATCCAATTAGGTGAAAAGGTTGCTCCTAAAGAATAACCACAAGCATTCATTCTAGAATTTTTATAACCTAAATCATCAAAAGTCTTTGCATGAATATCATATACTTCACCAACTTTGTTCCCTGGTTTCAATTTATTTTCACAATTATTTAAAGCCTCAATACAAGCTTCATGCATTTCATAATGTTTTGGATCAGCTTTTCCAATTGGAATAGTCCGAAACATTGCAGAGTGATAATGTCTGAATGTTCCAGCCCATTCTATAGTCAGTTGATCTTGTAAATTTAATATTTGTTTTTCAGCTTGGTATCGACAAAGAAGTGCATTTTTACCAGATCCAATTATAAATTCATTTGCAGGATAATCACCACCTCCCTCAAATATGACTTTATTCATTTCAGCTAAAATTTTTGACTCACTTACACCTGCTTTTGCATGTTTCCAAACCTCACTTAAAGCTTTGTCAGCTAAATTTGCTGCCTTTTTTACATAATCAATTTCTTCATTGGATTTTATAACTCTTAATTTAGTAACTAATTCAGAAGTATCTTCTATTGAGCAGTAATTTTCTAAAGATTTATTTAGCCTTAAAGCATTTCGACCAGTTAATCCATATGCTTCATATTCAATTCCAATTTTTTTACCCTTTAAATTTAATTCATCTAAAATAACTTTAAGATCTTCAGTTGGGTTTGATCCATTTTTATCAACCCATATTCTTATATCACTAATATTAGATGTGTTTTGTGCTTGTCTTAAATCTGGAGCTCTTGTTAATAAAATTATATTACCTTTTTGATCCAAAACTAATGTTTGAAAAAAAACATACCCAAATGTGTCATATCCAGTGAGCCAATACATCGACTCCTGTCTAAACATCAGGAGAGCATCCAATTTTTCCTCTTTTAAAAGTTTAATTATTTTATCTTTTCTACTTTTGAATTCTTCTACAGAAAAATGAAGACCCATTAATTGATAGTTGTTCTAACAGTACCAAGTTTGTCTACTTTACCAATGTATTCGCCTTTACTTTTAATTGGCACAACACCAACTGTAGAGCCAGTAAATACATAAAAATCTTTATCTAAAGAAACTTTCTCTTTTCTTATTTTGTTAAGAACAAATTTTAAAGAATTTAGTGGGTTTACATAAACAGTATTTGTATTACCGTTTACGTTTAATCCTTTTTTATTTTTTAAATTTGTTTTTAGATTGCTGAAATTTATTTTTTTAAATTTCTTCTTAGCTCCAACAATAAATTTAATATTCACACCAAAGTCACTACATAAATCACCTAAATATTTAATACCTTTTTTTCTCTGCCTAAATCCAACAACCTCAATGCAAGGACCCATATGAGTAATAAACTTTGTTATATTTTTTGAATTTAATTTTCCTTTAAAGTCAAAAAATTTTTTTTTAATTATATAGTAAACCTCCACTTCAGTACCTAAAGCATATTTATTAATTTTTACTCTTCCTCCAGATTTGATTAAATTTTTTCTAAATACAGTCGAATGAAATGGCTCTTTTTCTTTTAATTTTTTTAAGAGAGCAATTATTGTACCCCCCGCTTTAAAACCAACTTTTATATCCTTAATTTTACTTTCACATAATAATCTAAGTTTATGTGCTAATTTTATATTCTTACAGAATTTTTCAGGAATTGGATTGATAAGTTTATTACTATTATAAGCCTTTACTAATTTTTTTGACACTGATTGAATATCATTTTTCATATCTATAGCCTATTGAAGAACTGTCATTGGATCAAGCCTTGTTTGAAACCAATTTATTCTAAAATCTAAGTGAGGACCAGTTGATCTACCTGTGGAGCCAACAGTTCCTATTATCTCTCCTTTTTTAATTAAATCTCCTACTCCAACCATTACATTTTCTAAATGAGAATAAATTGTCGATATACCATGACCATGATCCATAATAATTGTACCTCCGGTGTAATAAAGGTCATTTTCAGCCATCGTGACCACCCCAGTACCAGAAGATTTAATCTCAGTTCCTTTTTTTGCTGCTATATCAATACCGTAATGAGGCCATCTTGGTTTCCCATTGAGAATTCTTTGGCTTCCATAAACCCCACTAATTATACCTTCAACCGGCATAATAAATTTTTCAGAAAAAAAAGTTAAATTGGAGTTAATTGCTCTAGCTTCTCCAATTTTCCCATTTTCTTTTTTAATTCTTTTATAAACAGATTCAGGTGGTGTTACTTTGTTTTCAGGCAATCCATCAATTCTTTGAATGTTATACTTGCGTTTAAAAACTTTTTTGATTATTTTTTCTGATTTTCCATTAGTAATTTTTGTTATCAAAACATCAAACTTCCTATCTCGATCAATTCCAAAAACAAAATAACCATCATCTGATACTTTGACATCTTTTTTATCAATTATTATTTTTGAATTAGGATCTGTTTTTCCTAAAATAAAATGACCTTGAATAAATTTACCATCAAATTCAATTGCAAAAATATTTGTTGGAAAAAAAATTGCTAGTATTAGCAACAGTTTTTTCATTATTTTGCTGTCCATCCTCCATCTATCAGAATAGATGATCCAGTTATCATTGCAGCAGCATCTGATGCTAAAAAACATACAGCTGTAGCCACATCACTCTCTTTAGCTGCTTTGCCCATAGGAATATTACCTAAAGCCAAATTTTTGAACTTTTTATTCTTAAAAAATTTTTTTACCATAGGAGTTTCAACAAATGTCGGAGCAACTGTATTTACTCTGATATTTTTTGTTGCTAACTCTACGCCCATGCCCTTTGTTAAACCTTCAATTCCAAATTTAGTCATATTATAAATATTTCTACCAGACATACCTACATGGCCAAGTTGAGATGACATATTTATAATTGATCCAGCTCTTTTTTTATTTTTAATCATTTTCTTTACAACTAACTGTGCAACATTAAAGGCAGCTTTTAAGTTTAGATCTACTAAATAATTCATACTTTGCTGTTTTATTTTCTCAAATGGTTCTGGAATATTAGTCCCTGCATTATTTACAAGAATATCAATAATTTTTATTTTTTTTAATTTTTCCTGTAATTCGCTATAGTTCATTACATCACAATTTATTTTGATTAATTTACTTTTAACTTTTTTTATATCTTTTTCTAATTTATCAAGATCAGATGATGTTCTGCTCAAACCAATAATTGTTGCTCCTGCTTCAGCTAAAGCTATTGAACAAGCGCGTCCTAAGCCTTTACCAGCTCCTGTTACAAGAGCATATTTTCCTTTAAGATTAATTTTTTTTAAATACATTTAAATAAATAACTTGATGTCTGTATAAATTAAATCAATTGCAACAAATAATATAGCAAATAAACCAACCCAAGCTATCCATTTGTACTCTTTAATCCATCGAGAAATTAATGTTGCGGCAGTTGCCATTAATATAATTGATAAAACAAGACCAAAAACTAATAAAAAGTAATGATCTTTGGCAGCACCTGCTACACCCAATACATTATCCAAACTCATAGTAAAATCAGCTAACAAAACAGTCCAAATTGCTTTAAGCATTGATGAACTATCTACTTTGATGTTTTCCTCATCATTTTGTGAATTTCTAATTACATCAACATAAAGTTTGTAAACTATGTATAACAATAACAAACCACCTAAGAGTCTTAGCCCTGTTATTTGTAAAAGATAAGCAGTTATGAGCGTTAATAAAATTCTTAATATTACTGCTCCACCAATTCCCCAGAAAATTATTTTTTTTCTTTGTTCTGGAGGAAATTTCGATGCAACCATTCCTATAATAATTGCGTTATCTCCAGCAAGAATTAAATCAATAAATATTATTTGAAAAAAAATTGTAATTTCTTCTGTCATCTAGCATCTTCTATTATCATATCTGCTGCTTTTTCAGCAATCATAATAGTAGGTGCATTAGTATTTCCTGAGGTTATCGATGGCATAACAGATGCATCAACAATTCTTAAATTTTTCAAGCCATGAGCCACTAATCTATCGGATACGACTGCATTTTCATCCGAACCCATCCTACAAGTACTTACAGGGTGAAAAATAGTACTGCAAAATTTTCCTGCCTCTTTAGCTAATTCCTCATTATCTGTGATATGAATACCAGGCCTATATTCCTCTGGTTCATATTTTTTGTATGCTATAGAATTCATCACAATGTTTCTTGTAATTTTTAATGCTTTGCCTGCAATTTCTCTGTCTTCATCTGTAGACAAATAATTCATTTTAATTTTTGGGGACACTCTTGTATCTGAAGATTTTAGTTCAATAGAACCTCTGCTAGTGGGTCTTACATTCGTTATACTAGGAGTAAATGCTGTAAATTTATGAAGAGATCCTTTGCCTAATACATCTGTACTAGCAGGAGAAACGTGGAACTGTAAATTAGGAGTTGCCAAGTGTGGATCACTTTTGACAAAGCCACATAAATAACTAGCCCCAACAGTAAGCGGTCCTTTTCTAAATAAAAGATATTTAAGTCCTGTCATAAATTTTTTAGTCATACTGTAATAAATATCATTTAAACTTTCTAAATTTTTGACTTTGTAAACTGGTCTGAGCATTAAATGGTCAGTTAAATTCATTCCTACTCCAGGGTGATCTTTAACAACATTTACGTTATTTTTTTTTAACAATTCACCTGGACCAATACCTGAGGCTTGAAGAATATGAGGAGAGCCAATTGTTCCAGAACTTAAAATCACTTCCTTATTTGCTTTCACAGATATTACATTGTTGCCAATCCAGTAATTTACTTTGTCTGCTTTTTTATTATCGAACTCAATATTCTTAACATGAGCATTTGTTACAACTTTTAAATTCTTTCTTTTTTTTACAGGATTTAGATATCCAACTGCTGTACTACATCTCAGTCCATTTCTAACTGTAAAAGGAAAATAACCCATGCCCTCGTTATCTCCATTATTAAAATCATCAGTTCTTTTATGGCCGAACTCCTCTGCTGCATCCATAAAAAGATCACAGACTTTAAATGTTCCTCTTATTTCTTGAACAGCTAAAGGGCCTCCAGATCCGTGAAATTCATTTTCACCAAATTGGAAATCTTCAGATTTTTTAAAATATGGAAGAACATCTTCCCAAGACCAACCAACATTACCAAGCTGTCTCCAGTAATTAAAATCATTAGACTGGCCTCTTATATAAAGCATTCCATTGATAGATGAACTTCCACCTAATGTTTTACCTCTTGGATAAACCATTTCTCTATTATCACAATATTTCTCTCTCTCTGTTTGAAAACACCAATCTGTTTTAGGGTTCAACATTGTCTTAAAATATCCACCTGGTATATGTATCCATGGATTAGTATCTTTGCTTCCTGCTTCGATTAATAATACCTTGTGTTTAGGGTTAGCACTCAATCTGTTAGCTAAGACACAGCCTGCCGATCCTGCACCTAAAATAATATAATCAAAGTTTTCCATATTAATTAAAATAATTAAATTTTTTTAAAAATCTTTTAACATATACTTTATAAATTAAATAATAAGATTAGGTAGTTTAATATGAAATATTTAGACGCATTAATTATTGGTGCTGGATTTTCAGGTTTATATCAGCTTCACTGTTTGAGAGATAAATTAAAATTAAACACTTTAGTTGTCGAGGAGGGTAAAGATATTGGGGGCACATGGTATTGGAATACATATCCAGGAGCTCGTTGTGACTCTGAAAGTTTTACCTATGGTTTTACTTTTTCTGAAAAAATTTTTAAAAATTGGACGTGGAAAGAAAGATATCCAAAGCAAAATGTAATTTTAAAATATTTAAAATATTTTTCAAATGAACTAAAATTAAAAAAAAATATAGTTTTTAACGAAAAAGTAATTTCAGCAAAATATATAGAAAAAAATAATTTGTGGAAAGTTCAAACAAATAATAAAAAAAAATATTACACCAAATATTTAATATGTGCTGTTGGATCATTGTCATCTATAAATATTCCAAAAATAAAAGGAATAAATCAGTTTAAAGGTCAATTACATCATAGCGGAAGATGGCCAAGAAAAAAAATAAACTTTAAAAACAAAATCGTAGGACAAGTAGGAACTGGTTCTACTGGAATCCAGATAGCACCTGAAATTGCAAAGAAAGCCAAAAAATTGATTTTATTTCAAAGATCACCAAACTTTAGTATTCCTGCAAGAAATAGAAAACTAACTAAAAAAAATATTCAAAATTATAAACAAAATTTCAAAAAACTTAGAAATTTTTTAAAAAGAACACCAGGAGGACATCCTTTTGAATTTCCTAAAAAATCTGCTTTTGATTTTAACGAGACAAAAAGAAATTTACTTTATGAAAAATCTTGGCAGTATGGAACTCTATCTTTTAGGGCAACATTTAATGATATAGTAAAAAATATCAAAGCAAATCAAACAGCAGTTAATTTTATAAAGAGTAAAATATATTCAACAGTAAAAAATAAAAAATATGCTGATATATTAACAAATTTTGACCATCCTTTTACAGCTAAAAGACCTACTTTAAATACAAATTATTATGAGATGTTTAATAAAAAAAATGTCGAATTAGTTGACTTAAAGCACAGTCCAATAGTTAAAATAACTAAAAGAGGCATTAAAACTAATAAAGGTGAATACATTTTGGATAAAATTATTTTTGCAACAGGTTTTGATGCATTAACTGGATCAATTTTAAAACTAAATATAACTGGTAAAAAAGGTATAAATTTATCTAAATTTTGGAGCAAAGGTCCTAAAAGTTTCTTAGGCCTTCTTGTTCCAAATTTTCCAAATTTATTTATTGTGAGTGGGCCTGGTAGCCCATCAGTTTTAACAAATGTTCCAGTACAAATAGAGCAACATGTTAATTGGATTACAAATTGCATTAAATATTTAGAAAAAAATAGAAAAAAAAGTATTGAAACTACCAATCTTGCAGCAAAAAAATGGCAAAAAGAAATTATGAATTCAGTTAAAAAAACATTATTCATGAAAGCTAAAAGTTCTTGGTATAAAGGCGACAATATACCTGGTAAACCAAAGACTTTTTTACCTTATCCTGGTGGAATGCCAAAATATAAAAGTCAATGCATAAAAGTTGAAAAGAACAAGTATAAAGAATTAAAAATATCTTAAAATGAGAACTATAAAATTTTTATTAGTATATTTATTTCTAACAACTAATTTAATTTCAGCAGAGATAGAAATTTTAGTTGATAAACCAGGTGAAGGAAAAAAAATTATTAATCATTCCTGGGTACAAATTGAATATACTGGTTCATTTATTGATGGAAAAGTTTTTGATACTAACGTAGGAAAAGATAGACCTTTGGTAGTTCAAATAGGAATGAGAGAAGTTATACCTGGTTTTGAAATGGGTATAGTTGGTACAAATAAAGGTACAATCAGAAAAATAAAAATTCCTTCAAAATTAGCATATGGTTCTTCTGGAGCTGGAGATGTAATACCACCAAATTCAGATCTTATTTTTGAATTTAAGATTATTGATGTTTTAGATCCAAATTATAATTTAGTTTCATCTGATGAATTAAAAAATTTGTTAGATAATAATGCAGTTGTATTAGATATTAGAACGGACGATCAATGGAAAAAAACTGGAGTAATTAAAGGATCATTTCAAGAAACCGCCTTTGATAAAAATGGAAAATTTAATGTTTATTTAATGGATAGAGTTAGAGCTTTAGCTGGCGCCGAGTCTCAAAATATTGAAATTATTTTTGTTAGTAATGATGGAGAGACCGCATCAATTTTAGGCAATGCCTTTGCAGAAGACTTAGGTTTTAAAAATGTATACGTTTTAAAAGGTGGAATTAAAGCTTGGATTAATGAGAAAAAAGCATTAGTTTCTTTCTTAAAATAACGTCAAATCATTTAAAAAATGAAGCTTAAAGATAGAGTAGCAATAGTTACAGGTGGAGGTAAGGGTATCGGTGAAGAAATTTGCTTAGGCCTTGCAAAAGAGGGTGCTAAGATTGTTATAGCGGAAATAGATATTGTAAATTCAGAAAATACTAAAAAAAAAATTTTAGATGCAGGTAGTGAAGCAATAATTGTAAAAACTGACGTTTCAAAAAAAGAAAGTATTAATGAAATGGTAGAAAAAGCCATTCAAACATTTGGAAAAATTGATATCCTTATAAACAACGCAGGCATAAGACATGTAAAAAAATTGTTAGATCATACTAAACAGGACTGGGACGATATGATTTCAGTTAATCTTACAGCACCATTTCTTGCAAGTCAGGCTGTAATTCCTCACATGATTAAAAACGGTAAGGGAAAAATTATAAACTTTGGTTCTATAGCTAGTTTTATGGGTAGACCTGATAGAGTAGGTTATGTTGCAGCTAAAAGTGGTGTACTAGGCTTAACGAGAGCATTGTCAGTTGATCTTACTGGAAAAAATATAAACGTTAACACTATTTGTCCTGGATTAATATCAACTTCTTTCAACCAAAAATATGCTGAAGATCCAAAACATGGTGAAGCCTGGGGAAAAGAAACAGTTGTAGGAAGATGGGGGCAACCAAAAGATATTGTAGGAGCAGCAGTATTTTTATCAAGTGATGAATCAGACTTTATAAACGGATCTGAGATTAAAATTGATGGTGGATGGCTTTCCTCTAAGGTTAGAAGGGGAGAATTAGATAATGAGTAATTTTAAAAAAAAATATGAATTAGCTCTTAATAATGCAAAAAGATTATCAGATAAAATTTTGATAGATGGTAAATTAATTTCTGCTCAAACCGATAAAAAAATACCAGTTTTAAATCCTAGTACTGGAGAGAATATTGGTTCAGCACCACAATGTGATAAGAATGATGTAAATATTGCAGTCGAATCTGCTTTTAAAGCATTTCAAAAATGGAAAAAAATACCAGCACGTGAAAGGGGAAAGATGGTTGCTGCAGGTGCGAAGAGATTAGAGGAAAGAAAATCTGAGATTGAGACTTTGCTTTCCTTAGATACTGGTAATGCTTTAAGAACTCAAGCTGTGCCAGAAACAGCTGCATCTATTGAGCTAATAAATATGTTTGCAGGACTATCAGGAGAGTTAAAGGGTGAGAATTATCCACCCAATATCCCAAATACTATTCATTATACAACAAGAGATCCAATTGGTGTCGTTTGTGCAATTGTACCATGGAATGCTCCTTTATTTTTAACAGTTGCTAAAATTGCTCCAGCAATAGTTGCTGGTAACAGCGTTGTGTTAAAAACAGCCGAACAAGCACCTTTTTGCGCTTTACTCTTATCTGAAATATTCCAACAAGAACTACCACCAGGAGTTTTAAATGTTATTTCAGGGCTCGGAGAAGAGTGTGGTGAACCTTTGGTAACTCATGAAAAGGTAAGAAAAGTAACTTTTACGGGATCTTTTTCTGTTGGAAAAGTCATTGCTGAAAAAGCTGCTCCGAAATTATGTCCTGTTACTTTAGAACTTGGTGGGAAAAATCCAAATATAATAATGAGTGACGCTGATTTAGATATTGCAATTCAAGGAGTAATTGATGGTATGAGGTATACCCGTCAAGGACAAGCATGTACTGCGGGGTCTAGAGTTTATATTCAGGAAAAAATTTATGATAAAGTTATCAATGGTGTAGTTGAAAAACTGAGTAAACTAAAAATGGGAAATGCTTTAGATGAAGGATCGGATATTGGAGCGATTATCTCAGAGGAGCAACTTAAAAGAACTTTGCATTATATGGATATAGCAAAACAAACTTCCTCAGCTAAAGTTTTACATGGTGGTAATCAACCAACAGGTAGTGATTATAAAAATGGTTTCTTTTATGAGCCTACACTTATGTCAGGGGTACCGGTAGACTCTCCTGTTTGTCAGGAAGAGATTTTTGGGCCAGTAGCTTGCGCTATTCCATTTAAAACATTTGAAGAAGTAATGCAAAGTGCGAACGATACACCATTTGGATTATCAGCTGTGCTTTGGACTCAAAATTTGTCTAGAGCTCTAGAGTTTGTTGAAGATATCGAAGCAGGGTTTGTTCAAGTAAACCAATGCGTTGCTCCAAGAGCAAATGTATCTTATGGTGGTTTAAAAATGAGTGGTCTAGGTAAAGAATATGCTTTTGATAGTATGATAAATCATTTTACTCAAAGCAAAACAGTTTTGATAAATCGTGGAAAATCAAATATAGATAATTAAATATGACAGATCAAATTGCTTTCATAGGAGTTGGAAATATGGGTAATCCAATGGCCAACCAGTTAGTTAAAGCTGGAAAAAAAGTTAAAGTTTATGATGTTTCTCCTGAAATGATACAAAAAGCAAAAGAAGCAAATTTAAAAGTAGTAGAAACTTTAGATGAAGTACTCGATGGTGCAAATTTTATAATTTCAATGTTACCTGAGGGAAAACATGTTAAGTCACTTTTTTTAGGCGAAAAAGGAATAATCGATAAAATATCAAAAGATGCATTAATTATTGATTGTTCAACAATCGATATAGAAACTTCGTTATTACTCGGCAAAGAAGCTAAAAGTAGAGGCATTAAAATGATTGATGCACCTGTCACTGGGGGTGTTATGGGTGCAAGAGTAGGCAAACTTAATTTTTTAGTTGGTGGAGATGACGTGTCTGTAAAATTAGCAAGACCATTAATGGACATTATGGGTCAAAAAATTTTGCACGCTGGACCCCAAGGAAGTGGTGTTGGAGTTAAAATCTGTAATAATATGTCCTTAGGTATTTCAATGATAGCTGCATCAGAGGCATTAATGTTAGCAAAAAGACTAAAGATGGATTTAAAAAAAGTCCATGAAATAATGAAAAACGCATCAGGGAATAATTGGGCCTTGTCGACTTACACTCCCTTGCCGAATTTAACCGATGGCGTTCCTTCAAACAATAAATATAGACCTGGTTTTTCTGCTGCAATGATGACAAAAGATTTAAAATTAGCAAATGATGCTGCAAAATCAGTAAGCGCATCAACCCCTTTAGGAAAACATGCTTTAGAAATTTTTTCAGAATTTTGCAACGAGGGAGAGTCTGAAACTGATTATTCAGGTATATCAAAAAAAATTGGTGGCGATGCATGGGATTACCCTTTTGATCCAAAAGGCAAAGATTAGCTATTAAACCTCAAGTTGCATATTCAATTTATGTAACAATTTAACGTTTTACATTTCTCAGCCAATAATATTAACTTAGATTATTATTAAGTCTTAATAACAATAAAGAGAGGGATATATAATGAAAAAAATCACATCAATGATTTTAGCTTTAGTATTTGCAGTTTCAGTAATTGGTTCTGCATCTGCTAAAACATTAAAAATCCAACTTACTTTTCCTAAAACATCTTACGATGGACAAATCGTAAAAATGTGGACTGATAGAGTAACAAAATTAACTCGAGGTGAGTTAAAATTTGAACTTTTATCAAAAGGTGAAGTTGTTGGAATGAAAGAAACACTAGAAGCCGTTGACAAAGGTCTAGTAGATGGTGGTGCAGCATGGACTCACTACTGGTCAAACTATCACCCAGCTGCGATGTTATTTGGTTCGCCAGTTGCTGGTGGAGGAATTGGGTTAAGTACTAAATCTTGGCTAGCATGGTACTTCGACAATGGTGGTAAAGAGTTATACGACCAATTGTGGAGCGAAATGGGAATGAATGTTAAAGGTTTTGTGATGGCATCATCTGGACCAGAAGCATTAGGTTGGTTTAAAGAGCCAATCAAAAATATGGATGATTTCAGAAAATACAGATTCAGAACTCCTCCAGGAATTCCAGGACAAACATACAAAGATATCGGAATTGCATCAGTATCTTTATCAGGTGGTGATATTTTACCAGCGCTTGAAAAAGGAACAATTGATGCTGCAGAGTGGTGTTGTCCAAAACCAGACTCAGTATTTGGTTTCCAAAAAGTTCTTAAAAACTATTATCTACAAGGTCTTCACCAAAATGTTGTAAATGGAGACATTTACATAAATGGTGATGTTTATAATTCTTTAACTGATCATCAAAAATATGCAATGGAAGTTGCATCTGAAGCTATGATTACAAGAAATATTACAAACAGAGCTGTAGAAAATGGAAAAGCGTTAATTGATCTTACTCAAAATCATGGTGTAAAACTATGGGATACACCAGCTGATTATTTCACTGAGTACATGAACGCTGCTCAAGCTACTCTTAAAAAGAATGCAGCCGAGAATGCTTTCTTTAAACAAGTTTACGAGCACATGACTGAGCACGCAAAAGTTGTAGTACCTTTTATTGCACAAATGGAAACATCTGATGCATCAATTGGATCTGCATTTGCAGCACAACAATAAGTAACTTTATAAAAAACGGGGATTTTAATAATCCCCGTTTTTTTAATAATTTAATTTAAAATAATATACTTGTTCAATGGTTGATAAAGATTCAGAACCTAAAGTTAAAGAAAATTTAGACATCACTGACGAATTAATTGCTGAAAGAAGAACAAGTACAAAAATGCCTGAGGACATGATTCCTTGGATGGCAAAAACAATCGAATTTATTGACTCAAAAATGCTTTTATCAGGCAAAATAATAATGTGGATCACAATTCCACTTATTTATGCAATGATACATGAGGTAATTGGAAGACATTTTTTTAATAGACCTACACTTTGGTCTTTTGATATTAGCAGAATGTTAGCAGGAGCTTTGTTCATGCTTGGTGCAGCATATACGTTATCAAAAGGTATCCATATAAGAGCTGACTTTCTCTATAGAAATTGGACAGTTAAAAATCAAGCTAGAGTAGATTTATTTTTATATCTTTTGTTTTTTATACCAGGTTTCTTGGTATTTTTTTATGTAAGTTTTGATTATGCTTACACATCAATTTGTGGAAGATCAAATCTTGAAGAATGTTTAGGTGGAAAAGTAAGAATTCAAAGAGCGATGGATACCACGTGGATGCCAATTATGTGGCCATTAAAAAGTTGTATGCCAATTGGAGCCTTTCTACTTTTAGTTCAAGGTTTTTCTGAAATACTTAAAACATATTATGCTTTTGTGAAAGGAAGATGGCCTTAATGGAATTCTTTTCACCAGAAATAATCGGCGCAATAATGATTGGTTGCATGTTGTTTGCAATTTTTGTTGGATTTCCTATTTCATTTACATTGATTTTTTTAGGTCTTGTTTTTGGTTATTGGGGATTTGGAAAGTTAGTTTTCTATTTAATGACCTTGCAATTCAATATGATAATGACCGAGAATACTCTGGCCGCCGTTCCACTCTTTATATTTATGGGAATTTTGATGGAGCAAGCTGGATTAATGGAAAGATTGTTTAACGCGGTACAACTAATGCTATCGAAAACTAGAGGAGCATTGTTTTATGCTGTTATGTTTGTTTCAACTATCTTTGCGGCAGCAACTGGAATTGTTGGAGCTTCAGTCACAATTTTAGGAATTATGGCTGGAAAAACCATGATCAGGACAGGATATGATACCAGACTTTCTGCAGGTCTAATATGTGCTGGGGGTACTTTAGGAATTTTAATTCCTCCAAGCATTATGTTAGTTGTTATGGGTCCTGTATTAGAAATACCAGTTACAGATTTATTCGCAGCAGCAATTATCCCAGGAATACTTTTAGCATTTTTGTACGGCGCTTACACAACGTTAAGATGTTTTTTAAATCCTAAACTCGGTCCTGTATTACCAGCTTCAGAACGACCAAAAAATATGGCTAAGGTTTGGTATGAGTTTTTAATGGGTTTAATTCCTCCTGCAGGTTTAGTTTTCTTTGCCTTAGGAAGTATTTTATTTGGTCTAGCAACTCCAACGGAAGGTGCCGGCATGGGAGCTTTTGGAGCAATACTTTTAGCACTGGCATATAAAAAACTTACTTACCATGGTCTAAAAGAAGCTCTGTTGAAAACTTTAGAGATAACAGCATTAATTATGTTTTTAGTTGCGGCCTCAAATTTCTTTGGTGCGGTATTTTCAAAATTAGGAACTCCATCTCTATTAACAGACTTCTTATTAAATCTTGATGTAAATAAATATGTGATTTTAGCGATTATAATGGCTGCAATATTTCTACTAGGTTGGCCTTTAGAATGGGTTCCAATTGTATTAATAGTTTTACCAATAGTTCTACCTTTAATTTTAGAATTAGGTTTTAACTTAACTTGGTTCGCTATTCTTGTAGCTGTCAATTTACAAACTGCCTGGCTATCTCCACCTGTAGCTTTATCAGCTTATTTCTTAAAAGGTGTGGTGCCTCAATGGGATTTAAAAGATATATATTTAGGTATGATGCAGTTTATGGTTATTCAATTAATTGGCTTAATATTAATTATTATATTTCCCCAAATAGCATTATGGTTGCCAAGTATAATGTATCCTAGCCCTTAGCTTTTTTATTAATTTGAGGAATAATTGTTCCTATTAAAATAATTATTAAGGATATAAATATATTAATGGATATTGTAGAACCCAAAACTATCCATGACATTGTAGCACCAATAGGACCGGTTAAAGGATACATTAAACTAATTCTACCGATAGGTGCTCTTCTTAAAGCAAAGTTATAAAATAAATAAGCCCCAAAGGTTATAAAAGATAATGTTATGGCTGCAAGAACTGGAGGGCTTAAATTTAAATAATTATTATATTTAAAACTACTATCAGGCCACAATATAAAAAGTATTAGAACAGATAAGATTGCTCCAATCATGTATTGAAAAGTATTAACACCCAATTGATTTACTTTGGTTTGCATAAAACGTCTTCCAAGTACTTCATTAATAGAAACACACATCATTCCTAAAAATATAATAAAATCCCCTAAATAATTTCCACCTCCAATTTTCTTTTGGGTTGATAATAAAATTAAAGTTCCAATAATTGTAATAAATGCTCCAATTATTACTTTGATTTCAATTTTTTCTTTTAAAAAAATTCTTGCTACAAAAGGCTGCCAAATAGGAAGTGTACTTATTAAAGCAACACCACTTACCGGAGAGGTTAGCAACAGCCCTATATGAAAACTAAGAGTTACCAAAAAAGGATTTAGTAGACCCATTAAAAAAGGAGTTAATCCAATTTTTTTAATAGATAAATCTACTCTCATTAAAAGTGCAAATATTAACATTAAAATAAATGCTAAAGAGAATCGAACTGCCATTAAATCCATTACATAAAACTCTTGTAGTGCTAATTTTACAAATGGAGGACCAGAGCCAAAGCCTATAACAGCAATGAACATTGAAATGTAACCAATATTACTTTTTAGAAAACTCATGTATTAATATCTTACTGTTATCACTTTTATAGACATATAAAAATATTAGTTTAGAATCTTTAAAGTGAGTCAAAATATAGAATTAAAAAATTTTGAATTAGCTACAGTTAATCCAAGTAACAAAACATGGACTTCGGCGGATTTATTCTGTTTTTGGGCAAATAGTATTCAAACTATTGCTGGATTTGCTCTTATATCTTCTTTGTATTTAATCTATAATTTAAGTTCTTATTTAGTTTTATCTTCCTCAATAGCTGCATCAATTCTTGTGTATTTTTTTATTTCTTTAATTGGTCACCCATCCCAAAAACACGGAATACCTTTTCCAGTTTTGATGAGAATGTCCATGGGTCTAAACGGTGCTAGATATTTAAGTTTATTAAGATCAATTGTTGGAATTTTTATGTTTGGAATACAAACATACTTTATATCCAAATCTATAACCTACCTTACAAGAATTATTATTTATTACATATTCGACCCACAAATTTTAGAAAATGAATTTGTTTTAGAATTTTTTCTAGGCTTAAATGTTATAGATTGGTTTTCATTAATAGTGACATTTTTCATTCAATTTTTTTTATTTACAAATGGTCAAAGATATAATCAAGGATTTTTAAAATTCTCCGCAATATTTGTATACTTCGGCTTAATTTTCTTTTTTATTATGCTTATTGCTGAAAATAGCACTCAAATATTTCAATCTCTAAAATCTAATACAACTAGTACAGATTTGATTTCTAAATCAAATGTAATACCCTTTTTTATTCTTACAGGGACAATTTTTTCATATTTTTCCATTGTGCTTTTGAATTATGGAGATTTTTCAAGATATGTAAAAACTAGCAGAGATCTTAAAATAGGAAATTTATTTTTATTTTTGAATATGATTATCTTTTCCTTTCTTGCGACTACTATTGTAATAGGTGTTGATGTTTTATTGAATCAAAAGCTAATCATTGTTGATCAAATAATTACAAAGCCGATGGATATAATAGGAAAGATTGATAATGTCTATCTAACAGTCTACGCATTAATTTTTATAATATTCTCTTCAATTTCGACAAATTTAATAACTAATTATGTTCCAACACAAAATAGTATAATTAATTTTTTACCTAAAAACTTGGACCTTAAAAGTGCAGGAATACTAATTTTAATATTTGGACTAATAACAGGCAGTTTGTGGCCATCAATACTAAGCCAAATAGAAATAATAAAATTAATTGATAGTTTAGCGGCATTTTTTGGACCAATTTTTGGAGTTATCATTGCAGACTACTATCTTGTTAAGAGAGAAAAAGTTAATCACAAAGATCTTTTTTTTATCAGACCAGAAAACGAGTACATTTATTCAGGTGGATGGAATTATAAAGCCGTATACGCTGTATTAATTGGTTTTATTTTTTCATTTTCAATTATTTGGAATACTAATTTCGAAGATTTTAAAACATATTCATGGATTATAGGATTTGTCGTTTCATATGTTATGTATTATCTTCTTAATGAAAAATAATTATGAAAGCTTTAGTTTATACTGGTGTAGAAGAACTTACTTATAGAGACGAAAAAGAACCAACAGAGGTAAGTGGAGAAAGTATTCTTAAAGTTCACGCTTCAGGAATTTGTGGATCTGATATGCATGCTTATCATGGAAAAGATGAAAGAAGAATCCCGCCCTTAATACTAGGCCATGAGGTAAGTGGAAAAATACAAAATGGTAAATTCAAAGATAAAAATGTTGTATTAAACCCATTAATAACTTGTGGAAAATGTGAATACTGCATTAATGAACGCGAGCATTTATGTCCTAACAGAGTCTTATTAGGCATGAATAGACCTTATGAAAGAAGTGGAGTTTTTGCTGAGTATGTCTCTACTCCAAATCAAAATATTTATGAAATACCTGATCGTCTAGATTTAAGTGAAGCTACAATTGCTGAACCTACAGCAGTATCTTTACATGCTGTATTGATGGGCGAGACATCATTAAAAAAACCACTTAAAGAGTGTCGAACTTTAGTACAAGGTGCTGGAGCTATTGGATTATTGTGTTCATTAATTTTATCTAAAATAAAAGGAAATAAAAATATTGTAATGTCTGATCCAAACAAATTAAGGCTAGATGTTTGTTCAAAATACTTCGATGGTAAATTTGTTAGTCCAAATGATAAAGAAGTAAAAGAAAATAGTTTCGATATTGTTTTCGATACAGTTGGATTAGAGGTATCTAGACAACAAGCTATTTCTGTGATTAAGCCAGGTGGTAGCATTATTCATATTGGTTTAACACAACCTTCTGGTCAATTTAATTTTAGAAAAGCTACACTTCAGGAAGTAACATTTATAGGCACTTATTGTTATACTAATAAAGATTTTGAAAAAACAATTAAAATTTTGGCTGATAAAGAAATAGGAGATCTATCTTGGATTGAATATCGGGAATTAAAAAAAGGAGCAGAGGCTTTCAAGCAAATTCATGATGGTAGTTGTTCTGCTCCAAAAATAGTCTTATTGCCAGAGTAAATACGTAATATTGAAAAAATAATAAAATTGTCTATAGAAGCTTTTGTGAAAAATATTTTATTATCAATAACATTCTCAATTTTTCTTTTTTCACTATCTAATGCTAATGAAAAAGTAATATTTGATTTTACTGAAAATGAACTTTCTACTTTAGAAGTGAGGAAAGTAAGAGGAGCTGATGCAAAAACTATTTATACAATTGGAAAAAACGAGAATGGAAATTATCTAAAAGCAGTAGCAGATAATGCAGCTTCCGGTCTGGGTAAAGAAATAAAAATAGATTTAGACGCCACCCCTTATATAAACATTACATGGAAAGTTGAAAAAGACTTAAAAGGAATTAAAGAAAATACAAAAAAAGGACATGATTTTGCTGCAAGAGTTTTTGTTATTAAAAAAACAGGTGCTACGCCATTATCAAATAGAGCTATTAATTATGTTTATTCTAGCAACTTAAATATTGATGATTATAAACGGAGCCCTTATACAAAAAAGTCAATAGATTATGTTTTATCCACCACTAAAAAAAATTTTGGTGAGTGGATTACAGTTAAAGCAAATGTAAAAGAAGATTTTAAAAAACTCCATAAACTAGACGTTAAAGAGTTGGACGGAGTTGCTATTATGACTGACACTGATAATTCAAAGATGAAAGTTATAAGTTATTATCAAAATATTTATTTTTCCTCTGAGTAATTTATTTTATATATTTTTTGAGTACCAAACTTAACAACGAGAGCAGAATTGCAGCAATTACATCAAGAAGTGGTGTTGCTTGAGGATATCCAAAGTTCCACAATACAACCCCTATAAGCCAAACTATATACATTTTCATAAACAAATAATCATTAGTATATATATTCCTCGTCTTTGATAATATATTTTTAATATGGAATTTAAATCAAACTTTAAAGTTTATTATGAAGACACTGATAGTGGAGGAGTAGTTTATTATGCCAATTATTTGAAATTTTTGGAACGAGCTAGAACAGATGCAATTACATCTTTAAATTTTAGTAATAAAAATCTTATAGAAAAATTTGGGATTTATATAATAGTTAAATCTTGCAACTTAAATTTCCATAAACCTGCAAAACTCGAAGACAATTTAAATATTATTTCTAAAGTGTTAGAGGTTAAAAATGTATCAATAAGAATGAAACAGAATATTTTTGTCAATGATAGTATGATTGTTGAGGCTGAAATATTATTAGCTTCAGTAGATGAAAAGGGCAAACCATCAAAACTTCCAGTAGAATTTAAAAGTCAATTGATTAAATGACTTTTTTAACCTTAAGAAATAAATTAGTCATTTTATTTACATCAATTCTTCCAGTGTTAACATTTCTAGGACTTGGGTGATAAGATCCAACTAATAAAATGTTATTTGGTAGCTTAAAAAATTTACTGTGTCCAAATTTAATATTATTTTCTATTTTAAATTGTTTTTTATAAAACTCTATACACGCATCAAAAGCTATTTTTCCAAGAGCGATAATAATTTTTAAATTATCTAAGTTTTCAATTTCATTTTTAAAATATTTAAAACAATTATTAAGTTCATTTCTAGTTGGCTTATCTCCTGGAGGGACACATTTTAATGCTGTAGTTATAAAACTATCATTTAGTATCAAACCATCGTTTCTGTGAACTGAATTTGGTTTGTTCGATAATTTAGCTTTATGAAGGCATTTATACAAAAATTCAGATGATCTATCACCTGTAAAAACTCTTCCAGTCCTATTGCCACCATGAGCAGCAGGGGCTAAACCAACTAACAAAATTCTTGCTTTTTGGTCACCAAAACCTGTTATTGGTTTTCCCCAATATTTCTCATTTAAATATTGTTTTCTTTTATCTTTTGCTACCCGGGTTCTAAAGTTTACAAGCCTTGGACATTTCTTACAATTTATTATTGAGTTTTCAAGTTTTTTAAAACTTTTTTTCATAAATATTAATTTTTAATCAATGAGTCTTATACTATAATTATTTAAAATTATGAATGTAGGTTTTATTGGTGTTGGCTATATGGGTTATGGAATAGCCAAAAATATTTTAAAAAAGGGAAACAGTTTATTTGTTATTGCAAATAAAAAAAGAGCACCTATTGATAAGATTGTAAGTGATGGAGCAAAAGAGGTTAAAAGCTACAATGAGTTATGTGAAAAGAATTTAGATGCCTTATTTCTTTGTGTAACCAATACACCAATAGCTATAAGTATTGCAGAAAAATTATCTAATTTGTTAAAAGATGGTACATTAATTGTTGACGTTACAACACATAACCAACATGGATCAATTAAAATGGAACAAATTTTTGCAAAACAAAAAATTAGTTATGTTGAATGTCCTGTGATGGGAGGACCTGTTCAAGCAGAGGAAGGTGTTTGTGGAGGAATTGTTGGGGCTTCCGATGAAAATTTTAAAAAGGCAGAGGTCTATTTAAAAACTTTTTGTAAAGATTATTTCCATTTTGGCGAAGTAGGCAAGGGAGCAAAGTCAAAATTATTAAATAACTTTTTATCTCTCGGTACTGCAACAAATGTTATAGAATTTATCAAGAGCGCAAAAAAATTGGATATTGATTTGGAAAAACTTTTTGCAGTAGCAAAATTAGGATCTGGAAACTCAACAGCCTTAAATAGAATTTTTGATAATGTCCTTAAGGACGATTATACTGGATTTAAATTTTCAACTTCCAACACTTTAAAAGATCTTACCTATATACATGAAATGCTCAAAGATTTAGGCAATGCAGAAAAATTAGCTGATGTAAAAAAATCTATTTACAAAAAAGCAGTAGATGAAGGTAATGGAGATCTCTTCATAAGCGAACTAATACAAAAAGATTAATTATTCGTTTTTTTTATCAGCAAACACAATAGCTATAAGCAATAATGCTGTCCAAAACATTGCTGCTAAACTTTTGATAGCACTCGTTTCAGCACCCCATAAATCAAAAACAAATGCTCCAATAAGGATTCCAATTATATAAATTATTACTACTAATCTAGTCTGGGTCATTTAGTTGTTTCTTTTTAAATAGTGACATTCCATTATTTTTTTTATGTTCATAAGATTCTTTGAAACTTTCCAACTGCCATCCTTGCATCCTCTTTTGAATATCTACTAAATTTTGTTTTTTCCACTCATCACTTGTATTTTGGTCTTTCCAAATCTTCTTTTCATCATTGTCTCTTCCACAGCCATAGCAATATCCAGTAACAGGATCCATTTTGCAAATACTTATACAAGGCGAAATTATCATTTTTTTATATATTTATATCTTTTTACACTATTATTCTGATTGGACAAATTAGATCAATACTATATAAAACACCATAAATTTGGGCGAGTGGCGGAATTGGTAGACGCGTTGGTCTTAGGAACCAATAGTGCAAGCTGTGAAGGTTCGAGTCCTTTCTCGCCTACCATAAAAAAAATATGAAAGTAACAGTAGAAAATAAAAAAGGTTTAGAAAAAGATCTTAAAATATTCATAGACAAAAAAACTATCTCAGGCTTTATGGATGAGAAATATGAAGAAATAAGAAAGGATGTTGTAATAAAGGGTTTCAGACCTGGTAAGGTGCCTACTGAAATATTAAAAAGACAATTTGGTAAAGCTGTTTATGGTGAGGTTATTGATAAGTTACTAAAAGACACGACAACAAAAGCACTCGAAGAAAATAAAATTAAACCTGCAGGTCAACCTAAAATAGATTTGAAGTCTTTTGGTGAAGGTAAAGATTTAGAATACATTATATCAGTTACTGAACTACCCAAGGTTTCTGCTAAAGGATTAAGTTCAATTAAAGTAGACGAGTATGTTGTAAAAATTGATCCAAAAGAAACAGATAAAAGAATTAGTGAAATTGCAAAAAATCAAAATAACTTTAAAGATGCGGAGGCAAATTATTACTCAAAAACTAATGATCTTGTAATTTTTGATTACAAAGGAACAATTGATGGAAAAGAATTTAAGGGCAATGAAGGTAAAAATACTCAATTAGTGCTAGGCAAAGATCTCTTTATAAAAGGTTTTGATAAACAATTAGAAGGCGTTAAATTAGGAGATACAAAAAATGTAGAAGTAAATCTGCCAGAAAATTTTCCTGAAAAAGACCTTATAAATAAAAGTGCTGTATTTGAATGTAAGATTACAGCAGTAAGAACTCCAGAAGAAGTAAAAATTAATGATGATTTTGCTAAAAATATGGGTGCCAAAGATTTACCAAATTTAAAAGAACTTATTTCAAAACAAATTAATGATGAATATAAAAATTCATTAGCCATGATTACAAAGAAAAAAATTCTAGAACAAATAGAGAAAGAAAAATTAGAACAATTACCAGGTAATTTAATTGAACAAGAAGTTAAAATTTTATCACAAGGCATGAAAGCAGAAGAAGTAAAAAAAAATCAAAAAACATTAGAGGAACAAGCTAAAAAAAGAATTAAAACTGGATTAATTTTAAATGCATTTGGTGAGGAAAATCAAATTAATGTTTCTCAAGAGGAAATAAATGTAGAAATACAAAAACAATTTAGAATGATGCCTGGACAAGAAAAGATAGTTAAAGATTATTATGAACAAAATCCAGCAGCAGTAGAAAGTTTAAGAGGACAAATTTATGAGGAAAAAATAATTGAAGAAATAAAAAAAAAGGCGAAAACTTCAGTAAAAGAAATTACTAAAGAAGAGGCTGAAAAAATTCTAAAAGAAGAAAATGAAAATAATTTAAAAGAGCAGGCTAAAATTTCAAAAAAAGATGAAGATGAAAAAAATAAGAATAAAAAAGAACCCCAAAAGAGAGAAGTAAAAACAAAATCAAAAGATACAAAAAGCACTAAAACTTCAAAGTCCAAAACTAAAAAAGTAAAAAAGATTAGCAAAAAGTAATCACAAGTTGTATAAGATTAATCGAATCAATTATGTCTATTAAAATTCCAGAGCAATTAAACACACTTATTCCCATGGTTGTAGAACAGTCTAGTAGAGGGGAGAGAGCTTATGACATTTATTCAAGATTACTAAAAGAAAGAATTGTATTTATAGTTGGTCCTATAAATGATTCAGTAGCATCACTTGTAACTGCACAATTATTATTTTTGGAATCTGAGGATCCTAAAAAAGAAATTTCATTATATATTAATAGCCCAGGTGGACTTGTAACTGCTGGACTAGGAATTTATGATACGATGCAATATATAAAACCTGAAATTAGTACATTGTGTATCGGTCAGGCTGCAAGCATGGGTTCATTTTTATTAGCTGCTGGATCAAAAGGAAAAAGATTTTCATTACCAAACTCTAGAATAATGGTTCACCAACCCTCTGCTGGTTTTCAAGGACAAGCTACTGATATTGAAATTCATGCTAATGAAGTTTTGTCTCTAAAAAATAGGTTAAATGAAATCTATTCAAAACATACTGGAAAAACTGTTGATGATATTAAATCAGCATTGGAAAGAGATAATTTTATGACCCCAGATAATGCAAAAAGTTTTGGTCTGATAGATAAAGTGGTAGAAAAAAGAGAGTAAGTCACAATATATAGTTTGTCCACAACCTCTACTTGATTAGTTTATATCAAATGTATTAATATAACTTTATTGATTCGAATTATAAATTATGAGTAATAACAAAAATATTCTTTACTGCTCTTTTTGTGGAAAAAGTCAACACGAAGTAAGAAAATTAATTGCTGGTCCTACAGTATTCATTTGTGATGAATGTGTAGAACTTTGCATGGATATTATTAAAGAAGAAAGTAAAGATAATTTCGTAAAACATCAAGATGGTTTACCTTTGCCAAAAGAAATTTGTAAAGTTCTTGATGATTATGTAATTGGTCAATCTCATGCAAAAAAAGTATTATCTGTTGCAGTCCATAACCATTATAAAAGATTAAATTATGAAAATAAAACTAGTAAAAATGTCGAGCTCGCAAAATCTAATATTTTATTAGTTGGTCCGACAGGTTGTGGAAAAACATTATTGGCACAGACTCTAGCAAGGATACTTGATGTGCCTTTCACAATGGCAGATGCCACAACATTAACTGAAGCTGGTTATGTGGGTGAGGATGTGGAAAATATAATTTTGAAATTATTACAAGCTGCAGATTATAACGTTGAAAAAGCACAAAGAGGAATTGTTTATATAGATGAAGTTGACAAAATTAGTAGGAAGTCAGAAAATCCGTCAATAACCAGAGATGTTTCAGGAGAAGGTGTTCAGCAAGCATTATTAAAAATAATGGAAGGAACGATTGCAAGTGTTCCACCTCAAGGAGGAAGAAAGCATCCACAACAAGAATTTTTACAAGTAGACACAACGAATATTTTATTTATATGTGGCGGAGCTTTTGCAGGTCTTGATAAGATAATATCCCAAAGAGACAAAGGCTCATCTATTGGATTTGGTGCTGAAGTAAAAACATTAGAGGATAAAAAAACAGGTGAATGGATGAAGAACTTAGAACCTGAAGATTTATTAAGATATGGACTTATTCCAGAATTTATTGGCCGCCTACCAATCACAGCTACATTAGACGACTTGGACGAAAAGTCATTGGTTAAAATTTTATTAGAACCCAAAAACTCCTTAATTAAGCAATACCAAGAATTGTTTAGGTTGGAAGGTGTAAAATTAACTTTTAAGGATCAAGCTGTAAAAGATATTGCCAAAAAAGCAATTAGCAAAAAAACTGGAGCTAGAGGATTAAGATCAATTTTAGAAAACTTGTTGCTCAAAACTATGTTTGATCTTCCTGGACAAGAAAATATTGAGGAAGTAATTATAGATGCAGGAGCAACGAAAGGTATATCACAGCCAATAATTGTTCATACTAAGAACAAATCAAAAACAGAAAAGACCACTGCGGCTTAATAAGAGTTAATAAACATAAATTTCCTATTGCATTATAAAATATAATATCCATATTTATGCTTATGGAAGTAAAATTATCACAACCTTTGTTACCTTTAAGAGATATTGTTGTCTTTCCTAGCATGGTAATTCCACTGTTCGTTGGAAGAGATAAGTCTATAACAGCATTAAATGAAGTAATGAAAAGTGATAAAAAAATAATTTTAGTAACACAAAAAAATTCTGAAGTTGATGACCCAAAAAAAAATGACGTTTTTTCTTACGGGTGTGAAAGCAATATACTTCAACTTTTAAAACTTCCAGATGGGACTGTTAAAGTCTTAGTAGAAGGTATTAAAAGAGTAAAAATAATTGACTTTAAGGACGATGAAAAATTTATAACTTGTACTTACGAAAATCAAAAAGATATTATCAACAAAGATGAAGATCTGCTTCCTTTAGCTTTAACAGCTGTTAGGAGGTTAGAGAAACTTACATCAGTAAATAAAAAGATTTCATCAGAAACTATTAACAATATAAAACAATTAAAGGATCCGTCTAAAATTGTAGATAATATTGTATCTAATTTAAATGCATCGATATCTGAAAAACAACAAATTTTTGAAACTCTTGATGTAAAGAAAAGATTAAATCAAGCTATCAAGATGATGGAGAGCGAAACCAGCATTATAGGTGTTGAAAAAAGAATAAGAGGAAGAGTCAAGACACAAATGGAGAAGACCCAAAGAGAATATTATTTGAATGAACAGTTAAAGGCTATACAAAAAGAATTAGGAGAAATTGAGGACGGAAAAGACGAAACCACAAACTTAAAAAAATCAATTCAAAAAGCAAAAATGCCAAAAGAGGTAGAAAAGAAATGCATGTCTGAGCTAAAAAAGTTAAAAAATATGAGCCCTATGTCAGCAGAAGCAACAGTTGTTAGAAACTATTTAGATTGGATGATAGATTTACCTTGGTTTAAAAAAGATAATGTAGATATTGATTTAAATAAAGGACTTAAAATTTTAGATGAAGATCATTTTGGTTTAGAGAAAGTAAAAGAGAGAATTATTGAATTTCTTGCAGTTCAAAAAAGAATGGAGAAAATTAAAGGACCAATATTGTGTTTAGTTGGACCTCCTGGAGTTGGTAAAACATCATTAGGAAAATCTATTGCAAAGGCGACAAATAGACAATTTATCAGGATGTCGTTAGGTGGAGTGAGGGACGAGGCTGAAATTAGAGGTCACAGAAGAACTTATATCGGATCATTGCCAGGAAAAATTATTCAAATGATGAAAAAAGCGGGAACAAAAAATCCATTATTTTTATTAGATGAAGTAGATAAAATTGGTAATGATTATAGAGGAGATCCATCATCAGCTTTATTGGAGGCATTAGACCCAGAGCAAAATACTGCATTTAATGATCATTATTTAGAAGTAGATTATGATTTGTCAGATGTAATGTTTGTAACAACTGCAAACACCTTAAATATATTACCACCATTATTAGATAGAATGGAAGTGATAAGAATACCAGGTTATACAGAGGATGAGAAAATAAATATTGCAAATAAATACTTATTACCTAAGCAAGTTAAAGAGAATGGAGTCAAGGAGGGAGAACTTGATATAGCGGATGGTACAATAAAGGAGATTATAAGAAGCTATACAAGAGAGTCAGGAGTAAGGAATTTAGAAAGAGAAATTTCAAAAGTAACGAGAAAAGTTGTTAAAAAAGTTGTAAGTGGTGAAGTAGAAAAAGTTCAGGTAAATGATAAAAATGTTCCAGACTTTTTAGGTATTAAAAAATTTAAATATGGTGAAGTTGAAGATAAAAATAAAACTGGAATTGTAATTGGATTAGCATGGACCGAGGTTGGAGGTGAAATTCTTAAAATTGAAACTGTAAACATGCCTGGAAAAGGAAGAATGCAAATTACAGGTAAACTTGGTGATGTAATGCAAGAGTCAGTCAAGGCTGCGAAATCATTTGTTAGATCAAAAAGTTTAGAGTATGGAATTATACCTCCGTTTTTTGAAAAGAAAGATTTCCACATCCATGTCCCCGAAGGAGCGACACCTAAAGATGGACCTTCAGCTGGTATAGCTATGGTAACCTCTATAGTATCATCAATAACAAATATTCCAGTAAATAGAGAAATTGCAATGACAGGTGAGGTAACTATAACAGGGCAAGTTTTACAAATAGGTGGTTTAAAAGAAAAATTACTAGCAGCTCACAGAGCGGGTGTTAAAAAAGTATTAATTCCAAAAGAAAATGAAAAAGATTTAGTGGATATTCCAAAAAAGGTAAGAGAGGATATCAAAATTATACCTGTTGAAACTGCAGACGAGGTACTAAAGATTGCCCTAATGAAAGAACTAAAGCCAGTAGAGTGGACTGAGGTCGAAAAGATCTCAGATGATAAAAAAGACGACAAATCACAAGCCAGCATTCAGTAATAAACAATTTACTTTATTAATCTGTTGATGTAAGAGTACCATGAATTTGGGTGGTTAGCTCAGTTGGTAGAGCATCTCGTTTACACCGAGGGGGTCAAAGGTTCGAGTCCTTTACTACCCACCATTACACCTGTGGGGGTGTAGCTCAGTTGGTTAGAGCACCTGCCTGTCACGCAGGGGGCCGAGGGTTCGAGTCCCTTCACTCCCGCCATAACTTCAATAAAATTAGGCTTAAAAATGTGACATATCTCCACTTTTAGTTGATATAATAGTTGTTACATAGGAATCAAATGCTTGCGGAATTTTTAAAAGATTATCTACCAATAATATTATTTTTGATAATAGCTTTAGGTTTGAGTTTTGCTTTTGTTGCAATAAACTATATTGCTGCTCCAAAAAGACCAGATCCAGAAAAGCTTTCAGCATATGAATGTGGATTTGAACCTTTCAATGACTCCCGTATGGAATTTGATGTAAGATTTTATTTGGTTGCAATTTTATTTATAATATTTGATTTAGAAATTGCGTTTTTATTCCCATGGGCAATTTCACTTGGGCAAATAGGTTTATATGGCTTCTGGTCCATGATCTTATTTTTATTTATTTTAACTGTTGGGTTTATTTATGAATGGAAAAAAGGAGCCTTAGATTGGGAATAAAATGAACTTAGAAGATAGAAAAAAAGATATCCCTGAAGAGTTTAAACAACTAGCACAAGATTTTAGTGATAATGGTTTCATAACAACGTCATTAGATAATCTTGTTAATTGGGCAAGAACCGGTTCATTACATTGGATGACGTTTGGATTAGCATGCTGTGCTGTTGAAATGATGCAAACATCTATGCCTAGATATGACCTTGAAAGATTTGGTGCAGCACCAAGAGCATCACCTAGACAATCAGATGTAATGATAGTTGCTGGGACCTTAACGAATAAAATGGCTCCCGCCCTAAGAAAAGTTTATGATCAGATGCCTGAACCTAGATATGTAATATCTATGGGAAGTTGTGCTAATGGTGGAGGATATTATCATTATTCATATTCTGTAGTTAGAGGGTGTGATCGAGTGGTGCCTGTCGATGTATATGTTCCTGGATGTCCTCCTTCAGCTGAAGCATTACTCTATGGAATTTTACAATTACAGAAAAAAATCAGAAATAAAGGTTCTTTAGAAAGATAAAAAAATGAAAAATCTTGAGGACTTGGAAAAGTTTATAAATTCTGAATTAACTTCTAAAATAAATAATTCATTTATAAAACATGATAATATTTATCTAAACATTGATCATGACGAATTGATTGATGTTATTTCTTTTTTAAAGACTAATAAGGAGACTAAATTTAGGCAATTAATTGAAATTACAGCTGTAGATTATCCTGAGAGTGAATATAGATTTAAGATGGTGTATCTTCTTTTAAGCCATGAATATAACAAAAGAGTTATTATTGATTATTCAATAAAAGAAAATGATATTATCTCATCAATTACTTCATTATTTCCCTCAGCAAATTGGATGGAGCGAGAGGTATTTGATATGTATGGTTTAAACTTTAAAAATCATCCTGATTTAAGGAGAATTTTAACTGACTATGGCTTTGAAGGTTATCCTTTAAGAAAAGATTTTCCTCTAACTGGACATAATGAGGTTCGTTATAGTGAGGAAG
The DNA here is from genome assembly GCA_902581585.1 of uncultured Pelagibacteraceae bacterium. GTDB lineage: Bacteria > Pseudomonadota > Alphaproteobacteria > Pelagibacterales > Pelagibacteraceae > Pelagibacter. The sequence continues at coordinate 192,169 of CACHPB010000002.1, forward strand.
AAAAAAAAGTGATTTATGAACCTGTAAAATTAGAGCAAAATTATAGAAATTTTGATTATGAAAGTCCTTGGGAAGGAACAAAATACATAAAAGAAATTAAAAAAAGTGATGGCTAAAGAAAAAAAAACATTAAACTTAAACTTTGGACCACAACACCCAGCAGCTCATGGAGTCTTAAGATTAATACTGCAATTAGATGGAGAAGTTGTTGAAAAAGCTGATCCTCATATAGGTTTATTGCACAGAGGGACTGAAAAATTAATTGAAAATAAAACTTACACTCAAGCTGTTCCATATTTTGATCGTCTTGATTATGTTGCACCAATGAACCAAGAACATGCATTCGCATTAGCTATAGAAAAAATTCTTAAAATTGAAGTTCCTGCTCGAGCTAAATATATAAGAGTAATTTTCTGTGAAATTGGGCGAATATTAAGTCACATATTAAATGTAACTACTCAAGCAATGGATGTTGGGGCATTAACACCAACATTGTGGGGATTTGAGGAAAGGGAAAAATTAATGGGATTTTATGAGAGAGTTTCTGGATCTAGGTTGCATGCCAATTATTTTAGAGCAGGTGGAGTGCATAAAGATCTCCCTTCTGGGCTTGATAATGATATTGATGAATTTTGTGATAAATTTCCAAAAATCATTGACGATTTGGAAACTTTACTTACTGACAATAGAATATTTAAACAGAGAAATGTAGATATAGGAATAGTATCAAAGCAAGATGCTCTAGATTATTCATTCTCTGGAGTAATGTTAAGAGGTTCAGGAGTGGCTTGGGATTTGAGAAGAAGTCAACCTTATGATTGTTATAATGATTTACAATTTAAAATTCCTGTTGGAAAAAATGGAGATTGTTATGACAGATATCTTTGCAGAATTGAAGAAATGAGAGAAAGTGTAAAAATCATTAAACAATGTTTACAGAATTTACCAAAAGGCCCAATTAAGACGAATGATGGAAAAATTTCTCCACCACCTAAGAAAGATATTAAAGAATCTATGGAAGCTTTAATACATCATTTTAAATTATTCACAGAGGGATATAGAGTTGAAAAAGATGAAATATATATGGCAGTAGAGGCACCAAAAGGCGAATTTGGAGTTTATTTAATTTCAGATGGGTCAAGCAAACCTTACAAATGCAAGATTAGAGCTCCTGGATTTACACATCTTCAAGCAATGGATTACTTAATAAAAGGCCATATGCTAGCTGATGTACCTGCTGTTTTAGGATCAATGGATATTGTTTTTGGTGAGGTTGATAGATGAGTGTAAAAAAAATTCACAAAGAACAGCCTGAGACTTTTGAGTTTAATGAAAAAAGTATGGAAGCTGCAAATAAAATAGTTTCAAATTATCCAGATGGAAGACAGCAAAGTGCAGTAATGGCTTTATTGTATATCGCTCAAAGACAACATGATAATTGGATACCATTAAAAGCAATGAAATACATAGCTAAATTTTTAGACATGCCATACATAAAAGTTTATGAAGTAGCAACTTTTTATTCAATGTATAATTTATCTCCTGTAGGTAAATATTTTTTTCAAGTTTGTACAACAACACCCTGTATGCTTCGAGGTGCTTATGATCTAGTTAAAGTTTGTAAAAAAAAGATATCTGAAAAAGAAAATGAATTATCTGAAGATGGAAAAATTTCTTGGATGGAAGTAGAGTGCCTTGGTGCATGTGTTAATGCTCCAATGATGCAAGTTAATGAAGATTATTATGAAGATTTAAATGATAAAAAACTTGAAGAAATAATTGATACGATATATCAAAACAAAATTCCTAAACCAGGATCTTATACAGGACGAATTAATGCAGAACCAGTTGATAATCGTAAAACTTTATTAGGAAATAAAAATGCTTAAAGACGTAGATAGAATATTCCAAAATTTATATAATGATAGTGGTGCAGATTTACAGTCTGCCAAATTAAGAAATGATTGGAGCGGAACAAAAGATATTTTAGGAAAAGGAAGAGAATGGATCATTAATGAGGTTAAAGCCTCTGAACTCAGAGGCAGAGGTGGAGCTGGTTTTCCTACTGGTCTAAAATGGTCTTTTGCACCAAAAGAAATTGGATCTAGACCTCATTATTTAGTTATTAATGCAGACGAGTCAGAACCTGGCACATGCAAAGATAGAGATATATTAAGATTTGAACCTCACAAATTAATAGAAGGATGCTTAATAGCTTCTTATGCAGTTAATGCTCACAAATGTTATATTTATATAAGAGGTGAATATTTTAATGAAGGTCAAAAACTTCAGACTGCTATAGATGAGGCTTATAAAAATAAGTTAATTGGTGAAAACGCATTAGACTCAGGATGGGATTTAGATATCTACATTCATTATGGAGCTGGCGCTTACATTTGTGGTGAAGAAACTGCATTACTTGAGAGTTTAGAAGGTAAAAAGGGACAGCCAAGATTAAAGCCACCATTTCCTGCATTAATTGGACTTTATGGGTGTCCAACGATCATTAATAATGTTGAAACAGTTGCGGCTGTGCCTACTATTTTAAGAAGAGGAGCAAAATGGTTTAGCTCACTTGGAAGACCAAAAAACACGGGAACAAAAATATATTGTATTTCTGGAAATGTAAATAACCCATGTAATGTGGAAGAGGAAATGGGAATTCCACTTAAAGAATTAATCGAAACTCATGCTGGAGGTGTTGTTGGTGGGTGGGATAATCTTAAAGCTGTAATACCTGGTGGATCTTCTATGCCAATGTTACCTAAGGAAATTTGTGACAATATTAAAATGGATTTTGATGCATGCGTTGAGAATAAAACAGGTCTTGGAACTGCTGGAATTGTTGTAATCAATAATGATCAAGATATTATTAAGTGTATGGCAAGAATAGCCAGATTTTATAAACATGAAAGCTGTGGTCAGTGCACACCTTGCAGGGAAGGATCTGGGTGGATGTGGAGAATGTTAGAAAGAATGGTAGCAGGTGAAGCAACCCCTGATGAGGTTGACATGCTTTTTGATGTAACCAAACAAATAGAAGGTCATACAATTTGTGCTTTTGGAGAAGGATCTTCTTGGCCAGTTCAAGGTTTGATAAGACATTTTAAAAATGAAATATTAGAAAGAAATAAATTTGATCCTGTTGTGAAAAAACAAAAAAATATTCCTTACTTAGTAGATCAACATTTATTAGAAAAAGAAAATGCCTAAATTAAAAGTAAATGATATTGATATTGAAGTTGAAGATGGCCTAACTGTACTCCAAGCATGTGAACAAGCTGGAGCTGAAATACCAAGATTTTGTTATCATGAAAAACTCTCCATAGCTGGAAACTGTCGTATGTGTTTGGTTGAAATGGAAAAATCACCTAAACCTATAGCTTCATGCGCAATGCCAGCAGCTGAAGGAATGGTTATTAAAACAAATACAGCAAAAGTTGAAAAAGCAAGAAAAGGTGTGATGGAGTTTTTACTGGCTAACCATCCTTTGGATTGTCCTGTTTGTGATCAAGGTGGTGAGTGTGATTTACAGGATCAATCTATGTTTTATGGAATTGATAAATCAAGATTTAAAGAGAATAAAAGATATGTACCTGAAAAATACATGGGTCCATTAATAAAAACTCAAATGACTAGATGCATTCATTGTACTAGATGTATTAGATTTGCTACTGAAGTAGCGGGAGTGCCAGAATTAGGAGCGATCGGACGTGGAGAAAATATGGAAATTACTACATATTTAGAGAAATCCATGGAGTCTGAAATGTCAGCTAATGTAATTGATTTATGTCCAGTTGGTGCATTAACTTCTAAACCTTATGTGTTCGAGGCAAGACCTTGGGAGCTTAAAAAGACTGAAACAATTGATGTTATGGATGCTGTTGGGTCGAATATTAGAGTAGACACTTACGATTGGGAAGTAAAAAGGGTTTTACCAAGAATTAATGAGGAAATTAATGAAGAGTGGATTTCTGATAAAACAAGATATGCATGTGATGGTTTAAAAAATCAAAGATTAGACACACCATTTATAAAAAATAATGGAAATTTTGAAGAAATAAGTTGGCAAGATGCATACAAAAAAATTAAAGAAAAAATTTCAATAACATCGCCAGACAAAATAGTTGGGTTAACTGGTGACATGACAAACATGGAAACTATGTTTGCTGTTAAAAACTTATTCCAAAAAACATTAAATTCAAGTTATTTGGATTCTAGAGCTAAACATACTTACATAAATTTTGAAAACAGAAGTAATTATTTGTTTAACTCAGGCATAGAAGGGATTGAAGAAAGTGATCTTATATTACTAATAGGCACAAACCCAAGATTTGAGGCAACTATATTAAACTCAAGAATAAGAAAAACTTATTTAAAAAATAGAACAGAAATATTTTCTTTAGAGGATGTGGGTGATTTAACTTATCCTTATAAAGTTTTAGAAAATAATTCAAAAGTAATTGATAAAATAATCAAAAATGAACACAATCTTTCAAACAAAATTGCCAGTGCAGAAAAACCTATAATTATCTTAGGTCAATCAATATTAAATAGTAACAATGGTGCATATATATTTGAAGAGCTAAAAAGGTATTTAACTAGTATTAATAAAATTGATGATAATTGGAATGCACTAAATATTTTATCAACTGATGCATCGGCTGTTGGTTCTTATGATTTAGGCATTTTTTCCTCAAATAATGGAAGTAACAAAACTCTTAAAAAAATCAATGATAGTGAAGCAGAAATAATATTTTTGTTAGGCCAAGATAACCTCAAAATTAAAAAAAGTAATGAATTTATAATTTATATTGGAAGTCATGGCGATAATGGTGCAGATATAGCAGATCTTATATTGCCTGGCGCCGCATATACTGAACAAGATGGTTATTTCACCAACTTAGAAGGAAAGCTTCAAAAAGCATATAAAGCTTCATATCCACCAGGAGAAGCTAAAGAAGATTGGCAAATAATTAATGAATTATCTTCTACTATTCTTGGAAATCCTCTATTTAACAATAAAGATGAACTACTAAAATCTATGCAAAACCATTTAAATAATCAAAATATTAAAAATTTTGAAGTTCCTACATATAATTTGAATGATGAAAAAATATTAGTTGAAGATATTGATTATTACTATTCTAACGCGATTGCCCGTGCATCCAAAACAATGTCAGAGTGTAGATACGCAAGAACTAATTTGAAAAAAACTGGAACCGAGGGTTAATGGACTCTTATTTTTCAATATTATTTACTGAGGTTTATAAAATTTTATTTTTATTAGTGCCTGTTTTAGTTTCTGTAGCAATGATAGTTTGGCTTGATAGAAGAGTCTGGGCCTTTGTGCAAAAACGAAGAGGACCTAATGTTGTTGGTCCATTTGGTTTATTCCAATCATTAGCTGATGCATTAAAATATATCTTTAAAGAAATAATAATACCTGCAAGCTCAAATAAACTTGTATTTGTATTAGCTCCAGTCGTTACTATGACACTAGCATTAATATCATGGGCTGTAATACCATTTGGCGAAGATTTTGTTCTAGCTGATATCAATGTTGGTATTTTATATCTTTTCGCAGTTTCATCATTAGGTGTATATGGAATAATTATGGGAGGATGGGCCTCCAATTCTAAATACCCTTTTTTAGGTGCAATCAGATCTGCTGCACAAATGGTATCATATGAAGTTTCAATAGGAGTTATAATTATCAACGTTCTATTATGTGTTGGATCTTTAAATTTAAGTGACATAGTTATGGCACAAGAAAATTTATGGTTTGTAATTCCTTTATTTCCTATGTTTGTAATTTTTTTTATTTCTGCACTAGCAGAAACAAATCGCCCTCCATTTGATTTACCAGAAGCAGAAGCTGAATTAGTGGCAGGATATCAAACTGAATATTCAGGAATGATGTATGCTATGTTTTGGTTAGGAGAATATGCAAATATTTTGTTAATGTGTGCAATGGGAGCAGTTTTATTTTTGGGTGGCTGGTTATCTCCAATAGACATCTTCCCATTTAATGCTATTCCAGGTCCATTTTGGTTAATCTTTAAAATATTATTTCTATTTATTTTATTTGCGTTAGTTAAAGCAACTGTTCCAAGATACAGATATGACCAATTAATGAAGCTTGGTTGGAAGATATTTCTCCCATTTTCACTGTTTTATGTTGTTTTAACTTCAAGTTTTTTACTATATTTTGATTTATTACCGGGAAAATAAATGAAGATTTCACGATTATTAAAAACTATATTCATGATTGATTTTGTGACTGGTTTATTAATTGCAATAAAAGAGACTTTTAAGGCAAAAAAGACAATCAATTATCCTTTTGAAAAGGGGTCTTTAGGAACGAGGTCTAGAGGGGAGCACGCTCTAAGAAGATATCCTAATGGGGAAGAAAGATGCATCGCATGTAAACTTTGTGAAGCAGTATGCCCAGCCCAGGCTATTACAATTGAGTCAAAGGAAAGAGATGATGGAAGCAGAAAAACTGTAAGATACGATATTGATATGCTTAAATGTATTTATTGTGGTCTTTGTGAAGAGTCTTGTCCTGTAGATGCAATTGTCCAAGGTCCTAATTTTGAATTTGCAACAGAAACTAGAGAAGAACTTTATTATACAAAAGAAAAACTTTTGGAAAATGGAGACAGATGGGAAAACATTTTAGCTGCCAATATTAAGGCTGATAGCTCTCACAGATAATCTTATGATTGCACACTCAGTTTTCTTTTATATTTTTTCTTTAATAGCTATTGTTTCAGCGGTCATGGTAACAGTTTCAAAAAATACTGTTCACTCAGTATTTTTTTTAATACTAGATTTCATTAGCATATCCTGTTTGTTTATTATGATAGGTGCAGAATTTTTAGGCATGATAATGCTTATAGTTTATGTTGGAGCGGTTGCAGTTTTATTTTTATTTGTTGTAATGATGTTAAACGTAGCCGAACAAAAAGGTCAGTGGTTTAGTTCAAGATGGGATGGTGGAACACATATCCCAGTTGGTTTGTTAGTAAGTTTAATTATTTTTTTTGAACTTATTATTGTAATTGGAGGATGGAAATACAAACCTGATTTACTTAATAGTCTATCTCTAAGCATATCTACTGAAGTCACTAATACCAAATCTATAGGAAATGTTTTGTATACGGATTATATACTCCTATTTCAAATTTCAGGAATGATACTGTTAGTTGCTATGATAGGAGCAATTGTTTTAACATACAGGGAAAGAACTGGAGTAAAAAGACAAAGTTATATCAAGCAAATTTCTAGAGAAAGAAATGAAGGAGTTAATCTAGTAGATGCCGAAAAAAACAAAGGGGTAAAAATAGATGCTTAGTATTGGCTTAGGGCATTATTTAACATTAGCTGCAATTATATTTACTATTGGCGTTGTTGGAATTTTTCTAAATAGAAAAAATGTAATAGTTATTTTAATGAGTATTGAACTTATTTTACTTGCAGTTAATATTAATCTTGTTGCTTTTTCTATATTTATCGATGATTTAAGTGGGCAAATATTTACTCTGTTTATCTTAACAGTTGCAGCCGCTGAAGCAGCTATCGGATTAGCAATAATTGTAGTTTATTTTAGAAATTCAGACACAATAAGAGTTGAAGAGATTAAAAATTTAAAAGGATAAAATGGAATATCTAATTTTATTTCTACCTCTAGTAGGTTCAATAATTAGTGGTTTTTTTGGAAAGAAAATAGGAAATAGAAATTCTCAAATTTTAACTAGTACGCTTGTGGGTATTTCAGCAATACTATCTTTCATAGTATTGTATCAAGTTATTAGTTTAAACTACTCAAATAATCTTGTTATAGCAACTTGGATCAATTCTGGAACATTAAACGTAAATTGGTCAATTAAAATTGATGCCTTATCAGCAGTTATGTTTGTTGTAGTAAATTTTGTTTCAGCTTTAGTCCATATTTATTCTATTGGATATATGTCACATGATCCTCATAAAACAAGATTTATGGCTTATTTATCCTTATTTACTTTTGCAATGCTAACTTTAGTGAGTTCAGATAACTTTATTCAACTATTTTTTGGATGGGAAGGTGTAGGCTTATGCTCATACTTTTTAATTGGATTTTGGTTTAAGAAAGAGAGTGCAAACAAGGCTGCAATAAAAGCCTTTGTGGTTAATAGAGTTGGTGATTTTGGTCTAGCGCTTGGAGTTTTTCTAATTTTTTATGTTTTTGGAACAGTCAACTATGATGAGGTATTTGCACAAATCCCAAATATTTTAGATAAAACAATAAATTTCATTGGAATTAATATCGAAATTGTAGATTTAGTTTGTTTGCTTCTATTAATTGGAGCAATGGGTAAATCAGCTCAATTTTTATTACATACCTGGTTGCCTGATGCTATGGAAGGCCCAACCCCTGTGTCTGCATTAATTCATGCAGCAACAATGGTAACAGCTGGAGTATTTTTAATTGTTAGATGCTCACCTATTTATGAATACTCTGAATTAGCACTTACAGTTATAACTATAATTGGAATGACTACTGCTTTTTTTGCTGCAACAGTTGCTCTTGTTCAAAGTGATATAAAAAAAATTATTGCTTATTCTACTTGTAGTCAATTAGGTTACATGTTTTTTGCTGCAGGAGTTGGCGCATATAATGTTGCAATGTTTCATCTATTTACACATGCTTTTTTTAAAGCTTTGCTTTTTTTAGGAGCTGGTGCTGTAATTCATTCATTTCATGAGGAACAAGATATAAATAAAATGGGTGGAGTTATAAAGAAACTTCCATACACATATGTATTAATGCTCATAGGAACCCTTGCTTTAACAGGTTTTCCTTTTTTATCAGGTTTCTATTCAAAAGATGCAATAATCGAATTTGCATATCTAAGAGGAAATGGAATTGGAATACTTGCAGCTTTTGTGGGTATTGTTACAGCTTTATTAACATCAATTTACTCTTGGAGACTTATTTTCAAAACGTTCCATGGTAATTTTAATAATAAAGAACATAGTGTTGATAAAATACACGAGTCTCCTTTGGTTATGATTGCCCCGTTAGTAATCTTGGCAATTGGAGCTATTTTTGCAGGTATGGCCTTTAAAGGTTTGTTTATAGGTCATGAGATAGCATATGAATTTTGGGGTAAATCTATAAAATTTTTAGAACCACTCAGCACAGATCATCCACCAACATGGTTTTTATTTTTAACACCTATACTTGTTACTGCCGCAATTCCATTTTCTTATTATTTATATCTAAAAAACACAAACATAGTAAATGGATTGAAAGAAATGAATGAACCAATTTATCAATTTTTAGTTAAGAAATGGTACTTTGATGAAATGTACGATTATTTATTTGTTAATCCATCAAAAAAAATTGGAAAGTTTTTATGGAAAAAAGTTGATGGATCAATAATAGATAAATTTGGTCCTGATGGGATTTCAAGTGTAATTAAAAACTTATCAATTAAAGCAGTCAAATTTCAATCTGGATTTATTTATCAATATGCATTTGTTATGTTGATTGGATTTTCAGTTTTATTAACAATACTGATATTAAACTGATGAACTTTCCAATTTTATCTTCCTTAATTTTGCTACCTTCAATAGGAGCTTTATTTATTTTATTCACAAAATCATCAAGTGGAAAATATCAAAGTTCCAAATATGTAGCTTTATTTATTTCTTTAGCAAATTTTTTATTATCTCTATATCTTTGGTATGTTTTCGATAAAAATTCAGTAGATTTTCAGTTTGTAGAAAATAAGGAATGGTTATCAGGATTTATAAATTATAAAGTTGGAATAGATGGTATTTCAATTTTATTCATAATATTAACTACCTTCATAACTCCCATTTGTATAATTTCAGTTAATTCTACAATAACAATTAGACTTAAGGATTTCTTAATTGCCATATTAATAATGGAAACTTTTATGATTGGCGTTTTCTGCTCACTTGATCTAGTAGTATTTTATTTATTTTTTGAAGCAGGCCTTATACCAATGTTTTTAATAATTGGTATTTGGGGTGGAGAAAGAAGAGTTTACTCAGCCTTTAAATTTTTTCTGTACACTTTATTAGGATCAGTTCTAATGTTAGTTGCTATCATTGCAATTTATTGGATAACAGGAACCACTGATGTTGAAAAACTTTATGAACTTGGTATTCAGGCAAAATACCAAAATTTATTATGGCTAGCATTCTTTAGTTCTTTTGCAGTAAAAACTCCTATGTGGCCTGTGCATACTTGGCTACCTGATGCACATGTGGAAGCTCCAACAGTTGGATCTGTATTACTGGCAGCAATATTACTCAAAATGGCTGGATATGGATTTATTAGATTTTCACTTGGATTATTTCCTATAGCTTCTGAAAATTTCACAATATTAGTTTATATCTTAAGTTTAATTGCAATTATTTATACATCTCTTGTAGCTTTGATGCAGGAGGATATGAAAAAACTTATAGCATACTCGTCTGTTGCGCATATGGGTTTTGTAACATTAGGTATCTTCACAATGACTCAACAAGGTATTGAAGGAAGTATTTTCCAAATGATTAGTCACGGACTTGTATCAGCTGCACTTTTCTTAAGTGTTGGAGTTGTTTATGAAAGACATCACACAAGGTTAATTAATAAATATGGGGGCTTAGTCTCTATAATGCCGAGATATGCAATTGTTTTCATGGTATTCACATTAGGAGCTTTAGGATTACCTGGAACAACTGGTTTTATAGGAGAATTTTTAATTTTGATGGGTGCATTTGAGAAAAATATTCTCGTAGCTATGATTGCAAGTTTGGGAGTAATTTTAGGAGCAGCATATATGCTCTGGCTATTTAAACGGGTTGTTTTCGGTGAAATAAATAATCAAGAGCTTAAAAGTATGAAAGATTTAAAAACCTTTGAAATTATCACTTTATCAGCTCTAGTAATTCCAATTTTATTTTTTGGTTTTTATCCAGAGCCTTTAATGAATTCAATTGAAGCATCAGTAGAGAATACTTTAAACATGTACAATTTTGATATAATTAATAACCTTGCATCGAAAGATTAATGGAAAATTTTCAATATATATTACCTGAAATCTTTATATCGATATCTATAATGTTATTTTTACTTGTTGGAGTTTTCAAAAAAAATAGTGCAAATTTAATTTATAATTTATCTATTATATCTTTAGTAATTTTATTGGCTATAATAATTAACCTTAGCTCATTAGATACAATTTACTTATTCAATAATTCATATTTAATAGACAATTTATCCAATTACATGAAGATTATACTTGTCGGATCTGGAATTTTTGTAATGTTAACTGGATCCAAATATATCCAAGTGATTAATTTAAATAAAATTGAGTATCCAATCCTCATTTTAAGCAGCATTTTAGGAATGATGATAATGATAAGTTCAAATGATTTAATAGTTTTTTACATGGGACTTGAACTTCAATCATTAGCTTTGTATGTTCTTGCATCTTTTAATAGAGACAATTTACTTTCAACAGAGTCTGGACTAAAATATTTTGTTCTTAGCGCATTATCATCTGGTTTACTGTTGTATGGGTGCTCATTAACTTATGGATTTTCTGAAAGTACAAATTTTGATCAAATACTTATAAATTCTACTGAATTCAATTATGGTACCACGTTTGGAATAGTCTTTATTTTAGTTGGTCTTGCATTTAAAATATCTGCTGTGCCTTTTCATATGTGGGCTCCAGACGTATATCAAGGCTCCCCAACATCTGTAACATTATTCTTTGCTATACTTCCAAAAATAGCTGCACTCTCTGTATTCATTAAATTTTTGTACACACCTTTTGCTAATATGAATGATCAGTGGCAAACTATTATTGTATTTATTTCAATAGCTTCAATGATATTTGGTGCTGTAGCAGCTATAGGTCAAAAAAATTTAAAAAGGTTAATTGCTTATAGTTCAATCAGTCACATGGGTTATGCTTTGGCTGGATTAGCAACAGTTACCAATCAAGGAATACAAAGTTCTATTATATATATATCTATTTATTTAGTAATGAATTTAGCCTTTTTTAGCTGCTTATTTATGCTTAAAAGAAATGATAAATATTATGAAAATATACAGGACTTATCAGGACTTTCTAAAAAACATCCGATATTATCTTTCTCGTTGTTGATAGTTTTGTTTTCTTTAGCAGGTATACCTCCCCTTGCAGGTTTTTTTGCGAAATTTTATATCTTCTTAGCTGTTATAGAGCAGTCAATGTATTTTTTAGCAATTGTTGGATTATTAGCAACAGTAATTGCAGCTTTTTATTATCTAAGAATTATAAAAATAATATATTTTGATTCTGAAAAAGAAGAATATGATACATCCCATAATCTAGGATTAAAAATTACTTTAGCCATTTCAACACTATTTATTTTGGCATATTTTATATACCCCAGTAGTATAACAAAAATAGTTTCTAAAATTACCATGATCTAATGAAATTAAAAAAATATTTATACAAAAAAGTTGAAAGCACTAACAAAGTAGCTCTAAGATTAATCAAGCAAGGAAACCAAAGAGGAATAATTATAACGGATCAACAAACAAAAGGCAAAGGACAAAGAAAAAATAAATGGATATCCATGAAAGGTAACTTATTTTTATCAGTCTTCTTTGAAATTGGTAAAAAAATATCTATATCTACGATTATAAATTTAAATTTAAGAATAATTAAAAAGATTATCCAAAAAAAAATTAAATCTTTAATTCAAATAAAAAAACCTAATGATATATTAATAAATAAAAAAAAAGTCTGTGGAATTTTACAAGAAACAATTTTTAAGAAAAATAAAAAATATTTGATTGTAGGAATCGGAATTAATGTTTTAATAGCTCCAAAAATTAATAACTATTCAACTACATTTTTAAATAATCATACAAATAAAAAATTAAATAGATTTGAATTATTTAAAGAAATTAAATTGCTGTATGAAAAAAACTTACACTTATTTGGAGTATAATATATGTATTTGATTGGAGATATTGGAAATACCACAATTAAAATTTGCTTATTTAATAGTGACTTAAAATTGATCAAAAATGTTAAAATTTATAATAAAAATTTAAAAAAAAATTTTATCAACAATAAATTATTATTTTTAAAAAAATATAGTTCTAAACTTAAAAAAGTACTTTTTAGTTCAGTCGTCCCCAAATCTTATAAAATAATAAAAAAAACCATTAAAGAAATTACTAAATTGGACTGTGTTGAGTTAAAAATGTGTAATTTAAAAAAATTTATAAATATTAAAGTTAACAAAAAACAAATTGGTTCTGATCGTTTAGCTAATGCGATTGCAGTTATTGATAACAGGTTTAATTATATTATAGTTGATTTTGGAACAGCTACCAATTTTGATATTGTTATTAAAAACGATTATATTGGAGGTGTTTTGGCACCGGGTGTTGAGCTTTCTTTAAAAAATTTAATAGATAAAGCTTCTTTAATACCTAAAATTAAACTAGAAAAAATAGCAAATGTTATTGGTAAAAACACCAAAAGTGCTGTAAGAGCTGGTTTTTATCATGGCTATAGCGGTTTAATTGAAAATATAATTAAACTTATTTTAAAACAAACCAGAAAAAAGTTTAAAATTATACTTACAGGTGGATTTGCACACTTATTTAAATCATCAATTAAAGGTATTAAAACGGTTGATAAAAATTTAACAATTAAAGGTATCTTAAGAGTTGCTATAAATTAAAAAAAAATATGAAAGATGAATTATTGTTTTGTCCCTTAGGGGGATCTGGTGAAATAGGAATGAACATGAACTTGTTTGCATATGGTAAGCCAGACAATCAAAAATGGATTATAGTTGATCTTGGAGTTACATTCGCAGATGATACAGTTCCTGGTGTTGATATTATATATCCTGATCCTGGATTTATAATCGATAAAAAAGATGACTTGCTAGGAATAGTCCTAACACATGCTCATGAAGATCATATCGGGGCTATTGCTCATGTTTGGCCAAAATTAAAATGTAAAATTTATGCTACACCGTTTACTTCACTTTTAATTACAGAAAAATTTAAGGAGAAAAAAATTGATATAACTGGTTATCTAAAAATTGTAGAATTAAATAGTACCATTAATTTAGATCCCTTCAAAATAGAGTTTGTTACACTTACTCATTCAATATTAGAACCTAATGGTCTTAGAATACAAACACCAGCAGGCAATATACTACATACAGGAGATTGGAAATGTGATCCAGATCCATTAATAGGTGGAAATATAAACTCTGAAAGATTAAAAGAGATAGGTAAAGAAGGTGTATTAGCAATGATATGCGACTCTACAAATGTATTTAGTGCTGGTAGAGCAGGATCAGAGCTAGATGTTCGTAAAAATTTACTTAAAGTTTTTCAAAGATTAAAGAAAAGAATAATTGTTACTTCATTTGCATCAAATGTGGCTAGGATGGAAACAGTTTTTTATTGTGCAGAGCAATCAGGGAGACATATATCGCTAGTTGGAAGATCAATGCATAGAATATTTAAAGCAGCTAGACAATGTGGTTATCTTAAAAATGTTATTGATCCTATTGATCCTAGAGATGCAAAAAATATATCTAGGGAAAAAATTGTTTATTTATGCACTGGAAGTCAAGGTGAACCAATGGGTGCTATGAATAGAATAATTAAATATACTCACCCTGATGTTTTTATTGAGAGAAATGATACTGTTATTTTTTCATCAAAAATTATACCTGGAAATGAAAAGAAGTTATATAAACTACATAATAATTTAGTTAAAGAAGGTATTGAAGTTATATCTGAGGATAATGAATATATCCATGTTTCTGGTCATCCTAACCGGGAAGACTTGAGAGATATGTATAACTGGGTTAAACCAAAAGCAGTTATTCCTGTTCATGGAGAACATAGGCATATGATGGAGCACATAGAATTTGCTAAAGAAATGCAAGTTAAATACCCAGTCCAAGTGGAGAATGGTGATATTGTTAAGTTATATCCTGGTGAAAAGCCAGAGGTCTATGATAAAGCGCCAAGTGGAAGAGTTTATTTAGATGGAAATGTTCCAGTAGAAGAAGATTCTAGATCAATTAAAGAGAGAAAAAATATTTCATCAAATGGATTTTTAGAGGCTACAATTATGATTACACCTAAAGGCAACATTCATAATAAACCTTTGGTAACTTTTAGAGGACTACCAGTATATGAAAATGACGATTTTATTTATGGATTAGAGGAAGAAATAGAAAAAACTGTTAAAACTTTTTCATTAAATAACACAAAACAAAAAGATAATCTTATAGAAGCTCTTAAAATTGCTTGTCGCAAATTTTCAAAAGAAAAAACTGGGAAAAAACCACTAACAAATATAAACTTGGTAAGAATTTAAATAATAAAATGTATTTTTCAAAATCATTTGTACCAATTCTTAAAAATAATCCTACAGAAGCTAAAATTAAATCTCACCAACTTATGTTAAGAGTTGGAATGATTAAGCAATCATCAGCTGGTATCTATTCGTGGTTACCCCTTGGTTTCAAAGTTATGAAAAAAATAGAACAAATTGTTAGAGAAGAGCAGGATAGAATTGGTGTTCAAGAAATTTTAATGCCAACAATTCAATCATCAGAAATTTGGAAAGAAAGTGGAAGATATGATGATTATGGAGAAGAGATGTTGCGTATTAAAGATCGTCAAAATAGAGAAATGTTATATGGACCGACTAATGAAGAATTAGTAACAGAAATATTTAGATCAAGCATTAAATCTTATAAATCATTACCACAACTGTTATATCATATTCAATGGAAATTTAGAGATGAATTAAGACCAAGGTTTGGAATTATGAGATGCAGAGAATTTTATATGAAAGATGCTTATTCATTTGATTTAAATGATGAAGAAGCCTTATTTTCTTATAATAAATTTTTTCTATCTTATTTAAGGACATTCAAAAGATTAAATTTGTCAGCAATTCCGATGGCAGCTGATACAGGGCCTATTGGGGGTAATCTTTCTCATGAATTTGTAATTATTGCTGATACTGGGGAAAGTAAAATTTACACAGACAAAAGAATATTTGATGTGAATAGCTCATCTACTTTATTGGAAAAAAATTCGCTTACTGAATTAAGACAGCAATATGACAAATTTTATTCTGTTACAGATGAGAAATTTGACCAGAAAGAATTTGTAAAAGGAGTTCCGGAAGAATTTAGAGTAAACACAAAAGGAATAGAGGTAGGTCATATATTCTATTTTGGAGATAAATATTCAAAACCAATGAATGCTGCAGTAGATTTTAATGGAAAAAAAGAATTTGTTAAAATGGGATCCTATGGAATAGGTGTATCAAGACTGGTAGGTGCCATAATTGAGGCTAAATACAATGATAAAGATGAAATAATGAAATGGCCCATATCAGTTGCTCCTTATCATTGTGCAATAATACCAATGGTTAGAAAGAATGACACAACAAACTTAGAAAAATCAAATAAAATTTTTGAATATTTTAAGTCTAGAAATATAGATGCTATCATTGATGATACTGAAGAAAATATTTCAGCAAAAATTAGGAAATTTAATTTAATTGGTATTCCTTATCAGTTGATTTTAGGAAATAAAACTGAAGGAGACTTGTTTGAGTTTAAAGAAATTAATGGAGAAACTCAGAGATTAAGTATCGAAGACGCTGCATCACAAATTTTAAAAGTTAAATCAAATTGATCTCACAGTTAGAAAGAGAAGTTACATTTAGATTTTTAAAAACTCGAAAAAATGACGGTTTTTTAAATATAATTTCAATCTTTTCTTTTATTGGAATTTCATTAGGGGTTGCAGTTTTAATTATTGTTATGTCAGTAATGAATGGTTTTAGAACCGAATTAATATCTAAAATTGTAGGTTTTAATGCTCATGCAGTAGTTCAACCGGGAAATAAACCTTTAGAATATATACAAGATTTAGATTTTGCCAAAAATATAGTTTCAAATGATGGAGAAGCAGTAATATTGAATAAATATAATACTAAAGGTGTCTTTCTAAAAGGATATCAAGAAAGTGATTTTAAAAACCTTCAAATAGTAAAAAATGAGGAATTTTTTGGATCAAAAAACTTAAATGATAATACTATTTCTATTGGTAAAGAATTAAGCTTTAATTTGAATGTCAATATTGGTGACATTATTACAATCATGTCTCCCGTTGGAATTCAAACTTTAGTGGGTAATCTTCCTAAACAAGAAAACTTTAAGATAGTTTCAATTTTTGATAGTGGTTTATCTGACTTTAATGAAAATATTGCATATATAAATTTGGAGACGCTTGAGAGTTTTTTTAATAAGAATAAAGAAGATAGGTTCATAGAATTTTATTTTAAAGATCCAAAAAATATAGAAATTCATAAAAAAAATTTAACAGTCATGTTTCCAGATTCACCGGTCAGTACCTGGTCAGATATGAATAAATCATTATTTTCAGCCTTGAAAGTAGAAAGAAATGTTATGTTTATAATTCTTTTTTTGATAATTATTGTTGCAGCTTTTAATATCATATCTGGACTAACAATTTTAGTCAAAAACAAAACAAGAGATATAGGTATCCTAAAATCAATTGGAGTCTCTAACAAATCGATAACAAAAATCTTTTTTTTAGTGGGTTTTTCCATAGGAACATCAGCAACATTATTTGGAGTGTTTGTTGGAACCCTTTTTTCTATTTATGTTGAGAATATCAGACAATTTATCTCAAATATATTTGGCATTTCTCTTTTCCCAGAAGATATTTATATTTTAAATTCTATGCCTTCCGAAATAAATATAAATTCAATAATAATAATCTCTCTTTGTTCAATAATTGCAACAATTTTAGTATCGATATATCCCGCTTCAAAGGCATCTTCCTTAGATACAGTTAAAACTCTTAAATATGAATAATTATATTAAAATTAAAAATTTAACAAAAAAATATGAGAAAAATAAATCTATAAAAGTTTTAAATAATATTACATTTAATTTTGAACCTGGAAAAACTTACTCTATAATGGGTCCTTCAGGATCAGGAAAATCAACATTACTTAATTTATTATCTTTGATCGATAACCCCACAACAGGCTCAATCGAAATCAGCAAAAATAAAATAAAGTTAAATAATAAGGTTAAAAATGATTCAATTAGAGCAAATAAAATAGGAATTATTTATCAAGACAAAAACTTATTGTCGGATTTTACAGCTTTAGAAAATGTTTATTTACCTAACTTATTAGTATCTAAAGAAAAACAAAAATCTATAGAACTTGCAAAAAGATTGATTAAAAATGTAGGCATGTCATCCAGAATGAACCATTTTCCTAATGAATTGTCTGGTGGTGAAAATCAGCGTATTGCTATAGCTAGGGCATTAATTAATAACCCTGATATTATATTAGCTGATGAACCAACTGGTAGTCTAGACTCTGATAATGCAAAACTTATATTTAAGATCCTATTTAATTTAAAAAATAAAAATAGAATCATAATTTTTGCAACTCACAATAGATATTTTGCAAATATGGCAGATTGTAAAATTATGATGAATGATGGTAATATACAAATCATCAATGCTACAATCTAAAAAAAAATCTTTTAATCAAATTAAAATTCACACTCAATATTCAATTTGTGAAGGTGCGTTAAAAATTGAAAGTCTAAAAGACTATTGCAAGAAAAATAAGATACCTTCCGTTGGTTTAAGTGATACTTATAATTTATCAGGTGCGTTAGAATTTTCTGAAAATATTTCATCTGTAGGTACACAACCTATAATAGGCTCACAAATTCAATTTAGATTTAAAAATACTTATGGACTTATTCCACTTATTGCCAAAAACTATGTTGGTTATAAAAATATAATTGAACTGTCTTCAAAATCTTATTTAGAAAATACTGATAAAGACCAGCCACATTGTTCGATTGATGATTTAATAAAATATAGTGATGGAATAATTGTTCTCTCTGGATCAGTTAATAATTTGATTGGTAGTATTTTTAATAAAGGATTACTTGATGAGTTAGATGAGTTAATAATACAATTAAACAAAAATTTTAAAGAAAATTTTTATTTAGAAATTCAAAGACATGGAGACAAGAACGAAAAAGAATTTGAAATTTTCAATCTTAATCTTTCAAAAAAATATGAAATACCAATTATAGCAACTAACGAGGTTTACTATTTGAATAAGGAAATGCATGAAGCTCATGACGCTTTAATGTGTATTGGACAAAAAACTTATATAAATGATCAAAAAAGACTAAAATTAAATAATAATCACTATTTAAAGTCATCAAATGAAATGACAGAAATCTTTAAAGATTTACCTGAGGCATTAGAAAATAATTATAATTTACCTTATAGATGCAACTTCAGACCTGTTCCTTCAAAGCCAATACTGCCTAATATTAGCTCAGATACTATTGATATTAACCTTAAATTAAAAAAAGACTCATTTAATGGTCTGGAGAAAAAATTTAAAACCGATCAAGAGCTAATAAAAACAATATCAAATAATATTAAAATTAAAGAAACTTATAAAGATAGGTTAAATCATGAAATAAAAATAATAACTGAAATGAATTATTCAGGATATTTCTTAATTGTTTCAGACTATATAAAGTGGGCAAAAGATAATAATATACCAGTTGGTCCTGGTAGAGGATCTGGCGCAGGTTCGTTAGTCGCATGGTGTTTATCTATAACAGATGTTGATCCAATAAAATTCAATTTAATTTTTGAAAGATTTTTAAATCCTGATAGGATTTCTATGCCTGATTTTGATATTGATTTTTGTGAGGAAAAAAGAGACCAAGTCTTCAAATATTTGACAACTAAATATAAAGATAGTGTCGCTCACATTATAACATTTGGAAAACTTAAAGCTAGAATGGTTATAAGGGATGTCGGACGTGTATTAGGACTGCCCTATGGTTTTGTAGATAGTATCTGTAAAATGATACCATTTGATCCATCTAGGCCATTAACCTTACAAGAAAGTATCAATGTAGAACCAAGATTACAAAAATTAATTAATGAGGACAAAAGAGTTAGTCGTCTAATTGAGCTGTCATTAAAGCTTGAAGGTCTAAATAGAAATGTTGCAACTCATGCAGCCGGTGTTGTTATAGCTGATAAAAAATTAACAGAAACTGTTCCTTTGTACAAGGACTCTTCTGCGGATTTATTACTACCTTCTACGCAATTTGACATGTATTCAGCTGAAAATGCTGGATTGGTTAAATTTGATTTTTTGGGCTTAAAAACCTTAACTGTAATCAACAAGACTCAAAAACTTGTAAAAAAAAAAAACTTAAATTTTAAAATTGAAACTATTAATTACGAAGATCAAAAAGTATTTGACCTTTTGTCTAGTGGTAAAACAGTTGGATTATTTCAATTAGAGAGCTCTGGTATGAAAGATGCTTTAATCAACATGAGACCCAATCATTTAGAGGATATTATTGCATTAGTTGCTTTATATAGACCTGGTCCTATGAGTAATATCCCTATTTATAACGATTGCAAACACGGAAATAGAGAACCTGATTATTTACATCCCAAATTAGAGGAGATTTTAAAACCGACTTATGGTGTGATTATTTATCAAGAACAAGTTATGCAAATTGCTCAAGTATTATCTGGGTTTACCGCAGGTGAAGCTGACATATTAAGAAGAGCTATGGGTAAAAAAAAAAGAGCAGAGCTTGAAAAACAAAAAGAAAGATTTGTTGAGGGAGCTTATAATAATGGAATTAGTAAAGATGTTGCTGCTGGTATTTTTTTAAAAATTGAACCTTTTGCTGAATATGGATTTAATAAAAGCCATGCTGCTGCATATGCAATAATAGCATATCAGACTGCATTTTTGAAAACATACTATCCTCATGAGTTCTTTGCCGCTTCTATGTCGATGGAACTTTCAAACCAAAAAAAATTAAGTGAATTTTATGAGGAACTAAAAAGATTGAGTATAAATATAATTCGTCCAGATATTAATAAATGTAATGCTGACTTCTCCTCAGATGGCAAAAATTTTCTTTACGCTTTAGGAGCAGTTAAAAATGTTGGATTTGAAGCAATTTCAAATATTGTAGAGGAGAGAACTAAAAATGGGGAGTTCAAAGATCTAACAGACTTTATAAATCGTATTAACCCAAAAGACATAAACAAATTACAATTGGAAGGACTTGTAAAAGCTGGAGCTTTTGATAGTTTGAATAAGAATAGACAGTCGATATACAATTCTATACCTAATATTATTTTAAAATCAAAAAATATATTTGAAAATAATTCAGCAAACCAAATAGATTTATTTAAAGAAGAAAACGATGAGACTTATTTAGATATTATTGAAGATTGGAATGTAGATGTAAAATTATCAAAAGAATTTGAGACCTTGGGCTTCTTTATTTCTGACCATCCTCTAAATCAGTATAAATCACTTTTTAGTCAATATAATATTACCAATTATGAAGCGTTTAATTCAAATGAAAGCATTTTAAGTTCAAATATTGCATCCACAATATTAAAGGTTCAAGAAAAAAAAACACAAAAAGGAACTTCTTATGCAATAATAAAATTTTCTGATCTATCAGGTGTTTTTGAATTGTTTGTATTTTCAGATGTTTTTGAAACTAATAGAGAAATACTTATTGAAGGTAATTCTGTTATGATTACTCTAGTTAAAAATTATGTAGATGAAAATAAAATACAAAAGAAAATCAATATAAGAAAAATCATATCTATGAAAGAGGTGATTGATAAGCCATTAGATGAAGTAGTAATAAAAGTTAAAAATATAGATGATATTGTAAAAATTAATAAATTAAGTTTAGAACCAGGGAAGACTAAAGTGATAATTGATATTGAATTTGATACAAAAAAGATGTCTTTTCAACTAAATGAAAAAAGAAAAATAGATCATAAAATGCTCAATTTAATAAGAAATCAGGAAAATATCGATGTTCTTTAAAAAAGACTTGTTTTTTTTGCTTTATTTTGTAAATAGTTTCATAAATTAATACGCACACAATTTCTGGTTTTATACCTCCGGTCCTTTTTAGGCAGTAATTGTGGTGGCACAACCGGGAATAAATATGAAAATACCTAACTTAACAATCGAACAACTTTTAGAAGCTGGCGTACATCTTGGCCATAAAACTTTAAGATGGAACCCTAAAATGAAGAAATTTATTTTTGGAAAAAGAGACTCTATTCACATTATTGATTTAACACAAACACTTGAGCTAACTAGAGTAGCTTTAGAAAAAGTTTACTCCACAATTTTATCAGGTGGAAAAATTTTATTTATTTCAACAAAAAAACAAGCATCTGAGGCAATAGCAGAATTAGCAAATGAAACAGATCAGTATTTTGTAAACTATAGATGGTTAGGTGGTATGCTTACAAATTGGGGAACAATATCTAACTCAATTAAAAAATTGGACAAAATTAACTCAGATTTAAGCTCTGAGAACAGAGGTTTTACCAAGAAAGAATTATTAAAAATGAGTGGTCAAAGAGATAAATTACAAAGATCATTAGGTGGTATATCTAGTATGAAAAAAGTGCCTGACCTTGTCTTTATAATTGATACTAATTATGAGTCACTAGCTATTAAAGAGTCTATAAAATTAGGTATTCCAATTATAGCAGTTTTAGATACAAATTCTAATCCAGATGGTATTGATTTTCCAATACCAGGCAACGATGATGCAAGAAGATCAATTGATCTATATTGTTCTCTTTTAAAAGAAACTATAAAAAATGCAAAACAAGAGGTACCACAAAATCCTTCCAGCAATAAAGAAAATGAAGAAATTAAAATTGATACATCTAAAATAGAAAAGTCTGAAAAAGAAAAAGTAGAGACTAAACTTAATTAGAAAAATAAATTTTTATTACAGGAAAATAAATGAGTGATATAGAAAAAGTAAAACAATTAAGAAAGTCAACTGGTGCAGGATTTAAAGATTGTAATGCTGCATTAAAAGAGTCAAATGGAGATTTAGATAAAGCTGCTGAAATTTTAAGAGTTAAAGGTATAGCGAAAGCCTCCAAAAAAATGGGTAGAAGTGCTAAAGAGGGTGTCATTGTAACATCTGGCAATGAAAAAAAAATGTCTTTTTTGGAGGTAAATTGTGAAACGGACTTTGTTGCAAAAAATGAAGATTTTATCGATTTCGCTAAAGAATTAAGCAAATTGAATAATGAGCATTCATCGAATTTAGAGGATTTAAAAAATTCTAAAATGAAAAATAACAAAACTGTTGATGAAAATTTGATAGCTTTAATAGCAAAAATTGGTGAAAAAATAACAATAGGTAGATCAAAAACATTGAGTTACGAAGCTTCAAGAAATTTTGTTTATCAACACTCAATTATTAAAGACAATGTCTCAAAATTAGCTGTTATTGTGTCTATAAAAACTCTTGAAAAAAACGAAAAAATCGACGCTTTTGGAAAACAATTATCTATGCATATAGCTGCATCAAATCCAATTTCCATAAATTCAAATGAACTTGATAAAGAAATAATAAACAAAGAAATTAATTTAATTGAAGAAGAATTAAAAAACTCAGGTAAGCCAGATGAAATTGTAAAAAAAATAAGTTTAGGCAAAATCAATAAATTTAAAGATGAAAATAGCCTTATGACACAAGACTGGGTTATGGATCCTAAATTTAAAGTGAAGGATATTGTTAAGAGTTTAGAAATCTCAAATTTTAAAATAAATGGATTTGTTAGAATAAAGATTGGCGAATAATGTTCCAAGAAATTAACTATAAAAATAAAATGTTAAAAACCTACGAAGTTTTTAACCAAGAATTGGGTTCTTTAAGAACCGGCAGAGCAAATGCTAATATGCTTGATATTGTTAAAGTGGAGGTATATGGACAAAAATTACCTATTAATCAATTAGGAAGTATTACTACACCTGAACCTAGAACTATAAATATTCAAGTATGGGACGCAGCTAATATTGCTCATATTGACTCAGCAATCAAAAAATCAGAATTAGGACTTAACCCTCAAATAGACGGTCAATTGATTAGATTACCAATTCCAGATCTGAGCGAGGAAAGACGTATGGAAATGAAAAAAATAATAAAATCAATGGGAGAAAAATGTAAAATATCAATTAGAAATATTAGAAGAGAAGCTAATGATGAGTTAAAAAAACTGTTAAAGAGCAAAGAAATTTCAGAAGATGATCTTAAAAAAAAAGAAAAAATTATTCAGGAATACACGGATGAACAAATAAATGTAATAGATGATAGAGTATCTACAAAGGAAAAAGAAATAATGACAATATGAGTTCGCCAACACATGTAGCCATAATTATGGATGGAAATGGCAGGTGGGGTATTAAGAAAAAAAATTCAAGAAATTATGGACATTCCAATGGTATTAAAGTTGTAGAAAGTATCATTAACGCAGCAATATCAAAAAAAATAAAATATTTAACTTTATATACATTTTCGACTGAAAATTGGAAAAGACCAAAGCAAGAAGTTAATTTTCTTATAAAACTGTTAGAGACTTACATTGATAAAGAAATAAACAAAATGCTTAAGAATAATATTAAATTAAAAATAATAGGTAATTTAACCAAATTTCCTATATCACTTAAAAAAAAATTAAATAAAGCTGAAAAATTATCAAATAGAAATACCAAAATTCAAATTAATATAGCTTTAAATTATGGATCTAAAGAAGAAATAATAAAATCTGTAAAAAAACTATATAATCAAAATAAATCAATAAACGAGAAAAATATATCTGATAATCTTTATACAAAAGACATACCAGATCCAGAGATATTAATAAGAACTGGCAACAGGAACAGACTTAGTAACTTTTTATTATGGCAACTATCTTATACAGAAATATTTTTTATCAGTAAACTTTGGCCAGATTTTAATAATAAAGATTTTGATAAAATTATTTCAAAATTTAATAAAGTAAAAAGAAATTTTGGTGGTATTAAATGAAAAACCTTAGTAAAAGATTTTTTTCATCCTTAATTTTAATATTTATTATATATTTATCGCTATTAAACTCTTATTTTTTGTTTATACTTTTGGGTTTAATAGGCTTTTATTCTTTTAAAGAATTTACAAATATCTTTGATAGAATATTTAAGAATCATTTTTACTTATTTCTTACAAACTTAGTAATACTTCTATATTTAATTTGCTTCTTGCTTTCAATTTGGTTTTTTTTAATTCCATTCAATAATGAAAAAACAATCTCAATTATTTTTATATTGTTAATTTGCGCTTTAACAGATATCGGAGGATATTTATTTGGAAAAACTATAGGTGGAAAAAAATTTGGCAAAATAAGCCCAAATAAAACCTATTCTGGTGTTTTAGGATCTTTAACACTACCATTAGCTTTGTATTACATTTTTTTTAATAATTTAAATTTCTACATTGACTTTAAAATAAATGTAATAACTTTGATCATTTCAGTATCTATCATATCGCAAATAGGAGATTTAATTATTTCATTTTTTAAAAGAAAAGCTAATATCAAAGATACTGGATCTATCATACCAGGTCATGGAGGACTGCTAGATAGAATTGACGGAATTCTTTTGGGTTTACCTTTGGGAATTATTTTGATTTCAAATTAATATGAAAAAAGATATATTTTTATTAGGATCTACAGGTTCGATAGGACAAACAACGCTTAAAATAATACAGAAAGATAAAAAAAGATTTAAGGTAAAATTATTAACCACAAATAATAATGTTGAAAAAATTTATAAACAAGCATTAGAATATAAAGTACAAACGGTAGTTATATTTAATAAAGAAAAATTAAAAAAGAATCTTAAAAAATTTAAAAAAAAAAAGATAAAAGTTTATTCAAATATTATAGATGCTTTAAAAACAAATAAAAAAAAATCTTTTTTAACAATTAATGGAATATCAGGTATTAATGGATTGGAACCATCTTTAAATATAATTAGACACACAGAGAATTTTGCAATAGCGAATAAAGAGTCTATCATATGCGGATGGAATTTTTTGCAAAAAGAATTAAAAAAATATAAAACAAATTTTATCCCTTTAGACTCAGAGCATTTTTCAATATGGTCATTATTGAAATCAGAGAATAAAAATTATATAGATAAAATATACTTAACAGCTTCCGGCGGACCTTTTTTATACAAAAAATTAATTAGTATTAAAAATATAAAACCTATATTTGCTTTGAAACATCCTAATTGGAAAATGGGAAAAAAAATAACTATAGATTCTGCAACAATGATGAATAAGATTTTTGAAGTAATAGAAGCAAGCAAAATATTTGGTTTAAATTTAAAAAAATTTGAAATTTTAATACATCCAAAATCTTATGTGCATGCGATTGTCCATTTTAAAAATGGACTAACAAAAATATTAACACATGACACAACAATGGAAATTCCCATAACAAATGTGATTTATGAAAATAAATACGACTATAATAAAAAATATTACTTTAATTTTAATAAACTTAACGGAAATAATTTTATAAAACCATCTAAAAAAAACTTTCCTCTCTTAAAGCTATTAAATAGAAATTTTAAAAACACTTACTTTGAGGTTATATTGGTTTCAATAAATGACCTCCTTGTCAAAAAATATTTAGAAAATAAAATTTCCTATATTTCTCTTCACATATTTATGCTAAAATTGCTAAAAAAACCTATTTTGTCTAAATTTTTTGTATTAAAACCAAAAAATATTAATGATATTAAAAAAATGGTGAATAAAACTAATCAATATGTTGAAAAATTTTTAAAATATAATGTCAAATAAAATTAAATTACAATATTTTTTTATTATTTTATTTATTAATTCTTTTTTCTTCCTCAATTTAGCATTTGCAAAAAAATATTCAGAAATAAAAGTATCTGGCAATGAAAGATTAACAGTTGAAACAATAGTTATGTTTTCTGGTTTAAATCTTGATAAAGAATTAAATAATCAAGATCTAAACAATGCAATTAAAAATCTTTTTCAAACTAATTATTTTAAGGATATTAAAATTTTAACTAATAATACTACAATACAGATTGAAATTACAGAAAATCCGATTATTCAGTCAATAATAATTAAAGGAATTAAGAATAAGTCTATTGTTTCTCAGTTAAATGATATAACCAAAAAAAGTGAGAAATATCCTTTTCTTTTGCAAAATGTTAAACTGCAAAAAAATTTGTTATTAAATGTTCTTAGAGCAAGTGGTTATTATTTTGCAAATGTTGACGTAAAAATTGTTGATAATCAAAATAATTCCGTAGATTTATTATATGATTTTATTTTAGGCAAAAGAGCGATCATAAAAAAAATCAATTTTCAAGGAAATAAAATATTTAGAGATTCAAAACTTAGAAATGTGATTAAATCTGAGGAGGGAAGATTTTGGAAATTCATTACATCTAATAAATATTTAAATGAAACAAAAATTAAAAATGATGAAATTTTATTAAAAAAATATTTTCAAAATAAAGGGTATTACGATGTGGTCATTAAATCATCATATGCCAAAAATATAGACAACGAATTCTTTGAATTAAATTTCAACATTGATGCACGTCAAAAATATTTTTTTAATTCAATCACAATAGAAAATAATGATAGTTTTGATCAGGAGAATTTTGCTCATATTGAAAGAAAATTCTCAAAATTAAAAGGAGAAAGATACTCTTTAAAAAAATTAAATAAAATTATAGATGAAATTGATGAATTGGCGTTACAAAAGGAATTTGTTTTTTTGAATACAAGATACGATCTGACTGTAGTTGATGAAAACAAAATTGATATTCTTTTTAAATTAAGCAATCTAGAAAAATTTTATGTTGATCAAATAAATATTTTTGGTAATTTTATTACAGAAGAGAAGGTTATTAGAAATTCGCTTATAGTTGATGAAGGTGATCCATACAATGATATTTTATTTAAAAAATCAATTAATCAAATAAAGTCTAGAGGTCTTTTTAAATCAGTAACTTCAGATATAAAAGTATCCGAAAAAGATAATAAATTAAAGGTAATAAATATAAACGTTGAAGAATCCCCTACCGGAGAAATATTTGCAGGAGCAGGTACAGGAACTTCTGGAGCTACATTATCTGCAGGAATTCAGGAGAAGAATTATCTTGGAAAGGGCATACAATTAAAAACAAACTTTCTTATCTCTGAGGATCAAATAAAAGGAAAGTTTCAGATTAATAATCCAAATTTTAAAAATACAGATAGATCACTTAATACAATTCTTGAAAGTACTAGTTCTGACTTTCTTGAGACAGGCGGATTTAAAACTTCAAGAACAGGTTTTGGTATAGGTACAGGTTTTGAACAGTACTCTGATTTATTTATAAATCTTGATGTATCTGCATATTACGAAAAACTAGAAACTTCCTCAACAGCATCTTCTTATAAAAAAAAACAAGAAGGTGATTATCTTGAAAATTTGTTATCTTATAGAGTAACTTTTAATAAACTAGACCAAAATTTCCAACCAACAGATGGATACAAGGTTGACTTCAAGCAAGTACTCCCTATTTACTCCGATGATCTTTCAATTGGTAATACAATAAATTTTTCAAAATTTCATTCAGTTTCAGACAATTTGATACTTTCAGGCAAGTGGTTTTTTAAATCTGTAAATTCAATAGATGATGATGTAAGAGTTTCCAGAAGAGTTTATATCCCAAGCAGTAAACTGAGAGGATTTGAGACTGGTAAGATTGGACCCAAGGATGGTGAGGAATATGTTGGAGGCAATTTCGGATCTGCGATAAACTTAAATTCAACTTTGCCAAATATACTAAGCGGATATGAAAATATAGATTTGAGTATTTTTCTTGACGCAGCAACTTTAAGAGAAGTAGATTATGATAGCTCTTTAGAATCTAGTAAAATTCGTTCTGCGACAGGTATATCGGTAAATTGGTTTACAGTAATTGGACCTTTGTCATTCTCATATGCGATTCCACTCTCTAGTGAACCATCCGATAAAAAAGAGTCCTTTAGATTTAGAATTGGAACCTCATTTTAAAAATGAAAAAAAAATGTATTTTGCTAATTTTGTTGTGTTTTTTTGTATCTAATTCAAAAGCTGAAATTGTTTATATAGATATAAATTTTATTTTAAAAAATTCAAATATTGGAAAATCGCTAAATAACTATATGGATAAAATCCAAAATGAAAATTTTGAAAAATATAAAAAAATTGAGAATAAACTTATTGAAAAAGAAAAATCTTTATTAGCTCAACAAAATATTTTAGATAATAACGAATTTCAAAAAAGATTAAAAATGCTATCTAGCGAGATTCAAAAATTTAGATCAGATAAAAAAACATCTATAGAAAAATTGAATAATTTAAGAATAAAAAAAACTAAAGAAATTCTATCAATTTTAAATCCTATTTTAACAGATTATGTTGACAAAAATTCCTTTTCTATCGTAATGCCCAAAAAAAATATTATTGTTGGAAAAAAAAATTTAGATATAACAAGTCAAATTATTAATTTAATTAATGAGAATAATATTGAAATAAAATTTTAACATGAAAAATATATTTTTTAAAAAAAAAAGTTATCTAAAAACCAACGATATTTATTTATCGTTAAATAAAAAAAAACAAAAAATTAATCATATCATTAAAGATATCAAAGATCTTGAAAACGCCACTTCAAAGGATATTAGTTTTTTTCATTCAGTAAAATATTTGAATTTATTAAAAAAAACTAAATGTAAACTTGTTATAACCAATTCAAAGTTTAAAAAAATAATTCCCAGAAATATAAAAATAATAGAAGTTTCCAATGTTTTATTGGCAGTCTCTAAAATAACCTCATTGTTTTACCCAAATGCGTTAAATGATAATTTTGATGCTAATGTAAATAAAGTTTCCAAAAAAAAATTTCCTACATTGATATTTGGAAAGAATGTTCTTATTGGAAATAAAGTTGAAATTGGGCAAAATTGTTCTATTGGTCACAATACTATAATTGAAAGTAACGTTAAAATTGGAAATAACTGTAATATTGGTAGCAATGTGATAATTAAAAATACTATTATCGGTAATAATACAAATATTCTTGATGGTGCAATTATTGGAAAAAAAGGTTTTGGTTTTTATCCTGATAAATTAAAAAATATTAGATATCCTCATGTTGGTATGGTTATTATAGGACAAAATGTTGAAATTGGATGTAATAATACAATTGATAGGGGCTCCTTGAACAACACTTTTATTGGAGATGGTACTTTTTTAGATAACCAAGTTCATATTGCTCATAATGTTAAAATCGGTAAAAATTGTATTATAACAGGACAGGTAGGATTTGCTGGAAGTTCGTCAATTGGCAATGGAGTTATGATAGGTGGCCAGACCGGCATTTCTGGTCACATAAATGTAGGTGATAATGTGCAAATTGGAGGCGGAAGTGGAGTGATTAAAAATATACCTTCGAATTCTAAAGTAATGGGGTACCCTGCCAGAAGTATTAGAAATTTTTTAAAGGAAAGTAAAATAAATGACTAAATTAAATAAAGAACAAATCAAAGAACTTCTTCCGCACAGAGAGCCAATGCTTTTAATAGATGAATTGAAAAATATAAAAAAACTTTTTTCAGCAACAGCAATTGTTAATGTAAAAAAAGATAGTTTTTTTGTAAATGGTCACTTTCCAGGAGAACCAGTAATGCCTGGTGTTTTAATTGTAGAGGCATTTGGACAAGCTGCTGCCGCCCTTACCGCAAATGGTCTGGATAAATCTACATATGATAACAAACTAGTTTTTTTAATGACAATTGAAAAAGCTAGATTTAGAAATCCAGTAATACCTGACTGTATTTTAGAACTTAACATTGAGGCTATTAGATCTCATGGAAGAGTTTGGAAATATAAAGGTACCGCGTATGTTGGAGAAAAAAAAATGGCTGATGCACAGTGGTCAGCAACGATAGTGGATCGAAAGTAATATTTAGTAGTAAATCTTGATAAGTAATAAATTATAAATTTGTTATTTATTTAATGTGATCCATAAAACCGCAATAGTTGACAGTAAAGCAAAAATTTTTGAAAATGTTGAAATAGGTCCATATTCAATAATTGGACCTGAGGTTGAAATAGGACCAAATACAATTTTACACTCTCATGTCAATATTGTTGGAAATACAAAGATAGGAAAAAACAACCATATATACCCTTTTGCCTCGATTGGGACACCACCGCAAGACTTAAAATATAAAGGTGAAAAAAATTTTTTAGTTATAGGTAACAACAACAAGTTTAGAGAATATGTAAACATAAATCCTGGAACAGAACAAGGTGGCAGAGCTACAAAAATAGGAAACGATAATTTATTTATGGTCTATTGCCATGTTGCGCACGATTGTAAAATAGCAAATAATATTGTGTTAGCTAATAATGTTCAAGTTGGCGGTCATGTAACAATTGAAAACTATGCGATTGTTGGAGGAAGTTGCGCTATTCATCAATTTTCAAGAATTGGTGAAGCAGCGATGATAGGAGGGATGACAGGTGTTCTTAGTGATGTAATACCATTTGGTCTCTCCTTAGGAAATAGAAATAACCTAATGGGATTAAATTTGATTGGTTTAAGAAGGTCAAAGATCTCAAATGAAAATATTAAGAAAATACAACTGGCATATGAACAAATATTTAAATCAGTAAATTTTAGAAAAAATATAGATGATCTTGATGAGGAGCTTAAAGAAAATGAATTCATTAAAAAAATAATTACCTTTATAAATAATGATAAAAAAAGACCAATTTCCTTACCTCCAGGCATAAAATGATAGGGCTTTTCTTAGGTGAAAATGACTTGCCATTAGAAATATTAAAAAAATTAAATAAAAAAAAAATTAATTATTTTATTATAGATTTAACCAAAAATAATAAGTTTAAAAAAAATAAAAATAACTTTTCTATAAATATTGGTAAATTTGGTGAAATATTAAATCTCATAAAATCAAAAAATTGTAAAAGAGTTATATTTGCAGGAAATATAATTAAACCAAGAATTTCAAAACTTAAGTTAGATTTTAAGGGGATGTTTTATTTACCACGAATTATCAAAGCCTCAAAATTAGGAGATGCAGCTATATTAAAGACATTAATTAAAATTTTGTCTGAAAATAAAATTAAAGTTATTAAATTAAATACTTTCAACCCTGAGTTAACATTAAATAAAGGAATTTATACAAAAACTAGGCCAACTTTATTTGAAAAGGAAGAGATAGTTCAAGGAATTAAACACTTAAAAAAGATAAATTCGCACAATCATACTCAAGCAGTGATTATAAGAGACAATAAAATCATTTCTAGAGAAACAAGAAAAGGCACAAAAGTAATGATAAAATCAGTCACTAAGTCCAAAATAAAAAAAGGTATTTTAATAAAACTACCTAAAACAAAACAAGATTTAAGGGTAGATTTACCCACAATAGGAATTAATACATTTAAAGATTGTAATGATGTTGGCATTAAGGGAATTGTTATTAAATCAAATCAAAATATAATATTAAATAAAGAGGCCTGTATTAAATATGCCAATCAAAATAAACTCTTTCTCATCGCGATATGAAAAAAATTTTTGTTATTACAGGTGAACCTTCTGGGGATAAATTAGCGTCAGAAGTAATATCACAAATAAAAACAAAAAAAGCTGATTTGGAGTTCTTAAGTGTTGGTGGAGCTAACTTAGAAAAACTAGGTATAAATACAATCTATGATCAAAAAGAAATAACATATATAGCTTTTACCGATATTTTATTTAACTTTTTTAAAATAAAACGTAAAATAAAAGATACAGTTAATGAAGTCTTAAAATTTAACCCAGATATTTTATTTAGTGTTGATAGTCCGGATTTTACACTAAGAGTGGCAAAATTAGTAAAAGAAAAAAACCCAAAAATAAAAATAATTCATTTTATTGCTCCTAAAGTTTGGGCATGGAGAGAGGGCAGGGTAAAGAAAATGAAAGAATTTTTAGACCATATTTTATTACTTTTTAAGTTTGAAAAAGAATATTTTGATAAAGAAAAACTAACTAACACTTTTGTAGGTCACCCATTGTTGGACAAAAAAATTAATGAAAATATCAAAATAGATCAATTTTTAGATAAAAAAAAAATTATATCAATTTTTCCTGGAAGCAGAACTTCTGAGATAAACCATCATATGCCAATTCTAATTAATTTTATAAAAAAAATGAATATCAAGGATCCCAGTTTTAATTTCATATTTCATGGAACTGATCAAAATAAAGAACTTATATCAAATTATATTACAAAAGAACACATACAAAATATAGAAATTATTAATGACGATAAAATTAAAACTGCAGTTTTAAAAAAATCAATTTTTGCGGTAGTAAAATCCGGAACAGTTTCTTTAGAAGTTTGTAAAATGAATGTTCCATCAATAATTATATACAAAATGAATTTTGTTAATTTTTATTTAGCAAAATTTCTATTAAATATAAAATTTGTTAATATGATAAATATTATTAATAATAAAGAAGTTATTCCAGAGTTGATACAATCCGAATGTAATGCCGAGGAAATATTTAAAAGTGTTTACTATTTTTTAAAAAAACCAGAATTAATTGCCAAACAAAAAGATGAAATAAAAAAAACTCTTGAAACTTTGACCTCTCCAAGCTCTTCGTCTGAAGAAGCATCAAATATTATCTTATCCTATATTTCCTAATCTTTTTATCACCTCGTTTTTTCCAAGAGATAATATTATATCATATATTCCAGGGCCAAATTTAGATCCTGTTAATATTATTCGTAATGGCTGTCCAATGCCCTTAAAATTTATATTATTCAATTTTATTAACCCATTTATGATTTGTTCTAAATTTTCTCTATCAAAAACTTCTAATTCTGAAATCTTCTCTTTAAATAAATGTATTATTTTTTTTGCTTCATCGTTTATCAGCTCTTTATCATTTTCGTTAAAAATAACTTTATCATTTAATATGTATTTAGAGTTGTTAAATATATCCTCAAGTGTTTTTGCTTTATTTTTTAAAAATATTAAAGATCTCTTTATTGTATTTTCTTTATCTTCTTTAATTCTATCTTTATACATCTCACAATATTCTTTTAATTTTTTGTACAATATATTTTCGTCACTATTTTTAATGTAATATTCATTCATAGAAAGAATTCTACTCATATCAAGTTTTGAAGGTGATTTACCTATTCCTTCTAAATTAAAAAGTTTTATACTTTCATCTAAGTTAAAAATTTCCTTATCTTTATAAGACCATCCTAACCTTAGTAGGTAATTTCTAAGTGATTCAGGTAGAATTCCAATTTTTGAGAAATCTTCTAATGTTGAAGCATTGTCTCTTTTTGATAATTTCTTGCCATCTATTGTATGAATAAGAGGTATATGAGCAAATTGTGGAATATCCCATCCTAGTGCTTCATATATCTGTATTTGTTTGAAAGTATTAATTTTATGATCATCTCCTCTTATAATATGAGTCATTTCCATACTATGATCATCAACTGATGCAGATAAATTATATGTTGGCGTTTCGTCATTTCTTAAAATAACAAAATCCTCAATAGTATTATTTTCAATCTCCACATTTCCTTGAACTAAGTCTTTTAGTAGAGAAGTGCCTTCAATTTTACTTTTAAATCTTATAACTGGTTTTATACCCTTTGGGGCTTGATCTTCAGACATATCACGCCATTTTCGATTATACACATAAGGAATTTTTTTTTGTTTAGCTCTTTTCTTTTGTTCCTCTATTTCCTCTGCGCTACAAAAGCATTTATAGGCATTTCCATTTTCTAATAATCTTTTAGCAATAGTTACGTGTTCACCAATCATTTTTGATTGAATATACTCTTCACCATCGTGTTCAATGCCCATCCATTTTAGAGAGTTAATTATTTGAATTTTATATTCTTCCTTAGATCTTTCTTTATCAGTATCTTCTATCCTTAAATAAAATTTACCTGATTTATTTTTTGAATATAACCAATTAAATAGAGCTGTTCTTACCCCACCAATATGAAGAGGACCGGTAGGAGAAGGAGCAAATCTAGTTGCTACTTTTTTCATGGAATTTGTTTAGACTATTTTACTGAAAGTTTCTATATAAAGATACAAGAATTCCTTGAACTTTTACTCTATCTGGGCCAAAAATTTTTGTTTCGTAATTTCTATTTGCACTTTCTAATGCAACAGTTTTACCTTTTCTTCTAATTCTTTTCAGCATAGCCTCATGATCATCAATTAAAGCTACTACAATTTTTCCATTATCTGCAGTATCTGCTTTTTTTACAATAACAGTATCACCATCATTAATACCAGCTTCAATCATAGAATCCCCTTGGACCTTTAAACCAAAAAATTCTCCATCTTTTTCAATATTTGCTGGTAGTGGAATTCTTGAAACTTCATTCTGTATAGCCTCAACCGGAGTTCCTGCAGCAATTCTTCCAAGAACAGGGATTTCTGTATCGTTAGAATTATTTAAATTTTCCTCGTCTAATCCTCCCTTAATAACGCTTGGAGAAAAACTGTTATAAATATCGTTTGCAGATGCAGTTTCAGGTAACTTAATTACTTCCAATGCTCTCGCTTTGTGGGCTAATCTTTTAATAAAACCTCTCTCTTCTAATGCACTAATAAGTCTGTGAATACCAGATTTTGATTTTAAACTTAACGATTCCTTCATTTCCTCGTATGAAGGGGACACGCCTGTAGATCTCAACTTTTTGTTGATAAAGAGAAGCAGGTTTTTTTGTTTTTTAGTTAACATAGAACAAATTAAGTACATCGATGTTCTATAAAAGTTCCTCAATTTTTACAACAGCTAAAAAGTATTATAAATATTGGAAAATTTCTATAAAAGAGAAAAAATACTATTATTTTCTAAATCTTTTAAAAGTGATTCACCAATTAAAAAAGTGCTTATTGAGGTCCTGTTTTTTATATCAAGCAATTCATCTTTTGTTTTAAGACCACTCTCAGAAATTAGAGGGGAAGAGTGATTTGAAACAACATCAAATATATCATAAGTTGTATTTATTTCAGTTTTAAGAGTTTTTAGGTTTCGATTATTTATACCAATTAAAGCATCCGGATATTTTACTGATTTTTCTGCCTCTTCAACTGTATGAACTTCAACAATTACACTCATATTATGTTTTAAAGCCTCCTCGTAAATTTCATCAGCAGTTTTTTCAGAAATACCGGCTAATATAATCAGTACTGCATCGGCCCCGTAACTTTTTGCTAAAGGTACTTGAAATTTATCAACAAAAAAATCTTTACAAAGAATGGGTAATTCAATTTTTTTTTTTATTTCAGAAATATGAGATAGATTTCCTAAAAAAAAATCCTCTTCGGTTAATACAGACAAACATGTTACATTCTTAGAATTATATATATTGGCAATTTTAACTGGGTCATAATCATTTATCAAAATACCTGCAGACGGACTTGCTTTTTTTATTTCAGCAATTATGGATATTTTATTTTCTGAGTTATTTGTTTGTATTTTCTTTTTAAAATCAAAAAAAAAGTCCTTCTCACTTATTGCATCCAATAAGCTGTTTATATCAATTTCAAGTTTTAATTTTTCAATTTTAGTTTTTTTTTGATCAATTATTTTCTGAAGGATATTTTCAGACATTTTGTAAACTTTTTATATATTTGAATGCTGCTCCAGACTTAATAAAACCTCTAGTATAATTATAAGCAATTTTAAAATCATCATATTTTTCAGATATCATTAATCCAGCTGCAGCATTTAAACATACAGCTTTTGAAAAATCATTATCTTCACCTTCAAAAATATTTAAAATTTTATCAGAATTAAATTTAGCGTCATCTCCAATTAAATTTTCGAATTTATCAGCATTAATATTTAATTCATCTGGGTCAATTATAAACTCAGATATTTCATTATTTTTTAGTTGCACAATATTAGTTTTGGCGTAAGGTGATATTTCATCTAGACCATCTTCACTATTTACAATCCAAGCAAATTTTAAATTTAAATTTTTAAGAGCATTCGCAAAAATTTTTAGAAGTTTGTTATCAAAAACACCAATTACCTGCCTCTCAACAAGTGCTGGGCTGCTTAATGGACCTATCATATTAAAAATTGTCCTTTTTCCTATTTTTTTTCTTGTTGGACCAACATATTTCATTGCCGAGTGGTAATTTGGTGCGAACATAAAACCAAAATTATCATTTTTAATCTGTTCCTCGATTTGTTTTGGTTCTAAGTTGATATTTATATTTAAGGCTTCAAGAACGTCAGCTGAACCACATTTTGATGAAACTGCTTTATTTCCATGCTTTGCTACTTTAATACCCATACTTGCTAACAACAGCGCTGATGCAGTTGAAATATTAAGAGTATCTTTTCCATCTCCTCCAGTACCACAGGTATCAATGCAATTTTCAACTTTTACTCTTTTTGATTTATCTCTCAATATATACACACCTCCAGCTATTTCATCTGAAACCTCACCCTTGTCTGATAATAAAGTTAAAAAATCATAAATTTGTTGATCGCTGGCCTCACCATTCATTAAAATCTTAAATGCATTTTTACTTTCATCAAAATTTAAATTTATTTTGTTTCTGAGCTTTTCTAAAAATTGATCCATTTTTACTCTTTTACAAAGTTCTCTAAAATTTTTAAACCATATTTAGTTTTGATACTTTCAGGATGAAATTGAACTCCATGAATTTTATATTCTTTATGCATAACACCCATAATTGTCCCGTCAGATGTACTAGATGTAATTTTTAAATCTTTAGATAAGGATTTTCTATCAATTACTAAACTATGATATCTGGTAGCTGTGAAATTTTTTGGTAAATTATTAAGAATACCAATTTTTTTATTTATAATATTGCTTGTCTTTCCATGTACAAGCTCTTTAGCTTGGGTTATCTTAGAACCAAATATTTGACCAATGATTTGATGACCTAAACAAACACCAAGAATCGGAATTTTTTTATACAAATTTTTTACTATCTTTAAACAATTTCCAGATTGATTAGGATTTCCAGGACCTGGAGATATTACAATTTTATTATACCTTTTTTTTAAAATAAAATGATGATCTACCTTATCATTTCTAAAAACATCTACTTTAGAAAAAGATGAAAGATAGTGATATAAATTGAATGTAAAACTATCATAATTATCAATTAAAATTATTTTCATAATCCTTATTCCAAAGCTTTAATTAAAGCTTTTGCTTTATTTACAGTTTCATTAAACTCATTAATGGGTTTGCTATCTGCTACAATTCCTGCACCTGATTGCACGTAAAATTTCTTATTTTTAGAAATTGCTGTTCTAAGCGCTATACAAGTGTCAAAATCGCCATTCGCTGAAAAGTAACCAATCCCACCAGCGTACACCTTTCTTCTTGTTGTTTCTAACTCATCAATAATTTCCATGGCTCTTATTTTTGGTGCACCTGAAACAGTTCCAGCAGGAAAACCAGCCAGCAAGGTATCAAATTTACCAAATTTTTTATTGAATATACCCTCAACGTTGGAAACTATATGCATCACATG
Organism: uncultured Pelagibacteraceae bacterium; assembly: GCA_902581585.1. Classification (GTDB taxonomy): domain Bacteria; phylum Pseudomonadota; class Alphaproteobacteria; order Pelagibacterales; family Pelagibacteraceae; genus Pelagibacter. The sequence continues at coordinate 230,849 of CACHPB010000002.1, forward strand.
AGAATATCTCTCTATTTTAAAGCTTTCAGTTACTTTAACAGAGTTTATTTTAGAAACTTTTCCAGTGTCATTTCTTCCAAGGTCAAGAAGCATTAAGTGTTCAGAAAGTTCTTTTTTATCTTTTAAAAGATCTTTTTCATAGAATTTATCTTCTTTTTTATTTTTACCTCTAGGTCTTGTACCAGCAATAGGTCTTATAGTTATCTTATTATCTCTAAGCCTCACAAGTATCTCAGGGCTTGCGCCTATAATTTGGAAATCTTCAAAGTTAAAAAAATACATAAAAGGAGAGGGGTTAGTAATTCGTAATTTTTTATAAATATCTATTGGTTCTTTATTAAGATCAGTTTCAAACCTTTGACTTAGAACAACTTGAAAAATATCTCCAATTTTAATGTAATTTTTAGCTTTAATTACATTGTCTAAAAATTTTTTCTTTGAGATGTTTGATTTAATTTTAGGTCTAGAGAGATTTACATTTGATGATTTAATCTTCAAATTATAGTTTGATAAAAAAATCATCTCCTCAATTTCTTTTTGAATTTGATCATATTTTGCCTCATAATTCTTGATTTTTTCATCAGAAAAACAGTTAACTATAAAAAATAATTTTTTTTCAGCATTATCAAAAACTATAAGGTTCCTAGGCCTTAATATTCTTGCATCAGGAATTTGAAGATCATCTTTTGTACTATTCGGAATTCTTTCAATATATCTTATTATATCATAAGAGAAGTATCCCGAAATTATTGAACTAATAGGTGGTAATTCTTTAGGTATTTCAAACTTAAAATCTTCAATAATTTTTTCAATATTATTCTTTGGTTTTCCTTTTAGTTTCTTTTTTTTATTTTCATAATTTAAAACGCAGTTATTATTATTAAATTCCCATATTTTGTCAGGATTTCTCCCAAAAATAGTATATCTACCTTTTATAAAACCCTTTTCAACCGACTCAAAAATGAAACTATTTCTTACATTTAAAAAGTTATTTATTAAATTCTCTATTTCTTTTAATCCATTAGATTTGAATGAATAGTAAAGAACCTGGTTTATATTCTTTAAGTGATTTTTCTTGAATAATTTTAGACCAATATTCAACATTATCTAAAATAATTTTTTACTCTATCAATTGTCTGATTAAAGATTTTTACTTTATATTTTGAATTTAATGAAAGATCATACGATGTATAAATATCGTTGATTAAATCATTGTTTGATTTTGTTGTATATTCTTTGATATTATCAGCATTTTTATCTATATCAGAGAAATAAATACTATTTATTCTTGATAAATAAACTTTATCTTTTTCTCCAGTAACTAACGTAAAACTTTTATTTGGCAAAGTATAAATAAGATTGACCGACTCCGAGTCAAAAACTTGATTATCATTAAGACTTTCTAATGTGACAGATTTAATATTTTTTTCTTCTTTTGATATTTTAATAAATTCATCTTCATTAAATTTTTTCTCATCAATTTTTTCAAAAATATATTTATTAAACTCAAATTTCTTTTTCAAAACTATGTTTTTTTTTAAACTTTCCAAAAAATAAGGGTCATTGAAATTTGGTATTTTTTTTTTGAGATTTGAAATTTCAAATATTAAATAATAATCATTTTTATCGATTAATTGTATTTTATCCTCGTTTCTTTTAGAGTATATTTCTTGAAGTGTTTCATCTGAATTGTCATCTAATATAAAATTTTTTATCTCATTAGGCTTTAAATTATAAACCTCATTAATTTCTTTAATACTTGATCCATTTAGTATGCTGTTTTCGATTTCATCAATTTTTTTGAAAAATTCGTCGTTAAATTCATCAATTTCAATTAAACTTTGAGGAGTTATTTTTGCATATGAAATATCAATAAAGTCCATTTTTAAAATATCTTGATTGTTTTTAATGAAATCGTCTATTTCTGAATCTGTTACAGTCTTATCATGAACTAAATCAAGGTCTAGAAATTCGACATCAATTTTTTTATTTTCATTTATAAAAATTTTATTTTTTAAAAAATGAGGAGATTTAATTCCTCCGCTAATATATTTAAATAAATTTTTCTTTAATTCTTGTTTTTTTAATGAATTTTCAAAACTTGATGCTGTAAGATTATTTTCTAATAAAAATTTTTCATATTTTACTCTTGAGAATTTATTGTTATCATCCAGTAAAATTGCATTAGATCTAATTTTATTTGCTAAGGCTTTCTCAGAAAGAGATACGTTTAATTCTTTTATCTCCATGTCGATTAATTTCTCAGATATGAGCTCTGATAAAATTTGTTCTATAATATTATTATCTAGGTTTGCTTTAATAATATCATTTGTAAGCCTGGACTCGTTTATAAAGTTTACAAAGTCCTTAGATGAAATTGCTTCATTATTAATCTTTGCAACATTGTTTGTGTTTCCTCCACTAAATACACTTCCCATTCCCCAAAATACAAATGGGATTATAATAATTCCAACCAATACTCCTGCAAGTTTAGAATTTGAAAAACCTCTTAATTTACCAATCATATTATATAGTCTTTATTTATTGAACTAAAAAAAAATAAACATATAAATTATATTAATCACTATGACAAATAATAAAATGTATTTCATTGCTAACTGGAAGATGTTTGGGTCATTAAAGTTAGTTAATTCATTAAATAATGTAATAACTTACTCAAAAAAAAATAAACTCAAGGCCAAGATTGTATATTGTCCACCTTACACATTGCTTAAATCTTTTGTAGATAAAACAAAAAATTCAAATATTCAGATTGGGGCCCAGGATTGTCATATAAATTCAAATTATGGACCGTTTACTGGAGCAATAAGTTCCAAGATGATTAAAGATTTAGGAGCGAAATTTGTTATAATTGGACACTCTGAAACAAGAGAGGAAAATGATAATAAAAAAATTAACTTAAAAATAAAATCTGCACTTAATGAAAAATTAAATGTTATTTTTTGTATAGGTGAAAAACTAATTGATAAAAAAAAAAAAAGAACGAATTCTGTTTTAAAAAAACAATTGCTAGAGGGTTTAAAAGATTTAAATAAATTAAATAAAGTTATAATCGCATATGAACCTGTATGGTCAATTGGTACAGGAATTATTCCAACTGAAAATAATCTAATAAAAAACATTAAATTTATAAAATATACTTTAAAGAGATCAAAAAGATTTCCAAAATCAAAGGTTTTGTATGGAGGCTCTGTTAATCCAAAAAATATAAAAAATTTAATGGGAATCGATAATATTGACGGTTTTTTGATAGGTGGCGCATCCATTAATGAAAAAATATTTATTGATATAATGAAAAAATCAATTAATTAGGCTCCGTGGAAAACATACTATTAATTATAAATATAATATTGGCAGCAATACTTGTATTGCTTGTTTTGCTTCAAAAATCAGAAGGTGGAGCTCTTGGTATTGGTGTTTCTCAAGATAACTTTATGTTTTCAAGAACAGCTGGTAATTTTATGACTAAAGCAACAGCAATTGTTGCAACGCTATTCATAATTTGCAGCCTAGGATTAACTATAATTTCAAGGGGAGATCTTCCATCAAATACGTCTGTAATTGATAAAATTGAGGAAAATGCAGACGACGCTCCAAAATTACCAGAAAATAATAATTAATACTTTTATTTTTATAAATCATTGGCTATAACATAATTCCATGGCGCGATATATATTTGTCACTGGCGGCGTGGTTTCATCACTTGGAAAAGGTTTGTCATCAGCTTCACTTGGTTATTTACTAAGATCTCAAGGATACAAAGTCAGGATAAGAAAAATGGATCCTTATTTAAATGTTGATCCAGGTACAATGAGTCCATTTCAACATGGTGAAGTTTTTGTAACCGATGATGGTGCCGAAACAGATTTAGATTTAGGACATTATGAGAGATTTACGGATATATCGGCAAAACAATCTGACAACATTACAACAGGCAGAATATATAGTGACATAATTAAAAAAGAGAGAAGAGGTGGTTATTTAGGCAAAACAGTTCAAGTTATACCTCATGTTACAGATAGAATAAAAGAGTTTATTAAAAAGGATATTACAAATGAAGATTTTGTAATTTGTGAAATTGGAGGAACAGTAGGTGATATTGAAAGTTTACCATTTTTAGAGGCCATAAGGCAATTTTCAAACGATAATGGAAGATCAAAATCTTTATTTATCCATCTAACATTTGTTCCTTTTTTGAAATCATCAGATGAAATTAAGACAAAACCAACCCAACATTCTGTAAAAGAGTTAAGAAGTATAGGAATTCAACCCGATATCGTTATATGCAGATCTCAACAATCTATTCCTTTTGATCAACGAAGAAAAATATCTTTATTTTGTAATGTAGATATCGAAAATGTTATTGAAACAGTTGATGTAAAAACTATTTATGAGGCTCCAATAAGTTTTTTTAATCAAAAATTAGATAAGCAAGTATTAAAATTTTTTAAATTAAAATCAAAAAAAAGACCAAACTTGTTACCTTGGAAAAAAATAACTAAGATAGTTCTTAATACTAAAAAAACAGTTAATATCGCGATCATAGGAAAATATGTAAATCTAAAAGATGCTTACAAGTCTCTTGATGAAGCTCTTACACACGGAGGAATCTTTAACAAAATTAAGGTAAACTTAGTAAGAATTGAGTCCGATAAGCTTAGATTAAATGAGATAAATCCTAAATTAAAAAATGTTTCAGGAATATTGATACCCGGAGGATTTGGCAAGAGAGGAACAGAGGGAAAAATTGAGGCAATTAGATATGCTAGGGAAAAAAAAATACCTTTTTTAGGAATTTGTTTTGGAATGCAAATGGCAATGGTTGAATTTGCTAGAAATATCTTGAGAATTAAAGAAGCTGGATCTAGTGAATTAGATAAAAATTGTTTCCCTGTAATAGGATTAATTGATGAATGGAACAAAGATGGAAAAATTATAAAGGGAACTGATAAAAACCTTGGAGGAACAATGAGATTGGGTCTTTATGAGGCAAAACTAAGAAACAATTCTGCCATAAAAAGAATTTACAAATCTAATATGATTAAAGAGAGACATAGACACAGGTATGAGGCCAATATAAACTTAATGCAAAAATTTGAACAAAAAGGTTTGATGTTTTCAGGAGTTTCTCCAGATAATAAATTACCTGAAATTATTGAGTTAAAAAATCACCCATGGTTTATTGGTGTTCAATTTCATCCAGAATTTAAATCTAGACCTTTAAATCCTCATCCACTATTCTCATCATTTATTAAAGCTGCAAAATCTTTTAATGGAAAATAAAGTAATAAATTGTAACGGTATACAGATTTCAAACAAAAATAAAATTTGTTTAATATCAGGGCCTTGCCAACTTGAGACAGAACAACATGCTTTAGATATGGCAGGAAAAATTAAAGATGTAACAACTAAATATAATATTGGTTTTATTTATAAAACTTCATTTGATAAAGCAAACAGGACTAGCCTTAAAGGCCAACGTGGTGCTGGATTAGAAAATTCATTACCTGTATTTGACAAAATTAAAAAAGATATAAATGTTCCAATTCTTACTGATATACATAATCAAGAACAATGTTCTGTAGTCGCGCCTCACGTAGATGTGCTTCAAATACCAGCTTTTCTTTGTAGACAAACAGACCTGCTAGTTGCTGCAGCAAAAACCAATAAAATTATTAATGTAAAGAAAGGTCAATTTCTTGCTCCATGGGATATGGTCAATGTAACTAAAAAAATTTCAGAAAGCGGGAATGATAATATTTTAGTCACAGAGAGAGGTGCTAGTTTTGGCTATAATACACTAGTATCAGATATGAGATCTATTCCTATCATGTCTAAGAATGGTTACCCGGTAGTTTTTGACGGGACTCATTCAGTTCAACAACCTGGTGGTTTAGGTGAAAAAAGTGGCGGTCAAAGAGAATTTGTTGAATACCTATCTAGAGCAGCAACTGCCGTAGGCATAGCTGCTATTTTTTTAGAAACTCATCAAGACCCTGATAATGCTCCATCTGATGGTCCCAACATGGTACCTTTAAACAAATTAGACGAGCTAATAAATCAAATTGTGGAAATTGATAATTTAGTTAAAAAATAATAAATGAGCAAAATCAAACGAGTTGTTGCAAGACAGGTATATGACAGTAGAGGAAATCCTACTATAGAAGCTGAAGTATTTTCTAATAATTTAAGTGCATCTGCAATATGTCCATCAGGGGCATCAACAGGTACGTTCGAAGCTTACGAAAAAAGGGACAAAAATAATAAAAAATATTTAGGAAAAAGTGTTTTAGAACCAGTTGCAACTGTAAACAAATTAATTTCAAAAAAATTAAAAAATCAAAATATTCATGAACAAGAGAGAATAGATAGTATTCTTATTAAATTAGATGGCACTAAACAAAAAACTAAATTAGGTGCAAACACAATATTAGCTGTTTCAATGGCCGTAAAAAAACTATCTGCAAAAGTAAAAAAAATACCATTATATAAAAACTTTATAGTCAAAAAAAACTTTAAGCTTCCTCTTCCATTAATGAATATTATAAATGGTGGAGCTCATGCAGATAATGGTCTTAGAATTCAAGAGTTTATGATTAGACCAGATAAAGCAACATCTTTTAATGATGCTGTTAGAATGTGTTTTTTGGTGATTAATAATTTAAAATTATTACTAAAAAAAGCTGGCCATTCTATTAATGTAGGTGATGAGGGGGGGTTTGCACCAATGATTAGCGACAATGAAAGTGCACTCAAACTGATTGTTCAAGCAATTAATAAATCTGGTTTCAAAAATGGAAAAGATATATCTATTTGTTTAGATGTGGCAGCAAATGAATTAATAAAAAAAGGAAAATACTCAATTCATTCAAAAAAATACATTAGTGTTGATAACTCAATAAATAAATATTTAAATTTAATTAAAAAATATCAAATAAAGTCAATAGAAGATCCTTTCGGTGAAGATGATTGGAAAGCTTGGACTAAATTTTTAAATAAATCTAAAAATAAAACACAAATTGTAGGAGATGATCTTTTTGTTACTAATCTTGAAAGATTAAAAGTTGGTTTTCTAAATTTATCAGCAAATAGTATTTTGATAAAATTGAATCAAATTGGAACTGTTACTGAAACTTTAGAAGTAATTAAATTTGCGCAATTGATAGGTTTTAAAACAATCATTTCCCATAGATCAGGAGACACTGAAGATACATTTATTGCTGATTTAGCTGTTGGTACAAATTCAAATCAAATAAAAACAGGTTCTTTAGCAAGGTCAGAGAGAATATCCAAATACAATCAATTAATACGTATTGAAGAAGATCTTGGTAGATCTGCAAAAATGAATAAAATTTACTAATGTTAGATAAGTTAAAAAAAAATTATTTTATTTTAATTATCACTTTCCTTTTTACTTATTTCTTCTTTAATTTATTAGATGGTGAAAGAGGATTAATTTCATATATGGAAAAGAAAGAAATTTATGAACAACTTAAAAATGATCAAAATGTTTTTACAAATAAAATAGCAGATTTAGAGCATAAAAATTCACTACTAACTGAAAATATTGATATAGATTTCATAGAAATATTAATTAGAGAAAAGTTTTTATTTGGAAAACAGGGAGAGACTACCTATATAATTAAGCATAATGGAAATAAAAAATAAACCTAGGCATCCTGAAAAAGTTAATAAACCGATAAATCCTCTTAAAAAGAAACCTGAGTGGATAAGATCAAGTCTATTAAATAGTAAAGAATTTTTTTTAACCAAGACTGTTGTTAATAAGGATAATCTTGTAACTGTTTGCCAAGAAGCAAACTGCCCCAATATAACTGAGTGTTGGAGCAAAAGACATGCAACTTTAATGATAATGGGTGATACCTGTACAAGAGCCTGTGCTTTTTGTGATGTAAAAACTGGAAAACCAGAAAAATTAGATGAATTTGAACCTATTAAAATAGCAAATGCAGTCAATAAATTAAACTTAAGACATGTTGTAATAACCTCAGTAGATAGAGATGATCTTTCTGATGGAGGTTCAAATCATTTTCACAATGTTATTATTGCAACAAGAAAAAAAAACCCAAATACAACAATAGAAGTTCTTACACCTGACTTTTTAAGAAAAGGTGAGGCTTATAAAAGAGTGTTAGAGGCAAATCCTGATGTTTTTAACCACAACATTGAAACTGTTCCTAGTCTCTACGTTAAAGTGAGACCTGGGGCTAGATATTTTGCATCATTGGAACTTTTAAAAAACTCAAAAAAATATAACAAAAAGGTTTTTACAAAATCAGGAATAATGGTTGGGTTTGGAGAAACAAAAGATGAAATAATTCAAGTCATGGATGATTTAAGATCTGCAGAAGTTGATTTTTTGACAATTGGTCAATATTTACAACCATCTGTTAAACATTTTCCTTTAAAAAGATATTATCATCCCCAAGAGTTTGAGGAACTAGGAAAAATAGCTAAGGCAAAAGGATTTTTATTAGTATCTTCATCTCCTTTAACCAGATCATCATATCATGCAGATGAGGATTTTAATAAATTAAAAAATAATAGAAAAAATATTAATTAATGCCTAAAGCATCAGTTAAGAGATTAATTGATAACAAAAAAGATAAGCTTATTAACTTTGTTTTAGATATTGAAAAATATCCAGAGTTTGTACCATTCTGCCAAGGATCAAAAGTATACGAAAGAAAACAAGAAGGAGATTTAACAATTATTGTTGCTGATCTTACAATAGGAAAAGGTCCATTTACTGATACCTATAAAAGTGATGTTAAGTTTAATAAAAATGAAGATACGATCTTTGTTACAAACATTGATGGTCCTTTAAATTATTTAGAAAATAATTGGAAATTCATTGAAAAAGGTGAATTCACAGAAGTTATTTTTGATGTCGATTTTGAAATTAAAAATAAATTTTTAAATATTCTTATGACTAAATCTTTTCAATTTGGTCTTGAAAAAATAGCTGATGCATTTCAAAAAAGAGCAGAGTCTTTATAAATGAGCAATCTTCAAATACTTTATCTAACTTATAATATTTTTTATTATTTTTAAAACCTCATTTACAGTATTTTTTTGAATTAAAACTCTTTTTTTACTCTTAAAAAATTTTTTCTTTACGACTATTTTACCCCCTTTTTTTACACCAATAAAGACTAGTCCAACTGGTTTTTCCTTAGTGCCCCCATTTGGTCCAGCAACACCTGTGATTGATATTGATATATTTGATTTACTAATTTTACTCAAATTTTTGACCATTGATTGACAAGTTTCATAACTTACAGCTCCATGCTTTGTAATAGTTTTTTTTGGGACTTTAAGTAACTTCATCTTTGCATTGTTTGAATAAGTTACTAATCCCATATTAAAAACTTTAGATGATCCACTGATAGATGTTATGGTACTTGCTAAAAGGCCTCCAGTACATGACTCTGCAAATGAAACAGTAAGTTTTTTTTTAGTTAATAACTTTACAATTTTAAAAGATAACTCATTCATGTGGTAATAATCATATAAAAGACAAGAATAGCGACAACATACAAACCTGCGCAAACATCGTCCATTATAACTCCAAAACTATTTTTAAAATTTTTATCGTAATAATTAACAGGGTATGGTTTTGTGATATCAAAAATTCTAAATAAAATAAACATTATAAAATAAAACGTTATCACTCTGGCTTGACTCGTTGGTTCTGTGTGTGCAATTTCATAAAGACAAATTGGTATAGACTGACCGATAAATTCATCAATTACTATTTCTCTAGGATCTTTATTGATTAGGTCTTTAACAAATAAATTTATTGAGAATAATGAAATAAAAAATATAGCTACTAAAAAAAACAAGAAAATATCTGCTCGAATTGAAAAAATATGAAATAAAATGTATAACAATATAACAGTAAAAAGAGATGCAAAACTACCCGGTATTTTTGGCAATTTACCAATACCAAACATCGTAACAAATAATGAATTAATCGTTTTAAACATAATAATTTAATGAGACTATTGCTTCACAAGCTATAGCTTTTTCTTTTCCTATTAAGCCCAATTTTTCTACAGTCTTACCTTTTAAATTAATTTGATTTTTGCTCACATTGAGTAAATTTGACAATGATGAAATAATTTTTTCCCTGTATTTTGATACTTTTGGTTTTTCACATATTAAATTAATATCTACATTATTTAGATAATACCTTTCTCCATCGAGAATTTTTAAAATTGGAGACAACATATTTGGCGATCTTATATTTTTAAATTTCATTTTATTACTTGGATATAATGTACCGATATCTTTTTTTTTCATTGCCCCTAGAAGTCCATCTATTATTGAGTGTATTATTACATCCCCATCTGAATGTCCTTGAAGACCTGAGTGAAATGGAATTCTTACACCTCCAAGGTAAAGTTTTTTGTTTTTTATTAATCTATGGATATCAAAACCTATACCATAAAAAGTTTTAATTTTCATTTTATTTAAATCAGATCTAATTGTTATCTTAAAATTATTTTCCTCACCTTTAATGAACTTAATTTTTTCATTATTATCAACAAATAATGATGCTTCATCAGTTATTGATTTTTTATTAATTTTTGAAAGATCGTATAAAGATTTAAAATCAAAACACTGTGGTGTTTGGGTAAATAGTAGACTGTCTCTATTTAAATTTTTAATATTGTAATTTGACTTATATTTTACAGAGTTTTTAGTTTTAATATATGGTACAACGGCCTTATTATTCTTTAGGTTAAATTTAAGTTTTTTAAGTAATTTAATTGAAAAATTTGGACGAGCCGCATCATGAATAAAAACATTCTTAAATTTTTTGTTTTTAATAAAATCTAATGCTTTTTGAGATGATTGATATCTTTCTTTTCCACCATTAATGACTTTTATAGATTTGTCTTTAATATTTTTAATTGGAATGTTTGACACAATTATTATTAACTTAAATAGTTTTGATTTAATTGCTTTATCTAGAGAGTGCTTAAATAAGGGTTTATTTATATAATTAATGAATTGTTTTGGTTTATTTGATTTAAATCGCTTACCTTTACCTGCAGCTAGTAGTATAAAACAATTACTCATGATTATAATAAAATTTTTTATAATATATATTTAAATTATGTTTGCTTTGTTAAAAAGAAATTTGTTTATCATCACTATATTTGTAATCACAATTTCACTAGCTTTTTTAACGTTTTTAACATTTATTGATAAAAGTTTTATTAAACTTAACGAGGATAATCTTGAAATTCTTCTTATTTCTAACATTATTTTAGTATTCTTATTTTTTGTTTTAATTTTTATAGATATAAAAAACTCAATTAAAAATAATATAAATGTTAGAGGATCTGTTGCAAATAGAAAATACATAGTTTCGTTTGCTCTTTTTACTTTAATACCATCTTTATTAATTGCTATATTTTCATTATTTATTTTTTCTTTTGCTCTAGATAAATATTTTGATAAAAAAATTACTACTGCAGTAAATAATTCATATGAAATAGCTAAAAACTATGTAGATGAGAAAAGGAATAAAATCGAGTCAGAAATAGTTCTAATTGCTTTCGATTTAAATAAATATTCAGATTTATATAAGTCTAATCCAGATAGGTTTCAGCTTATATTAAACACACAAAGATATTTAAGAGATATTGATCAACTTCATTTAATTGACGATAAAGGTGAACTAATTAAATCAGCCGCAGAGTCAGATTATAAAAAAATTGAAGATAGAGCAATGCAGATGGTTCAAAATGATGATAGACCATTAAAAATAATAAATACTTTTGAAAATAAATCTGCGGCAGTAATAAGACTATCTGATTTTGATAATACTTTTTTGTATGTTTTAAAATATTTTGATAAAAATATTTCTAATTACTTAATTAAATCAGAAGAGGCTGTAAATTTTTACTATACAGTTGAAAATCAAAATCTTGGTATCAGAATCTCATTTGCTATAATTTATGTGGCATTAGTTACTCTTTTGCTATTTTTATCAATTACAATTGCAATTAGATTTTCATCCAGGTTTTTTATATCGATTAATAATTTAATTACAGCATCTGAGAGTATTGGTAGAGGTAATCTTGATACAAAAGTTCCAGATTTGAAAGCAGATATTGAAATGGAAAGGCTTAATAAAAATTTCAATTCTATGATTGAGAGATTAAAAAATCAACAAGAAAAATTACTTACTAATGAAAGGCACGAAGCATGGGAAAATGTAGCAAGAAAATTAGCACATGAAATTAAAAATCCACTAACACCAATACAATTGACTATTGATAACCTTAAAACTAAATATTTACCGATTATTGAAATCGAAAAACAAGAAAAATATTTAAATAATCTAAAAACCATTCTAAAACAAATCAAACAAATTGAAAATTTAGTTAATGAATTTTCAGACTTTGCCAGAATGCCAAAGCCGTTATTTAAAAAAAATAATTTAAACTTGATTATTAAAGAAAATATTAACTTGGTTAACAAATTTGACCTTTCAATTAAAATAAGGTTATTAAATCATTTATCTAAAGATGTAGTTTTTAAATTTGATAATGAGCAGTTTAATAGATTATTTTTTAACCTAATTAAAAATTCAGTTGAAAGTATCCAAGAAAAAGTAGAAAAAGATAGTAAAACAAGTAAAAATATAGATATAGAAATTAGGCAAAGAAGGGACTATATAAACGTTAACATTTACGATACTGGTACAGGATTCAAAAATAAAAAAACTAAAGATATAATTAAACCATATTTTACAACTAAAGAAAAAGGAACTGGATTAGGACTATCGATAGTAGACAAAATTATTAGTGATCATGAGGGGTCAATTAAATTTTTAAATCATAAAAATGGTGCAAAAATTCAAATTATATTACCATATATAAAATAATGTCAGCTGAAATTCTAATAGTAGACGATAACGCAGATATAAGATTCATTCTCGACGAATTGATTAAAGACTCAGGTTATAAAACTAGACTTGCTGCTAACTACAATCAAGCTCTAACTGAGATAGATAAAAAACTACCAGATGTTGCAATTATAGATGTGAAGTTAGACAAAGGTGATAACGATGGTATCTTACTTTTAGATCATATCAAAAAGAAAAATTCGGATTTGCCAGTAATAATGATCTCAGGTCATGCTAATATTGAGATGGCTGTAAATTCTTTGAAGTCAGGTGCTTTTGAATTTATTCAGAAACCTTTTGACAAAGAAAGACTTTTAAATTTTGTTAATAGAGCAGTAGAGAATTATAATTTAAAAAATGAAAATAAGACCTTAAATACAAAACTTTTTCATACATTTGAGCTAATTGGTAAAAGCTCTAATATTTTATCAATTAAAGATCAGATAAATAAATTATCTAAATCTGAAAGTAGAATTTTTATAACTGGTCCTACTGGGTCAGGGAAAGAATTAATCGCTAGAAAAATTCATAAAAATTCTAGTCGAAAAAGTGGTCCTTTCGTTATAATTAATGGCGCACTTCTTGATGCAAAAAAGTATGAACTTGAATTATTTGGTGAAGAAAAAAAAGATGGTTCTATTTTTTATGGAGCACTTGAAAAAGCATCTGAAGGAATTTTATTAATTGATGAAGTGACTGAAATACCTCTTGAAATACAATCCAAGATATTAAGAGTAGTAATTGATCAAAAATTTAAAAGAATAAATAGCAATCATGATATTAAAGTTGATGTTAGAATTATATGTACAAACAGTAAAGATGTGCAACAAGAAATAAAACTTGGTAATTTCAGAGAGGATTTATTTCACAGATTAAATGTATTCAACATTAAAATTGATCCATTAAACAGAAGAATAGATGATATACCAATATTGATAGATTATTTTATAGAAAATATATGTGAAGCAAATAATTTTAAAAAATTTAAAATTATTGATAATAATTATTTACTTAATTACGATTGGCCAGGAAATGTAAGAGAATTAAGAAACCTAATAGAGAGAATTGCAATACTTTCGCCCGGCGATGATAATGAAAAGTTAATGAATATTATTAAAGAGTCATTATCTAAATCTATTGAAGAGGAATTTTCAGTAACAGATACTTTGACAATTCCATTAAAAGAGGCTAGGGAAAGTTTTGAAAAAAAATATTTAGTATCTCAATTAAAAAAATTTAGTGGTAATATATCCAAAACAGCTAAGTTTATAGGTATGGAAAGGTCTGCTTTGCATAGAAAATTAAAATTACTTGGTGTGAAAGACTTAAATTAATGAATATTATTATTTGTGGAGCTGGAAGGGTCGGTTCAACTATTGCAAAAATGCTTATTGAACAAAATCATTCAATTACAATGATTGATCAATCAAGCGATGATATTCAAAAAATAAATGAAACTTTAGATGTAAAAGCAATTGTGGGTAAAGCCACCTCTCCTACAATACTCGAAAAAGCTAACACTAAAGAAGCTGATATGATTATAGCTGTGACTAGAAACGATGAAATAAATATGTTGATATGTCAGATAGCATTTTCTTTATTTCAGGTTCCAAAAAAAATAGCTAGAATAAGATTTCAGGAATATCTAGACCCAAAATATTCAGGGATATTTAGCAAAGAAAATTTACCAATAGATTATATAATCTCCCCTGAGATCGAAATTGCAAAATCTATTCAACGAAAATTAGAAGCTCCTGGAGCTTTAGATAATGTTCCTTTTGCAGAAAATAAAATTAGATTATTAGAAATCTTAATAGATGAAAAATGTTCTATTAAAGAAATTAACCTAAATGAACTGACAAAAAAATTTCCAAAGTTAAATGCTTATATTCTAGGAGTTATTAGAAATGATAAATTTGTTATTATGAAAAAAACGGACAAATTAGAATTTAATGATAAAGCTTATGTGGTAGTTAACAGCAGTCAAATGCAAGAGACATTAACAGTTTTTGGTCATAATGAAAAAATTTCAAATAAAATGTTAATAATTGGTGGTGGAAATATAGGATTTAATCTTGCTAAGAATATTGAGCAATCATTCGACTCGGCTCGAGTAAAAATAATTGAAAAAGATAAAAATAGGGCAGAATATATTGCCAATGAACTAAATGATACAATTGTAATTAATGGTAATGGTTTAGATGAAGATGTCTTAAATGAGGCCAATATTGATGAAGTTGAAACTGTTTTAGCATTAACAAATGATGATGAAGATAATTTAATGGTAAGCGTCATAGTTGAAAAATTTTCAAAAGATAAAAGAACAATGGCATTAATAAATAAGCCTAATTATTCATTACTACAGTCTTCTTTAAAAATTGATGATTTAATTGATCCAAGAATGAGTACAGTTTCAAGTATATTAAAACATGTTCACAAAGGAACTATTGAAAATGCCTATACGATTTCAAATGGGGAATATGAGGTGATAGAGGCAGATATTATAGAAACTTCTGAATTGATAAATAAACAACTAAAGGACTCAAATTTACCAGACGAAATTAGAATAGGGGCAATATTAAGAGATGGAAATTTTAAAATTCCAAGTTCTAGTTATGTGTTTCAAAAAGATGATACAGTTGTACTTTTATCTAAAAGAGATCAATTACCAATAGTAGAAAATATGTTTAGAATTAGTTCAATCTAATTTTAAGATGACAAAGAATAGTTCAATTTATATTAGCTCATTTTTATTTTTGATAAGTATTTTTTCATTCTTTAATATAATTTACTCAAATTATTTTGATATTTTTTTTAATATTGAAAATTACATATATACCCTGTTTGTAAGTCTTATTTTAGGATGTTTAATTTTATTTTTAAATAGGACAAATGTAAAAAAAATAACACTTTACGAAAAAATATTTACAGTTTTATTAGGTTATATTCTTTTTCCGTTAATAATTTCAATTCCTTATTATTTTGGTATTAAAAATATGACTTTATTAAATTCATATTTTGAAGCAATATCAGGATTTACATCAACAGGTTTTACAATCTTTGAAAATATTAAACAATTAGATGAGAGCTTAATTTTATGGAGGTCAACTTCTCAATGGATAGGTGGAATCTACTTTCTTTTTTCAATTTTGTTATTAATTGATATTTTTGATAAAAATTTAAAACAATCTTTCACAGAGTATCTCTCTTTCAATTATAATGAAATTTTTAAACAATCAATAAAAATAATTATAATTTATTCTTTATTAACTTTATTTATATTCATATTACTCAAAACAATAAATTTAAGAACTTTTGATGCTTTCAATTTATCTTTATCAATCATATCCTCTGGTGGTTTTTTACCTGTTAACAGAATTGACTATTTATTTGAGAGTGATTTTAGTAAAATTCTTTTATCATTCACAATGGTATTATCCTTTTTCAGTCTTTTTTTAACTTACAATCTTATTTTCTTTAATAAAAAAAAACTTAATTTCTTAAGTGAAGATTTAAACCTATTAATTTATTTATTAATTTTAATTTCTTTTTCATTTGTTTTTTTAAATTCGACTAATAATTTTCCTACAATTTTAGTTGCTATATTAAGCAGTGTGTCAAATATTGGTATTTCTTTTTCAGATACACCCAAAAATTTAACATTTTTATTTTTTATTATGATTATTATAGGTGGTTCTTTTTTTTCAACAAGTTCAGGTATTAGAGTCATTAAAATTTTAAGTTTAATAAAATTTTCTTTAAATAATCTCCTTTCTCATACTAAACCAAATCAAATTTATTCTAACAAAGTTACATTGATAAATGACAACACTGAAAAATCAGATATTAACAAATATTTTTTTTCATTACTTATTTTTATTATATCATTATCTTTGTTAACATTACTTTTGACTCTTTCAGATATACAATTTGAAAACTCATTTAAACTTTCAATTTTAACAATAATGAACACTGTCAATTCAAGTATGTTTGAACTTTCAAATTTTGATTTCTCTGGTCTTTCTTTCTTAACAAAGATATATTTAATTATTTTCATGATAATTGGCAGAGTTGAGTTATTGACTATTTTAATATTATTTAAAAAATTTCTTTTCAAAAATTAAATTAATATTATAAAGTAATTGTTTTTGCGCCCTTAGCTCAGCTGGATAGAGCAACGGTTTTCTAAACCGTGGGTCGGAGGTTCGAATCCTTCAGGGCGCGCCAGCACAAATTGATCAACATTGATGAGGTATTTTTACAGTTGATGGTTGTATTAGTTTCTGCTTTACTTACGCATTCAAAAATTACTTTTTGAATAATTTGTTAACAAATAAATAAATAAAAAGAGGAAGAAATAATGTTTAAATTAGTAAAACAATTGACTTCTTTGGTTGCTATGTTTGCTGTGCTATTTGCATTTTCAACAGAAACAATGGCTGCTAAGAAATCAAAAACTCTTGAGAACACTAAAAAAAGAGGTTTTGTAAGATGTGGTGTTTCTCAAGGTCTACCTGGATTTTCAAATGCAGACGAGTCTGGAAATTGGACAGGAATAGATGTT
Organism: uncultured Pelagibacteraceae bacterium; assembly: GCA_902581585.1. Classification (GTDB taxonomy): domain Bacteria; phylum Pseudomonadota; class Alphaproteobacteria; order Pelagibacterales; family Pelagibacteraceae; genus Pelagibacter. The sequence goes on from CACHPB010000002.1 coordinate 248,380, forward strand.
GATGTATGTAGAGCTGTTGCTGCTGCCACATTGGGAGATGCAACTAAAGTTAAATTTACACCTTTAAGTGCAAAAGAGAGATTTACTGCGCTAACATCTGGTGAAATTGACATCTTATCAAGAAATACTACTTGGACTTTATCTAGAGATGCTGACATTGGTTTAACTTTTGTTGGAGTAAATTTCTATGATGGACAAGGTTTCATGGTAAGAAAAGGTTCAGGAATTAAATCTACAAGTGAGTTTAAAAACGGAACATCTGTTTGCACAAACTTAGGTACTACAACTGAGCTTAATATGAGAGACTTCTTTGATTCTAGAGGAATTTCTTATGAGCCAGTAGTTTTTGAGAAAGCTGATGAAGTCGTAGCTGCTTATGATGCTGGTAGATGTGATACTTACACGACTGATAAATCAGGTCTTGCTGCGCAAAGAACTAAATTATCAGCTCCGGATGATCACGTAGTATTACCAGAGACTATTTCAAAAGAACCACTAGGACCAGTTGTACGTCAAGGTGATTCTGTTTGGGAAGATATAGTTAGATGGTCACTAAATACTATGATCGAAGCAGAAGAATATGGCGTTAACTCATCAAATGCTGACATGATGAAAACTTCAAACAATCCAGCAATCAAAAGATTAGTTGGTGCTGAGGGTGAATTAGGTGCAGCTTTTGGTTTAGATAACGACTGGAACTTAAGAATTATCAAACAAGTTGGTAACTACGGTGAAAGCTATAAGAGAAATATTGCTGACACTGGTATTCTACCTGACAGAGGTCCAAACGAATTATGGACAAAAGGTGGAATTTTATACGTACCACCAGCAAGATAATTTTATTCTAAATTACTTAAAAAGGGCTAGAAATATCTAGCCCTTTTTTTTATACAGACACTGATGAACAACATTATAAAAAAATTTTTACCTCAGATTTTAGCCATACTTTTTGTTGTTCTTATTTTTGGATTTTTAACAATCAATGCCCAGACCAACATGGATAATAGAGGTATTGATTTTGGATTTGGATTTTTATCTCAAGAATCGTCTTTCGATGTTCAATTTTCTTTAATAGAGTATAGTGGATCTGATTCTTATGCTAGGGCTTTCCTAGTTGGACTTTTAAACACTTTATTAGTTTCTTTTATAAGCATAATTTTTTGTACAATACTTGGGGTTATAATTGGTGTAGCAAGATTATCATCAAATTATCTGATAAAAAACTCTGCAGCTTGGTATGTAGAATTTTTTAGAAATATTCCATTATTATTGCAGATATTCTTTTGGTATTATGCGGCTTTAAGAGCATTGCCTTTACCAGAAAAAGCAAATGCATGGTTTGGTGTAACCTATATGACTGTAAAAGGTTATTACATACCATCTATGGTATGGGAAAATTTGAATGTATTTTTATATTGCGGCCTAGCTGCAATAATTTCAATTATTGTATTAAGAAATTACGCAAATAATTTGAGAGATACTAAAGGTAAGCAAATTCCAGTTCTTTTGTATTCTCTAGCTCTATTAATTGTTTTACCACTTTTATCCTTTTTATTTGGAGGGGTGTCCTTAGAATTTGAGCTTCCACAACTTAAAAAATTATCAAAAATCTCATATATTTATGAGGGTGGAATTAGTTTACCTCCTGAATTAATAGCTTTAGTTTTAGCTTTATCTTTATACACCTCTACATTTGTAGCAGAATGTGTAAGAGCGGGTATTGAAGGTGTGAGCAAAGGTCAGAAAGAGGCAGCAGCTTCAGTTGGATTGACGCCTAATCAAGTTCTAAAATTAGTTATTATGCCACAAGCTTTAAGAATTATTATTCCACCAACAACAAACCAATATTTAAATTTAACTAAAAATTCATCATTAGCAGCAGCTATTGCATACCCTGATTTAGTCCTAGTATTCGCAGGTACTGCGCTTATGCAAACAGGTAAAGCAATAGAAATTGTATCAATAACAATGTTAACATATTTAACAATTAGTCTAACCATTGCAGCAATAATGAATTGGTATAACAAAAAAATTGAAATCAAAGAAAAGTAATGCAAACAATTAATTTTTTAAAACCAAACAGAGATAATATTAAAAATTACTCCATTATTGGTTCTATTTTAATTTTAATAAGTTTAATTGATGTAATATCAAATGCTTTTCTTAAAACAAATTTAACATCTTTTTTACCTGGTTCTTTAACTACTTTATTTCCTTTAATCATAGGACTGATTGGATTAAACATGATGAGAATTGATTACTCTGGAAATAAAACATTAGACTTATTAAATAAAAATATAAATACTAATAATTTTAATGCTCTATTAACTTTATTAATACTTTTTTCTATTATAAAGGCTCTTCCTCCATCTTTAAGTTGGATGATTTTTGATGCTAATATTTCAGGTGACTCAAAAGATGCTTGTACTGGCACAGGAGCCTGTTGGACTTATATTAAAGTTTGGTTTAGAAGATTTATGTATGGAATGTATCCAAATGAATTTCATTGGAGAATTAACACTGCATTCATTTTAGTTATAGCTCTAGGTTTCGTTGGATATTTTATGAAAGAAAATTTAAAAAAATATTTGGCATTATACTATGTAATAATTTATCCAATAATTGCATATCTAGTTATTTACTATTTAATATCTGGTGGATCATTTGGTCTTCAATGGGTTGAAACAGGTGCTTGGGGTGGTTTGTCACTTACTTTTATAGTTTCATTTTTCTGTCTAATTTTCTGTTTCCCTTTAGGAATGATATTTGCATTGGGAAGAAGATCTAATCTTCCGGTAATTAAATATATATCTATTTGTTACATTGAGTTTTGGAGAGGAGTTCCATTAATAACCGTTTTATTCATGTCTTCTGTGATGTTTCCTATGTTCTTACCTGAAGATTTTTTTATGGATAAATTAGTAAGAGTAATAATTGCAATTACATTATTTGAAGCTGCTTACTGTGCTGAGGTTATTAGAGGAGGTTTGCAATCTTTGCCTAGAGGTCAATATGATGCTGCAAAATCTTTAGGAATGGGTTATTGGAAAATGCATATTTTTGTAATCTTGCCTCAAGCGCTAAAATTAGTGATACCTGGGATAGCGAATACGTTTTTAGCCTTAGTCAAAGATACTCCTTTAATTTTTGTAGTTGGTTTGGCTGAATTGGCAGGAATGCTTGCCCTAGCAAAAACAAATCCAAAATGGTTAGGTTTTGCAATGGAAGGATATATTTTTGCATCAATAATATTCTGGATTATATGCTATGCAATGAGTAAATATAGTTATAACTTAGAAGCTAAATATAAAACCGAGAGATAATATATGTCAGATCCAATTATAAAAATTCAAAATATGAATAAATGGTTTGGTGATTTTCAGGTTTTAAAAAATATTAATCTAGAAGTTGAAGCAAATAAGAAAATTGTAGTATGTGGTCCGTCAGGTTCAGGTAAATCAACATTGATTAGATGTATTAATAGATTAGAAGAGCACCAAGAGGGTGATATAATTGTTGATGGAAATGAACTGTCAGAAAAAACAAAAGATATTGAAAAAATTAGGGCTGAAGTTGGAATGGTTTTTCAACAATTTAATTTATTTCCACATCTATCAATATTAGATAATTGTACTCTCGCACCTATTTGGGTAAAAAAAATGCCAAAAAAAGAGGCTCAAGAACTAGCATTAGACCAACTAAAAAAAGTTCAAATAGACGATCAAGCTAATAAATTTCCTGGACAATTATCAGGTGGACAGCAACAGCGTTGTGCAATTGCTAGAGCATTATGTATGCAGCCAAAAATTATGTTATTTGATGAGCCTACATCTGCTTTAGATCCAGAAATGATTAAAGAAGTGCTTGATGCCATGGTAAGTCTCGCAAAAGGTGGGATGACTATGATTGTAGTAACACATGAAATGGGATTTGCTAAGGAAGTTGCTGATGAGGTAATTTTTATGGACGAAGGTATGATAATTGAAAAGGCGGAAACAAAAGAATTCTTTGCCAACCCAAAGAGTGATAGAACAAAGCTTTTTTTAAGCCAAATTCTTTAAAATAATTCTAAAGACCTGCAAAAAAGTTACTTGACAGGTTTAGAATTAATTAAAAAAACCATTTTTTTTAAAAATTATTTTACTTGCATAAACATTTCTATTTAGATTAACTCACATTTATATTTTATTTAAAGAGGGGTCTTAAATGGAAGAAAATTTTAATAAACATCTTGGAAATAAACTAAAGTTAAGAAGGTTAGCTTTAGGTTTAACCCAAACAAAAGTCGCTAAAGCAATAAATGTAACATTTCAACAGATACAAAAATATGAAAAAGGAACTAATGGTGTTAGTTCAATTAGACTATTGCAACTTTCTAATTATTTAAAAGTACCAATAAATTATTTCTTTGAGGATTTTTCAGAATATTTAGTAAATCTTGAAAAGTCTAAAGAAGGACATATGAATGTAAACTATAACTTCTTAGTAAAAGTTTATTCAGAGTTAACTCAGGATCAAAAAACAAAATTTGCAAAAAACTTACAAATTTCACAAATAAATATTTCTAAGGCTGTATAATTAATTTGGCTCCTCGGGCAGGACTCGAACCTGCGACCAATTGATTAACAGTCAACTGCTCTACCAACTGAGCTACCGAGGAATATTTTTCTCACAACTTACTTTTTTTAAAACTTATCTCAATACTTTTTTTGGAGGCAACGCCCGGAATCGAACCGGGATACAAGGATTTGCAATCCTCTGCGTAACCATTCCGCCACGTTGCCATCAAATATAAAAATATTTGTTAATCGATCTTTGTATAATTCATTTTGGTCATTAGTCTATAAATTTAGCAATGATTTTCATTATTGTTTATTAATTTGATTAATTTATAAAACAAATCAATGAGTTTTGATAAATATGAGCATAAAAATGTAGAAAATAAAATCTACGACTATTGGGAAAAAAACTATTTATTTAAACCTAAAGAAAATTCAAAAAAATTCTCAATTGTAATTCCACCACCAAATGTGACTGGAAGCCTACACATGGGACATGCTCTAAATAATTCAATTCAAGATGTTTTAACAAGATTTCATAGAATGAATAATTATGAAACTTTATGGCAACCAGGCACAGACCATGCTGGAATTGCAACCCAAGCATTAGTTGAAAAAAAACTTGCAAAAGAAGGAGTTAAAAAAAATGATTTAGGTAGAGAAAAATTTATAGAAAAAGTCTGGGAATGGAAGAATGAATATGGAGATATAATAATTAATCAACTTAAAAAACTTGGATGTTCTTGTGATTGGTCTCGTAATGCTTTTACAATGGATGAGAATTTATCTAAGTCAGTCATAAAAGTATTTGTAGATCTTTATAATAAAAAATTAATCTACAAAGCAAAAAAACTTGTAAATTGGGATGTTGTTTTAAAAACAGCAATATCTGATTTAGAAGTTGATCAACGTGAAGTAAATTCTCAACTTTATTATATAAATTATCCTATAGAAAATTCTGATAAATTTATAACAATTGCAACAACAAGACCTGAAACTATGTTGGGTGATACTGCAATAGCTGTAAATCCTAAAGATGATAGATTTAAAGATTTAGTAGGGAAGTTTGTAATTATTCCTTTAGTAAAAAGAAAAATAAAAATAATAACAGATGATTATGCTGATCCTGAACAAGGAACAGGAGCTGTAAAAATTACTCCAGCTCATGATTTTAATGATTATGATGTAGGTATAAGAAACAAGTTAGAAGTAATTAATATATTTACTCCTGATGGAAAAATAAATGACAATGCACCTGACCCATATAAAGGTTTAGATAGATTTGCAGCAAGAAAATTAATCTTAGAACATCTTGAAGGGGGTAAATTTTTAGAAAAAATAGAAAAGTTAGTAAACAAAGTTCCTTATGGAGATAGATCTAATTCTATTATTGAACCTTATTTAACAGAACAATGGTTTGTTGATGCTAAAACCTTAGCTGTAAAAGCAAAAGAAGTAGTAAATAACGGCAAAACTAAATTCTTTCCTGAGAACTGGTCAAAAACATACTTCCAATGGATGAATAATATTGAGCCTTGGTGTATTTCTCGTCAATTATGGTGGGGACATCAAATTCCAGCCTGGTACGGACCTGATGGAAAAATATTTGTAGCTGAAAATGAGGATGAGTGCAAAAAACAAGCAAAAGAATTCTATTCAAAAGATGTGGAATTAAAAAGAGATGAGGATGTTTTAGACACTTGGTTTTCATCAGGTCTATGGCCATTTGCTACTTTAGGTTGGCCAGAAAAAACTCCAGAAGTTGAAAAATTTTATCCAACAAGTGTTCTTGTTACTGGTTTTGATATCATATTTTTCTGGGTTGCAAGAATGATTATGATGGGAACTCAGTTTTTAGATAAGGAACCTTTTAAAAATATATATGTTCATGCTTTAGTTAGAGATGAAAAGGGTCAAAAAATGTCTAAATCTAAGGGCAATGTAATTGATCCTTTAGAATTAATTGAGAAATATAGTGCAGACGCTTTAAGATTTACTCTATTATCAATGGCATCGCCAGGTCGAGATGTAAAATTATCTGAAGACAGAGTTAAAGGTTATAGAAATTTCTTAAATAAAATTTGGAATGCTAACAATTTTTTATCACAAAATAAGTGTGATTTCAGTGATGTAAAAAAACCTGAAAATATAAAATTAACAATCAATAAGTGGATACTATCTGAACTTGTAAAAGTTAAAAATGACACAGAAAATAGTTTAAAAAACTATAGATTTGATGAAGCAGCTAAGATTATTTATCAATTTGTATGGCATTCATTTTGTGATTGGTATTTAGAGTTATCTAAAACGGTTTTAAACTCTGAAAATGAGGAAGATATTAAAGAGTTAAGACAAACATCAGCATATGTTTTTAAGGAAATTTTAATAATACTTCATCCATTTATTCCATTTGTCACTGAAGAGATATGGTTAAATAATAAGCTAGATAATGAGGGCAAAAATTACCTGATGTATGCTAATTGGCTAGAAGATGATTATCATGAAAAAAAATCGTATGATGAGATAAATAATATCATCAATTTTATTACATCAATAAGATCATTTAAAAATGAATTAAATATAAGTCCTGGATCATTTATTGAAATTTCAACAGAAAATACAAACAAAGAATATAAAAACTTTTTATCTTCTAATGAAAATATAATGAAAAAAAATGGAAGAATTAAAAATTTTCATGAAAAAGATTTAGACAAACCTTCAGCAAGTACAGTCATAAGTGGTGAGTTATTTAAATTATATTTTGATGAAGATGTTGATTTAAATATGATCAAATCAACACTAGAAAAGAAAATTATAAAAATTAGGGAAGAGATGAAAAAAATTGATGTTAGATTATCAAATAAATCCTTTGTGGATCGTGCACCACAAAATATAGTAGAGCAGGAGAAAAGCAACTTTGCTAATCTTGAAAAAGATGTTAAAAAAATAGAATTAACTCTTAAAGGTTTATAATGAAAAAATTTAATAAGAAAAAATTACCAAGTAGACATACAACAATAGGTGCAGATAAAGCCCCTCAAAGATCATTTTATTACGCAATGGATTTAACCGAGAAAGATGTAGCAAAACCATTTGTTGGTGTTGTTTCAACATGGAATGAAGCAGCCCCATGTAACATTAATTTAATGAAACAAGCTCAATCAGTTAAAAAAGGAGTTAAAGCTTCAGGTGGAACTCCAAGAGAATTTTGTACTATTACTGTAACAGATGGAATTGCAATGGGTCATGAGGGAATGAAATCATCTTTGATTTCAAGAGATGTGATTGCAGACTCAACAGAACTAACTGTTAGAGGACATTGTTATGATGCATTAGTTGGATTAGCGGGCTGTGATAAATCATTACCTGGTTTAATGATGTCGATGGTACGTTTAAACATTCCAAGTGTATTTATATATGGTGGATCAATTCTACCTGGGAGATTTAATGGAAAAGATGTAACTGTTGTAGATGTATTTGAAGGAGTTGGAAAATATACGTCAAAAAAAATGACAGCTCATGCATTAAGAAAATTAGAATTAAAAGCATGTCCAAGTGCAGGTGCTTGTGGTGGACAATTTACTGCAAACACAATGGCATGTGTTTCTGAAGCAATAGGATTAGCTTTACCATTCTCAGCAGGAACGCCAGCACCATATTTAGAAAGAAATAAATATGCAATAGACAGCGGTAAAGCTGTAATGAATTTATTAGCAAAAAATATTAGACCTAGAGACATAGTAACAAGAAAAGCTCTCGAAAATGCAGCAACAATTGTTGCAGCAACAGGTGGTTCTACAAATGCAGGTTTACACTTGCCAGCTATCGCAAATGAAATTGGAATTAAATTTGATTTAATGGATGTTGCAAAAATATTTAAGAAAACTCCTTATCTTGCAGATTTAAAACCTGGTGGAAAATATGTTGCTAAAGATATGTGGGAAGCAGGAGGAGTTCCGATGTTATTAAAAACTCTAATGGATGGTGGTTACATTCACGGTGACTGTATGACAGTTACAGGTAAAACCATGAGAGAAAATTTAAAAAATGTTAAATTTAGAACTAATCAAAAAGTAATGAGATCTTATAAAAATCCTATTTCACCAACAGGAGGTGTTGTTGGATTAAAAGGAAATTTAGCTCCAGAAGGTGGAATTGTAAAAATAGCCGGTTTAAAAAAATTACAATTTACAGGAAGAGCCAGATGTTTTGATAATGAAGAGTCTGCATATAAAGCGGTAATAAACAGAAAATATAAAGATGGAGACATCATTATAATTAGATATGAGGGACCAATAGGAGGTCCTGGAATGAGAGAAATGCTTCAAACAACTGCAGCAATCTACGGTCAGGGAAAAGGGGAGAAAGTAGCTCTTATTACGGACGGTAGGTTCTCTGGGGCTACTAGAGGCTTTTGTATCGGTCATGTGGGCCCTGAGGCCTCCGTAGGCGGTCCTATAGCCCTTTTAAGGAATGGGGATATCATCGATATAGACGCTAAAAAGGGCACAATTAACGTAAGGCTTACAAAGAAGGAATTAAGTGCAAGACGCAAAAAATGGAAACCAAGAAAAGTGAATTTTGGTAATGGAACATTATGGAAATATGCACAAACGGTTGGTCCTGCTTATAAAGGTGCACCAACTCATCCAGGTGGTAAAAACGAGGTTAGAACGTACGCTGATATTTAATGAAAATTAGACCTGTAATACTTTGTGGTGGCGCAGGAACAAGACTTTGGCCAGATAAAAAAAAACATCAAGCAAAACAATTTATTGATTTTGGCGGATGGAGTTTAATTCAAAAAACCTTAGAGAGAATAAATAAACCAATTTTTGATTTTCCTATAATCAGCACAAATCTCAAATACTTAAAACAAGTCAAATTAGCTTTAAAAAAAAGTAAAATAAAAAAGTTTAAAATAGTTTTAGAACCAGCTAAAAAAAATACCGCACCAGCAATCCTTGCTTCAGCTTTGATAAAGGATATTCCATTAGAGCAACCATTAATGTTTTTTGCAGCAGATCATTTAATTGACAGGTCTAATATTTTAAATAAATCCCTTTTAAAAAATAAACCAAATTTAGATAATCAAAATTTATTTATTTTTGGAATAAAACCTACAAACCCATCAAGTGAATATGGATATTTTTTAACTAAAAAAATTAAATCTATAAATAAAGTTACAAAATTTATTGAAAAACCAAAATTATCAAAAGCAAAGGAAGTAATTAAGAAAAAAGGTTATTGGAATTCTGGCATGTTTTATTTAAGAAAAGATTCAATTATTAATAACTTTAAAAAATATCAAAATAAAACTTACAAAAGTTGTGTTGAGGCAATTAAAAAAGGCAAATATAAAAATAATACCTACTACTTAAATAAAAGAGCTTTTGAAAAATCAATCGAGAAATCTTTTGATTATGCAATACTTGAGAAAACAAATAAAATTAATGCTATTAAACTAGATATACCTTGGTCTGATCTTGGTAGTTGGAAAGAGATACTCAAGATATATGATAAAAATAAAAGAAAACACTTTAAGAAAAAGAATATTTTTTATAGACCATGGGGGAGTTATTTAAATTTATTCGAAGGAAAAGAGTTTTTAATTAAAGAATTATCAGTTAAACCTAAAGGTATATTAAGTCTTCAAAAACATCATCACAGAGCAGAACATTGGTTAGTTACAAAAGGTAATCCAAGAATAACTTTAAATAAAAATATTATTAATAAAAAACCTGATGAGCATATATTTATTCCATTAGGAGCAATTCATAGAATACAAAATCCTGGAAAAAAACCTGTAAAAATTATGGAAGCTCAAGTTGGTTCAATTCTAAAAGAGACTGATATTGTTAGATATCAAGACATTTATGGTAGAGCAAATAAACTTTAATCAAATTGTAATAATCTATAAATATTTTTGTCATCAACATTAATTATAAAATTCTAATAAAATTTTAAATTATAAAATATCTTTATTTCCCCTTAATTTTAAAATTTTGTTGATTAACTACTTTCCCCTTTTTTAATTACAAAAAGGGGAAAGAAGATTTAGAAATTAATTATTTACAGATGCGGAACTCTCGACAGTCTTCTTTTTAGCTAGTTTTTTTGCTTTTTTTTCAGCAACTCTTTTTTCAATACTTGCAATTTTAATATTAATTTTAGATAATTTTTTTTCTTTTAAATTGATCTTATTTTTAAGTTTTTCTATTAACTTGATAACCTTTTTTTTTCTTTTTTCATTTTTCTTTAACTTTTTACTCATAATGACCTCCTGTGTAATTTTATAATAATTATATTTAAATTAAATATCTTAGTAAAATGATTTTTTGATAAATTCTCTTATTTAAAAGTTATGCTGTTAATATGTTAAAATATTTTCCTGATTTCCTTAATTCTACGTTATCACAATATTGATATTTATCACCATCAATTTGAATTGGAATTTTTTTCCCTTGTCCATCAATTTTTAGCTCACTGGAATAAGATGTTATAACACTCGTAGACTTCGATAAATCTCCAAAAAAAATAATCAAATAAATATAATAAAGTATTTTTATTCTAGTAAGGTCTTTGAATACATAAGTAATAATTTTGTTATCAAATATATTTGTTTTATTAATTTTGTAGTGTCCTGCATAATAATTGGTATTAGAACATAACACCCAGTCAGCTATATGATTTTGACCATCTATGTTAACTTTTAATTTTTGATTTTTCATTAACAAAAATTTTTGCAATCCTTTATATCCAAAAATAATTTTACCTAACAGTTTTTTTAGAGAACTATTAATTGAATGGACTATCGTTGCATCCCAACCTATACCTGCCATTAAAATAAAATAATCATTATTGATTTTTACTAAATTAGTTTTTTTTAAATTATTTGATTGTAAAATTTGAACAATTTTACTTATTTTTTTACTCATATTTAGTTCAGCTTGAAGTAAATTAGCAGTTCCAGCTGGTATATAACCAATAGCAAAATCTTTTTTTGGAACAAAATTATTTTTAATAAGTTTGTTTATTGCAAATGATACTGAACCATCGCCACCAGCAACTACAAGTCTATCTATATTTAACTTAGAAATATTTTTAAATACTCCTTCTGCTTTATCCACGCTCTCAGTTTCAAAAAAAGAAACATCGTTATGCTTAGAAAGTTCATCAGAAATTTTTTTTATAAATTTAGATTTTCTGCCAGAGGAAGCGTTTTTGTTGTAAATAATGCAATATTTCATAATAAATTTTAATATTTTCTTAACATTACTATGGCACAAAGAATTAAACGATTCTAGTGCAAATTGAATTAAAAAAAAAGGATTAAATGAAACCTATATTAAAATACAAAAGTATATTCATTTCAGATGTGCATCTTGGTACTAAAGGTTGCCAAGCAAATAAATTGCTTGAATTTTTTAAAAATACAAGATCAGAAAAACTTTACTGTGTAGGCGATATAATAGATGTTTGGGCACTTCAAAAAAATTTTTATTGGCCACAAGAACATAATGACGTAATTCAAAAAATATTAAGAAAAGCAAGACATGGAACAGAAGTTTACTACGTTATAGGTAATCATGATGAAGTGTTTCGAAAATTTATTCCTATGCATTTTGGAAAGATAAAAATGATCAATAGAGTAATTCATCAGTCTGTTTTAAATAAAAAATATTTAGTTGTTCACGGTGATGCTTGGGATGGTGTTATGAGATATGCCAAATGGTTGTCGAAGTTAGGCGCAATAGCCTATGAAATGCTATTGAAATTAAATGTAGTGATTAACTTTTTTAGACGTCTAAGAGGTAAAGGCCAGTGGTCTTTAGCAAAGTTTCTTAAATATAAGGTAAAAAATGCAGTTAAATATATGGGAGAATACGAAAAAACAATTGCAGAATATGGAAAGAAAAAAAAATTTGATGGAATAATCTGTGGGCATATTCATCATGCCCAAAATGAAAATTATGATGGTGTTAATTATTTAAATTGTGGAGACTGGGTTGAGTCTTGTACTGCCTTAGTTGAAAACTTTGATGGAACGTTTGAAATAATTTATTGGGATAAATTAAGAGAAGAATTTTCAGATAGTCGTAATAATTCAGATAAAGAAGTAATTGAAACTCCAGGTCTGAAAAAGGCATCATAATGAAAATATTAATTGTAACAGACGCTTATTTTCCACAAGTAAATGGTGTGGTAAGAACTTTAAATGAAACAGGAAAAAAACTTGAAGCAATGGGTCACGAAGTTGAGTATTTAAATCCCCAACTTTTCTTCACTGTGCCAATGCCTAAATATAATGAAATAAGACTTTCTGTGAATATTTGGCCAAGAGTAAGTCATTTAATAAAAAAAATAAATCCTTCAGCCATACATATAGCTACCGAAGGTCCTTTAGGATTTATGGCAAGAAGATATTGTCTTAAAAATAATCTAAAGTTTACCACAAGTTTTCACACAAGATTTGATAAATATATGAAATTATATTTACCTTGGGTTCCTGAAAAATTATCACAGAAATTCCTAAGCAACTTTCATAACAAAGCAGAAAAAATTTTGGTTACAACCGAATCTATGAAAAAAGAACTAATTCAAATTGGAGTAGATGAAAGTAAAATGGTTGTTTGGACAAGAGGTGCTGATCATGGATCGTTTAAAAATCCAAAAAAAATCAATTTAGAATATAAAAGGCCTATATGGATATATGTAGGTCGAGTGGCTATTGAAAAAAATATTCGTGCTTTTTTAAATCTAAAATTAGAAGGAACAAAACTTCTTGTTGGTAAAGGACCAGATATTGAAAAGTTAAAAAAAGAATTTCCAGATGCTCACTTCTTGGGTGAAAAAACTAACGGTGAATTAGCTTCATATTTTACATCATCTGATGTTTTTGTCTTCCCAAGCAAAACAGATACGTTTGCAATTGTAATATGTGAATCCCTCAGTTGTGGTACACCGGTTGCAGCATTTCCTGTTCCTGGTCCTAAAGATATTTTCAAAGATAGTGAAATTAATTGTTTAGATGAGGATTTAGAAAAATCTGCAATGAAAGCTCTAAAAGTTGAAAGAGAAAAGTGCCTAGAATACTCTAAAAACTTTACTTGGGATAAAACCGCAGAAATTTTTATTAATAATATCTCCCCTAATTAAATAACTAAAATTTAAATAATTGCATATTAAATTTTTAATATGTTAATTATATACTTAACTTTTAGAACATCATGATTGGCCTCTTTGAAATACTATTAATCTGTGTAATTATATTTCTACTAATAATAATTTATTCAAACAGAAACAAAAAAAATACTGATGATAAAATTATTATTTCAAAGTATGAAAAGGATGATAGCAAAACATTTATATTAGATGAATTAGAGGATCAATTTATAGCATTAGATAAATTAAATATTATAAAATATGTCAATCCAAGTGCTGAAAAAAGATTTGGTAAAAATATTTTAAATACACATCTCGGCACAATTTTAAGGCATCCTAATCTAGATGAAAAAATCAGAGAAGTTAAGTTTTCAAAAAAAACTAGTAATTTAGATTTAGAAATAAATTTGCCTTCATATCAGTATTACAGAATTTATGTGATTCCTGGACCAACTGTAATTTTTACAGAAAAAGACTCTGTTGTTTTATTTTTAAAAGATCTTACTGAAATTTCAAAAGCACAAAAATTTAGAACTGACTTTGTTGCTAATGTTAGCCATGAATTAAAAACTCCTCTTGTTTCAATTAAAGGCGCTATAGAGACAATAGAGGGTCCTGCTAAAGATGACGAAATAGCAAAGATAAACTTTCTTAAAATAATCTCTTCACAAAGCAAAAGAATGGAAAATTTAATAAGTGATCTATTAATATTAAGCAGAATTGAACTCCAGGAGCATATAAGACCTGACAAACCAGTTAATTTGAAGAATGTATTGACAAAAGTAAAAGATGTTCATTTTACTAGCTTAAAAGAAAAAAATATTAATCTTGAAATTAATTTAGGTAATGTAAGTGATGTTATTGGTGATGAAGATAAATTAATAACAGTTTTTTCTAATTTATTAGACAATGCTATTAAATACTCAAAAGAAAAATCAACTATAAATATATTAGCTTCTCCAAGCAAAGGGAAACTCATAACAAAAGGAATTAAAATATCTGTATCTGATCAAGGTATTGGAATTCCCGAGGATCAAATTAACAGGGTAACTGAAAGATTTTATAGAGTAGATGTTGAAGAGAGCAGGAAAGTTGGTGGAACAGGTTTAGGTCTTGCAATTGTCAAACATATAATTTCTCAACATAGAGGTGATTACGAAATAAAAAATCTTAATGGTAAAGGAACCGAAATTAACATTCATTTGCCTAGTGAATTATAAACTTTATATAATTTAACAATTTTCACAATATAATTTAATTTGTAAATAACGGATTTTTTCAATAAAGTTGTTAAATGAAAAAAATAATAATAAATTTTTTTATTTTTTCTTACTTATTCTTTAATTTTATATCAAATTCTTACTCTGAAGACTCTAATAAAAAAGACATTACAACACTTTTAAGGAACCAACAACTTACTGTATTTGATATTGGTATTTTTAGAATGAAAAATGACTTAGAAAACACCAAAAGCACTGTCAGTAAACATTTTCCATCTGACAAAGTAAATGTTGATCATATCTATACTGATGTTTTAACTTCATTCTGGAGAGATACAATTGATTTGATTGTATCAATCCCAATGAACAAAAACTTAAAAAAAGAAAATTATATGTCTGACATGTATAGATGTAAAAATATTTTCTTTTCTGTAAGAGATCATTTGTTAAGAAAACAAAATGAGAGTAATTATAATTTTAATAGAGCCTCAAGTTATATAATTACTACTTTTTCTACCCCCACAAGTTGGCCTTCATGGAAATATGATCAAAAACAAGTAAAAGATCTTATATCAATGATACAACTAGAAGTTACTTTAAGACCAACAAAGAGCTTAGCACTAAGTGAAAATGTGAGCCCAATTCGTTGTAGAGGAGATTTAGCTGCAGATAATGATACCTTAATCATCTCTAAAAAATACAACTAAAAAGTTACCTATTTAACAAAACTGTAATAAATTTGTAATACTAGAGTCCTCAATAAAATTTAATAAGCGAGTCGTTAATTAACTTTAATTCACGAAAGGATATTAAAAATGAAAAAACTAACTATAGTCCTTGCTTCAATAGTTGCCATTTCTGTTGCCACTATTGCTCAAGCAAGAGATCAAATCAAAATAGTTGGATCATCTACTGTATTCCCTTACGCAACAATAGTTGCTGAAAGATTCGGGCAAACTGGATTTAAAACACCAGTAATCGAGTCAACTGGTACAGGTGGTGGTGCAAAATTATTTTGTGCAGGTGTAGGAGAAGCTCACCCTGATATAACAAATGCATCAAGAGCAATGAAAGATAAAGAAAAAGCTCTTTGCAAAAAAAATGGTGTTAATGACATTGTTGAAGTTATTATCGGTAACGATGGTATTACTTTAGCATACAGTGTTGATGCTGAACCAGTAAACTTCACTAAAGAACAACTTTGGAAAGCTTTAGCAAAACACTCAGTTGTTGATGGTAAATTAGTAGACAACATATACAAAACATGGGATCAAATAGATCCAAGTTTACCAAAACAAAAGATTTCAGTTATGATTCCCCCAGGAACATCCGGAACAAGAGATGCTTGGAATTCGTTAGTAATGAAAAAAGGTATGCCTAAAGAGGCTAAAGCATTATACAAAGCAGGTTTCGAAGCTGGAAATAAAAAATATAAAAAACCACAAAAACTTTACAGAGAAGATGGTGCTGCAATTGAAGTTGGAGAGAATGATAGTTTAATTATTCAAAAATTATCTGAAGACAAAGAAATGTTTGGTTTCTTTGGATTTAGTTACTTCTTAGCTGCTAGAGATAAATTGCAAGCTGCAAGTATAGAAGGTGGTCAACCATCACTAGAATCTATCCAAGACTATAGTTATGCTGTTGCTAGACCATTATTCTTTTACGTAAAAAAAGCTCATGTTGGTGTAATTCCAGGTTTACATGAATTTGTAAAAGAATTCACTACAACTAAAGCTATTGGTAAAAGAGGTTACTTAGCGGAAATAGGACTTGTTCCACTTGATGCTGCAACTTACAGAACAGTTAGAGATAATTCGAAATCTCTTACTGCAATGTCAATGGAGTAATATAATATTTGTTAATAAACTCAAAAGGGGCCCTATTAAATGGGCCCTTTTTTTTGTATAAATCTAAAGGAGCCAATAATTGAATTCAGTAATATTTTTAACAATCGTTCTTTTAGCTTTATCCAGTTACTTCTTTGGAAGAAAAAAAGCTATTTTAATTCAATCTAACAAACGGTTAACAGCTCTTCCAAAATTTTATGGGTACTATCTTGCTATATGGTGTGGCGCACCCGCTTTTCTTTTGTATGCTTTATGGTCGATATTTGAACCTAGCATAGTAAGATTTTTTATACTTAGTGATTATTCTTCGCAAGGACTTCTAGAAGGAGAGTTGAATTTATTTTATGAAAAAGTAAAATCACTTTCTCGAAACCAGTATTCAGGAGAACTTACTGCAGAGTTACAAAGATCAGCAGAAAAATATTTAAACTTTAGAGACATAGCAAAGTGGTCTAAGGTCGTTATAGTTTTATCATTATTAATTGCATCAACAGGTTATGCGTATACAAAGATTTCAAACAACACTAAAACAAGAGAACCAGTTGAAATATTTCTTAAAGGAGTATTTTTTTTATCATCACTGGCAGCGATATTAACAACCATTGGTATTATTTTTTCCCTTTTGTTTCAAACAATAGAATTTTTTCAAGTTATCCCACTATTTGATTTTGTATTTGGAATGCACTGGTATCCTGCAAAAGCTTTTGTTCGAGATGCAAGTGAAGCACTTGATCCATCAATGTACAGTGATACTTTTGGTGCGGTTCCGATATTTGCAGGCACCTTTTTTATAGCTTTGATTGCAATGTGTGTTGCAATACCAATTGGTTTGTTAAGTGGTATTTATATGGCGGAATATGCGAGCAAACGTTTAAGACAATATGCCAAACCTGTCATTGAAATTTTAGCAGGAATTCCAACTGTTGTTTATGGTTTTTTTGCTGCTTTAACAGTTGGACCTTTTTTAAAAGACCTTGGATTATCATTAGGACTAGAGGTGTCAGCAGAAAGCGCACTGGCAGCCGGTGGTGTTATGGGAATTATGATTATTCCATTTATATCAAGCTTAAGTGACGACGTAATTACAAGTGTTCCTCAAAATCTTAGAGATGGTAGCTATGCCATGGGAGCAACAAAATCTGAAACAATAAAAAGAGTAATTTTTCCAGCTGCTTTACCTGGAATTGTTGGATCTATTTTATTAGGTGTTTCTAGAGCTATTGGTGAAACAATGATTGTTGTAATGGCATCAGGGTTGGCAGCAAACCTAACTCTTAATCCATTAGAGTCCACTTCAACAATAACTGCTCAAATTGTTGTTATCTTAATTGGTGATCAACAATTTGGGGATCCGAAAACCCAAGCAGCTTTTGCACTGGGATTAAGTTTATTTATAGTTACTTTAGTTTTAAATATTGTTGCCTTATCTGTTGTGAAAAAATATAGAGAGAAATATGAATAAAGAAGAACGTTTAATTAAAAGATACAAAGCTGAAAAAAGATTTCAATTTTACGGTAAAGCTGCAATATTTATGGCTTTATTATTTCTAGTGGTATTTCTAACAAAGATATTTTCTACTGGTTACACAGCATTTCAAAAAACATGGTTGGTAATACCAGTCAATTATAATGCAGATTTATTATATTTGGATCCAGATAAAAAACCAACAACCGAAGATATTAATGATGCAGACTTTTATGAGTTTGGGATAGAAACATTTATCACTCTCGATCCAGATGCAAGTGAGGATCAAATTATGGAATTAAAAAAAATGTTTGCATTTACTTTTGAGAGAGAATTAAAATATTATCTTCTAGACAATCCTGATAGCTTTGGAAAAACAGTTGATGTAAAATTAACAGCCTCTGACGACTTAGATCAAGTATTTAAAGGAAATTATCCAAGAGATATACCTGAAAATAGAAGAAGAGCATCTGATTATCAATTAAAAATTTTTGATAAATTAAATGAAGACGGAAGAGTTATAAGTGAATTTAATGCCAGTTTTTTTACAAATGCTGATTCTAGAGAAGCTGAGTTAGCGGGAATAGCAAGCTCATTTATGGGTTCATTATTTTCCATACTTGTCTGTCTGTCAATTGCCTTTCCTGTTGCCTTACTAGCTGCAGTTTATCTAGAGGAATTTGCACCAAAAAATAGATTTACAGATTTTATAGAAGTAAATATCAATAATCTAGCAGCAGTTCCTTCAATTGTTTTTGGATTATTAGGATTAGGTGTTTTATTGGCTGTATTTGGTTTACCTAGATCAACACCCTTAGTTGGAGGCATAACCCTTTCATTAATGACTCTTCCAACAATTATAATAGCAGCCAGAGCATCATTGAAGGCTGTTCCACCCAGTATAAGAGAAGCAGCTTTAGCAATGGGAGCTAGCAGAATGCAAACGACGATGCATCATACCGTGCCATTGGCTTTACCTGGAACTTTATCAGGTACTATAATTGGCTTAGCTCAAGCATTAGGTGAAACAGCGCCTTTAATATTAATTGGAATGGTTGCTTTTGTTAACACAATACCAGGAACCCCTATGGATCCAGCAGCTAGCTTGCCTGTTCAAATCTATATATGGGCGGAGAGTGCCGAAAGAGGATTTGTAGAAAAAGTGTCTGCTTGCATAATGGTATTATTATTTTTCCTAATTTTTATGAATTTAGGAGCACAATTAATTAGACATAAATTTGAAAAGAAATGGAACTAAAATATGAATAAAATAGAAGCAAAAAATGTTGATGTCTATTATGGAGCGAAACAAGCTTTATTTGATATCAATATGGATATCGAAGCAAATAAAGTAACTGCTCTTATTGGACCTTCTGGTTGTGGTAAATCAACATTCTTAAGATGTTTAAATAGAATGAATGATGTGATCGATATTTGTAAAGTCAGTGGTGTCGTAAAAATTAATGACTATGACATAAATCAAAAAGATACAGATGTTGTAAGGCTTAGAGAAAAAGTTGGAATGATTTTTCAAAAACCAAATCCTTTTCCAAAAACTATTTATGAGAATATTTCTTATGGACCTGAGATACATGGGATAGCTCAATCTAAAAGTGAAATGGATAATATTGTTGAAGAGAGTTTGAGAAAAGCAGCACTTTGGGAAGAGGTAAAAGACAGAATTCACGAACCAGGTACTGGTTTATCAGGTGGACAACAGCAAAGACTTTGTATTGCAAGAACAATATCAATTAAGCCAGAGGTAATACTCATGGATGAGCCATGTTCAGCTCTTGATCCAATTGCAACAGCACAAATAGAGGAGCTAATTGATGAATTAAGAAAGGAACATACTATAATAATTGTTACTCACTCAATGTCCCAAGCTGCAAGAGTCTCTCAAAATACTGGTTTTTTTCACCTTGGTAAATTGATTGAAGTAGGTTCTACTGATAAGATATTCAAGAATCCGACTCAACAACAAACGCAGGATTACATAACAGGAAGGTTTGGATAATGAATGAAAAACCACACACAGTAAAATCTTACGAAGACCAATTAAAAAAATTAAACAATGATTTAGTTGAAATGGGGGCAAATTGCGAAACCGCTTTAGGTAATGCAATGAAAGCAATATCAACAAATGATCATAACCTTGCTGATGATGTTATAAATTCAGATGTAGTTATAGATAATTTTGAGTCTCAGATAGAGAATGAGGTAGTAAATTTAATTGCTTTAAGACAACCAATGGCTGTTGATCTTAGAGAAACAGTTGCAGCTCTAAAGATGTCTTCAGACTTAGAAAGAATAGGTGATCTTGCCAAAAATATTGCAAAAAGAACAAAACTTATAAATACGCATTTGCCAAATAATTTAATTGAAGCAATGAATAGAATCTGCATTTTGGTTCAAAAACAATTAAAAATTGTTTTAGACTCATATCTAAGTAGATCAAGCGATGTAGCTCGAACAGTATGGGAGAGTGATGAACAAGTTGATGATTTAACAAATAAATGTATGGAAGAAGTCATCTCACTACTTAAATCAAATACGGAAAATATTGAATATGGCTCACATCTTTTATTTGTAACTAAAAACATTGAAAGGATAGGAGATCATACAACCAACATAGCTGAGCAAGTATTTTATTTAGTTACAGGTGATTATTTAGAGGGTGAAAGACCTAAGGGTAGCGACTCAGTATTAACAAAGTAATGAGTGCACACATATTTATTGCAGAAGATGAGGCGCCAATTTCAACTCTATTAAAATATAATTTAGAAAAAGAAGGTCATAAGGTTTCTTCAAGTGAAAATGGAGAGGACTCTTTAAAATCAATAAAACAAAAAATGCCAGACTTAATCTTATTAGATTGGATGTTGCCAGATTTATCAGGTGTCGAAATATGTAAACAGTTAAAAAGGGATAAAAAATATAATGACATTCCAATTATTATGCTTACTGCAAAAGGAGAGGAGGAAGATAAATTAAAAGCATTTGAAACTGGAGCTGATGATTACGTCACTAAACCATTTAGCCAAAAAGAATTAAATGCAAGAATTAAATCTTTGTTAAGAAGGGCTAAACCTTTGTCATCAACTGATGTTGTGGAATTTAAAGACCTTAAAATTGATAGATTGGCAAAAAGAGTTTATAGAAATGATAAGGAAATAATTTTGGGACCCACAGAATTTAAATTATTAGATTTTTTTATCAAAAATCCAAAAAGAGTTTATTCAAGAGAACAATTATTAAATAATGTTTGGGGTGAAAATATTTATGTAGAAAGTAGAACGGTTGATGTTCACATAAGAAGATTGAGAAAAGTTTTAAATGTAAGTGGATTAGAAAGTTTAATTCGCACAGTGAGATCTGCAGGCTATTCGTTAGATAACTAAATCTTTAGGCCTTACAAATTCAGAAATAATTCCTTTCTCTTCAATATTTATCCAATCATTTGTATCGAAAACTATTTTAGCAAATGCACAAGTTGGGAATTTATAATTTAATAGTTTAAAATTACTATTATCTTTATTTTTAGTTAATTTTATAACTAAATTTTTAAGGGCAGGTTCATGATTTATTAGCAATACTTTCTTAAACCTTTTATGGATATTTTTTATATACCCTATAATTTCATTTTCATTAACTAAATAAAGCTTTGAGGAACTTTTAATTTTTTTTGGTTTATTTATTTTTTTCAGTATTAAATTTAGAGTTTTTTTTGTTCTTTTTGATGAAGATAAAAGCACATAATCAAAGGAATATTTTTTTTTAACAAAAAATTCACTTATAATTTTTGCACTTTTGATGCCTCTTTTATTTAGTGGTCTTTCAAAATCACTTAAATTTGGGTCTTCCCAACTAGATTTTGCATGTCTCATGACATATAATTCGCGCATTAATTCTAAATATATGACTGCATTAAAAAAACAAGACAAAGAAGAGCTTAAATCTAATTATATAAATAGAGAATTATCATGGTTAAAATTTAACGATAGGGTTCTTTTTGAGGCGCAAAATATTGAAAATCCTCTTTATGAGAGAGTAAAATTTTTATCTATTGCAGGCTCAAATTTAGACGAATTTTTTATGGTTCGAGTTGCTGGACTATACAGTCAGATTAAACAAGAAGTCGACTCACTAAGTTCAGATGGACTAACACCCGAAGAACAGATGGAGATGGTTATCAATGATACAAAAAATCTATTAAATAAACAAAATACCATATTTAATAATCTATCAAATCAGCTGAAGAGAAATAATATTTTATTAACTAAGCCAGAAAACCTTAACACAAAGGAAAAAAAGAAATTATTAGAAATATTTAAGGAAGAAATCTATCCTCTACTTACACCATCAGCGATTGATCCTGCTCATCCTTTTCCATTTATTATTAATCAAGGGAGAGCTTTAGTTATGAAGCTGAAGAAAAAGAAAAAAAAGAGAATTCTTAATTCAATTATTGTAATTCCTAAAGCTTTATCAAGATTTATTGAAATAGACGGAGGAAAATCATTTAAGAAATTTTTAGTTCTAGATGATGTTATTGGTTACTTTGCCTCTGAGATTTTTCCAGATCATTTATTAGAAAAGAAAATGATATTTAGAGTAATAAGAGATAGTGATGTAGAAATTCAAGAAGAGGCTGAGGATTTAGTCAGATCATTTGAACTAGCATTAAAGCGAAGAAGAACTGGTGATATTGTTAGATTAGAAATTTTAGAAAAAAGCGACAAAGAACTTGTAAAATTTATAACAAATAAATTAGAAATTAATCCAAATTATATTTATGAAGTAGCAGGTTTAGTTGGAATCCAGGATATAGACCAAATTTGTAAAATTAAAAATTCTAAATTAAAATTTAAAAACTTTACACCAAGAGACGTAGAAAGATTAAAAGAATACAATAATAATTTTTTTGAGACAATTAAGAAAAAAGACCTAATAGTTCATCATCCATTTGAAACTTTTGATGCTGTAATTGAATTTTTAAATCAAGCGGCTATAGATAAAAAAGTAATTGCTATTAAACAAACATTGTATAGGACTACTTTAGATTCACCAATTGTTAAAGCATTAATTAGTGCTGCCGAAAATGGTAAAACAGTTACTGCTTTAATTGAAATCAAAGCTAGATTTGATGAAGAAGCAAATATACAGCTGGCAAGAAGTCTTGAAAAAGCTGGAGTTCAAATTGTTTATGGTTTTGCAAAATACAAAACACATGCTAAATCATCACTAATACATCGACGTGAGGGTGGTAAAATTCAAACATATTTCCATTTGGGTACTGGCAATTATCATCCTGTAAATGCAAAAATATACACAGACTTATCTCTATTTAGCTCTGATAAAAAAATGGCTACAGATGTTGAAAAATTCTACAATTATGTGACTGGTTATTCAAAACCAAGAAATTTAAATAAAATTTCCATTTCTCCAGTAAATTTAAGAAAAACTTTAAATCAGAATATAGATAAGGAAATAAGTAATGCAAAAAAAGGGAAACACGCTGAGATTTGGGCTAAAATGAATTCATTAGTTGATCCACAAATAAT
>CACHPB010000003.1 GCA_902581585.1 uncultured Pelagibacteraceae bacterium
ATCTGATAATTGCCAAATCAAATCTTTTCTTTTGAAGAATTTTTTTAATTTTTAAAAAATTAAAAAAACTAAATTTAAAGCAAAAGATATTTATTTTAACTTTTGGAATTACCAAAGGTTTAGAAAATGAATAATTTTCTATTTTTTTTTTTTCATTAGATAATATTTTAATATTAATTTTTTTTTTAGAAAAGTACTCTGAAATTCCTACAAGATTTGTATGATACCTGGGTAAAAAAAATATTAAGGATTTATCAAATTTTTTAGCTGATTTCATTATTCAGTTGATAAATTTTACTACCATGTTCAACAAGAATTTTGAATTCGTCTGGGGTCGCACTTAAAGCATGATCTCTTATAACTTTGGAATTTTTATTTAATGTAAAGTGCTTTTCTACTAAGTTCGCACCTCTACTTATTGCTAAAAAACAAGCTTCTAATCCAATGACATGATCACTATAGCCAAAATAATTATTAAATTTTTTTGGCATTTTTTTTAATTCATTATGCCGTGTTGGATAGTTTGAAACACAAAATAAGTATTTCGCGTTTCTATCTTTAAAGGGAAAATAATTTTTTTTCCACCACCCGAGTGAAATAAAAGTTTCTTTTTTTTCATTTAAAACTTTTTTAACTAATTTCGGATATTCTATTACAGTTCTAGATGCAATTTTAAACCTTTTTACATTAAATTTTTTTATAATATCAAATGCATATGGCTTTATTATAGAAAACATAATTTCTATGTTATATTTCTTTCCCCATTCGAATATTTTCTTAACTCTTTTGTGATCTAAATAATTAATATCAGTTTTATCATCTCTCCACCCTAATTGGAATTTAGCTATACTTGCCCCTGATAAGCTTGCTGCTTTGATAAGTTTTTCATTATTGGAAAATATGCCATCAGCATTCATACCTATTTCTGCAACGAAAATTATTTTTTTTTTGTTCATATAGTAAAAATATTTTTTTCTTTAAATCTTTTAAAAAACAGATTTTTTATATCAAATACAAAGAAAACTTCCTTACAATATTGTTTTAGATTTTTATATGTTAGTCTTTCATATTCTTTGTGCTTTACCAATAATACCACTGAATCATACTTTTTAATCGTAGGCTTTTCTATAACTTTAATATTATACTCTTTTTTAATCTCCTTTTTATCTACATAAGGATCATGTACATCTATCTTTATATTTTCTAAATTAGATAGAAGCTTGTAAAATTCAACAGGTTTGCTATTTCTAAAATCATTACAATTTTCTTTAAAAGTAATTCCCATTAATAAAATATTAATTTTTTTTTGTTTCTTAAATTTTTCTGTCAATAATTGTTTGTACCTTAAATATAAATATCTTGTCATATTGTCATTTAAGTTTCTGCCAGATAAAATTATTTTAGGCGAATAACCAATTTTCTTAGCTTTATAAGTTAGATAATATGGATCAACGCCAATACAATGTCCTCCAACCAAACCAGGTTCAAATTTTAAAAAATTCCATTTTGTGCCAGCTGCCTGAAGAACGTCATGTATATTTATGTTTAATTTAGAAAAAATGATTGATAATTCATTCATAAACGCAATATTAATATCTCTTTGAGTATTTTCTATAATTTTTGCTGCCTCAGCCACTCTAATTGAAGGTGCTAAAAATATTTTTTTAATAATTTTTTTGTAAATCTTTTTTAAAGTAATAAGAGTTTTTTTGTTATCTGCAGATATAACTTTAGTTATATTTTCAAGATTGTGAATTTTATCTCCAGGATTTATTCTTTCTGGTGAATAGCCAATATTAAAATCTTTTTTCCACTTTAACTTAGAATATTTTTCTAGCACTTTTATACAAACTTCCTCTGTTAGACCGGGGTAGACTGTTGACTCAAATACAACTATTGAGCTTTTAGATAAATTCTGACCAATAGTTTTACATGCATTTTTTATTAAAGAAATATCTGGTTTATTTTTTATATCAACGGGAGTGGGAACGGTAACAATTATTATTTTGGTATTATTTATTAATTTTGGGTTAGTTGAATATTTAATATTTTTATTTAAAATTTCTTTAGATCTTAGCTGATTTGTAGGATCATTACCTTTAAGAAGTTTGACAATTTTTTTTTTTGATTTATCAAATCCTAAAACTTCATAATGTTTTGACAAAGCTGCAGCTAGTGGCAATCCAACATAACCTAATCCCACAACACTTATTTTTAATTTATTTGAGTGCATTTATATATTTTTTAATAATTCTTTTTTCGTCAAAATTTTTTTTAGCATATTTATGAGCATTAATACTCATTACTTTTTTTTTTGATATGGAAAAATGAATGAAATTTTGAATTTGTTTTTTAAGAGAGGTTCTATTTTTTAACTGAACAATAAGTCCCGCCCCTGATTTTTTAGCTAAATCAGCACATCCAGGTACATTTGTAGTAATTATTGGAAGGCCGGTTGTCATGCCCTCCATTAACGTTTTAGATAATCCCTCCCTATATGATGGTAGAATCAAACACGTAGCTTTTTTATAGTCATTTCTTAAATCACTTTTAAAACCGTCATATTCTATAAGACCTTTTTTAGCCAGTGAAAACAATCTTTTTTGATTAATAGTTCTAGGATTATTTTTATCGATCTGACCTATAATTTTAAATTTTACATTTGGGTATTTTTTTTTTATATCAGGTATAATATCAAGTAATTCATCAATACCTTTATCTTTTATCAATCTTCCAATAAAAACAAAATTATTTTTTTTAAAATTTTTTTTTGAATATTTAAATTTTTCAAAGTCAATACCTGAACCGAACACAATTTTTGAATGTGCAATTTTTTTTAATAAATTATTTTTTTTAAAAATTAATTTATCTTCTTTATTGTGAAAAAAAATAATTACATTTCTATTTATTAAAAATTTTAATACAAGCAAATAACATTTAAATAAAAATTTATAACGTAAATACAAAGTTCCAAGCCCTGAGACCGTTACTATGGTTGGTATAGATAATATCCTCGAGATAATTAGAGACATTAAATTAGGTTTAATTGTAAATGAAACTATATTTCTAAATTTATTTTTCTTTATATATTTTAAAATTAAAATTAAATATTTTAAATCATTTAAAAATGATAAATTATTTTTGTAAAGAGAAGTGACAAAAATATTTATATTTTTTTTTTTTGTAAACTTAGTTTTATATTTATCTTTGTTTCCAATAAGAAATACTTCATTTCTCTTTGAGATTGTGAAAATTAAGTTTTTTCTAAAATTATATAAGTTCCAAAAAGAGTTTGAAATAAATAATATTTTCAAGAAATATTTCCTTTCAGGTAATTATATAAAATAGATAAATATTCATAAACTATGACTTTTAAACTTTTTAATTTAAGATTATATTTTTGGTTTATGTAATCATCTTTAAATGATTTGATTGGTATTACATCAATATCACTATAATTTTTCCAAATCATCATTGATCTTCTACTGTGAAATGGAGAAGTGAGAAATAATGTTTTTTTAACATTTTTTTCTTTAAGTTTTTTATAAACATAAGCGATATTTTCAGCCGTATTTGAGGGATATTTATACTGAATAATTATATTATTTTCCTTAATTCCATAATTTTTTAATAAAGACTTTATAATTAATGTCTCTGGTATTGTTTGTTCCTTTCCAGAGGATAAATATATATTTTTATAATATTTAAGTTCATGATACTGAATTGCATCAAGAACTCTATCTTGATATGAACTATTTATGTAAGAGTCTTTTCCATCCCCACTAAAGACAACTAAGCTATCACTTCTCTCAACTTTTTCAAAATATCTTAAATAATCTCCAGCATGCCAAATCAGTGAGGAATGAAATATTAAAAAGTAAGCGAAAACTGCTGAACTTAAGAATAAATAAGTCCTTTTTTTAAAAAGATTTATTTGTTCAACAAACAAATCTGTCCAAAAATTATCACTAAAATCTGTCTTTTTTATCGAGTCTATAGAAGTACGAAATGTTTTATATCTACTTTCCCATGAATTATTTAATGCATAATTTTTTCTTGCTACAATTTTTTCATATTTATCATTATTCAATTCATTTTTAATTTTTTTAACAAATTCTTTATGATTTTTTGCAATAGAAAAAATATTTGGGTTAAATACATTTTTTTTATTTAGTTCATTTAAATTAGTTGAAACAACAGGAAGTCCAAGTGCAAGATATTCATTTAATTTACAAGGATAAACGCTCTCTGTAAAACTATTAGTTTTGTATGGTATTATTCCGACATCAAAATTTATCATGTAATTTTGTAAAAATTTGTGTTCAACTTGTTCAACAAATTTAATGTTTTTATATTTTGATAGTTTATCGATATTTGTAACAACTGGTCCAACAATGACAATCTGAAATTCCTTAAATTCTTCTGCTAGTCTAACAACTAGTTCTTGATCAAAAACTTCGCTAACTGCTCCTATATACCCAATTACTTTCTTTATTTTTTTTAATTTTCTTTTTTTTTTAAAATTTTCTAGTTTTACTCCTGCTGGAAGTAATAAAGTTTTTTTAGAAATATAATTTTTTCTTAATAATTTTTCTGAGGTAAAAAAATTTATATCAGATATATTCAAAAATATTTTTTCATAAATTTTAATTTTATAAGAGTCTAGATATCCTTTACTCAAGTTATCTAGACAATAATAAATTTTTTTTTTAAAATTTATATATTTTGTTAGCTCAAGGTTTATAGGTGTTGGTAAAAAGCATATAAGAACTACATTCTCTATCTTGTTGACCTCAATCCATTTTTTTATATTGTTTACATATATAAATTTATTTATATATAAAGCCAATTTATTATATGGGTATGGAAATATTACTGGTGAAAATAACGAAAAATATTTCGATTTATTTTTAAATCCTTTTGCACTTTTTAAAAAATTAAAGCCTCTCTTAAATATTCTATTTAGATCTTTTAACATAAAGGATCTAACCCCTGTATTTTCAACATATAAAACTCTATTTTTATTTTTTAACAGAGAGTTAACCAACTCATGTGGGATTTGCCAATTTGATTTCCAATCAAGTGTCGAGATAACTATATAATTTTGCTGTTTCATAGATTTTTGTAAAGATAATAATAATCTTTTTTAATTTTTACATTATTAAATTGTGAAATTATTTTTTTATTTATTTTTTTTTTCTTTTTTGATTTCAACTGTTTGATCAGTTCATTTGACCAAAGTAATTTGTTTGCATGCATATCGATATAAGTAAGATTATTATATTTTATAAAATTTTTTATACTTGGCATTTTAGTGCATATACAGTTTAAACCATAATATATTGCCTCTATAAGTGCATTTGGGACTCCTTCTCTAACAGAAGGCATAAGTAAAATATCTGAAATTTTGTAAAGATAATTCATATTTTTTTGAAATTCGATAAAAAAAACAAACTTAGATAACTTTAATTTTTTAACTTCGTAAAGGATTTTATTTTTTATTTCCTGATTAACCTCATGATTATAATTTGAAGAACTACCTACAAAAATAATATTAGATTTGAAACCCTTTAAATAAGTTTCTTTCCAGACTTCAAAAGCTAGATAGTTTCTTTTATCGTTAGAAAAATGTCCTATACATAAAACATTTTTATAATTATTTTGTATTTTTATTTTTTGCTTCTTATCTATTTTATTTTTATCTATTAAAAGAAAATTTTTGATTAATTTATTTTTTTTTTTTTCTACATTTAATTCATTACACTTTTTTTGAAAAATAGGAGCTGTTGAAATTAATTTATTAGTTAAATATTTATGAAATACGAAGCTTAACTTAGACTTATTATAAACTGTTTTAAGATCATCTTCACCAAACGAAGAAAATCTGACTATGATTTTTTTTTTGAAAATTTTTGCCAAAAATATAATAAATGTATTTATTCTTGATATTCCAAATATATGTACAATTGAAAAGTCTTTATTTTTGTTTAAAAAAAAATTTATTATTTTGAATAATCTGGAGAATATATTGGAATAATTATCACTAATTCTTATTCTAGTAATATCATAATTTTTATTAATTATTTTTTTATCAATTTCTTGATTTGAAAAAGTAAGTATTTTAAATTTATACTCACTATTAAGTTCATCAATAATTTTTTTACATTGTAAATTTCCTCCACTTATCTCAGGATAAAATTTTCCAATAACCATTAAAATTTTTTTTTTCATTTTTAACTATATTTTTTCAATCATCATTTGCCACTTTTTTGCAACTTTATTTATGTTTAAATCATCGACAGAATTTTTTGCTGACTTAATTATATTTTGAATTTTATTTTTTTTCATATTTTTGATTTTTATAATTGAATTTGCAAAATTAATTTCATCAGTATTATTAATTATAAAACAATTAACATAATTTTTAAAAAACTCATGTTGCGATTTATGTTTTAATATTATGCAAGGTGTTCTTGCTGACATAGCTTCTAACAATACATTAGACATTCCTTCAGTCTTTGCAGTATGAAGGTAAAACTCCGAGGATGTTAAAATTCTATCAATATTCTTTTTAAGTCCTAACAATTTAACATTTTTTTGTAATTTGAGGTTAGAAATGTATTTTTTTACGTTTTGTCTTAGTTCTCCTTCACCAATTATATACAATTTTAAGTTTTTATATTGCTGGATTACTATCTTAAAAGATTTTATTAAAAAAAATATATTTTTTTGGTCATCTAATCTTGAAATATTGATATAATTATATTTTTTTCTGTTATCTCTTTTTATAGCTCTAACATGATTATAAATTATTTTTATGTTACTGTTGTAGTTGTTAAGTGCGTGTTTGATGCTTTTTGACTGAACTACTAAACATTTAGCATTTCTATAAAATATAAACGATAAGATGTTATATATTCTATTTTTTTTAATTAATTTTGGATTAATCCTCTCAGATATAATACAACTTATTTTTTTATTAAATAAATTACAGAAAATACTCATTAAATTTGAAAATGTTAAAAAGCTAATGTTAATATCTGGCTTTTCTTTTTTAACAATTTTGCAGAAATTTTTGTAAAGATTAATTATTCTCAACATTTTTAGAATTATATTTTTATTCTCAATATTTTCTTTTAATCTTATTCTTTTAATTTTCGAACTAAGGGGATAAAAATCCTTTAAATTTCTAGATTGATTAATAGTAACCAAATAAACTTTATATTTGTTAGATAAATTATTTGCTAACTCACTTATAACTCTTTCTGATCCTCCAGGCCCCAAAGTATCAATTACAAAAAAAACTTTTTTCATTGAAATATAATGTTTTTATAAGGTAACCAAGAGTCATAAAAGTTAGTAGTAAATACCCATCCTATAAATTGAAAGTATGAGAAACAAAGCGTTAAAAATATGAAAATATTTTTCATAAAATAAATTTTTAAATTACTAAATATTTTACCAACCGTATATCCTTGAAATAAGATTAATTGTAAAGCAAGTCTATCTGCTATCGTAGATTTGTCAGTGAACAATAAAAAAATTGAAATAATAAGAACAATTAGACTAATTTTAAAGAATAAGTTCTCTTTTTTTGAAATTTTTAATTGTTTTTTCAAGAAAAAAAAAACCAGAAAAAAAGGAATATTTATTAGGACTCTCACAAAAGCTCCTCTTGATTGGAAGTGTATTCCATCTCCTAAATAATAGTAGTAGTAAAGATAAATTTTTTCCCAAGCAAAAATAATTAATATTAAACCTAAAGCTAAAAATAAAATTATTAAGTAAATATTCTTTAATTTAATAAAAAGTGGAACAAAAATTGAAGTTATTATATGAGTTTGTGTTGAAATAATAAAAAAAACAAAAGAATTTGTAATTTTATTTTTAAAGTAAAAATAAAATGAAAGTGCTAAGAAAGCGATTGCTATTGATTGCCTTACATAACCTAAGTGTACGACTATTGATAAATAGGATGCAAAGAACCCATACATTACATATTTAGAGGTTTCTAGTATCTTACAAAATTTATTAATTGAATAAATAAAAATTATAGAACAAATCAAATTAAAAACTATAAAACTGTTAAATGTACGCCCAATTGAAATATTTAATAAATAAAATATGATTGAGTCCTCATAATTATTTATATTAATTTTATTTGGATTAAATCCAGGACTCATTTTTTGTGAAAAATCAAAATTAGCGATATTCATAAAAGCTGCATAATAGTTATTCCAATCTCCACCAATTTGATATCTGAAGCCAAAAATGAATAGCGAAAATAATAAATACGAAAACCATAAAAAATCTAATTTAAATTTCTCTTCTTTTTTAATACTTAGATTTAAGATTGATAAAACAAAAGGTAGAATAATTATTATAGAATAAATAATCATTATGATTTCATTTTCCCTTCAACCAAATTCTATATGAAATTATGCTCCAGATAGTTGATGACAAATCTAATTTATTTTTGTCTGTTAGTTCCCAGAATTTTTGTACTTCTTTTTGGTCCAGAAAAGGATCTTCATAATATTTATCAAAAAGAATGCTTTTACTCCATTCTCTTAACTGATTAAAAAGAAATTGTTTGATAGGAATACCAAAACCTTTTTTTGGTCTTTCAAAAATTTTTTTTGGGATATATTTACTAAGAATACTTTTTAATATTACTTTAGTATTATTCTTATAAATTTTTTCATCAAAAGGTATTTTTAAAGAATATTCATATATTTTATGATTTAAAAATGGTGCCCTTGTTTCTAAACTATGAAACATAGACGCTCTATCTACTTTACACAACAAATCATCAGGCAGATATCTTTCAACGTCAAAATACATCATTTTTTCTACATTATTAAGTTGAATAAGACTTTTGTCTTGAAAATTATCCTTTGGTATTTGATTATGATACTCATTTTTTAGTATTCTGCTGGCCATATTTAGCTCAGTTGTATAATTAAAATATAAATCTTTGATGGTTTTTATATTTCTTAATTTTACTCCGATTTTGTTTAGCTTTTCTGAATATTTTTGAATTGATTGATTTCCTAAAATATTTCCAATCACTTGCCTAAAAAAGAAAGGTGTTAAATTTAAAATTGGCCAATATTTATTTGTTAATAAATATCTGTTATAACCTCCAAAAAGCTCATCACCACCATCTCCGGTTAAAGCAACTGTCACATTTTTTTTTGCAATCTCACTAACTAAATAAGTTGGTATTTGGGAACTATCAGAAAAAGGTTCATCATACACTAAAGGAATTTTAGGTATTATTGATTTAATATCATTATCGTTGAATATATGCTCATGATGATCAGTATTAAGATAACTGGAAATTTTTTTTGCAAAGATTGACTCATCATAATCTTTATTTTCAAAACCAATAGTAAAAGTTTTTATCTTTTTTCCTAATCTTTTTGATAAAAGAGAACATATAATTGACGAGTCTATTCCTCCAGACAAAAAAGCTCCAACAGGTTTATCACTTATCATCATATCTTCAATACTGGAGGATAACAAATCTTCCAAAAAATCAGGTTTTTGATAATTTTTAATTTCTTTATTTGAATTTTCATAGACTATTTTTTTTTTATTATAATATTTTTTTTCTTGTATTTTTTTTGTATCTAAATCAGAAGTATTTAAAACAATAAAACATCCAGGAGATAGCTTATAAAAATTATTAAATATTGTATGTGGTGAGGGAATAGATAGATAGTTAAAATAAAAGTTAAGTGAATTTGAGTTTATATTTTTTTCTGTTTTTAGAAAATTCAAAACTTTAAGTTCTGATGTAAAAATAAAATTATTTTCATAAAACCCGTAATATAATGGTTTTTCTCCAAATCTATCTCTAGCTAAAATTATTTTATTCTGGTTTACATCATATAGTGCAAAAGCAAACATGCCTTCAATTTTATTTAATGTTTCGTTAATGCCGAAATGATCTATTAACTCCAGCAATGTTTCGGTATCGGACAACCCTCTCCATTTAAACTCGGGTATTAGTTTTCTTAACTTTAAATGGTTATAAATCTCGCCATTAAATGAAATTATATATCTATTTGAAGATGAAATCATTGGTTGATGGCCATTATTTGAGAGATCTTGTATTGCTAATCTAGTATGAAAAAAGCATACATCATTTTTTTTGGAGTACCATATACCATTCCCATCAGGACCCCTATGTTTTAATATCTTATTAAAATTTTCAGCAAAAATTATTTGTCTTACATCTGATTTAGATATAATACCTGATATACCACACATATTAAATATAATTTATTCCTATATACTTTTATAAATCTCTACAAATTTTTTAACAGCATTTTCTAAACCATATTTATTTATAGAGTTTTCTCTAATTTGTAATTTCGATTTATCTGATAAAACTATATTTTTAATATTATGCTCATCCATAAAATCACTTTGACTCAACTCATAGCCAACTTTCATGTTTTTCATATCTTCGTCTAAATCGCCTATTCCCTTATTATAAATAACAGGAACACCACAACCCAAGGACTCACCAACTTTTGTTGGGGAGCTGAAGATTTTAGATGGTGAATTTTTAATAAAACAGAGGGTAAAATCGCTTATTCCTATTATATCAGGTATGATTTCTCTTTTTGCTGAAATAAATATTATTTTACTTTTTATACTATTACTTAAATTTACAAATTCTTTTTGAATATCACTTTGTGAGAGTATAATTAAAGTTGTATTAGGGAATTTTAATAAAAAATTAGTATAAAAATTCTTGATCTGATCAAAATTGTACCATGATCCTAGAGATCCGCTGTAAGTAATAATAAGTTTATCCTTAATACCTAGAGACTGAGCAATTTGTTTTTTTTTGTTTGTATCTATTATTTTAAATAAATTAAAATCAGCTGCACATGGAATTATAGAAATTTTTTTACCACTAATAAAAGATTTATTTATTTTTTTATATCCATTATTTGTAAGAAAAATTATATGATCTGAAGATTTAAAAAATAAGAATTCTATTTTTTTTAAAAATTTATAAATTAAAAAATCAAAGCCTCTTTGTTTAAGCATGCCTCCTTCAATTCTTTCATCAAACCATGATCCCCTTGTATCAAAAATTATTTTAGCTTTAGAAAATAATTTTAAAAAAATACATAAAAACATTGGAAGATAACTTCTGCTATGAATGATATTTATTTTTTCAAATAGAAAGGTTTTAAAAGTTAAAGTATATAGTAATATTAATTCTTTTAATCTATTAATTTTACCACTTTTTTTCGCAAACAGATAATATTCCCAATGTAAATTTTTATTTTTTTCGATGATTTTTTTTACTTTATTTATTTTATTAGAATTTTTAATATTTTCTATTGTACATATAAAAAATACTAAATCACTTCTTGATGAACCTTTTATATAAGGTAGAATTTGACTTGAACCTAGTGGATCCAAAAGACCATCCACAGAAATATAAAGTATTTTTTTCATTTAATTTATTGATTGGAACCATTTCCAGGCAGTTTTAATAATTAGTCTTGGATCTGAGTACTTATTAGTAAAATTTAATTTTTTTTTAATTTTACTCGAACTAGCAACAAGATAAGGTGGATCACCTTTTCGTCTATTTGATATTTTGTACCTTACTTTTTTATTTAAAACATTACTTGTGATGTTTATAATATCCAATACAGATAAACCTTTTTCAGTTCCTAGATTAAAAATAAATGATTTTTTGTTTTTCCTTAAAAAAGACAAACTTTTAAAATGTGCTCTTGCTATATCTTGAACATGAATATAATCCCTAACACATGTTTTATCCCTTGTTTTATAATCTTTACCGAAAATGTTAACTGGTTTATTATTTTGTATTGATTTAAAAATTAGAGGTATTAAATGCGTTTCATTTTCTCTATCTTCTCCCAAATTATTTTCTAGATCAGCCCCACAAGCATTAAAATATCTTAAAATAATATAATTAAATTTATAAGCTTTCGAGTAAGATTGAATTAATTCTTCACATACTTTTTTTGTTTCTCCATAAACATTTATCGGATTTAAATTATCATCCTCTTTAATTTTATTACTTTTATATCCATATACTGAACATGAACTAGAAAAAATAATATTTTCTACTTTAAATTTTACCATTAAATCTAATAAATTTATTGTCCCTACAACATTATTCTCGTAATATTCATCTATTTTATTATGACTTTCTTCAACTAAGCAATTTGCTGCAAGGTGAATTACTGATTTTATTTTGTGATTAGAGAAGATTTTATATAAGTGACTCTTGTTTCTAATATCTCCCTTAAAAAATATTCCATTCTTTACATATTTTTTTTTACCAGTTGATAGGTTATCAATAATTATTATCTCCTTTTTTTTTAGATTCAAAAGTTTAACAACATGACTCCCAATATAACCTGCTCCTCCTGTTACTAATATTTTTCCCATATTTTTAGTTTTTATTTGTTAAATTATTAAAAATTTTTAAATATCTATCTTTATTTACCTCAACAGAGAAATTCTTTCTTACATGGTATATACCATTATTAGACATACGTTCTCTTAATTTTTTATTTTCAATAAGTTTTTTTAATGCTAAGAACCATTCTTTTTCTGAGTTGACTAATAATCCAGTTTTATTATTTAAAATGACTTTTCTATTAATCTCAGTATCTGAAGCAATTACTGGAATACCTAGCGACATGAACTGAATAGCTTTCAAACCACTCTTTCCTTTTACCCATTCCTCTTTTGGCAGAGGATACAATCCTATATCTATCTTTTTTAAATCATTAACCTCGGTTTTGCTTTTCCAAATCATACTTTTATAGTTTTTAAAACCTAATATCTCTTTATTTGAACTAATTATATATAATTCACAATTGTAAATTTTTTGTACTTTAATTATTACTTTTTTTATTAAATTCAGATATGGCAATGTAGAAAAGGAGCCTGTCCATCCAATTACAAGTTTCTTAGATCGATTGAATTTTTTTGGGGTATAAATTTTTGTGTTTACTGTAGATGATATATTAGTCGTATTTTTATTAAATTTTTTTACAAAATTATCTAAATAGCTTGTGCAAGTTATAACATGATCACTAAATTTCATAAGGTAATAATATTTATTTGATGATCTTAAATATTTGGCAACTTTATTTTCTTTGTATGATTTATTTAAATAAACCAAATCATCAATATCAAAAATCATTTTATTTGACAAAAATCTATAAACTTTCTCAAAAAAACTACCTCCCAAAGGAGTAACATTTAGAAAAACATAGACAAGATCATAATTTTTTAATTTGAAAGAAGTATAAAATCTTCTAAGGTAACCTTTAAAAACCGCAAAAATTTTTTTTAATAACTTGCCCCTAGAATACAATATTTTATATTCCTCGTTATTAAAAAATGATTTAACATCATAATCATAGTTATTTTGTTTAAAATAACTGAAATATTGCTCATATTTTAGTCTTTGTCCTGGAACTGTATTAATTGGATATGGACAGATAAATAATATTTTTTTTTTCATCTTTTAAAAATTAATTGGAAAATTATATAAATAGACCTTTTTGAAAAAATAGATAATGAATTCTCTTTTATTGATTTTATTAAAAAAAAAAAACTCTTTTTTTTATCTCCACAACTAAGAAGTAATAATGATGCATATAAACATTGTGTAGATATGATTTTTTTTTTATGTAAATTAGATAAATTTTTGAATTCATTATGTTCGAATATTTTTCTTTTAAAGAAGAAAAATCTTTTTAAAATATTTTTTTCCTTATCATTAAACACTGATCTTCCTTTATGTAGCCTAACAAGGGCTAACGGCACTTTATTTATAAGAATTGCACGATTTACTTTTAACATTAGTCTTAAAACAAAATCATAATCTTCGGTTCCAATTATTTTATTATTTTCATCCCATAGATTTTTAAGTGCAAGTTCTCTTTTAATAAAAATTCCAATGTTACTAATACAATTTGATATAACTAAATCTTCTATTGTACAAAAATTTTTTTTGAATAAATTTTGGTTTTTAATTTGAATATTCTCATCGAAATAGTCAAAATTAATGAAAAAGAAGTTTTCACCTTTATATTTTCTTAAAGAATTAACAAAAAAATCAAATATTTCTTTTTTCAATAAATCATCGGAGTCAAGAAAAGTTATGAATTCACCTTTAGCCATTTTAATTCCAAGATTTCTGGAATAAGACCTTTCTTTATCATAATTATTTTTTATATATTTTATATTTCTATAATTTTTGACAACTTCGTGTGTCTTATCTTGTGAGTTATTATCAACTACTATAATTTCTAAATCTGGATAATTAGTTAAAAATATTGAATCTAAAGTTGCTTTAATAGTGTGTGCTCTATTTTTAACAGGTATTATTACAGAAATCTTCACTTAATTAAAATTCATATTTACCATTTTTGCTTTTATCCAATCATCACGAGAGTCTAAAGATAAAGCGGAGTCATTATCCAAAACTATGTGACCTATATTGCCCTCAGGTAATGTCTTATTGCTTTGCAACAATTTCTTACCTAATAAGTAAAACTTTCCAACTTGACGATAAATTTCATTTCTTTCTAATTTGAGTTTTTTGTCATCATTGAGAATTTTTAATCCAGATCCAAAATGTTTATAAAAGTTATCTGTTTCTTGTTTCACAGCAACAACAGCATCAGTTTTAAAAATTTTCATAACATTTATCATTGAATCATAATCATAGTAATTTCTAAAAGGTGCCTCAATTGAAACACTCATTAAACAATCAAACTTTTTATTTTGAAGTCTATATTTTTTATATGTCTCTAAAATAATTTTGTCTATTGGGGTATTAAATGCTGCAGTTGTATCAGACCTTTTAAAAGTTACAATTTTTTTTGAAATATATTTTCTTTTTACATAATTGACTACTTTTATATCAGGAGTAGCGATTACAATTTTTTTTACACTAGATTTTATAATTTGTTGTAAAGTCCAGTCTATAAGATATTTATTTTTAAGTTTTCTAAAAACATTAGAATTAGGATCATATTTAGGACCTCTAACAGCAATTACTGCTATACAATTAAATTCTTTTTGATTTTGAGTTATGGATTTATATATTTTAGATCTAGCTTTTAATATTTTTTTTTTATTTGTTGATAAACTTTCAGAATGTTGTCTATAAAAAAATAAACTTTTATTAACATGTTTAAATTTATATTTTGAAATAAATTTGAACCATATATCATATCCGTCCTGACAATTTAAATTTTCATTATACCCACCAACGGTAAGTAATTTTTTTTTATCTATCAATGAACATGCACCATGTGCCGGTTTATCTAATATTTTAACTTTGTCAAAATTATATCTTTTGTATTCATTTTGAATTTCCCCATTTGTGTTAACTTCATAATAATTTGAAAAAACGATTGCAATTTTTTTATCCTTAGAGATTTCTTTATATAACGATGATATAGCGTCTTCCCTTAACCAATCGTCAGCATCAACCCTTATAATATATCTTCCTGTTGAAACCTTAATCGCAATATTATTCGTAATATTTAATCCCTTATTTTTTTGATAAATAATCTTAATTTTTTTAATTTTTTCATATTTTTTTAAATTTTCTTTTGAATTATCGCTAGAACCATCATCTATTATAATAAGCTCAATGTTTTTATAAGTTTGTTTTAAAATTGATTGAATACATTTGTCTATGTATCTTCCATAATTATAATTAGTTATATATACAGTTATTAAGTCTTTATTTTTCAATTTTTCTCCAAGTTAATTTTGTATTAAAATTTTTAGGTTTTACTTTTTGTTTAATATTTGAATTTTTTGGTTTTTTTTTTAAAAGAGAATAGTAATTTAAAATATCATCAATATTATAATCGTAAGTAATTTTTTTCTTATAGAAAGATTTAAGCATCATTTCAACATTTTTAAAATCTTCAATTGTATCAATAGTTAGCCTAACCTTTGATTTATGTTTTTTTTTAACTTTGCAGGATGAAATTGAAAACTGATCTTTATTTTCGATTATATAATTTGTTAAATATTCAGTACCTGAGCTATCTACGAGATTTTCATATAAGTTTCTGATTGTTTTTACCGAAAACACCTCAATTTCAGTTCCACTAGGTATATTTTTACAATCTGTATAATCAGAATTATTTTTTAAATGAGTATTTATAGTTTTTTCTGCATAATACTTATCAGTTAAGATATCATCTCCAGTAATTCTTAATATTTGGTCACATTTAAATTTTTTTGAGCAATTATAAATCCTTTTTAAAACATTTAACTCATCACCTCTAAAAAAATTAATTTTATTTTTGATAGCAATCTTAATCAATTTATCATCTTGACTGCTAGTAGAAGTGCAAAGAATAATTTTATTTATTCCATTAATTTTCTTTACTCTTTTAATTAAATGCTCGATTAAATATTCACCATTAATTTTAAGTATTGATTTTTTTTTAAGTCTTGTTGATTTTAATCTTACAATAATCAGGGCATTAATTTTATTTTTAAAATCTACTTGTCTTAATAATTCATCTGGTGAGATATCTTTATTTATTTTTTTTCCAATGAAATCCTCTAAAAATGAAGATTTAATATTGAAAGGCTTATCCACTCTTTTAAAATCGATATCTTTAGAACTCAAGAGTGAATCTTTTTTTAAGAATTTATTTGCAACTACAAATTTTTTGACAGTTTTTCGATAATTCTTTTCAGCAACACTAATTTCAAATTCTTTTTTTCCTAAAGAGGGAACAAAATCATAAAGTTGATTCACGTAATTCTTAAATTCACTAGGCTCTAAGGAAGATGATGAATCTATTTTTAATGATCTACTTAATGTAACGTGTTTTTCTATATATTTTGAACCCAGAGAAATTGCATTTGTTGATATCAAAATAGATTTATTTAAATTTTCACCGTTTGTATGATCTTGAAACCCAAAATTAATTTTTCTCCTTGTAAAATTTCTTTTTAACCAGTTTAATCTGTATAAGTTATTATCTTT
The DNA here is from genome assembly GCA_902581585.1 of uncultured Pelagibacteraceae bacterium. Lineage (GTDB taxonomy): Bacteria > Pseudomonadota > Alphaproteobacteria > Pelagibacterales > Pelagibacteraceae > Pelagibacter. Next base: position 17,051 of record CACHPB010000003.1, read on the forward strand.
AAGTTTTGTTGGATAATCCTGGAAACCATGCATTAAAACTACATTTACATTCTTTAATCTTTTAAGCGCATAGTTGATTTCAAAACCATTTGCAGATCCACAAGATAGAAATATTTTTTTTTTTGATTTATTCAATAATTTTAAAATTTTTAAATTACATAAATCAGATGAGTGAATTTTATAGCCGTCAACATTCATTCTTTTTGATATTTTAAAAGCTTTTGTACCAAATATATCTGTATAAATTTTAAATTTTTTTTTTTTTGAATACTTTAAAATTTTTATCCATTCTTTTTCTGAGAATGCTTGTCTCTGAAAGTGCGAGAACCTTTTATGACCTTTCGTAAGAAGTTCATCAGCAAAGTATATTTGAAATTTTATAATTTTTATATTTATTTTCGATAATTTATTTAAAAGTTTTTTTAGTATTTTTACTGACCCTTGATGAGAATTTGCTATCTCGGCAATTACCTCCATAAATTAATCTATTTTTTTCCAACTATAGGTTTCTTTGAATGGACATTTTTTACAAATTTTTACTTTATCTACTTGATTTAACATGTGTTTCTCTCTTACTTCTCTCATTTCTTCTCCAACCCAAATTTTTTTTAAATCCTCAACTTTTTTCATTGGAGAGTTATAATCAGTTGGTAAAACTGGCTTCATCATTTCAAAACCTTTTTTATTATTTTCAATTTGTTTTTTTACTTTTAAATAATCTTTATTTCCATTCTCATATGCTATCTTATCTAAATATCCTATTGGATGCATGCTTCCCCAATCATAGCAGCACATACTAACTTTCCCATCATACGTAGCTAACATTCGTTGGTATGGCTGCTCACAAGGAAGTCTTCCCTCAGAAATAAATAGATCCCCTTTCTGATCTCTTAATAATTCATTATCTTTTAAAGATTTGTCTATTTTATTTGATTTAATTAAACCATCTTTTAAATAATCTAATTCACCACCTCTTTCAGTATATTGCTTTACAGATACATCATCTACATAATCATTAAAAAGATGAAAAAAATTATCTTGTTCCTGGTAAGTTTCTTCAGTTAAAACCATTTGTACTTTAGTTATTGGTAATACAGATTTTAAGTTTTCTCTAACTGATTTAAAATTTTTAATATTATTGTAAATATCGTCGAAATTATTTTTTTTAAATCTACCAGGTCTTAATTTTTCATAAGTTTTTTTTGTACCCCCATCAAATGAAAAAATTAAAATATCTAACCCTGACTCTATAAGTTTCTTTGAAATTGAAGTGTTAAGTTTTGTAGCATTTGTATTAATAATAGTTTCTAAGATACCTTTTTTTTTTGCATATTTTATAAAATTACTCAATTTAGGATGCAACAAAGGTTCACCTCTCCAATTAAATTTTATCGAAGGCACATTCATTTCTGCAGCTTGATCTATAATTTTATAGCAAAGTTCCTCAGATATTATCTTATCTGGTGTTGCGATGAATTGCCTATAACAAAAAGGACAAGCTAAATCACAAACAGCTGCAGTTTCAATGTCTACACATAATGGAAAAATATTCTGTTTCTTGATTTCATGATTTGAAAACTTATCTCTAATTATTCTTTTTGGTTGATCTTTCCAATCACTTCTGTATTTGGCATAATCTTTTTTCAATTTTCTTAGTAATTCATTATTATCACTTTGATTATCTGTTAAATTAAATTGATAGGCTTTATTTTGATGCATAAAATTAAGCATGGTATTTATTCGCAAATTTTCACCATTTGTTTTTCTTAAACTTTCAATTGCATCTTTTCTCATTTTTTGTCTACTTTATGAAAATTATTTATAATTTTTATTATACTTCCAAGTGTTTTTTTTTTATATATAATTTTTTTACTTAACAAGAATATTTCTAAATCATTAGTTTTAAACTCAAATTCTTTGGTTCTGAACAGAGATAAAAATGACCTAATTAAATAATAAATAAGATGATTTTCCTTAATTTTTTTTTTTATAAAAGTTAAAATGCTATTTTTCTTTTTTGATGTAAAATAAATTTTTTTTTTAAATTCTGATATATAAATATATAAATTGTCTTGGATTAATTCGTTTAATGATGAAGAGTCAGACTCGCTGATTTCTTTTGCTAATATTTTAATATACTTTTTAATTTTTTTATTTGGTTGCCTTTTAATCCAAAGATATGGGCTTTGAAATTTTGTATTTCTGTTCCAACTTTTTGTTTGAATCCAATTATTTTCAAAACTCCTAAACCAAGCTAAATTATTTAAAAATTTTGACTTTCCTTTAGAAATAATAAAAGTATTTAACATTAATTCTTTAAAAAAAATATTTTTTACATCTTTTAATTTCGATAAAAGTTTTGCCTCTCCTTTAAATATTTGAGATCTCATCACGGAATTATAACCATGAACTGAAGGATTATGGATTGAATTTTTTATTCTTTCTTCAATAATGTTTGACTGACTAATTCTTTCAGAAAAGTAAGTATATGCACGATTAAAAAATATTTTTTCATTTTTAAAAAAGAAGGTAAAAACAATTCCACAAACAGTCCCATAATTTTTATTCTCCTCTAAAAATTTAATTGATGAGTCAATAAATTCTGGAAAGAAAAACTCATCATCATTTACAAGAATTGAATATTTTGTTTTTACTAGTTTGGCTGAGTAAATAAATCTTTCATGATAACTTTTTCTTAAATTTACATATCTAAGTTTTTTATTTTTAATTTGTGAATCTTGTTTTTTTTTACTTCCATCTATTACAATTACATTGAAACCATTTGATATGTAATAATCAATTGACCGTTTTAAATATTTCGGCCGATTATATGATATAATTATAATTGTAATTTTATTTCTTGGACTCATGTATTATTGATTTAAGTTTTGTATTTGATCCATAAAAAAATTTTGAATTTTTATTTTTTATTTTTATCATTTTTTTTTTCGACCATTTATTTAGTAAATTTTGCAACGATATTTTTTTACCACTGCATATATTTACTTCATTATTATTTTTTTTATTTAATAACAATATGTATACGTATCTACAAACAGAATTAATATTTAGATAATCTAATTCTAGATTTTTATTTTTAATCAAATTTTTTAACTTATTTTTATCATTTTTATAATTTATGTATTGGCCATATAGTGTATGTGTGGGTTGATTTTTTCCATAAACATAAAAAAGTCTTCCCCAGGTAAAATTTGTGTACTTAGGTTTTATTTTTTTTATGTAGATTCTAAGTAAATTTTTAGCTTGAGCATAAGAGTTAAGTGGACTTATTTCCGATAACTCATCAACCTTTTGCTTGGGAAAACCATATTCAAAACATGTCCCCATTACAAATAATGATTGAGGTTTTTCATCTAAAACTTTTTTTATAAATTTTTTTTGGAGCCTTAGATGAGTGGTTTTATGTTTTATCGTATCATAATTAGGTATGTAATCCCATGCTAGGTGAATCACTGAAGTATTTTTATTTATAAAATGGTATTTAAATTTTTTTTCTGAACTAAATTTAACAAATTTTACACTAGGATTTTTATTTATTGGCAATTTCTTATTATATAATGCATAAATTTTTACGTTTGGTAGTTTTTTTACTAAAAAATTAATTAAATGTTTTCCTATAAATCCAGTACTACCGCTGATGACAATATTCATTTATCAAAATATTTTTATTTTTGGCATGAAAGTAACAAATTTACACCCCCATTTTTTTGTAAATTCTAACTCCTTCATAACTTCATCCTTAATATTCCATGTCATAATAAAAATAAAATCTGGTTTTAGCTTTTTTAAACATTTTTTTTCTCTAATTGGTATTTTTGAACCAGGTAAAAATTTACCAATTTTATGGGGGTTTTTATCTATTATACATTTAACAATACTTTTATCTATACCTACATAATTAAAAAAAGTATTTGCTTTAGCTGCAGCACCATAAGCGGTAATTATTTTTTTTCTTTTTATTTCTTTATTAATAAATTTTTTAACACTTTTTTTTATATTTTTTACTTCTTTTTCAAAATTTTTGTAATAAGAAATTTTTGTGACACCCCAGTCTTTTTCTTGTTTAAGATATAAATTAAGTCTTTTTGATTTTTTAAAATTATGATTTTCAAAGTGAGTAACATATAGCCTAATACTTCCTCCATGAGTATTAATTTTTTCACAATCAAATATTTTTAGCCCACATTCTTTAAATATATTTATTGCTGCATTAACCGAAAAATAAGAAAAATGTTCGTGATAAATTGTATCAAACTGTTTATATTTTATTAAATTTATTAAATATTGAATTTCAAATGTAGCTACACCATTATATTTTAAAAAATTTTTTATACCCATGACAAAATCTTTTAAATTTGGAACATGCGCCAAAACATTATTTGCAATGACAAAATCTGATTTTTTACCTATTTTCTTAACAAAATTATTAGTAAAAAAAGAATTAATAACATTGAAGCCTTTTTTTTTTGAGTAATTAAAAGTACTTTTTGTAGGTTCAATTCCAGTTGCCTCAATATTATTATTTTTTAATATATTTAACAAACAGCCATCATTAGAAGCAATTTCATAGATATTCCCTTTTAGATTTTTTGGAAAATTAAATTTAATTTTTTTTACAAATTTTCTTAAATGATTGAGCCAGGTTTTAGAGTAACCACTAAAATATGGATAATCACTTTTAAAAATTTCTTTATGGTTAACTAAATCATTTGTTTGTAGTAGCCAACATTTTTGACATATAAAGACTTTCAAGTTAAATTTTTTTACTTTTATTTTTTGACTTGATATTAACGAATTTGCGATCGGAGACTGTCCTAAATCCAAGAGAATTTTTTTTAATTTATGATTACAGCTTCTGCAATTCATACCTAATATTTTTTGCCTAATTTATCTTTTTTTGAAATAATAATTTTTTTTAAAGGCCAATAAATTTGAAATTTATTTCTTATTGGACATATCGTTTTACTATTTTCTTTTGAGTAAAAATTGGTGTGAAAATATATTAATTCACAATTATCTGTCAATGATTGGTAGCCATGTGCAAATCCTCTAGGAATAAGATGCATATTTTTCTTTTTATCACTCAATATCGTAACGTCTGTTTTAAGAAAACTCTTAGAATTTTTTCTTAAATCTAACGCAACATCGAAAACCCTTCCCTTTAAACATAAAACAATTTTGTCTTCTTCGAAGGGTTTGCTTTGGTAATGCATGCCTCTGATAGTGCCTGCTTTTTTTGTTGAAGTATAGTTAATTTGTTTTATTTTTCTATTTTTAAAAAGTTTACCTAATTGATTTACACAAAAAATTCTTGAAAGATTACCTCTAAAATCTCTTTTTTTTCTAAAAAAAATTTCTATGTTTCCAAGTTTTTTTTTTTTAATTTTAAATTCTCTCATTTAGATAATTTTTAATATGTTGTTTAGTTAAGTTTTTTTTTTTGTAAATATATTCGTGATACCAATCTATTGTTAAGTTGATACATTTTTTAAACCTGTATAATGGCTCCCAACCTAATTTTTTTTTAATCTTTTTAGCATCTAGCATTAATATTTTTTTTTCAATAAATGTATTTTTTTCTTTAATAGTTTTAAATTTGAATTTCTTTTTAAAATTTTTTATTATATCTGATGTAGTATAAGATTTTTTACCTACATTTGATATATTCCATGATGATCCATTCTTAATTACTTTCTCATTCATTCTACTTGCAAGATACAAATATCCATGTATACAGTCCAAAACATGTATCCAGGGTCTAACAGAGTTTGCAGATCTAAGCTTAAGTTTTCTTTTTTTTATAACTGATCTTACAATATCTGGCACCAATCTTTTTTCTGACCAATCCCCTCCACCCAAAACATTTCCTGCTCTAATTGTTATTACTTTTATGTTTTTATTTTTTTTTGAAAAATGTTTTATGTAGTTTTCTATTCCAACTTTTGACATACTATATGAGTCATCTCCCATCAAATAGTCATTTTCATTTTTGTGTCTCGATTTATTATCATTTTTGTAAACTTTGTCTGTAGTAATAACTATTATATATTTTACAGATTTAATTTTTTTAGCACATGTAAGTAAGTTTATTGTTGAGACTAAATTTGAATTCCAAGTAAGACTTGGATTTTTTATTGCTTTATAGACAATTGATTGAGCTGCTAAGTGAAATATATATTTTGGCTTAAAGTTATTAATATTGTTTTTAATTTTTTTTTTGTTATTCAAATCAAATATTTTACTATTAATTTTTAATTTTAAATCAGCATAATTTTTAAATTCCTTATCAGAAATACCAATTAAATTAGAACCAAGATAATTTAAAAATGTGGACAAATACGAGCCCTTAAAACCTGTATGACCAGTAATTAAAATATTTTGATTTTTAAATTTTTTTTTAAAATACCTGTAGTTCATTCTAACCAGGGAAATTTCCCATCAGGATTAATTAAACTTTCTAAATATAATTTGTCTCTCATTGTATCAATTGCATGCCAAAAACCATTGAATTTGAAAGCTTTTAGATTTTCTTTATCTACAAGTTTTTTCAAGGGTTCTTTCTCCCAATATGTTTGATCGCCATCAATTAAATCAATACATTTGCTGTTAAGTATAAAGAAACCACCATTTATCCAACCAATATCACCCTTTGGTTTTTCAGAGAAACTTATTACATTATCTAATTTAATGTCTAAAGCTCCATATCTACCTAATGGTTTGACTGCAGTTATTGTTGCAAGTTTTTTATGATGTTTATGAAATTTGATTAATTTCCTTATATTAATATTTGATATTCCATCTCCATATGTGAATAAAAAATCTTGGTTTTTTAGCAAATTTTTAACTTTTTTTAGTCTTCCCCCGGTCATTGTGTTCTGACCTGTTTCGATTAGATTTATTATCCAATCCTCACGATTTTTTTGTGATTTATTCATGAGTTTCCCAGTTTTAAGGTTTATTTTAAGATTATTGTTATAAGACTCAAAATTTTTAAAATATTCTTTTATGGCATCGCCTTTATATCCCAAACAAATTATAAATTCTTTAATGCCATATTTATTTAGATGTTTCATTATGTGCCAAATTATAGGTTTACCGCCAATCTCTATCATTGGTTTAGGTTTAGAAATCGTTTCCTCAGAAATTCTGGTTCCTAATCCACCTGCTAGTATAACTGCCTTCATTATTTTATTCTTTTTAAGTATCCATCAATACCTGCAGTAATTACAAGTTTATTCTGAATATCTTTGTCTATTTTAAAATTTTTATTTTTTTTTAAGAAAGTTTTGACTGCAGTATATGGGTTGTTTCCCTTGTCCCAATCTCTATTTTTATAATAATTTTTTGGCATTAATTCCACTATTGTATCATATACTATGCAATAACTCCCTTTTGATACTAATTTACTATAGAATTCTAATTCTTTTAGTACATGATCATGAGTATGATTTGAGTCTAAAATTACTAGTATTTTTTTTTTATTTTTAACATAAGACAAAACTTTTTTTTTTGTATCTTCAGATACACTGCTGCCTTCAATGATGTTAATATATTTATATAAAGTGTCTTTTACAATTTTTTTTTTATTTTTTCTTTTTAAAAAAACGTCAATTCCTAAGACTTTTCTATTAACTTTTTTTCTTTCAGATTGATTTAACAAATGAAGATTTGCGGCATTTAAAAGTAATGATCCACCGTGGGCTATGCCTACATCTATTATTAAATCGGGTTTAATTTTCCAAGTAATTTCCATTAATGAAAAAATATCCTGAGGATATTGAATAATAGGCACTCCTTTAAATTTAAAATTATATGAATATTTTTTCTTTAAACTTTCTATAAGAAATTTTATTCCAAATTTATTAAGTTTCATTAAAATATTTTTTAAATTTTTTTCTTACTATTGTATATGTTTCTTTTTTGCAAATGAGAATATTATAAAATGGCGATTTCTCTATTTTAGAGAGTTTTTTAAGCTTAAGACTCTTATCATCTATAGAAATATAATTATAATTTAGGTTTTTAAATACATAATTCAATTTTTTTGCAATATTTTCATTTAGCACCTCAATTAAAAAATCAGGCTGAAATTTTTTTAAGTATTTTCCCATACCTTCTAAAACTTGGACTTCATGTAATTCAACATCTAATTTAATTAGATCAAGTGTATCAATATTATTTATTTCTATAAATTCGTCTAATCTGATTGATTTTATTTTATTAAATTTGTTTTTTTTTTGAATCTGATATCCATCAAAATTAACAAAACCCTTTTTATTACTCAAAGCATTACTAACTGTAAAAATTTTAAATTTATTTTTTAATTTTGCTTTTTGTATTGCATTTATACATTCAGTATTAGGTTCAAAAGCATAGACAGATAATTTTTTATTAAAAGCGCAACTAACTAAAGAATAAATTCCTGAATTGGCTCCAATATCAAATATAATTTTTTTTTTTTTAACAATTTTAGACCAAATTCTAATACTTAAAGGTTCCCATGTTGTCCCTAAACCATTCCAGAATATTTCATTCTCAATTATAGTAGGAATTGAATAAATATAAAAAAATTTTTTTGAAAAGTTTGTTAAAAAAAAACCTTCGAACCACATATGTTTATACATGCTTGGTTTTATTTTGAAATTATTTTTTAAAAATAAAAAAAAATATTTTTTAAAAGGAATATTTTGATAAATAATTCTTAAAATATTTTTCACTTTTTAAAAAAATAATTTTTAAGTTTCTTATTCTTTTTTACATCTTTTAGATTTTGTAAACTATCTATAGCATACCATTGGCCAGGATAGATTTTACTCAAATATAATTTATTCTTTTTAATCAATTGTTTCCACACTTCATTAAAAGAGTTTGAAAAACTTGTAATATTGTTTATTTCATAAGGATTAATTACTTGTATTCCTGAGGCATAAAAGTCTGACTCTTTTTTTCTGCTAAAAGAAAGAATTTTATCTTTTTTTGAAAATATAAAGTCTCCATTGCAATTTTTTACTGGAGATACAGGAAAAATTAGACATGGTGGATTTTTTAATCGTTCATACTCTTTTACGATAAAATTATAATCAAGCTTAAATAAATTATCACATGTTAGAACTAATACTGGCTCATTAATTTTTGCTAAAAGTGTTTTATAAATCCACCAAGAGTTTCCTTTTCCCTCAGTGTTAAAGATTGCATTTGCACCTTTATTTATTACATGTGCAGATAATTTAGAAGATTTATAGCCAACGGTTATATAGACGTTTTTAATTTTTTTATTTATATTCACTATTCCTCTCTCAATCAAAGACTGTCCATTAATTTTAATCATTGGTTTGGGAATATCTCTTGAAAGAGGCATCATCCTAATCCCCCTACCAGCAGCTAAGATGATTGCATTTTGTATTTTCATAAAAATTTTGGTTTTTGAAGAATAAGTTTTTGTATCTCTTTATTTGTAAATTTTTTCGAATTATTTGAATTTATATCTTTCTTAGGATTGTTGCTAAAAGTATCAATTAAAAAAATATTTCCTAATTTTGTTTTATTAATCTTAATTTTAGAGTATTCAGTAGACGATAAAATTGACTCAAAACTTTTATCTCCTTTTCGACTATTCACTCTTTTCCATTTAGTACCATATATTTTACACCATTCATCTAAGATATCCCTTATTTTTGCTGATTTCATATCTGGTATCACGACTTTTGAGTCAAATGATTTAATATTTTCTAAAACATAGTCAATTAATTTGCATGCATTTTCGACAGAATAAAAATATCTTGTCATGTTAGGACCTGTACTCTTAACCAAATTATTTTTTTTTGTCATTTCTTCCCAAATAGGAAATATTGATCCTGTCGACCAAGGAAGGTTTCCAAATCGTAGACAGACCGCCTTAATGCCAGAGTTTTTTCCATCTAACAAAACTGCCTTTTCCATCAAGGATTTTGAAAGACTATAAATATTATTAAAGGGTGGAGCTGCTTTATCTGTAGATATTGCAATAAATTCTTTCAAGCCAAATTTTTTTCCTGCTCTAATTAAATTCAAAGTTCCTATAATATTTGTATCAATACATTCGAGAGGAAATTTTTCAGCTAAGTCTACATATTTTGTTGCAGCTGAGTGTATAATAACATCCGGCTTAATTTTTGAAATACAATCAATTACACTACTTAAATTTGATATCTCGCAGGGAAAATATTCTAATTTTAAATGTAAATTAGCATTCCTACATCTTTCAATACTTCTGCTGGTAAAGAAAATTTTATTTTTTTTTTTTAATTTTAAAAAATAAGCAAGGTTTTTTCCTAAAAAACCTGTTCCACCTGTAATAAGTATTTTTTTCATGGTCTATATATTTTATATAATTTTTGTATATGTGCTTTTAAACCAAATTTTAATTTTACTAACCTATATCCATTATTAATAATAAATTTATTTTTAAATTTATTATTCTTAAGATATTCCATACCCCTAAAAATGCTATATTTATTATCTGGATTACATATATATGAATTCTTTAGATGATTTGTAAATTCTTTTGCAACACCAGTGTTTGAAAAGATACATGGTGTTTTCAATAATAAAGCTTCTACATATGTTTGCCCAAATGCCTCTTTATCTCCTAATTTGGGTATATGTATAAATATATCAAAAATTTTGTATAAATGTTTTAAATCTTCTTCAAATTCAATAATTCTATAATTTTTTTTTGGTATTATATTTAGCTTTTGTTTAATTTTGAGAGAGTATTTTGTATTAAAATTTGCATTTGCTAAAATTAATAGTGATTTTTTATATTTATTATTAAATAATGCAAAACTGTCTATAATTTTATCAACGTTTTTCCAGTCAACTAATCTTGATATAACCCCAATAACGAATATGTTTTCGTTAATATGATATTTTTTTCTTAAAAGATTTATTTTGATTGGATTTAATGTGTCAAAATACTCAAAGTTAAATCCATGATAAATTTTTTTTATTTTGCTTTTACTTGAGGGAGTATTTGATAATGTCAGGTTTTTAGTAATCTCTGAAATTGCTAATATATGCGTAGACATTAAAAAAATAAATTTATCAATTAAATACTCAGAAAAAATATGCTCACTTTCAGATCCATGATGTCTTGTGTAGATTCTTTTTTTTACCCGAAGAAGATAGGCAGCTAAAATTCCTAAAACACTTGCTTTTCTGAGGTGACAATGCACAGCAGTTGCTTTCCAAATGTAAAGTATTCTAACTAATTTAAATAAAGAACTAAAAGTGTGTAAATATTTTCTTTTAAATATTAAATTTTTATATTCAATGTTATTAACTATTAAAAATTCTTCTAATTTTGTATTTTTACAATTGATTAATACAACTTTTATTTTAATTTTTTTTTTAATTTTTTTGAATACCCATTCCAAACCTAAAGACTTATTTACATCTGAAACTATATATACTAGCATTTCTTCTAATCTAATTTTTTAAAAATAATTTGTTGACCTAAGAACAATAATTGTAAAGATCTTTTTTTTTCAGAATAAAATTTATTTATTGCTAATAAAGGATTCTTATCGTTTTCATAAAATGTCCAAAAATAATCATCAAAAACTAAATACCCTCCTTTTTTACAAAATTTGAAAGAATATATTGCATCATTATAAACATCAAAAAATTCGTGTGATCCGTCTATATATATAAAATCAAACATGTTTTGATTTGAGGTAAAAAAGTTTTCTGACTTACTTTTTATTTTTTCAAATTTGCCTATGAATTCATTCATATTAAAGTCAAAATTTTGCTCAAGGATGGATTTATCTCTAATATATTGATGCTCATCACTTCCGGTAAAAGGGTCTACACAAGTTAAAAAGGAATCTTTAAAATTTTTTATAAAATAAATTGCACTAATTCCCTCAAAAGATCCTATTTCTAAAATTTTATTATTTTTTGATTTTAAATCACTTAAATATTTATCTAAAAAAAAGATATTTCTTTGAAACCAGTTTTCTGATAATTTTTTTCCCTTTATCAAGTCTTTCCATTTTTCTGAATTATACTGATTAATTTTTTTTTCACTAAAGAAATAATTAAAGCTATAATTTATAAAAAAAAATATAAATTTAAATTCTGCTTTATTTTTTAATAATCTAAATAAATTTTTAAAAAAAAATCTTTTTTTCATTTTTAAACTTTATCTTTCAAATAAATTTTTTTAAATTCTTCAAAAAGATAAATAGGGTCAGGATCGGTTCCATATTTAGTTAAAAATTTATATTTCGAATTTAAAACATTATCATTATCAAATCTTTTTCTATAGTTTTCCAAACCAAAAAAAAAGGTAAAATTCCCAGTATACATTGATAAATAAGCTGATCCTGACTGACTATGTATCGAATACTTTGAATTACATAGAAGAGAAATGTGTAGGTCCAATAATAGTTCCTCTTTTTCAAATACAGTGTTGTAGACATTATTATACTTAAAATCACTCAAGCCTGCACCTTCTGGTGTACCACATATGAATACACCTAAATTAAGATCATCAACCAATTTTTTTATAAAGATTTCCCATTTATTTTCGGAGTAATTCCTTTCTGGCCTAAAAACATTTCGTTTTCTTGGAAATAAAGTAACAAAGTGTTTTGTATTTACCCTTTGCCTAACTTTTAAATACAAATCATTAACTTTAGTTGTTGGCTTCAAAAAATTTATTGTTTGAAAATTTTTAGGTGGAGCCTGTACATCCCATGCTTTTTCATAATTATAAATTAAAAAATCAAGATATTTTTTAATAAGAATACCCTTGTAAGGGTTTTCTTTGTGTATGAGCTCTTCATTGTTAAATTTTATAATTTTTTTTATTAAAAAAATCAAATGAGATAATTTGCTTCTATCTCGCTGAGGATAAAAAGGTAAATGAATTATATCATTTTTATTATCATTTCTAATTATCTCTTTTAACCTTATAATCTCAAGATCGTATAAATTTTTAAAAGTTTTTTTTTCTTTTCCAGTCAAATTTTTAAAGTTTGGAAAATAACCATTAAAAGAATATTTTTTGTCTAAAAATTTTTTAGATATTGGAATAAATTTATAAGCAAAATCATGATATAAAGGGTAAGACTTTTCAAAAGATGCAATGAAAACTTTAGAATTCGAAAAAGTTTTTGAATATTTTCTTACCCATCCTTGCCAGTAACAAAGTTCCCAACCAAATTCACCTATAAAAGGACCAAATAATATATTATTCAATTTATTTTTCAGTTAATTTATTTTGAGTTTCATTTTATTTTTTTTTCTATTTCAAATGACCAATTTTTATTAAAATTTAGTGATTTATCATCAATAAGTATATCATATGATGGTTTTCCCATAATAAGTTCATGATACCTGACTTTCCATTTCTTTAGTTGTTTTTTGGTTTTAAGAAATCCTTTTTTTTTAGCACATTTAATATTCTCATTACATCTTCCCATATATCTTGCAGTGAAAATTTTAATATAATATCCGTTGTCATATAAGTAATTAATTTTTTTTATTTTACTGTTAAAAGGTTTTGCTTGAGAATATTTATTCCCAACAGTTTTACAAATTGTATTATCTAGATCAAAACAAATTATAGTTTTTTTCATTCAAAGTTATAGAATACCTTTTTTTTGGTAACTAAATCTTATTAACTGTACAATCATATGCATTAATGATGAAAAAATATCTTCTGTGATACCATAATTTTTACAATTTAAATCTAAATGAACATCAACTTTATACTTTTTACTTATTTCTTTGCCTAAAAAACCTGTAACAAAAATCACTTTTATTTTCTTGTTTTTACAAAAGTTAATAGCATTTAAGATATTTTTTGATTTACCTGAACTAGAAAAAAGAAACAAACAGTCATTCTTTTTCATGTAATTTTCTAGTTGGGACGAAAAAATTTCATCATAGTTAACATCATTTGCTATTGCGGTGATTGTTTCTATGGAATTTGATAAAGAGATGACTTTTGGAAGTAATTTTTTTTTACTTGAAATTTTTATACCTTTATTAAAATCACATAAAAAATGATTAGAAACAGAGGCAGAACCACCATTTCCTGCTACGAAAATTTGATTATTTTTTTTTATTACAAGACTTAAAATTTTGTAGATTTTTTCAACCTTATTAAGATCAATTTCATTGTTGATTTTTTCTAAAGTCTTAAAATAACCTTTAAAATAATTCTTAGGTTTAATCTTTTTTGATGTACTTGGAAATTTAATGATTTTTTTTGACATATAAATTAATATAATTTAATTCAATTAATTAAATATTTTTTCTTTACTTTATTTTAAATACTTAAACCAAATTCTAGTAGTTTTTTCAATTTTTTTAGGAGTCCATAAGGGTGCCTTTTTCCAATAATTAATATCCTTCAAAACTTTTGATATGCCTTCCTTAAGTGAAATTTTACATTTCCACTTTAAAAGTTTATTTATACTTCTTATGTCTGCATGTGTAATATTTGGTTCACCTGGTCTTTTTGGAATGAATACTTTCTTACCTCCGATGTATTTAACTAATTCATTAACAGATTTGGGTTTGCCTGAACCAACATTGAAAATTTTATTTTTGATTTTTGTTTTTATTGATAAATAAAAAGCTTCAGCTACATCTGTAACGTAAACAAAATCTCTTTTTTGACTTCCATTACCAACAATTGTGAGAGGTGAATTTGATAGTTTCTGTTTTAAAAATACTCCTAGTGCTGCGCCATAAGCTCCGTGTGTTCTTGATCTTGTACCATAAACATTAAAAAGTCTTAGAGATATATAATTTATCCCATATACATTTGACCAATGTTTAATTGTTTTTTCTCCAATATATTTTGAAAAAGCATAAGGATATTTAGGATTTATTTTTTGACTTTCCGGTGTAGGGTATTTGTTAGGTATTCCATAGCAAGACGAGCTTGCTGCATAAACAATTTTGTAAACTTTATTTTTTCTCATACTTTCAAGTATATTCATGGTACCATTCACATTAGTATTAAAATAATTTACCGGATCAGTTATGGAAGGTACAATATCCGATAATGCTGCAAGGTGAACTACACAATCAATATTTTTAAACTTTGAAATTATTGTATTAAGATTTCTAATATCGCACTTAAATAACTTTATTTTTTTTGAATTTATGATATTTGAGAGATTTTTTCTACTTCCATCTTCCAAGTTGTCAATGATTACAATTTTTTTTATATCAACCTGTTGATTTAAATATTCACAAATGTGACTTCCAATAAATCCTGCACCACCTGTAACTAATATATTCATAATTTAATTATTAAATTTATTTTAAAATTGTATCAAAAGACCTCTTTATATCCTCTACCTTAATATTCTTTGAGTGTCCAAGTATATTAGATTTAATAGCACCTGCAATGGAGCCTGCTATTGCAATTATTTTTTGATCATAGGTGTTTTTAATTAAACTTGCACAATAGCTGTAGACTGCATCACCCGCACCCATTGTATCAATAGCTTTATTATTTAATGCCGGAAACTCTAAATGTTTGTCTCTTGAATTACGTAATTTTATAATTAAGCCATTGATTCCTCTTGTAACAATTATGTTTTTGTAATTCTTTAGATTATTATTTTTTATCAATTTATTTATAGGTATATATTTTTCCTTCAATCCTAGTCTTAGCTCAGGTTCGTCGACACATAAAAGATCTAATTTTGAATATTTTGTGAATAAATTAAATCCTCTATTTCCTGAGTTAGTCTGAATATTAGCACAGATAAATTTTGCTTTTTTTTGTATCAAATTAATAATTTCAGAATTAAATAAGCCATGACCAAAGTCACAAATTATAACTTTGTCAAATTTTCTTAAATTTTTATTTAAAAAGTTTTTCAAAGCGGAGTTAAAATACTCAATATTGTTAAAATCATAATATTCAAAAAATTTCTTTCTATTATTAATATCAATAAAACGAGTCTTAAATATATCTTTATAATTTTTTTCATAAAAAAACTTTGTTTTGATTGCTTGATTAATATTTTTTTTTAAAATTTTATGTATAGATTTGCTTTTAATAAGCGATGCAAAAGTCACATTTCTACTAATCTCGGCAATGGTATTTACAACTGGAATTGTTCCACCAAAATATATTTTTTTATTTTCAAATTTAACAGAAAGTATATTTTCTTTGGAAGGTGTTCCAAGCTGAGTAGAATGATTATAAACATCAAATATAATTTCACCGATAACCAAAATTTTTTCATTTTTTACTTTATTTAATGTTCTGCTAAATTCATTTAATGAACCAATTCTATCTGTTTGATTTTTGTAAATTTCATCAATTTTTTTTTTACCGAGATTGAAATCTTCAAAATTGTTATTGAGTATTTTTGTTGATGAGTAAAGTTTTCCTTTTGTGAAAACTAACTTACCTCCACACTTTTCTACAGCATTCTTTTCTGCTCCCAAATTACCAGCTATATCACCTGATTTTTTGGAATAATCAGGCCCTTTACAGTATATTGATGGTTTTAATTCATTAATTATACTAGTTGAACTTTTACCATCATTTACAACAACATAGTCTATAATTTCTAATGAGCTTAAAAATTGAGCTCTCTGTAGTTCGTCAAAATAAGGTTTATTAAAACCTTTTTTAACAAACTTATCAGGAGTTATAGATACTACTAGAATATCTCCATAAGATTTTGCCTCTTTAAAGTGAGAAATATGTCCAAGGTGTATAACATCGAAAACTCCATGGACTAAGATAATTTTCTTTTTTTGTTTTTTAAATTTAATTGAGTAAAGTTTTAATTGTTTTTTTTTTAATAATTTACTATTCATATATTTAATTTAGCTAATTTTTTTTTCTATGTGATCAATTTTAAATAAGTTTTTTTTATTTATTTTATATATATTATCAAAAAAATTTTTATTTTTCAGTTTGTGATTAATTGATATTATAGTTAATTCTTCATGAAGGTCACTCAGCACTTCAAAGAAATTTTCTTCAGTTTTATCATCTAAAGAGTTGGTTGCTTCGTCTAAAATTAAAATAGAAGCATTTGCGACTAGAGCTCTCACGATTCCTATCCTTTGCTTTTGGCCACCAGATATATTTAATCCATCTTCTCCAACTTGAGAAAATAACCCTTGAGGTAAAGAAGTTATAAAATCATAAATCTGTGCCTTTTTACAACAATCATACACTCTATTAAGCTCATCTGCATCATATTCGCTTTTACTTTTGTTTGAAAGAGTTATGTTATTAATAATTGTATCATTAAATATAATAACGTCTTGGTGCACATATCCAAATAGATCCAATCTCGAAATTTTATTTATATTATATTTTTTATCGTCTACAATAAATTGTCCTTTTGAAGGATTAACAAACCCTGTGAGGATATCTAATAGTGTAGTTTTTCCAGAGCCAGACTCACCAATTAAAGCTATTTTTTCACCTTTATCAATATTCAAATTAAGATCTTCAAAAACTAAATCATTGTTTTTATATCCAAATTCGATTGATTTTAATTTTATATTTTTTTTAAAATTTTTTATAATTTCTTTGTTTGACAAATCATCTAATGTTTTAGGATTAGTAATCAGCTTATACTGTTTGATCATTTCTGATATTCCATGTGAAACATATCTCAAACCTACAAATGCAGTTGCAACTTTATTAGTACTTGGCAGCAATCTTATGGTTATTAGAAATAATACTGTTAAATTAACGAAAGTCTCTTGTGCATTATTATTCAAATTCAAATTTAAAATGGTTAAGAATAGAAAAAATATTAAAGCAATTGATTCAAAGAAATATCTTGGAAGATTTAAAATAAATCCATGTTTAACAGTTGCTTCACCAAAAATTAAATTATTTTTATTAAAATTTTTAAAAAAAGTATTTTCTTTTCTATATAATTTAACATCTCTTATTGATTTGAATGCATCCATAATAATTTTTAGAGTTTTATTGGATCTTTCAAATCTATCAGCGCCAGCTTTTCTTAATTTGGATTTTGTAATATTATCAAATATCAATGCAATTAAAAAACAAGCTAATAATAAAACAATTACGAGTGGATTATTAAAAAAAATTATAAATGATACTAAAAATATAATTATAGAGATTTCACTATAAAAATTACCTAATAAAAATATTGTTTCTTTGATATGGTTTGTTTCATGATGTGTATATTTAGTTAGAATAGATTTATCTTTATCAAGATAAAAATTTATGTTTTGTTTTAAATAATTTGTAAAAAATACATTTGAAAGCCTTACCCTTATTTGATTTCCAAAACTCAATTGCCAATAATTGATTAGTATTAAAACTAAGTTTTTAATTACAAAAATTAAAGTAAATGTAGAAATTAATAAATAGAAATAATAAATATCTTTTTCAAAGATTATGTACGATTTTAGTAAAATAAAATATTTGTTTTTTTCAATTATTTCTGGAGAAATTAGATAAGACATTATAGGTAAAAATAAAGTAATACCTAAAGCCTCTAAAATTAGGCTTAATAATGCAAGAACGACAAAGACTAAAAACTTTTTTTTCTCAGTTTTGCTCAAGATTTCAAAAATTAATTTGTTAATCTCAAAAAATTTTAATTTTGTCCCTTTTTCTTCCATTATAATTTCTTTGCTCTAACTACAGCAGAGATCCCATGATGATAATTAACATATCCCGCAAATTCAACGATACATTTATTGTCTAAAAAAAATTGAGATACGTTTGTTATTTTTTGTGGTTGATCGTAATAAGCTGTGTACATATCAAAAGTATCAAGAATAATCCACTCCAATCTTTGTTTACCTTTTATCGCCCTCGGTATTGTTCTGGGATCACAGATGGGTAAAAATCTTGTAAGCACATTAAGGTTAAGGTAATTCAGAACAAGATGTGTACGATAAAAAAAAGGAGATATTTTTTTAATTAAATTTAGAAGATGTTTTTTTGGAATCCTTTTAGCTATAGGTCTTAATAAATATTTAGCACTAATTTTTGTCCAGAAACCATTATATGGGTAAAAGTCTACTACAATAGATCCACCTTTTTTTGTTTTTTTTATTAATTCCATTAAAGTTTTTTTAATCTGTGGTGTATGCTGTAATACACCAAAACAAAAAGTATTATCAAATATATTATTTTTGAATGGCATTTTTGATATATCCGCCTGAAAAATAAAAAGTCTTTTTCTATTAAAATAATCAATATTATTTTTTTTATTACTTTCTACAGCATTTGATAAATCGATACTAATTAGTTTACCAGGAAATTGTGATAAATAAGCTTGAGTAAATCTTCCAGCTCCAGAGCCTGCTTCAAGTGTTATTGTTTTGTTGTTAAAATTTTTTTTTTTCCACTTAGTTTGTTCAAGAAGTCGCGTTTTTGAAACATTAAATTTCAAATTATCAATTTGTGTTTTTCTAAAAATATTCCATTGGTATCCAAAATTATCTGCATAATTTGTTTGATTAACAAACCTTAATATTTTATTTTTTTTTTTATATTTTATTTTTTTTTTTAAAATATTCATTATACCAATCTACGAATTTTGAAATACCTTCCTCAACATCAGTTTTAGAATCGTAACCAGTAGTTTTATTCAATCTAGAAATATCCGATAAAGTTTGTCTAACATCTCCCATTTGCATTGGCATAAAATTTTTTTTTATTTTATGTCCTAATTTTTTTTCTAAAATATTAATAAATTTCATTAAATGAATTTTCTTACCATTTCCAATATTAAAAATTTGGTAAGGTGCACTACTATTTGATGTTATTGGTTTAAAATGATTAAAATTTTTATTTATTTTTGGTTTTTTATTTAAAACTTTAAGAACTCCATCAGCTATATCTTCAACAAATGTAAAGTCTCTAAACATTCTACCTTTGTTAAAAATATTTATTTTTTTCTTTTTATAATAAGCTTCAATAAACAAATATAACGCCATATCTGGACGCCCGAAAGGTCCATAAACTGTAAAAAATCTCAAACCAGTGGTTGGCAAATTATATAAGTGACTATAACAATGAGCCATTAATTCGTTGGATCTTTTAGTAGCAGCATACAAACTTAATGGATGATCTACCTTATTAGTTTCTTTATGTGGTAAACTCTCATTAGCTCCGTATACACTTGAAGTGCTAGCATAAACTAGGTGTTTTACGTTATTATTTTTGCATTCTTCTAAAATATTTAAAAATCCTTTAACATTTGTTTCAACATAAGCATGTGGATTTTTAAGTGAATATCTAACTCCTGCTTGAGCAGCTAGATTAATTACTATATCTGGTTTAATTCTTTTGAATATATTTTTAATCAAAGTAGAGTTCGAAATATCGGCTTTAAAAAATTTGAAGTTTTTATATTTTTTTAAAAGTTTTAATCTCTCTTTTTTTAAATTAATATCATAATAATTATTCAGATTATCTAATCCAAACACTTTTTTTTTTCTCTTTAAAAGCTTTTCAGCAACATGGTATCCTATAAAACCAGCAGTACCAGTTAGCAAATAATTCATACTTTTTTTCTTAGGGAAAATAAAAATAATATTATTAAACCAAAAGAAATCATTAAATTAGCCGTCAAAACTTTAACATAGATAAAGTTTTCCTTATTCATTTTTTCAATAAATATATCACTTTTTATCTCTAGATTTTGATTTTGACTTAATTCTATTTCTAAGTTTGTTTTAACTTTTGACTCATATGAATATCTGAGATCGTTAAGATAAATTTGCGTTAAGTAAGTTTTAATTTCTGGAGTAATATTTTGTTCTGAATATCTAGTATTCATCTCGGTTAGGAATTCTTTTATTTTTATGTCTCTTTCTACTTTTCTACTATTTTCAAATTCCAATCTTTCTTTTACTATAGCAATCAATTCATTTTTTTTTAAATTAAAAAGATCTTTTGTAATTTGCAACATTAAATCAGCACATACTTTTGCAATATTTGTGTCTGGATATCTAATCTTTACTATTAGTGGGATATCTCTGTTAAACGAAGATATATATTTCTCCTCAGAATAATAATAAATATGTTTATCGTATAAGGATGGATTAATACCACATTTTTTATTAAATATTTTGTTTGTAGCTAAATTATCAAATTCAGAGAAAATTTTATTATCTTTTAATATTGTCATATAGTTACCAACATCCAAACTAGCGTATCTTGGTACCTGCATATTTAAGGTTAATTCGTAAGTGATTGGTTTTTCTTTAGAAAAAAAAGAAATACTTGCAAAAAAACATACAATGTTAAATACGATGAACATTAATAAATGGGATAATTTTATACTTTTAATAATAGAGTTTATTTGTTTTTCTATTTTCATAAATAAGTTTAATTAAATTCAGGCTTACTTTTCAATGGTCTTATAACTTAAAATAACGTTTTATATAGTCTTTTTTTAAAAAAATATTAAATATAAGATAATTTTGTAACAAGAGTTTATCACTTTTCTAATCTATATATCTTAATGACAGGAGCTTTTTAAGGTAAAAGTTTATTTGTTGAAATTATACTATTAATTCAACTTATTTAATATTAGATATTAATTTTGTTAAAATAATAATAAATATCAATCTTTTCTTAAATACTAAATTATTTAGGATAAAGCTTAATTAATGATGAAATTTTTAATAATAGGGATTGGAAATGTTGGTCTAAGACATATTCAAGGCTTAACTAACTTATCGGAAAAAAATTTAGAGTTTTACTTATTAGATAAAAATGATTTTTATAAGACTAGATTTGATCAAGAAATAAAAGAATTAAAAAAGTATCATATTTTAAATCAAATAAATAAAATAGATGAAATAAAAAATATAGAATTTGAGTTAACGATTATCTCTACTACAGCAACTAATAGAACTGAACTATTATCAACT
This sequence comes from uncultured Pelagibacteraceae bacterium, assembly GCA_902581585.1. GTDB lineage: Bacteria > Pseudomonadota > Alphaproteobacteria > Pelagibacterales > Pelagibacteraceae > Pelagibacter. The sequence continues at coordinate 38,987 of CACHPB010000003.1, forward strand.
GTTATTAAAGAAATTAAAACAAAATTTATCTTAATTGAAAAACCAATATGTCAATCTGAAAGTGAATTAGAAAATTTAAAAAAAATAACAACTAATAACGTATTTGTAAATTTTCCAAGAAGATATTGTGAATGGCATAAAAAAATAAGAAAAAAGTTACTATCAGGAAAATTTAATAGATTTGTAAAAGTAGAAATTTCTGGAGGATTAATTGGGCTAGCATGCAATGCGTGTCATTTTATTGATTTATTAAATTCTTGGACCAATAAATATCCTATAAAAATAAATACTGAAGGTTTAGCTGATTGGTATGCTTCAAAGAGAGATGGTTTTTATGAAATAGATGGGAATATGAAAATCTATTTTGATAGTGATCTTTTTTTAGAGCTTAATTCGTATAATTATAAAAAAAATATAGAAGTGAATGTTTATGACAATGAAAATAAAATTATATTGAGTATTAATTATGATAAAGGCTCAGCAAAATTTTTGGATGGTGAAATAATCAACGGAAAACTAAAATACCAAAGCGAAAATACCCACAATCTATTAAAATTAATTCAAGGCAATAATAATGAAATTTGCAGTCTTAATAGTGCAATAAACTCTTATGATATTCTGATAAAAGAGTTGATAAGTAACTGGAATAATAAATTCAAAACAAATGAAAAAAAAATTATGATAACATGATGTCTTCAAGCAGTTTTTGAGCATTGTATGCATCTTTAAGGTTTGCGGCTAAGTATATTCTTTTTTTTAGTATTAAATTTATAAATTCATATGACTGGTTGAAGAATCCTGGCTTGATGTCTTTATATTTTTTTTGGAATTGAAAAATATTTTTAGATTCAATTAAGTTTGGCGAATATTTTCTTAGTGGATATTCTAGAGATGGTTCCTCCTTTTTCAAACCTTCATATAATTGCAATTTTTCAAATGGTTGAATTAAAAGTCTTTTTTTCCCATCTTCTAATTCCAAGGAGAAATTATCAGGTGAATTTGAATTAATGATTAAAATGCAAGTGTGTTTATTTATATTTGTTAATATAACAGATCTTGCTGAGTCGAATGAATTTAATTTAATTTTAGAAATATGTTTTATTTTAAGTTTTCCAAAAAGATAATGTAATAAATCAATTCCGTGTGATGAATTCTCAAAAATTTTTCTGAATTTTTTATATTTATTCTTATTATTATTAATATTTTCAGGCAATACCATCTTACATAAAATTTGACCTTTGGAGTTATCAATAAATTTTTTTGCTTTTAAAATTGTAGGATAATATCTTCTATTATATCCAACCTGAATAAGATCATTTGTAGAATTTCTGAATTTTTTTAAATATTTTGTGCCAATAGAAACTGGTTTTTCAACTAATATTGGTTTTTTTTGTTTAATTAAAATATCTAGGAGCTTAGGTATGCTTTCAGTTTTTGAACTTAAAATTAGACCGTCCCATAGATCTGATGCTTTAGCGAGTTTGAAGGGGTCACTCCACAAATTTTTAATTTTATGTTCCTTAGCGAACTGAGATAATGTTTGAGAATTTAAGCTAGAAGCACAATGGCAAATATTAACACCTAATTTCTTGAAAGACTTAATATGAAACTTAGCTATATTTCCACATCCAATAATAGCAAGTCTGAGTTTTTTATATTTTTTTTTTTTGTTTACAAAAGTGTTCATAATTTTGATTTACATTATTTTTATTAATGATAAAAATTAATTAAATTAAATTATACTATTAATTTGACTTATTTTTAAATATTAGATTTTAAGTATTATATTCAAATAATTTCTAAGATAATAGAAAAGCATGTTTGTAACAAATATAAAATGCCCTTATTTTAAATCAGGTATAGAAAATTTTGGCTTAATCATGAAAGGGAAATCATTAGAGAATATTGATAAAATTTATAAAAATTTTGATCATGGTTTCATTATAAACAATTTTGACTTAGAAACTGAGAGGTATGGTAAATATTTAGAAGATAAAGAACTAGTACATTTTGTAAATAATCTTTTTACCGCTCACATGAAAAAAGTAAATTATGATAAATTAAATATTAAAAGTGTGCAAATGGGGTCAAATTTTTCTTTTAATTTTAAATTTCTAAGAGCTTGTTGGAGATATAAATTACTAAATCTAAACGTTTATTTTATGAATAAGCAATTTAATAATAAAAACTCTTATTTTAATTCCCTTTTTAATGGCAGATATAGAATTAAATTTCCAAATCTTGGAGTTTTAGCCATATGTTATACGTTGGATGTTATTAGACCAAAAAAATTATGGATTTGTGGTTTAGATTTTTTTAAAGAAGATTACTTTTTTAGAAGAAAGCATCAAACCCCATTACAATTACAACAGAAAAAAATGGAAGATTCTAACTTACCGGATATAACTATGAAGATAATTTCACTTTATAAAAATACTGAAGTATATCTATATTCATACTACAAAAATTTAAATAAACCATCTAATTTAACTTTATTGAAGTGAAAAATGTAGTAATAGCAATTACTGTTAGATCATCGTCATCAAGATTATCAAAAAAAGCTTTTTTAAAAATTGGTAATAAATCAATAATTGAATGGTGTATTGACAATTGTAAAAAATCTGAAATTAAAAATAATTCAATAGTAATTACTACCACCTCAAAAAAGGAAGATCAAAGATTTCGAAAGATAGCTAAAAAAAAAAAAATATCATTTTTCGCTGGGAGTGAAAAAAATATAGTCAATCGAATGTTAAAATTATTAGAGAAAAAAAAGGCAAAATATGTAATTCGTGTAACTGGAGATAGTCCTTTAATAGATCCTAAATTAATAAATTTTTTAATAAAAAAAACAAATCAAAATTATGACTTTATCTATTTTAATGATGGGCCGTTGGGTATTAAACCAGAACTTTTATCAAGGAAAGGGTTAGTAAAATTAAATAGATATGATAACACGAGAGATTGTGAATACCTTTCTTTATTTTATAAAAATAATCCAAATTATTTTAAAATTAAAAATGAAAAATTTTATATTAAGAAAAATTTCAAAAAATTGAGACTTAATATTGACTATAAAGAAGACTTGTTATTACATAATAAATTATTTAATAAACTTCAAAGTAGTAATTATAACTTAGAAAATATTTTAAAGTTATTCGTAAAAAAAAAAGAACTTTTTAAAATTAATTCTAATATTCAGCCAGTTTATAGAAAAGGTAAATTTGCTACAAGATTAAAATATATAACAACATTATCAAAATAATGAATATATTATTCACAGCTCCAGTTGATTTTAATAAAGAATTAAAAAGAAAATTTAAAAAAAATTACAAAGTGAAATTTGTTTATAAAATTCCAAAGAAAAAATTAGGAAAACAATTGGAAAACTACGAAGTTTTAATTACCAATCCTGGGTCTACTTATAAATATGATAAAGGATTATTAAAAAAAGCTAGAAAATTAAGATATATTATAACACCTTCAACTGGAACTGATCATATTGATGTAGAGTATTGTAAATCAAGAAAGATAAAAATAAGGTCCTTGCTAAATAATAGAAAAATTTTGAATAGTATAACTGCCTCAGCAGAGTTTACACTTTTTTTGATATTATACACATTAAGAAAATTTAATTTAGTAAAAAAAATTACAAATGATGGATCTTGGAGAAAAAAAGAGGATTTGTTTAGAGGAAATGAAATCTTTAATAAAAAAATTGGAATAATTGGATACGGAAGAATTGGAAAAAAACTTTCCAAGTATCTTTATTCTCTTGGTTGTAAAATTTATATATATGATCCTTATGTAAAAAATATGATGTCCAATTATAAAAAAATAAATAATTTATCTTATATATTTAAATATATGGATATAATTTCACTAAACCTTACTCTCAATAAAGCGACAGAAAAATTAATTAATTCAAAATTAATAAATATTTTAAAAAAAAATCAAATTTTGATTAATACTAGCAGGGGAAAAGTTATTGATGAAAAAAATTTAATCAAAAAAATTAAAGAAAAAAAATTTTATTATTCGACTGATGTAATATCAAATGAATTTAAAAATAACCTTAATGACAATATTTTAAATAAATACTCAAAATCAAATGATAATTTAATAGTTACTCCTCATATTGCAGGATTGACTTATGAATCTCAATCAAAAGCACTATTATTTATTTTAAATGAATTAAATAAAATTTAATATTTTATTCAAGATTGTTTAAAATTGATTTGCTAATAACATCATGTCCATTTTCAGTTAAATGAACATTTGCTGGAAAATGTGTTAAAATTTCTGGATTTAAATTATTAAAATTAATTATATCTTGCGAAGTATCTACGAACAAAAAATTTAATTCATCACTTATTTTTTTTAGAGTTTTTCTTTGTAGCGTCGAAAAATCTATCAATTTTTGGGTGTGATCTTTTTCCTCAAAAATAATATTTTTCCCAAATGCATTATACGCACTTGGAATATATACGAGGTATGTTTTAGTTTTGTGGGATTTGGCTAATTGACTTATTTTGTACAGAGGAAAATAATATTTTTCATATAAAAAATTTTCTGAGTCCTCCATCTGAGCTACTAAATTTGCATGAAATACTTCATCTGTATCACTGTTTTCAATGTTGAATTTTACCTCTCTATTTTGATTTTTATAAGAGTATTGCAGATTAGTAATTCTTTCTTCATTAGTATCAAACCCAAATATTTTTTTGTATATTTCACCAACTCCAACAGCATATACTAAATTGATAATGTAATAATTATTTCTTAGGTGAGAAGTAATAGATTTTCTTAAGTTATTTTTATTTTTACTTTTTTTATTAATTAAATCTTTAAATTTTTTACTGTCTTTTTTATAATTACTGTTTAAATATTTTATTATATCTCTTAAATCATTACCCTCATACCAACCAATAAAAACATATTTGGTATTTTTGTTTATATATTTTTTTAATATGTAATAATATTGATACGGACCCTGTCCTTTTATTCCAAGATTATATACTTTATTATTTATTTTATTATTTAAATTTCCAAGTTTATAAGGCCAGCTTTGCTCTGGCGAAAGACTGAAACAATAAGTAAAAGAGTCTCCAACTGCTATACCATTTGTATCTTTGCTATTTAAAATTAAATCACTTATTTCTGGTTCACAAAAACCAGAATTATAATAAGCTATACTTTCAGCACCCCACTCTAAATCTTTTGTATTTGATTTCCAATCGATATTATTTTGATAAAGTGGTATCTTCTTGTCTTTTTCGTAAATAAGATAATCTATTTTTTCTTTATCAATTTTAAATACTCTTTTAAAAATATCATCTCTGACTTTTCCATATGGTAATTTGAAAATTAATTTGTCTGATAAAATTGAAGGATATAGTCTTAAAAAAACTTCACAAATTAAAATTGCGAATAAAACTGATGTTATTAATAAAAAAAAGTTTTTAGAATTCATGAAGTCTTTTTATTATTTTGATAAAAATACATATCTTATTAACTTTGGATTTTTATGATTAACAAGTTCAATACCTAAATCTTTTGGCACATTATCAAATTGAAATCTTTTAAATCCATCTGAAAAATATATTTTGGACTCTTTAAGTTTAAAAATTGAAAAAAATTTTTCATCAAAAGATCCTGAAGAAATTAATTTTTTAAATTTATACCCTTCTTTAAAGAAAGGATCTAATGTATCTATTAATTCCTGTTCTGAATAAAAATCTGGGTGCGTTTCAAAAAGCACTGATAAATTTGGAACTTTATTTATATTTTTTGATATACTATGCAAAATATCAATTTCTGCGCCCTCAACGTCCATTCTTAATAATTTAATTCTAGAGTAATCAAAATTTATAGAGTTTAAGAGGTTTTCAAAGTTAATGGTTTCTGTCTTGTGATATTTTAATTTATCCGAACTATTTTCAACTTTAAATTTATTTTTAATTTTAGAGAAACGTGTAATATTGGTTTTTTTGTACAAGTTGATTTCTATTTCACTATTAACTTTTCCTAAGGCTTTTTCCAGAAGGTCTTTTTTGCAATTTATTAAATTAAAATTTTTTTTTAAAACCTCAATATTTCTTGGATCAGGTTCTATGCACATTACATAACCATCCTTGCCAACTAAATTACTTTCAAGAATTGGGTATACTCCTATATTAGAACCACAATCAATGACACCATCCCCTGGATTTAAAATTTCTCTAATTAATGCTACCTTATCAGACTCTCTTTTCTTTTTATAAAATAATATTTGACTTATTCCTTCGTTATTAAAGTCTAAGAAAACTTTTCCGTATTCTGTGTCAAATTTAAAATTATTTAATTTTAAAATTTTAAGTAAGAAAAAAAGTATTTTTTTTAGAAACAACATGAAAACATGATTTATATGATATTTAACTTTTTATAACTATATAAAAATTTAAGTTAATTAACTAAATATTAATTAGTAAGTTTAAATTTTACATAGAATTTGGATTTTAAACTATAAACTTTACAATTTGTTAATTTCTGAAATAAAAAATTCTATATAATTTTTTGGATTATACATTGCTTCAAACTTTTTGATTGCATTATCCGATATACTTTTTCTTAAAAATTTATCGTCATTCAATGCTTTGATTGCATTATACCAACCTTCCTCAGAATTAGCCAAATAACCACATTTAGGATCGCCATTTATTATAAAATTTTCTGGAGAAAAATCAGCAACAACTGGTATTCCCAATTGATGAAAAACAAATGCCCTGCCTGCGTTGGAGTTATTTTTAAATTGAATTGAATAATCATTAACCATATTTGAATTTGTTTTGTTTGTTAATTTAAAAAAAATGCTTCTTAAAAGGGTTTTTCTATTTAAAAATTTATTTTTTCGTAAAGAAGGAACTAAACCAATATCGACATTTCCCATTTGCTGTTTCATTGTATCAAAAGTCCAATCATATTCAGAAATTTTAATGTTTGGTTTCCTCCAATTACCTAATTTTCTATTGTAAACTACTATTAATTCTAGATTAATTTCTTTTGAAAGTTTCTCTAAAGCACTTATTAATTCATCTGGAAAAGAAATTAAGTGTTCTAAGTTTCCATGATAACCTAACTTAAGATTTTGATTTGATTTTTTTTGCAAATTTTTTTCAATAATCTCTACAAGTGGAAAAATAAAAGATGGCTTTTTAAATTTTAAGTAATAATCTCTTTCTAAAATTGATCCACATATTAGAAAATCTGATAATAAAATTTTTTTTAATGAGTCTTTATTATTATCTGATGGCTGGATAATTCCTATCTTAGCACTACATTTTGAACGGATCTCCTTAACAACATGAGATTTACAGTACTTTGAAAGAAAATATATATCATATCCCTCCTCAAAGTTTTCAGCAATTCTTGTTTCAATATTGAAGTAATTTTTAAAAAAAAAGGAATAATTATCTATCCAAATTCTATTGGATCCAATATTATTATCACCATGTTTTATAAACAAAATTTTCATCTATATAAAATTTTTTTCAGTGCATAAATCAAGCCAATTGAGCTATTAGTACTGGTCAGCTACACGCGTTACCGCACTTCCACACCCAGCCTATCAACGTGGTGGTCTACCACGGCTCTATAGGAAGAACTAGTTTTGAGGTGAGTTTCCCGCTTAGATGCTTTCAGCAGTTATCTCGTCCGTACTTAGCTACCCGGCACTGCAGCTGGCGCTACAACCGGTCCACCAGTGGTACGTCCATCCCGGTCCTCTCGTACTAGGGACAGCTCCTCTCAATTCTTCTACACGCATAGCAGATAGGGACCGAACTGTCTCACGACGTTCTGAACCCAGCTCACGTACCACTTTAATTGGCGAACAGCCAAACCCTTGGGACCTGCTCCAGCCCCAGGATGTGATGAGCCGACATCGAGGTGCCAAACACTGCCGTCGATATGAGCTCTTGGGCAGTATCAGCCTGTTATCCCCGGCGTACCTTTTATCCGTTGAGCGATGGCCCTTCCACTCAGAACCACCGGATCACTATGACCGACTTTCGTCTCTGCTCGACTTGTCAGTCTCACAGTCAGGCAGGCTTATGCCATTGCACTCTAGGAACGATTTCTGACCGTTCTGAGCCTACCTTCGCACGCCTCCGTTACTATTTGGGAGGCGACCGCCCCAGTCAAACTACCCACCATACAATGTCTTGATGCCGGATAACGGCTATCAGTTAGATATCAAGAAAAACAAAAGAGGTATTTCACTGGTGACTCCACATTAACTGACGCCAACGCTTCAATGTCTCCCTCCTATGCTAAATATGTTTTTCCTAATACCAATGTAAAGTTGCAGTAAAGGTGCACGGGGTCTTTCCGTCTAACTACGCGAACTCCGCATCTTCACGGAGAATTCAATTTCACTGAGTTGATGTTGGAGACAGCGGAGAAATCGTTACGCCATTCATGCAGGTCGGAACTTACCCGACAAGGAATTTCGCTACCTTAGGACCGTTATAGTTACGGCCGCCGTTTACTGGGGCTTCAGAAATGAGCTTGCACCCATCGCATTAACCTTCCAGCACCGGGCAGGCGTCAGACCCTATACATCCACTTACGTGTTAGCAGAGCCCTGTGTTTTTGATAAACAGTCGCTTCTCCCTGGCTTGTGCCACCCTCTATTGGTTGCCCAACAAAAGGTCTTCTTTATCCCGAAGTTACAGAAGTATTTTGCCGAGTTCCTTCAACATCATTCTCTCAAGCGCCTAAATATACTCTATTAATCCACCTGTGTCGGTTTAGGGTACGGTCTAATGATGGAGCTATTTCCTGGAACTTTTTCGCAGCATGTTCAATCCATTAAGAACACACAACTTACAAAATCCGTCACTTCCATCTGGTTAAGGAATATTAACCTTATTTCCATCGACTACGGCTTTCGCCCTCGTCTTAGGGGCCGACTAACTCTGCGCGGATTAACCTTGCGCAGAAACCCTTGGATTTTCGGCGAAGAAGTTTTTCACTTCTTTAATCGTTACTCATGTCAGCATTCGCACTTCTGATACCTCCAGGATCCTTCACAGGTATCCCTTTACAGGCTTACAGAACGTTCCGCTACCGCTTGTAAAGTTACAAAACTTTACAAACCCACAGATTCGGTATGTGATTTTAGCCCCGTTACATCTTCGGCGCAGAAACTCTAATAGACCGGTGAGCTGTTACGCTATCTTTAAAGGATGGCTGCTTCTAAGCCAACCTCCCGGCTGTTATGGAATTTCCACATCCTTTCACACTTAATCACAATTTTGGGACCTTATCTGGTGGTCTGGGCTCTTTCCCTCTCGACCATGGACCTTAGCACCCACAGTCTGTCTGTTGAAGAACTACGTTTAGCATTCGGAGTTTTATTAGGTTTGGTAAGAATCTCTTCCCCCTAGCCCATTTAGTGCTCTACCTCTAAACGCATATTTATTCAACGCACTACCTAAATAGTTTTCGCGGAAAACCAGCTATCTACGAATTTGGTTGGCCTTTCACCCCTTACCACAAGTCATCCAAAGACTTTTCAACGTCAACTGGTTCGGTCCTCCAGCAAGTGTTACCTTGCATTCAACCTGCTCATGGTAAGCTCATTCGTTTTCGGGTCTAATTCATAAAACTAATCGCCCTATTAAGACTTGCTTTCGCTACGCCTACACCTAGATGGCTTAAGCTTGCTTTATAAATTAAGTCACTGACCCATTATACAAAAGGTACGCCGTCACTCTAAAAAGAGCTTCGACTGATTGTAGGCATGCGGTTTCAGGTTCTATTTCACTCCCCTAATAGGGGTTCTTTTCACCTTTCCCTCACGGTACTAGTTCACTATCGGTCACTGAAGAGTATTTAGGCTTAGAGGGTGGTCCCCCTATATTCGAGCAGGATTTCACGTGTCCCGCTTTACTCAAAAAATTTGTTAGACATTACTCATACGGGACTATCACCCTCTGTGGTTAGCTTTTCCAAACTATTCAAATTTTTCCAACAAATCTACTGGCCTGTTCCGCTTTCGCTCGCCACTACTAACGGAATCTCAATTGATTTCTTTTCCTCCGGTTACTTAGATGTTTCAGTTCTCCGGGTTGTCTCTTTAAACCTATGTATTCAGTTTAAAGTACCACATAAAGTGGTGGGTTTCCCCATTCGGAAATTTACGGATCAAAACTTGCATACAGCTCCCCGTAACTTATCGCAGTATACCACGTCCTTCATCGGCTTTCAGTGCCAAGGCATCCGCCACACGCCCTTAAACGCTTGATTTATGCACAGAAAAAAATTCTGTGTTGAATCAAATTTTTTAAAAATATTCATCTATTCGAATATTAGTTGATTGTTCAGATTTTAGAACAATCGGATATAGATATTGATAATAATTTTAAAGTATTTACGGTTTTAATAACTAAGTGTTTTTTGGTGGAGGATAGCGGGATCGAACCGCTGACCTCCTGAATGCAAATCAGGCGCTCTCCCAGCTGAGCTAATCCCCCAAAATATTGGTGGGCCGAGAAAGACTCGAACTTTCGACCCCACCCTTATCAAGGGTGTGCTCTAACCAACTGAGCTACCGGCCCTTTTGTGCAAAAGGAAAAACACAATTTTAAAAAGAGAAATGAGGACGGTCAACATTAACCTGTTATATTATTTAGATTAAGAAATAATCCTTAATCATCCTTAGAAAGGAGGTAATCCAGCCGCAGGTTCCCCTACGGCTACCTTGTTACGACTTCACCCCAGTCGCTGACTATACCGTAGTCAAGGATTTTAAACCTTGCCTTAAGGTAGAACCAACTCCCATGGTGTGACGGGCGGTGTGTACAAGACCCGGGAACGTATTCACCGCGGCGCGCTGATCCGCGATTACTAGTAATTCCAGCTTCATGTACTCGAGTTGCAGAGTACAATCCGAACTGAGGCATCTTTTTAGGATTTGCTTGATGTCGCCATCTTGCTTCCTATTGTAAATGCCATTGTAGCACGTGTGTAGCCCAACACGTAAGGGCCATGAGGACTTGACGTCATCCCCACCTTCCTCCAGCTTATCACTGGCAGTTCTTTCAGAGTGCCCAACTAAATGATGGCAACTAAAAGTGAGGGTTGCGCTCGTTGCGGGACTTAACCCAACATCTCACGACACGAGCTGACGACAGCCATGCAGCACCTGTGTTTCGTCCGGCCGAACCGAAAACTCTAATCTCTTAGAGTCGCGACGAACATGTCAAGTGTTGGTAAGGTTCTGCGCGTATCTTCGAATTAAACCACATGCTCCACTACTTGTGCGGGTCCCCGTCAATTCATTTGAGTTTTAACCTTGCGGTCGTACTCCCCAGGCGGTGTGTTTAATGCTTTCGCTGCGACACTGAAAATAAATTTCCAACGTCTAACACACATCGTTTACGGCATGGACTACGAGGGTATCTAATCCTCTTCGCTACCCATGCTTTCGTTCCTCAGCGTCAGTAATGATCCAGAAAGCTGCCTTCGCAATTGGTATTCTTTCTAATATCTACGAATTTCACCTCTACACTAGAAATTCTGCTTTCCTCTATCATACTCTAGCTAAAAAGTTTTGATGGCAGTTCCAGAGTTAAGCTCTGGGATTTCACCACCAACTTTTTTAACCACCTACGAACTCTTTAAGCCCAGTAATTCCGAACTACGCTAGGTCCCTTCGTATTACCGCGGCTGCTGGCACGAAGTTAGCCGGACCTTCTTATTCGGGTACAGTCATTTTCTTCCCCGACGAAAGAGCTTTACAACCCAAAGGCCTTCTTCACTCACGCGGCATCGCTGCATCAGAGTTTCCTCCATTGTGCAATATTCCCTACTGCTGCCTCCCGTAGGAGTTTGGGCCGTGTCTCAGTCCCAATGTGGCTGATCATCCTCTCAGATCAGCTATAGATCAAAGTCTTGGTAGGCCTTTACCCCACCAACAAACTAATCAAGTGCAGGCTCATCCTTCGGCGCATAAAGCTTTCTCCGTAAAGACTTATGAGGTATTAGCACAAGTTTCCTCGTGTTATTCCTCACCAAAGGGAAGATACCTACATGTTACTCACCCGTCTGCCACTAAGTATTGCTACTTCGTTCGACTTGCATGTATAAGGCGTGCCGCCAGCGTACGTTCTGAGCCATGATCAAACTCTCAAGTTTAAAAACGGCGCACACTAGCTTCTATACAATTACTAAGAATAATAATTGTATAATGTTGAAGTATGTACGACAAATTTTGGTAACCTTAACCGTCCACACTTCTCTTCTTAAAATATTAACAATTTAAATAACTAATTGGAGTATTAAGCCCAATAAATAACATTTTTTATATGTTGAGTGTGACGCTTATATTGGAAATAATTTATAAATCAAGTTTTTAGATCAACAAAAAATGTGATAAAAAGTCAGATAAATCAACATTTTTAATCATTTGGAGTAATCGTGCTAACTAAATTTAAAAAAAAAACAAAATCATTTTCACAATTTATTTGGTTAATTTTGTTAGTTATAACTGCATTTTTAGTTACATATTTCTATGAAAACAAAAAAAATTCACAATACGAGAATTTAAAAAAAACACTTGAAAATGTTTATTTTCAAAAAGTCTTTGCAAAAATAACCTCTAGTTTAGAGGAAAGATATCTAGAATATGAACACATTGTTAAAGAAGGCGATAATTATGAGAGCATTATTAATAACATTACAATTCCTACAAATGAAAAAAAAATATTTCTTGAAACTATAAAAAAGAATAAAAAAATAAAAATTTTGAGACCTAATCAAAAAATTTTTTTTAAAGTTGACAAAAAAAATACACCAAAAATAATTGAATTTAATATTGAGATAAGTAAAAAAAAAGAAATTTATTATGTGAGAGATTTTACGAGTAATCAATTCTCATCAAAAATATTAGAAAAAAAATTAAATAAAACTTTAGTCTATAAAGAAAGTAAAATAACAAATAGCCTATATCAGACTGCATTAGATTTAAATATCAAACCTAATGTGATTATCGAATTTGCAAGATTGTATGGATTTCAGGTAGATTTTCAAAGAGATATCTGGAAGGATGATAGTTTTCAAATCATATATGAGGAATTCTTAAATGATAAAATGGAAATAATTGAAACAGGAAATATAATTTTTGCAAATTTAAATTTGCAGAATGAAGATCTTAAACTTTATAGGCATGAGTTTGAGACAAATAAAATTGATTACTTTGATGAAAATGGAAAAAGTATGAGAAAAACACTTATGAAAACACCAATTAATGGCGCTAGGTTATCCTCTTCTTTTGGAAAAAGAAAACATCCAATCTTAGGTTTTACAAAAATGCATACTGGAACAGATTTTGCTGCGCCTACAGGTACACCTATTTTAGCATCGGGTGATGGAATTGTTGTGAGAGCTCAATGGTGTGGAGGTGGTGGTAACTGTGTTAAAATAAGACACAACAGAGTCTATCAAACAGTTTATGCACATATGTCTAAATTTGGAAGAGGTATAAAAAAAGGCACTAAAGTAAAACAAGGTCAAATAATTGGTTATGTTGGATCTACAGGACTTTCTACAGGCCCACATTTACATTACGAGGTAATTGAAAATGGAAAAAAAATAAATTCTCAAAAACTTAAACTGCCATCAGGTAAAATATTAAGAGGTAAACAACGTAAAATTTTTGAGGTAAGTAAGATAAAAATAGATGTTCTTAAATCTGAGCTTATATCTAAAATGTAATTTATTTTGATGTTGGTTCCTCTAATTCTTTATTTTCCTTTTCATCTCTAATTTGATTATTTATGTTTGCTTCTGTTGGATTTTCAGATTGATTTTTTAAATTTTCCTGAGTAACAAGAATTCTTGTAAAATGCTCTGAGTGCTGTAAATAATTTTCGGATAATATCTTATCTCCGTTTGAAAGTGCTTCTCTTGCTAGATCATTATATTTTTCCACAAGTTTTGCAGCATTTTGGTTATTTTTTCCCGGGTGTCTTCTTTTAAAAGATGAACCATTATTAAAGTCTCCATTGGTCTTGTGTCCATTTCCATTTCTTCTATAACCCCTATCTCCATTAGGCTTGAAACGACTTCTTCTATTATTATTATTTTTAAAATTATTCATAATTATAGTCTGCTACTTACTATGCATCTATCCTTTCCTGATAAATCTTTAGATATTTTGTTAATGTAAAAACCATTTTCATAAAGTATTTTTGTACATTGATTTTTTTGTTTATGTCCAATCTCAAGTACTAACTTTCCATTTATTTTTAACAACTTTTTACTTTTAACAATTACTTTTCTTAAATCTCTAAAACCATCAGAACCTCCTGATAAAGCTAATATGGGTTCGTGGAATTTAATATCATTATCTAATCTTTTAAATTCAATGCTACTAACGTATGGTGGATTAGATACAATTAAATCATAGTTATTAGATTTATATTTGTCAATATCGATATTAATAAAATTAATTTTATTTTCTAATTGATGTAATTTTGCATTAGTTTTTGCAACATTTATTGCTTTTCTTGAAATATCTACTGCTGTTGCTTTACATTTTGACCTCTCTTTAAGAAGCGAAACCACAATACAACCCGATCCTGTGCCAACATCTAATATTTTTTTTGATTTGTCATTTGGCAAGTATTTTAAACATTCCTCAATAATCAGCTCAGTATCAGGTCTTGGAATTAGCACTGAATTATTTATCACAAATTTATATTTCCAGAAATATTTAAATCCTAAAATGTAAGCAATGGGTTCGTTAAGTTGTCTTCTTAATAAATAACTATTGAATCTATTTATTTCGTGTTTTTTTAAAATATGATTAGAATTTAGTAATATGTCCTCTCGAGTCTTATTTAAAACTTTTGATAAAAGCAATTCAGAGTCTAGAATTGGACTTTTAATATTATTTTTTTTTAAAAAATTCTTACCATTATTTAAAATTTCACTACAATTCATTATTATATTTTACTTAACTCACTTTCTTGAGCCTGAATAACCAAGTTTTCTATCATTTCATCAAATATCTCCCCTTCCAAAA
Source organism: uncultured Pelagibacteraceae bacterium (assembly GCA_902581585.1). Classification (GTDB taxonomy): domain Bacteria; phylum Pseudomonadota; class Alphaproteobacteria; order Pelagibacterales; family Pelagibacteraceae; genus Pelagibacter. Next base: position 54,057 of record CACHPB010000003.1, read on the forward strand.
ATTCAGTCAATTTATGTAAAGTTAGGTTTATTCTATGATCTGTGACTCTACCTTGAGGGAAGTTGTAGGTTCTAATTCTTTCAGATCTATCACCAGTGCCTATTTTGTTTTTTCTATCTTTAGATCTCTTATCATCTCTTTTTTGTCTCTCTAGTTCATAAATTCTTGATCTGAGAATTTTTAAACCTTTTTCTTTATTTCTTATCTGCGATTTTTCATCTTGTTGACTGACAACTGTACCAGTAGGAATATGAGTAATTCTGACCGCTGAGTCTGTGGTATTTACGCTTTGTCCTCCTGGCCCGCTACTTCTGAATACATCAATTCTTAAATCTTTTTCTTCTATTTTAACATCAAGTTCCTCTGCTTCTGGCATTACCGCAACGGTTGCAGCAGAAGTATGAACCCTACCTTGAGTTTCGGTGTCAGGAACTCTTTGAACTCTGTGAACACCGCTTTCATATTTAAGTGAGGAATAAATATTTTTACCTTTGATTAGTGCTATTACTTCTTTTAATCCACCGGCATCACTTTTAGATATAGATATAATCTCCAGTAACCATTTTTTTTTTTGGCTGACTTTTTCATACATCTTAAAAAGGTCAGAGGCAAATAAACTTGCTTCCAATCCCCCTGTTCCTGCTCTAATTTCTATAATTGCATTTTTGGTATCAGCCTCATCTTTAGGTAGCAAAAAAAGTTTTATTTTTTTTTCGTTACTTTCATTATTTTTTTCAAGCTCATTTAACTCACTTATGGCTAGGTCTTTCATCTCATTTTCTGAATTATTATCGTTTATTAATTTTTCTAACTCATCTTTATTTTTTTGAAAATTAAAGTATGAAGTAGCTTCTTTAATGATATCATTTAAATCTGAGTATTCCTTAGACTTTTCTGCAAACGTTTTTTTATCTATTTCTTGAGATGAAAGTTCTTTTTCTAATCTGGAATGCTTAGATATTAAGTCTTGAACTTTTGATAAAGGTAACATTATTTTGCTTTTTCTATTTCTTCTGCTTTTTCTTCAACCAATTGAACAACCTTAGAAATCATCTCTTCACTTGATATTTTTTCACTTTCAACTCCGTTTAAATAAAGCATGTTATTGCCCTTTCCTCCCCCAGTAATTCCTACATCCGTTTGCGCTGCCTCACCAGGTCCATTCACTACACATCCAATTATAGATAGAGAAATTGGGGTTTTTATATGAGATAGTCTGTCTTCTAATTTTTTTACAGTTTCTATGACATTAAAAGCTTGTCGAGCACAAGATGGACAGGAAATAATTTTTACACCTCTATTTCGTAAATTGAGTGATTTAAGTATTTCATTTCCAACTTTTATCTCTTGTACCGGATCGTCAGATAAAGAAACTCTCACAGTATCTCCAATACCACTCATAAGAAGTGATCCAAAACCAATAGAAGATTTTATACTACCAGGTAAAAATGTTCCTGCCTCAGTGATGCCTAAATGTAATGGATAATTAGTAACTTTGGAGAGCTGTCTATAAGCCTCAATGGACAAAAATACATCAGAGGATTTTACACTCACTTTAAATTCATAAAAGTCGAAGTCCTCTACAATACTTATATTTCGCAATGCGCTCTCTACTAAGGCTTCTGGACAAGGCTCTTTATACTTTTCTAATAAATCTTTTTCCAAAGATCCAGCATTAACACCAATTCTTATTGAACAATTGTTATTTTTTGCTGCTGAAATTACTTCTTTAATTTTTTTTTTTTCTCCAATGTTTCCAGGGTTTATTCTAAGACAAGCAGCTCCACTTTCTGCTGCCTCTATTGCTCTTTTGTAATGAAAATGTATATCAGCAACTATTGGTATTGAGGTATTTTTAACAATATCTTTTAGGGCTTTCGTTGAGTCTTCGTCTGGACATGATACCCTTACAATATCAGCTCCTGCTTCTTCAATTTGTTTGATTTGTTTTACAGTTTCTTTAATATCTTTAGTTAACGTGTTAGTCATTGATTGAACAGAAATTGGATTATCTCCACCAACTTTTACACAACCAACATTAATTTCTTTTGTTTTTCTTCTTTTTATTTCCCTAAATGGTCTTATGTTCATAAATTATTTATTCAATTTAAATTCTTTGTGAAGACTAGATATAGCTTTTCTTACATTCTTTTTATCTATCAACACAGAAATTTTTATTTCTGAGGTAGAAATTACTTGAATATTTATTTTTTGCTTAGCAAGTGACTGAAACATTCTATAAGTAACTCCAGGTGTAGTCACCATCCCTACTCCAATTATTGATACTTTCGAAACATTCTTGTCAAATATCAAATCTCTAAAATTTATTTTTTTATTTTGCAAAATAATTTTTTTTGTTTTGCTAAGATCATCTGACTTAATCGTAAAAGTTAAATCAGTTTCTTTTCCATTAGCAGATATATTTTGTACTACCATATCTACATTTATAGAATTTTCAGATAACGGTTTAAAAATTGATGCTGCAATACCAGGCTTGTCTTTTACACCTAAAAGAGTAACTTTGGCATCATTAGTTGTATTTGAAATACCAGTTATAATCTTACTATTAATAATATTTTTTCTTTTCGTTATTAAAGTACCTTCATTATCTGTAAAAGAGGATCTTACTTCTATATCTACTCTATTCAATCTTGCGTCTTGAATAGAATGAGGTTGCATAACTTTTGCTCCAAGAGAAGCCATTTCTAGCATTTCTTCATAAGATATAATTTTTATTTTTTTTGCTGACTTAAGTTTATTTGGATCTGTAGAATAAACACCATCTACGTCTGTATATATTATACATTTTTCAGCATTAAAAAACTTAGCAAACATAATAGCGCTTGCATCAGTGCCACCCCTGCCAATAGTAGTTATTCTATTTTTATTATTAATACCTTGAAATCCTGTAATAATTGGGATTCCTCCTTTTTTTATATAACTCAAGATTTTACTTTTGTTAATTTTATTAATTCTTGAAAATTTGTATTTACCCTCTGTATTGATAGGGATTTGCCACGACACCCAAGATCTAGAATTGAAACCTTGATTGATTAACTCTCCTGAAATTAGTGCACAGGACATTTGTTCTCCAGATGAGACTAAAACATCATATTCTGAGTCTGAAAAATTTTTGCTAATTTTCTTGGATAAATTGATTAAATTATTTGTCACACCACTCATTGCAGATGAAAGTACAATTACATTGTAATTTTTTTTATATTTAGCAATAATCTTTGCAACTTTTTTAATTCTATCAGTTGTACCAACTGAAGTACCTCCAAATTTTAATACAATTATTTTCATTGATAATTTTTTTTAATATAAATTAAAATATATTGATAAAATACATCTTGATTGTAATGTCAATAAACAATGAAAAATAACACAATAAATAAAAAAGAAATAGAAAAATTCTCAAAAATAGCTGAGGAATGGTGGGATCCTAATGGAAAATTTAAGCCATTACATAAATTTAATCCTATAAGAATAAAATACATAAGAGATACAATTTTGTCTGAGTTTAAAATTAAAAAAGAGCATGAACCCCTTAAAGGCTTGAACATTTTGGATATTGGATGTGGTGGTGGATTACTTTCAGAACCCATGGCCAAGCTTGGTGCAAATGTTGTAGGTATAGATGCTTCTTTTAAAAATATACAAGTAGCTAAGTATCATTTAAAGAAAAGCAAACTTAAAATTAAGTATTATAATTCCTCTCCAGAAAATTTAAAACTTAAGAAAAAATTTGATATAATTTTGAACATGGAAATTGTCGAACATGTAGAAGATATTGATTTTTTTATAAAAGAAAGTTCAAAGTTTTTAAAGAAATCAGGTGTGATGTTCATTGCTACCTTAAACAAAACACTTAAATCCTACTTATTTGCGATCATAGGGGCTGAGTATGTTTTAAAGTGGCTTCCAATAGGCACTCATGATTGGGAAAAATTTGTAAAACCGGAGTATTTAACAAGTATTTGTAAAAAAAATTCATTAAAATTAAAAAAAATTGATGGAATGACTTTTAACCCTATATTAAATAAATGGTCAGTAACATCTGACAAATCTGTAAATTATATTTCAGAATTTGAGAAAGTTTAATTTTTATTATCTTCAATCCACGGAATAATGTCAGTCTCTATTCCTTCTTCTTTTAATTCTTTGACATCTTTAAGTGAAGCACTACCATAAATACCTTTTTTTGGTTTCTTTTTATCATAATGGATTGATCTTGCTTTGTAGGTAAAATTTTCGCCTACATATTCAAAGTTATCTTTTACAAATTTTTTGTAATCGGAAAGTTTTTTTCGAACCTCTCTGTATTTTTTTATTTCTTTTAAATTTTCTTTTTTCTTAGTGTTTAATAAATTTGGTGACATCAATGACTTTTCAACGTTTAGTGACTCACAAGATTGACAATTTAAAAGTTTTAATTTTAGCAATCTATCATATTCATCTGAGGTACTAAACCAGCTTTCAAATTCATGTTCACAATCTTTACATTTTAATAAATATTTAATCATAACTATTATCTAAATATTGAACTATAAAATTTCAATATAGTTAAGTCCTATAATCAGCATTAATTTCTATATATTTTTTTGTTAAATCCATAGTGTACGATTTAAATTTTTTAACACCCTGACCAATATCAACTTCAATTTCAATTGATTTGCCTTTCATGTATTCCATAACTTTTTCCTCGTCATAAGATTTGTATAAAGATCCTTTGTGATAAATTTTATGTGATCCAAAAGAAATTGATAATTTTTGTTCATCAATTTTTGTGTCACTATTTCCAATTGCCATAGCCACTCTGCCCCAGTTTGGATCTTCACCAGCAATAGCTGTCTTAACTAGTAATGAGTTCGCTATTTTAAAAGAAATATTTTTTGCATCTTTTTCGGTTTTGCAATTAATACAATTAATAGTAATAAATTTAGAAGCTCCTTCTCCATCAGAAACAACTTGCTTTGCTAAATTTAATAAAACTTCATGTATTGCTTTGTTAAAATTTTTAAGTTTACTATCACTATATTTTTTAATTTCCGAATGATTAACTTTGCATGTTGAAAATATAGAAACCATATCATTTGTGCTAGTATCTCCATCACATGAAATAGCGTTAAATGTTGTCTTTATATTATTTTTTAAGACATCATTTAAAACTGATGAGGATAAAGTTGCATCAGTAAATATATAGCCCAATGTAGTTGCCATATTTGGATAAATCATGCCTGAGCCTTTTGCAATTCCATATATTTTAATTTTTGATGAACCAATTTTAGTTTCAGCAAGTGATACTTTAGGTTTTAAATCTGTTGTGATTATACCCATTGCAGCTTTCATCCAGATTAATTTATTTTGTGTATATTTAATTTTTTCAACTAATTCTGGTAATGAATTTATAATTTTTTGTAATGGAAATTTCTCTCCTATAGTTCCCGTACAACCAAAAAGTATTTCTTTTGAGGAAATTTGCTTTGGAACATCCTCATCTCTTTTTTGTATCTCAGTTAATTTTGAGGATAAGTCTAAAGAAATTTTCTTCAATGCATCATAGCCTTCTGAACCTGTTAATGCATTGGCATTTCTAGTATTGACTAATAATGCAAATATTTTTTTTGCTTTAATTTTTTTATTCCATTTTAAATTTTCTGATATTAACTTTGATTGTGTATAGACAGATGCATAATTTGCTCCATCTCTAAAATAAAATAAAACCAACTCATCTCTCTTAAATTTATATAAGCCAGCGCTGACTGCTGAAATTGATACTCCATCAATATGATCTAAATCCTGAAAATCAACAATTTTAGAGCTTTGACTGCTGGTATTTATAAAATTGTTTATGTTAAATTTCATGATATTTAAAATAATTAATTAATTACTATATATTTCTAATATTTAATTTAATATCAAAATGTTCAACCCACTTAATATATTTTCAAAGCTTTTTAAAAGCGGAAATGAAAAGGAACTAAGCCGAATTCAACAAATAGTCAATAAAGTTAATCTTTTGGAAAAAGATTTGGAAAATTTATCTGACGAAATGTTTCCAAAAAAAACTGAGCAGTTAATTGAAGAAATTAAAAATGGTAGAAGTTTAAACGACGTATTACCTGAAGCTTTTTCAATAGTTAGAGAAGCATCTAAACGAATTAGAAATGAAAGACACTTTGATGTTCAGCTAATTGGTGGTGTTGTAATCCATGAGAATAAAATTGCAGAAATGAAAACTGGAGAAGGTAAAACATTAACTATAGCGCTTGCAGCTTTCCTTAACGCTCTTGAAAAAAAAGGTGTTCATATTGTAACCGTAAACGATTATTTGGCTAAAAGAGATAGCGAAAATATGGGAAAGATTTATGAGTTTTTAGGTTTAACTTGTGGATATATTAATGCTGGACAAGATGACTTGGAGAGAAAAGAAAATTATGCAAAAGATATAACTTATTCTACTAATAGTGAATTGGGTTTCGATTATTTACGAGATAATATGAAATTTTCCAAAGAGACTATGGTTCAAAGAGAACATAATTATGCAATTGTTGATGAAATTGATTCTTGTTTAATTGATGAAGCTAGAACACCTCTTATAATTTCAGGAGCAACAGAAGATAAAACTAATCAATATATAGCTGTTGATAAACTTGTAAAAAATTTAAAAGAAGAAGATTTTGAAATAGATGAGAAAGATAGAAATATTTTATTAACTAATAAAGGTGTGGATAATGTTGAAAATATATTTTCAAATGCTGGTATACTTAAAAATAAAAATTTTTACGATCCAGAAAATCTTCATATTGTTCATTTAGTTAATCAATCGTTACGTGCAATTCATCTTTTTCAGAGTGGAAGAGATTACATAGTTAAAGATGGACAGATAATAATAATTGATGAACAAACAGGTAGACAATTGCCTGGAAGAAGATTTGGTGATGGACTACACCAAAGCTTAGAAGCAAAAGAAAATCTTACAATAAATGCTGAAAATCAAACTTTAGCATCAATTACTTATCAAAACTTTTTTAAACTTTATAAAAAAATTGCAGGCTGTACTGGTACAGCATTAACTGAGTCAGAAGAATTTTTTGAAATTTATAATCTTCCAGTAGTTTCAATTCCTACTAACAAAAAAATGATAAGAAAGGATTGGAATGATCAAATATTTAGAACAATTCAAGAAAAAGATAACGCCATAATTAACAAAATTATTGAATGTAACAAAAAAGGACAGCCATTATTGGTTTTTACATCAAGCATAAATAAATCAGAACATTTTTCAAATTTATTAGATAAAAAAAATATTAAACACACAGTTTTAAATGCAAAAAATCACCAAAAAGAAGCAGAAATTATTGCAGATGCAGGAAAGAAACATTCAATAATCATAACAACTAGTATCTCTGGCAGAGGAGTAGACATCAAGTTAGGGGGTCAAGACGAGCGTGATAAATCTGAGATAAAAAAATTAGGAGGATTATTTGTAATCGGAACTGAAAGAATGGAAAGTAGAAGAGTAGATAATCAAGCAAGAGGAAGATCAGGTAGACAAGGTGATGAAGGCAGCTCTATTTTTTATGTGAGCTTAGAAGATGATTTAATGAGAATATTTGGATCTGAGTCTATGAATAATATACTTGAAAAACTTGGACTTAAAGATGGGGAAAGTATAGACCATCCATGGATAAATAAAGCATTAGAAAGAGCACAACAAAAAGTTGAGGCAAGAAATTTTGATATTAGAAAAACTCTTTTAAAGTTTGACAATGTTTTAAACGATCAAAGGCAAGTAATATTTTCACAAAGAAATGAGGTAATTGAAAATAAAGACTCTAAACAATATTCTGAAAATTTTCTAGATGAAATTATTGATGATTTGAAACTTAAGAAAACAAAAAAGTTAGCCAATGCAGGATCAAATGAAATCCATATGCAATTAAAATCTTTATTTGGCAAATCAGTTGAAGAAAGTGAAATTAATGAATTAGTTAATCTTGAAAATAAGGATTTTGAAGAACAAATAAAAAATAAATTTAAGAATTTAAGAGAAGAACGAATAAAAATGTTAAATGAAGAGCAATATAACGAAATAGAAAAAAGAATTTTTTTACAACTTATTGATCAAAATTGGAAATTACATATTCAATATTTAGAGCAATTAAGACAAGTAATTGGTTTAAGGTCTTATGGTCAAAGAGATCCTTTGGTAGAATACAAGAAAGAGGCATTTACACTTTTTGAAAATTTATTAAGTAAACTTAAGTATGATTTAATTACAATTTTATTTAATTTAAAACTTATAGAAAAAAATGATGATCAAAATGACGTTCAAAATGAAAAAAGCATAAATACAAATAATAATCCAAAATGTTTACTTGTAACAAATAGAGAAGGAAAAATTTCTAGAAACGCAAGATGTGAGGCAACAGGGAAAAAGTTCAAGCATTGTTGTGGCGCTTTATAAAAGAATACTTAAAAATAATATCAATAAAACCGCAGCAGATATACCATAATAAATTTTAGAATTCTTCTTAAAATTTTGGTTAATATTTTCAAGTATACTTGCCTTCATAGATAGATCATTTCCATCTTCTGATTGTGTTGTAAATCCTTTATTTCTTCCGATTGACAAAAATTTATTTTTTCTATGAGTAAGAATTTCTTCTTTATCCATTGTCTCAAAAAAAACTAAATTTTTCTTTAATGATTCTCTTACATTATCCAATATCAGATCTTTATCTCGATGAGCACCTCCAACTGGTTCTGGAATTATTTCATCAATTATATTTAATTTTAAAAGATCACTAGATGACATTTTCATTGCAGTTGCAGCTTCTAAAGTTTTTTTTGGGTCTCGCCATAAAATAGTAGCACATCCTTCAGGAGAAATTACTGAGTATATTGCGTTTTGAAGCATAATCACTTTATTAGATGAAGCTAAAGCTATTGCACCACCAGATCCACCTTCCCCAATTATAATCGCTATTGTAGGAACAGTTAATTTCATTGAGCATTCAATAGATTTTGCTATTGCCTCGGCTTGACCCCTTTCCTCTGCGCCAACTCCTGGATATGCGCCTGGAGTATCTACAATAGAAATAATTGGAATTTTAAATTTATTCGCTAACTCCATAAGTCTTATTGTTTTTCTATAACCCTCTGGTCTCATCATTCCAAAATTATGATCTATTCTTTTATTAAGATCTGATCCTTTTTCTTGACCAATTACTAAAACAGATTTTCCATCGAATTTGGCAAAACCGGCTATAACAGCTTTATCCTCGCCGTAATATCTATCTCCTGAAAGCTGAATAAAATCATCGAAAAGATTTTCAATAAAAAATTTTGCTTTAGGTCTATCTTCATGACGAGCAACTAATGCTGTCTGCCATGGATCTAAATTGGAATAAATTTTTTCTAACTTTTCATTAATTTCTTCCTCTACTTTACTTATTTTTGATGTATCAACTTCAGATAAACCTTCCTGATTATAAGGATCTTTAAGTTTATCTAATTCTTCTTCGAGTTTTTTTATATCTGTCTCAAAATTTAAGTAATTTTTCATTTGATAGCATTATCATAAACAAAAAAGGCAATAAATTGTTAAAATTTATGAGTAATTTAGATTGCGCAAAAATGAAAATTTATTATAAGATTTTCAATTTATGAGAGAAGAATATATCAAAATTCACAACTTATCTGTAGCAAAAGAGCTTGCTGATTTTGTCAAAAACGAGCTTTTACTGGATACCGGCGTGAGTGTTGATGAATTTTGGAAAGGCTTCGATAAAGTGGTGCATGATTTAGCACCTAAAAATAAAAAATTACTCGAATTTAGAGAAACTTTACAACAAGAAATAGATCTTTGGCATAAAAAAAATAGAGGTCAAGAACTTGACTATAATAAATATAAAAATTTTTTAGAAGAAATAGGTTATTTAAAAAAAGAAAAAGACGATTTTAAAATTTCAACAAAAAATTTGGATGAGGAAATATCTAATATAGCAGGACCACAATTAGTTGTTCCAATTATGAACTCCAGATATAGCCTTAATGCTGCGAACGCGAGGTGGGTAAGTTTATATGATAGTCTTTACGGTTCTAATATCATTGAGACTGAAGAAAGTGGAAGTGAAAAATACGACCCTTTAAGAGGACAAGAAGTAATTAAGTACACTAGAAACTTTTTAAACAAATATTTTTCAATAAAAGATCTTGACTGGAAAGATATTACTGGTTTAGCAGTAAATAATAAAAAACTCGTAATCTATAAGGAAAATAAAGAATATAGTTTATCAGATTTAGAGAAGTTTATTGGTCATAGAGGAGATGCAGCTAAGCCAAATGCTATAATCTTAAAAAATAATAATCTTCATCTTGAAATAATTATTAATCCTAGAGCATTTAGTGCTGCAAGAGATGCTGCTGGTATAAGCGATATTATAATTGAGTCAGCTGTGTCAACAATTTGTGACCATGAAGATAGTGTAGCTGCAGTAGATGCTGAAGATAAAGTAACTTGTTATAGAAATTGGCTAGGATTGATGAAAGGAAATTTAAAATCAATATTTGTAAAAAATGGTAAAGAATTAGAAAGAAAACTTAATCCAGATAGAAGTTATATTTCATTGAATGGTGAAAAATCAAAACTTCATGGAAGAAGTCTTCTGCTTGTGAGAAATGTTGGGCACTTAATGACAAACCCTGCAATCACATTAAATGATGGTTCGGAAGTTCCTGAGGGAATAATGGACGCTTTCATTACTTCAGCAGCTTGTATTCATGATTTTAAAAGAAAAGGCAATTCAAGAACAGGATCAATTTATATTGTAAAACCAAAAATGCATGGGCCAGAAGAAACAGAATTCACTAATTTAATTTTTACAAAAGTTGAAGAAGTTTTAAAATTAGAAAAAAATACAATTAAGTGTGGAATTATGGATGAAGAAAGAAGAACATCTGCGAACCTTAAAGAATGTATTAGAACACTTAAAGATAGAGTATTTTTTATAAACACTGGATTTTTAGATAGAACTGGTGATGAGATGCACACCTCAATGGAAGCTGGACCTATGATAAAAAAAGGAGATATGAAAGAGTCTAAGTGGATTAAAACCTATGAGGACAATAACGTAGATGTAGGCTTAAAATGTGGTTTTTCAGGAGTTGCTCAAATAGGTAAAGGAATGTGGGCCATGCCAGACAAAATGAACGAAATGATGGAACAAAAAATTGGACATGTGAATGCTGGTGCAAATTGTGCTTGGGTTCCTTCCCCAACTGCCGCTGCATTGCATGTTATGCACTATCATGAAGTAAATATTTTTGAAAAACAAAAAGCATTATTAAAAAGAGAGCCATCAAAACTATCTGATCTTCTTACTATTCCAATAGCAGATCGTCCTAATTGGTCTGTTGATGAAATTAATACTGAAATTTCAAATTCTGCCCAAACTATTTTGGGTTATGTAGTAAGATGGATTGATCAAGGTATAGGTTGTTCCAAGGTTCCAGATATAAATGATATTGGATTAATGGAAGATAGAGCAACCTTAAGAATTTCATCTCAACATATTGCTAATTGGCTTCATCATGGCTTGTGTTCGAATAGACAAGTTCTTGAAATTTTAAAAAAAATGGCAAAAGTTGTAGATAAACAGAATAAAGATGACTCTAATTACGAAAGTATGTCGCCGGAGTATGATAAATCTATTGCTTTTAAAGCGGCATGTGAATTAATTTTTCATGGAAAATCACAGCCTTCTGGCTATACAGAACCTCTCTTACATTTAAATAGATTAATTAAAAAAAGCTAATTAAGCCTCTATCTTTTTTCTATTTTTAAATGCAGATATAAGAGTACCATCATCTAAATTTTCGATTTCTCCGCCTACTGGTAAACCTTGGGCTAGTTTTGAAACTTTGACGTCAGTTTTTTTTAGACTGTCTTGAATATAAAATGCTGTAGTTTGACCTTCTACAGTTGCGCTAGTTGCTAAAATTACTTCTTCAATATCATCTTTATTTATTCTTTCTATAAGAGAGTTAATAAGCAAGTCCTCTCTATTACTATTATTATTGTTTGAGAGAGTTCCTCCTAAAATATGGAAGTAACCTTGAAAAATTGAAGAACTTTCTATTGCCCACTGATCTGAAATATTTTCTACAACACAAATCTTATTATATTTTTTTTCTACTATTTCACAATTATTATAATTGCAGTTAATTGTATTAGGCTTCAATGTTCCACAAATTTTACATCTAACAATATTTTTAAAAACTTCACTCAAATTTTGAGCCAAAGGCTTTAGTAACTCTTGTCGGTTATTAATCATTTTTAATATTATTCTTTTTGCAGACTTAGGTCCTAGCCCTGGTAACTTAGATATAAGTTTGATTAAATTTTCTATTTCAGGAATATTTTGCATTTAAATTATAAAGGCCACTTAAATCCAGGTATTCCAAAATTTCCTGAGGCCTTAGAAATTTCCTCTGCTGTTTTTGATTTAAGTTGCGATTTTGCATTATTATGAGCAGCAGTAATAAGATCTTCTAGTATTACTTTTTCTTCTTTTAAAACATTTTCACTAAGTTTAATTGAGATCATGGTTCCATCTCCATTTAACTTAACCTTTACATCATTAGCTCCCGAGACACCTTCAACCTCGATCTTTTTAATGTTTTCTTGGCTTTCTTTCATTTTGGTCTCAATTTCTTTGGCTTTTTGCATTAATTTTGAAAAATCTGTCACTCTAATCTTCTTTCAACTCAACATTTATTAATTCTGCATCAGGAAATGTTTCAATCACTTTTTTATATGCTTCAGTCTTTTTAACATCATCAAATATTTTTTTCTCATCAATTTTATTTTTTTCTTTTTTTGAAATTTTTCCTGGGTTTTTTGATAGTGAGATAATCCATCTCTTAGATGTCCATTCGTAAAGTTTGTTAGATAGATTTTTAATAAAGTCTTTGTCTAACTTTTCATTAAAAGATATTTCTATTAAACCCTCGGAAAATGAAACTAAATTTGTATTAGTTTCAAGCTCATATTTAAGCTTAGCTTCTTTTCTCTCCGTACATAGATTTATCAAACTTTCAAATGAACCTATTTTAAGTTCATTAATTACTTCATCTTTATTTAAATTTGGTTCAATTTTTTCTTGTTGTGAAACATTTTTGATTTGATCTATTGTTTTACTTGTAATTTTTTTTTCAGATTCTTTAATTAAAGTATCAGGATTTTTTCCAGTAAAGCTTTCCTCAACATCCTTCTCCTTAAAACCTTTTATTCTCATTAATCTGAAAAGGAACATTTCAACCGATAAATTTGGATTTGAAACAATGTTAATTTCCTCAATTGTATCAAGTGTAAATTGCCAAAAAAGGATTATGTCCTTTGAATCTAAATTTTCAGATATTGAGGAAAGATTACTAAAATCTTGATCATTTAAAGAAAAATTATTTCCTTCTAATTTTATAAAATTAATATTTTTTAGGTAATATAAAACCTCAAGAAAATCATTCAAAAAAATTTTGGGATCAACACCGGAATCATAAATTTTTCTATACAACTTAAATACTTTTTTTTCATCACCACTAAACAGATTTTTAATTAATTCTATAAGAGAACTTTTGTCAAAATATCCGTAAATACTTTGTGCTTTATCTAGACTTAATTCCTCATCATTTTGATTGGCTACAAGTCCACGATCTAACAAAGATAATGCATCTCTAACAGATCCTTCTGAAATTTTTACAATTAATTTTAAAGCTTCATCAGAAACTTTACCACCTTCTTTATCTTTAATCATTTTTATATAATTAAAAAGCTCATCAGATTTCACTCTAGAGAGGTCAAAGCGTTGACATCTCGATATTACTGTTACAGGTATTTTTTTTATTTCGGTTGTTGCAAAAATAAATTTTAAATATTTTGGTGGTTCCTCTAATGTTTTTAAAAGTGCATTAAATGCTTGCTTACTTAACATATGAACCTCATCAATAATAAATATTTTATATTTAGCGGTTGTTGGTCCATATCTTGAAAATTCAATAAGCTCTCTAACATCATCAACGCCGGTCTTACTTGCAGCATCCATTTCCAAAACATCAATATGATTTGAGTTTGTAATTGCATCACAGTTACTACATTTTTTCTTGCACATGTTTTCAATTCTATGCTCACAATTTAATGACTTTGCAACTATTCTTGCGAAAGTTGTTTTTCCTACTCCCCTAATACCTGTAAACAAAAATGCATTAGGTGACTTGTCTGAAATTATTGAATTTTTAATTGTTTCAGCAATAACCTCTTGGCCAATTAAATCCTCGAATACTTGAGGTCTATATTTTAAAGCTAGTACTTTTGAATTTTCTGTCATTTCTAAGGAGACCAACCAACCTGGAAAATACTCACTACCCTTGCTATCTTTCGATCCTAGGGGATTTGTGGTAACACCACCTGACTGGCCTCCAACTTTATTATATCAATAAAAATTTCTATTCTACAAGAAAGTTATAAATTTATTTTTCTCTAAATTTATCAGATTTATAAACACCTAGAACGTGCATATCTTGACAATGCAGACCCAATTCCTCAAGGGAGTTTTTGATTTTTGAGGATTCTATATGTCCATCAATATCACATAGAAAAAAATATGAGGAAAAAGAGTTCTTTTCAGGAAAACTTTGTAATTTACTCATATTAACTCCATTAATTGCAAAACCTGACAATGCAGAATATAAGGCTGCTGGTTTACTTTTTAACTTAAATAATATCGATGTTATGTGACTTTCATTGCTAAAATCTGGTTGAAAGATATCTTTTCCTAGTAACAAGAATCTAGTTACATTGTCTTTATCGTCCTGCACATTTTCTTGTAAAATTTTAAGTCCATATATTTCAGCGCTTAAACTAGAGGCTATTGCTGCCTTAGATTTGTCTTTAGTCTCTGAAACAAATTTTGCTGAACCAGCAGTATCAGCCCTTACATTTTCAATAAATTTTTTTTTCTTAATAAAACTTGAAGATTGACTTAATGCTTGAGCATGAGAGTAAACATCTTTTATATCACTTATATTTGCTCCTCTTATTCCCAAAAGATTGTGGTTAATTGGAAAAAAGTGTTCTGCATAAATATTTAATCTGTATTTAAAAATTAAATATTCTACACCAATATTTCCAGTTGTTTTATTTGATTCTGGTATTAAAGATTTTACTGAACTGTCATTACTAGATTTTTCAAAACATTCATCAAAAGTTTTACAAGGTATTGTTTTACATCCTGGGTACATTTCTTTGGCACAGCTCTCACTATAGCTACCTGCAACACCTTGATAAGCAATTTTCATATTTTAATTTTTATATTCCATTATTTTTTTTAATTCCAGATAATCTTCGTGAGTATCAACACCAATTGGTTTTGTTTTCGCTAAACCTACATCTATTTCTATCTCATTATCAATTAATCTCAATTGCTCTAACTTATGTACTTTTTCGTTTTGTGTTTGCTTCAATTGGACAAATTTTTTTAAATATTTCACATTATAAATATAAATACCTATATGATGGTAAATATTTTTCATACTTTTTCTAACTTCTCTAGAGAATGATAAAGCTGTTGATAATTCACCTTCTATAAGTTTCTCATTTGTAATCACCTTTACAATACTTTTTTTTGATAGAAATCCTACGTTTTCTATCTCACAGGCTAATGTTGAAACTTTTGATTTTTTTTCTATAGTTTTTTTAAGAAGATTATTTACATCCTGTATATCGAGCATAGGTTCGTCTCCTTGAAGATTTACTACATATTCAATATTATTATTTTCTAATTTTTGAAAAGCCTCAAAAATTCTGTCAGTACCAGTTTCATGATCATTTTGGGTTAAAATACATCTTCCACCATTTTTAGTCACCTCTTCAAATATTTCCTTGTCACCAGTTGCAACATAACTTTGGCTTACTAATGAAGAGTTTGCAATTTTATAAACATGATTAATAATTGACATGTTATTAATTTTTAATAATGGTTTATTTGGAAGCCTTGATGCTCCTAGTCTTGATGGAATTAAAATTAATGTATTGTTCATAAAATTAAGTATTATGCGTCTTTCAGACGCAATAATTAAAATTAAATTTAGTATTTTTTTTGTTTAACATGTTATACGAGTTAAATAATTAAAAATCATGGATTCATTTGAAATTAATAAAATTATTGCTGCGGTATTAGTAATTTTTATAGTTATATTTGGCATTACCAAAATTTCTGATTTCATTTATTATGTGGAGAAGCCAGCACAGTCTGCATACAAGGTTGAATTTGCAGAAACAGATACCACAAAATCTTCTACCACCCAAGCAGTTGACATAGCGGCTTTACTAGCAATGGGAACTGTTGAACATGGTAAAACAGTGTTTAAGAAGTGTAGCGCATGTCATTCTATCAAAAAAGGGGGAAGAAATAATATAGGACCAGCTCTTTATAATGTTTTAGGTAGAAATATGGGCGCACTAGAGGATTATAAATATTCAAAAGCATTAATGGCATTTGGGAAGGATTGGACTTTTGAAGAAATGAATAGTTTTTTAATCAAACCAGCAACTTATATAAAAGGAACTAAAATGGCTTTTGCGGGATTAAAAAAAGAAAAAGATAGGGCGTCAGTAATATTATATATGAATGTAAATGCCGATAGTCCTTTACAGCTACCTTAATTTATCAAAACAATATAATAAAATACTTTTTTGAACATAGACTCTATTAAGAGCTTGTTGCCATACTTTTGATTGTTTACCTAAAAAAACTTCATCTGTAACTTCACTACCTCTTGGAAGGCAATGTAGAAATATTGCATCTTTTTTAGCTAAACTCATTGTTTTTAGGTCAACTTTAAAATTTTTAAATGATTTAAGTTTTTTTCTCTTATTTACTTTGTCATTCAAAGAAATAATTTTGTCTGTTAAAACAACATCACAATTTTTAACTGCTAACTTTTTGTTATTAAAAATTTTTATTTTTCCATTTTTCTTTTTTATAAAAGAAATAAGTGTTTTATTTGGTTGATAGTCTTTAGGACATGCAATATTTAAGGATATAGAAAATTTTAGGCATGCCTCGATAAGACTATTCATCATATTATTACTAGCATCTCCAATCCAGCACAATTTTAATTCAGATACACTTTTTTTTTTAATTTCCTGAATTGTAAAAATATCAGACAAAACTTGAGTAGGATGTGATGATGGACTTAATCCATTTATAATTGGTATTTTGGAATACTTTTTAAATTCTTCTAGCTTTTTATCAGAATTAGTTCTTAACATAAAAGCGTTACCATATGTTGATAAAATTTTTGATGTATCTTCTATACTTTCTCCACCAGTTCCTAAATGTAATTCCTCAGGTCTTAAAGTTAATGATCCTCCTCCTAGTTGCTTAATTGCTAAATAAAAACTTAATCTTGTTCTCAAACTAGATTTTTCAAACATTTGTAAAAGAATTTTTCCTTTTAAGGGAGTATCTTTATCAGGATCTAATGTGTTTAAGTTTTTTCTTTTAAATTTTCTTTTTTTTGCATCAGAAATAATTTTTTTTAAGTCTTTTTTTGGAATATCTTTTATATGAAGGAAATTTTTCATTAGTTTTTATATGAGTTACAAACTTTAATTATAATTTTTAAAGCCATATTAATTTCTTTTTTATTTACGTTAAGTGGAGGTAAAATTCTAATTACATTTTCTGCAGCTCTTATCGTTAGCAATTTGTTTTTCATTAAATTCTCAATAAATTTTGTTTGATCATGATGCAACTGTATTCCTAAAATTAGACCTTTTCCTCTTATCTCTTTTATAATCCTAGGAAATTTATTTTTAATTTTATTTAATTCTGAAATAAAATATTTTGAATTACTTTTAACTTTTGTTAGAAACCCTTTTTTAAAAATT
This sequence comes from uncultured Pelagibacteraceae bacterium, assembly GCA_902581585.1. Lineage (GTDB taxonomy): Bacteria > Pseudomonadota > Alphaproteobacteria > Pelagibacterales > Pelagibacteraceae > Pelagibacter. The sequence goes on from CACHPB010000003.1 coordinate 72,016, forward strand.
TCATTCATTACAGCATTACCAACTACCATCGCCAGTGGGTTTCCTCCAAAAGTAGATCCATGAGTACCAGGCACCATAGCTGCAGAAACTTTTTTTGTCATTAAAACAGCACCTATCGGAAACCCTCCTCCAATTCCTTTTGCTATTGGTACTATATCAGGCTTAATTTTAGCATATTCATATGAGAAGAATTTTCCACTTCTTCCAATCCCACATTGAACCTCATCTAAAATTAGGAGAATTCTATTCTTATCACATATTTTTCTAAGTTCTTTTAGACACCAGTTTGGAACTACTTTAATACCTCCTTCTCCCATTATAGGTTCGATCATTATCGCTGCAGTTTTATTTGTTATCTTTTTTTTTAGTTCTTTATGGTTTCCAAATTTAAAATGATCAAAACCTCCTACTTTAGGTCCAAATCCCTCTGTCATTTTCTCTGATCCACTTGCATTTATAGCTGCTATAGTTCTTCCATGAAATGAATTTTTTATACACAAAATTCTATTTTTTTTTGGCTTACCAATTGAGTAAAAATATCTTCTAGCAACTTTTATAGCAGCCTCCGTAGCCTCTGCTCCACTATTTTGGAAAATTACTGCATTAGCAAAAGTTTTATTAGTTAATTTTCTTGCAAGCTCCTCTCCTTCAGGAATTTTGAAAGAGTTTGAAACATGCCAAAGTTTTTTTGATTGCTTATTTATAGCATTAACTAAAGCTGGGTTTGTATGGCCTAAAGAGTTAACAGCAATACCTTGAACAAAGTCTAAATATTGTGTGCCATCTTTTGTATATAAAAAAGATCCTTTACCAGTTTTAAAGGAAATATTTCTTCTTTTATAATTTTTAGCTAAAGAACTCATTTTGAATTATGATTTAATCTTATAACCTTTGTGAACTAGAAAGTATGCAAAATATGATACTAGCAAACTTAAAAAAGTTAATATTAAAATACCAAATTTTATTGAACCATCTAATTGACCTATAAAGGAGTATCTAAATCCATCTATCATATGAAAGAAAGGATTATAATTACTTAAAATTCTTAAAAATTCTGGTAATTTTTCAATACTATAAAAAGTACCGCTTAAAAAACTTAGAGGAACGATAATAAAATTTGTAACAGTACTCATTTGATCAAACTTATCTGCATATAAACCAACAATTAATCCTAATGATCCCATTAATAATCCACCTAAAAATAAATAAGTGAACCACAAAAGAAAATTAGGTATTGATAAATCTATAAAGAATATAAAAATTATTGTTGAAGCTGATGCAATCAATAAACCTCTTGCTGCAGATGCAAATGTTATTGCAAAAACTACTTCTGATGAGGACAAAGGACTATGAACTATGTCAGTAATTGTTCCCATCATTTTGCCCATCATCAAAGATGAGCTCGAATGTGCAAAACTTTGTTGTATTACTTGCATCATAATTAAACCACAAGCTAAAAAATTTATATATGGAACTCCTAAAACATCAGCTCTTTGGTCTCCTATTGCTAATGAAATTACAGTTAAAAATAGAATACTAGTTAATATTGGTCCTAGTAATGTTTGACCAGAAACTGTGAGAAATCTTAAAACTTCTTTTTTAAATAAAGAATACGTGCCAACCCAATTAATTAAACCAAATCTTCTAGTGCCAACTTGATATTTTTTCTGTAATTCAACCATAAGTTTTTATTAATAAACATTTTTTTTTATAATTGTTAAAAAACAAAAAAAAAAGCTTGTTTAGATAGTGTAATTGTGGTTTCAAGATAATGTTGTAAAATTTTTATAATATACTAAATATAGGTGTATGAGCTGGACAGACGAAAAAGTAAATAAATTGAAGGAACTTTGGGGCAAAGGGCAAACAGCAAGTCAAATAGCAGAAATAATAGGTGGTGTCAGCAGGAATGCTGTTATTGGTAAGGCTAACAGATTAAATTTATCAGCCAAGATAAAAGCTAGATCTCCAGTATCTACTGTTAACGCTGGAACTTCAGCTTCCACAAATACAAATAATATTCTAAAAAAAGGAGGCAGAAAACACAGGTTTAGATCATTACTTTTAGATAAAAATTTTGAACCAGCAAAAAATCTTAAATTAGAAGATTTAAATGAAAATACTTGCAAATATATGGAAGGCCATCCAGATGAAAGTAACTCTTCATTCTGTGGAAGAAAAACTGTAGAAAAATTTTCTTATTGCCCTCTACATCTCATGATCGTATTTCAACCAAAAGGTAAACGAGAAGAAGTTATCGAGAAAGATGAGGAGGTTCCTAAATTTATAGAAAAAAAAGTAAAAACCGCTTAAGTTATTTTAGCAACTTTTCCTTAGCTTTCTTAAATTCTTCGTCAGTTAGTACACCTTTATCATATAAATTTTTCAAGTCTTTTATTTGATCTATAATATCTAAATTTTCATTTTCACGATCTTTGTGAAAGTTTAAATTTTTTTCCTCTTTTATGATCTGCTTTGCTTCTACCCCTCTAGTAATTGCTTTTACAGCGATTGATAGAACAAATACTAGGATAACAAAAACAGTAAAATATATAATATTAGCTAACATTAATTTAATTTAATATTTTTTTTTGCAAATTGTCCACCACTGGTCCAATTAAAACTATAACGATTTATTTCTTCATCAAATTTTTTATTTGCGTTCATTTTAAGATCAAAATTTGTTTTGAATTTTTTTGAACTAATATTATCATATTTTAACAATTTTAATTGGTCCATTGTCAGCAATGGTTTAGGCATTAATTGAAACAATCTAGCATTTAATTTGGCTAATGGCAAAGGTAAAGGAACAAGAAGTCTTTTTTTATTTATTGATTTTAATATTTTTAAAATTATTTCTTTAAATGTTAATATCTCAGGGCCAATGCATTCGATAGTTTGATTTAATATTTTTTTATGAACTATTTCAAAAATAATATCCGTGATATCAGAGACATGAATTGGAGTAAATTTAGTTTTACCACCATAGTATAAGGGCATGATTGGAAGAAAGTTAAGTAGCCTCATAAAATTAGTTGTAAAATTATCATCTACTGAATAGACTATTGAAGGTTTTAAAATAACTGAGTTATTAAAATTTTTTTTAACTTTTTTTTCGCCAGCTAATTTACTTGCAGCATAATTGCTATCACTTGCCAACTCTATTCCTAAGGCAGATAAATGAATAAATTGTTTGAGTGAATATTTTAATGATAGTTTTGATAACAAATCAGGTAAATCAGTATGTATTAAATTAAATTGACCAGCTTTTCTTTCATACAATATACCTATCAAGTTTATACAAACTGAAGATTTCTTCATTAACCTAGATATATTTTCTTCATTAAATGAGTTGATTTGCTCTAAATCTAAATATCCATAATTAGATTGTGTCTTTATTTGATAACCTTTACGGTGGATACTCCTTGTAACAGCAATAACTTTATAGTCATTTTTTGTAAATTTTCTAATCAATGATTTTCCGATTTGGCCAGAAGCACCAAATATTAAAATTGAATCCTGTCTTTTCATATATATATATCTATTTAATGAATATAGATATTAAATTACATAAAAAAGATTTACCAGATCAAATAAAGTTCAGTGACAAGATAGCAATAGATTGTGAATTTACTGGACTAAATATTGAAAGAGACAGACTGTGTCTACTACAAATATCATCAGGAAAAAATGATGCCCATATTATTCAACTAGATAAGGATAATTACAATGCTCCAAATCTTAAAGAAATCTTAAGAGATGAAAAAATTAGTAAATTATTCCATTTTGCTAGAGCAGATCTGTTATTCATAAAAAAATATTTAGAAGTTGATATTAATAATGTTAACTGTACAAAAATAATGAGTAAGATCGCAAGGAGTTATTCGGACAAACATGGGTTAAAAGATTTAATTAAGGAATTTATAGGTATTGATATAAGCAAACAATTACAGTCATCTGATTTTGGGGGCGAATTGTCTGAGAAACAATTAAAATATTGTGCTCAGGATGTAGTGTATTTACACATAATTTATGACTCATTAAAAAAAATACTAGAAAGAGAAAATAGGTTAGAACTTTATAACAAAACAATTAAATTTATTAATACCAGAGTCGACCTGGACTTTGCATCATTTAAGGAAGATATTTGGTCACATTAAAATGAAAGATTTAGATTTAGTAAGTATTGCTAAAGAAGTTATTAAGGTTGAAATCAAATCTTTAAATAAACTTTATTTAAGTATTGGTAAACCTTTTGAAAAAATAATAAAGACTATAGTAAATTGTAAAAGTGGTAAAATAATTATATCAGGTGTTGGAAAAAGTGGAATAATAGCAAAAAAATGGGCTGCAACTATGTCATCTACAGGAACACCTTCCTTTTTTTTAGACGCATCCAATGCGAGTCATGGAGATATGGGCCAAATTACATCTAATGATTTAGTAATTCTAATTAGTTTAAGTGGTAAAAGTGATGAGTTAAAAAATATTATTCAATATGTGTCAAGGAATAAAAATATAAAATTAATTGGAATTACATCAAAGAAAGACTCGATCCTGTATAAAAATTCTGAAATTAAATTCTTATTACCTACTGTTAAAGAGGCTGGTCCAGATAATTTTGTTCCTACATCCTCTACTACAGTTCAAATAGCACTTGGAGATGCAATTGCTATTAGTTGTATGAGGTATAAAAAATTTGGAAAATTAGATTTTAGAAAGTTTCATCCAAGTGGTTCACTTTCAGTACAATTGAAAACAGTTGAAGACTTGATGTTAGTTGGAAATAAAATTCCATTTATATCTGATAAATCTGACATGAGAAACGCTTTATCAAAAATAACAAAAAATGGACTTGGTGTTTTAGTTATTAGAAATAATAAAAAAAAAACGACTGGAATTTTAACAGACGGAGACATTAAAAGGCTATCTAACAGCAAATCAAACTTTCAAAATTTAGTAATCAGTAAGGTTATGACTAAAAATCCAATAAGTATCGATAAGAATATGCTTGCTGCTCAAGCACTCTCATTAATGAATGCTAAGAAGATTACAAGTTTATGTGTTCATAACAATCAAGCAAAAAAGAAAACGATCGGCTTTTTACATATTCATGATATTTTAAAAGCAAATATAACTTAAATGTCAATTAAGTCTTTATTTCAAATTTTAATTATTTTTCTAATAATATTTATAATTGGTAGTGTTTATTTTAAATATTTTGATGATAAAAAAAATATTGTTGAGGAAACAAAATTATTAGAAAATGATAACCTAAACCAAATACAAGAGCTTGAAAAAAAAATACTAGATCTGGAAATTAAAAATCAAGAATTAAGTAAAGAAATATTAAAAAATAATAAAAAAAGTAATTTAATTTCTGAAAAAACAGAATTGGAAGATCAGTCGGACAATTCTAAAAAAACAAATTCAGACAATACTAAGAAAACAAATTCAGACAATACTAAGAAAACAAATTCAGACAATACTAAGAAAATAAATAAAGACGTAAATGATAATAAAGGAAAATTAGAAACTAATCAAAATAAAAAAAATAAAACAGTTTTTAAAAATTTTGTAAAAGACGTAGAATATACTTCAGTTGATGAGAAGGGAAATAGATTTTATCTTTTAGCAAGTTCAGGAAGATCAAATGAAAACAATAAAGATATTTTAGATCTAGATAATGTGAGAGGTAAAATAACATCTGATAATAGAGATACTATTTATATTGTCTCAGATTATGCACAATACGATACAGTAAATTTAAATTCAAAATTTTATGAAAATGTAATAATAAACTATCAAGATAAAAAAATTGATTGTTTGAATTTTGATATTAATATGGATAGAAATAAAGCAATTGCATACAATAATGTAATTATCTCTGATCCGAAATCAATAATGAAGGCAGGAATTGTTGAATTTGATTTGAAGACAAAGGACATATTTATAAATCCTGATAAGATAATTGAAGATATTAAAGTTATTACAAACTAAGAAATTATGGCGCTAATAAAAAAATTTAGAATTAAAAGTTTCAAAAAACAAGAACAAATATTAAAGCTTGATAAAATTTCAATGTTTTATAATAAACGCCAAATTTTAAATAATTTAAATCTAGAGATAAATAAACAAGAAATTCTTGGAATGCTTGGACCCAATGGTGTCGGAAAATCTACAATTTTTCATATAATTACTGGTTTGAAAGATCCTAGTTTTGGTAAAGTATTAATCAATGGTGTTGATTGCACAAATATTCCAATTTATGAGAGAGCCACAAAATTTAAAATAGGTTACGTACCACAATATGGAGGATTCATACAAGACTTAACATTAATGGAGAATTTAAAATTGGTAGGAGAAATTCATATAAAAGAAAAAGATCTGAGAAACGAAAAAATTGAGAAAGTTATCTCTCAATTTGAGTTCGATCCTTTGCTTAAAATAAAAGCAAAACATTTATCTGGAGGGCAAAAAAAGAAATTGGTAATTTCTATGACTTTAATTAATGACCCTGACATTCTTTTATTAGATGAGCCTTTTGCTGCTTTAGATATATTGACAATAAAAATGCTTCAAGAAATAATAGTAAATCTTCAGTCATTAGATAAAATTACTGTAATTGTATGCGATCATCAAGCAAGGGATCTATTAAGCTGTGTAGATAGGGCAATAGTTCTCTCTAATGGTAAAATCATAGCTAGCGGAAGTCCTGATGAAATAATAAAAGATACTAACGCTAGGTCAGCATATTTTGGTGATGAATTTAAGATAAATTAATTCATTAATGACAAATCATATATTAATAGATGGCAAGATTAATAATTTTGATAAAAAAATAAATGTTACTTCAGACAAAAGCATATCAATTAGATCAATACTTCTTGCTTCACAGGCTGTAGGGGTCTCTAAAATATCTAATTTATTAGAGTCAGAGGATGTTTTAAATACCTTAAAAGCTTTAAAAAAACTTGGAATAAATTATAAAAAAAAAAAAGATAGCTATTATATAGAAGGCTTTGGAATAAATAATTTTAACATTAAAAGAAATATAACAATAAATGCTGGAAATTCTGGTACTCTAGCTAGATTGATTTTAGGTTTACTTGTTAAATCAAAATTTAAAGTTAAGCTTATTGGTGATAAAAGTTTATCAAAAAGAGATTTTTCAAGGGTTATAAAGCCATTAAGACTTTTTGGTGTAAATATTAAGAGTAAAAAAAATACTCTACCCATTGAAATAATAGGGACTGACTTTCTAAGACCGATATTTTATCATGAAGACATCGGTAGTGCACAAGTTAAGTCATGTATAATTTTTTGTGCTTTAAATACACCTGGTGTAACTCAAATTAAAGCAAAAAGATCTCGAAATCATACTGAGTTAATTTTAAAATCCTTAAATTATCCAATACATGTTAAAAGTAAAAATAATATTGATAAAATATCAATAAATGGGCTTGGACAATTCAAATCTTTTGAACATTTAATTCCTGGTGATATTAGCTCAGCTGCTTTTTTTATTGTTCTTACACTATTATCAAGAGATTCGAAGTTGCTGATAAAAAATGTAAATATAAATCAAAGTAGAATTGGTATTATAAAAATTTTAAATAGGATGGGAGCGGAAATTAAATTAAAAAATAAAAAAGTTTATAAAGGTGAAAACATAGCAGATATCTTTATTAGAAGTTCAAAAGTATTAAAAGGAGTTAATTGTCCATCGTCTTTAAATAGTTCTGCAATAGATGAATTTTTGATAATTTTTTTAGTAGCAGCTAAAGCTAAGGGTATATCAACATTTAAAGATTTAGGTGAACTTAACAAAAAGGAAAGTCCTAGATTAAATATTGGATTAAAAATTCTCAAAACAATGGGAATTAAAGTTAAGAGAAAAAAAAATGACATTCAAATTTACGGAAATCCAAAATTAGAAATTTTAAAAAAAATAAAAGTTGAAAAATACCTAAAAGATCATAGAGTTTTTATGATGTCATGTATTGCAGCATTGTCTTTTGGTGGACATTGGAAAATAAATGATAAAGATTCCATAAATACATCTTTTCCATCATTTCTTAAAATTCTTAAATTATTAGGAGCAAAAATCAGATGATAAAGTCCAATAAAAGTATCACTTTTAAAATTGCTACCGATGGGAGTAGTGCTTCTGGAAAAACAACAGGAGCTAAATTAATTTCAAAAAGATTTAATATGAATTTTCTTTCAAGTGGAAGTCTTTATAGATTTTGTGCTTTAAAAATTTTAAAAAATAAAAATATTTATAACAAAATATTTATTAATCAGATTGTTAAATCAATAACATTAAAAAAATTACAAAATAAAAAACTTTATAGTCCAGAGGTGGCCAAACTATCATCAATAATTGCAAAAAAACCATTTGTAAGAATGGCTCTAAAGAGTTTTCAAATAAGCTTTGTAAAAAAATATAAATTAGTTGTTGTTGAGGGTAGAGATATAGGATCTGTAATTATGCCAAATGCAGACTTGAAACTTTTTTTCACTTGCTCAATCAAGGAAAAGGCTAGAAGGAGACATAAGGAGTTTAAAAGTCAAAATAAGAAAATTACTCTAAAAGAAGTTAAAAAATCGCTTATACAAAGGGATAAAGAGGATACTAAAAGAAAAATTAGTCCCTTGATTATGACAAAAAATGCTGTATTAGTCGACACCACTAAATTAAGTATAAAAGAATTAGACAGAAAACTAACAGGATTGGTAAAAAAAGCGATTATTAAAAAATATGGAAATTTATAAAGATCTAAACTCCCCTGCTACCCAGCAATTTGAAAAATTATTAAACAGCCAATTATCAAAAAATAAAATAGAGGAAGGAAAAATTATAGAAGGAAAAGTTACTAAAGTAACAAATAAATATGTTTTTCTATTTATTCCTGGCCTTAAGAGTGAGCCGGTTATTGATGTAAATGAAATAAAAATGATTGGTATTGTTGATGGTGTTAAAGAAGGTGATGTAATTTCAGTCCTGTTAGAGAAAATTGAAGACAAAAATGGTGATGTAGTTGTGTCAGCTCAAAAAGCCCAAAAAATTAAAGGATGGAATGAATTAGTTAAATGCTATGAAAAAAATGAGTTAATAAATGGAAAAATTACGCAAAAAACTAAAGGGGGCGTAATTGTAGAACATATAGAGACAGGTTCATTAATGTTTTGTCCTGGTTCTCAAATTTCAGATAAGCCTATGAAAAATATTGATCATTTAATTGGTGTGCAACAAAAATTTGCACTTATAAAATTAGATATGGTGAGAGGCAATAGTGTTGTATCTAGAAGACAAGTGGTCTCCTCAAATAAAAAAGAAGATAAAGCAAAAATTATCGAAAAATTTAAAGTTGGAGACATTATAAAAGATGCAGTTGTGAAAGGATATTCTTCATTTGGATGTTTTTTTGAGGTATCGACTCCAGAAGGTACAATAGACACTCTCTGCCATCTTCAAGAAATTAGTTATAGTAGAGTAAATCATCCTGATGAAATTTTTAATATTGGCGAAAAGCATGATTTAAAAGTTATATCAATAGACATGGAAAAACTTCAAGTTGGCTGCTCTATTAAACAACTTTCTCCTGATCCTTTTGAACACATATCAAATTACCAGATTGGGAATAAATACAAGGTTAAAGTTGTAAAGATTACAGATTATGGTTGTTTTTGTGAATTAGAGGCTGGACTAAGTACTCTTCTTCATAGTAGTGAAATAAGTTGGAAAAAGAAAAACATATCTCCAAAAAAAATGTTTAATGTTGGAGATCAAATAGATTGTGTAATTACAGAAATTGATAAAGATAAAAGACGTGTTGCTATATCTCATAGGTTAACACAAGAAAACCCATATTCTAAACTTGAAATTGAGTATCCGGTTGGTAGCGAAATTGAAGGAGTGATAAACAGTTTAAATGAATATGCAATATATTTAAAATTAGCAAATTTTGATATTGATGGATTTTTACATTCAAATGATCTTTCATATACTGGAAAACCTGATGAGGAACTTGCAAAATATAAGAAAGGAGAAAAGTTAAAGGTAAAAATTTTAGAAATTAAGAAAAGTGAGCAAAAAGTTAGAGTTGGTCTAAAGCAATTACAGACAGATCCATTTGAATGGTTTAAAGATAAAAAAATAAATGATACTGTTACAGTTAAGGTTATTTCCTCAGATAGCAAGGGCTTATTAGTTAAACCTGAAGGCTGTGAGGTTGAAATTATAATAAAAAAATCGCAGATAGCAATGAGTGCTTCAGATGCAAGACCATCTAGATTTGTAGGTGGTGAAAGAATTGATGCAGCAATAGCTGAGTTAAATTTTGAAAAGAGAAAAGTTACATTAAGTATAAAATTACTAGAGGAGATAATGAATGCAAAAGCCATTAAAGAACATTCTAGCCCTCTTAGTGGGAAGAATCTTCCATTCTCCTCGCTTTCTGAGCAATTAGATGATAAAAAAAAGAAAAACGAAACAGATTAAAAATTGTCAGTTGTTAAATCAGAGCTAATAAAAGAATTAACCAAAAATTACCCTTCCTTTTTAAAAAAAGATTTAATCAAATTGTTTGACATTACTCTTAATGAAATAAAAGATGCTTTGAAAAGAAGTGAAAGAGTAGAGTTTAGAGATTTATTTACTATGGAACCAAGAATTCAAAAAGCAAGAATATCTAGAAATCCTAAAACAAATGAAAATATTAAGACACCTGAAAAAAAAACAATAGTTTTTAAAATGTCTAAAAAATGGGCTGAAAAAATTAATGAAAAAAAATAAAATATTTATAGCTTGTGATAGTAAAAATCCCAATAAAATAAAAGAAATTATAAAGCAAACTCAAAATCAAAAATTTGTAATAGGTTACAAATTTGGATTGGAATTTTTAAACTCAAGAAATGGAAGAAATTTTATAAAAAAACTAAAAAATAAAATAATTTTTGGAGATTATAAGTTTTGTGATATTCCAAATACTTGCGTATCTGCAATGAAGTCAATTAAAGATTTAAACTTTAATTATGTTACAATACATATAAGTTCAGGACTTGATGCGTTGAAAGCAGTGAAAAAAGTTTCAGGCAGAACTAAATTAATCGGCGTTACAATATTAACCTCTCTAAACAACAAGGCACTCAAGGAAATTGGATACAGTAATAAAGTTAAAAAGATCGTAATTGAGCAGGCTAAACTGGCTAATAAAGCAAAATTAGACGCTATAGTCTGCAGTCCAATGGAAGTAGATATTGTTAAAAAAGTATTTAAAAAAGAAATAATAACTCCTGGAATAAGATTAAAGATGAGAAAAGATGATCAGAAAAGAACTTTAACACCAAAACAGGCATATCAAAATGGAAGTGACTGGCTAGTTATTGGTAGGCCAATTACTAAAGGAAATATTAAAAATAACCTTAAAAACCTAATTAATCACCTAAAATAATGATCAAAGGAATAAAAATATGTGGGATCTCTGATCTTGAAACTTTGAGCTATATTTTAAATCATCCACATCCACCTAAATTTATAGGATTCATTACTAACTATAAAAAAAGTAGAAGATATATTGAATATGATAAGTTAAAAAAATTAGTTAGTGTAAAAAAGAATAAGACAAATTTTGTGTCTGTTCTTGTTAGTCCAGATGACAATATTTTAGAAAAAATTAAATTACTAAATTTTGATTTTTATCAGCTATATAATGTAAGCCCAGAAAGGACAAAAATGATTAAGGAAAAATACAAAATAAAAGTTATTACTGCATTGACAATTGATAGTCAAAAAGAAGTATATAAATATAGGGATTATGATAAAATTTCGGATTTTATACTTTTTGATGGAAAGGGTTATGAGAAGTCAATTGGATTTAATCATGAATTATTAAATTCTATACCCAATTCGATAAATAAAATGATTGCTGGGAATATAAAAATAGATGATATACCAAAATTTAAAAATAAAGATTACTTCATAGATATAAGTGGTTCTTTAGAAAATGAAGAGGGTAAAAAAGATTTAAGAAAAATTAATAAACTATTGAATCTGACAATAAAATGAAACTTAAAAAAGGAATTCCGGTAATAGATCAGGGCGATAGGCTTGGTTTCTGGGGTGGAAAATTTGGAGGAAATTTTGTGCCTGAAACATTAAAAAAACCTATTGAAGACCTTGAGATACAATTTAATAAATTAAAGAAAGATAAAAAATTTTTAATAGAAAGAGATAGATATTTCAAAAATTGGATTGGGTCGCCTACAAGATTTATTAAATTACACAATTTAACAAAACATATTGGTGGAGCTCAAATTTGGTCGAAAGTCGTATCTGATGCAAATGGTGGTGCTCATAAAATATATAATGCAACCGTTCATTGTTTGTTGGCAAAAAGATCTGGAAAAAAAGTTATTATAGGAGACACTGGAGCTGGCTATGCTGGAAAAATGTTAAGTATGGCAGCAAAGAAATTTGGCTTAGAGTGTAAAATTTTTATGGGTGCAAAAGATATTAAAAGACAACAGCCAAATGTTAAAGCAATGAAAAAAAATGGAGCAGATGTAATTCCTGTTTATTCTGGAAGTCAAACACTTGTAGATGCTGTATCTGAATGTATGAGATATTGGGTCGCAAATTGTGATACAACTGCAATGTGTGTTGGTAGCACAGTTGGTCCTGCAATTTTTGTTCGTATATGTGGATGGAGCACTAGTCAAATTTCTAGAGAACTTAAATTACAATTGTTAAATGAATTTGGAGCTATTCCAAGAAAGCTTAAATTATATAATTGCGTAGGAGGTGGTTCATCTAGTTTTGGATTTTGGAATGAATTTATGGATTATGATAAAAAGCAAATTGAATTTATTGGTGTTGAAGCTGGTGGACCCGCAAAAAGCAAAAAACATGCCGCTCCATTAACCTATGGGTCTAAAATTGGCATACTGCATGGCGCTGCTCAATATGTGAATCAAAATGATGATGGTCAAATTGAGGAGACAGAATCTATTTCAGCAGGACTTGATTATCCAGGTATATCTCCTTTGCATTGTTTTTTAAAAGATACAAAAAGGGCAAGGTATACAGCTGCTAGCGATGAAGAAGCATTAAAAGCTTACCAAATAGTCACAAAGTATGAAGATTTAAGACCATCACTAGAGCCAAGTCACGCATTCTCAGTGGCAATTAAAGAAGCAAAAAAACTAAGCAAAGATACTATCGTAGTTATAAATAGTTGCGGCGATGCTTACAAAGACAAGAAAATTTTGGAGAGAAAATTAGGTAAAAAATATGTTAAATCCAATTAGTCTAGCATTTAAAAAAGCTAAATTTGAAAAAAGACCAGCTTTGCTAACTTACACAGTTGCTGGTGATAGTTCAAAAAAACAATCTTTGGAAATACTAAAATCTGTATCAAAATATGCTGATATATTAGAAGTTGGTTTTCCTCACAATACACCAGTTGCAGACGGTGGACAAATACAAACAAGCTCATATAGAGCAATCAAAAATGGTATTAAAATGAATGATATATTTAAAATCGTTAAAGATTTTAAAATTAGTAAAAATTCTAAACCAATAATACTTATGGGTTACTATAATATGATTTATCAATTTGGTGAAAATAAATTTTTAAAGGAATGTAAAAAATCTGGAGTGAATGGATTGATAGTCGTTGATTTGCCTTGGCCAGAAAATAAAATATTCTCAAAAAAGTGTAAAAAAAGTTCAATTAACTTTATTCAATTGTTATCTCCAACAACATCTTACAAAAGATTAAAGAGTATTACTAAAAATTCGCATGATATGATTTATTATATAAGTATGTTATCTACAACTGGAGGAAAGCTTAAAGTTTCACCAAAAAAAATATTACAAAATTATAATAAAATTAAAAAGATCAGCCCAAAAAAAAATTGCGTAATTGGATTTGGGATAACAGAAAAAACTATATCAAAATTTAAAAATGCCGATGGATTAGTGGTTGGTAGTCAAATTTGTAAGGAAATTACAAGAAGTTTAAAGAATAGACAAAATCCTGTCATAAATGTAAGTAAGATGGTTGATAAATTAAAAAAAAAAATAACATGAATTGGCTCACAAAAGCGATAAGTTTTGGAGAAAAGATCAAAAAGGTACTTCGTAAAAGACCCTCGAAGGAGGATATTGCTAATTCTGACTGGACAAGCTGTTGTAAAGGGCCAATATTAAAAAAAGATTTAGAGAGTAATTTATGGGTTTGTAATCTTTGTGGGAAACATCATCGAATAAGCTGTAAGCAAAGATTTGATATATTATTTGGAAAAAATTCTTATCAAGTATTAGAATCCCCAATACCCACCGAAGATCCACTGAACTGGGTTGATACAAAATCCTATAAAGAAAGACTTAAAATAGCTAGGAAGAAAACAAATCAAAACTGCGCTGTCATGATCGCTAAGGGTAAAATTAATGGAATTGAGGTTACAGCAGGTGCAATTAATTTCGATTTTATAGGTGGATCAGTTGGTGCTGCAGAGGGTGAAGCAATAATTTATGGAGTACAGCATGCTATTGATAATCAAACTCCTTATCTATTCTTTCCATGCGGTGGTGGACAGAGAATGTTTGAGTCGACTATAGCTTTAGCAAATATGACTAGAACAACACTTGCAATCAACGAACTTAAAAATAATAATTTACCTTATATTGTTTGTTTTACTGATCCTACAGCTGGCGGAATTACAGCTTCATTTGCAATGTTAGGAGATATACATCTTGCAGAACCTGGTTGTTTGATTGCTTTTGCAGGAAAAAGAGTGATTCAGGCTACTGTAAAGGAAGAGTTAAGTTCTGATTTTCAAACAGCTGAATTTGTAGAAAAACATGGCTTTGTAGATAGAGTAGTACAAAGAAAAGACTTGCAAAAAGAAGTTGGTAGCCTTCTCTCGATATTACTTAGGAAAAATTCTGATATACATTTAGAAAATTTAAATGAAAATTCAGAAACTGATATCCAAACTAGAGAAGCATCATAAAAAAAAACTAGATTTATCTTTATCAAGAACTTTCAATCTTTTGAAAAAACTTGGCAACCCTCAAGAAAAATTAAAAAATATTGTCACTGTTGTAGGTACTAATTCTAAAGCAAGTATGTGCTATAGTCTAAAGTCGATTTTAAACCAAGCTGGGTACAAATGTAACCTCTATACCTCTCCACACCTACTCTCATATACAGAAAGATTTATTTTTAATAATAATGAAATTGATGAGGAAAATTTAATTAATTTATTAGAAGACACTGAGAGAGTTTTAGGAGATGATAATGCAACATTATTTGAAATTTTAACTTGCGCATTCATAAAATATGCTGAAAATTTCAAAGATAATATTAATATTATAGAGGCGGGATTATTTCATCAATTTGATAGCACAAATGTGTTTAAGGAAAATTTAATGACACTTATTGGTGTCATTCATAACGATCACTTCCAATGGCTTGAAAATAAATCAATTGATGGAGTAATTATCGAAAAAACAGCTAAACTTTTAAACTCAAATATATTTGTTAATAAACAAGTCAATAGTGAAATAAGAAATAAGATAGAAAAGTCATTAGAAAAAAATACTTCTAATAAATTTTTTTTTGGAAAAGACTTTGATATTACAAATTCTGAAAATGGTTTAATTCGATATCAAGATCATTTGGGAGAAATGGTATTGCCTGAGCCAAATCTTCTTGGAAATCATCAGCTTTACAATATAAGTACATCGATTGCTGCATCCCGAAAAATATTTAATATAAAAAATAATGATATAATTTATGGTATTCAAAATATTTCACTCAAAGGAAGATTGGAAGAAATCAAAAGCGGTAAATTAAAAATGATTGCAGGCAATAATCGATTAATTGTTGACGGTGGTCATAATATAAGTGCAAGTTTGTCCATTGCTCATTGGATAAAAAATCAAAATCAAGAGGTAAATCTAATTGTTGGAATGATGAAAGATAAAGAACATATAGAATTTATAAAATCTTTTAGAAATATAGTTAATTCTATAACTTTAATTGATATCCCTAATCAAGATGGTGCAATATCAAAAGAAAATTTTGAAATTAAATTAGATGAATTAAAGCTACATATTAAAAAATCACAAAGCATTGAAAGCGCTATAAAATCATTATCAAAAAACGAAAATACAATAATTGTTTGTTTAGGCTCACTTTATCTTGTAGGAGAAATTTTAAAATTAAATTAGATGTTTTCCTTGATGAAAGACACAATATCGCTTTTAGGTGTAGCTCCAACTTTAGTAGCTTTTAACTCGCCACCTGAAAATAAGAGCATAGTAGGAATTCCTCTTATCGAATATCGCGTTGGAACGTTTGGTTGAGAGTCTATGTCGTGTTTTGCAACTACAACCTCCTCGGCCATTTCATCAGATATCTCCTCTAAAATGGGCCCCACCATTTTACAAGGTCCACACCACTCTGCCCAAAAATCTACTAAAACTGGTTTATCACTTTTTAAAACCTTTTCATCAAAGTTTTCATCAGTTACATTTATTGTTGCCATAGGTTGGATATAAATTAATTTTGTATATATTCAATAGGTAAAATTAAGATTTATTTAGATTTATACATTAAACATTTTCATATTTTTTTTGAATTGACATTGCATAATTATTAAACTCATCCAAAAGAGCTAATTTTTCATTGTCATTTTCATTAGTATATTTTTCTCTTAAAGTATCAATTTCATTATATAAAGTTGGAATAGTCCACCATTTTTCTTTTTTTTCACTCAATATTCTTTTTGCTATATCTCTTCTGATTGATTTATACATAGAGTCTGGAAGTATCTCTGGAGCTTCTTGAAAGATGATTTTTTTACCAAAACTAACCAATCTATCGTCATCAAACTTATCTAACAAATTTAATTTCTCTTTCCATGGCGCATCATGCCAACTTGGAAACAGAGCGGTATCCTTATTAGATGTAAATTTTGTATAAATACTCTCTTCTGCATATATATCTTCTTGCGATTTTGATTGCTCTTTTTCTTCTGCAACCTCACGAAGGGCAGTTAAAATATTTTGTGAAAACTGTTCATTATTTTGAACGAATTCAGCTCTTTTTTTAATAACACTTTTATCTAATTTATTATATGGTTCAACATTCAGTCCATATTTTGCATCAATAATTATTGGTGCTTTGTTTGATCTAACCGTTCTTAAAAACTTGGGTGTTTTTTTCATCTCGGTTTTTAATTCA
Organism: uncultured Pelagibacteraceae bacterium; assembly: GCA_902581585.1. Taxonomy (GTDB): domain Bacteria; phylum Pseudomonadota; class Alphaproteobacteria; order Pelagibacterales; family Pelagibacteraceae; genus Pelagibacter. Next base: position 89,277 of record CACHPB010000003.1, read on the forward strand.
TTTATAGATTTATTAATCAATGGTTGAATTTCTGTTCTAAGATCTATTGTGTAATACCATCCTTGATAAATTGGATGGATACAATGTTTTGCATGTAGCGGTACAACTAAATGAAGCCTGGACTTTCCATAATAATATTCGTTTAATGTTATAATTTCTCCTTTTTTTATAATAGTTTCAGTATTAGATTTATTTGCAGTGCTTAAAAAAGACTCCCAAGTATGTTCTTGTTTTTTTTTTACAATTTTCAAAACTTTTGCAGTAAGTTCTGCATCAGCTAGCGCGGAGTGAGCATCACTTGCATCTATGCCTTGCATCTGAGCCAGAGATGCTAATTTAAAAACTGGGTTATTCTTTTCATTAATTTCAGTTTCTAAAACTGTTGGATCTACTGCGTATGCAGCTCTTGCAATATTTATTCCATCATGTCTTGTATTTGGTGCGGAATTTGTCAAATAAGGATACCTAATACTTTTAAAAAATTCTTTTCTTATCATCTCCTCGTCGAAATTTAGTGAACTCCATCCCAAAAAAATAGCAGGGCTCCATTTCTTAAAAATTTTTTCAACCTGTCCAAGCATTTGATAGTGACTTAGATTTGTTTGAGTAAGTTGTTTAATTGATGTCTTGTTGACTATCAAGGCTGTTGCTTGAAAAATCTCAGTTTCATGAAGTCTGCATCGAAGATTAAATCTATCTTTTTCTTTAAAGTTCTCGTCAAATAGTATTCCCCCAATTTCTATGATGCTACCAAAGTCAGTGCTGGCACTCGATGATTCTATGTCCCAAATTGCTAAATTCATATTATTAACCTCAAATTAGCTATGTTCTGATGGGTTTTTGGAAAGTTTTTTAAGACTAAACCTTTGCATCTAAACAAGTAGCTTCTAGTTAGTTTCTTCTGTTCTATGTATTGGTTGGTTAAAGTCAAGCTATATTATTTATCTCGTAAAATTTTTTAACTCTTCCCATGAATAAATTTTGATACATCTCTAATTCAGCACCTTCAATTTTAAATTCTTGAAATAGAATATCTTTTGTACAAAGTAAGATTATCCCTGCTTTCATTTTTGTTCCATGTACGACATCATGAGCCAAAGTATATGCTCCAAGTTGTAAGAAATAATCTTGAATATAATCTGTTTTTTTAGGTCTATTGCTCTGCTTAAAGTCTATTATGACATCTTTTCCCTGATAAATTCCAATTAAATCTGCAGTTCCTGCATATTGCCCTGGATAATAAATTGTTTCTTCCATCCCATAAATTTCATCTAATTTATTATTTACACCTTTTTCAATTATTTCTTTGGCCATATTTTTGTATTGTTCATTACTTTCAAAAAAGCTTCCATTAATCCTACCTCTTAAGTAATCTTCAATATAAGAGTGCATTGATGTTCCTCTTGAAGAAGCTTCAGTTTTAATTCTATTTGCTTCCTTAAAACCTACCCGCTCCTGCCAATTTTTGATAGCTGCCTTTTCCTCTTCGGATTTAGTAGCACTTAAAATTGTAGTAACACTTGGTAGTTTTTCCTCACCTAAGCAATATTTTCTATATCCATCCTCAATTGACCTTGTAGATTTTGGATAAATAAATTTATTACTCCATTTCATTCATTTAGGCTTTAAGAAACTTTTCGTTTTTCATCCTGACCATAACCAGAAATTGGAGATGGAGAGCTTGGATCTGGATCATCGTCATCATTAGGATTTTTTATTGAGTCGATGCTTCTATTTATTGCTCTAGCATCTTTACCAAAACTATCAACTACCGACATTGCTTCTTCTAATTTTTTTCTTAAAACTAAAACATTATTAAAATGCATATTAAATCTGGTGCTTATTTTTTTTAAATGATCATATATTTCAGATGCATGCTTTTTAATTCGTAAGCTCTGAAATCCCATATGGAGTGATTGTAAGTAACCAGATAAATTATTAGGGCCCATGATAGTTACTTTATATTTCTTCATTAATTCTTGAGTTAATAATTCTTTTGTAGATGGATCTTGATAATTAGCTAATTCTAAAAATAAACTTTCAGTTGGTGCATAAACAATCGCAAAATCTGTCGTTTTTGGTGGGACGATATATTTTTCATTCACGTTTTTAGCTTTTTCTTTAAATGCTCTAGCAAGTTTAGTTCTTGCATCAGCCATAGCTTTCTTGTCATCTTCCTGATGAGCATCTTGGATGGCCTTAAATCTTTCAACTGGAAAGTGGCTATCAACTGGAACCAAAATCCCATCTTGAAGTTTAATTGCAAATTCAACATTTTCACCCGTATCTTCTTTCATTTTTACATTTGATGAATATTGAGATGCTGGCAACAAATCCTTAATCAGGGAGCCCAAACTAAACTCAGCTAAGGTTCCATACTTTTTAACACCTGCCAATATTTGATTAATTCCCTTCTGACTTTCATTCAAATTTTCAACTTGAGCATTAAAGGAAGCTACTTTTTGATCTACTTGAGTTAAAGCATTTGTCATATCTTTTGTTACACCTGATGAAAGATTATTAAAAGAAGTAGCCATTGAGCTCATAGTACTATTTATTGTTGTATTTAAAGACTCTTTTAAATTTATGATTTCTTGATTTAGTCTTTGAATCTCCTGATTTTCCTTCTCATTATGAGTTTCATTCTTTGATTTAAAATTCAAATATATAATTAATACTGAGCTAATAAGTGAGAGTGAAAGTAAAATAAGAATTATAGTATTCATGATTCGTAGGATATACGTGAAATTTTGAAATTCAATTAGAAAAGCTAAGAACTAAGTAAATTTAAAATTTTCTTTAAACCAATTTGGTTACTTGATTTTTTATTCGACATTAAGATTGCTGTACTTTTAAGAATATTTCCATCCTTTAATATTCTTAAATTGTTAGCTTTTAAAGTCTCTCCTGTACTGGTTATATCGGTTAAAATCTCAGATGAACCAGTAAATGGATATACCTCAGTTGCTCCAAGAGAAGGTACTAATTTAAATTGAGTTACTCCTTTTGAAAATAAAAATTCTTTAGTCAAATTTGGATATTTTGTTGCAACTCTTAATCTACTTTTCTTATTATCTTTAAAATCAAAAGATATTTCCTCTAAATCAGCAAGTGTTTGGACATCTATCCACTCGTCAGGAACAGCTACAACTAAAGTTGCATTTCCATAATCGAGTTTTTTATTAATAATAATTTTTTTTTGAACATTTAATTCAGACTCTTTTAGTAAATCATAGCCTGAAAAACCTATATCTAAAGAACCATCCCCTAATCTTTCTATAATTTCTCTTGCATGCAAATATACTATTTTAATTTTATTATTTTCTTTTATATATCCAAAAAGGTCTCTTTCTCCTCTTTCTGATAAAATTTTAAGATTTTTATTTTTAAAAATACTTAAAGTATCTTTTCTAAGTCTACCTTTGCTAGGAATGCCAATTTTAATCATTTAAGTTTATTGCGCCTCCTACAGCTGGGACCTTTATTTTAGATCCTAAATTACTAATAAGATTGTCATAACGTCCACCATTTACCTCAATTTTTTTTGATTTTACCTTTGTTTGAATTTTAAAAACCATACCTGTGTAATATTCTAAGTGTCTGCCGAATGAAGATGAAAAATTTACATTTAACTTTGAAACTTTATCTGTAGTTATTGGAAAATAATTTTTTCCAACACTAAGATTGATTTTATTTTGTTTAAAAAAAGTATTTAGAGTAGCTGCTGCTTTGCTCATAGGACAACTAATTTTTAAATAGTCTCTGATAATTTTTACAACATTTTGGCCTTTTATTTGTCTTCTAGGATCTCTAATTTTATTATCAAACCTCATCAAAATTTCTCTCAAAGTACGTCCTGCAATATTTCTATTTTGATTTTGTTTAAACATTTTCAAATATCTTTTTTTATCAAATTCAACGATTGTTTCGTCTACATCTGAGTTAGTCTCTAAACGTTTCAATAATTCATTAAAATAACTTTCTCTCCAAAAATGTCTTTGTAATCGAAGCCTCCATCTTTTTGGAATATCTAATTTATTAATCA
>CACHPB010000004.1 GCA_902581585.1 uncultured Pelagibacteraceae bacterium
TTTTAAAGTTGGAGTAAGCATACCATTTTCAATTGAAAATTTTTCTTTAATGACAAAATATTTTTTTATATTTTCAATTTTAGATAAATTAAGGTTAACTTTATCAATTTCTTTTTCTAATTCATCTTGAGTTGCATTTATATGCTCATCGGATAAGACCAATAAAGCTACTAGATAGGGTTTATTATCTCCATAAACAACTGATTGATCAATAAAGCTAGAATTAGACAATTCATTTTCTATTTTAACGGGAGAAATATTATCACCACCTGGTGTTATCAAAATATCCTTTTTTCTATCAGTAATTTTCAAATAACCTTCATCAAATACTCCAATATCTCCAGTGTGCAACCATCCATCCTTTAAAACTTTATTAGTTTCCTCATCATTATTCCAATAACCTAACATAACATTTTCACCTTTAACTAAAATTTCTCCATCATTGGCAATTTTTACTTGATTACACCTAAACGGTGGACCAACCGTTTCAACTCTAATATCGTGAATTGGATTACAACTGACCACTGGTGATGTTTCAGTTAATCCATAACCTTGCAATGTAGGAAGACCTATAGCATTTAAAAAAACTCCAACATCTTTATCGAGAGCCCCACCTCCTGAAACAAACGTTTTAAGCTCACCTCCAAACTGAGATTTAATTTTTTTTCTTACTATCTTTTCTAACAAATTATCAAGAATTTTTTCCAAGAATGATAATTTTTGTTTTGTAATTTTTTTCTTACCAAGTTCTAACATTTTTAAAATTAATTTTTTTCTTAGTCCAGTGGCTTTATTAAAACTAGCATTGATTTTTTGGTATAAATTTTGGTAAAAACGAGGAACGGCAGTCATTAGTTGGGGCTTACAATCATTCATATTTTTAATTAATTTTTCTATGCTTTCAGCATAAAATATTTTTGCCCCAACACTTATTTGCACAAATTGTACAGTGTGTTCATAGGAATGAGAAAGAGGTAACCAAGTTAAGAATCTGGTTTGGTCTGTTAATAAAGGTTTTAAAATATCTAAAGCCCCTTCACAGTTGTTTAAAATACCTCCATGACTTAATACCACTCCCTTAGGATTGCCTTGTGTACCAGAAGTATAGATAATACACGCTGGGTCTTTTCTATCTAATTCCAACTTTGGAATGCTTTGATTTTCATTATTTAAATTTGAAATTAGTTTATTTAAATTAATATATTTATTATTTTCAATATCTAATTCTTCAAATGAAAATATTTTTTTAATAAAGTTATTTTTATTAATTATATTTTTAACTTTATTAAATTGTTCTTGATTAGATACAAAAATTAATTTTGGAGTACAATCGTTAATAATATATTCATAATCACGTTCTATATAAGTAGTATATGCTGGAACGGTTATGCCACCTGATAACATTATAGAAAGATCTGAAATAAACCATTCTGGTCTATTTTCAGAAATTAACAAACATCTATCACCTTTTTTTAAGAATTTATTTATTTCAGATGAAATTTTTTTTATAGAATGAAATGTTTTATTCCAAGTAAAATAATTAGATGAATCTTTTAACGAAGTTAAAAGTATATTATTTTTATTTTGTTTTTGATAATTATCAAAAAATAATTCAACAAGATTATTTATATTTTCTGCACTCATAATTTTAATTTTATGGTGGGCAAAGAGAGAATCGAACTCTCACAGTATTGCTACCATTGGATTTTGAGTCCAACGCGTCTACCAGTTCCGCCATTCGCCCAAAACTTAACATATTTTAACTCATAGTATTAAATCATTTATTATAATAAAAGAAAATATGTTCAAAGAACTATACAATAAAACAATTCAAATTGCAGGTCACAGGAAATCTAAATCAATTTTAGGATTTATATCCTTTATTGAAAGCTTTATATTTCCTATTCCTCCAGATGTATTAATAATCCCAATGACAATTGCTAGAAAAAACGAGTGGATTAAAATTGCTTTTATAGCAACTCTAGGTTCTGTTTTGGGAGCGTGTCTTGGATACTTTATTGGATATATATTTTTTAACGAAATTGGATTAAGAATTTTTGAAATTTATGGTGTAGATAATACCTCTTTTTTAAAAGAAAAAGTTTCCTCTGAAGGAGGTGTAATTGCTTGGATCACTCTTTTAGCTATTGCAGGGTTTTCACCTGTTCCATTTAAACTACTAACAATCACAAGTGGATTTATTCATTTTAATTTATTTTACTTTATAATTATAAGCTTGTTAACCAGGGGTTCTCGTTTTTTTTTAATAGCTTTTCTAATTGGAAACTTTGGGAACACAATGAAAAAAATCATTGAGAAAAAATTATTAAAATTTTCTATTCTTTTTTCTGTGATTTTGATTGGTTTTGCTTTTTTTATTTATAAATTTTTAAATAATTTTATTAGTTAAACATGACTTTATTTCCAAATCGAAAGAATTTGTACTTGATTATTTTGTTACTATCTCTCATATCTATTATGTCAGCTTTGTACGTTGAGTTTATACTTGGATATAAACCATGTAAATTATGCATTTATCAAAGACTTCCTTACTTAGCTGCAATATTCATAAGTTTTATTGGATTATTTTATTTTAAAAATGAAAATATTTTAATAATTTTAGTACTAATATTTACCTTAAGCGCCCTTATTTCTGGATACCATTTTGGCATTGAAAATAGATTTTTTGAAGAATTTTCTAGTTGCACTAATAAACAATTAAATCTATCAGATAAAGGAAAGTTACTAGAGTCTCTAAGTAAAAACATGCCAGTTAACTGTAAAGATGCAACATTTAAGATTTTTGGTGTTTCGCTAGCGGCAATTAATACTCTTTTATCAATTATAATTGTCATTATCTCTGTTAGAAGCCTAAGCTATGAAAAAAACTAATAAAAAAAAATTAGAGGAATTTATAAGAGTGGATCATGCAGGAGAAAGAGGTGCAATTAAAATATATGAAGGTCAACTGCTCGCTTTAAATACGTTAGTAAATAATGATGATTTAAAAAAAACTGTGTACGAGATGAAAAAGCATGAAGAGGAACACTCAAACTTCTTTGAAAATGAAATAGAAAAAAGGAATATAAAACCTACAAAACTATTACCACTATGGGATTTACTTGGATTAGGTCTTGGATTTGGCTCTACAATACTTGGGAAAAAGGCTGCAATGTTATGTACTGCATCTGTTGAAGAAGTTATTGATGAACATTACAAAAATCAAATTGATCAAATTGAAGTTGATGAAAAAGATTTAAGAGAAAAAATAATTAAATTTAGACAAGATGAATTGGACCATAAAGATATAGCTTATGAGAAAGGAGCAACAAAGAAAGGTCTTTATTCAATTATGGACAAGGTAATTAAAACAGGCTCAAAAGTTGCTATAAAAATTTCGGAAAAAATATAATTAAGGTTCAAGTTCTACATCCCAATACAGATAATCCATCCAACTTTTGTGTAAAAAATCTGGTGGAAAATTTTTACCATTTTTGTGGAGATCTTCTGTAGTAGGTTGAAAAGGCCACTGATTAAGTGTCATACCAGAGTCTTTGATTAACCTTCCACCTTTTTTAACATTACAAGCTGAGCAAGCGGTAACAACATTATCCCAATCAGTTTTTCCACCTTTTGATCTTGGCAACAAATGATCGAATGTTAATTCATTTTTACTTCCACAATATTGGCAGCTGAACTTATCTCTTAAAAAAACATTAAATCTAGTGAAGTTGGGATTAGATTGAGGTCTAATGTATGATTTAAGAGCAATTACACTAGGAAGTTTCATACTAAACGAAGGACTTCGAATTTGTCTATCATAATAGCTAACAATAGATACTCTATCGAGAAAAACAGATTTTACAGAGTCCTGCCAACTCCATAATGAAAGTGGATAATAACTTAAAGGTCTGTAATCTGCATTTAGAACTAATGCAGGACACTTATCTAAAGAAATGTTTTGATCTGACAACTCAATCATATCTAAAACATACATTAAATATTATTTTTATCAAGATTACTAATCTTATAATGACGATTTATTAAACAATTAAATTTTTTTTTATAAAATTTAATGCCGCACTCGATGCCTCTATAGGTATATGATGATCACATTTTTTTATCATTAAAGTTTCAATTTTGATTTTATTTCTTAAAAAAAAATCTTCTGCCTCTAATAAATTACTTGGAGGTACTATCGGGTCATTTTCTCCATGTATCATCAAAATATTAGTTTTATTTTTTATCCTAGAAGATAAGTCTTGTTTGTCTATAATTTTTCCTGAAAATCCAACAATACAAGCAAATTCTTTTTCTGAGGTTAAACCAACATTTAATGACATCATGCATCCCTGACTAAATCCAGATACACATATTTGAGAATATGCTAAGTTAAAATAATTACTCACTTCTAAAATATAATCGTTTAAAACTTTTTCTGCCTTTTTTGACTCTTGAAGTATATAATTTTTATCCTCAGTATTTAAATCAAACCATTGATAGCCTATTGGATTTATCGCACATCTTTCATGTGCATCAGGACATAAAAAAACTGTATTTTTTAAAAATCTTTTCCAATTGAGTGTAAGCATACTAATATCTTTACCATCGCCTCCATATCCATGGAGTAAGATTACAGCATTTTGCACTTTTTCATTATCTTCTGGTTTTATAACTGTTGTATTTAATGAAAACTTCATAAATTTTTTATTAACCAATCATGGAGACTCTTGTCACTAAAATCAATATAACCAACTATTCTTCCAATTTCGAAACCATTTTTGTCAATTAATATTGTTGTAGGTAATCCACGTAATTTAAATAACTGTGAAAACTGAGGTCCAGAACCTATAAATATTTCTAAATTCTCTATTTTTAATGCATCGAAAAATTCCTTAGATTTTTTATAACTCCCTCCACCAATATTAATTGGAATTATATTTATATCTTTAAAATTATCTAATTTTTTTAGTTTGTCTAAAGAGGGCATTTCTTTTTTACAAGGAGCACACCAAGTGGCCCAAAAATTTATTATTATGGGGTTTGATTTGTAATTATTTAAACTTACTTTTTGGTCTTCAGATTTAATAAATTCTATATTTTCAATTTTTTTCTTATCTTTATGTACTATAAGATTCTTAATTTCTGGACGTTCTATTGAATATGAGACGCCAGATGATATTAAGTAAAATATTATTGTAACGTAATTAAAAAAAATGGTTTTCATAAAAATTATATAATTAAATATCATGGGTAAAAATAAAAACAATCTGCCAATTTGGAATACTAGAATAAAAAAAAATTCGAATAATCTTTTTAAAAAAGTAGGTGGATCACTATCGATAGATAAAAGATTATTTAAAGAAGATATTGAAGCATCAATTGTGCATGTTGAAATGTTGTTCAGACAAAAGATTATAAATTTTAAAGTAAAAAATAAAATTGTGTGGGGTTTAAATAGAATTAAAAATGAAATTATTAAAAAAAAATTTATCTTTAATGACAAACTCGAAGATATTCATATGAATATAGAGCATAGACTTTTTGAATTGATTGGAGATGACGCGGGATATATACACACCGCAAGATCAAGAAATGATCAAGTAGTCACAGATTTTAAAATTTGGCTGAAAAAAGCAAACAGTGAAATATTAAAAAATATTGATGTAACTATTAAAAATATTTTAAAAAAAGCTGAAGATAATATTGAAACAATTATGCCTGGCTTTACACATTTAAAAAATGCTCAACCAGTTTCTTTTGCTCATTACTTAATGGCATACTTAGAAATGTTTAATAGAGATAAAAAAAGATTTGTAAATAATTTAGATAGTCTTAATGAAAATCCACTAGGTGTCGCAGCTTTAACTGGTACATCATTTAAAATTGATAGATTTTATACTTCAAAAAAATTAGGTTTCCAAAAACCAACTAAAAATTCAATTGATACTGTTTCTGACAGAGACTTTGTTATTGATTTTCTCTACTCTTGTTCTGCATGCGCAGTACATATTTCTAGAATTGCAGAGGAATTTATAATTTGGAATTCAGATGCATTTAAACTTTTAACTTTAAATGATAAGATTGTTACTGGATCATCTATAATGCCTCAAAAGAAAAATCCTGATCCTTTAGAGTATTTAAGAGGTAAAACTGGATTCATGTTTGGAAATCTTTTTTCAATGTTAACAACTCTAAAAGGATTACCTTTATCTTATTTCAAGGATTTGCAAGATGATAAAGAAATTGTATTTAAATCATTTGATCAATTAAAGAACTCACTAATTATATTAAATGATGTTCTTAAAAACTTTTCACCAGATAAAAAAAGAATGCTTGAACTAGCAGAAAATGGTTTCATCACTGCTACTGATTTAGCAGATTATATGGTTAAAGAGTTAAATTACCCATTTAGAAAAGCATATTTGCAAACTGCTAAAATCATTAACTTTGCTGAAAAAAATAAAAAAAAATTATCTGAATTAACAATGAATGAAATTAATAAAATTGAAAAAGGTTTGACATCTGATGTACAAAAAGTGTTTGATTTGAAAAAATCCGTGAATTCTAAAGTTTCTTATGGAGGAACCTCTTTTGAGAATATAAAGAAGATGATATTAAGCTATAAAAAAAAATAACTATGTTTAAAAATATAATTCTAATCTCTATGTTTTTTCTTTTACTAATATCATGTGGTAGAAAAAACGACCCAAAATATGAGGCATCATTAAGTAATAGTGTAATTATTTTTAACAATTCTGATAAAATTTTTAAAATGCCAAAAGAAAATGAAATATATCAATAATATATTTACTATTGAAAACTGTAGTATCAATAAAGTAATAGAAAAGTTCGAAACACCAATATTTTGTTACTCACAAAAAAAAATAAAGGAAAATATAAATAACTTTAAGAAAAGTTTTAAATCGTTTTCTCCAATTATATGTTTCTCAACTAAATCTAACTCTAACTTAGAAATACTAAAAGAAATCAAACGAAATGGTTTAGGAGCTGATGTTGTTTCAAAAGGTGAGTTAATGATTGCTCTTAAAGCTGGTATAAGTTCAAAAAAAATCGTTTTTTCTGGAGTAGGAAAAACTAGATCAGAATTAATATATGCAATTGAAAAGAATATTTTATTAATTAATTGTGAATCTAAAAGCGAAATTTTAGAAATTGAGAGAATTGCTAAATTTAAAAAGAAAAAAGTAGATATTGGAATTAGATTAAATCCTAATACTGATGCAAAAACTCTCAAACAAATTTCAACCGGTAAAAAAGAAAATAAATTTGGGATTAATGAAAAAACCTTTATTGAAGTTTCAAAATATGTAAAAGATTCAAAATTTTTAAACTTAAAATGTTTAAGTGTTCATATTGGAAGTCAAATCCTTGATCACAAACCTTATCAGAAAATGATTAATGTTTTAGATAAATTAATTAAAAAAATGGATTTTAGTTTTGAATATATTGATCTTGGTGGTGGTATGGGAATAGATTACAAAAAAGATAATAAAAAATTTGATTTTAAAAAATATAATCAAATCATCAAAAAATTTTTAGGAAATCATAAGAGTAAAATAATTTTTGAACCTGGAAGATCAATTGTAGGTAATACAGCAATTTTGGTTTCAAAAATTCTCTATATAAAAGAAAATTCTAAAAAAGATTTTATTATATTAGATGCTGCAATGAATGATTTTATGAGACCTGCATTGTATGGGGCTAAACATAAAATTATTCCATTAAAAAGAAAAAATAAAATAACTAATAAAACTTATGATTTTGTTGGTCCTATTTGTGAAACTACCGATAAATTTCTAAGTACAAACAAATTTCAAAAATTAAATGAAAAAGATTATATTATTATTTGTGATGTGGGAGCCTACGGTACATCTTTAAGTTCAAATTATAACATTAGACCAAAACCAGCTGAAATATTAATCAAAGGGTCTAGAATTAATGTGATTAAAGAAAGACAAAAACTAAAAGATTTAATCTAGTTTTTGAAAAAGATGATAAGAAAATTTCTATTTTTACTTTTTTTCTTTTTGGGTATTTCAGTAATATCAATAGTATTTTTACCCTCATTATTCCTTCCTACAAAGTTTGTTTTATTTGGTGGTAAAATAATGGGTAAATGGTCCAGTATATGCCTTCAAGTTTTTTTACAAACAAAAATCATTGTCAAAGGAAAAGAAAATATAATAAAAAATGAAAAATTTTTTATAGCTTGTTCACATCAATCTATGTTTGAGACTTTTTATTTACAAACAATTTTTAATTCACCAATATTTATTTTAAAACATGAATTAATTAAAATGCCTGTATTTGGATGGTATTTAAAAAAAATAGGTTCAGTATCAGTAAATAGAAATAAAATTAGTAAGGATAATTTAGGTTTAATCGATAAAATAAAGAAATCTGTAAAAATTTCAGATAGACCATTAATTATATTTCCACAAGGAACAAGAGTTTTACCAAGTGAATTCATTCCTTTCAAAAAAGGAGTTGGAAGAATTTATGATGAGTTAAAAATAAAGTGTCAACCAGTAGCTGTAAATTCTGGAAAAGTCTGGCCTAAAAATGGTAAATTAATTCCAAATAAAACAATTACAATATCAATTCTTCCGCCAGTCAAACCCGGAATGGAAGCAGTAGAATTTACAAGTTTTATTGAAAAAGAAATTTACAATGAATTGGGACTAATAAATTAACCTTTCATTGGCATTACAACATAAATACTATCATAATCAGCCGGGTCTCTAATTAAAGCTGGTGAACCTGTATCTTTTAAATAAATCTCAATGTTATCTCCATCAAGTTGGGAAGCAACATCAATTAAATACCTGGAATTAAAGCTTATATCCAGCTCGTAATCAAACTTAACACTTAAACTTTCTTTACCATCACCACTATTTGTATTGTTTACTGAGAGATCAAGATTATCTTTAGAAAGATTAAATTTTACACCATCTTTTTTATCTAAAGAGACTGAAGCAACTCTATCCACTGAATTTAAAAATGATTTTAGATTAACTTCTAATTTTTTTTGGTTTTCCTTAGGTATTACCTGTACGTAGTTTGGAAATTTTCCATCAATAAGCTTAGATATTAATATACTATTATTAATTTCAAATTTAATTTTTGATTTTATATTTGATATTTTAACTTCACCTTCATAGTCCTCTAGTAATGAACAAAGTTGAAAAATAGTTTTTTTTGGTAAAATTATCTGATCAAATTGGACTTTATCTTGGAGTCTAATCTTTGATATAGACATTCTATGACTATCAGTAGCTGCAGCTGTTAAAAAAATTTTATCTTCTACTTCTGTCTGATGTAAAAAAATTCCACTTAAATAATGTCTTGTTTCGTCGTTAGATACTGAAAATTTACATTTATTTAAAAGTTTTAATAGCTCTTTTGATTTAATCGAAAACTCATTTTCATTAAAATTTTCATCTGTTAACGGAAATTCAGAAGCACTTATACAATTTAAGTTGAAAACAGATTTATCAGACTCTAAATGTAATTTATTTTCACTAGGGTTAGAAAAGTTAATTTTACTTCCAGATGAAAACTTTCTAACAATATCATACATTATTGATGATGATGAAGTAGTTTTGCCCTCTTCTATTATTTCAACATTTGGAATTTGATGAATAAAAATTAAATCAAGATCAGTAGCTGTAATTGTTAGTCTTCCATTATTTACATCCAATAATACGTTTGAAAGTATCGGCAACGTACTTCTTTTTTCAATTACACCCTGACAATAATTTAAAGATTTTTGAAGATCCTGTTGATTTAGACTAAACTTCATTATCTTTATTATATAGAATCTTATTTTTTAAACTATCTATATTAATATTTAATTCACTATCATCTTTTCTCAGTCTCTCTATAGTTTTAACAGAGTGGATGACAGTTGTATGATCTCTATTGGCAAAAGACCTGCCTATCTCTGGCAATGATTTAGATGTCAACATTTTAGCGAGATAAATTGCAGTCTGTCTTGGTCTTACAAGGTATCTTGATCTTCTTGGAGAAAGCATTTCATTTTTACTTATTTTATAAAATTTACAGACTGTTGTCTGGATTGTATCAATATCAACTTTATTTTCTGTAAGATTAAGCAAATCTTTTAAAACTATTTTAACTTCAGACAAGTTGGGAACTTTATTATAAATCCTAGTGAATGAGACGATTCTATTAAGTGCTCCAACTAATTCTCTAATACTAGTTTTAATTTCAGTACTTAAAAATTTTTGTATTTCTTCAGAAATAACTAATTGATTTGAATAAGATAGTTTTAATTCTTCAGTTTTTGATTTAATAATTTTATATCTAAGCTCATAATCAGGATTTTGGATATCCACAACTAAACCACCTGAAAATCTAGATTTTATTCTCTCTTGAATCCTAATAAGTTTGTTCGGTGGTCTATCTGCTGATATTATTATTTGTGAATTTTTATCTAATAATGCATTGAAAGTATGAAAAAATTCTTCTTGCATTGCTTCTTTGCCATTCATGAACTGAATATCATCGATTAATAAAACATCAGTATTTCTAAAATACTCTTTAAACTTTACCATTTCATTTGATTTTATAGACTTTACAAATTGGTACATAAATCTTTCTGCTGATATAAACATTACTTTACTCTTTTCTTTTAATTTTAGACCAATAGCATTTAATAAATGTGTTTTACCCATTCCTACACCACCATATAAATATAAAGGATTATAATGAGCTATATCATCCGAAACTTTTTTAGAGGCTTCAAAAGCTAGTTTGTTACTTCCTCCAGTTATAAAGTTTTCAAAGTTTTTATTTGGATCTATTCTATTATATTGTAGATAAGAATCTTTTATAAACGACACGTTATCATTATTGGTTTTAATAGAATTTTGAGATGAAATATAAGTTTCGCTAATTTCGGACTCTTTGTTGTTTTTTATTGTGAATTCAATCCTTACCAGGTCTTTTTTGTATTCTTTAATTGTCTGCAATATTTGATCTAGATATCTAGATACTATCCAATCTCTGATAAATCTGGTTGAAACTGAAAATAATATATAATTATGAAATTCTTCAACTAATTCAATTTTTTTTATCCAACTTTCATAAATATCGTTTCCAAATTTTTCCTGCATTTTTTTTTTTATATTTTCCCAGTCAATTTTCTTTTCGAGTGCTTTATTGTTTTGTAAATTATTTTTCATGAGGGAATTCCACTTAAAACCTCTCAAAAATTTTTGCAATAAATTAATTTGTAAAAATAAAAAAAAATAAAATTTATGATTGAATAAATTCCTGATTGAATTTTTTTAAAATTATTATTGCAACCTAATGGGGTAAGGAATTAAAAATTTAAAATTTTACTAAATCTATATCTAGTAACTTTTTAAATTAATCTTTTAGATATAGTAATTTATTCTTAAATTGTACGTTTAAGTTGTATAGGAAAAACTTTTACTTATTGGAGGTTGTCACAAAGAATTGATTTTTTTTGTAATTCTCGAAACGTTCCTTGAGGCGTTCTGTCTTTTAATGACACCTGTTTTTGCAATTGACATCAATTCTGAATTTAACTTGGGTAAAAAGGCTAAGGCTTCTTTTTTATCTTTTTTTTCTATTATAGAGTTCATTTTTTTCAATGCACTTCTATAACGACTCTTTCTAGATCTATTAACAGCTGTTTGTCTTTTTATTTTTCTGGTTCGTTTAATTGCTGATTTAGTATTCGCCATAAGCGTGAGTGTATATCTTCAGATAATGATTGGGTCAATACAATAATTGTTTATTTTTGACATAAATTACAAAAAAAACTTGATCTATTTGAAATAAATTTTTTGTGTATTGTCCCTTTGCAACTATATTTTAAACAATTTTTATTTTCTCTTTGATAAACATTAAAATTTTTTTGAAAAGAACCCTGATTTCCACTTATATTTTTAAAATCTCTTATGCTGGAGCCACCGTTATCTATTGCTTTTTTTAAAACCACTTTTGAAAAATGAGAAATTTTTTGACAATCATTCAAACTGAGCAAACTTACTTGCTTTGATGGTAAAATCTTACATAAGAATAATATTTCACTAGCATAAATATTACCAATTCCAGAGACAAAATTCTGATCAATTAAAAAATTTTTAATATTTTTTTTTTTATTTTTAAAATAATTAAAAATATATTTTTTATTAAATAATGGGTCAAAAGGCTCTGGCCCATATTTTTTAAAGTTATTATTTATTTGCTCATCACTTTTAAAATAAGAAAAATAACCAAATCTTCTCGGGTCATTATAAATTAACTTAAATTTACCAATTTTCATTTCTACATGATTATGCTTTGTAGGTAACAATGGAGAATGATAAAAACTGGTATTTGTTATAGAATTTTTTTTTCTGGATTTATTTATTAAATGAATGGTTCCTGACATCCCAAGATGAATCATTAAATTGGAACTATCCTCAAATTTCAGTATTAAGTGTTTTGAAAATCTATCTACTTTAGTAATTTTTTTTTTTAATATGTTTTTTTCAAAATTTTTTGGGATCTTAAACCTTAAATTCCTATTTTTTATTAATATGTCTTTGATAATCTTTCCTGTAATACTCTTATTCAAAGATTGTTTTACGATTTCTACTTCTGGTAATTCAGGCATTTCATACTATATTAGTGTTTTAATATAATTTATATGCAACAAAATCTTCAAAATAAAGCAGGTCTCGTCGAAGGCGTATTTAATAAAGTATACGATAAATATGATTTAATGAATGATTTTATGTCATTTGGAATTCATAGAATTTGGAAAAAAAACCTTATGAATTGGATGAGTCCAACTAAAAACAAAAAGTATTTAGATGTTGCTTGCGGCACTGGTGATTTAGGAAAATTATTTTTAGACTATACAGATAAGAATGGAGAAATTACATGCTCAGATTCGAACAAGAAAATGATCGAAAAAGGCAAAAAAAGACTTAGAGGATATAAAAACATAAAATGGGTTGTAGCTGAAGCAGAAAAGTTGCCATTCAAAAATGATACTGTTGATTTTTATACAATAAGTTTTGGTTTACGAAATACAAAAAATTTAGATAAATCTTTATCAGAAGCATATAGAGTTCTTAAACCAGGTGGAAGATATATGTGTTTAGAATTTTCAAAAATTCAAAATTCTAATTTAGAATTTTTGTACAAAAATTATTCAAAATTGATTCCTCACATAGGAAAAGCAGTTGTTGGTGATAAAGAACCTTATGAATATTTGACCAAGAGTATAGAAGAATTTGTTAATCAGGAGGAATTGATCGATTTAATGAGACAAAATAATTTTAAAAATTGTTCGTATAGAAATTTATCTGGCGGAATAGTAGCTATTCATTCTGGTTGGAAAATATAATGCTCAAAAGATTAATTACTTTATTTAAACTTGGAAGAAAACTGGCTAAATCTGATGCTTTAACAATTGTATCAAAATTTAACAAACCACCTTTATTAGTAACTGTTATATTTAAATTACTTTCTTTTTCCTTTACTAAAAAAGACAAATTGTTTGATAACTTAAGTGAAGGAGAAAAATTATCTAATTCTTTAGCATCAATGGGTACAACTTTCATCAAACTGGGCCAGTTCCTAGCAACAAGGCCAGATATAATAGGAGATGGATTATCAAAAGAATTAGAAAATTTACAAGATAAACTTCCACCTTTCTCCCAATCCAAAGCAAAAGAGATGATTAAAAATGATTTAGGTGATGAACTATATAATTCAATAATTAATATTAGCGAACCAGTTGCAGCTGCATCTATTGCTCAAGTGCACAAAGCTCAAATTAACGATAATGGAGTTATTAAAGATGTAGCAATAAAAATATTAAGACCTGATATAAAAAAAATTTTCTACGAAGAGGTAGATGCTCTAATGCTCTTTGCCTATTTCATAGAGTCATTAATTAAAAAAACTAAAAGATTAAAGCTAGTTGAAGTGGTTTTTTTATTAAAAGAAATCACTAGCCTTGAGATGGATTTGAGATTTGAAGCCGCTGCAGCTAACGAATATGCAGAAAACACCAAAAATGATGTAGGTTTTGAGGTTCCTAAGATCTATTGGGATTATACAAGTGAAAATATAATGACACTTGATTGGATTAGTGGTGTATCTATAAGAGAAACAGAAGAGCTAGAAAGACGATCAATTGATACAAAAAAAATTGCTACTGATATAATACAACATTTCTTAAGACATGCTGTGAGAGATGGTTTTTTTCATGCAGATATGCATCAAGGAAATATTTTTGTAAATGAAAGTGGCCAAATTGTTCCAATAGATTTTGGTATTATGGGAAGGTTAGATAATGTTAGTAAAAGATTTTTAGCTGAGATTTTATTTGGTTTTATACAAAGGGATTATAAAAAAGTTGCAGAGGTACATCTTGCAGCAGGGTTAGTTCCAAACAACGTTCCTGTAAGTGATCTTGCTCAGGCATTAAGATCTATTGGTGAGCCAATTTTTGGACAGTCTATAAAAAATATCTCTGGTGGTAAGTTGCTTAAACAACTTTTTGATGTTACAGAAAAATTTAATATGCAAACCCAACCCCAGTTACTTATGTTGCAAAAAACAATGGTAGTAGTTGAAGGAGTTGCAAGAAGATTAAACCCAGAAACAAATATATGGGAGACATCAAAACCTGTTCTAGAAAAATGGTTAAAAGAAACTAAAGATCCTATTAATTCAATTAATGAGACATTAAAAGACTCTGTGGAAGTATTAAAACGTCTTCCAAATTTACCCGAGGTAATGGATAAAGCAAACCAAGCGCTTAATTACCTTGCAAGTGGTCAAATACCTCAGAATTCGAACTCATATAATGAATTAAATACTAAAAAAGAAGAAATGAAGTCATTTAGAAACCAATCTATTGTTGGTTTATTATCTCTTGTAATTTTAACTCTATTGGTATTTTAATTCTCTTCATGAAAAACAAAAAAATACTTCTAATCATATGTGGTGGAATATCTGCTTACAAAAGCTTAGAAGTAATAAGAGGTTTAAAGAAAAGAGATGCAAGTATTAAAACAATACTTACAAAGAGTGGAAAAAACTTTGTAACAGCTCTGTCTATTTCATCACTTTCGCAAGAAAAAGTATATGAAGACATATTCAGTGCAGAAAATGAAGCCGAAATGGATCATATTTCACTTTCTAGGTGGGCAGACTTAATTTTAATTGTACCTGCAACAGCAAATACAATCTCAAAATTAAGTTATGGTTTAACTGACGATCTAGCTAGCACAGTTGTTTTAGCATCAGATAAACAAGTATTTTTAGTGCCCGCTATGAATGTAAGAATGTGGGAACACAAATCAACTAAAGATAATTTATCAAAATTAAAAAGCTATGGTTATAGGATAATTGGACCTGAAATTGGAGATATGGCTTGTGGAGAATATGGCAAAGGAAAAATGTCAGAACCGACATATATATTAGAAACTGTAGAAAATTATTTTAAGAATATTGAAAAAAATAAAAAATTTAAGGCATTAGTCACAGCTGGACCTACTAAAGAGTTTATAGATCCAGTAAGATTTATAAGCAATAAATCAAGTGGAAAACAAGGTTATGAAATAGCAAAGTCGTTAAGAGATAATGGTTTTAACACAACACTTATTTCCGGTGAAACAAATTTAGATCCAGTTGAAGGAGTAAAATTTATTTCTGTTAAAACTGCAGAAGAAATGTTTAGGGAAACTGTTAAAAACCTACCAACTGATGTTGCTATTTTTAATGCAGCGGTAGCTGATTTTAAAATTAAAGAGATTAATAGTGAAAAAATTAAAAAAAGTGAAAATTTAGATCTTAAGCTAGAAAAAAATATTGATATTTTATCAAATATATCAAATCATAATTCACTAAGGCCAAAAATTACAATTGGATTTGCAGCTGAGTCCCAAAATCTTGAATTGAATTCAAAGAAAAAATTAGACCAAAAAAATTGTGATTGGATTATTGCAAATGATATTTCTGATAAAACAATAGGTTTTGACTCTGATGATAATGAAGTTTCTATATTTTATAAAAATAAAGAAAGTGAAAAATTATTAAAAAAGAAAAAATCTTTAATAGCATCTGAGATAGTGGATAGAGTTATCTCTGAGCTTAATTGAGTAATGGTAAAGGTTTTATTTAAGAGACTTAACCAAAAAGCAAAACTTCCAAGTTATAAAACTACTGGATCCTCAGGTATGGACTTGATGGCATGTATAGATGAACCTATTACAATCAAACCAAATGAGTCAGAATTGGTACCAACAGGTATTGCAATTGCAATTCCTGAAGATACAGAGGTTCAAATTAGACCAAGATCAGGCCTTGCTGCAAAATCAAGTATTAGCGTGCTGAATACACCAGGCACAATTGACAGTGATTATAGAGGAGAGCTAAAGATTATTTTATTTAACCATGGTAAAGATGAATTCATTGTAAATAATGAAGATAGAGTTGCTCAAATGGTTTTAATGCCTATTTTAAAAGTAGAAATTGAAGAAACAAATGAATTACCAGAGACAATTAGAGGGTCCGGAGGATTTGGATCTACTGGTAAATAGTAAATGTTTAGTAACAGAGACCTCGAAAGATATTCAAGACAGATTATATTAAAAAAAGTTGGTGTTTTAGGTCAAAAGAAAATCCAAAATGCTAAAGTTCTAGTTGTTGGATGTGGCGGCCTAGGAACACCTGTTATTGATTTACTTTGTAGAGCAGGTATTGGTGAAATTGGTATGATGGATCATGATAATGTGGGTATATCAAATTTACATCGACAAGTTATGTTCACTTCTGTCGATGTTGGAAAATATAAAGTTAATATTTTAAAAAAAAAAATTAATAGAATAAATAAAAAGGTAAGAGTAAAAACATATAGAGTTAAAGCAGAAGATAAAAATTTAGGGAAAATCCTTAAACAATATGATGTAATTGTTGATGGCACAGATAATTTTAAAGCAAAATTTCTTCTAAATAAATTTTCAATAAAATATAAAAAAAAACTTATTATTGGAGCTATAAGTAAATTTGAGGGACATATTTTTACATTTGATTTTAATTTAAAAAAAAGTCCGTGTTTGAAATGTTTCTACCAAGGAGAGCCAGCAGAAGGGGCTCTTGATTGTGAAACAGATGGTATATTAGGATCAACAGCAGTTATTACAGGTGGCCTACAAGCAAATGAGGTTTTGAAAACAATTTTAAATATTGGTAAAAATTTACATTCTCATATTTTAATAGTAGATTTATTAAATCTTAAATTTAGAAAAGTATTATTTAAAAAAAGAAAAGAGTGCATATGCAAAAATATTTAATACTTTCATTTCTTTTTTTTTTACCATTCTCATCAATTGCTGAAGAAATGGGTTATTTTCTGATGCTTAAAAATAAAAAAGTGAATGTTAGATACGGTCCCAGCTTTGATTATCCAATTAAATATGTATATAAAAAAATTGAATTGCCTCTGAAAGTAATTGATAAAAAAGAAAATTTTAGAAGAGTTATTGACCATAAAAAAAATAGTGGGTGGATCCACATTTCCCAGTTGAGAAATTCTCGATCTTTAATCGCCATTTCAGAAAAAATTCTTTTTAAAAAGCCAACAAAGTACTCAAAACCGTTAGCCAAATTAGGTCAGGGACGTCTTTTAAAAGTAATTAAATGTGAGGAAAAATGGTGTAATATTAAAACTAACGACTTTTCTGGTTGGATTATAAAAGATGACAGTATTTGGGGTATTGTTAATTAAAATCTGCTGAAAGAGCTTTAATGTTATCTTTAGAAAATTTGGTTGTATGTGAGTACTCAATATGGTCAATACCAACTTCGATTATATTATTCTGATCTTTAAACTTACTTACCTGATCATCCATAAAATTAAAATGTATAAATTGAACAGATGAAGCTTTTCCATCATCTGAAGTTCTATCAACGTCCATCTCTGGGACTGCATATATTTTTTCATCGTTTATTTTTATAAAAATATTCTTCTCAACTCCCCCTAATTTTCCAAGAAATTCTGCTCTTATTGCTGGGTTGTCTATCTCAAACATTAAAGTAGCAACTAATTCTTTTCCGCTAGGTATTAGAGGATTATACGCAGCAAGTTCGTCTGCTACTTGTTCATCTCCACCTTTTTCAATGTAAAGCATTTCCTGAACTTGGGCTATCATTGTTTCATAACACTCAAAATAAAATGTTGCATATGGTCCCAGAAGAATCCTTCTATTTTTTTTAAATTCAACTAATTCTTTTCTCATTTGCTTTCTGACTTTTATATAAGCATCTAAAGGTAAGAGATCTTTTTTTGTAATTATTTTTTGTTCTTTTGACATTCTATAATCCATAACTTTTTGAGACTATTTCAATTGGATGCACAGCTTCATCACTTACTAAATTTGTATCTTCAGCTAGCTGTTTAATATGTTTTCCAGCCAATGGACAGTCAGAAGCCATATATTTATTATTTTTTCGTTTAACAGTGCTTGCGGTAGTTTTACCCACCTTGTTTGCAATGTCATGGGTTCCTTTCATTATTCCAAAGGTTCCACCATGCCCTGCACATCTTTCAACAACATCTAATTTAATATTTGGAATTAGTTTAAGCATGTCTCTTGCTTTATTGCCCATATTTTGAGCTCTTGCATGACAAGCATTATGAACAGTTACTCCACCATCAATTTCTTTTAGGCCATCAACCAAACCCTCTTTGTTGGCAATATCCATAACATATTCGTCAATATCAAGTGTATTTTGAGAGAGTTTTTTGATTATTCCGTCATTTGGCATTAACAAAGGCCATTCAAACTTCAACATTAACCCACAACTAGCTGTTAAAGTTACAACTTTGAAGCCTTTTTCAATATATTTATTTAATTCTCTTGAAACTAGTTGTGCTTGTTTTGTAACTTGATCTAAATCAGCTTGTTCTAAGTAAGGCATACCACAACAACCCACATAAGAATGTTCTACCTCTACATTATTATGGTGTAAGACTTTTAAAGCAGCCTCACCAGTTTTTTTCTTATTGAAATTAACAAAACATGTTGAGTAAATTACTACTTTTCTCTCGTTATTTTTTTTTAAAATATTTTTTTTGAATTTCTCAAAATACTTTGAAAATGTTTCTTTGTTGTACCTTGGTAAAATCGCTCTTTTATCTATACCAGTGAAAAATTCTAAAACTTTTCTAGCAAATTTATTTTTTACATCAGTAATCCAATTTATTAAAAAGTTAAAAAATATTCCTATTTTTGAATTTCTATCGATTTTAGTTAATTGATTTGCAGTTTTAGATATATCACCATTTTTTCTTTGAGCAGTCCTATATCTCAACATTAAATGAGGGAAATCTAAATCAAATTCATGCGGTGGTACATAAGGACATTTAGTCATGAAACACATATCACATAGAGTGCAAGCATCAACAACTGGTTTAAACTTATCACTTGAAAGATCTGATACTTCGCCTCCTTCTGTTTCGTCTATAAAATCAAACAGCTTTGGAAAGCTATCACACAAATTAAAACATCTTCTACATCCATGGCATATATCGAAGACCCTTCTCATCTCCTGATCAATTTTATCAGGGTTTGTAAAATCTGGATCTCTAAATTTTAATGGATGTCTTGTAGGTGTTTGTATACTACCTTCTTTGTTCATATAAAAATTTGTGGCGTTTGTGGACGAGAGGGGTTCGCCCACAAATTTTGTTTAAGAAATACTTTCTAAAGTTTTTTGAAACTTTCCAGCATGAGATTTTTCAGCTTTTGCTAAAGTCTCAAACCAGTCAGCTATTTCATCAAAACCTTCGTCTCTGGCTGTTTTAGCCATTCCAGGGTACATATCTGTGTACTCATGTGTTTCACCTTGAATTGCTGACTCGAGATTTGCCTTTGTTTCACCAATTGGTTTACCAGTTGCTGGATCACCTACTTCTTCTAAATATTCTAAGTGGCCATGAGCATGTCCAGTTTCACCTTCTGCAGTAGATCTAAATACCGCTGCTACGTCGTTAAAGCCCTCAACATCCGCTTTTTGAGCAAAATAAAGATATCTTCTATTTGCTTGGCTTTCTCCAGCAAATGCTTCTTTTAAGTTTTCCTCTGTTTTACTACCTTTTAATGACATATTTTCTCCTACTCTTAATAATGATTCTAAAGTGATGTCTATATAATCATTATAAAATATAAGTCAACAGTTTAGAATAAATATAATGTATTATCTAAACTATTGATATTATTAAGTTATTTTTGAGATTGATTATCACTTACAATTTTAGCGATAACTTCTACTGATTTTATTTTTTTTCCTGGGATTGTTCTTTTAATATTAACTTCATCAACATCATCTTGATGAATATCAATTAATCTATTTTCCTCTTCATCAAAAAAGTGATGGTGATGAGATATGTTTGTATCATAATAGCTTTGAGATGCATTTAGTGGAATTTCTTTAAGATATCCTTTTTTAATAAACGCGTGCACAGTATTATAAACTGTTGCAAGCGATACTTTGATATTTGCTTGATTTTCAATGATTCTAACCAATTCCTTGATAGTAAAATGAAAGGTTTGATCAGCATCAAATAAGACTTCACAGATTTTTATTCTTTGTTTAGTAGGTCTTAGTCCAGATTTTCTTAATTTATCAATATATTTCTTAGGGTAAGCCATTATTAATTATAATTATTCTAAAGAATATCTATATTATAATGCTGCTAAATCAAGTAATAAGATTACAAATTTATGAAAAAGAGTTCTTTTAATTATGATGAATTAATAAGTTGCGCAAATGGAGAACTTTTTGGCCCAGGTAATGCAAAATTACCATCCCCACCAATGCTAATGTTTGATAGAATTACAGAAATTTATGAAAATAAAGGTGCTTTTGGAAAAGGTTTAATGAAAGCTGAACTTGATATTAAAGATGATTTATGGTTCTTTAATTGTCACTTCAGGGAAGATCCAGTCATGCCTGGATGTTTAGGCTTAGATGCAATGTGGCAATTGGTTGGATTTTACTTGGGTTGGCTTGGAAACCCTGGAAGAGGAAGAGCTTTAGGAGTAAGCACTGTAAAATTTACTGGTGAAGTTTTGAAAAATATCAAAATGGCAACATATATTATTGATATAAAGAGAATATTGATTAAAGGAGAAACGACTGTCGGTTTAGCTAATGGAGTTCTTTTAGCAGATGATAAAAAAATATACACAGCTGACGGTCTGAAAGTGGGATTATTTAAATAATGAGAAGAGTAGTTATTACAGGTTTAGGAATTGTTTCTTGCTTAGGCAATAATCAAGAGGAAGTATATCAATCTTTATTAAATTCTAAGTCAGGAATTTCTTTTTGCGAAGAATATAAAGAACACAATTTGAAAAGTCATATTCATGGGAAGCCGAATATAAAACTTGAAGATCATGTTGATAGAAAAACAATTAGATTTATGGGTTCTGGCTCGGCTTATAATTATATTGCAATGAAAGAGGCAATTGAAGATTCTGGACTAGAAGAAAGTGAAGTAAGTAATTTTAAAACTGGAATTGTTATGGGTTCAGGTGGACCTTCAATAGAAAATGTTATTTTAGCAGCTGACAAAACACGAGCCAAAACTCCTAAATTGATGGGACCATTTATAGTTCCAAGAACAATGGCAAGTACTGCTTCTGCTACACTTGCAGTACCTTTTAAGATTAAAGGCACAAATTATACAATGAGCTCAGCATGTGCAACTAGTGGTCATTGTATTGGAAATTCTATGGAATTAATACAAATGGGAAAACAAGATATTGTTTTTGCAGGAGGTAGTGAAGAAATACATTGGGCAATGACAGCTATGTTTGATGCAATGACTGCACTTTCCTCAAAATATAATGATACGCCTGAAAAAGCTTCTAGAGCTTACGATAAAACAAGAGATGGTTTTGTAATTGCAGGAGGTGCAGGAGTTCTAGTCCTTGAGGAGTACGAACATGCAAAAGCAAGGGGGGCAAAAATATACGCAGAATTAACTGGTTATGGAGCAACCTCAGATGGATACGATATGGTAGCCCCATCAGGTGAAGGAGCAGTAAGATGTATGAAAATGGCAATGTCAACTTCTAAAAATAAAATAGATTATATAAATACTCATGGAACATCTACTCCTGTAGGAGATATTACAGAATTGAATGCAGTAAAAGATACTTTTGGAAATGAAATTCCAAAAATAAGTTCAACCAAATCTTTGTCAGGTCATCCACTAGGAGCTGCTTCAGTTCACGAAGCTATATATTGTTTAATTATGATGAAAAAAAATTTTATTGCTGGATCAGCCAACATCAGTGAAATGGATGAAGAGGCTAAAAAATTTCCAATCGTTGCTAAAACAGAAACAGAGGTAACTTTAAATACAGTTATGTCAAATAGTTTTGGTTTTGGTGGAACAAATGCAACACTAATTTTTGAGAAAGTTTAATTAATGTCTTTAATGAAGGGAAAAAAAGGACTGATAATGGGTGTCGCGAATGAAAGGTCTATTGCGTGGGGTATTTCGCAAAAACTTGCTGAGGCAGGTGCAGAATTAGCTTTTACTTATTTGGGTGATGCTCTTAAAAAAAGAGTGGTACCTTTAGCAGAAAAACTCAATTCAAATGTTACTTTCAGTTGTGACGTTGAAAAAAAAGATGAAGTAATAAAACTTTTTGAAGATATTAAATCCCAATGGGGCGAGATAGACTTTGTTGTCCATGCAATCGCATTTTCAGATAAATCTGAATTATCTGGAGAATATTTAAATACTACAAGAGAAAATTTTCAAAGAAGTATGCTTATTTCATGCTTTTCGTTCACAGAAGTTGCAAGGGAAGCTTCCAAAGTCATGAAATTGGGTGGTAGCATGATCACTCTAAGTTATGAGGCTAATAAAGCTATACCAAATTATAATGTCATGGGTGTTTGTAAAGCGGCATTGGAGTCTAGTGTAAAATATTTAGCACGTGATCTAGGATCTAAAGGAATTAGAGTTAACGCAATAAGTGCTGGTCCAATTAAAACTTTAGCAGCATCAGCAATTGGAGATGCAAAATTTTTATATAAATGGAATGCTGATCACTCATTTTTAAAAAGAAATGTAGATAATTTAGATGTTGGAAACTCTGCACTATATCTTCTAAGTGATATGGCAGGTGGTGTGACAGGTGAAATTCACTATGTAGATGCTGGCTATAATAAAGTAGGTATGCCAGATCCAAAAAATATATCTTAAAGGTTTATCATTATGCTAATTTTAGTTTGGTTTGTAGTTTGTATTATATTTTTTATAGTACAATTAATCCTTGAAGGTTCTGGTCATGCACTGGAAGTTTTTGCCCTATTGACCGCAATAGCTTTATTCTTGATAAATAGATTAGGTAAAAATAAAAATTAAATAATAATCTATTATGAGAAGAAATTTTTTAAAAATCGCTGGGGCTTCAATATTGGGTTTTTTATTTTATCCATTACACACATTAGCTAGTAATTTAGTTGGATTTAAAAAAAAATTAAAAAAAGATGAGAGTGAGTATAATATAATTAATCCTGATCTTACAAATGAACAAAAAATAATAATGTTTGAGGAGGGCACTGAACGTGCTGGAACTAGTGAATTAAACTATGAGAAAAGAAAAGGATCTTATCATTGTGCTAATTGTGGTGTGAAATTATTTGAGTCCACTGCAAAATTTGATAGTGGAACTGGGTGGCCATCATTCACTGAGGCAATACCAGGCGCGTTTGTAACAAAAACTGATTATTCTTTTGGCATGAAGAGGACTGAATATAGCTGTGCAAATTGTGGCGCTCATCACGGCCATGTATTCAATGATGGTCCAGATGGTGGAAAAAGATATTGTAGCAATGGTCTTTGCTTGCTTTTCGTCCCAGAGAGTTAGTAATTATATTTTTCTGATATAACCAACATTAGTAGTTTTAAAATGCTTGAAAGGGATATTTGTATCTTTTATTGCCTTGATAGTCTCTTCAGTAATATTTCCATAGACCTCTATTTCGAATCTATCCGCAATTTTGTTGTGCTTTTCAACATAAGCTTGGACTGGGGCATTATTAAGATGATGCAGCATAGCTTCACTATTTCGGTAAACTTCACTCCAAGTAAATTCTAAAGGATCAGTTGGATCTTGATCGAAAGTATGAATAAGCATGTCTGGCTCTGATGCGTTAACAGCCTCATCAGCTTCTTTTGCTATCCTGAGATACTCTTCAACCTTACCCTCTTTAACGCGTATTCTTGCAATTAAAATAAATGGGTTGGACATTTATCTATATAGCAGCCTGCTTAATAGATAGTTTTACTTTTCCTCGATCAAATCCAATAACTTTTACTTTAACTTCGTCACCTTCTTTGACTACATCAGTAACTTTAGCAACTCTTTTGTCTGCAAGTTCTGAAATATGAACTAATCCATCTTGTTTTCCTAAGAAATTTACAAAAGCACCAAATTCCATAATTTTCATAACTTTTCCGTTATAAATTTTATTTAACTCAGCTTTAGCAGTAATATCTTTAATCATCTGCATTGCAATATTTCTTGCCTCTTCGTCAGGTGCAGCAACTGTTACTTCACCTTCGTCATTAACATCAACTTTTGCACCTGATTTTTCTACTATTTCTCTAATAGTTGCACCACCTTTTCCAATTACAGCAGCAATATCTTTTTTGTCTACACTAATTTTTTCCATTTTTGGTGTGTGCTTTCCAACATTATCTCTTGATTTTGAAAGTGCTTTATTCATCTCGCCTAAGATGTGAATTCTTCCATCTTTAGCTTGATTCAAGGCTTGCTCCATGATCTCAAATGTAATTCCAGTGATTTTTATATCCATTTGTAATGATGTGATCCCATCTTTTGTTCCAGCAACTTTGAAGTCCATATCTCCAAGATGATCTTCATCACCAAGAATATCCGATAATACTGTAAAATCGTCACCTTCTTTTATTAGACCCATTGCAATTCCTGCAACAGGCTCTTTTATAGGAACACCTGCATCCATAAGAGCTAAAGAGGTTCCACAAACAGTTGCCATTGAGGATGAACCATTTGACTCGGTTATTTCTGATACGATCCTAAATGTATAAGGAAAACTCTCTTTTGATGGTAGTGACGAGTTAATTGCTCTCCATGCTAATTTTCCATGACCTATCTCTCGACGACCTGTACCAATTCTACCAGTTTCACCAACTGAGAATGGAGGAAAATTATAATGCAACATAAATCTTTCTTTTTGAAGACCATCTAGACTTTCAATCCTTTGTTCATCATCTGAAGTACCTAAAGTAGTTGTTACAATTGCTTGAGTTTCACCTCTTGTAAATAATGCAGATCCATGAACTCTTGGCAAAATACCTACTTCACACAAGATTGGTCTTACATCTGCAAGACCTCTTCCATCAATACGATTTTTATTTTTTAGTATGTCAGTTCTTACTATAGATTTTTCTAAGTTTTTAAGTTGAGAGTTAACATCTAAATCTGTGTAATCTTCATTTTCTTCATAAAGTTTTTTTGCTTTTTCAGTGATTTCAGAAATTTGATTTGATCTATCCTGTTTATCTCTAGTAGAGAATGCTTTTTTTAGATCTTCTGTAAATTCTTCCTCTAATTTCTTTTTAATTTCTGAAAGATCTTTTTTTTCAACAACCCATTCTGGTTTTCTGCATTCTTTTGCAAGATCTTCTATCATTTGAATTATCGGAATGAAACCTTCATGACCAAATTTTACAGCGTTTAACATTTCTTCTTCTGTTAAACCATTTGCTTCTGACTCAACCATTAAAACTGCATCTTTAGTACCAGCAACCACTAAATCTAATTTAGATTCCTGTAATTCTTTCTTGGATGGGTTAAGCACATATTTTCCTTTAATAAAGCCGACTCTAGAAGCCCCCACAGGACCCATGAATGGCATTCCTGAGATAGCCAAAGCGGCTGATGATGCAATAATTGATAAAATATCAGGCTCGTTCTCTTTATCATAAGATATTACAGTTGGTAATAGCTGTACTTCATTTTTAAACTCATCAGGAAACAATGGTCTAATTGGTCTATCGATTAATCTTGATATTAAAGTTTCGCTTTCAGTTGGTCTAGCCTCTCTTTTAAAGTAACCACCTGGAATTTTTCCAGCAGCATAATATTTCTCTTGGTAATTCACAGACAAAGGAAAGTAGTCCATGTCCGGGTTTACTTTTTTAGCTCCAACTACAGTCGCCAATACTACTGTCTCTCCACATTGGGCTATAATTGCTCCATCAGCTTGTCTAGCTATTTTCCCTGTTTCTAAACTTATTTTTTTTCCGCCTACTTCTATTTCTTTATTAATAACTTTAAACATTTACTTCCTTAAATTTAATTTTGTTAGTACTGCTTTATAAGACTCAACGTTATTTTTCTTTAAATAGTCTAATAATTTTTTTCTTCTGTTAACAGCCCTTAAAAGACCAACTGAGGAGTGTCTATCTTTTTTAAATTGCTTAATATGTTTGGATAAACTCTCAATTTTACCGGTCAATTGGGCAATTTGAACTTCAGAAGATCCAGTATCTTTATCATGAATTTGAAGTTCTTTTACTTTTTCTTTCATTTGTTTCCTTATTTATTTATTTGTTTGTTTAATTAAATTTTCAATTTTTTCTGCATAATCAAAAGAGTCATCTTTTACAAAGAAAAGTTTTGGTAAAAATTTCATAATGATTTTTTTTGATAAAACTTTTCTAATAACAAAAGAAGACATTTTTAATTTTTCTATAATTTCTTCAGTATTTTTTCCTCCCAGAGGCATCACGAATATTTTTGCCGTCTTTAAATCTGGCGACATTCTCACCTCAGTAACTGTAATTTCTCTTGTAGATAAATTAGTTATTTTAGCTTCATCTCTAATAAAAAGTGTACCAAGAGCTTGCTTAATCATTTCACCTACTCTTAATTGCCTTTGTGTTACAGTTTTACCTAAATGTTTCATTTAAATAGTTCTTTCAGTAATAGTTGAATTATAAACTTCTATAATATCTTTTTTTTGGTAATCAGCGAAATCTTTAAGAGTAATTCCACATTCTAAACCTGCTGATACTTGTTTAGTTTGATCTTTTTCCCTAAATATTGAACTAATCTTTCCATTAAAAATTATTGCGCCATCCCTTATAACTCTCGCATTTGAGTTTTGAGTTATTTCTCCCTCAACTACTTTAGAGCCAGCTACTTTACCAACCTTAGATACTTTGAAAATTTCAAGTATCTCAGCACTTCCAATAATTTTTTCTTCAACATCCGGTGACAATAATCCACCCATTTTTCTTTTTATAAAATCAAGTACTTCATATATTATATTATAAGAAGAAATAGAAATTTTCTCTTTTTCTGCTCGTTTCTTTGCCTCTTTGCTTGGTTTTACGTTAAAGGCAATTATTACTGCATTTGATGCTTTTGCCAGGGTGACATCTGTTTCTGTTACCATACCTATGTCAGATAAAAGTATTTTTGGTTTTACCTCATCGTGTTTAATTTGATCTATTGCATTTTTTATTGCCTCTGATGAACCATGCACGTCGGATTTAATAATGATATTTAATTCTTCAGAAACTGAATTCTGGAAAGCGGAGTCTTGAGTTACAAAATTAAGAGGTATTTTTTGATCTTTTGCCTCTTGAACTCTAGCTTCACACAATGACTTAGCTTCTTTTTCACTAACTAAAACTATAAAATCATCTCCAGATTTTGCTGCTCCATTTATACCTATTATCTCAATTGGGGTTGCAGGCTCAGCTATTTCAATATTTTTTCCATGATCATTTATAATTGCCCTTATTTTTCCCCATTTAAGGCCACTAACAAAATAATCCCCTTTCTTTAATGTGCCTGCAGTAATTATAATATTCGCCACAGGTCCTCTTCCAGTATCAATTTTCGATTCTAAGACTATCCCCTTAGCATTTGTCTCAAAATCAGTTTTTAAGTCTAATAATTCTGCTTGTAATAAAATGGACTCTATTAACTTATCTAAATTTTTTTTAGTTTTTGTAGAAATTTCAACCATCAGGGTGTCACCTGATAAATCTTCAGCTATTAGTTCATATTCTAGAAGTTGATTTTTTATTTTTTGCGGGTCTGCCTCTGGAAGATCACATTTGTTAATTGCAACAACTATTGGAACTTTAGCTGCTTTTGCATGCTTGATTGACTCAATAGTTTGTGGTTTTACACCATCGTCTGCTGCCACAACTAGAACAACTATATCTGTTAATTTGGATCCTCTAGCTCTCATCTCGGTGAAGGCTGCATGACCTGGAGTATCTATAAATGTAATTTTCTTGTTTTGTTGGCTGATCTGATAAGCTCCTATGTGTTGCGTGATACCTCCAAACTCACCTGAAACAACATTAGCTTCTCTTAAAACATCCAAAAGAGATGTTTTTCCATGGTCTACATGACCCATAACAGTAACAATTGGAGGTCGAATTTTAAGGTTTTCTGATTTTACCTCTTTAATTTTTTCAATTATTTCCTCAGCCTTTTTCTCTCTTATGGGGTTATGACCAAACTCTTTAACTAGATACTCAGCTGTATCAGCATCTATATTATGATTAATAGTAACGGTAACACCCATACCCAGCAAGTGTTTAATAATACTGCTAGATTGCTCAGCCATTCTATTTGCAAGTTCTCTAATTGTTATTACTTCTGGTAAATTTATATCTCTTTTTATTTGCTTAAAATTATCTTTATACTCTGCTTGATTTAAACTTCTGTTTTCTTTTTGTTTAGCTCTTTTTAAAGATGCCAAACTTCTTGATTTTGTTTCTGCGTGATCATCACTTAAGGCTCTTGAAACAGTAAGTTTTAACTCTCTTCTTTTTCCAGTTATTTTATTTGATTTGTTTTCTTTTTGAGCTGTTTCCCCTTTTAGCCTTCTTGTGGCTCTTTGCTCTGCTAATTTTCTTTTTTCAAAATCTGATGAGGGTTGTGAGGATGGTCGATTAAAATTATTTGGTTTTGAAAAATTATCAATATTTGGTCTAAAATTGTTATTGTTTTGTCTTGAAAACTGAGATTTTCCAGAAAACTTAGAAGTTTTTTTCTCAATTACAACTGTATTTTTAGATTTTGATTTAGCTTGTTCTATACTACTTAAAGTTTTTTTGGAACTTCCTGATATTGATAGCTTTAATTTTTTTTTCTCCATTTTTCATCTCTCAGTCTTTGTAAACTTTGTCTCTTGCTGACATAATTAAATTATCAGATTCTTGCTTTGATAATGCGAAATCCTCTAGATATCCTTTTATTTTAACTCTCTCACCTTTTACCATATCATATGTGCCTGTTAGTTCATCTGAAGCTAGATCTGCTAAATCTGTTAAAGTTAATATTTTTTGCTCACCCAATGTAACTAACATACCAGGAGTTAATCCCTCATGATTAATTAAATCATTTTCCAATCCAAGATCTTTTATTCTTTTTGAAATTTCTTCTTGATCTTTAAGATAAAATTCTTTAGCTCTTTCAATTAATTCTTTAGCAGTATCTTCCTCAATTCCCTCAATTTTAATTAATGCCTCAGTTGAACTATCTTTAATATCATCTATAGATGAAAAGCCTTCAGCAACTAAAAGCTGTCCTAGAGTTTCGTCTAATTCAAGATTTTTTACAATGTTGTCAGTTTTTTCTTTAAATTCTAGTTGTCTTCTTTCAGAATCCTCTTGTTCAGTCATAATATTTATTTCGTAATTCAATAATTTTGTAGCCAATCTCACGTTCTGACCTCTTCTTCCTATGGCTTTACTAAGATTTTCCTCAGTCAATATGACATCAAGCTTTTTAGCCTCATTATCAACATTAACTCTTTGTACTTCGGCTGGAGATAATGCGTTTGCAACTATTACTGCAGGATCTTCAGACCAATTAACTATATCAATTTTCTCCCCCTGAAGTTCATTGACAACAGCTTGAACTCTGCTACCTCTCATGCCCACACATGCTCCAACAGGATCTAATGAAGTGTCAATCGCCTTGACACAAATTTTTGCTCTACTACCAGGGTCTCTAGCTGATGATTTTATCTCAATTAAACCATCATAAATTTCTGGGACTTCTTGGATAAAAAGTTTATCCATAAACTTCGGGTGAGCTCTTGATAAAAATATTTGTTGGCCCCTTGGTTCTCTTCTTACATCTAAACAATAAGCTTTAACTCTGTCTCCTGCTTTTATATTTTCTCTTGGAATCATTTCATTCTTTTGAATAATTGCCTCCGTCCTTCCAAGGTCGACAATTACATTTCCAAATTCTAATCTTTTTACTATTCCACTTAAAATTGTATCTTTTTTATCTATGAAATCAGTATATTGCCTTTCTCTCTCTGCCTCTCTTACATTAAAACTTATTACCTGTTTGGCAGTTTGAGCAGCAATTCTGCCAAAGTCAAAAGATGGTAACGGTTGAAGTACTTCATCTCCAATTTGTTTATCATTATTTATCTTATCTAGTTTGATTGCGTCATTTAATGTAATTTCTAAGTTTGAGTTTTCAGGATTTTCAACAATTATTAATTTCCTAAATATTCCTATGTCTCCATTATCTCTGTTAATTTCTACTTTAATCTCGTTATCTGAACCAAATTTCGATTTAGCAGCTTTAGCTATGCCTGTTTCCATCGAACTTATAATAAGTTCTATATCAATGGATTTCTCTAATGCAACGGCCTCAGCAATTCTAAGTAATTCAAGTTTATCAGCTCTTCTATTTAACATAATTTTTTGTGCCAAAAAAAAATGGGCCTAAGCCCATTTTGAAATTTCAACAATGTGCTTGAAATATAGTTATTTTTAAATGCTTTTCAACAATATTTACTTGCTAAAAACTGAAGATTTATCTGTTTTTTCCCATGAAAAAGACCCATCTTCCTCAGGAACTCTTCCAAAATGTCCATAGGCAGCAGTTTTTTGGTAAATGGGTCTGTTTAAACCCAACATTTCTCGAATTCCTCTAGGACTTAAATCAAAGTTTTCTTTAATGAGTTTTTCTACATGTAGATTTTTTTCTTCATCATTATCAAACAAGTCCACATAAATAGATAAAGGCTTTGATACACCAATAGCGTAAGCTAATTGTATCAAACATTTGTCAGCAATTTTTGATGCAACAACATTTTTAGCTAAATATCTTGATGCATAAGCTGCCGATCTATCGACTTTAGTTGGATCTTTACCTGAAAACGCACCTCCACCATGTGGTGCTGCACCACCATAAGTGTCAACTATAATTTTTCTACCAGTTAAACCACTATCTCCATCTGGACCTCCGATTACAAAGTTTCCAGTAGGATTTATATAAATCTCTTTTTCATCAAGACTTCCCAACAAGTGTTTAGGTATAGATCTGTCTATGTAGGGCATACAAAGTTCTTTAACTTGAGATAAGTTAACATCTTTTGAATGTTGTGTAGAAATGACTACTGAAGTTACAGCAGCAGGCATACCATCCTTATACTCTATTGTGATTTGGCTTTTTGAATCTGGTTCTATTCCATGTAATTTTCCAGATTTTCTATCTTCCGCCATCAATCTTAAGATTTTATGGGAATAATGAATTGGGGCTGGCATTAAAACATCTGTTTCGTTACAAGCATAACCAAACATGATTCCTTGGTCTCCAGCTCCTTCGTCTTTATTTCCAGCAGAGTCTACTCCCATAGCTATGTCAGCTGATTGTGAATGAAGGTGAGTTTCAATTTTAGTTTGTTCTTTCCAAGAAAAACCATCTTGGTCATAACCAATGTCTTTAATACATTCCCTAACCTTTGAAATTAATTCTTCCTGGTTTAGTTCTGGACCTCTCACTTCTCCAGCTAATACAACTTTATTTGTTGTTGTTAAAGTTTCGCAAGCAACTCTTGCTTGCGGTTCATTTGCTAGAAAACTATCCACAACCATATCTGAAATTCTGTCACAAACTTTGTCTGGGTGTCCTTCCGAGACCGACTCGCTAGTAAATAAAAAATTTTTTTTCATTAATTCCCCCGTATTTTAAAAAAAAAAATTAAACTAATATAAATAAATAGAAAATAAAAGAAGATCTTATTGCCAAAAGAACTAAAGATAGTTTTATTGGACTTTTTAAAAGATTTAACTTCAATAAATCCCTCATCAGTTGTTAAAATCTTATCAATTACTTGCCCTTTTGAGTTTATAAATGCTGAAATACCATTGTTTGACGATCGTATAACAGATGTTCCTTCTTCGATAGATCTAAAAATTGAGTGTGAGAAATGTTGATATGGACCAATTGAATTTCCAAACCAACCATCTTCAGATATATTTAGAATAAAATCAAAATTAGTTTTATTTTTATTAATTTTCCCAGAGTAAATAATTTCGTAGCAAATTAGAGGTATAAAATTATAATTAAATAAATTTATTGGATCTCTTCGCACATCTGGTGAAAAAGATTGATAACCCTGAGTTATTTTTTTGAAGCCCAACTTACCTAATATTTTTTCAAATGGTAAAAATTCTCCAAAAGGTACTAATTTATTTTTGTAATATTTTCCTAGAATATTAAGTTCATTATCCAGAACTAAGAGAGAATTATATATTTCTTGATTTTCTTGTATGTTCATACCTAAAACGATCTTGTGTTTTTTTGAAAAATTATTTGAAAATAGTCTTTTAAATTTTTTAAGATCTTCAAAGTAAATAATTGAAAGAATACCCTCTGGTAAAATAAATAATGTTTCATTTTCTGGATTTGGTTTAGAAATGTTAATTAATTCTAAAATAAATTCTCTTGGATTTTCATTTTGAAAATACCTGTCAATATTTATATTTGGAGAAATTATCTTAATAGAAAATCCTAAATCTTTTTTTTCAGTCAATTCATGAGTTCTTAAATTGTAACTTCCATAAAAATAATTTGTAATAAACACTAACAAAGAAAAAATAAATATATATATTTTCAGATGTTTGTTGTAATTATAAAATAAAATAGTTGGCAATAAAAAAATCAAAATTATAATTGAATTAAAAGTGTAAGTTCCAATTATAGAAAGTATTTGAATAGACTCTAAATAGTTTACTAAACTAAAAGAAATTAAATTCCATGGAAAACCTCCAAAAATAAAACCTCTAACATACTCAAATATAGACAGAGAAGTGGCTAGTATTAAAATTGATAAAAAGTTTTTTTTTGGATTTAAAAATGAAAAAATTAATGTTGATAAACCATAAAATAATCCCAAAAATAAAGGTATTAAAGTTAGAGCAAAAGGGATCAAAGGTTTAAAAGTATCTTCAAATGTAAGTGAATTAGTTATCCAATATAAATTCGAAATAAAATAACTAAAACCAAAAATCCATCCTATGTAAAATGATTTAACTTTATCCTTAGGGCTTTTTAACAATACCCATAAAAACGCAGGATATGAAAAAAAGTTAAGATAGAAAAAATCATAAGGTGGGAGGCTTAAAGAAGAAATCAAACCCAATAAAGATACATAAGAATATAATAAAATTTTTTTTTTATATATTAAAGTCAATTTATTTTATGAGAATAGTTTGAGTATTGATTTTTCTTTTCTATGCATTTTAATAAAATCATCTAGTTGTTTGTGATCATAACCAATCAAATGAAGATACCCATGTATCCACATTCTATCAAATTCTGTAAAAAAATTTTTTTCCTTTGATCTATTTTTAATTATTTCATAACTAATTGCTATATCACCAACATAAAGAAATTTTTTATCTTTTATTTCAATAGGAAAAGATAAAACATCTGTTGGTTTATTTTTTTTTCTAAATTTTAAATTAAGCTTTTTCATTTTTTTGTTATTAGTAAGGAGTACTGAAAATTCATGATTTTTACTTTTAAAAGAAGGTTCTTTAGATAAAATTTTAAGTCTTTTATTTAAATAATCATTAGGGTTTTTTAAAATTTTTGTCCAATTTGAATGACCTGAAATTACATTGGCCTTTATCATTATTCAGCACTTTTATCCGAATATGCTTTCACGATCTTTGATACGAGCGGATGTCTAACTACATCTTTGTGATCAAAATCAACAACCGCAATTTCATTTAGATGATTAAGTAATTTTTTTGATCTATCCAATCCTGATAGTGACTTATTAGGCAAATCTATTTGAGAGGGATCTCCATTTATTACTATCTTAGAGTTTTCGCCTATTCTAGTCAAAAACATTTTAATTTGAGTATCTGTTGCATTTTGTGCCTCATCTAGAATTGCAAATGAATTTTTTAAAGTCCTTCCCCTCATGAAAGCAAGTGGAGCTATCTCAATATCACCAACTTCAATCTTTTTTTGTATTTTTTCGAAATCTAATAAATCATACAAGGAATCATATAATGGTCTTAGATATGGATCTACTTTCTCTCTCATATCACCTGGTAAAAATCCGAGTCTTTCCCCCGCCTCAACAGCTGGTCTAGATAAAATAATTCTCTCAATTTTTTTGTCTAACAACATTGTTAATGCTACTGCAACAGCTAAAAAAGTTTTGCCTGTTCCAGCTGGTCCAGCTGAAATAATTATATCTGACTTTTTTAGTGCTCTGACATAGTCTTTCTGTTTTTCAGATCTAGGAATTACAGATTTTTTTGGTGTTTTAATTATATATTCTATTTTA
Organism: uncultured Pelagibacteraceae bacterium; assembly: GCA_902581585.1. Lineage (GTDB taxonomy): Bacteria > Pseudomonadota > Alphaproteobacteria > Pelagibacterales > Pelagibacteraceae > Pelagibacter. The sequence goes on from CACHPB010000004.1 coordinate 34,738, forward strand.
TTTTCAGAGTCGTTGTTTTCATCAATCATAAACTTATTTACAGACGAAATTATATCTTTTTTTTCAATTGTTCCATTATTTAAATATTGTTCAGTCAAAAATTGAATAGCATTTTTTACTATATTGTTCTTTTCAAGATCACTTTTTACAAGGATTGAATTACCTCTTGAATATAAATTAGTTTCTGTAATTTTTTCTAATTCTTTTAAATTATTGTTAAATTCACCTGTAACACCAAGTAACAAATCATTATTTTGAAAAATTATGCTAAGTGTATTGTTTTCTGAATATACATATTTTAGCTCAGAAATAACTTTTTTTTTATTAATCTTACTCAATTCAGGCTGCTTTCATATTTTTGGTTGCTGAACCAAATAATGTATTCTGGTTACTAGTTTTTATCTTTACTTTAATAATTTTTCCGATTTGATTATCACTTCCATCAAAAATAACTGGCGTGATGTAATTATTTCTTCCAAAATATTTATTTTGTTTTTCAATTTTATTTTCAACAAGCACATCAATAATTTGATTTTCCATTAATTTATTAATTTGTATTTGGTTATCAAATAATTTACCCTGAATTAATTGTAATCTTTCTTTAGCAATATTTTTATCTATCATTTCTAGTTTTGAGGCTACTGTTCCTGGTCTGGGGCTAAAGATAAAGGAAAATGAATTAATAAATTTAATTTTTTTTATTAAGTTAAATGTTTCCTCAAAATCTTTTTGATTTTCACCTGGATAACCAATAATAAAATCGCTTGAAAATTCAATATCTTTGCTAATTTTTTTTAATCTTTCGTAAACATTTAAATAATCATCAACTGTATGCTTTCTATTCATTAATTCTAATATTTTATTTGATCCACTTTGAATAGGTAGGTGAACAAATGGCATTAGTTTTTTAGAAGAAGAATAACAATCAATTAAGTCTTCAGTCATGTCTCTTGGGTGTGAAGTTGTATATCTTAATCTTTCTAGTTCTGAATATTGATTCAAGTAATTTATTAAACTTGAAAGTCTATATTCTTTACCATTTTCTAAATAAGAGTAAGCATTAACATTCTGGCCAAGTAATGTAATTTCTTTTGCACCATTTTCTATTAATTGTTCAGCTTCTGTTATAATTTTTGTAAATGGTCTAGAGTATTCTGGTCCCCTTGTGTATGGGACTACACAGAAATGACAAAATTTATCACAACCCTCTTGAATGGTTAAAAAGGTGGATATTTTGCTATTATTATTTTTTATTTGATCAAAATATCCAAATTTTGAAATTGTATCAAACTCAGTTTCCTCTTGCTTTTGATTTACAACATGCTTTTTCAACAAGTCATTAACTTTATGATACGACTGAGGTCCTAAAACAATATCAATATACGGTTCCCTTTTGACCATTTCCTCATTTTCAGCTTGAGCAACACAACCAGCAATTACCATAATTGGTTTTTTTTTATCTCTGTATAATTTTTTAACTCTTCCAATTTCATGATAAACTTTTTCTTTTGCCTTATCACGTATGTGACATGTATTTAATACATAACAATCTGCATTAGACTGATTATTGGTTTTAATAAATCCTAACTTGCTGACAGAGTCATAAATTCTATTAGAGTCGTACTCATTCATTTGACAACCAAAAGTTTTGATGAAAATTTTTTTTTCTATCATGTTTTAACTTTTAAGAATAAAATCAAAAAGATTTGCCATTTATTTTTTTTTGACTCCATAGAGCTCTAGCTTATGGTCTACCAGCTTATATCCATACTTTTCAGCAACTTTTTTTTGTAATTTTTCAATTTCATCATCTACAAATTCAATTATTTCTCCTGATTTAATATCTATAAGATGATCATGATGACTTTCTACTATTGTTTCATATCTTGCTTTTCCACCCTTGAAATCATGTTTAGTAAGAATTCCTGCCTCCTCAAAAAGTTTCACTGTTCTATAAATAGTTGCAATACTTATTTTGGAATCTAATTTTGAAACTCTTTTATACAATTCATCAACATCTGGATGATCAGACTCACCATAAACTTCTTTAGACTCTGACAAAACTTTTGCAATTATTTTTCGTTGGTCTGTAAGTTTAACACCTTTTTTTTGACAAATTTCTTCTATTGTTTCAGACATAATTTATTTTAACTCGAATATACAGGTTTTATCAAACTTTTATTTGAAAATTTTTTTTCGTCCAAATTTGTCAAATTTTTATAATTCTTTTTCACTAAATTCTTAGATTTGAAACCGAATAAAGCAGCTTTATTTGATAAAGATATTGCTTTAGCGATAGATAATGAAATTCTTAAAGTAGTAAATTTACCAGGTCCTAAATTCACATAAATTCTATTGATATCGCCTATTTTTATTTTTTTTTTATTTAAAAAATTTAAAATCAGTTTCATAAAATTGTCAAAATTTTCTCTACTGTTTATATGTTGCGTGGTATATGATCGATTATTAGCAACGATGGCAAAAACAATTTTTTCATTAGCAGCATCAATAATAAAATTTATCATTTTTTTTGTGTTTTTTTTAAATGCTAATGCTGAAACTGTAAACAAAAAATATGAACTTAATGAAAGTGGAATATTAGCTTTAATGTACCACAGATTTGAAGAAAACAAATACCCTTCAACTAATATAAGAATTGAAGCTTTCAAAAAACATATAAATATTATCAATCAGAATGAACTAAAATTTTTAAACCCAAAAAATTTTGACAGCGAATTTAAAAAAGTTAGTGGAGAAAAAAAGATTTTGCTTACCATCGATGATGCTTTCTCCTCATTTTATATTAATGCGTGGCCAATGCTGAAAGAAAAAAAAGTTCCATTTATTTTATTTGTCTCGACTGAAACAGTTGGAAAGAAAGGTTATATGAGTTGGGATGAAATTATTAAAATATCAAAAGAAGATTTTGTACATATTGGCAATCATTCTCACTCACATAAATATTTGACAAAATATAAATTTGATAATTTTAAAAAGGATATAGATAAGTCTATTGAAATATTTCAACAAAAATTGAATTATAATCCAGTATTTTTTTCTTATCCCTTTGGTGAATACAGCTTAGATCAAAAAAAATATATTTCTAGTAAATTTGATTTTGCATTTGGTCAACATTCAGGTGTTATAGATTTGAATAAAGATAAATATGAATTACCAAGATTCCCTATAAATGAAAAATATGGTGATTTTGATAGATTCAAATTTTTAATTAATCTTTTACCAATTCAATACAAATTATTATTACCTGAAGATAAACTTTTATCTGATGATAATAACCCTCCATCTGTGGTAATTGAGTTTTTTGAAGAACAAGATAACATAAATTTAATTAATTGTTTTTCAAATGAGGGTGGAACTTGGAAAAATTCTAAATTAATTTATACAGATAATATTATTCAGATTGAGCTAAAAGAGAAATTTCTACCAAGGAGAGGTAGGATTAATTGTTCTATGAAAGATGTTGATGGTTGGAGATGGTTTGGAACACAGTTTACTCTAAATTAAATAAGATTTTTCATTTTTAGACTCGTCGGTAAAATTTGAACGTCATCAAAATCAACTAAATTATTCTGCTTAATTATTTTTTTTAGTACTTCTGTATACTCTTTTCCAGTTTCAGCATATTTTTCTAAAAAGTTTACTAGTTTTAAACTATTTAATTTTTGATCATTATCCCTCTGAATTGCACGTTCAATCCTGAATTCCTTATAACTTGAATGAGTATTTAGATTTCTTTGATATGCTCGAACTGATGCTTTAAGTATTTTAAATTTTGCAACTTTATGTTTTTGACCTTTTTCAAGATCTAAAGGCTTTATACCATCACCTGACCAAGTCCATTGACCAAATAAAGCATTTCCCTCTTGCGCAAATCTTGAACTTCCCCATCCAGTCTCTTTTGCCGCTTGTGCAATTGCTAATGAAACTGGGATTTCATCCATTCTAATTTTGAGACTTGATAAATCATTATCTTTTATTCCATATTGTTTAAATTTTAGGTCAAGCCAGGCTTTATCACGTTTTGATGTATTATTTTTATTTAGAATTTCAAAAAGTTTTTTTCTATCAAATCTTATTTTAAGATTTTCCTCAATTATCAAAGGTAATACAATTTGAATAAATAATTTTTTTCTTTTCTTTGAGCTTTCAATATTCTTTAACTCTTTTGGAAGTCTAGTAAGTTGGTTGCCAGCATTCACTAATTTTGTTTCTTTGACCTTGTCAAGACTATATCCATTCTCTTTAAACAGTTCCTCGATAGTTGATGCGCTCAAACGTTGAGGATCTTTATCATCCTCATTCTTCCCAAAAACTTCTATATCATCAAAAATATTCCAACTAAATCTGTCTTTAATTGAATTATCTATAATTTTATTCTTTTTTTGTTTATCTAATATTTCCTCAAAATTTTGTTTTGATGAGTTGAATACAACTTCATTTGATTTTAAATTACTTTTAATAAAACTAATTGAATTGGGCAATATCGCAAAAATAAAAATAATAATAAAACTTATTAAAAGAGTTTTTAAAAAATTAATATTGCTATTATACTTTTCTTTTTTAATTTTTTTTTTCGACATTTTATCTAGTTGATTCCTTATAAAGGATAGTTAAAAATTTATACAGCTAAAACTTCTTTTACTTCAGGAATATAATGACAAAGTAGGTTTTGAACTCCTTGTTTTAAAGTTAGAGTTGAAGATGGACAGCCTGAGCAACTACCTTTTAATACAACTGTAACTTTACCTTCTTTAAATTCTTTGAATGTTATGTCTCCTCCATCTCGTGCAACAGCTGGCCTAATTTTAGTTTCTAATATCTTAATTATTTTGCTTTCTATTTCTCCATAATCTTTATGATCATTTAAATCAGACTTTTTATTAATTATAAATTCGTTACCCTCACTGTAGTATTCATTGAGATGAGAAATAACAATATGTTTTATATTTTCCCATTTTTCATCTTGTGATTTATTTATTGACAAAAAATTCTCGCTCAGAAATATTCCTGTAACGCCATTAATTGATAAAATATTTTTTAATAAAGGAATGTTTGTTTGGCTTTCATATAAGAATTCGTATGGCCCATCATTTGATACACCTTTACCCGGTATAAATTTAAGCGAATTTGGATTTGGTGTTTTTTGTGTTTGGATGAACATAATATTTATATAGCCATAAATTTTTAAATTTAAAGAATTTTAAAAACCTATAATTCTCTTTATTTCTTCTATCTTCTTTCCTGCAATTTCCTCAGCTTTACGTGCACCTTCTAGAAGAGCCTTATCTAAATATTGCTTGTCATTTAATAATTTTTTTATCTCATCTGAAATTGGTGAGATCTTATTTGATAAAATTTCCGCTAATTGAGCTTTAAAATCAGAAAAATTTTTACCTCCAAATTGAGACAATGTTTTTTCCATAGATTGATTAGAAATACTAGAATAGATTCCAAGAAGATTTTCTGCTTCTGGTCTACCATTTAATTTTTGCTCCTCGTTTGGAATTGGAAAAGAGTCGGTTTTTGCCCTTTTTATTTTATTAACAATTTGATCTTTAGAGTCTGTTAAGTTAATTCTACTGAGATCTGATGGATCTGATTTACTCATTTTTTTTGAACCATCTTTTAAACTCATTATCCTAGAAAAATTTTTTTTTATTAATGGTTCTGGAACTTTTAAAAAATCTGCACAGTTAAAATCTTTGTTAAATTTTTGGGCTATATCTCTTGTTAATTCTAAATGTTGTTTCTGATCTTCTCCGACAGGAACATGAGTGGTATCGTAAAGCAATATATCGCTAGCCATTAAAATTGGATAGATATAAAGTCCAACTGATGCTTTTTCTTTATCTTTGCCAGCTTTTTCTTTGAATTGTGTCATTCTATTCAACCAGCCCATTGGTGCAATACAACTTAACATCCAAGAGCCCTCGGAGTGAGCTTGAACTTTTGATTGATTAAAAATAATACTTTTAGCGGGATCAATACCACTTGCAATAAAAGTTGCCGCTGTTTCGCGTATATTATTCTTTAATTGATCTCTATCTTGCTTAACGGTTATTGCATGTAAATCTACAACACAAAATATACAATCGTTTTGTTTATCATTATTTAATTCAACAAAATTTTTAATAGCTCCAAGATAGTTACCTAGATGAAGATTACCTGTAGGTTGAACACCAGAAAATATTTTTTTGGACATCTATCAATACTTTAAATTAATATCTGTAATTTTAAAAGCTTTTATAAGAAGTGAAACTCCAATGTATGAAAAGAAAGTTAATAAAATAATCAAAATAATAAAAATAAATTTATAGTTATTTGCATAGTCTAGTGAACTAGATAGAATATTAATTAAAAAATAAAAGATTAAAATTGAAATAATATTTGAAAAAATAATTTTTGTTATTTGAATTAAAAAACTAGGGCTAAATTTAAAGTAATTTTTATTAATTACAAAAATGAGTAAAATAATTCCATTAAACCATGAAGAAATTGTTGTTGCTATTGGAATTATTATAAAGCCTATTTGAGAAAAAAAGGTTAAACTAATAATAATATTTAGTATTACAGAAATTAATGAAAATTTAAAAGGCGTTTTAGTGTCGTTTCTTGCAAATAAGAATGTTGAAAATATTTTGATTAAAGAAAAAGCAGGAAGCCCAAAAGAAAAATAAAACAAAGCTTTTGCTGAGTTATTAACACTTTCCTGATCGAATGAACCATATCCAAATAAAGCAGATGTTATTTGAGTTGAACCAACAATTAGAGCAAGCGAAGCAGGTAAACTTAAAAATAAGCTCAACTCTAAAGCTTTATTTTGTAACTCTATCGTTTTAAAAGAATTTTTACTTTTAATATGTCTACTTAAATTTGGAAGTATAACAGTTCCAATTGCAATACCAGCTATTGCCAAATTTATTTGATAAATTCTATCAGCATAATATAAATAGGATACAGCACTTGCCTGAAAAGATGCTATAATTGTCCCAACTAAGATATTTATTTGTGTAACACCTGACGAAAAAATGCTTGGTAAAAGCTTAGTAAAAAAATTTTTAATTTTTTTATTTATTCTAAAATTGAAATTTAAATTTATTACAAAATATTTTTTAACAAATATAAATAAGAATATAAATTGAAGAATTCCGGCTAATGTAACCGTATAAGATAAAAAGTATACCAAGTTGTCATTTAAATTTTCTGCATATAATAAACAAATAATCAACAATATATTTAGAATTATAGGTGCAGCCGCAGCCGCAGCGAATTTATTATGAGAGTTTAATATTGCTGAAAAAAAAGATGCAAGGCTTATAAAAAATAAAAATGGGAAAGTAATTCTTGTTAAATCAATTGCAATTTTTAATTTTTCAGTTTCATTAAAGAATCCTGGTGCAATAATTTTAATAAATGCTGGCATGAAAATTTCGATGATTAGGATTGTGAACAATAGTCCTAGTAACAACAAATTAAAAATTGTATTTGCAAATGAGTTTGCCTTTCTTTTCCCTCTTATAAGTTCTGATGAATAAGTAGGTACAAAAGCTGCATTAAAGGTTCCCTCTGAAAATAATCTTCTAAAAGTATTTGGAATTCTAAATGCTACAAAAAATGCATCCGCTAATGGACCTGATCCTAGATATATTGCTATTAAAAAATCTCTTATATAACCAAGAATTCTACTTAATAAAATAAATAGACTAAATGTGCTTGTTGACTTAATGAGGTTCATAAATCATATTAGTCTTAAATTTACCTTATTAGTATATTTTATTTATTAAATGAAAAAAAATAAAATTGAACATTATTCAGATAAAGAGGCTCTAGAGTTTCACAATTCAAATAAATCTGGCAAGATTGAGATAAATTCATCAAAACCGATGACATCAAAGAGAGACTTAGCTTTGGCATATTCTCCAGGTGTTGCTGCACCAGTTAAGGAAATTTATAAAAATCCAGAACGGGCATATGACTATACTACTAAAGGCAACTTAGTTGCTGTGATAAGTAATGGCTCTGCAATTTTAGGGCTAGGAAATTTAGGAGCAATAGCTTCTAAGCCTGTGATGGAAGGTAAGGCTGTATTATTTAAAAGATTTGCAGATATAGATGCTATAGATTTAGAAATTGACAGTAATGATCCTGAAAAAATAGTTGATAGTATAAAAAATTTTGCTGTAAGCTTTGGTGGGATAAATCTTGAAGATATAGCTGCTCCTGAATGTTTTATAATCGAGGAAAATCTTAAAAATTTATTAGATATTCCTGTATTTCATGATGACCAACATGGAACAGCAATAATAACATCGGCTGCTCTTATTAACTCAATACATATTACTAAAAAAAAAATTTCTAAAGTAAAAGTTGTTGTAAACGGTGCAGGTGCATCCGCTATGGCATGCTCTGATTTATTTTTAAAGTTAGGGGTTAAAAAACAAAATTTAACAATGCTAGATAGTAAGGGTGTTATAAGTTTAGATAGAAAAGGATTAAACAAATGGAAAATGAAGTATGCAAAAAAAACAAAAGATAAAAGTTTAAATGATGCTATAAAAAATGCTGATGTTTTTTTAGGTTTGTCTTCAGGTGGTATTCTCAAAAAAGAGATGCTTAAAAATATGGCAAAAAAACCAATCATATTTGCTTGTGCTAATCCTGATCCAGAAATTTTACCTGAGGAGGCCTATAAAATTAGGAAGGATGCAATCATTGCAACAGGCAGGTCAGATTATGCAAACCAAGTAAATAATTTAATAGGTTTTCCTTACATATTTAGAGGGGCACTTGATGTAAGAGCAAAAACAATAAACGAGGAAATGAAAATTTCTGCCGCAGAAGCTATTGCAAAGCTTGCTAGAGAGAGAGTGCCAGACGAAGTTGCTGCAGCAATGGGTGGTGATAGACCTAGTTATGGAAAAGATTATATAATACCATCTACATTTGATCCAAGACTAATAAGTGTAATACCAGTGGCTGTAGCTAAAGCTGCGATTAAAAGTGGAGTAGCTAGAAAAAAAATTGAAAATTTTGGTTTATATTCTGAACAATTGAAACAAAGATTAGATCCATCAGTGACTATTCTTCAAGGAATTAATTCCCAAGTAAAAAAAAATCAAAAAACTGTAGTATTTGCAGATGGTGAAGATGAAAATACACTTAAAGCTGCTATCGCATTTAAAAACAGTGGTTTAGGAACTCCTATAATAGTTGCAAAAGAAAATATTGTAAAACAAAGGTTAAATGAGATTGGTTATGAACAAAATCTTGATATTAAAATTGTAAATTCAACTAACAAAAAAATGAGGGATAAATATGTAAAGTTTCTTTTCAAGAAGCTTCATAGAGAGCAAGGTTTGCTCGAAAGAGATTGTGATAGAATGATTAGAAATGATAGAGTAATTTGGTCATCTTGTATGGTCGAATGTGGAGATGCAGATGCAATGGTTACTGGAAATACAAGACGTTACTCTCAATCACTTGAGAAAATCAAAAAGGTAATACCTCCAAGAGAAGGTGAAATAATGTTTGGATTAAACATGGTTGTAAGCAAGGGTAAAACTGTATTTATTGGAGATACTTCAGTAAATGAATATCCTTCGTCTGAAGAATTAGCAGATATTGCAACTTCTGCAGCTAGAGTAGTAAGATTATTTGGATTTAATCCTAAAGTCGCTTTTTTATCACATTCAACATTTGGTCAACCTATAACAAGCAGAACAAAACATATTAGAGATGCCGTGGAAATGTTAAAGAAAAGAAAAGTAGATTTTGAATTTGATGGTGATATGCAACCTGATGTTGCTCTGGATGAAGAATATTCAAATTTATATCCCTTTTCGGAGATAGTAGGAAAAGCAAATATTTTAATAATGCCTGGACAACATAGTGCAGCTATTTCCTATAAAATTATGAAAACATTAGGAGGGGCTAAAGTCATTGGCCCATTACTAATTGGACTTGCACAACCAATAGAGATTGCTCCATTAAGGTCTTCTACATCTGAAATTTTAAATTTAGCATCTGTTGCTGCATATTCAGCAGGCATTATTAATTATAATAAAAATTGATTAAAATAATATTTTATTTTTTAACAACTCTTAAATCGTCAACTAAAAAGATACTAGTAACTACATCTTTAACATCTAAAATTTGTTTTGCTTCTTTTATCACCTCATCTCTTTCAATTTTAGTCTGAGCTATACCATAAATATAAATTTTCTTTTTATATGTATCGATATTATAATTAACAGATTTAATTTTTTTATTGCCAATCATAGCTGCTCTAAGTTGTGAAGTTATAAGTAAATCTTTTGCAGATCTTTTAAAATCGAAGTCCTCTTTAATTTGCAAGTCATTATTTACTGATCTAGCTCCCCTGATTTCCCAAGCCAGTTTCGTGATTTTAAGCTTATCCTCAACAGAATTTACTTTTCCTGTAAGAAATATTCTTCCATCAAGAATTTTAGTTTTAACAGAAATAATATAACTTTTTTCTTCTGATAATAATTTTGCTCTAAGATTTTGTTGCATTATTGAGTCATCTATTTGAGTTCCTAAACTTCTGGGATCTAGAGCTATTGAAACTCCTGTACCCAAAACTCCTGTGGACGAATAACCAACACATCCTGAAATTGTGACAAAAATGAATAATATAATAATTTTTTTAATTTTCATTCCTAATTTTAAGACAATAATTGTAAATAAGTTTTTTTGAAACTTCTCTATCTATTGAAACTTTTTTAACTATATCTTTAATTGACATTTTTTTAATTAAATTTTTAATTTTTTTTTTATCTGATTCTTTTAATTCTTTAAAACTTAATCTTTCTTTTTTTACTTCAGAAATAACAACTGTTATCTCACCTTTTCTCGAAAAATTAACATACGATAATTCTTTTACTGAAGTTCTAATGTATTCTTCATGATATTTTGTAATTTCTCGACATATTAAAATATCTCTATTGATAAAAAATTCTTTAATATCGTCTATTCTTTTATCAAGTTTATTTGGTGATATAAAAAAAATAATTGAACAACTAAGAGATGATAAACTGTTAAATAATTTTTTTACTTGATTTTGTTTTTCAGGTAAAAATCCACAAAAATAAAAATTATCAGAAAAACCGCTTATTGATATAGCGGCACTTACTGCTGATGTTCCTGGAACTGGGTAAATATTAATTTCATTTTTCACACATTCATTTACTAATATTCTTCCAGGATCTGAGATAGCAGGTGTTCCAGCATCTGAAACTAGTGATACTATTTTGTTACTTCTTAGAACTTCTATTACTTTTTCTAAATTCTTATTCTCATTAAACTTGTGATTTGAAATTATTTTTTTATTAATCTCAAACTTTTGAAGTATCTTTTTTGTAACTCTTGTATCTTCACATAAAATTAATTCAGATTCTTGAAGTATTTTAACTGCCCTAAATGAAATATCACCCATATTCCCAATTGGGGTTGCAACACAATATAGCCCAGGTTTAAATTTATTGTTATTTAAATTCATATGACTTGTTTATTTAAATATATTATTAAAACTTAAATGAAAACTTTAATAAAATTATTAATATTTTCTTTATTACCTATCTGCGTTTTTAGTCAAAATATATCTGCGTCTGAAAAGATAAAAATTGGATTAATCGTTCCATTAACTGGAGAAAACTCAGTTATAGGAGAAAAGATTATTAAATCAATAAGAATGGCGGTAAACAAAATAAATGATGAAAAAATTGAAATTATTCCGAAAGATACAAAGTCCAATCCTATAGATGCTCTTAGAGTATCTAAAGAATTATATAATAATGATGGAGTAAAAATAATAATTGGACCAGTTTTTAAAGAAAGCACCAAATATCTTGATGACTTAGTGAATGTTACTTTTATATCATTTACAAACAAGTTAATAGACAATCCAAAAAATGTAATTAGTGCAGGTGTTAATGCCATATCTCAATTACAAACAATAAAAAAATTTAATAAAAAAAATAATTTATCAAAAAGTATTTTTTTAATTCCAAGATCTCAATTTAAAAATGAAATTGAGGAAGCAATTAATAAAACAAAGATTAAACATAAAGAAGTATTTTATTACGACAGAGAACCAACCAAACTTACCAAACAAATTGAGGATTTGACAAAATATCAGACAAGGAAGAATAATCTTAAGGATGAAATAAAACGTCTTGAGGGTTTATCATTTAAAGATAAAGAGACAAAAATAGAAAATTTAAAGAAAAAGGATACTCTTGGAGATATTAATTTCGACTCTGTTGTTATAGCTGATTTTGATGAAAACTTTAAAAGTGTTGCTACATCTCTTCTTTATACCGATGTTTCACCAAAAAGAATTTCTTATATAACTCTAAATCAATGGTTTGATGAAAGTCTTTTAAAAGATAATTCTATTCACCCAATATATTTTCCATCAATAAACAAGACTAATTACGATTCTTTTATGATTGATTTCAAAAATATCTATGGTTTGGATGGAGACCAACTTTCATTTTTAAGTTTTGATTTAATTGGATTAGTTTACTTTTTAATTTATGAAAATGATTTTAAAATTTCAAAAAAAATATTTTATAAAAAAAATAAATTTAAGGGAAAAATTGGGATTTTTGAAATAAGTAAAAATACCATCACACATCAACTAAATTTTTATAGCATTGAAAACAACAAATTTAAAAAAATTTTTTAATTTTTCTAAACGCATTTGAACGATGGTCAATTTTATATTTTTTTTTTGGTTCCATTTCACCAAAAGTAAGTCTTTTTCCATAAGGAATAAATATTGGATCATATCCAAAACCATTTTTTCCTCGCTTTAAATTAGATATCCAGCCCTCAATTTTACCAGTTTTACTTATAAATTTACCATTTGGCCAAAAAATTGTGAGGACACAAATAAATCTTGCGCTAATTTTCTTTTTTTTCCAATTTTTATTTTTTTTTGAGATTTCTTGATAAACTTTTTTAATAGCCAAATCAAAATTTCTTTTTTTACCTGACCAATCCGCTGAGTACACTCCTGGTGCTTTATTAAGAATATCAATCTCTATACCTGAGTCATCAGCTAGACAAATTTTATTAGTTTTTTTAGAAAAATATTTGGCCTTTAATAAAGAATTTTGCTTAAAAGTGGTCCCAGTTTCTTTTGGGCTGGGTATTTTTAAGTCTAAATTTGAGTATATTTTTAAACTTTTGGGCAGTAGATCAGCAATTTCCTTTAGTTTTCCTTCATTATTTGAACCAATGAATATTTCTTTAATTTTTTTTTTAGACATCTGGAAATTAAATTTTTTCTTACCATATAAACATATATGGAAAAGGAAGAATTAAAAGAAGATTTAGATAAAAGTAAAAATTTAGATACTGAAAATAATGAACAAACATCAGAAAATAATGTTCCAGAAGATGAGTTAAAAGATAAAAATTTGGATACAGAAAAAAAAGAAGAGGAACAACTTACACCAGAGAAAGAAATTGAATTACTTAAAGATAAGCTGGCAAGAACATTTGCTGAAATGGAAAATCAAAGAAGAAGGTTTGAGAAAGAAAAAGATGATGCTTATGAATATGGAGGATTTTCTTTTGCTAAAGAAACATTAAATTTACTTGATAATCTTGAACGGTCAAAAGTAGCACTTGAAAATGATGAGGGCTTAAAAGATACAGATGCACTGAAACAAATTATAGATCATATAAATATAATTAATAATGATATGTTATCTATCTTCAAAAAAAATAATATTGAGCCCATTAGATCAATTAATGAAAAATTAGATCCAAACCTTCACCAAGCAATGATGGAAATTGAGGACGATACTAAAGAGGCAGGGACAATCGTTCAAGAAATTCAGAAAGGTTTCATGATGAAAGATAGATTGTTGAGACCTTCCTTGGTTGGTGTTTCCAAGAAAAAATCGAAAAAGGATCAAAAAAATGAGGTAAAAGATGAAAAAAACCAGTAAATACTCACAAAATTTAAATTTTATAGACGGTTGTAGTCTTACAATTAGCACTTATATGAACGTGAGGAATTAAAATATGAGCAAAGTTATCGGTATAGATTTAGGAACAACAAATTCTTGTGTAGCTGTAATGGAAGGTACACAAGCAAAAGTACTTGAAAATGCTGAAGGAGCAAGAACAACACCTTCTGTTGTTGCATTTTCGGACAACGATGAAAAATTAATAGGTCAACCAGCAAAAAGACAGGCAGTAACAAATCCTGAAAATACAATATTTGCTGTAAAAAGATTAATTGGAAGAAATTTTGATGATCCATCTGTTAAAAAAGATGTTGAAACAGCCCCTTTTAAAATAATTAATTCTGATAAAGGTGATGCATGGATTGAGGCAAAGGGAAACAAATACTCTCCATCTCAAATTTCTGCTTTTACACTTCAAAAAATGAAAGAAACAGCAGAAAAATATTTAGGACAAGAGGTATCTCAAGCTGTTATTACTGTCCCGGCATACTTTAATGATGCCCAAAGGCAAGCAACAAAAGATGCAGGAAAAATTGCAGGTCTTGAAGTTCTTAGAATTATCAATGAACCAACGGCGGCATCACTAGCTTATGGACTAGATAAAAAAGCGAATAAAAAAATTGCCGTTTATGATTTAGGTGGTGGTACATTTGACGTGTCTATACTTGAATTAGGTGATGGGGTATTTGAAGTCAAATCTACAAATGGAGACACTTTTTTAGGTGGCGAAGACTTTGATAATACAATTGTTGAATATTTATTATCAGAATTTAAAAAAGAGAATGGTATTGATTTAAAATCAGATAAACTTGCATTGCAAAGGCTAAAAGAGTCTGCAGAAAAAGCAAAAATTGAACTTTCTTCAGCTGCACAAACTGAAATTAATTTACCATTTATAACTGCCGATAAAACAGGTCCAAAACATATTAACATGAAGATGACAAGAGCAAAACTTGAGGCTCTTGTTGAGGATCTTATCTCAAGAACAATTCCACCTTGCAAAACTGCACTTAAAGATGCTGGATTGAGCGCAGGTGAAATTGATGAAGTTATATTGGTCGGTGGGATGACGAGAATGCCTAAAGTAATAGAGGAGGTGAAAAACTTCTTCGGTAAAGAGCCAAACAAATCTGTAAATCCAGATGAAGTTGTAGCAATGGGTGCAGCCATACAGGCTGGGGTGTTACAAGGAGATGTAAAAGACGTATTATTACTTGATGTAACACCACTTTCACTTGGAATAGAAACCTTAGGTGGTGTATCAACTAAATTAATTGAAAAAAATACAACAATACCTACTAAAAAAAGCCAAGTCTTCTCAACAGCTGAGGATAACCAACCAGCAGTTTCGATTAGAGTTTTGCAAGGTGAAAGAGATATGGCTTCTGATAATAAGGTTCTAGGTAATTTTGAACTAGTGGGTATTGCACCAGCACCTAGAGGTGTTCCTCAAATTGAAGTTACATTTGATATTGACGCAAATGGTATTGTAAATGTTTCTGCAAAAGATAAGGGAACTGGTAAAGAACAAAAAATTCAAATTCAGGCATCAGGTGGTTTAAGTGATGAAGAAATAAATCAAATGGTTAAGGATGCTGAAACAAATAAAGAAGCTGATAAAAAGAAAAGAGAAGCAGTTGATGCTAGAAATCAAGCAGATACTTTACTTCACTCTACAGAAAAAAATTTGAAAGAACATGGTAGTAAAGTTTCTGACTCAGATAAGAAAGCTATAGAAGATGCATCTGCTAATGTAAGAAACGCACTAAAAGGAACTGATGTAGAAGAAATCAAAAAGAAAACTCAAGATTTGGTTCAAGCATCTATGAAACTAGGAGAAGCTATTTATAAATCACAACAAAGTACTAAACCTGGTGACGCACCTAAAGATGCAAAAGAAGAGGGGAAAAAAGACGATAATGTTGTTGATGCAGACTTTGAAGAAGTAAAAGAAGATAAAGAAAAAAGCGCCTAAACTATCAACCATTTGTCTATAACTAGTTATGGCAAAAAGAGACTATTACGAAGTATTAGGTGTCGAAAAAAATGCAAGTCCCGATCAAATAAAAGCTGCCTACAGAAAACAAGCAGTAAAGTATCATCCTGATAAAAATAAAGGTGATAAAGGAGCTGAGGAAAAATTTAAAGAAGCCTCTGAAGCCTATCATGTTTTATCAAATTCAGAGAGAAAACAAAATTACGATAATTTTGGACATGCTGCATTTGAAAACGGTGGAGGGGGAAGAGGGGGCTTTGGAAATTTTGACTTTTCTGGATCTTTTTCAGATATTTTTGAGGACTTTTTTGGTGAAGGTTTTGGAGGGGGTGGTAGAAGATCAAGAAGATCAAACAACAGAGGATCTGACTTGCGATATGATCTCTCAATTAGCTTGGAAGAAGCTTACACTGGAAAGAAACAAGATATTAAATTTTCAACATCTGAAAGGTGCGATACATGTAGTGGTTCTGGATCAAAACCAGGCCATAGTGCAAGTTCTTGCTCAATGTGTGGTGGTCACGGACAAGTTAGGTCTAGTCAGGGTTTTTTTACAGTTCAGCAAACATGCCCACAATGTGCTGGATCTGGTGAAGAAATATCACACCCATGCTCAAGTTGTAATGGTCAAGGTAAAAAACAAGCAAGTAAAAGACTTTCAGTAACTATTCCAAAGGGAGTAGATGATGGGACTAGAATAAGATTATCAGGAAAGGGTGAAGCTGGATCTAGAGGAGCAAGTAATGGTGATCTTTACTTATTTATAAATGTTGATTCACATGAACTTTTTAAAAGATCAGAGGTAAATTTATTTTTTGAATTTCCTATATCATTTACAGATGCAGCATTAGGTACAACTATTGAAATACCTACTATAGATGGAGGCAAAGCAAAGATAAAAATTCCAGATGGAACGCAAAGTGGAAAACAATTTAGATTGAAAGGTAAAGGAATGCCATTTATGAGAAGAGGAGACTACGGAGATTTATATGTCCAAGTTAACACTGAAGTACCGGTGTCCTTAAACAAAGAACAAAAAGATTTGCTTGAGAAGTTCAGAAAAATTGAAAATGAAAGATCTAATCCTAGTATCAGAAAATTCTTTCAAAAAGCAAAAAATTTCTGGAAAAATTAAATGAGAAATAAAATTAAATATATTATTTTCGGTGTTATTTATGTTTTAGCAATTTTAATATTGGGTGCCTATTTTTATAAAGAAGGAATTGGAATAATTTAATTATCTTTTGCTAGCCTGATAAAAATGTCTCCCATACCTCCTTTTACTTCCTCAAGAGGTGCAGCATTTCTAAAAGCACAAAATTCACCAGTTATCTCGTGTTTATTGATTGCTGCTAAGCTTTGTTCATTGCATTTTGATGCATTGTGAAATAAACCAATAACTAACCTGTCATCTAGAACATATACTTGTTTTTCATCAAGTTTTTTGCCGTTACAAAAATAATTCTTATTAACTTCCATTGGGAAGTCATCTTTTTCACAAGGATTACTTATTGTTAAAACAAAAAATTCTTGTTTACCATCTGTAAACGTGTAATTCATTTTTTTAACTTTTGAATATTTCATCAAATCACATGAACATGGGACACAGCATCTATGATAAAAACCGCATATTTTCTCTTCATTTTCAACGCTTTTAAGATACACAAATTCAGGCTTATTATTCGGGTCTATTAATGAACCAGATACTGCACAATATAGTTTGTTATATTCCAAAAAGTCTTGATAAGTAATTTTTTTACCTAAAATATGTTTAAAAAATTTTGGTCCTGCTGCATTTCTGTTTTGATCTGGAAAAATTTCTGACCAATCACCTGCTAAATCAGCATAATAATTAAATTGGGTTGCTTGAGTAGGTTGAGACAGACTAAAACTAACTAACAGACTAAATAATATTAAATTTTTGATTTTTTTGTAAAAACTCATAATAACTATTAAAGTATACTCTAATGAGGATAAATTAATTGGGTTTTATTGTCCTATTTTTTTTGGATAACTTCTATTGTTCTATTGAAATCATTAACAGTTAAAGTCTCAGTAAAACCATTGGTCCAAATAATTTTAATTGAGATATTTTTTTCACCCTCTCTAATCCCATAATGTGCCACTGGTTCCATTTGACATAAATACCCCGAGCCAGCATCTATTGTTTTTGCATGTTTTCGCAAATTAGAATTTAATATTACAGTTGCTCCTCTAGCAGGAGCTCCAAATTTATTTAATGGCTTTATCCTTAAATAATTGAAATCTTTTTTAATATCAGCTTTGTACAGCGTTAATGGTTGCATTCCAGACTCGCCATGGGCAATCAACAATTCTAAAATTCCATCATCATCTATATCTGCAACTGCTGCACCTGTTCCAAGACCATTTGCTTCATAAGCATTTTTAATATAAATTTCTTCAAAAAATCCATTTTCTTTTATTTTGAATAGTTTATTTGGTTCACCAATGTTATTCATAAATATCTCATCGTAACCATCATTATCAAAGTCTGCTGATATTACAGTTCTAATTCTAGATGGGATATTGTAAGTTGGGGTAGCAATGTCTCTAAATTTGTTGTCTTCTAAAACGAAGACCCTGTGGTAGCCATTCCAATTAGACGTAACTATATCTAACCTTCCTCTATAAAATACATCAGTTAAAGTTGTACCTCTTCCATTTTCATATTGATCGTCCACTTTATAATCTTTGGCAATGTCCT
The DNA here is from genome assembly GCA_902581585.1 of uncultured Pelagibacteraceae bacterium. Taxonomy (GTDB): domain Bacteria; phylum Pseudomonadota; class Alphaproteobacteria; order Pelagibacterales; family Pelagibacteraceae; genus Pelagibacter. The sequence goes on from CACHPB010000004.1 coordinate 53,483, forward strand.
GAAAATATCCATCAGAGTTATAATATAAAAAATTTTTACCTCTCTCATTTGCAGCAAATATGTCAGTTTTTCCAGACAAAATATTTCCTGCAACAACTGCTCTTCCGCCGGTTATTTTATTGATTTTAAGCTGTTCTGCTAAATCTAAAATTTGTCCAGTACGCAGTTCATAAAATCGAGTAGGACCTCCATAATTAGCAACATATATGCCATATTTCCCATCACCATTTCTATCAACACAAACTACTGATCTGCCAGCAGTTAAATTCAAGTTCTTTTTATTGATCTCTTTTTCAAACAAATCTACAAAACCATTGCTACTTTTATCAATCAATCTATCTGAATATTTTTTCTCTCCACTATATGTGTCAGTGTTTAAAAAATAAATTTCCTCAAAACCATCTTGATCTATATCACACGCAGCTACACCAATTGTTTTTCTTTTAGCATCATCAAAAATTTCATTTTTATTAATATTTACAATTTTACCGTTTTGATAAGTAAGTGATAAATTTGAAAATCCAAATCCAGTAACAACAAATTCATATTTGTTGTCTTGGTTTACATCTGTAACAGAAATACCATAACTAAGTCTAAAGTCATTATCATCAATTTGAGATGTAATATCTTTAAAAAAGTCTGCTTTAGAATGATTGTGAGACACAAAAAAAAATAAAACCAGAAAAAATTTTAATAGGTATTTAATAGTCATAATTGTTGTATATTGATGAAAAAATATATTAAAATAATTCAATGAGTAAAGTAAAATTAGCAATATCTGGTTGTATGGGACGAATGGGCCAACAACTAGTGAAATCTTCTAAAATTGATAAAAATTTTAAATTGACAGCACTTACAGAAAATAGATTGATAAAAAAAAATATTGCTGGGATAAAACCTAGTTTGAACCATGAAAATTCTTTTAAAAATGTTGATTTAATAATCGATTTTACAATTCCTAAATGTACATTTGAAATTCTTAAAATAGCATTAAAACTGAGAAAAAGAGTAGTCATTGGAACAACTGGATTCTCTAAAAATCAGGAACTTCAAATTAAGAAATTTTCAAAAAAAATTCCTATTTTAAAAGCTGGAAATATGAGTTTAGGCATAAATCTATTGATGTATTTAACTGAGATTGCCTCTAAATCATTAGGTAACAATTTTTTAAGCAAAGTATATGAGGTACATCATAAGCACAAAATAGATCATCCATCTGGAACAGCACTAATGCTAGGTAAAGGTATAGCTGTTGGTAAAAACAAAGATTTTTATAATTTAATTGGAAAAAAGTATCTAAACAAAAAAAGTTTTCCTTATGGAAAAAAGATTAATTTTAACTCAATACGTAAAGGTAAAACTGTTGGTGAACACGAGGTAAAGTTTTCTAGTGGTAAGGAAATTATAACACTAAATCATGAGGCTTTTGATAGAGCCTTATATAGTGAAGGAGCTTTAACAGCTGGAAAATGGCTAATGAATAAGAAACCTGGTTTATATTCTATGCGTGATGTTTTAAATTTTAAATGAGCGAAGAACAAAGAGCAAAAATTGTTCTTAAAATTTTAAATAAAATATATCCAAAAACACCAATACCTCTTAAACACAGAAATATGTTTACTTTATTAGTTTCTGTTCTTTTATCTGCACAATGTACGGACGTAAATGTAAACAATGTTACAAAAAATATTTATCCAAAATATAATAAGCCAGAGCATTTTGTTAAGCTTGGAAGAAAAAAAATTGAAAAGCTTATAAGAAGTATTGGTATTTTTAGAGTTAAGGCTAAGAGTGTTTATAACTTATCAAAAACTTTGGTAGAAAAATATAATGGAAAAGTTCCTAAAACATTTGAGCAACTTGAAGAGCTACCAGGTGTTGGACACAAAACAGCCAGTGTGGTGATGTCTCAAGGATTTGGATATCCTGCCTTCCCCATAGATACTCATATTCATAGACTTGCTCAAAGGTGGGGTTTGACAAATGGAAAAAATGTTGTTCAAACAGAGAAAGATTTAAAAAGGCTTTTTCCTAAAAAATATTGGAATAAATTACATCTTCAAATAATTTATTATGGAAGAGAGTACTGTAAGGCAAGAGAATGTTATGGTTTATCTTGTAAAATCTGTACTACTTGTTATCCTAACAGAAAAAAACCACTTATAACCAAGAAAGCATAAATAATGAAAATATTAGGAATTGGAAATGCAATCGTAGATGTAATTTGTAAAGTACAAGACGATTTTATTACCAAAAATAATTTAACCAAAAGTACAATGAAATTAATTTTTGATGACAAAGAATTTAAAGAATTGTTATCAAATTTAAAAATAGAGAAAACTGTTTCTGGAGGGTCTGTTGCAAACTCAATTGTTGGTTTATCTCAACTTGGAAATGATGTGGGTTTTATCGGAAAAGTTAATGATGACGAACTTGGCGGTAAATACGAAGATGGATTAAAACAAGAAAATGTGAAATATTTTTACTCTAAGAAAAAAGAGGAACTACCAACTGGAACTTGTTTAATTTTAGTTACGCCAGACTCTGAAAGAACAATGTGTACTTTTTTGGGAACAGCAGGAAAAATAAATGAAAATGACGTGAGCTCGGATGCAATTAAACAGAGTGAAATAATACTTTTAGAAGGATATCTTTGGGATGAAGGGGAACCAAAAAAAGCATTTGAGAAAGCTATTCAAAGTGCAAATAAAGTTGCCATGTCTCTATCAGATCAGTTTTGTGTTGATAGACACAAACCACATTTTTTAGAATTAGTTAAAAATAAGTTGGATATAACCTTTGCAAATGAGCAAGAAATAATGTCTCTAATTGATGCTAAATCATTTGATGAGGTAATAAATTTTTCAAAGTCTCTTGGTAAAATAATTGTAATAACAAGAGGTGAAAAAGGTGCTGTTGCAATTAATGGAGATGACGTTGTTGAATGTGGTATTAAACAGGGATTGAAAATTATTGATTTAACAGGCGCAGGAGATCTTTTTGCAGGTGGATTTCTACATGGTCATGTAAATAATATGTCGTTAAAAGAGAGTTTAGATAAAGGTACTGAGATGTCCTCAAAAGTTATACAGCAGATAGGAGCTAGACTTTAGAGTTATTATTTTTTCTTTCTTTTAAAACTACCCTTACCTTTTTTAGGTTTTACTACACGAGTTTTGTATTTTGACGTAAGTAAATCTTTTACGATTGGATTTTTCTTTTTCATTAAATTATATAACCAGTTTTGGAACTTTTAATAAAATTATTGTCGTTAAAAGCATTGTTTATTTTTTTTCTTAGTCGGTAAATATGAGTTTCAACTGTATGAGTTTCTAATTTTGAGTTATGACCCCAAACTTCTTTTTGTAATTTACTAATTTTAACTGGTTTTTTTGAATTATTAAGAAAAATTATAATATTTGCCTCTCTTTCAGTTAAATCTAGACTTTTTTCTTCATTAAAAATTTTTCTTGAATTTAGATCCAATTTATAAAGTCCTAATTCAATTTCTGACTGTTGGTTATATTTTTTTTTTAAAAATTTTATATTTACACTTTCAATTAATTTGGAGATATCAACTGGAAATTGACTAATTAAAATTTGATTTTCAATGAAATTCAATTTTTTGTCTGAAATAACTAAATAATTGTTTAAATCAATTAGGTCAAGTTCGGCCCTTTTTTTTATACTTAATAAACTAAAATTAAAATGATTTTCTATTTCCTTTAAAATTTCATATAAAATTTTAAAATCATAAATTACTAAAGTTTGATTATTCATATATATTGTAGATTATGACAATTGTTTTAAAAAATAAAGAAACTCTTGTGTTTGAAGATTTCATATTTCAGTGTGTGATTGGCAAGAAAGGGTTAGTTAAAAAAAAAATTGAAGGAGATAAAAAAACACCAATTGGTAAATTTTCATTAGGTAATGTTTATTATAGGAAAGATCGCCATCCAAAGCCAATAACAAAATTGAAATGTATTCCAATAAATAAGAATATGGGTTGGTGTGATGATATTAGAAATAAAAGAAATTATAATAAACTAATTAAAGTTAATAAAACTATTAAGCATGAAAAATTATTTAGAAAAGATCATAAATATGATTTTTTAATACCAATTAATTACAATACAAAAAAAATTAAAATTGGAGGAGGTAGTGCGATTTTCATTCATTTAACAAATAATTTTAAACCCACTTTGGGTTGTATAGCACTTAATAAAAAAGACTTTTTAATATTATTAAAAGTAATTAAAAGAACTACTAAGATAACAATTTCTTAAGTTCTTTTTCCAAATATATTAGAACCAATTCTTAGATATGTTGATCTAAATTTAACTGCAGTTAAATAATCGGATGACATGCCCATACTTAACTCTTTTAAATCTACTTTTTGATTAAGATAATTCATTTGTGAAAAAAATTTTGACGAATCTTCTTCAAAAGGAGGAATGCACATAGTTCCAACTATATCGAGACCAAGGTTTTTTGAAAAATTGTAAAAATCCTTTAACTGCTCCTTATTTATTCCGGATTTCTGGCTTTCTTCTCCAAGATTAATTTGAATAAAAATTTTAGGTTTTACATTCAATTTTATTTGTTCATCAGCAATTTTTTTAGCTAATTTTTCACTATCAAGAGAATGTATAAAATCGAAAATCTTTAAAGCAAATTTAACTTTATTAGTTTGTAATTTACCAATTAAATGTAAATTGATTTTTTTATTATATTTTTTTATGTCTGTCCATTTTTCAACTGCCTCTTGAACTTTATTCTCTCCAAAGTCTAAATGGCCATGCTCAATTAGAGGTAAAATATGATCTATTTTAAAAGTTTTTGAAACTGCGATTATTTTGGGTATTATATTTTTTTCTTTTAATTCCAACAATTTTGAATTGATTAAGTCTTGAATTGATATTAAATTTTTAACTGTTTCATGCATAAATCATCTCTTAAACTATATTACTTTATAGAGGAATTTAAAAAAAGTATCATTGATAAACAAAGTAAAAATACTGCAATAATTTACAGAAATTATAAAAAAAAATATAAAATAAGCGAAATTATTTTTATAAGAGACTATTGTAGAAGAAAAAATCTTAAATTTTATTTATCGAATAACATAAAATTATCTATTCATTTAAATTTAGATGGCTCCTATTTACCCTCATTCAATAGAAACTATAATCATCTAAGTTATAAATTTAAAAAAAATTTTGTACTCATTGGTTCTGCTCACAATTTAAAAGAGATAAGAATTAAGCAGAAACAAAAAGTAAAAGAAATCTTTATATCTTCTGTATTCAAAAATAATGGGAATTTTTTAGGTATAAATAAGTTTAATTTATTATCTAGTCTTTCGAGAGAAAATGTAATTGCTTTGGGAGGTGTTTCAAAGGAAAATTTCAAACAATTAAATTTAACAAAATCAATTGGATTTGCAGGAATTTCTTATTTTAGTAAAAAAAAAGGCCCCTAAATTAGGGGCCTTTTTAAAAATATTTGATTCTTTAATTAGAATGCAAATGAGAAATTAACTTCATAACCAGTGTTGTCTGCAGTTGCAGTTCCAGCTACGTTGTCAATTGTTGAATGAGTTCCTGAAATAGTCATTCCACCTGAAGTGTAAGAGAAACTTACACCAGTAGCTTCCTGATCATTTGTACCTGACTCAAAATCAATTTCTGATACGTTGTAAGAAACTGATAAGTCATCACTTACAGCATATGAAACACCGATAGCTGTGAAATCTTCGTCTTGAGACGCAGTTCCAGAGTCTGTTTCATTAGCTTGGTAACCAACTGTGATTGCACCCATTGCATATGTTACAGCAAATGCAGTTAAGTCAGCTTTACCAGTGATACCTGTAGTAGGTTGGTCATTGTTTTCACCCATTGCAGCATATATTGATAGACCTTCAATACCTGTGTACAATGCACCGATTTCAGTTGAGCTTTCTACTGAAGTAGTTCCAGCAGATGGAGTGTAAGCTGCTTTGATCGCTAAACCATCCATAGCTGTGTAGTCATAGATGAATCTGTTAGCTGAACTTGCAGCATTTGCAGCTCCTGCAGCTGTTCCAGATACAGCAACACCATGAGCTTCTTCATTTGCACTTGGAGTTACATCATCCCAAGCACCAATTGGTCCTGATGAACCACTTCCTGAGAATGTTAATTTACCCATATCACCAGTGTCGATAGAAATGCTTCTGTCGTCCATGTTATTTCCATCAACCTCTATTGATGTAGATACTGTGAAACCATTATCCATTTCACCACTTGCACTAAATGTAAGAGAGTCAGTCATCGACCAACCGTTTCCTAGGTCAGAATTATCTTCACCGTTGAAAAAGATTGAAGTAGCGCCTGATACAGACATTGATGCTGCTTGCGCAGAACCAGCTGTTACCAATGCAGTACCTAATGCTGTCAATCCTATTTTTTTTAGATTGTCCATATTATTACCTTTCGTTAATTGTTTAATATTAAACATCCAATTCCTATCAATTATTTTTAAAAAATATTCCTTATTTTGCTGGAAAATAGTATATTTAGACAAAGTGTTGTATTTTTGCATCATAATTTAATTAATAATTATGGGCTTTTTTTACCTTTTTAAAAAAAAACTTTTTAATCTCTCTTCTTTTCATCTATTACTAATTTTAAGGAAAATTATGTCATTTTTTTTTAAGTCCAGAGTTACTACAATTATTTTAGTATCATTAGTTGCATTATATTCTTGCGAAGGGATGCCAGGAGGAGATGCTAGAAAGAATCCACCAAATCCAAAAGAAAGGGTGAAAAAAAATTTAGAAGAAGGTAGAGGATTTAGGCTAGATAGTGCTTTTGGAAAAAGCGCTAAAGGTGGAGATTTTCTATTTGCAAGTGCAAATGAACTCTGGAGGGCTTCTCTTGATACACTTGACTTTATGCCACTTTCATCTGTTAATTATAGTGGTGGAATAATAATTACAGACTGGTACACGGACGGGAACAATCTGGATGAGTCTATTAAAATAAGCATTAGATTTTTAACAAATGAGGTAAGAAGTGATGCCTTGGACATAAGTGTTTTTTATAAAAAATGTAATCAAGTTTTAAATTGTAAAATAGAAAAAAAAACTGGATCACTTGTTGCAGAACTAAAAAAGGAAATTTTGAGTAAGGCTGCAATTTACAAAAAACAAAAAAAAGATAAAAATTTCAAAGAATATAAAGGTAGTTCGGTCGACACTACAAAATAAATTTTATTATTAAAGTGACTTCTTCAGAAAGATATAATTTTAAAACTATAGAAGAAAAATGGCAAGAAAAGTGGACTAAAACAAAAGCTTTTTCATCTAAGGTTGATAAAACCAAACAAAAATTTTATTGCTTGGAAATGTTTCCGTATCCTTCAGGAAAAATACATATGGGTCACGTAAGAAATTATACAATAGGAGATGTATTATCTAGATATAAAACTTTAAAAGGGTTTAATGTAATGCACCCAATGGGGTGGGATGCTTTTGGGATGCCAGCTGAAAATGCTGCAAGAGAAAATAATTTGGATCCAAAAGATTGGACTAATAAAAATATTTCTACAATGAAAAGTCAATTAAAAAAACTAGGACTTTCTATAGATTGGGAAAGAGAAATTTCAACTTGCTCAGAAGATTACTACAAACATCAACAACTTTTTTTTTTAGAGTTATATGAAAAAGGATTGGTTTACAGGAAAGAAAACTATGTGAATTGGGATCCGGTCGATCAAACAGTTCTAGCTAATGAACAAGTTATTGATGGTAAAGGATGGAGATCGGGAGCTATAGTTGAAAGAAAAAAACTAAATCAATGGTTCTTTAAAATATCAGAATTTTCGCAAGAGCTGTTAGATGATTTAAAGAAATTAGATGAATGGCCTAATAAGGTCAAAGTAATGCAAAAAAACTGGATAGGTAAATCTTATGGTTGTGAAATAACTTTCAAAACAGAGGGAGATTTACCAGTTGATGAAATCAAATGTTTTACGACAAGGCCCGATACTTTATTTGGTTTCTCTTTTTTGGCACTTTCAATTGATCATGAAATTTCAAAATTCTATTCAAAAAATGAAGATTTTCAAAGATTTAAAAAAGAGTGTCAGAAAACTGGAACTACCGAGGAAGCGCTTGCAATAGGTGATAAAATTGGTTTTAGGACAAATTTAAAAGCTGTAAATCCATTAAATCCTAGTGAAAAAGTTCCTGTTTTCTTTGCAAATTTTGTTTTGATGGATTATGGGTTTGGCGCAGTTTTTGGATGCCCAGCACACGATCAAAGAGATTTTGATTTTGCAACGAAATATAATCTAAATATTAAAACTGTAGTTAGACCTGAAGATGAAAATGAGCGTTATACTGTAAAAGACAAAGCATATACAGGATCAGGTGTAATTATAAATTCAGAATTTTTAAATGGACTAAAAGTTCCCGATGTCTCAGTTTCTAAAACAATTGACATTTTAGAAAAAAAAGGAATTGGGAAAAAACAGTTCAATTTTAGACTAAAAGATTGGGGAGTTTCTAGACAACGTTATTGGGGATGTCCGATCCCTATTGCGTATGATGAAGATGGGAATGTAAAAACGATTCCCAAAAAAGACTTACCAGTTACACTTCCAGAAAATGTAGACTTAAATAGTAAAGGTAATCCATTAGACTCAGAAAATGAATGGAAAAATATATTAATTGAGGGAAAAAAATATACCAGAGAGACTGATACACTTGATACTTTTGTCTGTTCCTCTTGGTACTATCTTAGATTCTGTTCACCTAAAGAAACTGAATATGGATATAACGATGAAGATATTAATTATTGGATGCCAGTTGATCAATATATTGGCGGAGTAGAACATGCTATTCTTCACCTTTTATATTCACGTTTTTTCATGAAAGCCCTTGGTTATAAAAATAAAAATTTTTCATTTACTGAGCCGTTTAAAGGATTGTTTACTCAAGGCATGGTATGTCATGAGACTTATAAAGATCAAAATAATAATTGGATTAGCCCTAATGAAATAGAATTAAAAGATGGTGAGTATTATAAAAAAGGAGAACAAAAAAATAAAATAATTGTCGGACCCTCTGAATCAATGTCTAAATCAAAAAAAAATGTAATAGATCCAGAAAATATAATTAATAACTACGGTGCTGATGCAGTGAGATTATTTATATTATCAGATAGTCCACCCGAAAAGGATGTCCAATGGTCAGAGCAAGGAATGGCTGCTTCATACAAATTTTTACTTAAGCTATGGACGCTCCACCAAAAAATAAAAGACAAAATTCAGACAGAGAATAAAAATGAAAACGATAAATTAGATAAATATACAAATCAAATGATTAGTAAAATCACAAATAATCTTGAAAATTTTAATTACAATGTGATCATTGCAAATATTTATGAAATATATAATTTTTTGAATAAGGAAATAGAAAATGAGATTGACAGTAATCTGTTAAAAAAAAACTATATTAAAATCTTAATATTGATGGCACCTGCTATACCTCATTTCTGTCATGAATGTTTGGAAGATATAGGTCATATAGGTCTTTTAAATTGGCCATCAGTAGATAAGAGACAATTAAATGAAGATAAAGTAAATTACATCATCCAAATAAATGGAAAAAAAAGGGCAATTTTAAACGAAAATCGAGATATTGATCAAGAAAGCCTTTTATCTAAAATAAAAGAGAATAAATTATCGAATAAATATTTAAAAAATAAATCAATTAAAAAAATAATATTTGTTAGAAACAAATTAATGAATTTATTAATAAATGAATAAAGTTTTTTCAAAAATAATTATATTTGCTATCTTATTTTTAGCAACTTCATGTTCATATAAACCTATGTTTTCTGAAGAAAATTATAATTTTCAAATTGATGAACTTATCTTGTCTGGAGATAAAGATATAAATAAAATAATTGATAGAAAATTAAAAATGATTAGAAAAAGTCAAAATTCGAATAAAAGAAAGTTTTCTGTAATAGTAGACTCAATTAAAAATAATGAGATAATTTCAAATGATAGCAAGGGGGATCCATTAAAGTTTGAAATTAATATTCTTGTAAGTTACAAAATACTAGAAAATGGAAAAATAATTTTAAAAAGAGAAATAGAAAAAAGTAATATCTACAATAATAAATCTGACAAGTTTGAACTTGATCAAAATGAAAAAAATATAACGTCAAATTTATCTGAAAATATAAGTGATAATATTATATCCTCTATTATAAATTTAAATGATAATTAAAAGTTTCGAATTAGAAAAATTAAATTCGTACAAATTTCATTTACATTTAATCTATGGAAATAATGAAGGGTTAAAAGAGGATATTATTAAAGAAAATTATTTAAAAAAATTTAAAGGAGAGATATTAAAATATGATGAGCAAGAAATTTTAAATAATAAAGATGAATTTTTATCAAGTTTAATGACAAAATCTCTTTTTGAAGCAGAAAAATTAATTATAATTTCAAGAGGCTCTGATAAATTATTAAACTTAGTAAATGAGATTTTGGAAAAAGAGATAAGAGACACAAAAATTATTATCAAATGTTCGAACCTTGAAAAAAAATCTAAACTTAGAAGTTTATTTGAAAAAGAAAAAAAAGTAATTTGCACTGCAGTTTATGAGGATGATGCTCGTTCATTGAACACCGTTATTAACCTCTTTTTAAAAGAACAGAAATTCAATTTATCTCAAGAAATTAAAAATATACTTATAGAGAGATCAAAAGGAGATAGAATCAATTTAAGTAATGAATTATTAAAATTGAAAAATTTATCAATTAGTAAAAATAAAATAAGCGCAGATGATGTGATTAAACTTTCAAATCTTGCAGAAAACTATAGTGTATTTGAATTATCCGATAATTATTTATCTAAAAATTTAAAAAAAGTTTCAAATATTCTTAATGAAAATAACTATTCTCCTGATGACTGTATATTAATAATAAGAACTTTATTAAACAAATCTAAAAGACTTTTAAAAATAAGAACTGAAATAGACAATAATTCAAATATTGATCAAGTAATATCTAACTTTAAACCTCCTATATTTTGGAAAGAAAAAGATATTGTGAAAAAGCAAGTTAATTCATGGTCAACCGATGAAGTTAAAGCAATGATATTTAAAATTAGTGATTTAGAGGCTTTAGTAAAGAAAAATACCTCAAATTCAATGCTTTTTGTCTCCAATTTTGTTAGTAATTACTAATAATTCTGTTTAATAATCTCAACTAATCTATCAAGCTGATCAGATCCTTTATATTCTAAACTAATTATTCCAGAATTATTTCGTCTATGCTTAACAAAAACTCGCATTCCAATTTTATCTGTTAACTCATCTTCAAGACTAACAATATTTGGATCTTTTTTCTTAGGAGCACTATTAGAACTAGATTTCAATATACGTACTAAACTTTCTGCTTGTCTAACAGAAAGTTTTTTTGCAATAATTTTCTTAGCTAAAAGAAGAGCATTTTCTAATCCTACTAAAATTTTTGCATGACCTTGGGATAATTTCTCCTCAATTATTAAATCTATTACTTCATTTGGAAGAGATAAAAGTCTTAAACAATTGGATATATGTGCTCTACTTTTCCCAATGAATTTTGATACTTTGTCCTGATCATAACTAAATTCATCTATTAGTCTTTTATAACCCTCAGCTTCCTCAATTGGATTTAAATCTTTTCTTTGAACATTTTCTACAATAGCAATTTCTAAAGACCTTAAATTGTCTACATTAGTAACCACAACTGGCACTTCATGTAATCCAGCATATTGTGCTGCCTGCCATCTTCTCTCTCCAGCTATAATTTCAAATTTACCCTCTTTCTCAGAGGATGGTCTAACTATTATTGGTTGGATTATGCCTCTCTCTCTAATAGAGTTAGTTAGTTCATCCAAACTTACTTCATCAAATTTTTTTCTGGGTTGATATTTATTTCTGACTATTGAGCTTATTGAGATTTTTTTTTTGTCATCAATTTTTTCACTGTCTCCTATCAAAGAAGATAATCCCCTCCCGAGTCCCTTTTTTGATTTAAACGGATTTATCATGCTGCACTCTCCACTGGTTTATCTTGATTTAAAAATTCTTCTGTGAAACTAAAATAAGCCTTACTACCAGGACAAGTCTTATCATAAATAAGAACAGGAACACCATGTGAAGGAGCTTCTGATAATCTTACATTTCTAGGTACTGCTGTACTGTAGACTTTTTCTTTAAAATAGTTTCTTGCCTCTATCTCTACCTCACTTGATAACTTATTTCTCTTGTCATACATTGTCAGAAGTATTCCTCTAATGTCTAAAGATGGGTTTAAGTTTGATTTAATCCTTTCAATTGTTTTCATTAGCTGGGTGAGACCCTCTAAAGCAAAAAATTCTGTCTGAAGTGGAACAACAAGGGCATCTGAAGCTACCAAAGCCATAATTGTAAGTAAACTCAAGGAAGGAGGACAGTCAATTATGATATAGTCATAGGATGGCTCAGAATTGTTTAAAATAGCGGTTAATTCATCTTTTAATTTAAAGGCCCTCCGACTGTCTCCAGCTGTCTCCACTTCTAGTCCAGACAAATCAACATTTGATGATATCAAATTTAAATTTTCAAAGCTTGTGGATTGTATAACTTCCGAAATTTTTTTATTTCCGTTCAATACATTGTAAATTGTTTGATCTGAACTTGATGTGTTAGTTAATCCAAGCCCTGTTGTTGCATTACCCTGCGGATCAAGATCTATAACAAGAATTTTTTTTCCTTTCATTGTTAATCCAGCAGCAAGATTAATGACAGTAGTTGTTTTACCCACCCCGCCTTTTTGGTTTATAACTGAAATAATTTTTCTATTCATATTTTTTTTTTAAATTTGAAATTTTTACTACTGACGACTCTTCGCTAGTAAGACTTTTCATTTCCTCCATATCAAATTTCCATTTTTTAGAAACATCTTCCAAAATTTTTTTTCCACTCTTGCCTAAATACATGACTATGTATTTAAATTTTTTAAAATTCTTTGTTGCAATATCAAAAATCACTGGTAAAGGTTTGAATGCTCGACAAATTATTACATCAGTAACTAAGTTTTTCTCCTCAAAAATATTTTTTTGATAAATTTTAGCTTCTAATTTAAATTTTTTTGCCATCTCTTTTAGAAAATTACTTTTATGATAACTCTTTTCATAAAAAATTAGCTTAAAACCTTGCTTTTTAGGTTTCATCAAAATACCCAAAACTATACTAGGAAGCCCAGCGCCTGATCCAAGATCAGTGCATACTTTAATATCATTTTTATCAATAAAATCAATAGTTTGTGCACTATCGTAAATATGCCTTGAATTTATTGATTTTTCTGTACTTAAACTTATCAAATTAATTTTCCTATTTGTTTTTAAAATTGACTGTGAATAGTCCTCAAGCTCCATTAATGTTTCACGTGAAACATTTGGGAGATAAATTTTGTCTTTTTTTATTATTTTCGAATCAATCAAGCTATATGCTTAATAGACTTTCTTTTGACATGAGACAACAAAATATATACTGCTGCCGGAGTAATCCCATCTATTCTAAGTGCTTGACCAAGTGTTTTTGGCTTAATTTTCTTAAATTTTGACTTAACCTCATTAGATAATCCTGAAAATTGATCATAATCTAAATTTTGTGGTATTTTAAGATTTTCATCTCTTTTAAATGCTAAAATGTCAGCATCTTGCTTCTTTAAATATCCTTTATAGTGAGCTTTTATCTCAATCTGCTCATCAATTTCACGTGAAATATATTTAATTTCAGGCCAAATTTCCCTAATTTTATTCATATTTACTGACTTTTGGCCTAATATTTCTAATGCATTTCTTTTAACACCGTCTTTTGCAATGCTTATTCCATATCTTGACGCCTTGGAGGGGGAAATTAAAAAATTTTCCATATTTTTAAGGCTTTTTTCCAATTTAGAAGCTTTTTCTTTAAATATAATTTTCCTTTCATCTAATATTAAACCAATATCAATTCCTTTTTGAGTAAGTCTTATGTCTGCATTATCAGATCTCAAAGATAGCCTATATTCTGCCCTTGAGGTGAACATTCTATAGGGTTCTGCAACTCCTTTTGTAACTAAATCATCTATCATAACACCTATGTATGCCTCAGATCTATCAAGTATAAATGGTTCTTTATCTTTAATTGAGAGTGCAGCATTTATTCCAGCTATCAATCCTTGTGCTGCAGCTTCTTCATAGCCTGTTGTTCCATTTATTTGTCCTGCTAGGTAAAGATTTTTAATTTTTTTTGTCTCTAAAGTTAGGAATAACTCCCTTGGGTCTACAAAATCATATTCTATTGCATATCCAGGTCTTAAAATTTTTACATTTTCTAAACCATTGATATTATTACATATTTCTTGCTGTATTTTTGCAGGTAAAGAAGTTGAAATTCCATTAGGGTAGATTGTTTTATCATTTAGACCCTCAGGCTCTAAAAATATTTGATGCTTTTGTTTATCAGCAAACTTTACAATTTTATCTTCTATAGAAGGGCAATATCTAGGACCGACACCTTGGATACTTCCTGAGTACATAGCACTACTTTTTATGTTTTTAGATATTATCTCATGAACTGCTCGATTGGTATAAGTCATCCTACATGAAATTTGTCTATTGATATTTTTTTTTGTAAGGAAAGAAAAAAAATATGGATCTTCATCTGCATGCTGCTCTTCAAGTTTTTCAAAATTAATTGTCGTTGCATCCAATCTTGGTGGTGTTCCTGTTTTCAATCTTCCAATTTTAAAATTATATTTTTCTAATTGTTCACTTAAACCTGTTGAGGGTTTTTCATTAAATCTTCCTGCAGGTGTTTTTTCTTCACCAATGTGAATTAAACCATTTAAAAAAGTTCCAGTTGTTAGGATTACTTTAGATGATAGTACTTTTTTGCCTTCTTGTGTAATAAAACCGATTATATTGTTTTTTTCAAAAATAAACTCTATTACAGGATCACAAAAAATGCTTAAATTACAATAATTTACAAGCTTTTCTTGCATATATTTTTTATATAATGATCTATCACTTTGCGTACGGGGTCCACGTACCGCAGGGCCTCTGCTTCTATTTAATAATCTAAATTGTATCCCTGATTTATCTGCAACTTCAGCCATTACGCCATCTAATGCATCTATCTCTCTAACAAGATGCCCTTTACCTAATCCTCCAATTGCTGGGTTGCATGACATTTCACCAATTGTATCGAATTTATGAGTGAATAAGGCAGTATTTACGCCCAATCTAGCTGATGCTGCAGCAGCTTCACAGCCAGCATGACCTCCACCAATTACAACTACATCAAATGATATCTCATTTTTCATAGCTGTAATTTATTATTGATCTTAAAATTTACAAGAAAACAGTTAAAGGTGCGAAAAAGTAAGTAAATTAGATCCTTATTTACCTATACAGAAATCACTAAAAATGGAACCTAATATTTCTTCAACGTCTACTTTACCGACAATCATGCCTAAGTGTCTTGTTGCTAATCTTAAATCTTCCGCAGCTTTATCGAAATCTTCTTGGGAATTTTTTTCTTCAAAGTTTTTTAAATTTTGAACACAAGCCTCTAAGCTTTGCCTATGTCTTTCTCTAGTAATTAAAGTTTGATTTGAACTAACAAATTTATTTTTTAATTTACCTTTAATTCGATTTATTAACTCATCCAAATTTGTTTCATTTTTAATTGACAAAAAAATTGGATTAAATTTTTCAATTTGATGATTTATATTTTTATAACCAAGATCTATCTTGTTAATTACAATTATAGCTTTATCGCTTATTAAATCATTTAAAAAACCAGTAAAATCGACGCTTTTTGGCTCAATTAATATTATATTAAGATCTGCATCCTCGGCTCTCTTAAGTGCTAGTTTAATTCCTTTTTTTTCTATCTCATCCTTTGACTCTCTTATGCCAGCAGTATCAGAAATGACTACTGGGTAGCCATCTAAATTTAAATGAGACTCAATAACATCTCTGGTTGTTCCTGCAATTTCTGAGACGATAGCTACATCACGTTTTGAAAGATGATTTAACAATGATGATTTTCCAGCGTTTGCAGGTCCTATTATTGCAATTTTAAAACCCTCTCTAATTCTTTCACCCACTTTTTCATCATCTAAAATTTTTTCTATTTCTTTCCTAATATTCTCCGAGTCTCTTTTGATATTTTTAATCACATCCTCTGGAAGATCTTCTTCAGGAAAATCAATTTTAGCTTCCACATTTGATAAAATTTTTAAAAGTTTTTCTCTTAGCGAATTAAATTTTTCAGAACTTTTTCCACTCATAATTTTAATAGCTTGTTGTCTTTGAATTTCAGTTTCAGCAGATATTAGATCTGATATGCTTTCAGCTTTTAGAAGATTTATTTTACCATTTTGAAATGCAATTTTTGTAAATTCACCGGGCTCTGCCAAACGACAACTTTTGATACTTGATAGTTGATCCAAAATTGATCTAATTACGGCTATACTACCATGCACATGTATTTCAGCCAAATCTTCACCTGTGTAGCTCTCAGGACCTGGAAACCATAATAATAATCCCTCATCAATTAATTCAGAATTATTGATTTTATTGAATTTTTTAAGCGTTGCCAATCTTGGTGGTGGCATTTCGCCATTTATGAGGTCCTGAATAATTTCTCTAGTTCCAACTCCAGATATTCTTATTACAGCAACACCCGAAACACCAGCCCCAGATGATAGCGCGTATATAGTCATGTTAATTATTATAGTTTTATATTAACCAAAATTATATAATTTTAATAATGATAATTTGGTTAGCATCTTACCCTAAAAGTGGAAACACTTGGTTAAGATTTTTTATAGTTTCCCTTCTTCTAAAAAATAATAATGAAGTGAGCTTAGAACACTTAGAAGGTATAAAGCAGTTTCCAACAAACTATCATTTACGGGATTTCAATATATCTAAATCTGATCTTGGAAATCTTAATAAAATTTCTAAGTTTTGGATAGCAGCTCAAGAACAAATTAATTCTGATAATAAAATCAGATTTTTCAAAACTCATAACGCTCTTTGTAAATTAGATAATAATATTTTTACTAACGAAGAAAATACCCTAGGTACAATTCATATTGTTAGAGATCCAAGAAATGTTCTTTCCTCAGTTAATAATCATTTTCATCATAAAAGTTTAGAAGAGTCCAAGGAGTTTATTTTTGATGATAGAAAAGGTATATTTAATAAATCTAAAATTGAAAATAAAAATATATTTACACTTCCTCAAGTAATAGGTTCTTGGGGAACTCACTACAATTCATGGAAATTAATTAAGAAAAACTATCTTTTAGTAAAATATGAAGATCTAATCAAAAAACCTAAATTAGAATTTAGAAGGATAGCTAGTTATTTAGAAACTTTGTTAAAGTTAAAATTTAATGATGATAATGTTTCAAAAGCAGTTGAATTAAGTAACTTTAATAGACTTAAAAAAATTGAAGAACTAAAAGGTTTTTCTGAGAGTGTAATGAATTTAGAAACTGGCATAAAAGAAACATTCTTCAATCTTGGTCCAAAAAATGATTGGAAAAAGATTTTAAGTAAAGATATTTCAGATGAAGTCGATAAAAAATTTGAATCCGAAATGAAAGAATTAGATTACTTGTAAAATGATCATATGGCTTTCTTCATATCCAAAGAGTGGAAATACTTGGATAAGATTTTATATTATTTCTCTATTAATGGGGAAAAAAACAAAATTAAATTTGAACCATCTTAAGGCAATAAGAGCATATCCTCATGTTGAACAATTCAAAGATTTAGTATCTAATTATTTGGATCTTAACGAAGTTGCAAAAAATTGGATTAGTTCACAAGAAAAACTTAACTCTGACAAAAGTTTAAAGTTTTTTAAGACACACAATATGCTTGGGCGCTTAAATGGATATCCTTTTACAAACAATAATAATACTTTAGGAACCATTCATATTGTAAGAGATCCAAGAAATGTAATTACATCGATAAAAAATCACTACAATTTTATATCTTTAGATGAGTCAATGAAATTTATTTTTAATGAACGGCAAATAGTAACTTTATCAGAGGAGGAGGAGGAGAAATATCAAAAGAAAAATACTAAATATCCACTGCCTCAAATAATTGGATCATGGAGAACGCATTTTAACTCTTGGAAAAAAATGAATAAAAATTATCTTCTAGTAAGATATGAGGATCTTGTTGAAAAACCAAACACAGAGTTCAATAAAATAGCAGTTTTTATTGGAAATTTAATAAAAGTAAATTTCAATGACGAACAAGTTAATACAGCTATAAAATTAAGTTCATTTGAAAATTTGGAAAAAATGGAAAGAGAGTATGGTTTTATTGAAAGTACTATGAATAGAAAAGGTAGTAAAAATAAATTTTTTTATTTAGGTCCAAAAAATGATTGGAAAAAAATTTTGGATAAAGGTATTTCAGATAAAATAAGTGAAAAATTTTCCTCAGAAATGAAAGAATTAGGCTACCTTTAACAACTTAAGATGGTTTATTCATTGAATTAAAAAATTCAGCGTTATTTTTTGTGGTCTTTAATTTAGAATTTATAAAATCAATTGCATCCATAGAACCCATAGGAGCAATGATCCTCCTTAAAACATTCATTTTCTGAAGGTCATTTTTATCAAAAATTAACTCTTCTCGTCTAGTTCCTGATTTTGTTATATCAATTGCAGGAAATATTCTTTTTTCACTTATTTTTCTATCTAAAATGGTTTCGCTATTACCAGTACCCTTAAATTCTTCAAAAATTACTTCATCCATTCTACTACCAGTATCAATTAATGCTGTTGCTATAATTGTAAGAGAGCCACCCTCTTCAATATTTCTTGCAGCACCAAAAAATCTTTTTGGCCTTTGAAGAGCGTTTGCATCGACACCACCTGTTAAAACTTTTCCTGAACTAGGCACAACTGCATTATAAGCTCTTCCCAATCTTGTTATTGAGTCTAACAATATAACAACATCTTTTTTGTGCTCGGTCAGTCTCTTAGCTTTCTCAATTACCATTTCTGCAACTGCTACATGGCGTTGTGCTGGTTCATCAAATGTCGAACTAATCACTTCACCTTCAACAGTTCTTTGCATATCAGTTACCTCTTCTGGTCTCTCATCTATCAAGAGCACCATCAAATAACATTCTGGATGATTAGCAGTGATAGAGTTAGCAATACTTTGTAATATCATTGTTTTCCCGGCTTTCGGGGGAGAAATAATTAAAGACCTTTGTCCTTTTCCAATCGGACTTACAAGATCAATTAATCGTGGAGTTAAGTCAGGTTTTTTTTCAATTTTATTTGACTCTACTTCCATTCCTAATTGTTTATTTGGATAAAGGGGAGTGAGGTTATCAAACGCTATTTTATGTTTAAACTTATCTGGCTCTTCAAAATTTATTTTGCTTACTTGAAGAAGTGCAAAATATCTTTCTCCATCTTTTGGAGATCTAATTGGACCTTCTACAGTATCACCAGTTCTTAGACCAAATCTTCTAATTTGACTAGGACTTACATAAATATCATCAGCTCCAGGTAAATAATTTGACTCCATTGCTCTAAGAAAACCAAAACCATCTTGGAGTAATTGTAAAACTCCTCCACCAGTTATTTCTTCTCCTTTTTCTGCAAGCTTTTTTAAAATTGCAAAATAAATTTCTTGTCTTCTTAATGTGCTAGCATTTTCTATGCCAAGTTTTTCAGCTTCAGTAATCAACTTTTCAGAGCTTTTTTCTTTTAATTCTTGAATGTTCATGTGTGGAAGTTTTTATTAAAGATCTACTAAATATATATACTGATGTAAAAATTTCAACCCTAGATAGGCTTAAAAACTACAATGAAAACAATAAAAATAAGCAAAACTGTAGGTATTTCATTGATAATTCTATAAAATTTTGATGATTTTTTGTTTTCTTTCAATTTTAGTAAACGCATGCATTTGCCAAGATATTCATGATAAATAGTCAATATTACAACAAAAATGATTTTAAGTTGAACCCATAAATAAGCAAAACTTTCGATACCATTAATCCAAATTAAAATTATTCCGAAAAGCCATGATAAAATCATAGCTGGTCTCATTATGTAATTGTAAAGCTTTCTTTCCATTGTCTCAAAGATTTCTGTAGCTTGTTCTTTTTTAAAGTTTTCTACATGATAAACAAATATTCTTGGTAAATATAATAGTCCAGCCATCCAAGAAATAACTGAAATTAAGTGAAGAGATTTAAATAAAAGATATCCACTCATAATTTATAAGTTTTTTGAAACTAGATGTTTTAACAATGATATATGATCTTCACTATCGTTCAAACATGGCACCATTTCAAAATTTTCACCGCCTGATTTGATAAAACTTTCTTTTCCTTGAATCGATATTTCTTCTAAGGTTTCTACACAATCAGATGAAAATCCAGGGCAAACTACCAAAATATTTTTTTTACCTTCTTTAGGTAGAGCCTCGAAAGTTTTATCTGTGTAAGGTTGCAACCACTCTTGTGGGCCAAATCTAGATTGAAAGGTAGTCTTGATTTCAATATCTAAATACTGTTCTGAAATTAATCTGGATGTTTTATGACAATAACAATGATAAGGATCACCTTTATCAAAATATTTTTTTGGAATTCCATGATAAGATGCAATTATTAAATCAGGCTTCCAATTAATTTCACTTATCTTTTTTAAAATACTATTTTTAATCGCCTCTATGTATAATGGTTCAGACTCATAATGAGGAATTATTTTAAGATTTGGTTGCCATCTCATTTTCATTAAAGTTCTATAAACCTCATCACAAACTGTTGCTGTTGTAGCGGCAGCATACTGGGGATAGAGGGGGAGTATAATTAAATTTTCACAACCTTTTTTTTGAAGACCATGAATTTTACTTTTAATACTTGGATTTCCATATCTCATAGCGAAATCAACAATTAAATTCTCATTCCCAATTTGAATAGATAATTTTTCTGCTTGTCTTTCTGTAAAATATCTCAAAGGAGACATGTTTTTATCTTCCATCCATATTTCTTTATAAGCTTTTGCTGTTTTAGAAGGTCTAAAGGTAAGTATAAATAAGTTAAGTATTACCTGCCAAATTAAAGGATTAACTTCAATTACTCGTCTGTCTGATAAAAATTCTTTTAAATATTTCCTGATATCTAGCCAACTCGTTGAGTCGGGTGTACCGAGATTAACAATTAAAATACCTGTCTTGCCATAATTGATTTTTGGATGATCTGGTGTCATTTAAAATTTCTTACAATCTTGATTAGTTCTTCTACCATTTCAATTTTAGTCTCAGGAAGTATTCCGTGACCTAAATTAAAAATGTACGGGTGATCTTTAAAAATACTAAGATATTTTTCAACTTCTATTTTAAGGGTTTTTTGATCAGTCAATAATATTTTTGGGTCGAGACCGCCTTGAATTGGTATTTTGATTTCATTTATTATTATCTTTGGGTCAACATCATAATCTATATTTACAGCGTCAGGTTTAACAATTTCACAAAAATTTTTATAGTCTTTTATACCTCTGGGAAAGCAAATAACAGGTACTCCTAGTTTTTTTACATACTCAACAATATTAAGGGTGGGTATATAAATATATTCTGGAATTTTATCTTTTAATAATCCAGCCCAACTATCAAAAATTTGTATAACTTGGGCTCCAGCCTCAATTTGATTTTTTATATGTAATTTTAAAAATTTTTCTATTATTCCTAGTAATCTGTTAATTAAGAAATCATCTTTAAAAAAATCACTCGATAAACCTTTCTTGGGAGAAGATTTATTAATCATATAAACTAAAATTGTCCATGGCGCCCCAACAAATCCAATCGTATCTCTATTATTCATTAAAGGATCTTTTGACGTTTTTGATATTGCTTTATAAACTTTATAAACCTTTTCAGTAAAACTTATTTCATCAACATTTTTTATTATTTCTAGATTTATATCCCCTAATTCAGGTCCAAAATTTTTTTTAAATTCTACTTTTTGACCAAGTCCATAAGGCAACATTAAAATATCTGAAAATATTACAGCTCCATCAAATCCAAACCTTTTAATGGGTTGAAGAGTAATTTCAGATGCTAAATCACTATTTAGGCAAAGTTTTATAAAATCCTGGTTTTCTTTTCTAATTTTCCTAAACTCTGGCAGATATCTTCCTGCCTGTCTCATCAACCATATAGGATTAGATCTAGTATCTTTTTTTTTAATACAATTAGTTATGGGACTCATATAAATAGATATATATTATTTACTCTATTAGTATTATGTATTGTGAATAACGTAAATTAGTCAATTTCCACACTTAATTAACTTATTATTAACAATTTTCATCTTAATTTATTTAGATATTTTAAGGATAAATTGAGGTTTCTCACATTTAACATGTATTTTGTATAACTATAATCACATTTCATAATTTAGTTAATTTTCTTGAAAAAAAACAAACTTCTTTGCATTCAAAGAGTAAATCTACATTTTTCTTATTTTACTAATAGTTTATAAACATCTTATACATGAAAAACTTATACCAAATTTACTTAATATCAGATTCTACCGGGGAGACATTGGATAGAATTTTTTTGGCTTTAAAAGCTCAATTTCCTAATTTTGAGTATGAAACTAACCATTTTTCATTCACTCGTACCGAAAGTCAAACTTTAAGCATTTTAAAACAAGCTAAGAAAGATAAAAATTCTATTATTTTATATACAATAGTAAATAGTAAACTTGCAAAGTATCTTACAGAAAAAGCTTATGAAAGAGAAATACCATGTTTTGGTGTTCTTGGTGATTTAATATTAAATTTCTCAAAAGTGCTTAATCAAAAAGCTTCCCATCAGCCAAGTGGTCAACACGTTCTAAATGAAGAATACTACGATAGAATTGAAGCTATTCAATTTACTATGAATCATGATGATGGTAATCAAACTGATGATATAGAGAAATCGGATATCATCCTTTTAGGGGTAAGCAGGACAAGTAAAACCCCAACAGCAATTTATCTAGCTAATAGAGGTTTTAAAACTTCAAATATCCCACTAGTAAATAATAATTCAATCCCATCAAAGGTTACAGAAAAAAATTTTTCTCCTTGTGTTGTCGGTTTGGTAACTGAAGCTGAGAGACTATATGATTTAAGAAAAAACAGATTAAATTCTCTTAAAGAAGATCAAAATAGCGAGTACATAAATATAGACAAAATTAGGGATGAATTAAATAGTTCCAAAAAAATATTTAAAGAAAATAATTGGCCTATAATAGATGTAACTAGAAAATCAGTTGAAGAAACAGCAGCATCTGTAATTAAAATTTATGAAATAAAAAATAAAAAAAATGCCTAACATTATTTTAGCTTCAAAAAGCAAGGTAAGAAAAGAAATATTAGATAATCACAACATCAATTGTAATGTTGAAATATCAAATGTTGATGAAGATCCAATAAAAGAAAGTCTATTAAAAGAGGGAGCTTCACCTGAAATTATTTCTAAAAATCTTGCAGAAATAAAAGCAAATAAGATAAGTCAAAAAATTAATAATACTCTAGTTTTAGGGGCAGATAGCGTCATTGATCTGACTGGGGAGTTAATATCAAAACCAGAAAGTAGGGAAGAGGCTTTAAATATTTTGAAAAAACTTAATGGAAAAAAACACTCTTTGATTAGTTCGGTATGTATATCTAAAAATGGATCCATGGTTTGGAACTATACTGATAAAGCTTACTTGACCATGAAGGATTTTTCTGAAAATGAATTAATCACTTATCTGAATAAAATAAGTGATGAAGCTTTGTATGCTTATAATGTTTATCAAATTGAAGGAGAAGGAAGAACTTTATTTTCAAATATTGATGGTGATGAAGATACAATAATGGGCTTACCTATTAAAAAAATTAAGGAATATCTAGAACTTCAAAAATGAAAAAATTTTTTGTTATAGGAAACCCAATTGAACATTCTTTATCTCCAAAGTTGCATAATTATTGGATAAAATCTAACAATTTAAAAGCAGTTTACGATAAAAAAAAATTAGATATATCAGAATTAGAATATTTAATTAAAGAAGTTAAAGAAAAAAAAATTGATGGAATTAATGTTACAGTTCCTTTTAAAAATTCTGTAATTCCTTTTTTAGATAAACTATCTAGCGAGGCTCAAAAAACACAATCAGTAAATACTATACACTTGAAGGATGGAATAGTGATAGGTGACAATACAGATATAGAAGGCTTTAAGCTTGCTATTAAAAATACAAATTATGATATTGCTGGCAAAAATATATTAATATTAGGTGCAGGGGGAGTTTCTCCGTCAATAATAGTGGCTTTAAATAATATGAATGCTAAAAAAATATTCTTAAGCAATAGAACACAAAGCAAAGCTGAAAATTTAAAAAAAACTTTTAATGAAATTGAAATTATTGAGTGGGGAAAAATACCAGATTTTGACATGATTGTTAATGCAACTAGTTTAGGTTTAAAAAAAGACGAAAATATTGTTTTGGATTATTCAAAAATTAGCTCCGAAAAATTTTTTTATGATGTAACATACAATCCCTCTGAAACTAATTTCTTAAAATCTGCAAAAAGAAATGGAAATAAAATAGAAAATGGAAAGAAAATGTTTATTTATCAGGCACAAGCCTCTTTTAAAATTTGGAATAATATAGAACCTAAAGTAGACGATAAGGTCATGGAGCTTCTAAATTGATTAAAGTTGGTATTTTAGGTGACATAGGTTCAGGCAAAAGCTTTGTTGCAAAACAATTTGGTTATCCAGTCTTTAACGCAGATAAGGAAGTAAGTGATATCTACAAAAACGATAAATCTTGCTACAAAAAAATTAAAAAAAAATTTCCAAAATTTATAAAGTCAAAAATTTTAAAAAAAAATGAGCTTGGAAACATAATTAAAGATAATAAACAAAATCTAAAAAAAATATCAAACATAGTACATCCAATCGTTAGGAATAGAATGCATTTGTTTTTTAAAAAAAATAAAAGAAAAAAGATGGTTGTTTTAGATATACCATTGTTAGTTGAAAATAAGCTATATGATAAAAACTTTTACTTAATTTTTGTCCAATCAAACAGAAATGAGATTAATAAGAGACTTAAAAAAAGGCCTTTTTATAATAAAAGTATTATTACTAGTCTCAGAAAATCCCAAAGATCTTTGGGTTATAAAAAGAAAATATCTAATTTTGTTATTAAAAACAATTTTCAACTTCTAAGCTTAAAAAAAAATATTAAAATAATAAAAAGAAAGATTTTAGATGAAAGAAATAGTTCTTGATACAGAAACTACAGGATTGTCGGTAAGAGATGGACACCGAATTGTTGAAATTGGATGTATTGAGTTAGATAATTTAGTCCCAACAAAAAATATATTTCACGTTTATCTAAATCCAGAGAGAAAGGTCTCAGAGAAAGCTTATGAAGTTCATGGATACTCAGATGAGTTTTTATCTAATAAACAAAAATTTGTTGAAGTTGTTGAAGATTTTTTATCTTTTATTGAAGGTAAAAAAATAATAATTCACAACGCTGAGTTTGATATTGGACATTTAAATAATGAATTGTCTTTAATTGGAAAGCCTAAAATAAGTAATTCAAATATAATTGATACTTTAGAACTTGCTAGAAATAAATTCCCAGGATCTGGGATAAGCCTAGATGCACTATGTAAAAGATTTAGAATTGATAATTCTAAAAGAGAAAAGCATACTGCCTTGATTGACTGCGAGTTACTTGCAAAAGTTTACATTAATCTTATTGATCAAAAAGAACCTACTTTTGACTTGACCGAAAAAAATGACTCAAGTGTCACATTAGATCCTAACCGAGACTACTACAAAAAAATTATTTTACCTACCAAAAAAGAATTGTCAGATCACTCTGAATTTTTAAAAAAAAATTTAAAAAAAAATTATTTTTAATTTAATTTAGCTTTATATAGTTCCTCAAAATCTATTTTTTTTCCAAATTTAAGATTTGGCAAACCAGAATTTTTTAAAATTGTTAAAAATTTTTCTTCTAATTCTGGATAAATTTTAATTTGCAGATCACATAAAACTATTTTTTCCAACTCCTTTTTTTTAATTTTAAGATCTAATATATCTATTACAGTTGCATATTTTATTTCAAAAAAACCAGTTTCTTTTTTTTTGTTAGGGTTTGTGTAACTAAGAGTGGTAAGTACTTCTATCATCTTTCTTTTTAAAGGTTTAGAGTTTATTCCAACCTGCATTTGGAATTCTGGTATTGTGTTTCTGATGGTAAGTAAGCTTTCAGGACTTGGTATTTCAATAGATAGATCTTGAATATAACTAACAATTATTTTATATTTACTTTCCATCTTTATCATCTATATCTTCATATTCACCATCTATAAAATTCTTTTCTTTAAAACTACTTTTGGTTTTTGGTGAATATTTTTTTGAATATTTACTCAAAATTAATCTTCTTGTTGGAGGAAAAACTAGCAAAATCCCTATAATGTCTGTTGCAAATCCTGGTAATATCAAAAGTAAAGCTGCAAAAGCAATTGCTGCTCCAGAAACTATCTCATAAAGTGGCAGTTTATTTTCAACTAACTGTGACATCCCTGAACGTAAAGTATTAAAACCCTCATATCTTGCATACCAAATACCCATAACTGCAGTAACTAAAATTAGCAAAATAGTGTTCAATGCGCCTATTTGTGAGCCAACTTTTATAAATAAGTAGATTTCAATTAGAGGTATCCCTAAAATAAGAATTATTGCTGTGTTCATTTGTCTATAATGTAAATTGCAGGTTGAAATTAATCAACATAGTAAATATTATTAGTATATGAGTTACAGCTTCGAGTACATCGATATAATACTTTTGGCAATGATTGCGGGATTTATTTTCCTAAGATTAAGAGGTATTTTGGGAAAAAAAACTGGATTTGAGGAAAATATAAATTCAAGTTTTGCCCATGAGGAGGTCCAAGAAACAAAAGTTTCTCCCATTTTAAACGCTGACACTTTTGATGACGCTGCAAAAAAAGACTTCTTAAATGGTGCAAAAATTGCTTATGAAAGTATTATAACTAATTTTTCTAAAGGAGATTTAAAATCAATAAAAAATCTTTTAGCAAAAGATGTCTATGATCAATTTGATGAAGCTATCAAAGACAAAAAAGCAAAAAATGTTACTTCTGAAACAACATTTATAGGCATTAATTCTGCAGAAATAAAAGAGCACAGTCAAAATAAAAATATGCTTGAAGTAAGTGTTGAATTTGTCAGTGAAATTATTTCATGTATTAAAGATAAAGATAATAAAGTTGTATCTGGTGATGCTCAAAAAGTTAAAAAAGTACTGGATACTTGGAAATTTACCAAGGATAGTACTTCAAAAAATCCTAACTGGCTAATAGTGGATACCCAAGCATAGTTGATTAAAAAAATATCAGATAAAGATAAACAAGATTGGCAAAAATTTTTAAATAGTTCTGAAAAATTAGAAAATAAAGATAGCATAAATGTTAAATTCTCCAAAAGATATACTGAAAAGTCAATTGACTTACATGGTTATACTTTAGATGAAGCTAACCAAAAGATGACTTCTTACATCGAAGAATGTTATGAAAAAGGAATTAATAAAATCAATGTTATTACTGGAAAAGGGCTGAGATCAAAAAATTTAAATGATCCATACCAATCAAAAGATTTTAGTATATTAAAACATTCAGTACCAAATTTTATAAAAGGTAATAATCAGTTAATGAGTAAAATTATTAGCATTGATTTTGAGGCTGTTGAAAACCAGTCAGTAGGAAGTTTTGATATCTTTTTAAAAAAAAAAAAATAAAAATTATAAAATAAACTTTGAAAGATCTGCATCTTTAACAAGTTCACCAATATTTTTCTTAATATATTCTGAGTCAATACTGATTTTTTCTCCAGCTCTATCTGTAGCTGTAAAACTTATTTCATCTAAAACTCTTTCAATAATAGTGTGAAGTCTTCTTGCACCTATATTCTCAACAGTTGTGTTCACCTCGCTTGCAATTGTAGCAATGGTGTCTATCCCATCTTCAGTAAATTCTAAATCAACGTTTTCTGTTTTAAGCAAAGCTTTGTATTGTTTAATCAAACTATTATCTGGCTCTTTTAAAATTCTTTTAAAATCCTCACTATTTAATGCATCTAGTTCTACCCTGATTGGCAGTCTTCCTTGAAGTTCAGGTAAAAGGTCTGATGGTTTTGCTAACTGAAAAGCCCCGGAGGCAATAAATAATATATGATCTGTTTTAATTGGACCGTATTTAGTACTAACCGTTGTACCCTCAATTAAAGGAAGTAAGTCTCTTTGAACTCCTTCTCTAGATACATCTCCACCAACTCGATCAGTCCTTGCCGAAATTTTATCTATTTCATCTAAAAACACAATTCCATTGTTCTCTGTAGTATTTTTTGCTGACTTGATAATTTTATCTTGTTCAATTAATTTATCCGCTTCTTCATTTAATAATATTTCATGAGACTCTTTTACTGACATTTTTTTCTTTTTGGCTTTTTGCCCCATAGACTTTCCAAGCATATCCGAAATATTTATCATACCAACATTGGCTCCAGGCATTCCTGGAATTTCAAATGATGGCATACCACCACCACTTTCAGTAACAGCTATTTCAATTTCGTTATCATCTAAATCTCCATCTCTTAATCTTTTTCTAAAGCTTTCTCTAGTCGCAACACTTGCTTTATTCCCAACAATTGCATCCAGAACTCTGTCCTCTGCTAATTTTTGTGCTTTAGCATGTACTTCTTTTCTTTTTTTTACTTTTTCCATCGCAATAGCAATTTCTAAAAGATCTCTAATAATTTGTTCTACGTCCCTTCCAACATAACCAACTTCTGTAAATCTAGTTGCCTCAACTTTCACAAACGGTGCTTCAGCTAATTTTGATAATCTTCTTGAAATTTCAGTTTTACCAACACCTGTTGGTCCCATCATTAAAATATTTTTTGGAAGAACTTCATCTTTCATGTCACCTTCTAAAGCTTGTCTTCTCCATCTATTTCTTAAAGCAATTGCGACAGCTCTTTTCGCATTATTTTGTCCAACAACAAATCTATCCAATTCAGAAACTATTTCTCTTGGAGATAATGAATTTAGAATGTTACTATTTTCTTTTTTTACTTTGGTTTTTGGTAGAGTTGTAACGTTTGATTTTTCCATATTAAATTTTTTCAATATTTAAATTATCATTTGTAAAAACACATATTTCTGATGCGACTTTAATTGCTTTTTTTGCAACTTCCTCAGCAGATAAATCTGTATCCATTAATACTTTTGCAGAAGCTAATGCATAATTTCCACCTGACCCTATTCCAATGACGTCTCCTTCAGGTTCTAAAACATCACCAGTTCCTGATATAATAAAACTATTTTCTTTGTCACCAACTGCCATTAAGGCTTCTAGTCTTCTCAAATACTTATCTGTTCGCCAATCTTTAGCTAATTCAACAGCTGCTCTTGCTAAATTTCCAGCATGTTTTTCTAACTTAGACTCTAATCTTTCAAATAATGTTAAGGCATCTGCTGTAGATCCAGCAAAACCTGCTATCACATTTCTTTTCTCAATCTTACGAACTTTGTTTGCAGTTTTCTTAATTACTGTATTACCCATACTAACTTGGCCATCTCCCGCAACTACTACTTCATTGTTTTTTCTTACTAATACTATCGTTGTCATGAGATATAAATGGATATTAAATCTAATAGTTCAAGACCAAGGCTAGAATTATTGCCATAATTGAATAATAGATATATACCTTTTTCAGATAATGAAACGTAAAGCCAAAATAAGTAGAAAAACAAAAGAGACCAACATAAGTGTTGATTTAAATATTGATGGTAAGGGTAAGTATAAAGTTGACACAGGTATAGGTTTTTTAGATCATATGCTTGAACAATTATCAAAACACTCTTCGATGGATATGAATATTAAAGCTAAAGGTGATACGCACATTGATCTTCATCACACGACAGAAGATACAGGAATTGCAATTGGTGAATGTTTAAAAAAAGCATCTAAAAAATTTGTCGGTATTAAAAGATATGCGCATGCGATGATACCAATGGATGAAACATTAACAAGAGTTGCAATTGATGTATCAAACAGACCTTATTTAATTTGGAAAGTAAAATTGAAAGTAGAAAAATTAGGTGAGATGGATACAGAATTATTTAAAGAATGGTTCCAGGCTTTTTCACAATCTGCAGGTATTACTTTGCACGTTGAAAATATTTATGGTGATAATAGCCACCACATAATCGAATCTTGCTTTAAAGGATTAGCAAGATCATTAAGAGCTGCTTTGGAAATGGATCCAAGAAATAAAACTACAATACCTTCAACAAAAGGTTCTTTATAAAATTGATGAATGTCACAATTGTTGACTACAATTCAGGGAATATAAGTTCTGTAATAAATTCATTTAAAGAGGTTGCAAAAGATGAAGTCAATATTGAAGTAACATGTGATCTTGAAACAATTAAAAATAGCGATAAAGTTGTATTACCAGGACAAGGATCTTTTAAAAGCTGCATTGATGGACTTAAGAGTATCAATGGTTTGATAGACACTCTTAATGAATTTGCATTAGAATGTAAAAAACCACTTCTTGGAATTTGTGTTGGTCTTCAAATGTTCGCAGACGTTGGTTACGAAGAAGCTGAGACTAAAGGTTTAGGATGGATTTCAGGTAAAGTGTCTAAAATTAATAACAAAGGTGGTAAATTTAAGCTGCCACACATCGGATGGAATGAAATTAATATAATGAAAGACAGTAAGATTTTTAAAGGAATAGAAAACAAATCCCACATGTACTTTGTTCACAGTTATGAGTTTGTACCCAAAGATAAATATGTAATTTCAGCAACAACTGATTATTCATCTAATGTTGTTTGTGCAGCTGAAAAAGAAAATATATTTGGAACTCAATTTCACCCCGAAAAAAGCGACAAAACGGGTCTTAAAATAATAGAAAATTTTATCAATTTATAATCATGAAGCTCTTTATAGCTATAGACATTTAAGTTAAGATGATAGAAAAACTTATCAAGTTTCCTTATCTAAAAAGACTAATCCCATCAATTTTTACGAGATATTATAGAATAATAAAGAAAAGCAGAAAGTATTATCAAATTAAAGATATTAAATTTTATTTGGATTTTCTGGATCCTATGGATAGAGAAATAATTCTTAATAAAGTTTACGAAAAAGATCAGGTGACTTTTATAGAAAAGAAAATGAATGATGATAACTTTTCACATTTTTTTGATATAGGCTCAAACTCCGGATATTATTCTTTTTATTTTGCAAATAAGTTTAAAGATCTAAAAATTAATTCTTTTGAACCTAACATAGACGCGTACAATAAATTTATTAAAACTCTAGACAAAAATTCATTCAGGAATATCGAACTTTTTAAATTTGGATTATCTGATAAAGAAAAAAAAATTCAAACTTGGTCATTAGTTAAAAATGGATTTGTCCAATCAAACTCTACTGTTCTAGATAAAAATATTGATTTAAATAGTAAAAATATAAAAATTAAAGATATTATTGTAAAATCTGGAGATAAAATTTTTGATTTTAAAAATAAAAAATTGTGTTTTAAAATAGATGTGGAGGGACATGAAATCTACACTCTGAAAGGCCTTAGTAATATTTTAAATAATAATAAGTGTTTATTATTAGTAGAAATTTTCGATTTTAATTTTAATATAGTGAACGAATTTCTTAAAAGTATTGATTATAATCTAATATATTATTTTAAAAATACATCTTACTATGCTTTTTCAAATATTAATTCAAAATAAAATATGAAAATTTTACCAGCTATAGATATCAAAGATAAAAAATGTGTAAGATTAGTTAAAGGAGATTTTGACAATACAACTGAATATGAAATATCTCCAGTTGACCAAGCTAGAAAGTATAGTGAACATAGTTTTAAGAACCTTCATATTGTTGATCTTGATGGAGCACTAACTGGAGACACTGTAAATATTGATATTATTGAGGAAATTGTAGGCAAATTTGATCTTAAAATTGAAATAGGTGGAGGTGTAAGAAATTTTGAAAGTATTCAAAAGTATGTTGACGCCGGAGTCGAGAAAGTAATTTTAGGAAGTGCTGCAATTAAAAATAAAGAATTTTTAAAACAAGCTTGTCAAAAATTTCCTGGAAAAATTGCCTTGGGTTTAGATGCTAAAGATGGTTATTTATCAGTGTCTGGATGGAAAGAAAATTCTAATTTAAAAGCTTTAGATTTTTTAAAAGATGTAAATGACTATGGAGCTAGCAGATTAATTTATACAGATATTAATAGAGATGGAATGAAGTTAAGTCCAAATTTTGATGAAACAGAAAATATTGCAAATAATTCAAACTGTCCTGTAATTATTTCTGGAGGAGTTTCATCAATATATGATATTAAAAATGCAAAAGAATTAGGAAATAAAAATATTGAAGGAATAATTGTTGGTAAAGCAATATATGATGGTGATATTAAATTAGAGGAACTTGCAAAAGAAATAGATGCTTAAAAATAGAATTATACCCTGCTTAGATGTTAAAAATGGAAGAGTTGTAAAAGGTATTAACTTTGTTGATTTACAAGATGCCGGTGATCCAGTTGAACAAGCAAAAATTTATAGTGATGGTGGTGCAGATGAAATTTGTTTTTTAGACATAACTGCTTCCAATGAAAATAGAGATACAATTTATGAAGTGATAGAAGATACTTCAAAAAAATGTTTTGTACCTCTAACTGTTGGTGGTGGAGTTAGAAGTGTCGATGATATTAGTAAACTATTAAATTGTGGAGCCGACAAAGTTTCAATTAATACTGCTGCTGTTCAAAATTCTGATGTTGTAGTTCAAAGTTCAAAAAAATTTGGATCACAATGTATTGTTGTTGCAATAGATGCAAAAAAAAACGGAGATAATTGGGAAGTTTTTACTCATGGGGGTCGAAATAATACTGGAATTGATGCATTAGAATTTGCAAAAAATATGGAAGAGAGCGGTGCTGGTGAGTTGTTAGTCACTTCAATGGATAGAGATGGCACTCAGGTCGGCTATGATATTGATCTAATGTCTCAAATTTCTTCAATGGTAAATATCCCCACAATAGCGTCAGGAGGAGTTGGTAATCTTGATCACTTAGTCGATGGAATTAAATTAGGCAATGCTAGTGCAGTTTTGGCAGCATCTATATTTCACTATGGTAAATATTCTGTCAAAGAAGCTAAAGAATATTTGGACTCAAAAGGAATACCTGTTAGGATTTGAGATGCTAAATACCCTTGAGAACTTATTTAAACTTGCAAGAGAAAGAAAATCTTCACCAGTTGATGGTTCGTATACCAATAAACTTTTAAGTGATAAATCTTTGAGTAAAGCTAAAGTTTTAGAGGAAATAAATGAACTTATTGAAGCTGTAGAAGAGGATTCAAATAAAATTCATGAAGCAGCTGATGTATTTTATCATCTAATAATGTACCTTGAGGCAAATAATATAAAAATTGAGGATGTAATGAGTGAACTAGATAAAAGAAAAAAATGAGTCATAAATTTTATAAACCTGCAAGATCAAGATTACAAAGAAGTGAATTAGCAGTTCCAGGTTCGTCTCCTAAAATGTTTGATAAAGCTCTTAACTCAGCAGCAGATTATGTTTTTTTAGATCTTGAAGATGCAGTTTCTCCTAATGATAAAATTTCTGCTAGAGCTAATGTTATTAAATCTTTAAATGAAATGGATTGGAGAGGAAGTGGTAAAACTATTTCTGTCCGAATAAATAGTTTAGACACTCATTATATGTATTCAGATCTAGTCGAGATTGTTGAGCAAGCTGGAGAAAATGTAGATACTATTTTAGTTCCAAAAGCTGGAACTGCAAGTGATGTTTATATGGTTGATTGTTTATTAACCCAAATTGAAAATAATAAAAAATTAAAAAATAAAATTGGAATTGAGTGTTTAATTGAGACTGCTTTAGGGATGTCGAATGTTAAAGAAATTGCAACCTCAAGTGAAAGATTAGAAGCATTACATTTTGGTGTTGCAGATTATGCAGCAAGTTTAAGGGCAAGAACGACTGTTATAGGTGGTCTAAATGAAAATTATCCAGGAGACCAATGGCATCATGGTTTATCTGAATTGGTAATGACTTGTAGAGCTTATGGCCTAAGAGCAATTGATGGGCCATTTGGAGATTTTAATGATCCAAATGCCTATACTGCTGCTGCTAAAAGAGGAGCTGCAATTGGTATTGAAGGTAAATGGGCCATCCATCCATCTCAGATTGAGCTTGCAAATAAAGTATTCTCTCCTCTTGAGGCAGAAGTTACTAAGGCTAAAAGGATTCTAAAAGAGTTAGAAAAGGCTGCAAATGAAGGAAAAGGTGCTGCTCAGCTTGATGGCAGGATGATTGATGCTGCATCAGCTAGAATGGCTGAAAATATTGTAAACATCGACAAGTTAATCCATAATAAATAATTATAATTATGGATATTCACGAATACCAAGCAAAAAAAATACTTTCAGATTTTGGAGTAACGATTCCAAGGGGTGGAATTGTATATAGTCCAGAGAATGCTGAGAATAAAGCAAGAGAGATTGGTGGATCAAGATGGGTAGTTAAAGCTCAAATTCATTCAGGTGCTAGAGGAAAAGCCGGTGGAATAATAGTTTGTGATAGTCCATTGGAAGTTGCCCAAGCAACAGACAAATTATTAGGAAAAAAATTAGTTACAAACCAAACAGGCCCTGAAGGTAAAATAGTAAATAGAATTTATATTGAAGAAGCAACAGATATAGAGCGAGAACTATACCTTGGTCTAGTTTTTGATAGAAGTTCAGAGAGTATTATGGTGGTTTCATCAACAGAAGGTGGAATGAGTGTTGAAGAAATTTCAAAAGAGAAACCAGAAACTATAATTAGATCAAAGATTGAAGTCGCTGTTGGAATGCAAAGTTTTCAAGCTAGAGAATTAGCATTTGGTTTAGGGATTGAACCTGATTTAATTAGAAGAGCATCGGATACAATAATTGGATGCTACAAAGCATTTAGTGAATTAGATGCTACTATGGTAGAAGTCAATCCATTAGTAATTTCAAAACAAAAACAAATCTTGGCTTTAGATTGCAAAATGAGTTTTGATAACAATGCAATGTTTAGAAGAAATCAAGTTTCTGAACTTAGAGACAAAACACAAGAGGACTCAAAAGAAGTTTTTGCATCTGATAGAGGGCTAAATTACGTAAGCCTTGATGGAAACATTGGTAATATTATAAATGGTGCTGGTTTGGCAATGGCATCAATGGATATGATAAAACTAGCCGGTGGAAGTCCTGCTAACTTTTTAGATGTTGGTGGTGGCGCTACTCCAGAAAAAATAGTTAAAGCATTTAAGCTTGTTACGATGGATGAAAAAGTAAAAGTAATTTTGGTAAATATTTTTGCTGGTATAAACAGATGTGATTGGGTAGCGGAAGGAATAGTAGAGGCACTAAAAAAAATTGAAGTTAATGTTCCATTGGTAATTAGATTAGCGGGGACAAATGTTGAAAAAGGAAATCAAATATTGAAAGAAAGCAAGATAAATTACATTGAAGCAAACACTTTAGAGGATGCAGCTAATAAAGCGGTTGCAGCTCTCAATAAATAAATCATGACAGTATTAATAGACAAAAACAGCAAGATAATTATTCAAGGTTTTACTGGTAAAATGGGCACTTTTCATGCCGACGAGATGATTAAGTATGGTTCTAATGTCGTTGGCGGAGTTACTCCAGGAAAGGGGGGCTCAAAACACCTGAATTTGCCAGTATTTAATACAGTAAAAGATGCAGTAGGTAAAACAGGGGCAGATGCATCAATTTTATTCGTGCCGCCAGCTTTTGCAGCAGACTCAGCAATGGAAGCTGCTGACGCTGGAATCAAAACATGTGTAGCTATTGTTGATGGAATTCCATCTCACGATATGATCAGAATAAAAAGATATATGAGAAGGTATACTAAAAGTTCTAAAATGACTTTAGTTGGACCCAATTGTGCAGGAATTATAAGTCCAGGAAAATCAATGTTGGGTATTATGCCAGGACATATTTACAAAGAAGGAAGGATTGGAATTATAAGTAGATCAGGAACATTAGGATATGAAGCTGCTCAACAACTTAAAAATTTAAATATTGGAGTTTCAACAAGTGTTGGAATAGGTGGAGATCCTATAAATGGAAGTTCATTTAGAGATATAATTGAAAAGTTTGAAACTGATGATGAAACTGATGCAATTTTAATGATTGGTGAGATTGGTGGTCCTCAAGAAGTGGTGGCGGGTGAGTTTGCTAAAGAAAATATGAAAAAACCAGTAATAGCATATATAGCTGGTCTAACTGCTCCAAAAGGTAGAGTTATGGGTCATGCAGGAGCAATAGTTTCAGCTTATGGTGAAAGCGCAATCGAAAAGGTTGAAATTTTAAAAGAGTGTGGAATTACAATTTCTAAAAATCCGTCTGTTATGGGAGATACAGTAAAATCAGTTTTAGAAAAAATGTAGTCATGAGTTACGACGATAATAACATATTTGCTAAAATATTAAGAAATGAAATACCTTGTAATAAAATTTATGAAGATGAGTTTGTTTTATCTTTCCATGACATAAATCCACAAAAAAAAATTCATGCTTTAGTTATTCCAAAAGGTAAATACGTTGATCTAGATGACTTTAGTCAAAATGCATCGCCTGAAGAAATGGTTGGATTACTAAAAGGTATTAACACTGTAGCAAAAAAATTAAATATATCTGTTGATACTGGTAAAGGATATAGAATGTTAGCAAATATAAGTGAGGATGGCGGACAAGAGGTTCCACACTTACATTTCCATTTGTTTGGTGGAGAGAAAATAGGTAAAATGGTTTCGTGATAATCAACGTAGATAGAAGTTTCTTAGAAATTAATTCAATAAAAAAACTTAATCGATCAAAAAGCCCAGGCCCAAACTTCAAAATAAATCAAGTAGATCCACCTGATTTTCAACTCAACAAATTTTTTTATAAACAAATTGGAAAAAAATATAGATGGATAGATAGATTGGCATGGGGTGACAAAAAATGGATCGAATATGTTGAAAATCCAAGGGTAAAAACCTTTGTTTTAAAGGAAAATAACAACTTGGTGGGATTTTATGAAACCGTTCGTGATTTTAAAAGTGATCACTCAGAAATAGCATATTTTGGTATCTTAGAAGAGTATTTTGGAAAAAAATGTGGAGGATATTTGCTGTCCGAGGCAATTAAAAAGTTATTTGAAGATGGAACATCTAGAGTTTGGTTACACACTTGTTCATTAGATCATAAAAATGCAATTAAAAACTACCTTGCTAGAGGTATGCAGATATTTAAATCAGAAAAAATTAATGTTGACGTTAATTAGTATATTTTTGTATTGAAAATAATTTTTCTTCAACTTCAATATTAATATTAACATCACTCAAAAAGGTTTGAATTAGGTTTTGGTATATATCTTTGGTTTCCCAACCAATTAAATCCAAACTTTCTTTATCAAAAAAAACTTTAATTAAGTTATTTTCATATTCAAAATTAAATACATAATAAAAAGGATAATTTTTGTCATCTTCAACCTCTTTCATTTTTGAAATTAAGAATTTTTTATCGAGAATAAAATTTAATGGTGTTTTATCTAGTGGATATCTATAGTAATTTTTTATTTTATCTGAATTTATAACTAGAGATTTACCATTTGAAACTAATATTTTGTTATATATATCATAATATTCACAAAAAATTTTTTTTGGGTACAAAATTATACACTCTCCTTTTTCAACATTATTATTATCTATTCTTTGAATAAATTTGAATTGTAAAGAATATATTTTTTCAAAATGATTTATAACTTTTTGATTTGAAGAACTTTGTACATTTATATTAAAAAAAAAAACGAAAATAAAAATTATATATTTTATCATTTAAGGACTTCTCTTTTACCCACATGATTTGCTGGACTGACTTCTCCATTTGCTTCCATCTGATCTACTATTCTTGCTGCTCTATTGTAACCAATTTGTAGTTTTCTTTGTAAAAAAGATGTCGATACTTTTCTCTCAGATTTTACAATTTCAAGAGCTGCATTATATAATTCATCTAGATTTTCTTTATCGCTTGTGCCATTAGAACTTTCTTTTTCATCAACGAAATTCATAATTTCATTAATGTAATCTGGTTCAGCTTGATTTCTAAGAAAGTTATTTATTTTCTCAATTTCTTCCTCTGATACAAATGGAGCATGAATTCTTGTCATTCTGTTTGCTGAAGTCATATAGAGCATATCTCCCTTACCAAGTAGTTGTTCAGCGCCTTGCTCACCAAGAATTGTTCTACTATCTATTTTAGATGTTACTTGAAAAGATATTCTTGTAGGAAAGTTAGCTTTAATTGTTCCAGTAATGACATCAACGCTCGGTCGTTGCGTTGCCATTATAATATGTATACCTGCTGCTCTGGCCATTTGTGACAATTTTTGAATATAATTCTCTATATCCTTGCCAGCGACTAACATTAGGTCTGACATTTCATCAACAATAACAACTATATAAGGCATAGAAATCTTATGCTTTTCATTGTATCCGTCAATATTTCTTACACCTACTTTAGTCATGAGTTTGTAACGATTTTCCATTTCCTTAACTACCCACCCTAAAACAGAAGCAGCTCTTTTCGCCTCAGTTATGACGGGGCATAATAAGTGTGGAATTCCTTCGTAAGTAGATAGTTCCAACATCTTTGGATCAATTAAGATAAATTTACATTTCTCAGGAGAATGTTTGTACAAAAGCGACAAAATAATTGTATTTATACAAACTGATTTTCCTGATCCTGTTGTACCAGCTATAAGCAAATGAGGCATTGTGCTTAGATCACCTGTTATTGGTAAACCAGAAATACTTTTGCCAAGAGCTATCGGGAGTTTTGTATCTTTTTTTTTATAACTAGGATCTGAGATTATTTCATTCAAAAAAACATTTTCTCTTTGTGGTTTGGGTAATTCAATACCTATAGTATTACTTCCAGGTATTGTTGCAATTCTGGCTGACTCAGAACTTGTATTTCTAGCAATATCCTCTGAAAGATTAATTATTTTTGATACTTTTACTCCAGGAGCAGGTTCGAACTCATACAACGTAACTACGGGACCCTGACTAACTTTTTTTATTTCACCTTCAACTCCAAAGTCTAATAAAATTTTCTCTAAAATTTTTTCATCAATCTTATTTTCAGATAAATTTTTATTTTTTTTAGTTGGTATTTTTAAAAAATTAATCGCTGGTAATTTATATTTTATAACTTTTTTTTCAGAAGAAGATATATTTTTTTCGAAAGAGAAGTTTTCTTGAATTCTAGTTTCATTATTAATGTGGTTATTTTCACTAATTACATTTTCTTCATAGTTATCGATAA
>CACHPB010000005.1 GCA_902581585.1 uncultured Pelagibacteraceae bacterium
GACTCCTGTTTAAGTCGCCAACTTTGCAATAATTTAAAACTACCAGCTTTTAAGAATAGCATGCAGTCCAATTTTGAAAACAATTTTTTATATTTGTTCTCTAATTGGCCATTTACAAATTTTCTCCATTTTAAATTTTTATCCTCTTTTTTTTCTAGAGGGTTAATAGACTTTTTTAAAGTATTTTTTTTTTCAGCTCTAGCTCCTACACACCAACCCTCAAAAATTATTACATCTGGTACTCTTTTAATCAAATACCAGGACTTTCTTTTAAGTCTATCGTCTATAGCTTTATTAAATTTAGGAATTCTATGATGTTTAAATCTTTTTTTTTTAATTTTTTTTAGAAAATCAAACATAAAATTTACATCATGTGTTCCTGGAACACCTCTGGTCTTTAACAAGGGATGTATTTTTTTAGATAAGCTTATTCTATCTTTTCTAGTTTTATATAAATCATCAATTGAGATTTTAAAAACATTTAATCTAAAGTATTCAGTTAAAATAATTTTTAAAATAGAGCTTATAGTTGTTTTGCCAGTTCCTTGACCCCCTGATAAACCTATCAAATAAGGTTTTGATTTTTTTGCTCTATTTGCAATCCAAAAACTGATTGGAATTAAAAAAGATTTTATCATCTTCTTTTTATTTTTAAATTTTTCTTTAGATGTTTCTTGAGATTTAATAAATTTAATACAGTTTTTTCTTACTTTTCTATAACAATCGGCAATTGGTTGCATAAAAAAATTTTATTGTTTTTGATCAAGAGGATGGTTCCTTCCATCATTCACCGGAACATCCTCGATTTCAAATGGCTCTACACCCTCTATACATGCTATATTTACACCATATATTTTTGGATTACTTCTAGGTCTGTTATGAGTATGAATTCCACAGATAGAACAAAAGTAATGTTTAGCGGTATTAGTATAAAACTGATAAAGTGTTAATTTATCCTCTCCTTTTGTAAGTTTAAAATCATCAGGTCCAAGTACTCCTATAATGTAACCTTTTTTTTTACAGATTGAACAATTACAATGCATAATCTTTTCAACACCACCTATGGGAATTTTAACTTCGGCTTCAATTGCCCCACAGTGACAAGTCAATTTTTTCATATTTTAATCTCCTAATAAAATTATTTGTTAATAACTTTTAAATATTCTCCGTATCTTTTTAAACTTTCCTCTGACCATGTTTTCTTTGGATCATACATCTTTTCAAAACAAATTACATCATCTGTAAGTTTTAGCCATGGATCTTTATCTTTTGTAAAAATATGTACTTGTGGTGGAAAATTTTCTGAATTATCTAAAGTTTTAGTTCTAACTGTTAATCTACCAACAGCTGAGGCATAATCAGTATAAATATAAGTTCCACATTTGGTACAAAAATATGCATTAGAAGTGGCGCCGCTCCCTGCTTTAAGTTCTGTCGATGCAACTTCTCCTTCTATAATTAAAGTGTTATCTAAGACGCTTGTATTAATAACGTATGAAGACCCAGTTATAATTTTACAATCTTTACAATGACAAGCTTGGGTGAATAGAGGCTTTTCTGTAATTCTATATTTAACCTGACCACAAATACATCTTCCAGTTAAGCTTTCGTTTTTTTCCATTTATTATCTTCAAACTATTTGTGGTTAAAGTTATCCACATGTATACAACATGTGGTTTCGATGTTCACGTTTTGATTCACTTTTGATTCAGTTACAGACTCAAAATACAACCTGATTGACACTATTGAATAACTTAGATATTAATTAGAACAAAATAAGAACATTTATGAAGCTAACTATACCTTACTATTTACATAAAGCTGGCGCGGGTTTTCCGTCGCCTGCCACAGATTATATTGAGGAAGATATTGATCTAAATGTTCATTTAATCAAAAACATTCCAGCAACTTTCATTATAAGAGTCCAGGGGAAATCAATGGTGGATGTGGGAATTAATGATGGCGATCTATTAGTTGTTGATAAGAGTTTAACACCAAAAAATTTCTCAACAGTTATTGCAAATGTTCATGATGAACTAGTTGTTAAAAGTTTAGTTCAAGAAAGAGATAAAAAATTTTTAACATCAGGTTCTAAAGAATTTACAGATCGAATTTTAATTAATGAAGATGAAGATATATTTATTTGGGGAGTTGTAACTTATGTCATCCATTCAGTATACTAAAAAAATAGCACTTATTGATTGTAACTCTTTTTATGTTTCTTGCGAAAGATTATTTAATCCTAAAATAAGAAAAAAACCTGTTGTAGTTTTATCTAATAATGATGGTTGTATAATTTCAAGATCAACAGAAGCAAAGGCTTTAGGTATTAAAATGGGAGAGCCCTACTTCAAGGCAAAAGATATTATTATTAAAAATAGAGTTGAAGTTTTTTCATCTAATTATTCTTTGTATGGAGATTTATCTAGAAGAGTAATGAGAACTCTAAAAAGATTTAACTCTGCCATCGAAGTATATTCTATCGACGAAGCATTTCTAGATTTGTCAAATTTTTCAGATGATGAAGTTGAAAAGGTCGGAAGAGAAATTAGAGAAACAGTTTTAAAATGGACAGGTATTCCAACTAGTATTGGTATTGCTAAAACAAAAACTTTAAGCAAAGTTGCAAATCATATTGCAAAGAAAAAAAAGTCAGGTGTAACAAGTTTGATAGGAATTGAAAATATTGATCCTATATTAGAAAAAGTTGAAATTAACGATGTATGGGGTGTGGGAAGACAGTTAACAAAATTTTATCACAAAAACGGAATTTATAATGCAAAACAACTAAAGAACAAATCAAATACATGGATAAAGAAAAACTCTAATGTTTTGGGTTCAAGAACTGCAATGGAACTAAGAGGAGTTCCTTGTATTGATTTAGAGACAACACAAACAAAAAGAAAAAGTTGTGTTGTATCTCGTTCTTTTGGTCAAAGAATTGAAAAATACCAAGAATTAAAAGAAGCAGTTGCAAATTATTGTTTGAATGCGTCTGAAAAAATTAGATCTGAGTCTTTAATTGCAAAATCAATTACAGTTTTTGTTAGAACAAGTCCTTTTCAAAGTAGATTTGGATATTATTCAAACTCAAAGACCATAGATTTTGCAATTTCAACAAATAATAGTATTGAAATAGTTAAAACTGCTTTAGTTGCTTTAGACTCTATCTTTAAAAATGGCTACCGTTACCAAAAAGCAGGTGTAATGCTTACTGGTTTATCAAATGAAGATGGTAGTAAGAACCTATTTTCTTGTGAAAAAGATGAGAAAATAAAGGGCTTAATGAGGTCTATTGATAATACGAACTATCGGTATGGAAGATCCACATTAAGTCTTGCAAGTGCTGGTGTTCAAAAAAGATGGAACATGAGAAGAGAGCATTCTTCCAAAATAGATACAGCTGACTTCTACCTACTACCAACTATTAGAGCTAATTAATTTTAATTTCAGGTAATGGTTTTGTCCATTTAATTGATTTAGTAATTTTTTTTCCGTAAGTAGGCATTCTATAACTGCTTTTTCTATATCTTACATAGGAAACTGACTCTTTACTTTTAGATGAATAAGAGCATTTGTCTTGATCTAAAATTTCCTCACACTTATCACTGAAACCAAATTCTTTCACTGTTAAGGATTGAGTGGGAGTTTCATTTAAAAGTGCATCTTTAAGCCATCGATAAAAACCCCATTTAAATGTGTATCCATTGCCTATGGTAAAGTTTGAACCATATACTTCAAAAACTTTCTTATTATCGACCCATGCTATTATCTCTCCGTTATCCTCTTTTGAAGCTAATATTTTGAAACTTACAGTTCTGTAATTTTTAAATTGATCAACAGTTCCAAAGGGAAATTTATATGAAATTTTATCAAAATTAGAATTTTCGGGATCG
This sequence comes from uncultured Pelagibacteraceae bacterium, assembly GCA_902581585.1. Taxonomy (GTDB): domain Bacteria; phylum Pseudomonadota; class Alphaproteobacteria; order Pelagibacterales; family Pelagibacteraceae; genus Pelagibacter. The sequence continues at coordinate 3,897 of CACHPB010000005.1, forward strand.
CCTTTTAAATAAAAAACTTCTTTAGTAAAGTTTAACTGATGAACAACAGAACTTCCTCTATATTCTAATTTCATCCAAGGCAAAAGTCTCGAATTTCCTTTATTAGCAATAACTTGAAAAAAACTTCCTCCTACTGCTGGATGAGTTGGAAAGTCATTTAGCTTAAATGTATATTTTACATACACTGGCTTTTTAAATTTTCTTGGTTTCTTTTTGTTAGCCATTTCCCATCTTTGATTTCTTTCACCTGTTCTTTCCCAATCTTTTTTATTACCTTTAAATTTTGTATCTAAAGTAATTTTAATTGCTCTACCATCTGCATCTTCAAAAATAGAAAGTGCTTTTTTTTTTGAAATAGATCTTGTATCATTTTTCAATTCTGAACTGGCTTTGCCCAATAAAACTTCTTTTTTCAAAAATTTGTAAGGGTTTTCAGATGCATGTGTATTTATTGAAAATAAAAATAAGCTAAAAAATATTAATAAATATTTTTTCATTTTATACAATTAGCATTAAACCCAATTAGATTGTCTATGCCATACTTTGGTCTTTTGGCTAAATAAGTAATATCTTTTTCATGTTTTATTCCAGTTACCATTTCCATTAAGGTATCAATAGCTAAAGCCTCTTGATGTGTGTGCTTTCTAGCATTATGTTTTTTATATTGATTATTTTTTTGCTTACCATCGTATTTTCTTGAGGAGAAACTTTCATAATCAGTGATCCCTAAATTTAATACTTCTGCTGCTTTAGTAATTCTATTGATAACTGAGTCTGGAACTTTAGCCCCCCAATTTTTAGCTAAATAGATGTATCCTAAAGCTGAATTTAAACCATAAGAGTGATACCATAAGGCTCGAAACCCTCTAAAAGAATTATTATTGATATAGCCATCATCATAAAACACTTCCTCTATATTTTTAAATCTAAAATTGAATTCTTTTGCTGCTAGTTTTTTATTATTTGTCCAATGAGCATAAGCTAAGTTTGGAATTCCTCCGTTTCCCATCGCATAAAATCCTTTTTCTTTCTCTAAAAATTCTTCAGGCTTAATAAATTTTTTATGCATTTTTTTAATATACTTGTTAACAATTTTAATTTCTTTATCACTTAAGTAATCTTTAAGATAAATTGCTATCAGCAAATAATTTGTAAAAGCATCCCTTGCAAATTCATATGCATGGTACCAGCAAGGTGCCTCAGGATTTCCATCTTTCCAACATTTTGGTTTTTTTTTTAACTCTTCTTTACTGATTGTATTTAATAAAACATTTGCTTTAGCTATTTTAATCAATATTCCTTTAGCAGCATCAATGTCATTTTTATCATTATTGCCAATTGCATTATGGGTAGCAACAGCAAACGAGCTCATTGGACCAGTTAGATTTAGGTGATTTACGCTTCTAGAATTACCAAGCGCCCATTCACTCATCCAATCTAAACGTATTAAGCTTTCAATTCTAGCTTTTTTATATTTAGATTTAAAAGTCTCACTACCCACATAAGAGCATGATTTAATCTTATCTGTATAAAAATGTTTTGGAAAAGATATATCTTTAGATTTAACTTTTGCTTCAGCAGATAAACATAAAAATATGCCAAATAAAGTTAAATAAATTTTTTTCATTTCAAAAATGATTTTGAAACCTCAAGAATATGGCTAGGATTAAATTTTTTATCATTTTTTCTATATGAATAAACTTCATACTTTTCTACACTTTGAGACTCGAGCTTTTGACATTCAGATTTATTAAATAATTTTTCACATTTTTTTTCAGATCGTACTCCATCAAAAAAAATAATTCTTTGAGGCATTTTCTTTGTTTCAAATATATTTTTATATCTAGACATTGAACTATTATATAATCCATATCTTAAACTTTGCTCCTTACCTTTATTTGGATGATTTGAAATACCCTTAAAATCAATCTTTAGTTGTCCATCTATCCAGACCTTCATGAAACCCTTATCGGGGTCAGGGTGCCAATTAGTATTAAAAATAATTTGAGTCCAATTTCCTAATAATTCATCATTTTTTTTTAGTAGTACGTAAGAGTCTGTAAATGTATCTCCATTTCTATTAAAAGTTAAACCTGCATGCATGTGTTGAAACATAACTAAAACTTTTGAAGGCTTATGTCTCTTCCACTGTATTAAAGACATCTTAGATGGCGCAACTGAATTATAATCTTTTGGTAAGAAAATATAAAATTGATACCATCGCTCAGCTTTTGACGGGTATCTTTTGTAGTATAGCTCAGTTCTTTCTCTATCATTTTCACAATCACTCCATTTTGGTTCGTAACCACATTCACCATCATTTAGTTCAAATCTAACTGATTTATCTCCAACAATAGAAAAATCAGATACAGAAACAGGATTAATTGCATGTCTCGCATTTAGAAAATGAAATTGTTCAGGAATTGCTTTTCCGTATTTATCCTCTTTTAAAGCTTTTTTGACTTGTGAAAATTTTGTTTTAGAAAATGCTGTCCCATTGATCATAGCAAACATCATAAAAAATAATAAAAATTTTTTTATCATTAAAAAGGTCTTGGGTTGTTTGGGTAGCCTAAATTTTTACAAGTACTAGATTGCGGAGCAGTTTTGCATAATACAACAACCCTGACTCCATTAAGTTTAGATCGATCTGATAGTTGGCTTATAATTTCATTACATCCACTCCACAAGTCTTCACATTTGTCAGCTTTACCAACATTAGAGTATCTTATTTTAAGATCAGGAACTTCTAAACCTTCATTGGTTGCCTGGTGCATATGGTGTCTGTATGGTCCAAATTTAAATCTTACACTTGATGCACCACCCAAAGTATCACCAAAGTAACTTGATCTAAGTTTTCCATCTATCCACATGTGCAAAAATCCATCTTTGGACCATCTTGCATTTACTAAAACATTGACCCATTTGCCTTTTAATGGTGAAAAATTATGATCAAGATTAACAAAATATGTATCGAAGTATAAATATTCCTCACCTGTCTCATTTTTATGCGAAGTATAATTTGGTGAGTTAAATACCCAATTAAATCTATTATTTATAATATTTAGTGCTGCATCATGAGTTTTCTCACCTTTTCCATATAATTTTTTGAAATCAAATAAAGATATTGTATGCTTGTCAGTTCTTATATCCACTGGTACGAAATAACCAACTCTATACCATTTTGTTTTATTTTTTTTTGTAGTTTCTTTATAAGGTTCCATGATTTGAAATCTTTGAGCATGACCTTCAATGTCATATCTTTTCCAATCAAGTTTATGCCCTTTGAATGAATATTTTAAATCGAATTCTATTCCTTTTTCAGTAACTCCCATTCTATCCTCAAATTTATCAAAAAATTTATAAATATTAGGATCTTTGATGTTTCTTGTATTAAAAACCATTTTGTTATCTGATTGAGCTTTCAAAACATAATAAGCAAAATCTTTTTTTTCCTTTTTTTTCATTTTTATATGCCACTTTTCTGCATAAGAATGGGATGATACTAAAAATAAGATTATAAAAAATATTAAATTGATTTTTTTCATTTGTATATTTTAGTTAAGTTTTAAATTTTTTATTGAACCATCTTTATAAGTAAACTCTACCTCTTCTTTTGAAATAGACTTTATTGATGTAAAACCATCATATTCAGTTATGAATTCGTTTAATTTTTTTCTACTTTTCTTTGACATTTTTTTGCCTGGTGCGTTTACGCCTACATCAATAATTAATTCAGCACCGTTTAGAAAAGCATTTACATAAGCTTTTATCGGAGGACCACAGGTCATAGCCTCTGTCAACCAAATTGGTTTATCAACATCAACTCTTTTTAACAAATCAGCAAATTCATCTACCCATAGCTCTTTATCACACTGTCCATCTGGACCGCTTATATGGTGAATGTTTGCAATATCAAAATGATCCTTAATTTTTGGCAAAGCTGATTTCCAATATTTTTTATTTTCTGGAAACATTCCTGCAGCTCCAGCCATAACGATAACTGCATCTGGTTGCTGTTCTTTAATTACTTTTGAAGAAAAATTAAAAATTTCAACAAAATCTTCCTCGCTTCCTTTAAAAAACATATCAAACTCAGGTTCATTCATCACATCCCAATATATAATTGGTTTTGTTAATCCAGGCATATCATTTGAACCATCTCCATCATATCTATCCACCAATTTTATAAGGAAAGTTTTATAATCTTCCATGGAACAAGGTTTGCTCAAATATTTTGTAAAACGTTTTCCAAATGGACTTCTGGCTTTTTTTCTTTTACAAGATTTTTGATCCCAATTTGTATGAGGCCAGATAGTTGCTAAAATTGTTTGGTTGTGTTCCTGTGCATATAAAACGTATTTATCTACATCTTCCCAAAAAAATTTACCTTTTTCACTTTCGATATGATTCCAAACGAAAGGTCCTGGATGAGGTCTTACCCATTGACCATCTTTGCCACGCATTTTTTTGTCTCTCATTTCAGTTAATTCGCCAAATCTAGATTGAGAATTTGCAAAATTTGTTAACAATAAAAATGATAATAAAATTGTTAGTATTCTTTTCATCAACTTTTAAATAATTTTTCAGATAAGTTTTGAAGTTTATCTCCCCAAAAAACTTCTTTTTGTATTCTTTTAAAATCTATATCAAAAACTGTAGACATGGCCGATGCATAAACAGATCTAGCGTCAATTGTTGAATTTAAGTCTCTTCCCTCAAATAATTCTTTTCTCTTTAGTCCTGGCCAATCTGCATAAACCTGCGATTTTTTTAATAAACCGCCTGTCATAAAAATTGCAGACCCATAGCCATGTTCTGTGCCACGTCCTCCATTTTGTTCTATAGTTCTACCAAATTCAGTTAGAGTTAAAACTAAAGTATTTTGAATTTCATTCCCTAGACCCATCTCTAAACTTTTAAAAATAGAGTCCATTTCAATTAAACTATCTGAATGAGAACCATTCACTCCTCCCTGAGCAGCATGTGTATCAAAGCCATCAACTTCAAAAACAGCAACTCTTGGACCATTTATTTTTTTTAATTCCAAACCTGCTTTTAATGCTAAAGATGAATTTTTTCTAGACATTGAAGTTCCACCACTACTCATCGTTGACCTATTAGCTATTATTTCCATCATGTTAGCTAGGTCATGTTCAGATTTTTCAGCATAAATTGATTTTAAAAGTTTTAAAAGTTCTGTTCTTGGAAGTCTTTTCTTTGATGGATAAAAATTATCATTACTTGGAATACCTCTAAGTAGTAAAGGCATCGGTAAAGCTAATGCAAGGCCATCTCCTTTTAATTCTGCTAACTTCATTCCTCTTCCTAGCCAACCAGTTTTGACAGCATAAGGAATATGTCCACCTGTCTCCATTAAATTTTGTCCATCAAAATGTGATCTTTTAGTATATGGAATATTTGTTGCATGAACGACTGCTCCTAGATTCTTTTTCCATAAATTATGAAAATTTTTTAATTTAGGATGTAGAGCAAAATCAGAATCTAGCTTAATTGTTCGATCTAAAATTAAATCTTTTCTTCTTTTTTCGAAATTTTTGTCACCAATTATTGGGACAGCGCACAAACCATCCATTCCACCTCTTAACATTATAACTACAAGATTTTTTTTCTTGTCTGTATTTGCTAAAACTGGAAAATTAAAACCAGCAAAAAATAACGTAGTGGCTGACCCTTTTAAAAAATTTCTTCTTGATATCTTCATGATTTAAGCGTCTCCGGTAAATTAAATAAAATAACATGTTTATGAACAAGCTCTTTATACTGATTTATAATTTGTAAAATTTCACTTGGATTATCATAATTTTTTTCAATCATTTCTTCATAAAATTTAGTTGTCTGTGACTTGCCTGACTTCTTGTAATAAGCCTCTCTTGCATAAACCAGCCTTCTAATTAGTAACTCTGGTGACATCCAATCCTCTGAAATATCTGACCATCCATTTGGTTGTTTTGCTAAATAAGGATGTTGTCCAAGCTCATCCATCAATCTTTCTAAGGCTCTTTGATCTTTAATCGGTTTATTTCCAAGTTGATAAAGATCCATAAATGAAGGAGATGGGATTAAATCAACATCAGCCATTTTGCTCATTTGCAATAACCAGTTTTCTGGATTCTGAAATTTATTATATTTATCAGAATAATTAAAAGCAACCTCTATAGCAGCTTTGTGAACTTCTGGTAAAAAACCATCTGATTTTTCCCAAGCTTTTATAATTGGTTCCATCATATCTTCAGTCGGGTTATCTGTGATTAAATATCTACAGAGTTTCATTGCAATAAACTTTCTGCAGGAAGGGTGGTTAACAAGATCTGTGATTGCAACTGATAAACTTTTTCTACCTCTTTTATATTTTTTACCTAAAACTATTTTAGTACCAGGCTCATGAGCATCAGGGTTAAAATGAACATCTCCTGTCTCTAATCTTTTCTTTCCCCACTTAGGTCTCCAACCACTCATTATATATGCCATTTGGATTACATCTTCTTGTGTATATCCACAATCTGGCGATACAGTATGAAGTTCAAGAAGCTCTCTTGCATGATTTTCATTTACACCTTTTGTCTTCCCTTTTTCTCTTGCCCATTTAGCTTCTTGACTCTTAGGTCCTATGTTCTGTTCATTATCTAAGTGATGTATCATCGACCAACCAATAGTTGCCTCTTGGGCCATTTTTTCAAAGTTTTGATTCATGTTAGCTCTAATGATCTCTCTTTGGTAAGCACCTGTTGTATACTGTGCTAAAAAATCTTTTTCACTGATTGCGAAATGATTTCCCCAGAAGTACCAAAGTTTTGCTAAAACTGGTGTTTCACTTTTTAATGCTTCTGAATACCTTATACAAAGTTCAAGGTTCCACCAAAATTTTTGACCAGTTGCGTGCCTTAACTTATTTTTTTCCCTTTTGTAGCCTTCTTTGTCATTTTTAAATTTTTTTCTTAGAACTTTTCTATCTCCATAAACGTAATCTCGATAATAATTTCTAAGTTCTTTCTCTGGTAAAATTTTTCCCTTCCAAGAAAATTCGGGAATATCGTTCAATTGGTTTTTTGCCCATTCTAATGGATCTGATGGTGCCTGTTCATTAGGTCCTAAACCGAAAGCAACTTTACGATAAAAATTTTTCATTTAATTATTTAAAATAACTTATTTTATGATGTCAATATCTGAAATATTTGTTAAAGAATTATTAAACTCAGTCATATTTTCTCTTCTTGATATTTTTAAAATAACTAGACCAAAAATAATGATTAGCGCTAAAGGTATAGCTGTAATTACACTTAAATATTCAGCAATTATTACCAAATATATTGCATAAAATGCTATTGATCTAAAAATCACTGAAGATTTAAATACTGCAATAATTGCTAGGGAATGTTTTATTAAATTAATGAAACTCATTTTTGAGGGACCAAAATATCTAGAACCTCTTATTGATGGAGAATTAATTAAATTATTTTCTATTTTTGCTAATGATCCAGAAAAACTACTCCAGGTTGCTTTCTCGTCAATTAATTTCTTAACAGTTTCTTTTGTAAGGCAAGTGAAATTTCCAAATTTTATAAATTTTCCTGTAAATGTATATGTAATTATTTTGTGTAAAAAATAACAAATTTTAAAAATTAAACCTTCTGATCTTTTAACTCTTTCTCCAACAATACTTTTGTGAGGATTATCCTTAATCTTTTCTACAAAGTTTTTTATCTCTTCTGGCCTGTCTTCTCCATCACCATCCATAGGTATTACATAATCAAAATCTTCATTTTCTGAAATATGTTTTAGTCCAGCAGCAATACATCTTGCGTGACCCTTGTTATTTCTCATATTTATTAACTTTATTGACTTAATCTTATTTAAATTTTTATTTTCTAAATTTTTTTCTTCAGTTGATGCATCATTAATTAAAATAATTGAAAATGAAGCATTTAAATCAGAAATATTGCTATTGATTTCTTCAAGTAATATTGATGTAGATCTAAAGTCATTAAATACTGGAATTAATATTATAATGTTCATCAACTTACTGAGCCTATTAATCTAAACAAAGAGGCAAAAAAACCATATCCTGAAAGTTCTATTAAAGCAATTATTCCAATAATGAATAAAAGTTTTTTATTTTTTTCGTTTAATTGAAATTTCATTTATATTTTATGCACTCCATATCACTATTACACATGTAAAGATCCTTTGAGCTATAAATCCACTTTGGTCTTTCTGGAAGATGATAAGATATATTTCCTGCAATCCACTCATTACCCTTTACATATTCCATTTTTCCAAGGTCATTTGCCTCTGTTTTATAAAAATTTTTAGCCTGTATAGCTAAATTTTTTCCATTAAAATCAGTCCTTTTGTCAGTTTTTGAAATAGAAACATATGCATATAATATTGGTGAAATAAAAAATAAGACTAAAAAGACAGAAGTAAAAGCTTTCATTTTTTCAAAATTAATTTCAGACTTAAAAATATAAATAAATAGCAAACCAAAACTTATATAGAATGGAGTCATCCACATAGTTCTTATTTTAAAACCCATAGTAAAAGATGTTAAAAAAATAAATAAAATAGGAATTAAGTTTATCGATAACAAAAATAATAGTTTATCATCATTTAAGTTAATATTTATTTTAAATTTTTTAATTAAAATAAAAATCATTAATAAGAATGGAATCAATATTCCAATTTGTTTAAGTAAAAATATAAATGGATTTTTTAAATGACCCAAAATACTTGCTTCTTCTGACCCAGTTCTCATTAGCCCATATGTTATAGTTACATACTCATTCTCAGATAGCCAAATAATATGGGGAGACAAAATTAAAAAAAAAGGAATTAAGGATATCAGACACTTAAAATTTATTTTTTTGTTAATAATTAAGTAAATTAAAAGGACAGCTATTGCTAAACCTAAGTAAACAAATAAATATTTTGAAAGGAAACCAAATCCAGCAAATAATCCAAGTAATATCCAATCTAAGATTTTGTTATTTGTAATTCCTTTCCATAAATAAAAGATAGAAAGTGACCAAAAAGGAATAAGACATACGTTTACATTAAACTCAGGAGTGGTGAAGTTATAGAAATAAATACCCTCTAATAATAAAACAGATAGAAAACAATAAATCTTATTTTCAAAAAAATCCTCTGCTAACTTAAAAATAACAAAGAATGAAACTAAAATACAAATTTGACTTAATAGATAATACGCCCAATCTTGTGGCCCAAAAATAAAATAAATTATTTCTGGTAAAAAAGCACTCATTGGAGGATGTTTATTAAATCCCCAATCTAAGTTGCTTCCCCACGCCAGGGCTTCAATAGTATCTAATGGCAAATTATGATTTGTAAGAGTTGGAATCAATGTCCAGATCAACAGATGTGATGTAATGAAAATATAAAATATATTGTTTATATTCTTTTTATAAATGGCCATTTTTATTAATTTATACAATTAATGCATTCTTGACACTCTATAAATGATGAATATATTCACCAGATTTGAAAAATTGAGTATGGTTAAGATCTCTAAAAAATATATTCCAAAAGAAACTGAAAAATACATGTGCGCAAAACATCTTGCATATTTTAAACAAAAATTAATGGACTGGAAAAAAGATCTTAAGAGAACAAATAATGAAGCAATATTCAATGCTTCAATGGATGATAACAGTGCTTCAGCAGATATTGTAGATCAAGCAAGTTCATATACGGAAAAAAATGTTGAAATGAGAGCGATCAACAGACAAATAAAATTAATTTCAAAAATTGATGGTGCTTTGAAAAAAATTCAGGATGGAACGTATGGTTTTTGTGAGGAAACTGCTGAGCCAATTGGTCTTAAAAGATTAATGGCGAGACCAGTTGCAACCCTGTGTATATCAGCTCAAGAGAAACACGAAAAAGAAGAAAAAGTTTACGCTGATATTTAAGGATAGTCTATTTCAGCATCTTTATTTAATACTTTAAATCCTTTGATAACTGCTGGACGTTTTGCAATATCAACGAACCATCTAGATAATCCTTTAAAGTTTTCTAATCCAATGTCATGTCTTTTGTGACGTGCTATCCAAGACCATGTAGCGATATCAGCAATAGAGTATTCTTTTCCAGCTAAATAATCACTTGTTGATAGTCTTGCCTCTAAATCTTCGTATAACTTTCTAGTTATTTTAAAATATCTTTCCTCTCCCCACTCACTTTTTCCTTGATGATAATAATGAAACTGATGATGTTGGCCTATCATTGGACCAATCAAACCCATCTGGGCCATCAACCATTGATTTATCTCTAATCTATTATTTTCTGGATAAAACATTTTACTTTTTTCACCTAAGTACATCAATATTGCTCCTGACTCGAATATTGATTTTTTATTTTCGTGATCTGTAATCACAGGTATCTTATTAAACGGACTAATTTTTTTAAATTCAAGTTTGTGTTGTTCACCTTCGTTTAAGTTTACTTTGGTAATTTTATAATCAAAGTTTATCTCTTCTAACATAATACTAATTTTCCAACCATTAGGAGTATCGGCTGTAAATAACTCGATCACTATTTTACGCCCAGTCTATCTTTTATAGTGTTAGAGGCTGTTGTAAATTCAAATCTGTATTTCTCATTAGGTCTTGCATGTTTAAAGCAACCTCTTGCAGCTAGAGCTCCTTCATGGAAACCAGAAAGAATTAATTTGAGTTTTCCTGGATATGTACAAATATCGCCGATAGCAAAAATACCCTTTTTATTAGTTTCAAAATTTTCTGTATTAACTGGTATTGTTTTTTTATCTAAATTTAGTCCCCATTCAGCTATTGGTCCAAGTTGCATTATTAAACCGAAAAATCCTAAAACATAATCAGCCTTTATAGTTTTGCTTTCACCTTCTTCACTTTTAATCTCGACTTCCTCTAGAGAGCCGTTACCTTTCACATCTTTAATTGAATACTTTGTAAATAGACTAATTTTATTTTTTTCACTAAGTTCTTTAATTTTTTGAACACTTGCAGGTGCACCTCTAAACTCATCCCTTCTATGTATAAGAGAAACTTTCGAGGTACTTGACAATTCAATTGCCCAGTCAAGTGCACTATCTCCACCTCCAAAAATAGCTACTGACTTATCTTTAAAAATACTCTTATCTTTTATTGAATATAATACTGTTTTGCCATCAAACTTTTCTGCACTTTTTGTCGGAAATTTTCGTGGTTCAAAAGATCCAACTCCTCCGGCTATTACTACATTTGGTGTGTTAAACTCTTTACCATTAGTTGTTTTTACTATCCAGCTCTCATTTTCTTCTCTTAGCTCTTGAACTCTATCATTTAAATGAAATTTAAAGTTAAAAGGTTTTATTTGTTTAATTAAATTGTTAGTAAGCTCTTCCCCAGTGCATTCGGGAACTGCGGGAATGTCATAAATTGGTTTATCTGGATAAAGTTCTATGCATTGGCCACCAATTTTATCTAGGTTATCAACTATTTCACATTTCAAACCAATGATTCCTAATTGATGGGCACAAAACAATCCTGTTGGGCCTGCACCGACTATTACAACATCAGTTTTAATCATTAAACCTGTTTCTCCGGCATATAAACACTTAGACCATCTAGATCATCTGAGACCATAATTTGACAACTAAGCCTACTGCTTGAGTTTGGTTCAAAGGCTTGGTCTATCATGTCATCCTCACCCATTTCTTTTTTTGGTAATTTATCATACCAGTCTTCTTTGACATAAACATGGCATGTGGCACAAGACATGCTTCCACCACAATCTGCATCAATTCCTGGGATATCGTTTTGAACAGCTCCTTCCATAACTGTAAGCCCATTTTGGACTTCAACTACATGCTCTTTTCCATTGTGTTCAATATATTTGATTTTAGCCATTGATTTTATATAAGCACAAAAAAAAATAGGGCAAGTAATCAAACTCGCCCTATTTTATATATATCGTAACTAATTGTTACTAAGCTCTTCTTGTAGAGTTAGAAACTGCACAAGACCAGATAATTAAACCAAATGCGATTTTATTAACAAAGTCTGCTAAGTTATAGATAACGTTTAATGCGTTAGCATCAATTCCACCTGTTAGGTAACCAAAAATGTAACCTAATGGGTAAATTGCCCAACCTACAGTAACAATCATTCTTAAAGCTCCAAATGCAGTTACTAAAGCTTTGTTTCCAGATTTAGCAGCAACTTTTCCTGCTTCTCCTGAAAAGATTTCATAAAGAATGTAAATCCATCCAGCCATACCGATTATGAAACCTAGTGTAGCATTAATGAATCCAGCTTCTCCAAGATATCCACCTATTAACATAACTAGTGAACCAATTAAGATTCTCCAGAATATGTTTGTGTCAACTTTTCTTACTGCTGAAAGAATTAAGTAAAATTCTACTAGCTGTAGCGGTACAGTAATTAACCAGTCAATGTATCTGTAAACAGTCGGAGTATCACCTGTTTCAACCCATACTGCTCTCATATACATATAGTGAATAAATGCTATACCAGTTACTAATCCAGCTACGTTAACTGATTTTCTCCACTGTGAACCGACATTAGCCTGTTCCATAAAGAAAAACGCTGTAGCTGCTAACATACCCATTGAAATTAACCAAAACGAAATACCTACGAAATCGTCTGTAGCTAAAAAGGCTGTTGCTGCGTTAGCTGCCGTAGTTGCTCCGAAAAGCACTGCCGCTAAAGCTAACATTTTCATTGTCTTCATAAAAAACTCCCTCATAGTTAGTTTTTTTTATTAGTTTAAATTTAAACTACAGACTAATCTAATGATTAGCCTAAAGTTAGGGTTAGATAGCAAAAAAAATTGGTTTATTGAAGAGTTTTTGACCTCTAAAAAGTATTGATTTTACTTACTTTGTGAAATTAAATACAACCTGTTACATAAAATCATTATAAAAGTGAGTCAAAAAACAAATCACCATGAAAGATAGTTTTAACAAAATTTATCAAGAATCTATTCAAAATCCTGAGAAGTTTTGGCAAAATGTATCTGAGGATATCTTTTGGTTTAAAAAACCATCAAAAATTTTAAACAAATCAAATCCTCCATTTTATAAATGGTTCGAAGATGGAGTGACAAACACCTGTTACAATGCAATTGATACTCACATTGATAAAGGCAATGGTGATAAAATTGCATTGATATATGATAGTCCTATCACAAATAACAAAGCAAAATTCACTTACAATGAATTAAGAGAAAAAATTTCAAAATTTGCTGGTGCACTTGATAATCAAGGTATCAAAAAAGGTGACAGAGTAATTATTTACATGCCAATGATACCGGAGGCTGTCATTGCTATGCTTGCATGTGCAAGGATTGGAGCAATACACTCAGTTGTCTTTGGTGGATTTGCATCAAATGAGTTGGCAAGCAGGATCGATGATAGTAAAGCAAAGATTTTGATTACTGCTTCTTGTGGATTTGAACCAGGAAGAACAGTTGAGTATAGACCCTTAGTTGATGGGGCTCTTAAACTTGCAAAACATAAAGTTGAAAAAGTAATTTTCTATCAAAGAAAAAATCATGAGGTAAAACTTAATTCACCTCTTGAGATAAGCTGGGAAGAGTGTCTTATTAATGCGAAAGATAAAGATTGTGTTGAATTAGGAGCTAACGAATTTGCTTATATTTTATATACCTCGGGTACCACAGGAATTCCAAAAGGAATAGTTAGAGATGTTGGTGGACACATAGTTGCACTAAAATGGACTATGAAAAATATATATAATATTGATGAAAATGATGTTTGGTGGTCAGCAAGTGATATTGGTTGGATTGTGGGGCACTCTTATATTGTTTATGCACCTTTGTTTAAAGGTTGCACAACTGTATTGTTTGAGGGTAAACCTGTAGGCACCCCTGATGCAGGAGTATTTTGGAGGATTATTTCAGAATACAAAATTAAATCTTTATTCACTGCCCCAACAGCTTTTAGAGCAATTAAAAAGGAAGATCCCGATGGAAAGTTTTTTTCTAAATATGATTTAAGTTCATTTGAGTCATTATTTTTAGCTGGAGAGAGAGCTGATCCTGATACATTAAAGTGGGCAGAAAATCTTTTGAGTGTACCTGTGATTGATCATTGGTGGCAAACAGAAACTAGTTGGGCAATAAGTTCAAATTGTACTGGTATAGAAATGCAAAAAACTAAATATGGTTCAGCATGTAAAGCAGTTCCAGGATATGATATTAAAATAATTAAACCAGATCATTCAATCGCAAAACCAAATGAGATGGGAGATATAGTTGTAAAACTACCTTTGCCACCTGGAACATTTCCTACACTTTGGAATGCAGATAAAAGATATGAAGAAAATTACATGTCTAATTACAAAGGATATTATCAAACATATGATGCGGGACACATTGATGAAGATGGATACATTTGGATTATGTCAAGAACAGATGACATTATTAATGTTGCTGGACATAGATTATCTACTGGGGCAATAGAGGAGGTTTTATCTGAACATCAATCGGTTGCTGAGTGTGCCGTTCTTGGGATTTCAGATAAATTAAAAGGACAATTACCAATAGGTCTCGTTGTTTTAAAAACTGGAGTAGAAAAGGATGATGATACTATCTCAAAGGAATGTATTAAAATGGTCAGGGATAAAATTGGACCAGTTGCAGCCTTTAAAGTAGTCATAGTAATAAAAAGATTGCCCAAAACAAGATCTGGAAAAATTTTAAGGGGAACTATTAGGAAAATTGCTGACAGTGAAGATTACAAAATGCCAGCAACAATTGATGATCCAGCAATTCTAGCTGAGATTACTCAAAGTTTAATTGAAAATAAAATTCTTAATAGATAAAACTAACTAATCTTCAAATCTTATTGGTTTTCCAGATGGTTCTCCAATGATTTCACCATCTTTCATTTTAATCTCTCCGTTTATAATTGTATAAACTGGGGTACCCTTAAACTTATATCCATCAAAAGGCGACCAACCACACTTACTTTCTATTTTATCATTTTCAATCTTGATAACTTTGTTCATATCAACAATTGTAATGTCTGCATCATAATCTTTCTTTATGAAACCCTTTCCTATAATTCCAAAAATTTTTACAGGGTTCTCACATACAAGATTCATTAATTGTTCAAGTGATAATTTACCATCATTTACATGATTAAGCATTACAGGCATTAAAGTTTGAACTCCTGGCATTCCAGATGGCGTATCAGGATACTCTTTGTCTTTATTCACTTTTAGATGTGGAGCATGATCAGAGCCAATTGTATCATTATAATTATTTCTTACTGCATACCATAAACGATCATAATGACTTTTGTCTCTTAAAGGTGGATTCATTTGAGCGTAAGTACCAAGTTTATCATAGCAGTCAGGTGCATATATGGTTAAATGTTGCGGAGTTATCTCAAAAGTAACATTTCCTTTATTCTGAGATAAAAAATCTATTTCCTGTTTAGTAGTAATATGTAAAATGTGAGCTTTCTTACCTAACCTTTTTGCAATTTTAACAATTTTTCTTGTCGATGAAATTGCACATTCCTCATCCCTCCATATTGGATGAGAATGAACATTTCCTTTTTCTCTTAATTTTTTTCTTAAATTTAAAATATCTTCATCCTCTGAATGTACTGCAACAATTTTTGATGTGCTTTCAAAAACTTTTTCTATATCTTCCTCTCTGTGGACCAATAAAGTTCCAGTAGATGAGCCTGCAAATAATTTAACACCACAACACCCCTCTAATCCTTTAAGGTTTGCTAATTCACTTTGATTAGTAGGAGTAGCGCCAAAATAGAATGCATGATTACAATACATTCGATTTTTTGCTAAATCTATTTTTTTCTGAAATTCTCTCTGATCAGTGGTTGCTGGATTAGTATTTGGCATTTCAAAAACTGAGGTAATGCCTCCAACTATTGCTGCTCTGCTACCTGTGTGTAAATCCTCAGTATCTGTTGATCCTGGTTCTCTAAAATGTGTTTGAGTATCTATGCAACCAGGTAGAACTGTAAGTCCGCTTGCATCAATTATTTGAGTTGCCTCTTCATCTATTTTGCCTATCTTAGTGATCTTGCTGTTTTGAATGCCTATATCAACATCTTTTAAATCTTTATCAATATAGCATTTTCCATTTTTAATAATAAGATCTAACATTTTTTAAAAAAGTAATTATATCATTTGTTATAGCATTACAATATGAATAGAAATAAGGTTTACATATTAGAGGATAGAGGTCTTTTATATATTAGCGGGGACCAAGCAAGAGAATTTTTGCAAAATATAATTACAAATAACATTGAAAATGTATCAGAGGATAGAAGTTGTTTCTCAGCACTTCTAACTCCACAAGGAAAATATCTTTATGATTTTATAATTATTAAACATAAATCAGGATATTTTTTAGATTGTGAGAAAAAAATTATTGATGACCTATATAAAAAATTAAATTTATACAAACTAAGGTCAAAAGTTGAAATATTAAATCTTAGTAATGAGTTTGTTATAGCAAGTTTAACTAAAGAAAAATTTTTAGAAATCGAAAATACTAAAGATGAGGAGGGTTTTACAGTCAAATTTAGAGAGGATCCTATACTTTTAGATCCGAGAGCTAAAAAACTAGGTGCTAGATTGGTAATTAATTTAGAAAAGTTATATTTATCATTAAAAAAACTAGGATTAACAGTTTCAGATATTAATGAGTATTATAATCATAGTTATGAGTTAGGCATTCCTCAGATAGATACAAAAAATCTTCAAGATAAGGTATTTGGAATCGAATGTAACTTAGAAGAATTAAATGGAATTGATTTTAGAAAAGGTTGTTATGTTGGACAAGAGAATACAGCAAGAATAAAGCTTAAAGATAAACTAAATAAAAGATTATTTGCTATTAAAGTATTAGACGGAGAGCTAAATGGTGAAGAAATTACCCTAGAGAACAAAAATATTGGAAAATTATTAATCAATAGTGATAATCCATTTGCTTTATTAAAATTAGAAAATAAAAAATTTAATTTTGATTTAGATCTAAAATGTGGAGAAGCAAGTATCAAAGCCATCAAGCCATCTTGGATTTAAATTATTTAATAAATTTTGATAAATCTGGTTTAAAATAATCAGGTCCCTTCATAACTTTTCCAAATTCATTAAATATAGGTTTACCATCTTTACCTAACTTGCTCATGTTTGATTTTTGAACCTCATCAAAACATTTGTCTAAATCAATTCCAAATGCATGACCTGCTCCATAAGTGACGTATAATATATCTGTTAAAGCATCAGCAACTTCTGTTAAATTTTTTTCTGATATAGCTTGTTTTAGCTCTTCTAATTCTTCATTAATTAACGATATTCTTAAAGAATTAATTTTATCTGTGCTTAAGCTTGATGAAACTTTAACATCTTGATTAAAAGTTTTCATAAACAACCCAACCTTTTCAAAATTTGTCATTTTACTCCTATATGATTTTAATATTTTTTAATGTATAACTGTTGAATATACTCTCAAAATTATATTATGAAATTCAGAAAAGAATATGACAGCATTGGTAATATTAAGGTGCCTGTGGATAAATATTGGGGAGCATCTACTCAAAGATCAAAAAAATACTTTGATATTGGAGATGCATTAGTTAGACCAAAATTAATAAAATCAATTGCAATAATTAAAAAAGCAGCAGCGATTACAAATTTTAAAAACAAAGATATTAACCCAAAAATTTTTAAATCTATTGTTAAAGCTGCTGATGAGGTAATTAAGGGTAAATTAAACAGTCATTTTCCACTTAAGGTTTGGCAAACTGGTTCGGGTACACAAACAAATATGAATGTGAATGAAGTAATATCAAATAGAGCCATTGAAATATTAAAAGGTAAGAAGGGTACAAAAAAACCTGTTCATCCTAATGATCACGTAAACAAATCACAATCTACTAATGATGTATTTCCAACTGCAATGCATATTGCTATTGCAATGGAAACCAGAGAGAAATTATTACCAAGTTTAATATTATTGGACAAAGAGCTTAAAAAAAAAGTAAGAGAATTCATTAAGATTGTTAAGATAGGAAGAACACATCTTCAAGATGCAACTCCTTTATCTTTGGGACAAGAATTTTCAGGATATCAATCACAATTACAAGAGTGTATTAAAAGAATAAAAGTATCTCTTAATGAAATTTACTATTTAGCACAAGGTGGTACTGCAGTTGGTACTGGAATAAATACGAAAAAGAATTTTGATAAAAAAATTGTTAATGAAATTAAAAAAATAACTAAGTTACCATTTAAGCCAGCTAAGAATAAATTTGCTGCATTAGCTGCACATGATGCAATTGTAAATTATTCTGGTACACTAAATACAACAGCAGTTTGTTTAATGAAAATTGCAAACGATATAAGATTTTTAGGATCAGGTCCTAGAGCTGGATATGGAGAATTAATACTTCCAGAAAATGAACCAGGATCATCAATAATGCCTGGTAAAGTAAATCCAACACAATGTGAAGCTGTAACAATGGTTTGTGTAAAGGTAATAGGAAATCACAATGGAATTACTATGGCAGGTTCACATGGACACTTTGAACTTAATGTTTTCAAACCCTTAATAATTCATAACGTTCTACAATCAATACAAATATTATCAGATAGCACAAAAAGTTTTGCAAAGTATTGCATTTCTGGACTAAAGGCAGACAAAAATAGAATTAAACATTTAGTAGATAACTCTTTAATGTTGGTAACAGCTTTATCTCCAAAGATTGGTTACGATAATGCTGCAAAAATTGCCAAAAATGCATTAAAGAATAAAACTACTCTTAAAGCTGAAGCACTAAAATCAGGTTTAATAAACAAAAAAGAATATAATAAAATAGTAGATCCTAACAAGATGATAAAACCTGATTAGCTATTTATTATTTTTTTAACTAATGATTTTAGTTCTTGTGAATTTCTAATATTATATCTATTTTCAGCACTGTTGCTAGCATTATGGGAACTTTGATTTATTTTAATATCAAAAATTGATATTAATCCAGTAACAATATTTTTCTCAATTTTAAAATTTATTAAATCTATATCTTTTACCATATCAAACTTTAATTGAAATTTTTTAGCAAACTGTTTTTTATTTTTTATAATTAAAGAATTTGATGAATGAAAAATTGTATCACCATTTTTTTTAGTAAATTTTATATTAGACTTGATTTGGCCTATATCACCAATACCCAATAAAACTTCACTTAAATTTAAATTTTTTTGTTTTATATTTAAAGTTACAAGGCCATTTCTTATTAGTTCATGCTCAATATTAGTTATATGAAATTTGATGTCTCCATTTAAGTTACCTAATAAATCAGGTTTCAAGTTTAAAATAGAAAATATTAATTCATCAACTAAAAAATTTAAATTTTGCTTATTAAGAGTAATATTTGAATTAAGATAAAAAGGCGTTAACTCTATTTTCGTATACACTTGAATGTTGTTAGAATTTTTTGGGGATTGTAAAATAATTAAATTATTTTTAAGATTATAATCAATTTCTATATTTTGGTTTAAAATGCTAATTAATAATGTACCATTATAGTCGGAGCTATTATTATATTCTAAATTATTTTTTATAAAAATATTTGGTTCTTTAAAATCAATTTCTATTTGTGAATTCATTTCAGAGTCATATTTTTTTTTCCATACTGATTTAAAATTCAAATCAAATAAATTTCCTTTAATATTTAATTTTTTGTAATTATCTTGTTGAGACGTTGTAAAATCTATTTTCTCTATTGGAGATATAATTAAAGTCTCATTATTTTCATCTACAATGAATATTTTACTTTTTTTAATTAAAAATGGTTTGCTGTTACTTTTATGAAAATAATTTCTTAAAATAATATATTCGTTTTGCTTTAATTTAAAATTTGTATTTTGAATTTCAAATCTTTCAAAATTAATTTTTGATTTTGGATAAAGTTTATTTGATAATAAAAATATCTTTAAATTCTTTATATCTGCAATCATTCCATAATCATTACTTTCATTAATTGACAATGATGAGTCGCTAACTATTAAATGTGGTTTTGGAAGTAATTGATACTTTATGTCACCATTTATATTTAAGTTAATATTAAAATCAGAATAAAATTTACTTTCAATTATGTTTTCTATGCTTTTATAATTATATAAAACTGGTATTGATAAATAAATGCCAAATGAAAAAAACAGAGCAATTATTAAAAAAATGCCTTTGATAAAGATTGGTATTTTCTTAGTTTTATCCATTAATTTAATATTGCTTAAATTATAAAAAAATTAAACGATGAATTTAGATTATTTAACAAATCTTAATGAAAGTCAGGAAGAGGCTGTTCTATATTTAAGCGGTCCTCTTTTGATTGTTGCGGGAGCTGGATCTGGAAAAACAAGAGTTCTTACGGCAAGAATTGCCCATATTGTTAAACAACATAAGGCATTTCCCAACCAGATATTAGCTGTGACATTTACAAATAAAGCTGCAAAAGAAATGCAATTTAGAGTTTCCAAATTTTTAAAAAAAGAGGCAACAGGCCTACCCTGGCTAGGTACCTTTCACTCAATAAGTGCAAAAATATTAAGAAAACACGCTGCAGCTGTTGGCTTAAAATCAAATTTTTCAATTATTGATCAAGATGACCAAGTAAGGCTGATAAAAAATATATCTAAATCTGAGAATATAGATACAAAAAAAATATCTCCAAGATATATCTTGGCTGTAATAGATAAATGGAAGAATAAAGGCTTTTATCCTGAAGAAGTCATACTTAAACGTAAAGACATATTAGAAAAAAGTTTTCTTGGAATTTATAAAATATATCAACAGAAATTAATAGATTTAAACGCTGCAGACTTTAGTGACTTAATACTTCATACAGTTAAGATTTTTGAAAAACATAGAGATATAGCGTCAATGTATTCTAAAAAATTTAAATATATTTTAGTTGATGAATATCAAGATACAAATTTTATTCAAAGCGAATGGCTTAAATATTTAGCAGAATATAACCATAATATCTGTTGTGTTGGAGATGATGATCAATCGATATATAGCTGGAGAGGAGCAGAAATTAAAAATTTTCTTCAATTTGAAAAAGTGTATGAAAATACAAAAATAATAAGATTAGAAAAAAATTATAGATCAACACAAAATATTTTAAATGTAGCATCAAATATTATTGAAAATAATCAAAACAGAGTAGGAAAAAAACTTTTTACAGATCAAGAAGATGGAGAACTTGTAACATTGAACTGTTTTAGAAATGTAAAAGATGAAGCGACTGAAATTGGTTCAAATATTGAGGACCTCAAAAATAAATTTTCGTTAAATGAAGTTGCAATTCTTGTAAGAGCTATTTTTCAGACAAGAGAATTTGAAGAAAGATTTTTAAAAATTGGTATTCCATACAGAATTATTGGAGGTATTAAATTTTATGAAAGAGCAGAGGTGAAAGATTGTGTCGCATACTTAAAAACAGTTTATCAACCTTTGGATGATTTATCATTCGAAAGAATTTTAAATGTTCCAAAAAGATCCATTGGAGATACGACAGTAAAATCTATAAATAATTTTGCCAAATTAAATAAATGTTCGCTAGAGGTTGCCTCGAAACGTTTAATCGAACTGAACAAAATCAAACCTAAAACGAAATTGGGTCTAAATTCTCTTCTAAATCTTTTAGCTAAATGGAGAAACGACTTAAAAGGTAAAATGAATCACAATAAATTATTGCAAACAATTCTTGATGAATCTGGATATAGTGAGATGTTGAAGAATAAGAAAGATTTAGAAAATGAAAATAGATTAGAAAATATAAAAGAATTATTAATCGCTATGAAAGAATTTGACAATTTAGAAAGTTTTTTAGAGCATGTTGCTCTTGCAACATCGTTAGACCAAGATTGGCAAAGTGAGAAAGTCAATTTAATGACAATACATGCATCTAAAGGATTAGAATTTGATGTTGTATTTTTACCTGGATGGGAGGAAGGTTTATTCCCTCATCAAAAAAGTATCGAGGAAAAAGGTGAAAGTGGGTTAGAAGAGGAAAGAAGATTGGCATATGTTGCGATTACAAGAGCTAAAAAACTTGCTAAAATATCATTTTCAATGAACAGGTTTTATCAAGGGGATTGGATAGATAGCATGGCATCAAGATTTGTAGATGAACTTCCAGACAAATATATTAAAAAAAATAATAATTATATAGATGAAAAAGAGGAAGATTTTGAATTCAATCAAGACATAGATTTCAATAATGATAGTGAAATTAGAAGCCCTGGATGGATACGTTATCAAAAAAAATTAAAATGAGTACTGAAATAAATAACGTTATTTTATTAAATAATTTAGATGGGTATATCATTCCAAAAAATGATAGTTACTTCACTGAGTATTCTAAAGTAAATAATCTCAAATTAGTTACAAACTTTTCTGGATCTGCAGGATTTGCCATTTTTTTAAAAAGTGAAAAATATTTATTTGTTGATGGAAGATATACAATTCAAGCAGAAAAAGAATCTGGAAATAAGTTTAAAATATGCGAAATACCAAATGTTTGGCCTAAAAATATTTTGAAGAATAAAAGTAAAATTGGATTTGATCCATATCTATTTACAAAAGAAACTTTAGATAAATATTTTGGTGATGAACACACCTTAATTCCATTGAGTTTGAAATTTAAAATAAAAAATCAAATTAAAAATAGGGAACCTTTTTTTAGTTTGGATACTAATGTGGCAGGTGAAAGTATTTATAAAAAAATTAATCGATTAGTCAAAATAATGAAAAAAAAAAAGATTGATTATACTTATATAAGTTCAGGCGAGAATGTTTGCTGGCTTTTAAATATAAGAGGAAAAGATTTACCAAATTCACCTGTTGCAAACTGTAAAGTGATACTTACAAAAGAAAAAGAAATTTATTTTTTTGCGGATCTAAAAAAAATCAACAAAATTAAATTTAGTCTCAAAAAATTCAAGGTACATTTTTTAAAGGAAAATAGAATTTTGGAATGTTTATTTGCACTAAAAATTGGAAACTTTTGTATTGATAGTAAAACTTGCTCAGTATTTGAAGAAAGCCTAATTAGTCATAAATTTAACATTATGCTTAAAGAAGACCCTATTTATATTTTAAAATCAGTTAAAAATAAGACTGAAATAAAAAATATGGTTAATGCGCATATTGAGGATGGTATTGCTTTAACAAAGTTTTTATATTGGATTAAAAACTGTAATATAAATAATCTAACAGAGATAAAAATTGAAAAAAAATTAGAGAATTTTAGAAAAAAAAATAAAAATTACTTATACGCAAGTTTTGATACAATTGCTGGATCAGGACCAAACGGAGCAATTATTCATTACAGATCTAATAAATTTTCTAACAGGAAATTAAAAAAAGACCACTTACTTTTAGTAGACTCAGGTGGTCAATACAGATGGGGGACAACAGATGTTACAAGAACGATATGCTTTTCAAATGTATCTAAAAAGATTAAAACTATTTTTACCAGAGTGTTGAAAGGTCATATTGCTGTTGTTTTATCAGATATAAAAAGAGAGATAAATGGTAATAATATTGATAAAATTGCAAGAAGAAGTCTAAATTCCGTCGGACTTGATTATCGTCATGGAACTGGACATGGAGTCGGAGCATTTCTCAATGTTCACGAGGGACCACAAGGAATATCTAAAAATAACTATGTAAAGTTAAGAGAGGGAATGATTTTAAGTAATGAACCTGGTTTTTATAAAAAAAATGATTTTGGAATGAGAATAGAAAATCTAATTTTTATTAAAAAAATAAAATCTAAACTTTTATTCGAAAATCTAACTATGGCTCCAATTGATACAGACCTAATTAATTTTAAAATGCTAAGCGTAGAAGAAAAAAATTATTTATTTAAATATCACTTTGATGTCTATAATAATATTTCTCCCTATTTAAAGAGTTACGAAAAAAAATGGTTAGCTAGCTTAATCTAGAAATTTTAACCATTCATCTTGAGATAAAATTTTTATTCCTAATTCTTTAGCCTGTTGCACTTTTCGATTTGTTGGCTTATCACCAATTATTAAATATTTTAATTTTTTATTAACTGAGCTAATTACAGTCCCAGAATTTTGTTCAATCAAAGACTTTGCTTCAGCCCTACTCATATTTGATAATTTACCAGTGAACATAAATGTGTAATTTAAAAGTTTTCCACTTTTATTTAACTTTAGGTCTGTAATATTTAATATTTCAGATAACGTTTCAATTACTTTATAATTTAATTTGTTATTAAAAAATTTTTTTAGAGAGTTTATTTGTGTATCTCCAATTCCATCAATATTCAAAAAATCATTTAATTTATTTTTATTTACAAAATTCATAAAATTTTTTATCGATTTTGTATATTCTGCTAGAAGCTTGGCATTTTCTATACCTATATGCCTAATACCAATTGCATAAAGAAATCTATCAAAAGAAATTTTTTTTGATTGGTCTATTGAATATTTTAAATTTGATACTGAAAGATTGCCCCAACCCTCTAAATTTGAGATTTTTTTATAGTCTAAGTTATAAATATCTTGTGGAAATCTTATTAAATTTAGATCCCAAAATTTTTCCACAACTTTTTTTCCAAGTCCATCAATATTCATTGCATCTTTAGATATAAAGTGTTTTATTTTTTCAATCGCAATTTTTTCACATTCATAACCTTCATTTACACATCTTCTTACTGCATCAAATTTTTTTGTTACTCTGTTAAACTCTTTTATTGTTTCTGAACCGCAAGAAGGACATTTGTTTGGAAAGACAAACTTTTTTGATTTTTTATCTCTTTTTTTAATATCAACCAATATTACATGTGGTATTACATCTCCTGCTCTCTCAATTTTTACAGTGTCACCAATTCTTATGTCTTTTCTAGTTATTTCATCCTCATTATGTAAAGTAGCATTAGCAACTATAACGCCTCCAATATTCACTGGCTTTATTCTTGCTACTGGAGTTAATGCCCCAGTTCTACCAACCTGAATATTTATATCTCTAATTTGAGAAAATGCACTATCTGCAGAAAATTTATGAGCTATGGCCCACCTTGGAGAATTTGAGGTAAATCCCAATCTTTTTTGAAGCTCTAAGCTATTAATTTTATAAACTAGACCATCAATATCATATTCCAAATTAAATCTGTCTTTTTCAAATTTCTTATGAAAATAATCGAGATCATTAATTGTTTTTAAAACTTTGTTGTATTGATTTGTTTTAAAACCCCACTTTTTGAGGGAATTTAAAAATTCTGATTGTTTTTTTATTTTGTTACTTTCAAAATAACCATAAGTGTAGGCTATAAAGTTAAGCGGAATTTTTCTAGTCTCCTCAGGGTTTTTTTGTCTCAGTGAGCCAGAAGCAGCATTTCTAGGATTAGCAAAATTATTTTTTAAACTATCAAAATCATTTTTTTTTATAAAAACCTCTCCTCTTATATCTATATTATTTGGGAAATCTTTATTTGATATTTTTTGAGGTATATCTTTTATTGTTTTTAAATTTTCAGTAATAATCTCACCTGTAGTTCCATCTCCCCTTGAAGTACCTAAAACCAGATAACCATTTTTATA
Organism: uncultured Pelagibacteraceae bacterium; assembly: GCA_902581585.1. GTDB lineage: Bacteria > Pseudomonadota > Alphaproteobacteria > Pelagibacterales > Pelagibacteraceae > Pelagibacter. The sequence goes on from CACHPB010000005.1 coordinate 29,567, forward strand.
AGTTAGTGATGCTGAAATTCCATCTATTTTTGGCTCTACACTGTACTCAACCTCTATTTTTTTATTCAAATAGTTAAATATTCGTTTCTCAAAATTTTTAAGGTCTTCTATATCAAAAGCATTTGATAATGACAGCATTTTGACTCTATGCTTAGATTTAATAAAATTTTTAGAAGGGGAATAACCTAAAGAAGTAGAAGGTGATGAACTACTTTTTAAATAAGAATATTTTTTTTCTAATTTTATTATTTCTTTTTTTAAATTATCATACTCTTTATCTGATATTTTTGGAGAGCTATCTTCAAAGTAAAATTTATTGTGTGTTTTAAGTTCTTGAATTTTTGTTTCATATTTTTTTTTAATTTCACTCTCTTTCATTATTTTACTTATTGGAATAAATCTTTAAATCTTTTTAATAATGACTTTTGTTTTTTTAGATCCTTTTCAATTTTGGTTTTTTCATAATTTTTATTTAAAATTTTATAAGATCTCTCATACCAATCACTTGATTGATAATTATAACCTAATATTGCAGCATACTTTTTGGACTCGTTTATCAATCCAAGTTTATAATTTAATTCAACCAGTCTATATAAAGCTTCCTCTACAAAAATAGTTGTCTCGTAATCATTTACAATTTTCTTATATCTATTCATGGCTGGTATCCATTTTTCTCTATCTAAATAGTAATTTGCTAGATATAATTCTTTAGATGCTAATATTTCCTTTATAAGCTCAAGTTTGAATATTGCATCTTCTGAAAAATCAGTATTGGGGTATTGGTTTATTAATAATGTGAAATATTCTTTTGCTTTTATTATTTCTCCTAAATCTTTTTTTTCGTTTACTATCTGGTTGTAATGACAAACTGCTAGTAAATAATATGCATAATCTGTATCAGGATGATTTTTATATTTATCAAGAAATCTCTCTAATTCATATATAGCATCATTGTAGTATAATTGTGAATAGTAAGCGTAAGCGGCCATCAATATTGATCTTGGTGCCCATATAGATTGTGGGTATAAAAGTTCAACCTCATTAAATTTTTTTGCGGCAAAAAAAATGTCCCCTTTGTTGAGCTCTTTTAAACCCTCATTATAAGCCTCGATCATTTGCATTTCTAAATTATCTTCTTTGATTACTGAAACTTTTTCTTCTTTTTGCGAACAAGAAATGAAGGTAAAAATAATTAATAAAAATATTAGAAATTTTTGATATCGCATTAAGAAATTTTATCAGAATATTTTTAAAATTCTAATTATTAAGCAATAGATTTTAAAATATGGCGGTTATTTATTATTGAGTGGGGTAAATTTTTTCCTTTTATTTCTAATAAAGAATAATTTTTATTATCACTAAATACTTTTCTTAATAATTTGTTGGTTAAACTATGACCACCATTTCTACATTTTAAAGATCCAATTAATCTATAACCGACTAGATAAATATCACCAATACAATCAAGAATTTTGTGATTTACAAACTCGTTAGCATTTCTTAATCCCTCTTTATTTAATATTTGGTCTTCTTTAACTACAATTGCATTATCTAAAGATCCACCTTTACCTAAACCCAATTTTTTTAGTTTTTCTATGTCATCATAAAGACAGAATGTTCGAGAATTATATATGTCCTCTAAATTATCTTCAAATACGCTTACATTATTTTTTTGATGTTTTATAAATTGATCTTTGTAATTTATTTCAAATTCTATATCCAATGTTGTATTCGATTTATCTAAAGATATAAATTTATCTCCCTCATTTATTTCTATATATTTGTTTATTTTTATTAATTTTATAGGAACGTCACTTGTTTTTAAGCTGGTTTGTTTTAAAATATTTACAAATTCTTTAGCTGAACCATCAAGGATTGGAACCTCCTGCGAGTCAATTTCAACAATAGCATTATCTATTCCTAAACCTAAAAATGCTGCCATTAGATGTTCGATTGTAGATACTTTTACTCCAAATTGATTTGATATAGTTGTGCAAAGAGTAGCATCGCTAACATTCTCAAAATTTGGAACAACAATATTATTTTTTGTTAAATCGGTTCTTTTAAAAACTATTCCAGAATTTGGGGATGCAGGTAAAATATTTAAATTTACTTTATTACCAGTGTGGATACCAATTCCACTTAAAGATATTTTGTTTGCAATTGTTGATTGCGAAAGTAATGACATAGTCCAAATATATAAAATAAGTGAAAATTTAATATTCAAGTAATATTACAAGAAAATACAATTATTTAGAAAATAGGTTGAAGAATCTTTCAAAAAACCCTGATTTTTTTGACTTTTTTTTCGTTTTTAAAAGAAAACTTTCTTTACTCTTAAAATAATCAAGACCGACTTCACAAACAAGGGAATCATTTTCATCATAAGTAATTATTTCTGATATTACTTTGTTAATTTTCAATTTATAATTGTTTATTAAAAACTTTGACCCCCCACCCGTAACAATTAATACTGGTTTTGACATAAAATTAAGACTTTTAATTATATTACTTTTTAAAAAAACTAAATCAATTATTTCATTTACTCTCGCTTCAATGATCTGCCTAAGTAGTTGAGTAGATAAATTTTTTTCTGAAATTTCACTAATTAAATTTTTTTCTTTTAATTTATCTTTGTAAAGATACATTTCATTTTCTAATTTGTTAAATTTTATTTTTAAATCTTCAGAATATTCAAAACTTATATTTAAAACTTTAGCAATATCTTTTGAAATATGATTACCACCCAAGGGAATTGATTTAAAAAACTCGAATATCCCGTTGTTGAATACTAAACTACTAGTTCGCTCATAACCTACATCTAAAAAAATTAGAGGATTATTACTTCTTGATTTTTTTTTGTAAGAAATAGATTTAATATAACTTGAACAAAATATATTTAATACGTTTAAATTATTTTTTTTAAATGTATTTTTTATATCGTCAATTAATGTTTTTTTTAAACATATAAATTTAATCTCTAATATTAAAGAATTAATTTTTATATCTCCAATAATTTTATCTAGCTTTTTATTTTCATCTACAAAAATATTTTTAATAACTAAATGAATTATCTTATCTTTAAAATTATTTTGAGAAATTAAAAAATGTGCCTCTTCTATTAAATTATCATAAACTGGTTTAATTGATGTAGATTGATCAAATACTTTTTTTATTGATATATCTAAAGAATGATAGTTAGCAGAGTCATATAAAACAATGATGTTATCAATATGAGTAGATAAATTAATTTCTGCATCCCTTATGAGTGTGTTTAAAGATTCCTCTAAACTTATATTAATTTTTTTCTTTGAAAAATAGACGCTTTTTTTGTCTTGATTAAAAATGCCTAATTTTAAATTTTGAGATCCATAATCTATTACAGCATTTAAATTATCCATTATTATTTGTTAAAATGATTTGATTTAGTACTCTTAAATCTATGATTTTTTTATCTATCAAATTAATATTATCTGATAAATTTTTATAAATTTTTATTGATTCATCAATGTTTTGAGAAGGTAACTTTAATGTTACTCCACTGTAAAATAACAAATCCCACCTTTTATTTTTAAAATAGTAATATTCTCTAATTTTATTTATATCTAAGCGATTATTATTTAAAATATTTATCAGTTCTAGAAATTCTTTAACATTAAAATCCCCATAAATTGTTGATACATTTTTTGTTTCAAAAACTTGATTAGATTTTATAAATTTCCCATTTTTACCAACATATAAATTTTCTTGGTTTACAAAAGTTTTGCCAAGAATAGATGTTTTGGATAAATCAATGTTGATTGTAGAAGGTATTATCTTTCTAACGTATATTTTATCTAAAAAATTAAATTTATTAAGGGCTCTCAAAATTTTATCCTCATTAAGTTCAAATATATTTGTATTTTTAAAATTTTTTAGTTCATTTTCTATTATTTTTTTCTCATTGATAGGAAGACCAATTATATTAATTTGTTTGATTAAAAATTTGTTTTTATAAATTTCTAAAAATTGGAGGTTTATTATTGAAGATAGAAAAATAAAAAAAATAGATATAGGTATAATCTATATTTATTTATTGATTGATGCATCTTTGATTATTTCTTGTACAAGTTGAAAAAAATTTATATTAGAATATTTTGCAATTTCTGGAACTAAAGAGAGTGAAGTCATACCAGGTTGTGTGTTTAATTCTAAAAGATAAAATTTATTATTATAAAATCTAAAATCTGATCTAGATACACCCCTACAGTTTAAAAGCTTGTGTGCTTTCATTGCTATACCATTAACTATATTAAAATTTTTTTCACTTATATTCACAGGAATAATATGTTTTGTTTTAGCACTAGCACTATATTTTGCTTTATAATCATAAAATTTCCTTTTTGGTTTTAACTCTATTATACCTAATTTTTTATTTCCTAAAATAGCAGCCTGGATTTCTCTACCAGGAATGTACTTCTCAATTAAAACTTCTTTAAATTTTTCTAATTTAAGTAAATTTTTTTTAAAATTTTTTTTATTTGTTATTTTTACACCTACACTTGACCCTTCATTAATTGGTTTAATAACAACTGGAAATTTTAATTTTTTTTTAATTTTTTTAATTAGATTTTTTAAATTTAAATTATTTTTAAAAACAAATTTAATATAAGAAGGTGTTAAGATATTGTTTTTTATAAACAACTTTTTTGATATTTCTTTATCAATTGCAAGCGAAGACGACAAAACTCCAGAATGTGTATACTTTACTTTTTCTGACTCAAGAATTGCTTGTATATAACCATCTTCTCCATATCTTCCATGCAGTAGATTTAAAACTAAATCTGGCTTAAATTTTCTTATTGTATTAACAAGATTTCCATCAGGTTCGGCTACTAATAAATTATATTTACTTCTTTTTTTTAATTCTCTTGTAACACTTTTCGCTGTAATTAAACTTATTTCTCTTTCATTTGAATATCCACCAGCTAGAATTAAAATTTTTCTCATTCGACTATGACAATTTCAAGTTCTAACTTTACTCCTGTTTTTTTTTCAACTTCTTTTTTTACATCATATATTAATGACTTCATATCTGCAGATTTTGCATTTTTTTTATTAACAAAAAAATTTGCATGCTTTTCAGAAATCATTGCATCGCCATAACATAATTTACTTGGTACACTATATCGAATTAGTTCCCAAACTTTTTTATCTGTTTGTAAAATTGGATTTTTAAAAGTGCTTCCACTAGTTTTAATTTTTGTTGGTTGGGCTAACTCCTTTTTTTGTTTCAATTCCTCCATATAATTTTGAATTTCAAAACTATTTTTTTGCTTTCCTTTAAAAGTAGCACTTAAAAATATTAAATCTTTAGGTAATTTTATAGATCTATAATTAAAAATAATTTTATCCGAAGGTATGCTTTTTACATTACCCTTAAAATCAATTAATTGAATAGAGATAAGAACATCTTTAAACTCTTTATTAAAGCATCCAGAATTCATTCTAATACCACCACCAATTGAGCCTGGTATACATGACATAAATTCTAATCCTGAAATACTTTTGTCTTTTGCAAAATTCGACACCTTTTGTTGAGAGTTTGCAGCTCCAGCTATTATAGTTTCTTTATCTAGCAATGTAATTTTGGAAAAACTTTTACCTAGTTTGATTACAGTGCCTTGATAAAGGTCATCATCAAATAAAACATTTGATCCATTTCCTAGTATAAATATTTTACCTCTATTATCGTATAACTTTAGATAATCTATTAATCCTTTGAGTGAATTTGGTTTAAAAAATATTTTAACTTTTCCACCAATATTAAACCAATTAAATTTATTAATACTCTGATCAAAAAAAATATCCCCATCTATTGCTAATTTTGTTTTTTTTATATCTTCAGTTTTCATTAAAAAATATTTTTTAAATTTCTCATCCAGTTTGATATTGATCCTGCTCCCATACCTATATAAAATTTTTTGCCATAAGTATTTTGTTTTATAAACCTTCTTAATTGGATCTCATCTTGCACTATAATTAAACTAACTTTAGAATTTTTAATTATTGATTCTGCAAAAGATTTATATGTAAAATTAAGCCTTAATTTTTCATTAGCTGTGTAAATAGGACACAACACAACTGTATCTGCCATTTTAAAGCATTTTGAAAATTCTTTCTTCAAATTTTTTACCCTTGAAATTCTGTGAGGTTGAAAAATACAAATAATTTCTTTATTTTTGTGCACACTTTTAACAGCATTTAAAACTGAACTTATTTCAGTTGGATGATGAGCGTAATCATCATAGAAACTTATATTATTATAATCAAATAAATGAGTAAATCTTCTTTGCACACCTTTAAAATTATAAAGTCCTTTCTTGATATATTTTTCTGGCAGTCCAATTGTAAATGATAATGCAGCTGCTGCTGTAGCATTTTTTATATTGTGCATCCCAATCATTGGTAATTTAATATTTTTGATTATTTTAGTTTTACTTGGAATATTTATTTTAATATCAAAACTAGATATTTTAGAAGATTGCCTTATATTTAAGATTTGGAAATTTGAGTTTTTAGTTTTACCATATGTATAAAAATTTTTATTTTTCGTTTTTATAAAGACTGATTTTAAATTTGCATCATCATTGCAAATAAAACCTTTGCCGACTGATGGTATTTTTTCTATAAATTTTGAGAAACTTTTTTTTAGATTACCGATATTTTTATAAAAGTCTAAATGTTCAGAATCTAAGTTAGTAATTATAGAGTAAGTAAAAGGAATTTTTAAAAAACTTCCATCCGACTCATCAGACTCTGTAACACACCAATTACTTTTCCCTAATTTTGCAGAATTACCAAATGAGTTTAATACACCTCCATTAATTATTGTTGGATCTAGATTTCCCAAAGTAAAAATATTAGACACCAAGGAAGTGGTTGTAGTTTTTCCATGGGAACCAGTTACAACAACATTTCTCATAAATGATACTATGTGTCCTAACATATCCCCTCTTGTATATATTGGTAAATTTTTCTTTTTTGCCTCTATTACTTCAGGATTATTTTTTTTAATAGCTGATGAAATTACAAGAACGGTTGTTTTTTTTATATTTTCTTTTTTATGATTTAAAAATATCCTTATCTTTTTCTCAGTTAATCTCTTAATATTTCTATTATCAGCTATATCACTGCCTTGAACTTTATATCCTAAGCCATTCATGATTAAAGCTAAACCACTCATACCTATTCCGCCTATGCCAACAAAATGAATAAGCTCATTTTTTCCTAAATCAATTTTCATTAACAAGTTCAGTTATGTAAGATTTGTTTTTTTCCCAAGTATCTTCTTGACAGAGTTTTTTTAAATTATTTTTTTTTGAAAAATATTCGTTTCCATCATCAAATATTTTATTCAACAAATCAGTAAAATTATTTTCGTTAATATCTTTTTGCATAATTAGCCAACAACATTTGTTTTTTTCATAATATCTTGCATTGTGATACTGATGATTATCTTTAGCATACGGAAAAGGAATTGCTACAAATGGAATATTTAAATAACTCAGTTCTGAAATTGCTGAAGCCCCAGAACGAGTAATAGCTAAGTCATAATCTACTGCTTTTACTAAAAATTTATCATCAAACTCGAATAATTCATATTTTATTTCATTTTTTTTATACAAATAATTTATCCTATCTAATGATTGTCGATCAGTTACCTGTTGCAAAACTTTAATATTTTGATTTTTTGAGAGCTTTATAATAATTTTAGAAATAAACTCGTCCATAAATTTAGCTCCTTGGCTTCCTCCTATGATTAATATTTTTTTCTCTTTCTCAAGGGTTGTCTTTTCATTTTTTTTAAATTCATAAATTTCTTTTCTAAGAAATGGTTTTACTAAGCAAATCTTATTTAAGGATTTTTTGGAAATTCCTAGTAAATTCTTATCATAGCAAATAATTTTTTTGGCATAGTTTTGTATTAGTTTATTTGCTCTTCCCAAAACAGAGTTAGGTTCAAAAATATAAATTTTAGTATCTAATAAGATTGATGCTATACAAAAAGGTAAGGACATATATCCTCCTGTGCTAATTAAAATATTAAATTTATTCAATTTAAGAAATTGATAAGATTTTATTACCGAAGTACAGAATTTTATAAAATTATACGGTATCAAAAATATATTTGAACTAAACTTTGGAACATCAATTACTAAATAATTATAATTTTCTTTTTTAATATATTTAGATCCTCTCATATCTGTTACTATTTTAATATTAAACTCATTTTTTAATGCATCATAAATACTTAGTGATGGAAAAACATGTCCACCTGAGCCACCTGTTGTAATGAGTATTTTTTTCATTTGATTAATCTAGTTTTCTTTTTGTCAAATTTAATATTATACCAGACACAATTGCTGTACTTACTATTGATGAACCACCGTAACTTAAAAATGGTAATGTCATTCCTGTAGTGGGCAATACTCTTATATTTACACCCACATGTATGAATGTTTGCAATAATATTAAAGAAACACAGCCAATCAAAATTAGCTTTGATAGGTCTTCACTTATAAGATTGATTTTTTGTATTACTTTGTATGAAAATACAAGATATAAAAATAATATACCAATAACAATAATAGCCCCAAATTCTTCTGAGATAACTGAGACTATATAGTCAGTATGTGCCTCTGGCACTCTTGAATTTAAAGTACCCTCACCAATTCCCGTGCCAAAAAAACCACCATTGATAATGGCATCACTGGCCTTTTCTGCCTGATAGTTGTTTCCTGAATTTGAGTCCAGAAAGGCTAAAAGTCTAATTTTAATATACTCAAACTTTGGAACAAATATCACTATATAACTCACAAAAGATACAAACAAAAAAAAGAATGCAAAAAAAATATATATGTTTACACCTGAAACAAAAATTAAAGCTAACCATAATGAAGTTAATAAAAGTGTTTGTCCTATGTCTGGCTGATAAATTAGCAACATTAAAATTGGAAATAAAACTAAAGCAGTTAAGAAATATTTGAAATACAGCCTTCTATTTTGAGTGGTCAGCATTAAGGATAAAATAACTATAAGAAAAGGTTTCACTATCTCAACAGGCTGAAATCTTGGCAAAAAAAACAGATCTAACCATCTTTTTGACCCTTTGATTTCAGTTCCAAGAAAAGGAACAAGCAACAAACTTAAAAATGCAATTGAAAATAAAATTATTGAAAATTTAGTTAGCATTTTTTGATTTAAAAATGAAAACCAAATTAAAATTATAATTGCAAGAGTTATATAAACACTATGTTTAAAAAAGAAATAGTAAGATTTTGTATCTAATTTGTCGGAAGCTATAAGAGAAGTGGAGACTAGTGAAAAAAAGAGGCCTAAAAAGAATAATCCTAAGATTATAAATAATAAAAATTTGTCAATATTTTTCCACCAATCATAAAAACTATCAAAATAATTATTCATCTTCTAATTTTTAAATTTAGATTTTATTAACTTATTAAAATAATTTCCTCTTTGCTCAAAATTTTTAAATTGATCGAAAGAAGCGGCAGAAGGACTAAAAAGAACCACCTTCTTATTTTTATCTTCTTTAATACAATTATTTAAATTTTCTATAACCTTCTTAAGAGTTAATGACTTTTTAAATAAAATCTCACGTGGTAATGATTTTGACAAAAAATTTCTATCTTTACCATAAACATAGGCTCGACTAATATTTGAAAAATACTTTTTATTTAACTTTAGCTTATCACCTTTTTTGGAAAGTCCTCCCAATATCCAATAAATATTTTTATAGCTTTCAATTAAAGGGACTGTTGATGAAAAACTAGTTGATTTTGAATCATTGATAACTAATAATTTTTTCGATTTACGAATGATTTGTTGTCTGTAATTCAATCCTTTAAATTCGTTAGCAGCTTCTATTACTGTTTTTTGACTCAATTTTAAAATTTTAGCAATTTTAAAAACAAAAGATAGATTTTTTTCATTACCAGAATTTTTAAAGTAAATATTATCAATTTGATTAAAATATTTTTTATAATTTAAGTAATTAATTCTTATTATCTTTGATCTTATATTACTCTTTTTAATCAACTTATTCAGAAAACTAGATCTAAAGTCTATGAAAGCAAAATCTTTTTTATTCTGTGATTTTATAATTTTAAATTTTGCCTCAGCATAATTTTTAAAAGTGCTATGCCTTTCTAAATGATCTGGACTTAAATTAAGTATCACAGAATATTTAGACTTAAAGTACTTACTGTAATCTAGCTGATATGAAGATGCTTCGATAATAAAAATTGTATTCTTTTTTACTTTTTTTTCCCTTAATATTGGATATCCAATGTTTCCAGTTAATCTCACATCTTTTTTATTAATTTTTAGAACTTCGTAAAGAAGTTTTGATGTTGTGGATTTGCCATTTGTGCCAGTTATTGCGATTGTATTTACTTTTGGATAGGATATTTGGAATATATCAAGTTCTGTAATAATCTTAGACTTGTTCTTAGTAATATAATCCGAAATTTTACATTTATTAATATCTATTCCAGGACTTATAACAATAAAATCAAATGAGGTGACAAGTAAATTCTTTATGTTAAATAATTTTTTTTTAAACCTTTTAGGAATATTTTTTTTATTGTCATCAAATATTAAACAGTAATTATCTTTTTTCAAAAAATTGTAGCAGGAAATACCAGATTTACCTAATCCATAAATTAAAATTTTTTTATTATTAAAATTAATTTGCTTATCATTCATTATCTTAGTTTTAATGTTGCTAATCCTATCATTGCTAAGATAATTGATATGATCCAAAATCTAACAACCACTGTAGATTCTGGCCAACCCTTTTTTTCAAAATGATGATGAATTGGAGCCATCTTAAATATTCTTTTGCCTGTGAGTTTAAATGATATTACTTGCGCTATAACCGAAACTGCCTCTAATACAAATAATCCACCTGTAATTGCTAAAACAATTTCGTGTTTAGTTATAATGCCAACTGCTCCCAATGATCCTCCTAAAGCCAAAGATCCTGTATCACCCATAAATATCTTAGCAGGTGGAGCGTTAAACCATAAGAAACCAAGACAAGATCCAATTATTGCCCCACAAAAGATAGATCCTTCACCAACGCCTTGTATATATGGAATTTGTAAATAATCAGAAAAAACCATATTTCCAGTCACATAACTAATGAATGCAAAACAAGCTGCAACTAATATTACTGGCACAGTTGCTAAACCATCTAGTCCATCAGTTAAATTTACTGCATTAGAAGATCCAACAATTACGAATAAATAAAAAGGGATAAAAAACCAACCCAAGTTAATTACTAAATTTTTAAAAAATGGAAAGTGTAGATTTTGGAGTTCATTAGATCCACTGTAAAAATAAAGAATTAAAATTCCAGATAGTGCTAAAACTATTTGAATAATAATTTTTAATTTTGAACTAATACCATTTGAATTTCTTTTTTTAATTTTTTGGTAATCGTCGTAAAGTCCAAGTAATCCAAAAGAGCCAGCTATATAGAGTAAAAACCAATTGTAAATATTTGAAAAATCACCCCACAAGATAACGCCAGAAAAAATACCAAGTAAAATCATCAGACCTCCCATTGTAGGAGTTCCTATTTTTTTGACTATATGATCACTTGGACCATCTTCTCTAATTGGATCATGAATTTGATTCAAAGAAAAATAATTTATAAGTGGTCCCCCAACTAAAAAAACTACTATCATTGATGTAAACATTGATAGACCAGTTCTTACTGTTAAATATTTAAAAACATTAAGGAAACTAAAAATATCAACCAAACTTGCAAATAAACTAAAAAGCATTTAATTCTCCTCTTTTTAAGTTTTTTGTTATTTTATTTAATCCAGTAGAATTCGATCCTTTAATCATTAAGTATTCGCCATCCTTAATATCATTTTTAATAAAATTTAAGATATCTTTTTTCGAATTTAATATTTTCCCTCTCTTTTGTGGTCTTATTTTGTTAAATGTGTCAACAACATCACCTCCAAATACATAAACTTTATCAATTTTGGTTTTGTTAATTAAATTTGCAGCCTTTTTGTGAAGTTCTTTAGAGTATTTTCCAAGTTCAAGCATATCACCTAACAAAATTAATTTTCTTTTAGATTTAGTTTTTAAATTATTAAACTTATTTAAAGCAAATTTTAGAGATAATGGATTTGAATTATAACTTTCATCAATTAAATTAATTTTTTTTTTATTTAAATTAATAGAACATAAGTCTCCTCTACCCTCTGGAGGTTTAAAGTCATTAAAGAATGATATATCTAATTTATTTATATCAAAATAAACAGAAATTACAGCTAATGTTGAAAGAATATTGTAAATGTAATCTTCCAATTGTTTATTAATTAAAAATTTTATAATTTTATTATTAAAACTTATTGAAACATTAAAATTGGATTTTAATTTTTTGATTTTAACCAATTTAATATTTGATTTATTTTTTATTCCAAAAGAAATTATTCTTAATTTTTTTTTTAAGGATTTATTTTTCAAAAAGTTAAAGTATTTGTCATCAGCATTTAACACAATTGAACCTCCCTCTGTGATATTATTTATAATTTCAGATTTGGCTTCGGCTATATCATTTAAATTTTTAAAATTTTTTATATGTGCGTAAGAAATATTGGTAATAACACCCACATCAGGCATTATTTTTTTAGTAAGAAAATCAATCTCTCCTTTTTTATCCATACCAACTTCAAAAATACCTATTTGATCGGTCTTCTTTATATTGAATAAAGAAATAGGAACTCCGTATTTATTATTAAAAGAATTTTTTGAATAAAATGTTTGATACAATTTACCCATCATTTGTCCTAACATCTCCTTTAAAGAGGTTTTGCCTGCAGAACCAGTAATTGCAATAGTGGAAATATTAGATGATACTCTTATGGATTTAGCAATATTTGAAAATGTGTTTAAAGAATTTTTAACATATATATTATTTTTATTTTTCCTGATTAATTTATTATCACTAACTGCAATAGATGCTCCATTACTTAAGGCTTGATTTACAAATCTATTTCCATCGAATTTTTTTCCTTTTATGCCAAAAAAAACATTATTTTTTCTTATGGTTCTTGAGTCAATCGAAGACTCATTTATTTTAATATTTTTATCTATATTTTTTTTTGTTATTTCTGAAATAATATTAGATTTCCAGTTTCTACTTAAAGATTTATTTCTTTCATAGATAAACCTTTTTATAAAATTTTTATCTGAGAAGAATTTTTTGGTAATATATTCTTGGTAAACTTCATGTCCTTTTCCTGCAACAATTAATATCTCATCTGAATTTATATCTAAAATAGCAGATTTTATTGCACTTTTTCTAGAAGGGATCTCTAATAATTTAGTTCTTGAAATATTTAATTTGATATCTTTTCTTATCTCATTTGGATCCTCACTTCTTGGGTTGTCATCAGTTAAATATATTCTATTACAATATTTATTTGCAATTCTTCCCATTAATTTTCTTTTAGGTTTATCCCTTTCTCCTCCGCATCCAAATACTAAGTTAATTTTTCTGAATTTAAACTGTTCCTTAACATTTTTAATACAAGTTAAAAGAGCATCCGGTGTATGAGCATAATCAAGTATTACAATTCCATTATTGTGAAGTTTTCCAATTTGCTCTAATCTCCCATTAACTGGTTTTATTTTTTTAATGATCTTTACTATTTTTTCTATTGATATTTTGCTCTTTATTGCCGCCATGATAGCCATCAATAGATTTTTTATTTGAACTCTGCCAATTAATTTTGTTGAAAAGACATATTCATTATTATTAATTTTAAATGTAACTTTCTGCTCATTTTTTAAAAATTGATGACTAATTACTGAAACACTTGAATAATTGCCTCCCATTGTAAATATCTTAATCTTGTTTGATTTTGCAATTCTTTTTAATTTTGAAGCACTATTCAGCTGTGCATCATAAATAGCAACTGCATTTTTTTTCATTAATTTTTTAAATAAGATTAACTTTGAATTTAAATAATTTTGTAAAGTTTTATGATAATCTAGGTGATCTCTTGTTAAATTTGTAAATATGCCAATGTCAAATTTTAATCCATCTAATCTATTTTGCTTTAGCCCATGGCTCGATGCTTCTAAAATAACATTTCCAACTTTTTTTTGATAAAGTTTTTGTAAAATACTATTTATTTGAATTGTATCAACAGTAGTGTTATTAAAATTAATTTCTGTTTTTAACCCCTTTACGCCTAATGTTCCAATTGAAGCTGCCTTAATATTATTTAATTTTGCAATTTGATAGTAAAAATTCACCACAGATGATTTTCCATTTGTCCCTGTAACTGCTATCAAATTATTTGGTTTTTTATTAAAAATTTTTAAACTAAATTCTGTCAACAGTTTTCTGGGATTTTTATCCCTTAAAAACAAAACATTTTTTTTCCAGCCAATTTTTTTAAATTTGTTAGAAATTATAATTTTTGAACCATTTTTAATTGCATCATCAATAAAAAAATTTCCATCAGATTTTGTTCCTTTAAATGCAAAAAAAATATATCCCTTTTTAATTTTCTTAGAATTAAATGCTATTCCTGAAAAGGTCACTTTGTGATACTTTTTATGTAGGTTTGGTAAATAATCTTTAAGAAACATTATTCACGCTCTTAATATTTTGTGGCTAAAATTGGCCCAATTTTATCTATCATCTGACCTGTTACCCAAACAGTAGTCCAACCTGCTGTATTTCTCCAATTACCTTTGTATGGATATCTATTGTCTCTATAATGATATACAAATTCTTTGTTTGCTTTTGGCTCATCTAACATTACTGCCAGGACAAATTTAGGATCAGAGGTTGGAAAGACAGAAGCGAACGTATTTACTTTTTTCTTGGAGTAACCACCCTCTAAAGGTTGATCTGCAGTGCCAGTTTTTCCTCCAATTTCATAACCTGTTACATTTGCAAAACCTGCGGTCCCTTCTTTTGTAGATACAATTTTTCTAAGAATAGGATTAATAGTTTTAGATAAATTCTCATCAAGAATTCTTTGTCTTTTTGATTTTTTTTTCTCTAATAATGTCGGAGTTACATTATATCCACCATTACTTATGATTGAATATGCTTTTGAAAGTTGTAACAATGTTGTCGCAATCCCATGACCAAAAGCAACTGTTGCAAGTTTACATTTGCCCCATCTGCCTAGCTGAGTTGACCCTATTTCTTGAATATCAAATTCTAAGTTAGATATAATTCCTATTTTTTGTAAAAATTCATTATAGTTTTCTATACCAACTTTCTCAGCAATTCTTACAGAACCAATATTTCCTGACCTGATTAAAATCTCCTCAGCTGTTAAATTTGATGGTATTTTGTCATCATATTCAGATATAGAATTTCCCGCACATGTTATTCTTTTTTCAAGATCATTAAACTCTGTGTTTGGTTCTACTACATTATATTGAAGTCCGGCAGCCAATGTAAATGTCTTAAACACAGATCCAAATTCATAAACACCTTTGGTTGCTCTATTAATATATTTTTTATCAATAATTTTTTTTCTTTTGTTAAGATCAAAATCTGGAAGAGATACCATCGATAAAATGTTACCATTATTTATATCCATTAAAATTGCTGCACTTCCAACATTTTGAAAGATATCTTTAGATTTTAATAATTCTTCTTTAATTAAATATTGTAAATCTTTATCTAATGTTAATTTTAGCGGTTTTTTTGAAGTTGTAAGTTCATAATCAAAAGTTTTTTCAATACCTGATATTCCATTATTATCGTTATCAATTTGGCCAATGACATGGCTGAACAAACTTCCATTAGGATATACTCTTGCTATGCCATCTTCCTGAATAAAAGATTTATCTCCCAAAAGAAGAATTTGTTCAAGTTTTTCAGGACTTATTTTTTTCTTTATGTAGAAAAATTTTTTTCCATACATTTCCTTTTCGAAATTTTTATTTGGAAAAATTAATCTAAGTGAAATTAATAATTTTTCTTTATTAATTACTAGATTAGGATTGATGCCTAAATTAATAACTGGAACACTTTTAGCTAAAATATTTCCTTCATTATCTAAAATGCTAGATCTAAAATTTTCTTTTTTTATTACCTTTTGAATTTCGGGAATTTTTTTTGTACTCAATATTATTACTTTTGAAGAAAATATGATTGCCAAAATAAAGAATACAAAAAAAATAAATGCTATTCTTTCAAATGATATTTTTAAATATGACTTATTTTCTCTGAATGAAAAAATCTCATTATATTTATCTGAACTTTTAAATTGTTCATTAATCTCACTCATCACTTCTCACCATTTGATCTATTTTTATTTGATTATTTATAATTTCTATTGTGCTTAAATTTTCTATTTTCTTTTGGACAAAATTTTCATCGAAATAAATTCGTTGGTACTCCATCAACTTTTTTGGTGAAGTTAAAATACTATAATCAAGCAAAATAAGTTCGTAATGATCTTCTAATATTCTTATATTTTCTTTTAATTGAAAAATTTCTTTATCGAGTCTTTTTGTGGAATTTTTAGTTAAGGTTGTTGCAAAAATTAGAAAAACGATAGGTATAAATAAAATTAATTTTTTCATATAATCATACCAGGTCCTCTATATCAGTAAAATTTTTAAATTTTTTTCTAAAATAGTTAAAATCACATTTATTATTTATTTTAATTCCATATCTTAATTTAGCTGATCTTGATGGAGGATTATGTTTTATCTCTAATGAACTTGGTAAAATGGGTTTTTTATCAATCAATTTGAAACAACTTTCTGAAATATCATTATGAGGTAAATATCTTGAGGAATTTTTCTGCTCAGAGTGATGTTTGAAAAAAAATTTAACAATCTTATCCTCTATTGAGTGAAATGTAACTACAGCTATGATGCCTCCTACAGGAATTAGATTAAATGAATTTACCAAGCCATTAATTAGTTCACTTATTTCATTGTTTACCAAAATTCTTAAAGCCTGAAAAACTTTTGTAGAGTTATGTATTTTAGTTTTTTGATATTTTTTAACGTTATCTATAATTTGAACCAAATCTTCTGTCTTTAAAGTTTTTTCTTTTCTTTTGTTTACAATTTCTTTTGCAATTTTTTTTGAGTATCTTTCATCGCCTAGCACTTTAAACACTTTTATTAAATTATTCTCTTTCATTTTAGATATAACATCATCTGCTGAAAAATCATTTATACCCATTTTCATATTGAGTTTACCTTTGTGAGAAAATGATAAAGCTTTTTGAGAATCTTTAATTTGATTTAGAGAATATCCTAAATCAAAAATTATACCTTTAAGTTTGCTATTTTGTAATCTGACTTTATCTAACTGTGAAAATTTTATATTATAAAATTTAAATCTATTTTTGTATTGCGCTTGAAGTTTCGATGCACTACTAAATACATCCTTATCTCTATCTAATGCAATTATATTGTTGTTTTTATTTTCAAGAATTTTTTTTGAATATCCTCCTTGACCAAATGTACAGTCAATAAATGTGCCACCATAAAGAGGGGAAATAATGCTAATTAATTCATTTAGCAGAACCGGAAAATGTTTGTTTTCCAGATTTATGGTGGCATTCATTTATTTTTTTGAAGACCATTAATTTTTTTGTCTTCTCAAAAATGCTGGGATTTCTAAATCATCTTCCTCATCTTTTTCTTCTACTTGTCCAATGATTGAAGAAGCATCATCAATTTCTTTAGTCGATTCATCTGAGTTAAATAACTCTGGTGTTTCCTCATCGAAATCAAAGTTCTCTAAACCATTTGAAGGTGTAGAATCTGCTTTAACTATTTCTTCACCTTTTACTGGCTGATCTGACACTGTAGGTAATTCTTGTTCAACTGTATTAAACCCATTTTCAACGTTATTTAAGCTTGTTGTTTCCAGAACATTATCTGTTTTTGATGCTTCTTGATTTTCAGGTTTCACTTCATCCTCAATTTTGAGAGCATTTGCACCATTAGTCATTATTGAGCTATTTTGGTTTGAAAACGAAAATGCTTGTGAAGTATTTGTGTTAGAAAAGTCTGAATATCCTGGGTTTCTATTTTGTATTCTATGTACCATATTTATAACCGATTTTGGTTCTGGTTGTTGACCATCTAATGACGTAGCTACAATTGAAACTCTCATTAAACCATCTAGGGTTTCATCAGTGATTGCTCCAATAATTAATTCTGCATCTGGATCTACTTCTGCTCTAACTTTGTTTACAGCTTCATCAACTTCAAATAGTTTAAGATCTTTTCCTCCAGTTATATTAACTAAAAGTCCTTTTGCACCCTTTAAGGTATAGTCATCAATTAATGGATTATTTATTGCCATCTCTGCAGCTTTTACCGCTCTACCCTCGCCTTCAGCTTGACCTGTACCCATCATAGCCTTACCCATAGAACTCATAACAGTTTCAACATCTGCAAAATCTAAATTAATCAAACCAGGTCTTACCATTAAATCTGTAATACTCTGAACTCCATGAAGCAAAACATCATTTGAAAGCTCAAAAGACTCCTCAAATGTAGTTTGTTCGCTGGCAATTTTGAATAGATTTTGATTTGGAACTACTATGATAGTATCCACATGTTTTCTTAATTCTTCAAGACCTTGATTTGCTTTTCTCATTCTAGAAGGACCCTCATACAAGAAAGGTAAAGTGACCACTCCAATTGTAAGTATATTTAATTCCTTAGCAGCTCGGGCGATAACATGTGCAGCACCAGTTCCAGTTCCACCACCCATCCCTGCAGTTATGAAAACCATATTTGCACCCTGAAGGACATTTACTATCTCATTCAATGACTCGTCTGCAGCGGCCTCACCAATATCTAATTTTGCGCCAGCACCTAAACCTTTTGTTAAATTCAAACCCATTTGAATTTTTGTTTGAGCATGGCTTAATCTTAAATCTTGTGCATCCGTGTTTACAGCTATGAACTCAACTCCTTGTAAACCTGCCTCTATCATTCCATTTATGGCATTTCCTCCAGCTCCTCCAATCCCTAAAACTAATATTCTTGGTTTTAACTCTTTTATATCTGGTGTTTTAAAATTAATTGTCATTTATCCCCCGTTTAGTTATTAAGTTTTTGCTCCCATTTAAGGTTAGCCCTATAAATATTTGATTTTTTTCTAGCAGTGACCCTAAATTTTTCAAAAATTGCTGGTTCCCATATTTGGAACGTTTTTCCCTGACCAACAAACAACATACTATTTTTTATTTTTGCGTGTTTTAATAATTTCTCTGTAATTTGTATTCTTCCTTCACTATCAAATTGTAAATTAATACTTTCTGATAGTATTGAAGTTGCAAAATAATCTTTCTTATCTTCAAATGGATTTAATGAGTCTATTGCATTAGAAATTTTTTCAATTCTATCTTGAGGCCAAGCCTCAATTGACTGATTATTAAATGATGGAAAACATACAATTCCGTTATATCCCATATTAGAGAGATAGCTTCTAAAACTAGCAGGCACTGACACCCTCCCTTTTTTGTCTAATTTGTTCTCGTAAGTAGATAAAAACATAATCCATAAATTCCATATTTGGGATTTTATGGGATATTATGGGTTTTAGATATGATCGTCAATACCTAATATCAGACCAAATATTCTTGATTTGTTCTAAAATTCCAGAATGGAAAAATAGATTAGAATTTTGATTAAATGATAAAATTGAATTT
The DNA here is from genome assembly GCA_902581585.1 of uncultured Pelagibacteraceae bacterium. Classification (GTDB taxonomy): domain Bacteria; phylum Pseudomonadota; class Alphaproteobacteria; order Pelagibacterales; family Pelagibacteraceae; genus Pelagibacter. Next base: position 49,321 of record CACHPB010000005.1, read on the forward strand.
AATATATTTATATTTTCAAATAAAATAATTAAGATTGCCAGATAAAATATAAGCCGGGTTCTGTCGTTTAAACTTATCATTTCTCTAGGCCTTAAATCACTTTAAGGCTCAAGCAACTAACCCAGATGACTAGCCAAAGACTGCTTTTTGTTTTTTCAAACTCTGTCATCTCTACTCAGTCTTGCTCCCAGTGGGGTTTTCCATGCGCTAGTTGTTACCAACTTAGCCGGTGTGCTCTTACCACACCTTTTCACCCTTGCCTTGATAAGGCGGTTTATTTTCTGTGGCACTATCCCTAGGGTCGCCCCCGCCAGCAATTAACTGGCACTGTGTCTTTGTAGAGCCCGGACTTTCCTCTTTAAAATTAAAGCGATAAGTCTTTTATCTGGCTCTAGCACAATATAAATTTTTTTGTAAAATTCAATTATTTATTAATTACAAATACTAAGGGATTTTGCTATCTCATAACACTCTAAATCTAATTTTCCGTCAATTAACTCTGGTCTAAATTTCATTTGAAAAATTTTTATAATCTTTTTTAACTCATAGTGATTACTAAATTTGGTATTATACCCAATTTTATTTAAATATTTGATAAATTTATTAAAATTAAATCCAGTCATCTTGCCTCTTATTAATTTAAGCTTTTTTGGATTTAAATTATGCCAAATACCAATTTTTTTTTTATGTAAATATTTCCATGGAAATTTTTCACCTGGGTCTTTTTTTCTTAAAGGAGATATATCTGAGTGACCCAATATATTTCTTTGATCAATTTTATAGATTTTAATCAAATGTCTCAAAAGTTTTATCAAACATTCAATTTGTTTATCTTTAAATTTTCTATAGCTATTTTGATGTCCAGGGTTTGATATTTCAATTCCTATTGAATTACGATTCAAAGATCTTCGATTTTTCCAATTTGATTTACCTGCATGCCAGGCAATATATAGATCAGGCACCATTTGGATAAGTTTACCAGATGAAGTAATATAATAATGACAACTTACATTAGAATTAAAACTAGTTAGTCTTTGAATTGCCAATTTATCATTTTTCATTCCTGTATAATGTAGAATTAAAAACTCAATTTTTTTTTTTTCTCTTTTTTGAGGGTCAAAATTTGGAGAATAATTTATAGTCATTTTTTGAACATTTTTTAGCATTATTTCAAACATTTAAATCTTTAAATAAGTATAAGATATAATATAGTTCGTTAATATGAGAAAATTTTTATTAGTAATTATAATTTCTATAATTTCCCAAGCAGTCTCTCTAAATGTTTTTGCAGGATCTGACGGGACACTAAAGATGAAAAATAAAACTGAAACTAGCAGTGAAGAAGTTAAAGATTGTTTTGAAACTTTAAATAGGGGTATATTTGCTTTTAACCAAGGACTAGATAAAGTAGTTTTTAAACCAATTGCAAAAGGCTACAGGTATCTTCCAAAACCAATTAGGTCAGGAACAAGCAATGCCTTAAGCAATTTGTCAAATGTCGTGACTATCCCTAACAACCTTTTACAAGGACAATTTAAAGATGCAGGAATAAATACTTTAAGATTTTCAATTAATTCAACTCTAGGAATTGCTGGAATTTTTGATGTTGCATCATACTATGGACTTAACAAGCTTGATAAAGAAGATTATGGTCAAACTCTTGGAACTTGGGGTGTGAAAGAAGGCTGCTATTTTGTTCTACCTGTTTTGGGCCCAACAACGGTAAGAGATACTTTGGGTTCAATTGCAAATTTTTCAGGAGGTGATGCTTGGTACAATGTTACCATTGCAAATGATACAAGATATTTAGAGAACTCAGACTATTATTATTCAAGATTGGCAGCTGGGATTGATTTTAGAGCAAAGAATCTAGAAGCATTTGATAGCCTTGAAAATAACTCTATTGATTTATATGCATCAGTAAGAAGTCTTTATTTGCAAGATAGGAAAAGGAAAATACTTAATTTAGATGAAACAACTGAAACAATGAATGATGATGATTGGGAGGAAATAGATACCCAATAATTATTAATGATTAAAGCTAAAATTTTTTCTTTTTTATTTCTTATTTATTTATTAATAAATCCATCAATGGCTAAAGAGCCAAGCAAATTAATTACAGAGATAGTAAACGAGGCATCAATAATATTATCGAGTTCAGATCCAGTTGAGTCTAAAATTATTAAATTAAATAATATCGCAGAAAATAACGTAGATATAAATGGTATTGGAATGTACACCTTAGGAAAATACCGAAAAAATTTGAGTGAGGAACAAAAAATAAAATATACAAAATTATTTAAAAGTTATTTTTTAAAAAGTTTTTCAAGTAGGTTAGTAGATTATTCTGATCCAAAAATAAATGTAGTTTCAGAAAAAAAAATAAACGAAAAATATACTATTGTGAATACCGTCTTAGAAGAAACTTCTAAAAATCCAGAGATAAAAATAGATTGGAGAATATATACAAAAAATCCTGAAAGACCGTTAATTAGAGATCTAATTGTAGAAGGTTTAAGTTTAGCAAGAACTCAAAAAGAAGAATTTAAATCTATAATTCAAAACAATAATGGAGATATCAACTACCTTTTTAAATCTCTTGAGGAGTTTATTATAAAGTAGTTTGGTGGGCCCGCCAGGACTCGAACCTGGGACCAATACATTATGAGAGTCCTGAAGTAACTTAAATCAAGATTGCTATTGTTTGTTAATTTGAATTGAATTTTTCGATTTACACAATTTCGAATACTACAAAAATATGAAATTAGACAAATAAAAGTGTATTTTAGTGAAAATTATTATCTGTTATCACAGAGTGTCTTTATAATATTTCCCATAATTGTACCTGGAGGAAGATAATTCCATTTTAATTTATCTCTTTGAAAATTTGAAAATTTCCCAGTGCCCATTTGCCCTTCATAGAATATATATTGTACACCAGCAGATCTTATAAGATTACAATCTATTTTATGAAATGTTTTACCAGACAAAATTGATTTACCGTTGTCAACTACTGGTTTTTTCCAATCTTTCAATGACCATATATATAAATATTCACCATCGTCTGAAAGAGTTTTAATATCTAAATACATTTTTCCATCTGGTTGCTCTATATTTCCCACTTCAATCCACTCTGCTTTTACGTTTGAAATTAATAAAAAGATAAAACTAAATATAACTAAGTATTTTTTCATTTGTGTTTTTTTCTAAACTTCTCGTTTATATTATCCATATAAACTCTAATCTTTTCTCTTTCTGTAACTTCTCTACCCTCTTTTAATTGCCGGGCTAATTTCTTTTTTTTATATGAGTAATAAATTGGCAATACGATTGATAAGCCAACTATAATTATTGCTAGTATTATTTGCCAAGTTTCCATTAGTTTATTGTCTTAAAGTAATCCTCTAAATTAGAATGTGCAATATCATTTAAATCCCACTCCCACCTCTCTACTGTGCGTTTATTTGGATTTTCTGATAAAATTGCTTCGATAAAATCTTTTTGAATGATAATCTTAATTAGAACTGAAATTTCTGGAGGAAAATAATTTACTAACCTGGGTATTTGTTTATCGAATTCCTTTAGTGAAATTTTTTTATCAAATTTTATTTTTAATTCCAAGCTGTTCTCCTCACTTTTTTTTCATATATTTAAAATAGTGTAGCTAAAATACTAATGATTATAAATAATATAACAAAGGGCACAGCCCAACCAAAGAAGAAATCAAAAGTATCATAAATGCCTTTTAATAAATTTGTCAGTGGATTATCATTTTTTTTTAAATTTTTTCTGCCTTTTTCAGTTTTTTTTGAATAATCTTTTCCTGGAAAAATTTTAAAATAATATTTTGGAAAATCGATCCAAAATAGTGCAACTATTGGAATTGAAAATGCTAAAGCAATAGTACCTAAAAAACTCGATTCATTAAAATCTATATTAAATGATTTAGATAAATGGGAGAGCAAATATAAAGTTAAAATAAATCCAATTACTCGAAAGGGCCAAAAGAAAAAAATATACACAGCTATATTTTATTAAACTTTATCGAATAAGACCAGTACATTGCTAAAAATGATTGGACTCAATTTGGTATACAATGAAAAAATTTTTAGAGTTTTTTTGCTAAAATTTTAAGAAACTTAATTTTCTAAACGTTGATTTTACTGGATTTGGTGGGCCCGCCAGGACTCGAACCTGGGACCAATACATTATGAGTGTACTGCTCTAACCAACTGAGCTACAGGCCCTAAATTGAGGGTTTTTTACAATAACTATTGTGCTCTAGCAAGGAATAAAACTTAATTCTAAAAAATTTTAGTTTTTTAAGTAATTTAGTATAGTTATTTATGGAAAAATCAAAGGGTGATTTTTTAACAAAAGAAATAAGTAAAATTTTGAATTTTTATAAGTCAGGTGACTATCACTCAATTATAATTAGGTCAAAAAAACTTTTAAAAAAATATCCAGATTTTAGTCCACTTTATAATTTTTTAGGGATAAGCTATAGACAACAAGGAAAAATAAAACTTGCAGAGAAAATACTTCTGAAAGGGTACTCAATAGATCCAAAAAATCCTGGAATATTAACAAATCTAGGATCGATTTACAGAATAAAAAATAATAAAAAAGATTCACTAAAATACTTTGAGGAGTCTTTCAAAATAAATCCTAATGATATTGCACTTTTAGTTAATTATGCGAATGCTTTAAGTGATTTTAACAGAATTCAAAAGTCAATTAGTCTTTTAGAAAAAGCTAGGCTAATTGACAAAAATAACCAGACTGTGCTTATCAGTCTTGCGAGTTCATATCAAAATTTAGGAAAATTTGAAGATGCCAGAAATATATTATTAGAAATTATTGAAAAATTTTCTGAATTAACAATTCCTCATAAAATGCTTTCAGACATTACTAAATATAAAGTTAATGATAAACATCATTTACAAATGCTGAAATATGCTGAACACATTGATAAAAATCATACAAAGTATACTGAGGAATTAAAATATCCTCTGTATTTTGGGCTTGCAAAATCGTTTGAAGATCAAAAAAATTTTAGAAATGCTTTCAAATGGTTAAAAAAAGGTAACGACACAAAAAAATTTACAATTATTAGAGATGCTAAAATATTAAATCAGAAAAATCCAATAAAAAAAGAAATAAATTTTTTGAATATTGTACAAGAAATTTTTCAAAATATTGATATAAAGAAATATGATAATGAAAACAAAAGTGGAAAAAATTTAATATTTATTCTTGGATTGCCTAGGTCTGGAACAACATTAACACATCAAATTATTGCATCTCATTCTAAAACTTTTGGTGGGGGAGAGCTGAATTTTCTTACCCGTGCAGTATATGATAATATTGATGATCAAATTTTCTTAAATATTTTTAAAGACTATAATTTTCAAAAACTAAATAATTTAGTCCAAAATTATATTGAAAATTGCAAAGATTTAAATAATGAGGGAAAAATAATTGTGGATAAATCCCCAATGAATTTTAGAATGATAGGGTTTATAAGAATGTTATTCCCAGAGTCTAAGGTTATTCATTGTACTCGTGAAGCTAAAGATAATTGTTTGTCGATTTATAAAAATGTTTTTAATGAGTCAAATATTCCATGGAGTTATAATATTGATGATTTGACAACATATTACAGAGAATACAAAAAAATAATGAATTTTTGGAATACAAAAATGCCTGGTTTTATCTTTAATTCGAGCTACGATTTATTAGTTAAAAATCAGGAGACTCAATCTAAAAAAATTTTTAATTTTTGTAATTTAAATTGGGAAAAAGATACATTAAAATATTACAAAAATATCATTCCGATACAAACCGTAAGTATAGAGCAAGCAAGAAAACCTGTATATCAAACATCACTAAAAACTTATGAAAATTACTCTGAATTTTTAGATTTTAAGGAAATAGATAATATAGAGAGAGAATATTCTTAAATTTAAAAATGGTGGGCCGTGTTGGTTACGCTCCAACTACCCCTGCAATGTCAATGCAGTACTCTACTATTGAGCTAACGGCCCTTTAACTCTCTAAAAAACTTTTTAATTGTTTTGATCTACTAGGATGTTTCAATTTTCTGAGTGCCTTTGCCTCTATTTGACGAATTCTTTCTCTAGTCACAGAAAACTGTAACCCAACCTCTTCTAATGTATGATCTGTATTCATACCAACTCCAAACCGCATTCTCAGAACTCTTTCTTCTCTTGGTGTTAAAGTTGATAAAATTTTCGTAGTGGCTTCACTTAAATTAGATTTAATAGCTTGCTCAAGTGGTGCTAATGCTTTTGTATCTTCTATAAAATCTCCTAAACTACTATCTTCTTCGTCTCCGACTGGTTTTTCAAGTGAAACTGGCTCTTTTGAGATTTTTAGAACTTTTCTTACTTTTTCCAACGGCATTCTTAATTTTTTTGCAAGTTCCTCTGGTGTAGCTTCTCTACCAAATTCACTTAAAATTAGTCTTTGAGTTCTTACTATTTTGTTTATTGTTTCAATCATATGCACTGGTATTCTTATCGTTCTAGCTTGGTCTGCGATTGATCTTGTTATAGCTTGTCTTATCCACCAAGTGGCATATGTAGAAAACTTATAACCTCTTCGATACTCAAATTTATCAACAGCCTTCATCAATCCAATATTTCCTTCTTGAATTAAGTCTAAAAATTGAAGACCTCTATTTGTATATTTTTTTGCTATAGATATCACTAATCTAAGATTAGCTTCAACCATTTCCTTTTTTGCGATACGAGACTCTTTTTCACCTTTCTGAACTCTACTTACAAGTAATTTAAATTCAGTTACTGAAATTCCAAGCCTGCTACTAATTTCAATTAGTCTATCTTTGATATTTTTGAATTCATTTTTATACTTTTGAAAGAATTTCTTCCAAGTATCATTGGTATCTAAGAAGTTTTTTAAGTTAGGATTAATTTCATTACCCACATAAAATTTAATAAACTCTTCTCTAGAAATTTTCTCATTCAAGGCAAGTCTTAATAGATTTCCCTCTAGAGAAATGATTTTACGATTTTCAATATAATGTTTTTGAACTAATTCCTCTAATACAGAAGGTGATAATTGAAGTGTTTTAATATTTTCCAGTATATCTTCTACAATTTTTTTATAGTTTTTTTCCTTGGATGTAGAAAATTGTCTTGAATTAAGAACACAATCAAGTTTCTCTTTCTGATACTTAATCAATTTGTTATATTCTTTTGTCAAATTGTAAATCGTTTTCAAAACTTTTGGTTTGATCTCGGTTTCCATAGCCGCTAAGGTTGGATTAAACTCGTCATCGTCTGTATTGCTTTCTTCTTCCTCTGTTTGAGTATTGGTATTATCATCTGATTTTTTTTGTTTAGCACTTTGACCAGTGTCTTCATCTTCCATATAATTAGTATCTATATCTATTATCTCCCTTACTAAAATTTCATCGTTTTGAAGTTGTTTATTCCATTCAAAAAATTGTTGTGCAGTAATTGGACTTTGTGATAATGCATTTAACATAACGTCTTTTCCAGCTTCAATCCGTTTTGCTATTGCAATTTCACCTTCTCTAGAGAGCAATTCAACTCCCCCCATTTCCCTTAAATACATTCTTATAGGGTCATCACTTTTTTCAACTGATTTACCCTCTTCCTTTAATCCATTTTCTTTTTTTCTGAGTACTTTAAAGTCTGCTTTTTTTTCAACTAAAATTATTTTCGCATCTAAAATATGAATGAAGGCTTGTTCTAAATTTTCATCTGATAGGTTTCTTTTTCCTAAGGATTTATTTAACTCCTCGTAAGTGATAAATCCTCTATGGACACCTCTGCCCATAAGTCTAGCGAATGATTTAGTAATTATACGTTCCACAATAAAAAAGTTCAGGATGTATATAATGGTAAATTAAAAAAAATCTATGGGATTTTAATTTAAATTTAATTGATTTTTTGAAGTTTTTTAAGCTCTTTTAGCTCATTAAATGTAGCTTCACTTAAATCTTGTGAGAATCTTGATTCTAAATCAGCTATTCTTACTTCTAGTTCATAATTTTTAAGATCTCTAATAATCTCAGATAATATTTCAAGTAATTTTTCATCATTATTAAAATTTTTTGCAATTATATGTTTTATAGATGCATATTTTAAAACTCTTTCTATTAAATTTTGATCAACGTTAAAGTTTTCTATATCTGTAATTTCAAAATTCTTTGATTGGATTAAAATTTCACTAAGTAACAATTTATTTTCATTGCTAAATAATTTTACATTTTCAATTAAATTGAAGTTATCTCTAATTAGTTCAGGTTTTTTTAACAAAATATATAAAAATGAAAATTCTTTGAGATCAATTGCTTTTAAAGATTTAGTCTCATTATAAAAATTTTGAGTTGATTTAAGTGATTTAGTGGGTTTTAAATAATCTTTACTATATTTTAAATTTGTATTTGGAGTAAATACTGAAATCTTTTCTAAGAAATATTCTAGTACATACTTCTTTATAAATTCGTCTTTTATAGTTGACGAAATCGATCTTAACCTTTTTTCAAAAATAGCTCTTGAAGATGGGCTGTCATCCATATTTTTTAAATAATGATCGAATATAAATTTATGAATAGAGACTGAATTGCTTTGTGAGTAATCTAGAAAGAAGTCTCTACCCTTTTCATTTACAAAACTGTCGGGGTCATGATTATCAGGTAAAAATAAAAAGGAAATTTTTTTCTCAGGTTTTAATTCAATAATAGAATTTTCTGCAGCCCTTAATGCTGCTTTATAACCACTTTCGTCACCATCAAAACATATAACTATTTCATCAAAAAATTGATTTAAGGACAAAATCTGCCTTGTTGTCAAAGAAGTTCCTAAATTAGCAACAACATTATCAATCTTATTTTTACTTAGTCCTATCACATCCATATAACCCTCAACTAAGAAAATATTATTTAAGCTATTTGATAGTTTTCGTGCAGAATCTAAATTAAAAAGATTCGATCCTTTTTTAAAAAAAGGAGTTTCTGGAGAATTTATATATTTTGCAGAATATTTACTTTCTTTTAATATTCTTCCACCAATCGCAATTATTTCACCTGTAATATTTCTAATAGGAAATATTACTCTTTCTCTAAATCTAGATAAATGTTTTTTTTTATTCTGATCAAAATAAAATAGACCACTATCTTTGATTTCATTTTCATTGAACTCCGCAAATATATTTTTTTGAAAATTTACATCATTGGTTTCAAATCCAATCTTGAATTTTTTCACTTCTTCTAAAGTTAATCCTCTTTTTTTGAGATAATTTTTAGCGTCGGTTGAAATTGGATTTTTTAATAATTCATTGTGATAATGGTCAACATATTTATTAAAAATTGATTTATAATTGTTCCATTTTTTTTCCCTAATCTCATCTTCTTTTGAAAAAGTATAAGGCCTCATTCCAGCAAGATTTGCAAGTGACTTTACAGCTTCTCCAAATTTTAAGTTTTGTGTTTTCATTACAAAATCAAATATGTTGCCATGTTCTGCAGTGCTAAAACAATGATAGAATTCTTTTTCATCGTTTACAGTAAATGAGGGAGTCTTTTCAGTTTTGAACGGAGATAATCCAACATATTCTTTACCTCTTTTTTTTAAATTTACAGTTTTAGATACAACTGTTGAAACTTTTAATCTTGTTTTTATTTCCTCTAAATATTCTTTTGGATACTTCATTTTTGGTTTAGCAATTCTTTTATCATTGCTCCAGCTTTAGAGAAATCAATGCTATCAGCATTATTTTTTTTTAACTCACCCATCACTTTGCCCATATCTTTAATTGAACTTGCTCCAGTGGAATTAACAATCTCAGAACATAACTTCCTAGTATCTTCATCGCCAAGTTGTTTAGGTAAATATTGACTAATTACTTCCACTTCTTTCTCTTCTACTTCTTGAAGATCATTTCTATTGTTTTTTTTGTACATTTCTATTGATTCGGTTCTTTGCTTTATCATTTTTTTTAAAAGCTTTTTAACGTCCTCGTCATCAGTCTCTTTTTTATCAGCTTGAGATCTATTGCTAATATCCAAATCCTTAATACCTGATAAAATTAACCTATAAGTTGATATTTTATTTTTATCCTTCGCTTTTAAAGCACTTTTATAGTCTGTTCCGATTTTTTCTCTTAAGCTCATAATATAATTTTATCGCATCAAAAAAATTCTTCCAAAAGAAAAAAAAATTTTTTTACAAAATATACATTAGATGTGTTGCGCAAAAAAAGGTTTTATTGTATAGACCTTTAACTCATGAGTTGTAATTGAACAAAAAACAAAAAAATAAAATTGCAATTAAACATCAATTTCCCACAGGTATTTTAGTTTTAGACAACAAGACAGTTTTTAAGGGTGTTGGTCTTGGATATCAAGGTTCAGCAACTGGAGAAGTTTGTTTTAACACTTCTTTAACTGGATACCAAGAGATTATATCTGACCCTTCGTATGCTGGTCAAATTATTAACTTTACATTTCCTCATATTGGAAATGTTGGAACTAATAATGAAGATTTAGAGTCTGATAAAATTTGGACAAGAGGTGCAATATTTAATTCTGAGATTACTTCTCCCTCAAATTACAGAGCTTTAAAAACCTTAGACGAATGGCTAAAAAAAAACAAAATAGTTGGATTGACTGGATTAGATACAAGAAGCTTAACAAATTTTATACGTGATAAAGGTGCTCCAAAAGGAACGATATCAAATAATAAAAAAGGTATATTTAATATTAAAAAATTAATTAATAATTCAATTACATGGCCTGGACTAGATGGCTTAGATCTTGCAAAAGAAGTTTCAACAAAAAAAACATACTCATGGAAAGGTTTTAAAACTTGGAGAAAAGAGACTGGGTATAAAAAAAATTCCAAAAAAATTTTTAAGATAGTTGCAATTGATTATGGAATTAAAAAAAATATTTTAAGATATTTTTCTGATTATAATTGTGATGTAAAAGTAGTTTCTTGTAAGACAACCGCGGAGGAGATTTCAAAATTAAAACCAGATGGAATTTTTTTATCAAATGGTCCAGGTGACCCAGCAGCAACCGGTAGATATGCAATTAAAACCATACAAAAATTAATAAAGCGGAATTATCCAATCTTTGGTATTTGCTTGGGCCATCAAATTTTAGCTTTAGCGTTAAATGCCAAAACAAAAAAAATGAAGTTAGGTCATAGGGGAGCAAATCATCCTGTAAAAAATTTAATTAATAACAAAGTTGAGATTACAAGCCAAAATCACGGTTTCGTTGTAATAGAAAAAAGCTTATCCAAAAAAATTCAAATAACTCATAAGTCACTTTTTGATAATACTATTGAAGGAATAAGATTAAAAAGTAGACCTGTTTTTTCAGTTCAATACCATCCTGAAGCAAATCCAGGACCACAGGATAGTCAATATTTATTTAAAAGTTTTATTCAAGATGTAAAAAAATATGCCCAAAAGAAAAGATATTAAAAAAATATTAGTAATTGGTGCAGGCCCAATAATAATTGGGCAAGCATGTGAATTTGATTACTCTGGTACACAAGCATGTAAGGCTCTTAAAGATGAAGGTTTTGAGGTAGTATTAATAAATTCAAATCCTGCAACTATAATGACAGATCCTGGAGTTGCAGATAAAACTTATATAGAACCTATTACAATTGCTGTCCTTGAGGAAGTAATCAAAAAAGAAAAGCCTAATGCAATTCTTCCTACTATGGGCGGGCAGACCGCTTTAAATTTAGCAATTAGTGCAGAAAAAGCAGGTCTTCTTAAAAAATATAAAATTGAACTAATAGGGGCAAATTCAAAAGCAATTGAAAACGCTGAGGACCGTAAAAAATTTAGAAAAAATATGTCTGACATTGGTTTAGATTTACCAAAGTCTAGGATCATAAATAATTTCAAAGACGCCTCAACATGTTTAAAAGAAATTGGTTTACCTGCAATTATAAGACCTTCATTCACATTGGGTGGATTAGGTGGAGGAATAGCAAAAAGTAAAAAAGAATTCTTTAAACTTGTTAGAAATGGAATGAATGAGTCGCCTCAAAATCAAGTTTTAATTGAAGAGTCTTTAGAAGGGTGGAAAGAGTTTGAGATGGAGGTTGTAAGAGACAAAAATGACAACTGTATAATTATTTGTTCTATAGAAAATGTTGATCCAATGGGAATACATACTGGGGACTCAATTACTGTCGCTCCAGCTTTAACGCTCACTGATAAAGAATACCAAGTCATGAGAAATGCCTCTATTGCTTGTTTGAGAAAAATTGGGGTTGAGACGGGAGGGTCAAATGTGCAGTTTGCAATTAACCCTAGAAATGGAAGAATGGTTATAATTGAGATGAATCCTAGGGTATCAAGATCGTCAGCTCTTGCCTCTAAAGCCACAGGTTTTCCAATCGCAAAAGTAGCTGCTAAACTTGCAGTTGGATATACTCTTGACGAATTAAAAAATGAAATTACAAAGGTAACGCCAGCTTCATTTGAACCAACAATTGATTATGTAGTTACAAAAATACCTAGATTTACATTTGAGAAATTTTCTGACACCAAAGCTGTGCTTGGAACCTCAATGAGATCGGTTGGCGAGGCAATGGCAATTGGTAGAAATTTTAAAGAATCCTTCCAAAAAGCTTTAGTTTCATTAGAAACTGGGTTATCTGGATTAGATAGTTTGTTTAATTATTCAAAAAAAGAGATCTTAAAAAATTTAAAAGTTAGTATTCCAAATAGACTACTATTAATTGGTGAAGCTTTTAGGAAAAATATTCCATTAAACACAATATATAAACTTTCAAAAGTTGATCCTTGGTTTCTTAATCAAATCAAAGATCTTGTTGATGAAGAAAAAAATATAATTCAGAAAGGAATTCCAAAAAAATACAATGAGTTTAATAGAATTAAATCTATTGGTTTTTCAGATAAAAAATTATCAAAACTTACAGGAATTAAAGAAAAAATCGTAAAATCTAAAAGAGTTGCTCTTAAAGTTTTGCCTGTCTTTAAAAAAGTAGATACTTGCGCGGCAGAATTTAAATCTTTTACTCCGTATATGTATTCAACGTATCAGAGAAATTTTGCATTAAATACTGAGTGTGAGGCCGATCCTAGTAATAAACAAAAAATAATTATACTTGGAGGAGGTCCAAATAGAATTGGTCAAGGAATAGAATTTGATTATTGCTGTTGTCAGGCAAGTTTTTCTCTAAAGGAAGCTGGATTTGAAACAATTATGGTAAATTGTAATCCAGAAACTGTTTCGACAGATTACGATACAAGTGATAGATTATACTTTGAGCCTCTTATAGAGGAATATGTTCAAAATATTATTCTAAAAGAAAAATCAAAAGGAAATTTGATTGGAGTTATTGCTCAATTTGGAGGTCAAACTCCAATTAAATTAGCAAAATTTTTGCATGAAAACAACTTACCAATACTTGGTACTCAATATGGTTCAATTGATTTAGCAGAGGATAGAGATCGTTTCAGAGATCTATTAAACAAACTGAATTTAAAACAAGCAAAAAGTGGTATTGCTAACAAGTTTGATCAAGCAATTAAAATAAGTGAAAAAATTGGTCTTCCAGTTGTTGTAAGACCCTCGTATGTTTTGGGTGGAAGAGCAATGGAAATAGTTCATGATAAAAGCCAACTTAAAAAATTTGTTAATGAAGCTTTCAGAGCTTCAGAGCAAAATCCAATTTTAATTGATAAATTTATAGATCATGCAATGGAAGTTGATGTTGATGCTATCTCTGATGGAAAAGATGTTTATGTTGCAGGTATAATGCAACACATTGAAGAAGCAGGAGTTCATTCTGGGGACTCAGCATGTTGTTTACCTCCAGTATCAATCAAAGATAATCTTTTAAAAGAAATTAAAATCCAAACTAGAAAATTAGCATTAGCACTAAAAGTTAAAGGTCTTTTAAATATTCAATTCGCAATAAAGAAGGATGAAATATTTGTTATAGAAGTAAACCCAAGAGCAAGTAGAACAGTTCCATTCGTCTCAAAAGCTAATGGGGTTCCGCTAGCTAAAATTGCGTCCAGAATAATGGCAGGAGAAAAACTTTCAAAATATAAATTAAAATATAAAACCAACAAAAAATTTGCGGTCAAAGAAGCAGTATTCCCATTCAACAAATTTCCTGATAGTGATCTATTGCTTGGACCAGAAATGAAATCTACTGGAGAGGTGATGGGTTTTGATGATGATTTTGGTATGGCAATAGCCAAAAGTCAGATAGCAGCAGCAAATTCATTACCAACAAAAGGTTTAGCATTTTTATCTGTTAAAGATTCTCATAAACAAGAAATAATTGGTATTGCACAAAGGTTGTTAAAATTGGGATTTTCTTTGTCAGCAACAAAAGGGACTGCAGATATTTTAATTAAAAATGGTATGAAATGCAGAAAAATTAATAAAGTGAGTAGTGGTAAACCTCATATAGTGGATGTACTTAATTCAAAGAAAATATCTTTAGTAATTAATACTGGTGGTGGAAATAGTGAAAATAGAATAAGTGATGCAAAGGCTTTAAGAAGAGGAACCTTGGCTAATAAAATTCCATATTGTACAAATATGTCTACCGCATATTCATTTTTAGAGGCAATAAATGCTCTGAAAACGAAAAAACTTAAAGTTAAAGCTCTTCAAGAAAACTAAGCATCAACAACCATTGTATCTTTAGACCCACCTCCCTGAGAACTATTTACTATGGTACTTCCTTTTCTTAAAGCAACTCTAGTAAGACCGCCGGTTGTAACATAGGAAGTTTTGCCAGTTAATATAAAAGGCCTTAAATCTAGATGTCTTGGCTCAATACCATTTTCACAAATAGTTGGTATTGTTGATAATATTTCTAAAGGTTGAGCAACAAAATCTCTAGGATTTTTTTTAATCTTTTTTACCATCTCTTCTCGCTCTTTTTTTGGTGCCTTCGGACCAATCATTATTCCATATCCACCTGAGGCATTTGCAGGTTTAACAACAAGCTTAGCTATATTCTCAATTACATGTTGTCTATGAACTTTGTTTTCACACAAAAATGTTTCTACTTGGTTTAGTTTAGGTTGCTCACCTAAATAATAGACAATCATTTTATTAACATAAGAATAAACAGCTTTATCATCTGCAACTCCAGTTCCAAGTGCATTAATAATCCCAACATTTCCCTTTTTCCAACATTTAAACAAACCAGGAACTCCAATAAGTGATTCTTTGTTAAATACTTTTGGATCAAGGAAAGTATCGTCTAATCTTCTATATATACAATCAACTTTTAATTTTCCTTTAACTGTTTTCATGTAAACAAAATCATTTTCAACAAATAAATCTTTACCCTCGACTAAGGCTATTCCCATTTGTTGAGCTAAAAACGAATGTTCAAAGTAAGCTGAATTGTAAATTCCTGGTGTCAAAACTACCATGTGGGGATTGTCAGTTTTTTTTGGTATGCATTCAACCATACTTTGGTAAAGTTTATTTGAATATTGGTGAATTGAGGAAACTTTATATCGGGTAAATAATTCGGGAAATACATCCCTCATTACCATTCTATTTTCCAACATATACGATACCCCGGATGGGACACGTAAATTATCTTCAAGAACTAGATATTCTCCATTAATATTTCTTATTAAATCAATTCCCGATATATTTGCCCAAGCTTTATACTTTGGAGAAAAACCCTCGCATTCTTTTAAATAATAAGGGGAATTAAATATTAATTCTTTTGGTACAACCTTATCCTTAAAAATTTTTTTTTTGTTATAAACATCGTCTATAAATAAATTTAATGCTTTTACTCTTTGGATTAATCCTCTTGATATTTTATTCCATTGAGACTTTGGAATTATTCTTGGTATGATATCTAATGGCCATTTTTTTTCCTCTGCTCTATTATTTGCTGCATAAACTCTAAAATTAATGCCTCTAGCACTTATGGTGCTTTGACAATTTTTTTCAATTTCCTGAAGTTTTTTTGTTCCATGTCTTTCTAAGATACCAGTCATTATTCTAGCATGTTTTCTGATCTTATTTTCTTCTGTCAAATATCCATCATAAGCAGATTTTGAATCATAATTTTTCCATAGAGAAACGGACATTTAACAATTTTTGATAAAAAAAATTGCAAAACAATTGCTAAATACAAATAGCTGCTATGACATAAAATATTTGATAATTATGTCATTTTTAAATAAAAATCGCTCATGACATACTGTATTGGAATTAAAACAAACGAAGGGTTGGTCTTCGCATCAGACTCAAGAACTAATGCAGGTTTAGATAATGTAAATATTTATTCAAAAATGTTTACTCATGATGTTGGTGATAGAACAATCGTAATGGTAACATCTGGTAATTTAGGAACATCACAAGCTGTTTACAAATCTGTAGAGAAGGATTTAAAAAGCCCATCGGGAATACTTAATTTAAATACATGTAAAGACTTTGAACAAATTGCATCTTATGTGGGAAGTCTAAATATAAAACATTCATCTCCTCAAGGTATAAATACTGATGATGTTCTTTTAGGTTCAACTTTTATAATAGGTGGTCAAATAAAAGGACAAAAGCCGCAACTATACCTTATATATCCTCAGGGAAACTACATAAGACCAGCAGATAGTAAACCTTATCTGGTGATTGGTGAGGTTAAGTATGGCAAACCAATTCTTGATAGAGTGATTAAACCAGATGTATCAATTGGAGATGCATCAAGGTGTGCACTAATTTCTATGGACTCTACTTTAAAAAGTGACTTAACTGTAGGTCCTCCCATTGATTTTGCAATTTACAAAAAAGATGAAAATAAATTAGCGTCATTAAAATGTTTAAGTTTAAATGATGAAGATTATTCTAAAGTCTGCAACACCTGGTCTGAGGGAATTTTTAAAGTATTTGACACATTTCCTAGATTTGATTGGGAGGATTAATTTTCAACTTTCCAATCGGTTTTAAAAGTCACATAATTTACTTGTAAACACCTTCTCTCTTTAATTATTTCTTTCTTTTCCATTCCATGCCAAGTATTGGGTCCACTAGAAAAAAAATATCCATAATTATCTTTATAAGGTAGTGTTTTAATTAGCTTTAAATCACTATCATAAAAATCTGTACCAAGCTCCTCACTTTCATTATGTTTGTTAACGAATAATAAACATGACATAAGTTTTTCCTTAATATCACAATGTGGTTTCAGCCAAAAACCTTCTCGATCACATATAACCTCAACTCTTACGTAAGAATTAGACAAATCTTTATTGATTAATTCAGAAATTTTTAGATGAGTTTCTTTACTTTGAAGTTCTTTAATTAAATTTGTGAGACCTGGAAATTCTCTGGTATTTTCATCAGTTACAAAACATCGAAATTTTAAAGCTTTTCCACCATCTGAAATTCCTTCTCTAAATTTTCCCTCACCTCCATCAATAGCTCTGGTTCCATCATAATTAAGGTTATGTTTTGCCGGGTCAGATATATCTGCACTTATTATCTCATTTATTTGATCATCTGTTAGAGGTTTATTTAATTCCCAATGCTCAAATGGATTATCAAATTTTTTTGAGTCGTTTAGTATTGAGTTTAAAAATGACATTAATATTTAATTTTTTCTTTTATAATTTTTGCTACCCTATTAGTTTCATCAAGACTTTGATAGGTCCAATTTTCAACATCTTCACCAAGATTTCTAGTAATATTTAAATCTCTAAACAAATTTCGAAATCTTTGGAACCGAATATCATTTTTTTTAGGCAAAATATTTGCAATATAAATAGGTTTTCCTGTTAAAGCAGCTTCAGAGATCATTGAGCTTGAGTCACAAGTAACTATAATGTTCTCTGAAATGGCTAATGCAGATAAGTAGGCTTTTTTATCTACATCCATTATAACTGTATGATTTTCACCAAAAAATTCTTTTGCATAATGAATGGTATTTAATGGTGTCCTCATTGATGGAATTACGACAAGTTGAAAATCTTTTTTCTTTAAAAGCTTATAGAAAATTGAAAAAATATGTTTCATATTTTTTGTTGAATAATCATAGTATTTTGTTGGTCCACCCATAATTAAGCACCAAATCTTTCTGTTATCTTTTCTTATAAATGAGTTTAAGTAATCCTTATTTTCCTGTATTTCATCTTTTGTAAGATAGTGAATTGCACCTTTCGTATTAATTATATTTGAACCACTAATTCCGTCATGTTCGGGTGCTACAATAAAATCAAAATAATCAAAGTTTATTTTTGGATCTTGTATATGAATATTAAAAATTTTTTTGTTTGAGATACTTTTTAAATGGATTGATGGAATTATACTTTTTCTTCCACAAGAAATTATTATATCAAAATCTGAATAGTTTATTTTTTTGTAAACATTTTGAGAAATTGGCGTGAATTTTGGTGGAATTAAACTCCATAAACTTTTAAGTTCAACCTTGTGGTGAGTAAAATCAAGATCAAGAGCTTTAGCCAAACCTTCTACTTGGCTAAGCATTCCGTGCATGCCCTCAGTCAATAATATACCTTTTAATTTGCTCATTATTTACTATATAGACCTGTATGAGTGAAAAACCAACTAAACATACAAAAGTGTTAATAATTGGATCAGGGCCAGCTGGTTATACTGCTGCTGTTTATGCTGCGAGAGCTATGCTTAAACCAATGTTGGTTGCAGGTATGCAGCCGGGTGGTCAATTAACTATAACAACTGATGTTGAGAACTACCCTGGATTTGCAGATGTTATTCAAGGACCATGGTTAATGGAACAAATGAGGGAACAGGCAAAGGCAGTTGGGACCGATTTAGTTGAAGATCATATCCAATCAGTAAATTTAAAATCTAAACCGTTTGAAGCAATTGGCGATGGAGGACAAAAATATACTGCAGACTCAATTATTATTTCTACTGGAGCACAAGCAAGATGGTTAAACATTGAATCTGAACAAAAATTTAAGGGATTTGGAGTATCAGCTTGTGCAACATGTGATGGCTTTTTCTTCAAAGATAAAACAGTTGCAGTTGTTGGTGGAGGAAATGCTGCAGTAGAGGAGGCTATGTTTCTTACAAAATTCGCATCAAAAGTACAATTAATTCATAGACGAGATGAACTTAGAGCTGAAAAACTTTTGCAAAAAAAATTAATGGAAAATAAAAAAATTGAGATTATTTGGGACTCTATTGTTGAAGAAGTAATCGGTGATGAAGATCCAAAAAATGTAAAAGGATTAAAAATTAAAAATGTTAAAAATAATGAAACATCAGAATTAAAAATAGATGGGTTATTTATAGCTATTGGACACGATCCTGCTACATCTTTATTTAAAGATCAGTTAGAAATGGATAGCACAGGTTATTTGATTACTAAAAGTGATTCTACTGAGACTAATATTCCAGGAGTTTACGCAGCTGGAGATGTGAAAGATAAAATTTATAGGCAGGCAGTAACTGCAGCAGGAATGGGCTGTATGGCTGCATTAGAGGCAGAGAAATATTTAGCTGCAAATTAATAAAATATCATTTATAAAATAATTTTATGGAGAATATTGTAAAACAAATTCAATTATTAGCTTTAGTAATAATACTTGGGGCTACAGTTATTGCGTTTGGTATAGAAATATATCAAATGATTGAAGTTCAAAAAGTCACTTTAGCTGATTTGCTATTACTATTTCTTTATTTAGAAGTTTTAGCTATGGTCAGAGTATTTTGGGAGAGTCAATCAATTCAAATAACATTGCCATTGTTTATTGCTATAACAGCTCTTGCTAGATTTATTATACTGCAAGGAAAATCAATAAATCCAGAAGTATTGCTTTATGAAGCAGGAGCAATTGTACTAATAGCAATAGCTATACTAGTTCTGAGATTTAGAAATTCTCCTGTTTTTGGCTTAGAGAAAAAAAGAAAATCAAAATAGTTTTAAAATTATATGAGTGAAAAGGTCTTACTGACTGGTATCAGCGGTTTTATTGCAAAACATGTTGCTATAGAATTATTAAATTCTGGTTATGAAGTATTAGGAACAGTTAGAGATATTAATTCAGTTAAAATAACAAAAAAAACACTTGAGGAAAATAATGCTTCAACAGAAAACCTATCCTTTGTAGAATTAGATTTATTAAAAGATAATGGGTGGGATAAAGCCGCTGAAGGTTGCAAATACATAATTCATGTTGCTTCTCCTTTCCCATTAAAAGTTTCAAATGACAGAGAATCTCTTACTCCAGCTGCAAAAGATGGAACTTTAAGAGTTTTAAATGCAGGAATAAATGCAAATGTGGAACATATTGTAAAAACATCATCTATTGTTTGTATGTATAGAAAACCAAACCGAACAAACCCTTATACGTTTGGTGAAAATGATTGGACTGACTTAGAATGGGACAAAACAACAGATTATTTTGTATCTAAAACTAGAGCTGAAAGAGCTGCTTGGGAACTTATGGAAAGTAAAGGTATTAAAAATAAACTAACTTGTATAAATCCTGGTTTTGTTTTAGGAGACTTTTTGAACGAAAAAAGTTGCACATCAATGGAATATATTAAACAATTACTTCAAGGCAAATATCCGGCTGCTCCAAAATTTTCAGTGATGATATCCCATGTTAAAGATATATCCAAAGCACATGTTTTATCATTAAATAATAAAAAGGCTGAAGGTAGAAGATTAATTGTTGGATCTGAAACTAGATCAATTCTTGAATTATCAAAAATAATGGCTGAAAACATTCCAAGTCATTCCAAGAAACTTCCCAGGAAAGAATTACCTAATTTTATGGTAAAGCTTATTAGCTATTTAGATTCAAGTGCAAAAAATTTAGTTCCTGATTTAGGTCTTAAAATGCAGACAGATACAAAATATGCTGAGGAGATTCTACAAATGAAATTTATAGAACCAGAAGTTTCAGTAATTGATGCAGCAAAATCAGTAATTAGGCTAAATTTAGCCTAAACTTTCACAAAAAATCTTAATCCTTTTCATAGCAATTTTTAATTTTTTCATTGAAGTTGCGTATGAAATTCTAAAATAACCATCAAGACCAAATGCAGAACCTTGGACTACAGCTACATTCTGTTTTTCAAGAAGTTTTTGTACAAAATCTGTGTCATTTTTTATTTTTGTTTTTTTTCCAATTAAGCCTTTACAACTTGGAAAAACATAAAATGCGCCTTTTGGCATTAAGCAAGTAATTCCTGGAATACTATTTAAATAATTCACAACAAAATTTCTTCTGTCACAAAAAGATTTAGCTCTTTTTTTAATAAAACTCTGAGTTCCATTTAAAGCTTCAACTGCAGCTGCCTGACTTATAGATGATGGATTAGAAGTTGATTGCGACTGGATTTTTCTTATTGCGGCTATGATATTTTTGGGACCAGCTGCATAACCAATTCTCCAACCAGTCATGGCATATGCCTTACTTACCCCATTCATGGTAAGTGTTCTATCTTTAAGCTTTTTTATCTGTGCTATTGTAAAAAATTTAAAATTATCAAATTTTACATGCTCATAAATATCGTCACTTAAGATAAACATATTCTTATTTTTTAATAATACCTTTCCTAAATTAATAATTTCTTTTTTTGTGTAAGCTGCGCCAGTTGGATTTGAAGGAGAATTTAAAATTATCCATTTTGTTTTTTTAGTAATTGCTTTCTTAAGTTTTGATGGAGTTAATTTAAAACCATTTTCTTCCCCACATTTAATAAATTTTGGTTTACCTCCAGCAAGTAAAACCATATCTGGATACGATACCCAAAACGGAGCTGGAATAATAACTTCATCACCTTTATTTAATGTTGCTACAAAAGCATTATACAAAACTTGTTTTCCACCAGTACCTACTGTTATCTGGTCTGAGGTATAAGTTAAGTTATTTTCCCTTTTAAACTTCTTAATTACTGCGTTTTTAATTGCGGGTGTTCCATCAACCTGCGTATATTTAGTATCCCCTATTCTGATCGCTTTAACTGCTGCCTTTTTTATATTATTAGGTGTATCAAAATCAGGTTCACCTGCGCCTAAGGCAATTACATCTTTGCCTGCAGCTTTCAATTCTCTTGCTTTCTGAGTGACTGCTATCGTTGGTGAAGGTTTAATTCTTTTTAAACTGTTTGATATTATGCTCATTGAAAATTGTTTATATTCTATTACTTTATTTAATATATGGAAAATACTTATCAAGATTTAATTACAGATATTCAAAGTAAAAATCCAAAAATTGGTGGAAAACTTGAAGGTGGAAAGAAATTTAAAATTAAATCTGATTTTAAACCAGCTGGTGACCAACCAGAAGCTATTAAAAATTTAGTAAATGGAGCTAAGAAGAATGAGTTTAATCAAGTTTTATTAGGTGTTACGGGGTCAGGCAAAACCTTCACTATGGCTAAAGTAATTGAAGAAACAAATAGGCCCGCTCTTATACTTGCTCCAAATAAAACCCTTGCTGCCCAACTTTATGGGGAGATGAAAGGGTTTTTCCCAGATAATGCCGTTGAATATTTTGTGTCCTATTATGATTATTATACTCCAGAAGCATATGTTCCAAGATCAGACACATACATAGAAAAGGAAGCATCTATAAATGAACAAATAGATAGGATGAGACACTCAGCTACTAGATCACTCTTAGAAAGAGATGATGTCTTAATTGTTGCAAGTGTGTCCTGTATTTATGGTTTAGGATCAGTTGAAGCTTACAGTAAAATGACTTTAACTCTTCAAAAAAATTATGATTATAATAGAGAACAAATAATCAAATCTTTAATTGCTCTTCAATATAAAAGAAATGATCAAAATTTCTATAGAGGTACATTTCGGGCGAGAGGGGAATATTTAGAAATTTTTCCCTCTCACTTGGAGGATAGAGCTTGGAGACTAAGTTTATTTGGAGATAAGCTGGAAAAAATTGAGGAATTCGATCCGTTAACAGGTGATCTTGTAAGAGAACTAAATTTAGTTAAAGTTTATGCAAACAGTCACTACATAACTCCCAAGCCAACAATTGAACAAGCAGTAATTAATATTAGAAAAGAGTTGGAGATAACACTAAAAAAACATAAAGAACAAAATAAATTGCTAGAGGCTCAAAGATTAGAAGAGAGAACAAAATTCGATCTTGAAATGATAGAGGCAACTGGTTCATGTGCTGGTATTGAAAACTATTCAAGATTTTTATCAGGTAGGAAACCTGGAGAACCCCCTCCTACATTATTTGAATATTTTCCTGACAATACACTGATATTTGTTGATGAGTGTCACGTCACGGTACCACAATTAAATGGAATGTTTAAAGGAGACAGATCAAGAAAAAGTACTTTGGCAGAATATGGATTTAGACTTCCATCATGTATGGATAATAGACCTCTCAAATTTGAGGAATGGGATATGATGAGAACTCAAACAGTCTTTGTTTCTGCTACACCTGGTCCATGGGAGTTAGAACAAACAAAAGGAAAATTTATAGATCAAGTTATAAGACCTACTGGACTAATAGACCCACCGGTTGAAATCAAACCTGCAAAAAATCAAGTCGATGATTTAATGCATGAATGCAAAAAGACTATCGAGAAAAATTATAGAGTATTAGTAACGACATTAACTAAAAAAATGGCTGAAGATCTGACAGAATACCTGCATGAGAATGGTATCAAAGTAAGATATTTACATTCAGACATAGATACCCTTGAGAGAATAGAAATTATGAGAGACTTGAGGTTAGGAGTGTTTGATGTTTTAGTTGGTATAAACCTATTAAGGGAAGGACTTGATATTCCCGAATGTGCCTTAGTTGGAATATTAGATGCTGACAAAGAAGGTTTTTTGCGGTCTGAAACATCCTTAATTCAAACAATAGGAAGAGCCGCAAGAAATTTAGATGGAAAAGTTATTTTGTATGCCGACAAAGAAACAAAAAGTATAAAAAAGGCAATAAAAGAAACTGAAAGAAGAAGAAATATTCAACTTGAATACAATAAAAAGAATAAAATAAGCGCTTCCACAGTCAAAAAAGAGATCAGTGATGTATTAGAGAGCGTCTATGAAAAAGATTATGTTACAATTGGGACAGGCGCAAATGTCGGTGGTAATTTAAAGAAACATATTAAGGCACTTAATAAGAAAATGAAAGAGTCTGCCACAAATCTAGAATTTGAGGAAGCTGCTAAAATAAGAGATGAGATTAGAAAACTTGAAAGTACTGAGTTAGAAGTTACACTTAATCCTAAAGTAAAACAATATAATTTAAAAAATAAAATATACCCTAAAGGAAGATCTACAATGGGTATGCCAGGTACTAGAGCTCAAAAAGGTAAAAAGAAATGGAAGCAAATAAAATAATTATTACAGGTGGAGCCACTAGAATTGGGGCTGCTATTGCTAAAAAACTATCTGGCAAGGGGGTTGAAATAGTTATTCATTTCAACAAATCAAAAATAAAGGCAGAAAATCTTAAAAAAAAATTATCAGAAAATGGTACAAAGGTTTATTTGGTAAAAGGAGATTTAAGTGTAGAAAAAGATGTAAACAAAATTGTTAAGTTTGCAAAAAGTAAACTTAAATATTTTGACTGTCTGATAAACAACGCATCACTTTTTGAAAATGACAAATTAGAGAATTTTACTACTGATAGTTGGGGGCATCACTTAAGAACTAATTTAAGAACACCTGCTCTTCTATCAAAAGAATTTGCTAAAAATATTAAAGGAAAAAATAACAATATTATTAATATAATTGATCAAAGAGTATTTAAACTAACACCATACTTTTTTTCTTATACTATCAGTAAAACTGGTCTTTATACTTTGACCAAGACTAGTGCAATGAGTTTAGCTCCAAAAATAAGAGTAAATGGTATTGCGCCAGGCCCTACAATCAAAAACAAGAGGCAAAGTGAGAAACATTTCAAAAAACAATACATGGCAACTCCATTAAAAAGACAGGTAGATGTTGAACAGGTATGTAATGCTGTTGACTTTTTTATTAAAAATATATCTATTACAGGGCAAGTCTTAGCTATTGATAGTGGTCAAAATCTAAACTGGCAAACACCAGATATTATGGGAAGTAAAGAATGAAAAAAATTTTTTTAATTTTAATATTTTTATTAATCTCTAATAATGTTCATGCTAATAAAATTTTAAAAAGTGGATTTATTACTAAATCAGCTAAAATAAAAGAAGGTTTTGTTGTTGAGGAACCTAAAAATAAAATTATAATTATTTTTAATCATGGTCAAAACACAAATGATGAGGCAAAAAAGAGTGAATGTGTTTGGGCAATGGATCTAAAAAATCAAGCATCACTAGTCGATGAGGAAATTAATGGTAAGAAAATTATGGTTTATAACTTTTGTTCTAATGACTTTGCGGGGGATATGTCATTGAAAAAAAGCTGGTGGAAATCTAAAACCCCTTATGTGGGTAAACATAAATTAGATAAAAGAGTTGAAAAAAACTTAGAATTAGTTGAAAAATTTGTAAATATAGGAGTTCCCAGAAAACAAATTATCATATCAGGTCACTCTTGTGGTGGTCTATTAACTTTAATGTTATTAGCTGCTCATCCTGATAAAGTAGGTGGAGGTATATCGTACATGCAAGCTTGTTTTGGTAAACTTTCCAAAAAATATAAAGTCAAAAAAGTTGGTCCTGAAGAGGCACTAAAAAAATTTGCTAAAAAGCGCCCAGGTCCTGCAGAACTAAGACAAAGACAGATTGATAATATTAAAAAGTCAAATAATGTACCTGTTCTAGCTTTTACTCATCCTAGAGATAAGTATGAAGGACTGTTATCAGATTGGTTGGAAGAAGTCCCTGGCGTTAAAAGAATTGTTATTTCAGAGAATTATAAAGTTAATGGAAAAAAATGTGTGGTAGGAGGATATGACTGGAAAGAAAATGTTTCAAAACAAAAAAATCCAGGACACGTAATGAATATGGCTGATTGTTTTCAATATTATAATCCAGTCATTTTAGATTATATTGCCTCAAGACTTAAATAATATGAGAAAAAATAATCTTAAAATTATTAAAATAGATAAGAATAAAACTCTATTTAATTACGAAAAAAAGGTACTTATTAAGGAGCTTATTCTTGACTTAAAACTTGGGTATTTTGATTTTGAAAAGAAAGCTCCACAGAAAGTAAAATTTAATTTAGAGGTAAATTATGAAGACAAAAAACCTTCTAACGACAAAGATATTAAATCAATCGTAAATTATGCAAAAATTGTAAAATTGATAAAAAAACTAATTAAAAATAAACATTATAATTTTCTTGAAACATTAGCGGAAGATGTGTTCGATGAACTATTCAAAGACAAAAGAATTGATAAAATAAGTCTTCAAATTGAGAAATTAGAAATCATGAAAGATTGTTCATCCGTTGGTATCCAAATTTCAAAAAAAAGAAGCCATGATAAGCTCTGATATTGGTAAAGAAGCAATAAAAAAAGAGTTACCACTTATACCCAAACTTCCTGGGGTGTATAGGATGTTAAATTCTAAAAACGAAATACTTTACGTTGGTAAGGCAAAAAACTTACCGAATAGATTAAAAAGTTATGTATCAGAGAAAAATCATATTATTAGAACTGAGAGAATGTTATCTCAAACAACCAAAATTGAGATTACCAGTACCTCAAATGAGAGTGAGGCACTACTTTTAGAAGCAAACTTAATTAAAAAGTATAAACCTAGATTTAATATTCTCTTAAGAGACGATAAATCATTTCCATTTATTTTTATTGGTAATCAAGATAAATGGCCTCAAATTAGACGACACAGAGGAAAAAAAACTAAGGAAGGTTTTTATTTTGGACCATTCGCTTCAGCCGGATCAGCAAACTGGACCATCAAAATGATACAAAAAATTTTTCAGCTAAGAGTTTGTGATGATACAGTTTTTAAAAAAAGAGAAAGACCATGTATCCTTTATCAAATTAAACGATGTTCTGGGCCATGTGTTGGATATATAGAAGAGAGTGAATATAAGCTGTCTGTAGACAACGCAATTGAATTCGTATCAGGGAAATCAAGAAAAATTCAAAAAAATTTATCAAACCAAATGGAAAAGGCTAGTGAAGATTTAGATTTTGAAAAAGCTGCAATATTAAGAGATAGAATAAAATCTTTAAATATTATTCAATCATCTCAAAGAATAAATGAGGCAAATTTAGTAGAGGCCGATGTCATAGCTGGCTACAAAGAGTCTGGTAAAACTTGTATTCAAGTTTTTTTCTATAGATCAAAACAAAACTGGGGTAATCAAGCTTTTTTTCCGAAACATGATCCAGATGATAATATTAAAGAAATTCTTAACTCCTTTGTTTCTCAATTTTATGAAAACAAAAGTGTGCCAAGCTCTATTATTTTAAGTGAAGACATTAAAGAAAAAGTTTTAATTGAAAAAACACTTTCACAAAAAGAGAATAAAGAAATAAATATTTCAGTAGCGAAAAAAGGATCTAAACTTAAAGTTGTAAATCAAGCACTTAAAAATGCAAAAGATAGTTTAAATAGGAAATTTTATGAGAGCCAAAATAATAAAGAGCTATTTGAAAACGTATCTAAAAAATTTGATTTAGAAAATAATATTAATTTAGTCGAAGTCTATGACAATAGTCATATTCAAGGGACTAATAGTGTGGGCGCACTAATAACATATGGTGAGGAAGGCTTTATTAAAAAAAGATATAGAAAATTTAATATTAAGATTAAGAAAAATGAGCAGGATGATTATGGAATGATGCGTGAGGTTTTAAACAGAAGATTTAAAAGGGCTGTTCAAGAAAAGGATAATTATTTAACGATGCCAGACTTAGTAATTATTGATGGAGGAAAAGGTCAATATTCCGTAGCAAGAGAAACACTTAACGAATTAGGACTGCATGATATTCCTATGATAGCAATTGCCAAGGGTAAATTTAGAAATAGTGGAAATGAAACCTTTTTTCATAATGGCAAAGAATTCAAGTTTGAAAAGAATGATCCTACTCTATTTTTCTTACAAAGATTAAGAGATGAGTCTCATAGATTTGCGATTAGCGCTCATAGAGCTAAGAGGAAAAAGGGAATTAGTAAGTCTTTACTTGATCAAATTGATGGAATTGGATCTATAAGAAAAAGAGCTCTTTTAAATCATTTTGGGTCGGCCAGAGCTGTTGAATCAGCTAGCTTAGATGAGATTAAAACAGTCGAGGGAGTTGAAGAAAAAGTTGCCAAAAAGATATATAATTTCTTTCACGAATGAAAATTAAAATTCCAAATTATCTAACAATAGGTAGGATTATTATTGTACCTATATTTGTTTTCACATTTTATTTGCCAGGATTTTATGGAGATGTAATTCCATTTGCCTTATTTGTAATTGCCTCTTTTACTGATTTCTTGGATGGACTTTTAGCAAGAATGTTTAAAGAAGAATCTAAACTTGGTGAATTATTAGATCCGATTGCTGATAAAATTATTGTAGCAACCGCACTAATCCTGCTTGTAATGAATGGAACTATTAAAAATTATGAGGTAATAGCTGCTATTATAATATTAACAAGAGAGATACTAATTTCTGGTTTAAGAGAATTTTTGGCAAAAGGACAGGTAAAACTTCCTGTTTCAAGTTTAGCAAAAGTAAAAACTTTTCTTCAAATGTTTTCAATTTCCATTTTACTTACTGGAGAAACAGGGAATAAAATTATTAATTTTCAGGACTATAATGCTCAAACTATTGGTATAATTTTATTATGGCTCTCTGCTTTTCTTACTTTATATACTGGATATGAATACTTAAGAAAAGGAATTGATCACGCTATATCTGAGGACAATAAAGATTAAGCAGCTTTCTTTTTTCTAACTAGTTTTCCATAACTGTCCAACAAGTCTAAAATTACATCACAGACTTTATAATTATTTTCAGCAATTTGTGATATCGGAGTTATTTCAGCAGCTGTACCAGTTAGAAAACATCCTTCAAAGCTTGATAATTCATCTGGTTTAATTTTTCTCTCATTAACCTTGATATTTTTTGATTTTGCTAATTCGATTACGGTTTGTCTTGTAATTCCATTTAGGAAAGAGTCTGGAATAGGAGTATGAAGTTCGCCATTTTTATCTTTAAAAAAAATATTTGCACTTGTGGACTCAGCTACATTATCCTCATGATCCAACATTAATGATTCACTGTACCCTTGTCTTTCTGCTTCATGCTTTGAAAGTGTACAAATCATATATAGGCCAGCTGCTTTACTATCCCATGGTATTGTATTTGGTGCTGGTCTACGCCAATTTGATATATTCAATTTAATTCCCTCCGTTTTCAACTTAGGATCGAAATAGTCTCCCCACTCCCAAGTAGCAACTGCTACATTTATTTTTGTTTTTTGAGCAGAGACACCCATCATTTCACTGCCTCTCCAAGCAAATGGTCTTACATAACCATTCTGAACATTTTGAATTTTAATTATTTGATTACAAGCTTTGTTTATTTCTTCTTTGGTGAAAGGAATTGAGATATCCATTCTTTTAGCTGAGTGAAATAATCTATCTGTGTGTTCTTGTAATTTAAAAATTACACCTTCATATACTCTAAGTCCTTCGAAAACTAAACTGGCATAATGCAGTCCATGACTTATTACGTGCAATTTCGCATCTTGCCACTCAACAAGATCGCCATTGTACCAGATTTTTCCCTCTCTTTTATCGAACGGTATCATTTGATTTTTTTAGAAAAAATATCTTTGTATATATAATATGTCAATATAACTTACCATTATGAAAAAACTTTTATATCTAAAAGATCATCAATTAAAACAATATATAGAAAAAATATTTAGTGGATACAGAGAAACTGTCGCTGATGCTAAAAAAGTTTTAGATAAACATTCATTAGGAACCGCACATAATAAAGTAATTCACCTTATATCATTATACGAGGGAATCACTATTTCAAGTTTGCTTAGAAAACTAAAAGTTACTAAACAAAGTTTAAATAGAGTTCTAAACGAATTAGTTAGTATTAATGCAATTGAATTTAGAAGAGATGAGATAGATACAAGGGTTAAGCATGTATATTTAACTGATGAAGGGGAAAAAATATTTGATGAAATTTTTTCTGCTCAAAAGAAAAGAATATATGATGCATTTTTAAGTTCAGATTCTAAAGATGTAATTAGTTTTGATAAAGTGCTTAAGAAAATTATTAATGAAAAACTTTAAAGCTCATATATTAATTGTAGACGATGATGATAGAATTAGAGATTTAGTTAAAGAATATCTAAACCAAAATAATTATCTTGTCACAACTGCTAAGAACTCTAACGATGCTTTTGAGAAAACTAAAATAGTTAAATTTGATCTTATAGTACTGGATATTATGATGCCAGGTAAAACAGGCCTAGAATTTACACAAGATTATAAAAATAAAATTAATACACCAATTTTGTTATTGACTGCTAAGGGAGAACCATCTGAGAGAATTGAGGGACTAGAAGTTGGTGCAGATGACTATTTGACAAAACCTTTTGAACCTAAAGAATTAATTTTAAGAATAAATAATATCTTAAATAAAACTAAATTATTAGAAATAAAACGAGTAATTGAATTTGGGAATATTAAAATAGATTTAAAAAAAATGTTTATTTTCAAAAATGAACAGAGTTTAAAAATCAATATTACTGAAAAAATGATTTTAGAGAAAATGATAAATTCCCCTGGAAAAATTTTTAAAAGAGAAGAAATTACAAAATTTATAGATTTAGATAAAGAGAGATCGATTGATGTAATTGTTACTAGACTAAGAAAAAAAATCGAGGAGAATCCTAAAAGCCCTAAATATCTACAAACAATAAGAGGAGAGGGATATGTTCTTTGGATTGAATAAATTTATAAAAAATATTTTACCAAAAAGATTGTTTTATAGAGGTTTGCTTATTGTGGCAGTACCGATAGTGATATTGCAAATCACAATATCTCTAGTTTTTTTTGATAGCTTATGGATTAAAACAAACAAAGGATTAACAAGAGCTCTTGTAAGCGAAATTGTGACCATCATTGATATTTACAATAATGAGAGTGAATATAACAAAAAAATAGTAACTGATCTTTACAACAAAAATTTTAGCTTTTCTGTAAGATTTTTAGAAAATGAAAAACTTCCAGATATCAAAGTTGAAAGGTGGTTTAGTCCAATGGATAGAACCTTAAGAAGAGAATTAAAACCTAAAATTGGAGAACATTGGTTTAATACTATTTCATATAAAGAGGTAGTAGATTTAAGAATTAAGTTTAGAGATGGGGTTTTACAAATTTTTTTTCCAAAAGAAAGAATCCAAGCTTCCTCTATTAGAATATTTGCTTTTTGGATTACAGTTCCGGCAATTCTTATGTTGGCAGTTGCTATGATTTTTTTAAAAAACCAAACAAGACCAATAACCAAATTAGCACAGGCATCAGAAAGATTTGGTAGAGGTGAGGATATTGAAGAGTTTAGACCATCTGGTGCTTTAGAAATAAGGAAAGCAGGACTTGAATTTGAAAAGATGAGAAAAAGAATTCAAAGACATTTAAATCAAAGATCTGAAATGCTGTCTGGTATTAGTCATGATTTGAGAACTCCACTTACTAGGATTAAACTTCAACTCGCAGTTATCAAAGATAAAGATTTATCAGAAAAAATCTCAAAGGATGTCGATGAAATGGAAAAAATGCTTAATGAGTACCTGCAATTCACGAGCACAGGCGCAAAGGATAAAACTGAAACTTTTGACTTATCAGAACTCTTAGATGAAATAATTGTTAGATATGACAATATTAAAATTAAGACAAAAATTAAAAAAAAAATCTACCTTAATGGAAGAAAAAATCTAATCACTAGATGCATTAATAACTTGATAGACAATGCTGTCAAATATGCCAAAAAAATATTAATAAATCTTGATAAAAAAAACTCCACTATTATTATTTCTATTGATGATGATGGTCCAGGAGTAGAAAAATCAGAATTTCAAAATATTATCAAACCTTTTTATAAAATAGACAAGAGTAGATCTGACTCCAAATCAAGTGTTGGGTTAGGATTATCAATCTCATCGGATATCATAAAGTCTCATGGAGGCGACATAAAATTTGATAAATCGAAATTGGGTGGGCTAAAAGTAATTATTTCTTTGCCTTACT
Source organism: uncultured Pelagibacteraceae bacterium (assembly GCA_902581585.1). Lineage (GTDB taxonomy): Bacteria > Pseudomonadota > Alphaproteobacteria > Pelagibacterales > Pelagibacteraceae > Pelagibacter. Next base: position 81,539 of record CACHPB010000005.1, read on the forward strand.
AGTTTTTTTCGTTTTTTTTTGTGTTGTTAGTTTTTTTTCAAGATTACTAATTCTTTTATTTAATATATCCACCTCTTCTTTGCTCGCTAATTTCATTTTAAAAACTATTTCGTCTCTTTTAGATTTTAGTATTGATATAAGTTCATCAGATACATCTTTATAATTAGTCAAACCTTGTTCAATTAACTTTGCAAATTTATCTAATACGAATCTTGATTTTGTCATAATATTTATTTAACAGAATTATATTTAATAGCTTATAATAAATTATATTAATGTTTACTAATAACTTTGACCCAGTTGCTTTTGAGCTATTTTCACTTAGTATTAGGTGGTATTCGTTAGCATATATTTTTGGAATAATTTTTGGATGGATTTATTGTAAACAAATTCTCATCAAAACAGCTGCCATTCAAAAATTATTTGATGACTATATCTCATATTTAATTATTGGAATAATTGTTGGTGGAAGGCTAGGATATGTAGTTTTTTACAATTTGTTTTATTTTCTTAAAAATCCAACTGAAATTTTTATGATATGGAATGGTGGAATGTCTTTTCATGGAGGATTGATAGGTATAATTGTTTCCACTTATCTATTTTCAAAAAAAAATGATCAAGATATATTCATATTTTTAGATTTAGTTTCTGTAGTTGCTCCTATAGGAATATTTCTAGGAAGAATTTCAAATTTTATTAATGGTGAACTTGTTGGAAAGGTTACAAATTCTAACTGGGGAGTTTTATTTCCAAGTTATGATGAAAAATTAAGACACCCTTCTCAACTTTACGAAGCATTTTTGGAAGGTATAATTTTATTTATTTTAATAAATTTCATTCATTTTAATAAGAAGAATAAAGTTGGGACTTGCTCCTTTATGTTTTTAATATTTTATGGATGCTTTAGAATTATTTCAGAGGTTTTTAGAGAGCCAGACATACAAATAGGTTATTTATTTGGAAATATCAGCATAGGTACTTTATTAAGTTTATTTATGATTTTAGCTGGAAGCATAATTTATTTAAAAAAGAAAAATGAGATATAAACCTGAAAATTTTGATTTACAATCAAATGAACTAATACCAGTTGATGAGTTTGTTGAAAAAGTTCTTTATCACCCTGAAATTGGATATTACACAAAAAAAATTCCTTTTGGAAAAGAAGGTGACTTTGTAACAGCTCCTACTATATCTAATTTATTTTCAGAGATAATAACTATTTGGCTTATATCTTGCTGGGAAAAATTTGGAAAACCTAAAAGTTTTAATTTTGTTGAGCTTGGTCCTGGAGATGGAAGTTTTATAAAGATATTAATTGATACAATAAAGAATTTTCCTGATTTTAAAAAATCTATAAATATTTTTTTATATGAAAAAAGTGATTTTTTAAAAGAAGTTCAAAGTAAAAAAATTAATGACTCGAATGTAAAATGGATAAATAGCTTTAAACAAATTAAAAAAGGTCCGGTTATTTTTTTTGGAAATGAATTTTTTGATGCTGTACCTATTAAACAATTTACTTTTTATAAAAAAGATTTATTTGAAAAATACTATATTATAAATAAAAATACTGGATTAGATGAAACCTATCGCAAAGCTTCCATGGAAGACACTAAAGTTATTAAGTCATTTAAATCATTTAATAATTTGAAATTCATTGAATATCCTAAAAAAGGATTTTATGAATTAGACAAAATAATTGAAAAAATTTCGAGGCTAAATGGTGGTATAATGCTCATAGATTATGGGTACTTAGATTTAGTTAATAAAAGTACTTTACAAACTGTGATGAAAAATAAGAAAATGAATATGAATAGTCTTTTTAAAAATTTAGGAAGAGCAGACATAACTTATCTGGTAAACTTTAGTCTTTTGAAAGAGTTTTTTTTAAAAAAAAAATTAAAAGTTAATAAAATTGTTTCGCAGAAATTTTTCTTAGAAAAGATGGGAATTATTCAAAGAGCAAAGATATTAGAAAAGAAAATGACACAAAAACAACAAGAGTATATGTCCTTAACGCTAATGAGACTTCTGCATAAAGATTTAATGGGAGGTTTATTTAAAGTTATATTTGCATTCAAAAGTAAAAAAAATAATTTTTTAGGTTTTGAATAATGTTTTTTTCAAAAAAGCTAAAAAAATATAAAAATATAAGACATGGTTTTTTTCATCAAAAAGGGGGTGTATCAAAAGGCATTTATAAAAGTTTAAATTGTGGCCTTGGATCCAAGGATAATATTAAAGATGTTAGAAAAAATATTGAAAAAGTCTGTAAAAAAATTGGATGTAAAAGAAAAAATCTTATTTTGCTAAATCAAGTTCATAGCAATAT
>CACHPB010000006.1 GCA_902581585.1 uncultured Pelagibacteraceae bacterium
TTCATAAAATCGTTGATGATAGATCATTTTCAACAGATAAAAAAATTGTCTCAAAAATAGGTGATAGATGTATTAAACTTTTTCATTCAAATAGAGTTGCCACAGTGATTAAGCATATCCCTGGACATGGTTTAGCTAAAGTAGATAGTCATAAAAATCTGCCAAGAATAACTAGAAATGTGCAATATTTGATCAAAAACGACTTTTATCCCTTTAAAAATAAAAGCTCTTTATTAGCAATGACGGGTCATTTGTTATTTGAAAAAATAGACCCAGAAAATAATGCAACGCATTCTAAAAAAATAAATAAGCTAATAAGAAATAAAATAAAATTTAAAGGTTTGATAATGACTGATGATATTTCAATGAAAGCAATTAAGGATAAGCTTGCAATAAGTGTAAAAAAATCATTTTTAGCAGGTTGCAACTTAGTACTACATTGTAATGGAAATTTGAGTGAAATGAAAATTGTTGCTCAAAATTCACCTAAAACAAACCAATTTATTATTAAAAAAACATCACAATTAACAAGGATTATAGGTTAGAGTATTTTATGCAATCAGATGATTCTTTAGACTTTAATGTAAATTTAAATAATTTTAATGGATCATTAGAGATATTACTTGATCTTGCAAAATCTCAAAAAGTTGATTTAGAACAAATATCAATTACAAAATTGGCTGATCAATTTCACCAATATATTACTGAAAAGGAAAACCTAAATCTCGAAATTGCTTCCGAATATTTATTGATGGCTACTTGGCTCACTTATTTAAAGTCTAAATTATTACTTCCTGAAACAGATGAAGATGAATTTAAAGCACTTGAGGTTGCTGAAAAACTTAAATTGCAATTAAAAAAATTAGAGTTGATAAGGCTATTGTCTTCACAAATGTTAAACAGAAAAAGATTGGGAAGAGATATTTTTATGCGCGGCTCTAAAAGCGGAGTTAAGTCTATTTATGACAAAAAAGTTTCTTTAACTTTGTTTGAGTTACTGAAGGCATATTCAGGAATTGTGATGACAAAAGATTTTCATACTATGAATATTCCCAAACTACCTGTTTTTACAACTGAAGATGCCATTAAAAGAATTAAGGAGTTTTTTGGAAGTCTTAATGAATGGAAAAATATTTCAGAGTTAGTTCCATCGGGTTTCAAAAATTCTCCTAATTTAAAAAAAACAGGTAAAGCTGGTATATTTGCAGGATCATTAGAATTAGTTAAAGAAGGCAATGTATCATTGAAACAAAAAGAATTATTTGATGATATCTTTATTAAGGAAAATTAATGAACAAAATAAAAAAAAATAATATTGTAAAATTTCCAACTAAACTCACTGAAGTAGAAAGAGAAATTGAGGCTATTATATTTGCTGCTGCAGAACCTCTATCAATAGAAACGATTGAGTCTAAATTATCAAAACCAACCGATATTCAACAATCATTAGAAAACCTAAAGGATTTTTACTCCAAAAGAGGCATTAATCTAATTTGTATTTCAAATAAATGGTCTTTTAGGACAGCGGTAAATTTATCATCTTTAATGTCAGAACAAAAGACAGTTGAAAAAAAATTATCTAGAGCTGCGATAGAAACACTTGCAATCATTGTTTATCATCAACCTGTCACAAGATCTGAAATTGAGGAAATTAGAGGTGTTGCATTTGGAACAAATACTTTAGAAATTTTAATGGAATTGAATTGGGTTAAACACGAGGGTAGAAAAAATGTTCCAGGTAAGCCAATACAATATGGGACAACAGACGAATTTCTAAGTCATTTTAATCTTCAAAAATTATCAGATCTACCAACTGTCAATGAATTAGGTTCAGCAGGTTTAATTGATACCTCAAGTGTTGATGCATCAATTTTTGGAACAGGCAAATTTTTCAAAGAAAAACAAGTAGATAAAAAGGAAAATATATATTCTGATATTGATGAAATGTTAAGCAGTACACTTAAAACAGACGAAACCTAAAAATTCACTTTTAAATAATCAATAATAGGGTTATAAGCAATTTATGAGTATAGGTTTTTGGCAAATTGCAATTGTAGTAATCTTAGTTGTTCTTCTATTTGGTAGAGGCAAAATATCCAGCTTGATGGGTGATGTAGCAAAGGGTATCAAAAGTTTTAAAAAGGGAATGGCTACAGATGTTAATGATGATAGCCAAAATAAAAACATTTCTGATAATCAAGACTCAAATAACAAAGAGTAAAAAATGCCATCAATTGGCTGGTTAGAAATCTTAATAATTGTTTCGATTGCAATAATTGTTGTAGGCCCAAAAGATTTCCCTTTTATGCTAAAAAAAATTGGTTCATGGATAGGTTCAGCAAAAAGATATGTTAGAGATGTCCAAGGACAAGTAAGTGATTTAACAAATGAAACTTTAAGTGCTGATATAGAAGAAAAACCTAAATCTGAAAATCAAAAAAAGAATAAAGATGAGTAAAGATAAAGAAGGAAGTTTTATAAGTCATTTAACAGAGTTAAGAAAAAGATTAATTAATTCTTTGATATTTTTAGCAGTACTCTTTGTAATTTGTTATTATTTTTCTGAATACATCTACGGTTTTCTTGTAGAACCATATGCGAATGCAGTAAAAGATGACGACGCAAACAGAAGATTAATATTTACCGCTCTTCAAGAAACATTTTTAACATATTTAAAAGTTTCTTTTTTTACAGCATTTTTTGTTACAAGCCCATTTATACTAATTCAAATTTGGAAATTTATTGCTCCTGGTCTTTATAACCATGAAAAGAAAGCCATAATGCCATATCTTGTAGTAACTCCTATTTTATTTTTACTTGGTGGCATGCTTGTTTATTATTTGATAATGCCACTTGCTATAAAGTTTTTTTTATCTTTTGAAAGTTTAGGTGCAGCTACAAATTTACCAATACAACTGGAGGCTAAAGTTAACGAATATTTATCATTAGTTATGAAGCTTATTTTTGCATTTGGATTAAGTTTTCAATTACCAGTAGTATTAAGTTTATTGGCCAGAATTGGTGTTGTTAACTCAACTTTTCTTAAAGAGAGAAGAAAATATGTGGTTGTTATTATATTTGCAGCAGCTGCAGTACTAACACCTCCTGATCCAATTACACAAATAGGTTTGGGAATTCCATTATTAATTTTATATGAATTATCAATAATATCAGTAGGAATAATTGAAAAAAAATTAGAAGAAAAAAATGCACAATATTAAAGATATTAGAAAAGACTTTAATAATTTTAAGGAAAAACTTAAAAATCGTAATATCGATACAGATCTTGATAACATTATAAGTCTTGATGAACAGAATAGAAAGCTTATCCAAGAAAAAGAAACTCTTGAAATGGAAAAAAAAACTATTTCAAAATCTAAAGACCAAAAATTATTTGAAAAATCAAAAGAACTCTCTGTAAAAATTATAGAAATTAACAAAAATCAATCAAACTTGCAGAGCCAAATTGATAGCATATTGTCATCAATACCAAACTTACCTTTAAGCGATGTTCCAATTGGTCATGATGAAAATGCTAATGTAGAGATTGAAAAAAAAGGTGAAATTAAAGAGTTTGATTTTAAACCAAAAACCCACTTCGAATTAGGTGAAAATCTGAATATGCTTGATTTTGATTTAGCCACAAAAACCACAGGTTCTAGGTTTGTATTTGTAAAAAAACAATTAGCTCAACTCGAAAGAGCTCTATCAAATTTTATGATAGATACTCATACACAAAAAAATGGTTACACTGAAATATCACCTCCATTAATAGCTACCGATGAGACTATGTATGGAACTGGGCAATTACCAAAATTTGAAAATGATCAATTTGAAATTAAATTAGATGCTGATGAAGGAAGAAAGTTTTTGATTCCAACTGCAGAAGTTATTTTAACGAATATAGTAAAAAACCAAATTATAAATAAGGATGATCTACCAATTAGAGTTGTTGCTTCAACCCCATGTTTTAGAAAAGAGGCAGGTAGTTACGGCAAAGATACAAAAGGCATGATTAGACAACATCAATTTTATAAAGTTGAATTAGTTAGCATAGTTGAAAATGATAAATGTACAGATGAGTTAGAGCGTATGTCTAATTCAGCTACTATGATTTTAGATGAGTTAAAGCTTCCATATAGGAAAATCATTTTATGTACTGGTGATATGGGTTTTAGCGCCGAAAAAACGTATGACATTGAGGTTTGGCTCCCTTCTGAAAATAGATATAGAGAAATTTCTAGTTGTTCCTCTTGTGGATCATTCCAAGCAAGAAGGATGAAAGCAAGATACAAAGATAAAAACAATTCTAAAGAGTTTTTAGGAACATTAAATGGTAGCGGGTTGGCAGTTGGACGTACAATGATAGCAATAATGGAAAATTATCAAACTAAAGATGGTTCAATTTTAATACCTGAAGTTCTAAAGCCATATATGCCTAATATAGACAAAATTTCCATCAATTAAGAGTTGAGTTTGAATATAAGATAAGATAAATAGCCTTAACAAATTATATACGTTATGGACGCTGGAATTGGACAATTTATACCTTTAATTTTAATTTTTGTAATTTTCTATTTTTTCTTAATTAGACCTCAACAAAAAAAAGTTAAAGACCACAAAGCTATGGTAGAAGCTCTTAAAAGAGGTGATAAGGTTATCACATCTGGCGGCATACTTGGCACAGTTGAGAGAATTATAGATAACGAAAAAGTTGAAGTAAAAATTTCTGATAATGTAAATGTAGAAGTTGTTAGAGCAACTGGCATACAAAGTTTAGTAAGTTCCATCGAACCAAAAAAATAACATAACAAAAAAGTGTTATACTTTTCAAAATTACGGATAATATCAGTAATTATTTTTACGATAATTTTTTCATATTTTGCTCTTTCAAATTTTACAAAATTAGATGATAGATTTTTTTCAAAAAACATAAATTTAGGTTTGGACCTTCAAGGAGGCTCATACTTGTTGCTTGAAATTGACAATCGACCCGTGATTACTCAGAGACTACAGGCAAAAATTATTGAGTTGAAAAGATATTTTAAGGATAAAGAAATAAGCTTGAAGAATTTTTCTTTAAATGGAGATATCATTACTTTTGAAGCTCAAGAACAAGATCTTGAACAAGTATCAAAATTACTAAATGATAAGGAAAGTGATATTAACCAATACTATCAGAGTTACAAATCTCATGAATTTGATGTTATTGAAAATAATAATTTGTTTAATCTTAATTATTCAAGATATGGATTAGTTTTATTAAAAAATGCATCCCTTGATCAAGCAATTGAAATCGTAAGAAGAAGAGTTGATGAAGTTGGAACTAATGAACCAAATATACTTAAAAGAGGTAATGACCGTATTCTTGTCGAGTTACCAGGATTAGACGATCCCAACAGGATCAAATCATTGTTAGGAAAGACAGCCAATCTTACATTTCAATTTATTACACAAAATAGCGAAGAATCTTTTGGAACTGAAAAATTATCATTTGAAGATGAAGATAGAGAGGCAATTGTAAGTAAAAGAATAATTCTAAGTGGTGATAATTTAGTAGATGCAAAACCTACTATGAATTCACAAACTAATGAAACAGTAGTTTCATTTAGTTTAGATAGAGTAGGTGCGAAAAAATTTGGAAAAGCTACCAGCACAGGTGTGGGAAAACAATTAGCAATTATTTTAGATGGCAAAATAATCAGCGCACCAACAGTAAGAGAACCTATAGTTGGAGGATCTGGTCAAATTTCCGGAAACTTTACATTTCAATCAGCTACTGATCTTGCTTTATTGCTTAGATCAGGTGCTTTGCCAGCACCTTTAAATATTATTGAAGAAAGAACTGTTGGTCCTGACTTAGGTCAAGACTCAATTGATGCAGGAATACTATCTTTGATTATTGGTTTCTTGCTAGTTATTATATTTATGATTTACAAATATAGAGCATTCGGATTAATTGCCAATTTAGCCTTAATTACAAACCTATTTTTATTAATTGGAATTCTTACATTATTCGAGGCAACTTTGACTTTGCCTGGTATCGCAGGAATAATTTTAACTGTAGGTATGGCTGTAGATGCAAATGTTTTAATTTTCGAGCGTATAAAAGAAGAAACTAAAAGTGAAAAAAATCCTATTATTGCATTTGATGCTGGTTATACAAAGTCAAGAACAACAATCTTAGACGCCAACATCACAACGTTAATTGCTGCCTTTATATTATTTTTTATGGGCTCAGGTCCTGTAAAAGGTTTCTCAGTAACATTGGGAGTTGGAATATTGACAACGTTATTCTCTGTATATTTTATAGCTAGATTATTAACCTCTTTATACGTGGTTAAAAATAAAGAAAAGGAGCAGTTATTATAAATGAATAATATTTCCTTTAACAAATTCTATAGAAAATTTAATATTTTATCTCTCATTTTAATAATAACTTCCTTAATATTTCTTATTATTAAAGGTTTGAATTATGGTGTTGACTTTAAAGGAGGAACTTTAATTGAATTAAGAACAAATGATAAAACTAATAATATAACGATGATCAGAGATAGTTTCAATCAAATGAATTTGGGAGACGTATCAGTTAAAAAATTTGGTAATGAAACAGATTTTATTGTCAAATTTGAAAAACAAAATTCAAACGATCCAGAATTTATTAAAAATATTCAAAACAAATTATCCAGTTCTATAGGTGATGTCGATTTTAGAAGAGTGGAAAACGTTGGACCCAAAGTAAGTTCAGAACTTCTTAAATCTGGAATTATTGCAATAAGCTTATCTTTAGCTGCGATGTTGTTGTATATTTGGATTAGATTTGAGTGGCAATTCAGCTTGGGAGCAATATTAGCAATATTTCATGATGTTATTATAACATTAGGAATATTCTCTATTTTCTCTTTAGAAATTAATTTATCAATAGTGGCCGCTGTATTAACTATAGTTGGATACTCAATGAATGATACAGTTGTCATATTTGATAGAGTAAGAGAAAATTTAAGAAAGTATTCAGATATTAAAATTTTCGAATTAACAAATATTTCTATTAATGAAACATTATCAAGAACAATAATTACTTCAGTAACTACTCTTCTAGCTTTATTATCCATATATTTATTTGGTGGTGAAATTCTTAAAGGTTTTTCTTTAGCAATGATTTTAGGTGTAATATTTGGAACATATTCATCAATATATATAGCTAATCCAGTTTTGGTTGCATTAAACGTTAGCCAAAGAACAATTGTTAAAGAAGAAAAAGATTAATATAAGTTTTGAGCTACAACCATCGATAATAACATCGGCAATGATAGCAAAGTATTCGTTCTAGAAAATAACATTGCAGTTTTCGCTGATTTTGCCTTAACATCTGGTTCAACTGTTACAATACCCAAAGCTTTTTTTTGGTTAGGCCAAATAACAAACCAAACATTAAAAGCCATGATTATGCCAAGCCACATACCAATTCCAATTGCCGTAGCTTTACCACCACCTGATCCAATTCCAAGGGCCATAGCTTGATGAACATATCCATTTATATAAGCCAATATAAGTCCAGATATTACTGTAAATAGAGCTGCCCATCTAAACCAAAATAGTGCTGCTGGTGCAATCACTTTCCCAATAGCTGGTTTTTGCTCATCTGGAATTTTAGCCATGTTAGGTATTTGCACAAAATTAAAATACCAAAGTAATCCTATCCACATGATGGCTACAATTACATGTATGTATCTAAATAACCAACTCCAAAAAACTAAATCAAAATCAAAACCACCATTTCCAAAATACAAACCAAGGAATAGTAAAATTGATAGCGCCAAAGAAACGTGGATAGTTTTTGATAAAGATTGAAGAATCGAAGTCATATATTAATATTTTATATCATTTTTAAATATTTTTTAAGCTGTTTTTTTAAATTTATTATCGAGCAAAGGTTTTAAAAATTTACCTGTATAACTATCTTTAACATTAATAATTTCCTCAGGTTTACCTTCTGCTATAATATTTCCGCCTTTCACTCCACCATCAGGACCCATATCAACAATATAATCAGCTGTTTTTATTACGTCTAAATTGTGTTCAATTACAACAACTGTATTTCCAGTTGCAACAAAAGTATGAAGTATTTCTAATAATTTTTTGATGTCATGTTGATGCAAACCTGTAGTCGGTTCGTCCAATATATAAATAGTTCTTCCTGTTGATCTTTTTGATAACTCTTTTGCTAACTTAATTCTTTGCGCCTCTCCACCAGATAGAGTAGTTGCTTGTTGACCAATTTTTATATAGCCCAATCCAACCTTTTTAAGTGTTAATAATTTAGTCTTTATATTTGATATATTCTCAAAGTATTCACAACCTTCATCAACAGTCATATTTAAAACGTCTGCAATGCTTTTATCTTTAAATTTTATCTCTAATGTTTCTCTATTGTATCTTGTACCTTTGCATTCATCGCAAGTTATGTATACATCAGGTAAAAAGTGCATCTCGTAAGTTATTACTCCATCTCCCTCACAGGCTTCACATCGACCTCCTTTGACATTAAACGAAAATCTACCAGGTTTATAACCTCTACTTTTTGCTTCTGGCAAATTAGCAAACCAATCCCTAATCGGTCCAAAAGCACCGGTGTAAGTTGCAGGATTTGATCTTGGAGTTCTTCCAATTGGTGATTGATCAATATCAATAATTTTGTCTACTAATTCAATTCCTTTAAAACCTCTAAATGGTTTAGGTATTTTTCTTGATTTATTATTATTTAATGTAAGATTTAACGCATTGTAAAGCGTTTGTAGTATTAAGGTAGATTTACCGCTACCAGATACACCAGTAACACATGTGAAACTTCCTAATGGGATTTTAAGATTAACGTTATTTAAATTATTACCACTTGCCCCGTTAATTTCTAAAAATCTACCATTTTTTGCTAATCTTCTATTACGTGGGATAGGTATATAACTCTTATTTGATAAGTATCTTCCAGTAATACTTTTATCATTATCAAGAATATCTTTATATGAACCTTGCGCAATTACTTCGCCACCTTTATTTCCAGCTTCAGGTCCAAGATCAATTATATGGTCAGCGTTTTCCATTGTTTCCGTATCATGTTCAACCACAATTACTGTATTCCCCAGGTCTCTTAATCTTTTTAATGCATTAATTAACTTTACATTATCTTTTTGGTGCAAACCTATAGAGGGTTCATCAAGAACATATAACACACCAGTTAATCCAGATCCTATTTGAGATGCTAATCTAATTCTTTGAGCTTCACCTCCTGACAAAGTTCCAGATTCTCTAGATAATGTTAGGTAATCAAGTCCAACATTTAACAAAAAGTTTAATCTTTCATTAATTTCTTTAAGTATGTGTTGTGCTATTTTTAATTGCCTTTTATCTAATTTGGTTTCAAGCGATTTAAACCACTCTTTTGCATCGTAAATTGATTTTTCTGTAACTTCACTAATATTAAGTTCATTAATTTTTACACATAAAGCTTCATCTTTTAATCTGTGTCCATTACACCTTTCACATTTTGTATCAGATTGATATTGTGAAATTTCTTCTCTTTTCCAATCACTATCAGTTTCTAAAAACCTTCTTTCAAGATTATTTACTACACCCTCAAATGTTTTTTTATGAGAATATTTTTCATATCCATCATCATAAGAAAATTTTATTTCCTCATCGTCTGAGCCAAAAAGAATTACATCTTTGATTTTTTTTGGTAATTTTGACCATCTATCATTTAATGAAAATCCATAATGTTTTGCTATAGATGCTAAAGTTTGAGCGTAGTATAAAGAAGACGATTTTGACCAAGGTTCAATTGCGCCATCTGCAATAGTTTTTTTTTCATCTGGTACTACCAATTTAGGATCTACATTTAATTTTACTCCTATGCCTTCACATTCTTCGCATGCACCATAAGGACTGTTAAAAGAAAATAGTCTAGGTTCAATCTCTTCAATGGTAAAACCACTTTCTGGACATGCAAATTTCGTTGAAAAAATTAAATTTTCAATTTTTCTAAATTTTTTTGGAAGCGTTTCATCTTCATACTCTACAAACATAAGACCATTAGCTAAATTTACAGCTGTTTCTACACTCTCTGCTAATCTATTACCTAATGATGCATTTAGAACTATCCTATCGACTAAGACAGAGATATCATGTTTAAGTTTTTTATTTAATTCTGGAACCTCATCAATATCGTATAATTTATTATCTACTTTAATTTTTCTAAATCCTCTTTTTTTATAACCAAGTATATCTTTTCGATATTCTCCTTTTCTTCCTCTAACAACCGGGGCATATAAGTAAATTGTAGATTTTTTAGGAAGAGTTTTTATTTTGTCTACTATTTGACTAATCGTTTGTGAAGTAATTGGCAAACCTGTAAAAGGTGAGTAGGGTATGCCTGCTCTTGCATAAAGCACTCTCATATAGTCATAAATTTCTGTGACTGTTGCTACAGTAGATCTTGGATTTTTAGATGTATTTTTTTGCTCAATAGAAATTGCTGGGCTTAAACCTTCAATCAAATCTACGTTTGGTTTTTTCATTTTATCTAGAAATTGCCTTGCGTATGCAGACAAACTTTCAACATATCTTCGTTGCCCTTCTGCGTAGACTGTATCAAATGCTAATGATGATTTACCAGACCCAGATAATCCTGTAATCACGACAAATTTTTCTTTTGGAATCTCGAGTGTAATATTCTTTAAATTGTGCTCTTTTGCACCCTTAATAACTATCTTTTTGAGCATAATTTTTGTTGCTTTAATTTAATAAAATCAATATTCAGGTCAATAAGTGTTATAATAAACATTCTAAATAATAAAATATTATGGCTGGTAGTTTAAATAAAGTATTATTAATTGGTCGTTTAGGCGCAGATCCAGAAGTTAAACAAATGGTTAATGGAAAAAGTGTAGCTAGATTAAGTCTAGCAACCAGTCAATCCTGGAAAGATAAAAATACAGGTGAAAAAAAAGAAAAAACTGAATGGCATAGAATCGTTGTTTTTAACGAAGGATTAGTTAATGTTGTTCAACAGTATTTAAAAAAAGGAGCACAAGTATACGTTGAGGGTCAACTTTCAACCAGAAAATGGAAAGACGAACAAAGCGGACAAGATAAGTATTCAACTGAAATTCTTATACAAGGTTACAACTCGTCTTTAACAATGTTAGGTGGTGGCAATCAAAATAATATTGGATCACAAGATAATAAACAAAACTTTGATGATAGTCCTCCACCAGCCCAAAGTGATTTAGATGATGATATTCCATTTTAACTAGTATGGAAAAAAACGAAATCTCAAAAGTAAATAATAATATTAAACCAATCTCTATGTACGATGAGATGAGCTCATCCTATCTGTCTTATGCAATGAGCGTGATAGTAAGTAGGGCATTACCTGATATAAGAGATGGCTTAAAACCAGTTCATAGAAGAATTATATATGCAATGCACAAAGGTGGTTTTGACTGGTCTAAACAATTTAGAAAATCAGCAAGAATTGTTGGTGACGTTATAGGTAAATATCATCCGCATGGAGACCAAGCAGTTTATGATGCTTTAGTTAGAATGGTTCAAGAGTTCTCAATGAGTGTTCCATTAGTAGATGGTCAGGGGAATTTTGGCTCAATTGATGGAGATCCACCAGCAGCTATGAGATATACTGAAACAAAATTAGCAAAAGTTTCTCAGTTTTTAATTGATGATATTGAAAAAAATACAGTTTCATTCAAAAGCAATTATGACGAAACTGAGCAAGAACCAACAGTTTTGCCCGCTCAATATCCAAATCTTTTAGTAAATGGTGCAGGAGGGATAGCTGTTGGAATGGCAACAAGTATACCACCACATAATTTAGGAGAAGTGGTTGATGCAACACTAGCATTAATTAAAAACAAAGATATTAAAATAAATGAATTAATGAAACATGTGCCAGGACCAGATTTTCCAACTGGAGGTGTAATAATTGGTAAAGATATTATTAAACAAGGATACAAAACAGGAAGAGGCTCATTTAAAATACGTGGGGAAATATCTGTTGAAAATTTAAAAAATGGTAAAGATAGGCTTGTTATTTCATCGATCCCATATCAAATTAATAAAGCTAATTTAAATGAGAGAATTGCAGAATTAGTAAGAGATAAAAAAATAGAGGGCATAAGTGATATTAGAGATGAGTCAAATAGCGAAGGTATAAGAGTATCTATTGATCTAAGAAGAAATGTTGAACCAGAAACTGTAAAAAGACAACTTTATAAATACACCTCAATAGAATCTTCATTTGGTTTTAATTCTTTAGCAATAGTAGATCAAAAACCAAAAACATGTACTCTTAAAGATTTTTTAGAAAACTTTTTAAAATTTAGAGAAGATGTAGTTATAAAAAGAACTAAATTTGATCTTCAAAAAGCAGAGGAGAGAGTTCATATTTTATTAGGTTTGTCAGTAAGTGTGGAAAATATTGATAAAGTAATTAAAATAATTAGATCCTCGAAAAATCCAGAGGAAGCGAAAAATACTCTCTTAAAAACTTCCTGGAAAATAAGCAAAGCTTCAAAGCTTATTAAACTTGTTGACACCAAAAACTATAAAGGAAAATACATTCTTTCAATAAATCAAGTAATTTCAATATTAGAGTTAAGATTACAAAAATTAACCGCTATTGGAATTAATGAAATTGAAGTTGAAATAAAAAAATTAGCTCAGGAAATTTCTAATTATAAAAAAATTATTAATTCTAAAAATGAATTATTGAAAGTTATTAGTAATGATCTTCAAACAATAAAAGACAAATTTTCATCTCCAAGAAGGACAAAAATTATTGATGCAGTTTTAAATTATGACATAGAGGAAACAATTCAAAAGGAGTCTGTAATAATTACAATAACATTACAGGGATATATAAAAAGAGGTGCTTTAAGTGGAGTTAAACAACAAAAAAGAGGCGGAAAAGGGAAGACTGGTATTAAAACAAGAGAAGAAGACTCAGTGGTTCAAACTTTGTCCGTTGATACTCATACATCTCTCTTATTTTTTTCAACAGAGGGACTAGCTTATAAAGTTAAAGCATGGAAAATTCCTGAAGGATCTGCTTCCTCAAAAGGAAAATCACTTTTTAATATTTTACCACTGAAAAACCATCAATCTATTAGTTCTATTATGCCTTTCCCAGACGAAGGTATAGATAAAAAAAATATGCATATAATTTTTGCAACAAGCAAGGGGAAGATAAGAAAAAATAATTTAGATGATTTTACTTCCATAAATGCATCAGGAAAAATTGCAATGAAATTAGATTCTGATGACAAAATTATTGGGGTTAAAATATGCACAGACAATCAAGATATTATGCTAAATACAAAATTTGGAAAATGCATAAGGTTTGAGTCAAAAAAACTAAGAGTATTTAAAGGAAGGTCCTCAAAAGGAATACGAGGCATCAACCTTGCAGAAAAAGATACAATAGTTTCATTATCAATAATTGATAATGATGATATTAAAAAAAGTAAAAGCAAAACTAAAGATGAAAAATCTGAGTTTAAAGCAAAAGAAAAATTTATTTTATCAATTACAGAAAATGGTTACGGCAAAAGAACATCACATTATGATTTTAGAGTTACAAATCGTGGTGGCAAAGGTATAATAGGTATTGTTAACTCACCTAGAAACGGAAACGTCTCATCATCTTTCCCAGTCTTTGAAGGGGATCAAATTTTAATTTCCACGAATAAAGGAAGAGTTATAAGAACCGCAGTTAAAGAAATTAGGATTGCTGGTAGAAATACCCAAGGTGTAAGAATCATTAAATTAACAGGTGATGAAAAGGTTGTTTCATCAATCAAATTAGATGATAATTTGGTTTAATGAAAAATATTGCCATATACCCAGGAACATTTGATCCCATTACTAATGGACATATTGACGTAATTAAAAAAGCTTTAAAATTAGCAGATAAGATTATTGTAGGTATTTCTAATGGAAATCAAAAAAATTTTTTATTTCCAATAGATGAAAGATATAAAATTGTATCAAGGGCTTTATATAATGATCTAAAGTTTCCAAAAAACAAAATACAAGTTGTGAAATTTAATTCTTTAACGACCGAATTATGTAAAAAATATAAATCAAACCTTATATTAAGAGGTTTAAGGGCAGTATCTGATTTTGAATATGAATTTCAGCTTGCTGGAATGAATAGAAAATTGAATAATAAAGTTGAAACAGTTTTTCTTATGTCAGATGTTGAAAATCAAATCATTTCCTCTCGTTTTGTTAAAGAAATAGCTATTCATAAAGGTGATTTAAGAAAATTTACAACTAAAAGTACAATAAAATCTTTGAAGAAAATCTATGCTTAAAAAAACAATTATTTTAATTATATCAATTTTATTATTAACAACAGCTTTAAAAGCAAAGGAGAATATTATGATACTTAAGTTAAAAGATGGAGATGTAAAAATAAAATTATTTCCAGATGTAGCACCAAACCATGTAAAAAGAATAACTGAGTTGGCAGATAGTGGAAAATATGATGGAGTAGTTTTTCATAGAGTAATAGATGGTTTCATGGCTCAAACTGGAGATGTTCAATTCGGAAACTCATCATCTGATAATTTTAATTTAAGCAGGGCAGGTATGGGTGGATCTGATTTACCTGACCTTAAAGAAGAATTTAATGATTTGCCACATGAGAGAGGTACTTTGTCTATGGCGAGATCTTCAAATCCAAATAGTGCAAATAGTCAATTTTTTATTTGCTTTGGTCCAACACCGCACTTAGATAGACAATATACTGTATTTGGTAAAGTTTTAGAAGGAATGGAGTTTGTAGATATGATTACAAAAGGAGATGGACCAAATGGATCTGTTTCTAATCCTGATAAAATAATTAGTTTTAAATCTGAGTAGATTTTAATGGATGGAAGAAATAAAAAAGAATTTTTCTTTTAGCGTAAAACATCAAAATAAAAATTATCGTGTTGGATTAATTCAAACTCATCGTGGAGAAATAGATACACCCGCTTTTATGCCTGTAGGAACTCAAGCCACAGTAAAAGGTGTTTTTATTGATGATATTATAAAGACTGGCAGTCAAATTATTCTCTCAAATACTTATCACTTAATGATTAGGCCTGGCACTGAAAGAGTCGAGGCTGTTGGTGGTCTTCACAAATTTATGAATTGTAAACTTCCTATTCTTACCGACTCAGGAGGCTATCAGGTTATGTCTTTATCTAAATTTAACAAAATCGACAGAGACAAAGGAGCAATTTTTCAATCTCATATAGACGGAAAAACTTTCATCTTAAGTCCTGAGGAAAGTATTAAAATTCAAAAAAAACTTAATTCAGATATTGTTATGGTAATGGATGAGTGTCCAAAAAATACCAAAGATTACAACAAAATTAAAAACTCAATGGAATTGTCTACAGAATGGGCAAAAAGATCAAAAGATGAATTTGGAAACAACCCACATAAAGCTTTGTTTGGTATTGTTCAAGGTGGTTTATTCAATGATCTTAGAATTGAATCTTTAAAAAAATTAATTAACATAAAATTTGACGGATACGCAATTGGAGGTTTAGCTGTTGGAGAAACTCAAAAAGAAATGTTTGATGTTTTAGATGGTATTAAAGACTTTTTACCAGAAGATAAACCAAGATATTTAATGGGTGTTGGGACTCCATCAGATATATTAGGAGCAGTAAAAAGAGGTATTGATATGTTTGATTGTGTTTTGCCAACCAGGTCAGGAAGAACAGGTTTAGCTTTTACGTGGAACGGTAGAATTCAAATTAGAAATTCTGAAAATAAATTTGATAATACACCTCTTGATAGTAATGTGACAAAATTTGATTTAAACAAGTATTCAAAAAATTATTTGAATCACCTACACAATACTAATGAAATGTTAGCTTCAATGATTTTAACCCTAAATAATATTAATTTTTACCAGGAACTTATGTATGAAATTAGAAAAAATATTAAAATGGGAACTTTTGAACAATTTCATGATAAGTATATTAATATTTTGTAAATTTTTACCATTGCCAAATATTAAAAAATCAATATAAGAATTTCCGTGTTGGGCCCTTAGCTCAGTTGGTAGAGCAATTCCCTTTTAAGGAATGGGTCGATGGTTCGAGTCCATCAGGGCTCACCAACATTTTATACGATTGGTGGGTATTTTAAAATAATTTCATTCATCCAATCATCAATCTGTTCTATTCTTCTTTTGTTTGATGGATGAGTACTTAGGAACTCTGGGGGTTCTTTTCCTTTATTGGCTTCTTTCATTCTCTCCCATATTTTTGTAGTTTCTCTTATGTCAAAGCCTGATAAGGAAGAAAAAATTAAACCTAAATAATCTGCTTCGCTCTCCTGCTTTCTTGTAAAAGGGTTCATTATTCCTATTTGAGATAAAATTCCAACTGTATTCATGCCAGTTGTTCTATTTATTTCAGATAATTTTCCTCCAGTAGCAATATCAATTATACCAGTTGTAGTGTTTAACAATCTTGTTCTACTAGCTCTTTCCACAGAATGTTTTGCTACAGCATGAGCAACCTCGTGACCCATGACAGCTGCTAGACCATTATTGTTTTTGGTTATATCTAACATCCCAGTATAAAAGGCAATTTTTCCTCCTGGCATACACCATGCATTTCTAATTTTTTTATTATCAATTAGAATATATTCCCATTCAAAATTTGCAGTAGGGTCCTCCATATCATTTCTATAAAAATATTCTGATATAGATTTCTCTATTTTTGATCCGATTTGAATAATATTGTTTAAACTTTCTTTATCGTTACTTAGTTTAGCTTTTTTTTTTACTTGCTCATATGCTCTAGCAGCATAAGCATTTAACTTTGTTTCTGAGATTAATTTGAGCTGTTTTCTCTCAGTTATTGGTGCTGTAGTACATGCATGTAATCCTGCCGAAAGACAGCCACAACCCATCAAATATATAAAATTTCTTCTATTCACTTTTTATAATATTTATAATACATGTATTTTATATTCAAATATAAGTTATGTCTAAATTTAAAAGAAAAAGAATTTCATTTATTGCAAGATTGAGAAATTATTTTATAACAGGTATAGTTGTTCTAGTACCTATAGGTATAACTCTATACTTAACAACTTTTTTTATCACTATATCTTCAAAATTAATACCTCCTGGAATTAATCCTAATAATTATTTGCCATTTGCAATTCCAGGTTTGGAAATTTTATTATCAGTTATATTCATAACTCTAATAGGGGGCTTATCTCTATCTTTTATAGGAAAAAAATTCCTACAATTATTTAATGATCTGCTAAAAAAAATTCCTATACTAAGAACAATATATTCGGCAATTGGTCAGATGACCGAAACATTTGCACCAAAAAAAGGTTCAAAGAAAAGTGTTGTTCTGATTCAATATCCTAGAAAAGGCTCATGGGCAGTTGGTTTTGCAACTAAAGAAAATAAGGGGGAAATCTCGAAAAAAACTAATACAGAACTTGTCAATGTATTTGTTCCTACGACACCAAATCCTACCAGTGGTTTTTTATTAATGTTTCCAAAGAGTGAAATTGTATATCTTGATATGACTTTTGAGGAAGCTTCAAAATTCATAGTTTCAGCTGGTACTTCGGACACCAAAACTAAATAGTGTCATTAATCACAGCTACTTTATCATATAATTTAATAAGCTTATTGTAATTTTTTATTTTGATATTGTTTTTTTCAATTTTTTTAACTTCTTTTTCAGCAACTTTGAATAGATCTTCGTGCTGAATAGGATCAGCTAAGTTATATTTTTTTAAACCGCTCTGTTTAAATCCTAAAATATCACCATATCCTCTTATTTTTAAATCTTCCTCAGCAATTTTAAAACCATCATTAGAGTTTTTTAGTATTGTAATTCTTTTTCGAGCATTTTCACTTAGTCCTGCCTTAAACATCAATATACAAGTTGACTCTTTGTTGCCTCTGCCTACACGACCTCTTAGCTGATGTAGTTGAGATAATCCATATTTATTTGAATTTTCAATGACAATTACATTTGCATTGGGAAAATCAATTCCAACTTCTATTACTGTAGTCGAAACTAATATATCAATATTTCTGTCATTAAACTTTTTTAATACATTATCTTTTTCTTCTTTACCCATCGCTCCATGAATTATATCAACTTTATTTTTAAAAATTTTACTCAAATATTTATATTTTTCTGTTGCAGATTGATGATCCATTTTTTTTGATTCATTTATCAAGGGACAAACCCAAAATACTTGATTTTTTTTTGATATTTCACCTTTAATAAAATTAATAACTTCATTAATTTTTGTTTCGTTTTTACTGTATGTTTTTATCGGCTGTCTATTTTTTGGTTTAGATTTAATTAAAGAAATATCCATATCTCCATAAATTGTCATCATCATTGTTCTCGGTATAGGTGTAGCTGACATTACTAGTACATCGCAATCTTTACCTCCTTTATCTGAAAGTTTTTTTCTTTGATATACACCAAATTTATGTTGTTCATCTATGATTATTAATCCTAAATTAAAATAAGTAATTTTTTCTTGGAAGAGAGAATGTGTGCCAATTAAAATATCAATCTTATTATTTGAAAGATCTTTTAGAATTTTTTTTCTTTTTTTATACTCCGTTTTTCCAGTTAATATTTCAGGATTACAATAATCATTAAAATTTTCTAATATAAACTTATAATGTTGAATGGCTAATATTTCAGTTGGTGCCATTATTGCAGCTTGATAGCCAGCCCTTATGGAATTTAAAGCTGATATTATAGCGACTATTGTTTTTCCTGACCCCACATCTCCTTGTACTAATCTAAACATTTTTTGTTTAGACTCCATATCTTTATTGATATTTTTCAATGCAGATATTTGGTCATCCGTAAGTTTGAATTTTAAATTATTGATTATTTTATCTTGATATTTGGAGTCTAAAATTTTATTTTTTTTTTTAATTTTTTTAATTCTACTTCTTATATCTGAAGAAAGTAAAAAATTTGCAAAAATCTCATCAAACACAAGTCTTCTGAAATATTTTGTATCTTTAACTTTTGAGATTTCTTCCTTATGAATTTTAATAACACAATCTTTCCATGATACGTTATCAAACAAATTAGATATTTCTTTTGGTAACCACTCATCTAAATCAGGTAAATTTTGAAAAATATTATTTATTATTTTTTTATATTTATTCAATGTTAAACCTTCAGCTAGGCTATATTTATTTTCATCATCTGTTAGCACTGAGCTATTTGAATTTATCAGTTTTGGATTAACAAATTGAAATTTATTTCTAAAATTATTTGCTTTACCATTAATTATGATCTCTTCATTTAAAGGCAGTAGTTTTCTTATATACCCCTCATAACTATTAAAAAAAACACAATCTATTTTTACGCCATTTTTTTCACATATGACTTTATTAGGTAAATTTCTAATCCTTGGAAAATTATATTTAATGGGTTTTACTTTAATGTTGTAATTCTTGCCTATTTGTAAATCTTCAATCTCTGTATCTTCAGCTGTTTCAATTTTTGATACTGGTAAATGCCACAATAGATCAAAAATTGTAAATATTTTTTTTTTATTAAATGATTTTAATGTTTTTTTGCCAACACCTTTAATTATATCAATGGGTGACAATAAATATTCAAAATTACTCATTAAATATATATATATGTTTATAAGCAATGAATTCAAATAAACAAAATTTAATTAATAAAATTATTTATAGATCTCAATATAGAGGTACAAAAGAAATGGACATTTTTGTAAGTAGTTTTGTTAAATCTATTATTGATTCATTATCAATAGATGATTTAAAAGATTTAGATTTATTAGTTAACATGAATGACGAAGATATTTCTAAAATTTCAATTAATAAAATGAGCTTTAAAAATAAAAAAATATTAAAATTATTGATTGATTTTAAATAGATGGCGGAGAGACTGGGATTCGAACCCAGGAAAGAGTTGCCCCTTTGTCGGTTTTCAAGACCGATGCTTTCAACCGCTCAGCCATCTCTCCGTGTGCAAGGTTTTATTATTATTAATATATATTTCAAGAATAAAATGACTTAAGTAGTAACTTAAACTATTCAATTAATAAAAAATGAACAAAAAAAAATTTAATAAAGGTGTTTTGCTTACATCCTTTGGTTCTTTTTGGTGGGGTTTTTTTGGTGTTATATATTTCAAATATATTTCTTTTGCAGGACATGTGGAAGTGTTAATTCATCGAAGTGTTTGGACAGCATTTGTACTATTAATTACTACTTTTTTATTTTCTAAGTGGAGTATTTTTAAAAAAATTCTTAGAGATAAAAAAAAAATATTTACTCTTTTTATCTCTGGGTTTTTAATTTTTGTTAATTGGGGTGTTTGGATTTATGCAGTGAGTGAAGATAAAATAATAGAAGCTAGCTTTGGCTATTTTATAATGCCTATAATAAGTGTTTTTCTAGGTAATTTTTTTTTTAAAGAACCTGTTACAAAAAAAGGAAAGATTTCAATATTTTTAGTAATTTTTTCAGTTAGTTACTTACTGATATTAGATTTTAATTCAATTCCATGGGTGGGGTTAATTGTAGCCTTCAGTTGGAGTTTTTATAATCTTTTAAGAAAAAAAATTAATGTTGAAACAGACATAGGTCTTCTTGTAGAAAGTTTGTATATTCTTCCTTTTGTATTAGTCGCCTTTTATTTTATAAGTATTAATAATTTTAATGATTTCAGTTTATCAAATCCTTCTTTGATTCCACTTTTAATGCTAGCAGGACCAATGACAGTGATTCCTCTTTTTCTTTATGTAAGGGGTGTTGAATTAGCAGGATTAGGTCCAGCTGGTATGATTTTTTATATTACACCTACTTTGCAATTTATACTTGGTTTTTTCATCTATAATGAGCAATTTAATATAAATCAGTTAGTTAGTTTTATTTTAATATGGATTGCTGTATTCATATACTTGAAAGATATTTATGAAAAAAATTAAAGTTTATATTTTTTTTCTTATTTTTAACTTACATTTTAACGCTTATGCTAGTGATGCTGAATTTAACGAGTGGAAGAAAAAATTTCAATTAATTGCTTTAGAACGAGGCGTAAGTTTAAACACAATTAAAAATACTGTTGGGAAATCTATTTTTTTAAAAGATGTTATAAAATTTGACAGATACCAACCAGAATTTTATGAGGATACTAAAACATATATTTCAAAGAGAACTAATAGTAAAAAAATAAACTCTGGAGTAAAAGTTTACAACAAAAATAAAAAAGTAGTTGATAAAATTACCAAAGAATTTTCTGTTGATAAGAACTTGCTTTTGTCTCTTATGGGAATCGAAACAAATTTTGGTAACTATTTAGGAAAAATGGATATAGTTTCATCTTTGGCAACTTTGAGTTATGATAAAAGGAGAAGTGAATTTTTTACCTCAGAACTTATAACTCTTTTAATCTTGTTTGATAATGGAACTATAAATCCAAATAATTATTTAGGATCGTGGGCTGGAGCATTTGGGAATTTCCAATTTATGCCTTCTACTATTAAAAATTATGCAATTGATTATGATAAAGATAAAACTATAAATTTAAAAAACATCGAAGATTCATTTGCATCTGCTGCTAATTATTTAAATAAAATGGGGTGGAATAATAATACACCATGTTTTTACAAAGTTGACCTTAAGATTGAAACGCCCCGTAAATATCTAAATACATCCGCAAAAAAAATTAAACATAAAAATAAAATATCCTATTTGAAAAAGTATATAAAAAATAATGAATTTTTAAATGATTTTGATAATTTGCAAGCGGCACTAGTAACCCCTGATTATGATATTATCCCAGATGCAAAAAAATTAACTCCTGCTTATGTAGTTTTTGATAATTATGAATTAATTTTAAAATGGAATAGATCCTTAAGATTTGCACTAGCCGTTTGTACATTGAAAAGTAAGTTTAAAAATGCAATTTAAATATATTTTATATCTTTTATTTTTATCTCTATTTGCTTGTGAACATCATTCTTCAAATATTAATATTAAGAATAAACCTGAAGAAGCAAAATCCATAGTTAAAAAAAAAGAAATTAAAGAAATACAAAAAATTGAAAAAGAAGAATTAGTTAATATTGTTTACTCTAACAAAGGATTTGCTTTAATACATGGCGATGATTCAAACAGTACATTAGAATATGAATTAGATGATACATCTATTAATATATTAAGTCCTAATTTACCCAATGGAACACCAGTTAGAATAACAAATATAATTAATGGTAAATCCTTATTAACTGTTGTTAAAAATAAAACTGTTTTACCTATCTATTACAATTCAGTAATTACAAATAGAATTGTAAGTGAATTATCAATAAATCCTAGCGAACCTTATGTTTATATTGAAACTATCAATTCTAATAAATTATATGTTGCAAATGATGTAAAAACATTTGATGAAGAAAAAGAAGTGGCTAATAAAGCTCCGGTTGATGATATATTGGTTCAGAACATAAGCCTGGAAACTGAAAAAAAAGTATCTAAGACTGAAAATTTTGTAACAAATTTTAATTACATTATTAAATTTGCTGATTTATATTTTGAAGATTCTGCTATTATGTTAAAAAATAGGTTATTTGAGGAGTATAAAATTGAAGATATTTTAATCAAAAAGTTGTCACAAAATAATTTTAGAGTTTATAAAGGACCTTATGAAGATTTTGAAAAATTAAAGAAAGGATTTAATAATATCGAAAATCTTGACTTTGATAGTATTGAAATAATTAAATTATGAGAATTAAAAATTTATCGTTAATTTTAATAATTTTTGTATTCTTAATAAAGCCAGTTTTTGCTAACTTTGACGTAAATGCGAGAACTGCTATTGTACAAGATTATTTGTCTGGCAAGATTTTGTTTGAAAAAGATGCTGATGCACAAATATTTCCAGCATCAATGACAAAAATTATGACCTCAATTATAGCTTTTGATCTACTTAAAAGTGGTGAATTGTCTTTAGACGATAAATTCTTTGTTTCAGAAAAAGCCTGGAGATTGTCTCAATCAGGTTATTCTTCAATGTTTATTATGGTTGGAGATGAAATAACTGTAGAAAATTTGTTAAGAGGTATCATTGTTTCATCAGGAAATGATGCTTGTATTGCTCTTGCAGAGGGTATCGCGGGGACAGAAGAGGAATTTGCAATTATGATGACTGAAAAAGCAAGAGAAATTGGTATGGAAAATACTAATTTTTCAAACTCATCAGGAATTAATGATCCAGACAATTTATCAACAGTTAGAGATATATTAATCATGTCTAATTACTTAATAAAAAATTATCCAAACTACTATGAGTATTACAAAGAAACTGAATTTACATGGGAAAGAACTGGTGGAGATCCAATTAAACAAAATAATCGTAATTCTTTGCTTTATAAAAATATTGGTGTTGACGGAATAAAGACAGGCTATCTTGCATATGAAAAATATTCGCTCGCCTCAACAATTAAAAGAAATGATAGAAGAATAATTGCTGTCGGTAGCGGGTTTGAATCAAAAAATTCAAGATCAAAAGAGTCACTTAAATTATTAACATATGGATTAACTAACTTTGACACAATTAATATTGCTAAAAAAGACCAAATATTTGATGAACTTGAAGTATGGCAAGGGACTCAAAAAACAGTTAAATCTTATATTAATGAAGACGTTTATCAAACTATCCCAAAAGCAAAAAAAAAATATTTAAAAATTTCAATAGATTATAAAGGACCGTTAAAAGCTCCAATATTAAAAAATGACATAATTGGTAAGGTTAAAATTACCTATAAAGATGAACAAATAGGAGAATTTGATTTATTAGCTTTTGAAAATGTAAAAAGACAAAATATATTTTCTAGATTTATTTCCTCTATAAATTTCTTAATCTGGGGCGATGTCTAAAAACCCTATAATAGTCTTCGAAGGTATCGAGGCTTCTGGAAAATCTACCAGCCTAAAAAAATCTATTAAATATTTAAAAAAAAACAAAATTAAATATATTAGTTTTAGAGAACCTGGTGGAACTAATCTTTCTGAAAAATTAAGACAATTAATGTTAAACAAAAAATCAAAATTAAATAATAAAACTGATTTATTTTTACTTATGGCATCAAGATCAGAAAATTTTGATAAAATTTTAAAAGAGAATTATAAAAAAAAAGTTATATTGATTGATAGGTTTATAGACTCGACACTGGCATATCAACATTATGGTATGGGATTAGATAAAAATTTAATTTTAAGAATGAACAATTTTTTATTAGGTAATTTTAAACCAAATTTTACCTTCTTAAGCGTTGTAAATAAAAAAAATATGCTTAAGAGACTTAAATCGAGGAAAAATAAAAATAAATATGATAATTTTAATTATAATTTTTATAATAAAGTTCAAAAAGGATTTTTAAATATTGCGCTTAAAAATAGATCAAAATACCTAATACTAGATAGCAATAAGGATAGTTTAAAAATTATTGAAAATAAATTAATTAGCAAAATAAAAAAAATTTTAAAATAAATGAACAAAACAAGTAAACTTTTCGGTCATAAAACTCTGTTTAGTAATTTAATTTATTTGGATCAAATAGAAAAATTCCCGAATAAGATTTTATTAAATGGTCCTAAAGGCATAGGTAAAAAACTTTTAGTAAATCATCTTTTAAATTACCTTTATTCTAAAAATAATGAACAATTTTATGATTTAAAGAATAATGAATATAAAATAAATGATAGCCTATCTTTACTTATTTCCAATAATTCTCATCCTAATATTTTCAAAATTCAGAAAAAAAAGGATAAAAAAATAATTGATATTGATCAAATTAGAGAGATGATACAGTTTACCAATCAAACTTCTTTTAATAACGAAAGGAAATTTATAATAATTGAGGACATAAACTTATTAGGTATTAATTCTGCAAATGCCCTATTAAAATCTATCGAGGAACCTAATAATAAAACACATTATATTTTAATAAATAATTCTCAATTTAAAATTTTAGATACAATTAAATCAAGATGTTTAGAATTTAAATTAAGTTTAAATAATTCAGAAGTAATTGAGATTGTGAATTATAATTTTAATAGTAATAAGTATAATGATATAAACTTAGACTTTGTAAACAATTATAATTCTCCATCATTTTTAATATTATTGGTAAATTTTCTAGAAACTAATAAATTATCTATAAAAGATTGCAATATTGAAAATTTATTAGCCTATATTATTAAAAATAAACTCTATATATCTGATGAATTTATTAAAGAATATATGAATTTATTTATTGAACTTTTTTTCTACAAAAATATAAATAATTCAAAGAATATTTCATTCAAAATCAAAAAATATTTTTATCTAAAACTTTCTTTTGTTAAAAAATATAATTTAGATTTTGAATCATTTTTTCTAGAATTTAATGATAAATTATTAAGTGAATAAAAATTACTACATTACAACACCTATATATTATCCATCTGCAAAGCCTCATATGGGCCACGCATATTCAAGTATCATTGCTGATTTTTTTGCAAGATTAAAAAGAATACAGGGTTTTAATGTTTATTTTTTAACTGGCACTGATGAGCATGGACAGAAAATACAACGTGCAGCTGAAGAAAAAAAAATGGATCCTTTATTGTTCTGTGATGAAATTAGTAAAACTTTTAGAGACCTTTCTGTCACACTAAACTTATCAAATAACGATTTTATAAGAACGACAGAGTCTAGACATGCTAAATCTGTTGAAAATCTATGGAATATTCTAGAAAAAAAAGGTGAAATCTACTTATCAAAGTACTCAGGTTGGTATTCTGTCTCAGATGAAGCGTTTTACTCAGAAAGTGAAATTGAAGATTTGGATGGCTCAAAACAAGCAATCACTTCAGGATCTAAAGTAGAGTGGGTGGAGGAAGAGTCTTATTTTTTTAGATTATCCAATTGGCAAGATAGATTGATTGAATTTTATGATAAAAATCCAGATTTTATATTACCTGAAACAAGAAAAAATGAAGTTGTTAGTTTTGTTAAATCAGGATTAAAAGATCTATCTGTCAGTAGAAAATCTTTCAATTGGGGAATAAAAGTTCCTTCTAATAAAGATCATGTTATTTATGTTTGGTTGGATGCTTTAACAAATTATTTAAGCGCTTTAAATTATCCCAATGAAAGTGATGATTTGTATAAATCTTTTTGGCCTGCAGATCTCCATTTAATTGGTAAAGATATACTAAGATTCCATGCAATTTACTGGCCTGCCTTTTTGTTAGCTGCTGATATAAATCCACCAAAAAGAGTATTTGGTCATGGATGGATACTCTCAGGAGATGAAAAAATGTCAAAATCTAAAGGTAATATTTTAGACCCGCTTGAAATTATAGATACTTATGGTTTAGATCCTTTAAGATATTATTTAATTAAAGAAGTTTCATTCGGTAACGATGGAAATATTTCACAGGAAAAATTAGAGTCATGTATAAATAGTGATTTAGCCAATAATTATGGAAATCTGTGCCAAAGAGTTTTGGCTTTTTGTGATAAAAATTCTAATTTTAAAGTACCTGAAAATTATACTTTTAATGAAGATGATAAATTGATCTTAGATCAATACACTAAACATTATGAAAATTTAATTAAATATTCTGATAATCAGGATGTAAATTTATATATAAATTTTATTGTTGAACAGTTGTTTGCTGCAAATAAGTATTTTAATGATCAGGAACCTTGGAAAAAAAAGAATGATAAATTAAGAATGAATACTATTATCTATGTTGCATTGGAGCTTATAAGAAAAGTCACTATATTACTATATCCAATAATACCAAGTTCTTCTCTCAAAGTATTAGAAGTATTTGATATAAAGGAAGATAAAATTTATTTTGAGACAATTAGGAATAATAATTATTTAAGGAAAGGTCTTAAATTAAGTAAATTAGATATATTATTCAAAAAGATTGAAAAACATGATTGATTCACATTGTCACCTAGATCACGAACCTTTAGTTCAAAATATTGAAGATATTTTGGCAAAATGCAAAAAGGAGGGTGTTCAAAAGCTATTAACAATATCAACAACATTAAATGGGTTTCCTAAAATTTTAGAGATTATAAACAAAGACGAAATGATTTTTGGAACTTTTGGTATTCATCCGCATGAAACAAACAATGATCAAGTATCAAAAGATGAAATAATTAAAAAAATTAATACTAATAATAAAATAATTGGAGTAGGTGAGACAGGTTTAGATTTTTATTATAATAATAGTGACAAAGATAAACAAATAAGAAGCTTTAAAAATCATATAGATGCAGCGTTAGAATTAGATATACCTTTAATTGTACATTCTAGAAATGCAGAAGCTGAAACATATGAAATATTAAAAAATTCTAATAAGGATTTAAAAATACTCATGCATTGTTTCACAGGTTCCTCATCCTTTGCTTCTAAATTAATGGAGCTAAATTCTTATTTTTCAGCTAGTGGTATTATTACATTTAAAAATAGTTATGATCTTCAAAATACTTTTAAAGAAATACCATTAGAAAGATTGCTAATTGAAACAGACAGTCCTTTTTTAGCACCTGAACCAATGCGAGGTAAGAAAAATGAACCATCTTTTGTGCGTTACACTTTAAAAAAATTATCACAATTGAAAAACATTGATAAAGAAAAAATGGATAAAATAACTTCTGACAATTTTAATAGATTATTTTTTAATAAATGAGAATAAAATTTACCATTTTGGGTTGTGGTAGCTCTTTAGGTATACCTCGAATTGATGGATATTATGGAAGTTGTGATCCTAAGAATAAAAAAAACATACGAACAAGATGTTCGGCTTTAATAAGTTCTAAAAACTTAAATATTCTTATTGATACATCTCCTGATTTAAAATCTCAATTATTAAAAAATAAAGTTAAAAATATTGATACAGTTTTTTACACTCATTCTCATGCTGATCAAACCCATGGAATTAATGAGTTGAGAGTCTTCTCTTTAAAAAATAGAAAAAAAATACCAATTTACGCAGATAAAGTTACAAAAAAAAATCTTAAAAATACTTTTGGTTATTGTTTTAAAAATTATAAAAATTATCCATCTATACTTGATGCCAAAACACTAAAAAAAAAGCATTTACTTAAAGATTTAAAAAAACAAATTATTATTAAATCTATAAAGGTTCATCATGGCTCAATAAAAAGTATTTGTTATATAATTAATGATAAATGTGCTTATGCTCCCGATGTTAATAAGATTGATAACAAAGATTTAAAATATCTTAAAAATTTAAAATATCTTATTGTAGATTGTTTAAGATATAATTTTCATCCAACTCATTTCAATTTAGAGGATGTTTTGAAATTGATTGGTAAAATTAAGCCAAAAAATACAATTTTAACAAATTTAAGTAACGAAATTGACTATAATGAAATAAAAAAATTATTACCTAAAAATGTAACTCCTGCTCACGATGGATTGACAGTTTTAATTTAACAAAATTTCAATTTTTTTCGTAATCTTCTTTGATGTAGGATTTGTTAAAGATGCAAAAGTGTCTTCTATTTTACCTTCTTTATTAATTAATATTTTATAAAAATTCCACTTAGGTACTGCTGATTTTCCATAGTTTGCTTTGGCCCATTTATATATTTCATGCGCATTATCACCTTTAACATCAGTTATTTCTGTAAGTGGAAAGTTAATATTAAAGTTAACTTCGCAAAATTCTTTAACAGCATTATTATCAGATTTCTCCTGGTTAAACGAATTTGATGGTACACCAAGAACAATTAAGCCTCTATCTCTATATTTCTCCCATAGTTCTTGCATATCGTTATATTGTTTTGTAAATCCACAATAGCTTGCTGTATTTACAATCAAAATAGGTTTTCCTTTAAAATCATTTAAATCTATCTGATCACCTGTAATACTGTTTATTTTAAAATCATAAAAGATCTTTTCATACTTAGCATGAGATGAATTCTTAAAAAAAATCATAATTATAGTAAGTCCAAATATCAGTAGGTTTTTCATTATTTAAATTATCTATTTGGTGTAAGTAGTATTAAAAAGTATCCAAATAAAGTGGACAATAATGACCCAGTCAAAACTCCAATCTTTACACCATCCATATACTGCAAATTATCTGCAAATGCTAAATTTCCAACAAATAAACTCATTGTAAAACCAATTCCTGTTAAAACTCCAACTCCATAAAAATTATACCAGCTTGTGTTACTTGGCATTTGGGCAATTTTTAATTTAATTGATACATACGAGAATACAAAAACACCCAATTGTTTTCCAACAAACAATCCCAACACTATACCCAAAGGAACTTTATCTAATAATGATGATAAAGATAAACCTTCTAAAGATACTCCTGCATTTGCAAAAGCAAAAATTGGCATTATGCCAAATGCAACATATGGACTAATTGCATGCTCCACTTTTATTAAAAGAGAGAAATCTTTATCTTTTTTTCTATGAGGTATCGTCATTGCAAGTAGTACTCCAGCAATTGTTGCATGAATTCCTGAATTATGTGTAAAATCCCATAGGAAAATTCCAACTATCAAATAAGGTATAAATCTTTTTACATTAAATTTATTAATAACTAACAAAACTATAAATGCTAAAAGCATTAAGGATAAATATTTAATACTTAAATCACCAGAGTAAAATAAAGCTATTATAACTATAGCTCCCAAATCATCTATAATTGCCAAGGCTGTTAAAAATACTTTTAAAGAAAGAGGTACTCTACTTCCTAATAATGATAATACACCTAAAGAGAAAGCAATATCTGTAGCCGATGGTATTGCCCATCCCTTTAAAGTTTCTCCATCTCCTAAATTTATAAATACATATATTAATGCAGGAATAACCATTCCGCCTACAGCAGCAATTATAGGAAGGAGAGCTTGTTTAATATTTGATAATTCACCTTGTAAAAATTCTCTTTTAATTTCAAGTGTAACAAAAAAGAAAAAAACTGCCATTAATGCATCATTTATCCAATGCAAAACTGAAAGCTTAAGACCAAAATTATTTATTCCAATAAATAAGTATTTTTCTAATGTCGAGAAATATAAACTAGATAATTCTGAATTACTTATAATTAAAGCGATTACAGCAGCAAATAAAAGTACTACTCCACTAGCAGCCTCAAGTTTAAAAAACGATATAAAACCTTTTGTGATTTTTTGTATCATATTTAGTTAATAAGATCTTTTAAAAATAGTTTTAAATCCATTATAGTTTCATAAAAACTATCAAATAGAGGAATTATACCTGGAAATATATTAGACAAATTATACTTAAATGTATCTAATAATAATATAAGTCCCAATAAAGATATGAATAATATAATTAAATAAAAAAATATAATCTTTATTTGGCTTGATTTCTCATCATTTACTTTTTTATGTTTTTTTTTAACTTTTAAATCCTCAATTTTCTTTTCTGATGTACTTTCTTCACTTATACCCAAATCATTTTTGCTTTTATTTTTTTCGTTTTCTTCATTGCTTTTTTTGTCAATTTGAGAAGGATTAATATCTAATTTGCTATTTTTATCCTCAGATATTTTTTTGTTATTATTGTCAATATTTAGATTAACTTTATAATGCCATATATGTCCACATGAGCTACATTTAAGATTCCTTCCATTTTGAGGTATTAATTTTTCATCTAAGTTAAATTTTTTATTACAATTAGGACATTCTATGATCATATGATCTCTTATAACATTAAATATCAAATATATTAGAAATTTGTAACTAATATAACCTTTGAATTTTGTTTTATCTGCTGTATTAGTACAGCATTCGGGGCGTAGCGCAGCCTGGTAGCGCATCTGGTTTGGGACCAGAGGGTCGCAGGTTCAAATCCTGCCGCCCCGACCATAACATGAGCAACTTCACAAAGTTATTATTAAAAATTATTATTTTTTTGGGAAAGTTTACATTTTTGGGAAGAGGTGCAATCAAAAGATATTTGATAATAATCATTGAATTCATAACTGAAATTTCAGGGCATGATTATGCTAAACCTATCTTTAAAACTAAGATTTATAGTTTTTTTATTAATTTTTACTCTGACAAAAAAACAGAAATGAAAATTTATTTTCAAAGAAAAGAAAATAAAGAGATTAACTTCATTGAAAAAAATTTAGAGAATAATACATGGTTTATTGACATAGGTTCAAATATTGGGTTGTACTCTTTGTTTGTCGCCTCAAAGAATTCAAAATATCTAAAAATTAAAGTTTTATCTGTTGAACCAAATCCTAAAATGGTATTAAGATTAAAAGAAAATTTAAAATTTTTAATCAAACAAAATAAATATGTAAAAAAAAGATTTTTTATTATTCAAAAGGCTTTAGGTTTTAAAAATGAAAATGGATATTTAGATGTTTCAGGGTTGAACCCTCATTCAAAAATAATCAAAAAGAAAAATAACAGATTTGTTAATATTAAAATTGACACACTCAAAAATATTATAAAGAAACACAAAATTTGCAAGATAGGCTGTGTTAAAATTGATACTGAAGGTTCTGAAAATAGTATATTAAAAAGTTATTTTAACAAAAATAATAAAAATATAATATATCCAAAATTAATGATAATCGAACACAATAGAGATAAAAATTATAACCATTTGCATGATTTTATTATTTCATGGGGTTATAATGTGGTATTTAAAACAAATTCAAATTATGTCTATAAATTTAATAAATATGAAAAAAGCTAAAATATACAAACCCTCTAAAACAGCCATGCAATCTGGCATAAAGAAATTTGATAAATGGATTATTGAATTTATCACTGATGATCCTGGAAAAAATCCTCTTATGGGATGGGAGAGTTCTACAGATACATACTCAGAATTAAATTTAGAATTTAATTCCAAAAATTTAGCTATAGAATATGCTATAAGAAATAATATTGATTTTGAAGTTATAGAGGTAAACGAAAGAAAAATAACCAAAAAATCCTATGCAGATAATTTTACAAGGTAATGTTTAGATTTTTTACAATTAAAAAATGGTATTTATGGTCTTGGGTAGGATCGTTTATAATTTTATCTTCTCTTTGGGTTCAGGTAAAAATTGATGTAAAAATCAACGAATGGTTTGGTGAATTTTATGACATGATCCAGAAAGCTCTTGGAGCCCCAAATGCCATTACTATTGAAGAATATTGGGAAAGTTTATTTTCGTTTATTGTGTTAGCGGCTATGTATGTTGGTGTAGCAGTTATTGTAAGTTATTTCACATCTCATTATTTATTCAGATGGAGAACTGCTATGGTAGAATATTATCATAGTGTATATGAAAAGGCTCGAAGAATTGAAGGTGCCTCACAGAGAGTACAGGAAGATACTATAAAATTTTCTAGAATAATGGAGTCACTTGGAACAAGCCTTATAGAGGCAATTATGATCTTAGTTGAATTTATGCCTATATTATTTGGTTTAAGTATTGGTATTCCAATATTTTTTTTTGGTGATTGGGAATACGGTTTAATAGTAGGAGCACTAATTTGGTCTATTGGTGGAACTATTTTTTTAATTGTTCTGGGTTTGATTTTAAGACTAGTTGGTGTTGAATATGATCTACAAAAAAAAGAAGCAGCTTATAGAAAAATTTTAGTAATAGCTGAAGATGATGGCACAGTTAGACCAAAGTCCATTGAGGAACTGTTTGATGGTG
The DNA here is from genome assembly GCA_902581585.1 of uncultured Pelagibacteraceae bacterium. Classification (GTDB taxonomy): domain Bacteria; phylum Pseudomonadota; class Alphaproteobacteria; order Pelagibacterales; family Pelagibacteraceae; genus Pelagibacter. The sequence goes on from CACHPB010000006.1 coordinate 32,816, forward strand.
TTAGGAAAATACACTTTCTTAGTTATATAAGATATCTTTATTTTAATATTGGTAGAATAGCTTATCTGCAGGCTAATGTTTTATCTGCATATGTATTTCTCGCTCCTGCGATAGTTGCTGGTGCTGTTACATTGGGAGTTATGCAACAAATTATTAGAGCTTTTGGAAGAGTTGAAGGATCAATGCAATATATTTTAAAAGCTTGGCCTACTATTATAGAACTTGCGAGTGTTTATAAAAGATTAAGAGAGTTTGAAATTAAATTAGAGACCAATGAAAGCGATGAGAAAATTAAAACATAACTTTAATGAAATTATCACAAGAACTTTTAGAAAATCTTATTAAGGTTACTTCAAGATCAGCTGTCGCCTGTTACCCTTATATAGGAAAAAATGATAAAATTTTGGCAGATAAAGCTTCTACAGATGTAATGAGAAACCAGCTTAATAATTTAAATATAAGAGGAGAGGTTGTAATTGGCGAAGGAGAACTGGATGAGGCACCAATGCTATATATTGGAGAAAAACTTGGAAAAGGAAATGGTCCAAAAATAGACATAGCTGTTGATCCAGTTGAAGGTACAAATTTTGTTGCAAAAAATTTACCAGGATCAATGTGCGTTATTGCTATAGCAGAAAAAGGTAATCTTTTTAAAGCTCCTGAGACATATATGTCAAAAATAGCTTTTGGTAATAACATACCTGTAGATTGTATAGACCTTGATTTTACAGTTGAAAAAAATCTATATAATTACTCTGATTTCACAAAAAAAAAATTAAGCAATATTACAGTTTGTATTTTAGATAGACCAAGGCATAAAAAAATTATAACTGAGTTAAAAAAATTAAATGTAAATATTAAACTTATTTCCGATGGTGATGTGTCAGGAGCTTTATTTGTTTCGGATAGAAAATATAATGTTGATATATTTATGGGTATCGGAGGAGGTCCCGAAGGTGTAATCGCTGCGACAGCTTTAAAATCGTTGAATTGTAAATTTCAAGGTCGATTTTTGTTTAAAACCGATGAAGAAATTTCTAGAGCAAAAAAAATGGGTATAGAAGATATAAATAAAAAATATGAAATTAGTGAAATAGTAAAAGGTGAAAGTATTTTTTGTGCCACAGCAATAACTAATTGTGATTTAATGAATGGAATAATTAAAAAAAACAATAAATATATAACTGAAACTATTGTCGCTTTTAAAAAATCTTATTTAGAAATGGTAAAAAAAGAGATTTCGTTTACTTGATTAATATAAAAAATTGCAATAAAAGATCCTCCACTGGTCCCTTCGTCTATCGGTTAGGACACATGGTTTTCATCCATGAAAGAGGGGTTCGATTCCCCTAGGGACCGCCATTTATTTTTTTTTATTTCTTGTAGGTGCATTTACTTTTTCTCTTAATGTAGCTAATATATTGTATAACAAATTATCTTGCTCAAATTTTTTAAGTGTTTTCTTTTCAGCAATTTTTATATCATTCATATTATTAATATCTAAAATCTTCTTAGACGCAACCAGGCCTCTTTTATCGAATTCCAATATCAATACATTGTTTACTGAGATTTTTTTTTTGCCTAATTTGATTATTCTTTGATTAGTTTTTTTTCTTTCAATATAAAACCATACATCTTCAAATTTACTTATTGAAGAAGGGGGTCCAAGTATATCTCTCACATCATTTTTATTTGATTTTGTAATTATGATTTTTTTAGCTTTATTTTCTAATAATCTAAATCCATGATTATTTGAAACTTTATTTATTGAACAATTAAGTGTAAACAAAAATAAAAAAACGTAAAAAAAAAATTTCATATGAATATTAATTATTTAAACATTTACAATAATTTAATAAAATTAACTAGAAATAAAACTCTCTATTTAAATTTAAAAAATAAAGATACTTTCTCAGATAGATTAATTATTCTTCATTTACATTACTGCTTTTTTTTAAAATGTTATAAAAATCAATTATCAAAAGAAGATTCTCAGGATTTATTTGATTTTATTGTAAGACAAATTGAATTATCCATACGAGAAATTGGCTACGGTGATGTATCAGTAAATAAAAAAATGAAAGAATATGTAAATTTATTTTATTCAATTTTAGAAAAAATTGAAAATTGGGATAAATTAGAAAAGTCCTCAAAATTGTCTTTATTAGCTGAATTTATAAATATAAAAGATAATAACGATTTTTTTATTAATTATTTTGATAAATATCGAGATTTTTTACTAAATAACTCTTTAAAAATCTTTACAAAAGATATATTAGAACTTAAATTTTAAATATGGCTGTACCTAAACGAAAAACTACAAGATCAAGATCTGGCAAGAGAAGGTCACATATACGAGTGTCTTCAAAAAATATTATAGAAGATAAAAAATCAGGCGAATATAGACTGTCACATCATTTGGATTTAAAGACAGGTTTTTATAAAGGTAGACAAGTTTTAGATCCAAAAGAATAATTTTTATGAATAATAAAATAATAATCGCCATTGATGCAATGGGTGGTGACGATTCTCCAAATAAAGTTATTAAAGGTATTAGTTTGCATTCCAAAAGAGCTAACAATGTGAATTATAAAATTTTTGGAAATAAAGATTTAATAAACCCTTTAATCAATAAATATAAAATATCAAAAGATAAATTTACTTTAATTCATACTGATAAAGTTGTCGAAGGCAAAGATACGGCACTTTCAGCAGCAAAAAAAGGTAAAGATACAAGTTTATGGTTATCTATTGAATCATTAAAACACAATGAAGCACATGCAATAGTTTCTGCAGGAAACACAGGCGCGCTTTTTTTAATTTCAAAATTAAATTTAAATATGATTGAGAATATTGATAAGCCAGCTTTATCAGCTCTATGGCCTAGCAAAAAAGGCATGAATGTTGTTCTTGATTTAGGTGCAAATATTGAATGTAACTCAAAAAATCTTGTAGATTTTTCAATTATGGGATCTGCATTACACAAAGCTTTGTTTAATAAAGATAAAGTAAATGTCGCATTATTAAATATAGGTTCTGAGGAAGCAAAAGGAAATGCAATGATTAAGGATACTTATCAGATATTAAATGGTAATAAATATTCATTATTCAATTTTAAAGGTTATATAGAAGGAAATAATATTATGGATGGTGATGTAAATGTAATTGTTGCTGACGGATTTACAGGAAATATAGCATTAAAAACCGCTGAGGGTACCGCTAATTTTATTACAAGTGAATTAAAAAATGCATTATCAACTTCTTTATTAGGAAAATTTTCCTCCATGTTAAACTTTAAAAATTTGAATAATTTTAAAAAAAAACTTGATCCAAGACTTTATAATGGTGCAATACTGTTAGGATTAGATAAACCTGTTATTAAAAGTCATGGTTCTACCGATTCAATTGGATTTGCTAATTCACTTAATGTTTGTCAAAAAACAATTGAGGGAAAATTAATTGATCAAATTAAACAAAACATTATCTAAGTGAGAATAAATTTAACTAAAAAAGATATTATTAATTCAATTTATATGCAAATTGGTTTTTCCAAAAAAATAAATGAAGCACTCTTAGAAGATGTTTTTGAAATAATACTTAATAAAATTATAGAACATAAAAAGGTGAAAATTGCAAAATTTGGAACATTTATTTTAAGAAAAAAAAAAGAACGTGTTGGTAGAAATCCAAAAACCAAAGAAATTAAAATTATTTCTGAAAGATTTGTGATCCTTTTTAGGGCATCTAAAGATCTTAAAAAATATATAAATAATAATGACTAAATTAAAAGAAAACAGCAAATATAAAACGATTGGAGAAGTTGCAAAAATATTAAATTTAGTTAATGAAAAAAAAGGAACATTATCAACATATACGATAAGATTTTGGGAAAAAGAATTTAAACAAATTAAACCAAAATTTTTTTCAGGAAAAAGGAGATATTACGACGAAAACTCAGTAAATATTTTAAAAAAAATTAAATATTTGTTAAAAGAGAAAGGTATGACATTGAACGGAGTTAAAAAGCTTTTAAATTCTAATGATAATAATATTGACGAATTACACAATACCTCTATAACTCAGAAAAATATAATTAAATCAAAAATTAAAAATATAAAAAATATTATTATAAACATAAAAAATAATCATGGCTAAAAAAACTCATGTAAAAGTCAGACTTGTTCCTGAGGCAAAACCAGATAGTCCTTTTTTTTATTATGTAAAAAAACCTGCTGGTGGAGAAAAAGCTAAAGTAAAATTAAAAGCAAAAAAGTATAATCCAGCTACTAGAAAACATGAAATTTTTGTAGAAAAAAAATTACCGCCTCATAGTAAATAAATTACTTTTTTTTAAAATTTCTTTTTTCAAAATCTATATAAGCAGAAATCATATTCCTCCAAATTCTGTGTGTAATTTTTGGATCAATGTTATTTTTGATCGATTTTTTTTTAATATTTTTAAGAATAATTTCTATTCTTTTTTTATCGACTATTTGATTTCTATGTTCTTTGAGAGCTAGCACTTTTTTCACTAAATTAGTTCTTTTTTTTATTAATTTGATCAAGGAATTGTCTAATTTATCTAGATCTACTCGAATTTTATTTAGTTTTTGTTTTTTTAAAGGCGACATTTATATAATTGGATTATCGAAAAATTATTATATTTATCCAAATATGTATAGCGAAAATCATAAAATAAACAGTCAAATTTCTTTTTGGTTAATCTCTATGTTTTGGATTATTTCAATAATGATTGTAGTTGGCGGATTAACAAGATTGACCGATTCCGGCCTTTCAATTACTCAATGGCAATTATTTTCTGGTTTCTTTCCACCTCTAAATAAATCAGATTGGATCATGTACTTTGATTTATATAAGGAAATACCTGAATTTAAACTTCAGAATTACGATATGACCATGGAAGAATTTAAAGTTATTTTTTGGTGGGAATGGGCTCATAGATTTTTAGGAAGGTTAATAGGCATCTCATTCTTGATACCTCTTATTTACTTCACTTTTAAGATTAAATTTTCAAAATTAATTAGCTTATATTTGATTTTTATTTTGATTTGTTTCCAAGGATTTATTGGATGGTACATGGTTAGTAGTGGTTTAGTAGATAGAGTAGATGTTAGTCATTTCAGATTATCTGTACATTTACTAATCGCCTTTATAATTTTATCATTAATATTTTGGAACTATTTAAAAATTAAAGTTAACACTAATTACAATAATACATTAGGTTGGTTTCTTCCTTTAACTTTTTTATTATTAGTATTTATACAAATATCAATAGGTGCATTTGTTTCTGGTATGGATGCTGGAAAAATTTATAATTCATGGCCTTTAATGGGAGACTCCTTTTTTCCTGATGATAATAGTTACAGTAATTTATTTAAAATGTCTGCTTTTAGTGATCCATCATTGGTGCAGTTTATTCATAGAAATTTGGCGTATTTGATTAGTTTTTTATTTTTTTTTATTATATTTAAAGTTTATAAAAACAAAATATCAAGTTTATATAAATCAGTTAATGTTTTAGGCTTTTTTATAATTTTACAGGTTTTATTAGGTATATTTACGTTGTTATATGGTGCACAGATATTAGTAGCATCTATGCACCAAATAAGTTCAATTTTCTTAGTTGCCTCAAGTATTTATTTTTTATTTATAAATACTAAAACTAACTCACAGCTTTCAAGTTAGGTTTTCCAGACGCACCTAAAGCTTGATCAAGATCTGCAATTATATCATCTGGATGTTCTATTCCAATTGACAATCGAACATATCCTGGAGTAACACCAGCGGCTAGTAATTCTTCCTCAGTTAATTGACTGTGCGTTGTTGTGGCTGGATGTATTGCTAAACTTCTAGCATCTCCGATATTTGCAACATGATAAAACATTTTCAATGACTCAATGAATTTTTTACCAGCTTCTACACCGCCTTTAACTTCAATACCTACAAGCGCTCCGTTACCACCCTTCATATATTTTTTTGATCTTGCCGCTATTTCACCTTTGTGAAGGGTAGGATAGATAACTCTTTCAACATTCTTGTGTTTTTGTAAAAATGCAACAGCTTTTTCGGCATTTGAGCAATGTTGTTTCATCCTTAAAGGAGCTGTTTCTAGTCCTTGAATTATTCCCCAAGCATTATCTGGTGCTAAAGGAGCTCCTAGATCTCTAAGAAGACATACTCTTGCTCTTACAGCAAATGAAACATTTGCGCCTGTTAGTTGTGGCACTACCTCACCCCATTTTGCCCCACCATAACTAGCATCAGGTTCATTAAACAAAGGTTGTCTTTTTGGATCCTTTGTCCACTCAAAATTACCTCCATCTACTAAAGCTCCACCAATAACTGTTCCGTGACCTCCAATGAATTTTGTAAGTGAGTGAACTACTACGGCAGCTCCATGTTCTAAGGGCTTACAAATTACTGGTGCCGCAGTGTTATCCATTATAAGCGGAATATTATGCTTTCTACCTATGTCAGAAACTTCTTTAATTGGAAATACTCTCAAATAAGGATTAGGTAAAGTTTCTGCATAAAAACATCTTGTTTTATCATCAATTAATTTTTCAAAATTACTTGGATCTGATGGATCTGCATATCTACATTCTATACCTAATTTTTTTAGAGTATGTGTGAAAAGGTTTACAGTTCCTCCATATAAGTCAGTAGAACTAATAAAGTTATCACCCGATTGACAAACATTCATAATTGCAAATGTTGATGCTGCTTGACCTGAACCAACAGTTACGGCTGCAAGACCACCTTCAAGAGCTGCAACTCTTTTTTCAAGTACGTCATTTGTTGGATTCATTATTCTTGTGTATATGTTTCCAAATTCTTTTAGTGCGAATAAATTTGCAGCATGATCTGTATCGTTAAATTGATACGAGGTTGTTCTATAAAGTGGTACTGCTACGGCAGTAGTAGCTGGATCACTTCTGTAATCGCCTCCATGTAGAGCGATTGTTTCTGGATTTTTATTTTTACTCATTTTTCCCCTTCCGTTAAAACTAATATTTAACTTTAATGGAAAATTACAATCAAGCTTAAATTTAACTTGATAATGGGGGATAATTAGTAGTTATAAATTTTTTTAGCACTGTAAGAACTCTATCAGCCTCTTCTAACAACATCATGTGACCACAGTTATCAATTATGTCTACCTGGCTACCTTCTATTAAAGATGCTAATTTTTTTCCTTCTTTAACCGGACACATTTTGTCATCAGTTGCTAAGATTGATAGGGTAGGACATTTAATTTTTTTTGCAGCTTCAAATCCATTTTTGTAGTTGTCGCAAGCTCTAAAATCAACACCTAAAGTATTCTGTATAGTACGAGATTTAGCTAACATTGTTCCAGTGTTAATATGATATAAACCGGGTACTGGGTGACCACCAAAATGCCCAGCAGGACCGTGAGCCCAGTCCATCATTAAATCTACTGCTTTTGGGTCATTGTTTTCTGCCAATGATAATAATTGAGGATTCATTGGAATTGCTCCTGCTCCGCCCATTAAACTTAAGGTCTTAATTTTATTGGGGTATCTTGCAGTACATTCTACTGTAACCAAGCACCCTTGAGAGTGACCAACTAAAGAGGCCTGTTTATGTCCAACTGCATCAATTACTGCGGCTACCCAATCAGCCATTTCTTCAATCGACTTTAGACTCTCACCTCCAGATAGACCGTGACCAGGTAAATCTATTGCTAAAGCGTTGTATCCATGAAATGCAAAGTATCTAGTTTGAAGAACCCATGTCATATGTGTTAATCCGCTGCCATGAACAAAAATAATTAAAGGTTTTTTTTTATCAAACGGTCTTCCTCCCGTTGAAGCATAAACCTCGTTATTATCTACTTTAAATTTCATTGATTAGATACAAGTCTTGGTTTTCTTGCAGCTCTAAAACCAACCTCGAAATCATTTTTTATATCCTCGATATCTTCAATACCAACAGACAATCTAATCATATCATGTGAAAGTCCAGCGAACTTTAAAGTTGCCTCATCCATTTGTGAATGAGTTCCAGATGCAGGATGTATGACTAAAGTTCTTGTGTCCCCAACATTTGCTAGGTGAGATGCAAGTTTTACATTATTGATAAATGCAACACCTGCTTCTTTTCCACCTTTAATACCAAATGCTATCATTGAACCTCTTCCATTAGGTAAAAGTTTTTTTGCTAACTCATGATCTGGGTGATCAGGAACACTTGGATGTGAAACCCATGCAACACTTTCATGATCCATTAAATATTTGACCATCTCTTCTGCGTTTGAACAATGTTTTTTCATTCTAACAGACAAAGTCTCTATACCTTGTAAAACATTCCATGCATTTTGTGGACTTAAACAAGGACCAAAATCTCTCATACCTTCAGCTCTGGCTTTCATTGTAAAAGCTGTTGGACCAAATTCTTCAGCAAAAGACAAACCGTGATATCCCTCATAAGGTTTTGTCATAGTCGGAAATTTATCATTCTGCATCCAATCAAATTTTCCACCCTCAACTAATATTCCTGCCATTGAGGACCCATGTCCAGCCATCCATTTAGTCAATGAATGAATAACTATATCAGCACCATGTTCAAACGGTTTACATAAATAAGGTGTTTGATAAGTTGCATCAACCATCAATGGTATTCCAGCTTCATGTGCGATTTTAGCAATTTCAGGCATATTCATTATTTCATTACCTGGATTTCCAACTAGTTCTCCAAAAATTCCTTTCGTGTTTTTTTGAATTGCTTTTTTAAAACCTTGTGTATCCCTTGGCTTAACAAAAGTACATTTAATACCAAATTTAGGTAACGTTAATCTAAATAAATTTACAGTTCCTCCATATAATTGTGATGATACAACTAAGTGATCACCTGCTTCACATAATGTCATTACTGCTAAAAAAATTGCACTCATTCCTGAAGATGTAGCTAATGCAGCTGTACCTCCCTCAAGTGAGGCAACTCTCTCTTCTAAAACTCCAACTGTTGGATTTGAAATTCTGCTATATATATGACCACCTCTTTCTAAATTAAAGAGAGCAGCAGCATGGTCAACATCATCAAACAAGTATGATGTAGTTTGGTAAATTGGCACCTGTCTTGAGCCAGCATTTTTATGTGGCTGATAACCAGCATGCAAACTTAACGTATCAAATTTATAAGTATTTGGTTTTAATTCTTTTTTTTTATCACTCATTTGGCTCCTTTAATTATTAGCTTAGAGAATTCCTTTTTAAAGAGGTCATTATTACTAATAAATGCTCATAATTCAATCAACCATTAAGTCCTAAAAAAATATAATAAATTGACAATATATGTAATTATAAGTATTAATCCCGCATTCATGACAAAATTTGTTAAAAAAGATGAGATAAATAGCGAGTGGTTTGAAATTGACGCTACTGGTGCCGTAGTGGGTAGACTTGCTACAGTTGTATCAAAAATTATAAGAGGTAAAAATAAAACAAAATATACTCCTCACATGGATCATGGCGATTTTGTTGTTGTTAAAAATGTTGACCAAATAAAATTTACTGGAAATAAATTTCAAAACAAAAAGTATTATAGACACACTGGTTATCCCGGTGGAATAAAGGAAATAACACCAGAAAAATTAAGTGAGAAAAAGCCTGGTGAAGTTTTAAAATTAGCTGTCAAAAGAATGTTACCATCTGGTGCTCTAGCTAAAAAACAATTGTCAAAGCTTAAGATTTACTCTGGAGCAGACCATCCTCATAGTGCACAAAATCCAAAAGTAATTGAAATCAGTAAACTTAATGAGAAAAATATAGTTAGAAATTAATATGGAAAACAATCAAACATCATCACCAAAGATAAAATTAGATTTTAAAGATAGCAAGTATGCTACAGGGAGAAGAAAAAAATCGGTTGCTAAAGTTTGGTTAAAAAAAGGTACAGGGAAATTCTATGTTAATGGAAAATCACTTGATGATTATTTTCCTAGAGCAAACCACAAAATGCAAATTTTAAGACCATTTGAAATAATAAATCAATCCACTGATTACGATGTTAGATCTAAAGTTGTTGGAGGGGGTCAAACCGGTCAAGCTGGTGCATTAGTACATGGTATTTCAAGGGCACTGCTTAAATTCGATGAAACACTAAAATCAACTCTACGTAAGGAAAAACTTACAACCAGAGACTCTAGATCTGTTGAGAGGAAAAAACCAGGTAGAGCAAAAGCAAGAAGAAGCTTTCAATTCTCTAAAAGATAATTTCTTTTTAATTTTCAACTGTTATATTAATTTATGCTTAAGAAAAATGTTCTTATTTGTGGAGCAACTGGATATATAGGACTACAGTTAACAAAGCTCCTTTGTAAACACAAACATATAAATATAAAATATTTATGTGGCAGTTCATCAGTTGGAAAAAAAATTGATTTTTATGATAAGGATTTAAAGAAGTTTAAACTACCAAAGATATCCAAGTTTAACAAAAAATACCTATCAGATGTAGATATTATATTTACAGCACTTCCAAATGGTGAAGCCCAATTTATATCAAAATATCTAAACAAAAATAATCTACTTATAGATCTTGCTGCAGATTTTAGACTCAATACTAAAAATGAATATGAAAAATGGTATAAAATTAAACATAACGCCTCAAATCTAATTAAAGATAGTATTTATTCTATTCCCGAAATAAGTGGAAAATTAATAAAAAAATTTAAAATTATATCTTGTCCTGGATGTTATCCAACTACGGTATTAATTCCACTAATCCCATTAATAAAAAGAAACCTAATTAATAATAAAACAATTATCATAGACTCTAAATCTGGTTATTCGGGAGCTGGAAGAGGTGTGCATAAAAAATATAAAAATAATAATCTATACGAGTCCCTTAGTGCTTATGGATTAGCAAATCATAGACATAATTCTGAAATTCAACAAGAATTAGATTTAAAAACTGGAAAAAAAAATAAATTTCATTTTACTCCACATCTAACACCGATGTTTAGAGGAATTTTAAGTACTATATATGTTGATATTAAAAAGGGTGCTTCCCTAAGAAAAATTCAAAATGTTTTAATCAATCACTACAAGAGACATAAGTTTGTTAAAATATCCAAAACAAATACATTTTTAAGCACTAACGATGTAATTAATACTAATAATTGTTTAATTTCAGTATGTAATAGCAAATATAAAGATAAAATAATAATATTGTCTGCAATAGATAATTTGATTAAAGGTGGTGGGGGACAAGCTGTGCAAAATATGAATTATTATTTTAAATTTAATGAGGGTGAAGGCCTAGATGTATAAAAAAATACAAATGATATTGTTTTTAATTATTTTATCACATTGTTCTCTAAATCATCCTGTTTCAATGTGGAAAATTGAAGAGGAAAATACAAATTCAGATATTACAAAACTAAATTTTGAAAATGAAACTTCTTTTGATGAGTTTAAAAGTAATGTAATTAAATATGGAGAAATAAGTGATTTTCCTAAATTAGATAAATGAAAATGAGTAAAAATATAAATATTGCTGTAATCGGTCTTGGTCAAATAGGATCATACGTTTACAATGAGTTAAATATTAAAAAAAAAGATATTGAAATCAAGACTGGTAAGAAAATAAAAGTTGTTGGGATCTCAGCTAAAAATAAAAACAAAATAAGGAAATTTAAAATAAACAAAAAAATATTTTACTCAAATCCTTTAGATATTTTAAAAATAAAAAATCTTCATATAATAATTGAAGCAATCGGTTTATCAGATGGAATATCAAAGAAAGTTATTGAAACCGCTTTAAAAAATAAAATTCATGTTATTACACCAAATAAATCACTCATATCTAAACATGGAGATAAACTCGGTGAATTAGCTGAAAAAAATAAAGTAAATTTAGAATTCGAAGCATCTGTTGCTGGAGGGATACCAATAATTAGAACTATAAAAGAAGGACTAGCAACTAATAAAATTACAAAAGTTTATGGAATTCTTAATGGAACATGTAATTATATTTTGTCTGAGATGGAAAAAACTAAAAATAGTTTTGTTAGTGTTTTAAAAAAAGCTCAGAATCTTGGTTACGCTGAACCTGGAAATCCTAAATTAGACTTAAATGGATATGATGCTTTGGCAAAAATAAGAATACTTTCTTCATTATCATTTAATAAAAAAATTTCAAAATCAAACTGTTTGATGGAAGGTATTGAAAATATAGAATTTAAAGATATTGAAATAGCCAATCAGTTAAATTTTAGAATTAAATTACTTGGTATTACAGAGATTATTAAAAATAGTATTTTTGAAAGAGTTCATCCCTGCTTGGTCAACAAAGATTCATATATCGGCAATGTTAGTGGTGTGATGAATGCTGTAATTTTAAATGGATCGCCGATAGGAGAAAGTGTTTTACAAGGAGAAGGGGCGGGACCTGGACCAACATCATCTGCGATAATGTCAGACCTATTGTCTATTTTAAGGGGAAATATTAAATTTCCTTTTGGAATTACCAGAACAAAAAGACAAAAACCAAAAATTTTTAATAAAGATATTTCATCCAATTCTCTTTATGTAAGACTAGAAGTTAAAGATAAACCTGGGGTTTTGTCATCTATTACAAAAATTTTTGCAAATCATAAGATATCAATTCAAAGAATTATACAGATCCCAGATAGTAAAAAGAAAACCGCATCAATTGTAATTATTACTCATGATGCAAATGAATTAAGTTCTCAAAAATGTATTAAATCTTTTAAATTAAATCGAAACATAATTAAAAATCCAGTATTAATAAGATTATTTTAATGGAACTTTATATCAAACTTTTTGAAGTTCTATTTCCAGTTTTTTTTATTGTAGGTATTGGTTACTTTCTTGGTAAAAAAAATCCAAACTTTGATACATCTTTTATAACGACTTACTCAGCTAATTTTGGCACACCATCTATAGTAATATTTTCTATTTCAGCTAGTGGTGTAACTTTTGCAATGTTCTCTGAGTATTTTTTATACGCTATTATTCTTTTGACTTCTTTTTTGATCGTTGGATTAATTTTCCTATTATTAATGAAAAAAGATTATCTTAGAGAATTGCCAACATTCTTTCTACCTAATACTGGTAATATGGGTATCCCAATATGTTTGTTTGCATATGGAAAACTTGGTATGGGAATAGCCGCAGCTATATCATCATTAGTTGTTTTACTGCATTTCACTCTGAATATTTTTCTTGCTAAAAGAGAATTTGATCTTAATGTAATAGTTAAAAGCCCATCATTTTATGCAATAATTGCAACAATCCTATTTCTGTATTACGAAATACCTTTACCAATATTTGTTTTGAATACCGTTATGCTTTTAGCTTACGGAATGATTGTAATGATTTTAATGTCTCTAGGCGTCTCTCTAACACAAATGAAAGTTTTTTCATTTAAGGACGCTTTAATTACATCCACTGGAAGAGTTATTATAGGTCCTTTAATAGGCTTTGCTCTGATATTTTTTTTTAATTTATCTGGCTTTGCAGCAGGAGTTTTATTAATACAATCATCGATGCCTAGTGCTATTCTTTGTTATTTAGTTGCTTCCATGTATTCTCCAAAAGAAATTGTAGATAATATTTCTAGTACAATTGTTGTTTCAACTTTGATGTCTTTAATAACAGTCCCAATAACTGTATTCTTTGCTTTAAAATACTTTAATTAAGAGCTATGCTTCTTTCATGAAGGCTGTAATACTCAATGCATCCGCTTGGATGATTGTTCCTTTTATGGATGCTTTTGCAAAATATTTAAGCTCCTCTATGGACGTTTTGCAAATTACTTGGGCTAGATATTTTTTTACTGTTGTTTTTGCTCTTTTTATAATGCTTATTTTTGATAGAAAATCTTTAGTTTGGAGTAAAAAACCTTTACTGCAATTGATAAGAGGGTTGATTTTTGTCTTTTCCACTTATTTATTCTTTTATGCAATTTCTGAAATTTCATTACCAAAAGCACTTACACTAGCATTTGTTGCTCCTATATGTGTAACTGCAATGTCACCTTTTTTTCTAAATGAAAAGGTTGGTTTAAGAAGGTGGACCGCTGTATCTATGGGTTTTATAGGTACCTTAATTGTAATCAGACCAGGGTTTATAGAGATTAATTTAGCTACTTTAGCTGCTTTAGGTAATGGTATTTGCTATGGGTTTTACCTAATAATTACTCGAAAATTAAGCTCATCTGACAACTCTCTTTTAACTTTGTTATTTGCTGGAACAGTAGGGACTATAGTAATGTCTTTCTTTATGCCAGGTGTCTGGATACAACCATCTAATAGTCAGTGGATTATGATGGCTTTAATTGGTTTTATAGCTTCAATTGCACATCTTTTTATAATTCTATCATTAAAATTAGCAGATGCCTCTAAACTTGCTCCTCTTGGGTATACTGAAATTATTACTAATATTTTGCTAAGTTATTATATATTTAATGAATTACCAGATAATTGGACATATTTGGGACTTTTTATAATTGTTCTTTGCGGTTTATATATATCTAGGAGAGAATATTATTTATCCAAACTTTATATAGGTAAGTAATATTTACTTATATATTAAACTAACACTTTAATTATAATATATAAATTATTGTTATCGTTACTTATTTTTTATTTTTTTAAATATATTAATAATTAAAATATAAATTTTACTTTTATAACATATCAAGAAGTCATATTTACTTATTATTTAATTTTTAACTTAATAAATTTCTATAAAGATTTAAATAAATAGGGTAGGGAAATTATCTTATTTATCAGCAAAAATTATAATACCTTAAATTTAATAATTCACATCCTTAAAAAACAAGTAAATATGCTACTTTTTATTAATATCTAAAATTTAAAGAATATTTCTTTGCTATTAGTTTAAATATTAAAATCAGAATTATTATAAAAATAATGGGTATTTTTATTTAGCTCTGCAAAAATAGAATATAGCATTTAAAAGCCCAAAATACCCTCTATTTTAAACATTTTTTGTTTTATGGTGCAACTTATAGGTGATATTAAAAAAATATGACTAAATATTGTATTATAAGCAAAAACCGTTGATTTTTAACATTTCTAGAGCAAAATACCCTCTGATTTGAGCAATTTTCTCTTAGTATTTATCCCACCTTTGCCTGAATAGCCGCCCAATGAACCATCCGACCTGATTACTCTGTGACAAGGTATTTTTGGGGCATATGGGTTCTTTCCTATTGCATTTGCCACAGCTCTCACTGATTTTGGTTTATTTATAGCCTTTGCTACATCAGAATAAGTCCGTATCTGACCCTTTGGTATTTTTTTAAGATATTTCCAGACTTTTAATTGAAATTTAGTCCCTTTAAGAATCATAATAAGAAAAAAACCCTGTTTCCTTGTACCTTTTCAGGCACAAAGAACAGTAGTTTTTGGCACGTCGTTTTATGCGCTACCGCCATGCCTTCCACTCTACTATTTTAGCGCTACTCTGTAGAGCTTTCTGCCCTCTGGGCTTGAACCTCTCGGTTTTTCCCCAGCTGGTCAGTTAAGAGTTGCCTCTTAATTCATTTTAACTATATCAGACTGGGTAGGTTGTATGTATCACTTTATTGTTGAATTTTGTATGTTTTTAACAGGGTTGAATAGCGGGGATAACTTAATCTAAAACTTTAAGTAAACCATCTAAAACACTCATACATCGCAATTCCATAAATTGAATGACGTATCAAGAACATAAAAGAAGTTTTAAAGGGGATATCTGTATTTATTGCAAATACACCTTGTCCAGTAAAGGGCAAAAATATTAATAATGGTGCCAAAGTTGTCAGAGCTCCAAATATAAATCCAGAAAAATAGCTCATTTTAAAGCCTATTTGTATAAAGAAAAAATAATATATTACAGCCCAACAAATTGATACGTAGTAGTGAAAAATCCAACCCAAAAAGACTTCATATTTAATTGTTGGCATTTGGGCTATATTTGGATTGTAAAATGATCCATTTTTAAGCATATAATAGGTCCACCTGCCAACAATTCCCCAGGATGGCTCAGGAATACCTAATAATTTTAGTAAATAACCTAGAATATCTAATATTATGCAAGAAAATATACCAGCTGCAAGAATGCTTAAAATATCGATCAATTTGCCTCAAAACATAAGTAGAAATAACAAAACAAATATGCTTATAAAAAATATACCAAAAATAACCATTAAAATTCGATTTTTTGTTTGTTCTTTTAGTTTAGGCCAGTAATTCATGATTAGGAACGTTCCAATAACAACAATAAGACCAATAATTACATATTTAGGCATTGTGAATCTTTTACATTAAATGCTTGACATGTAAAATGAGTTATATTATTACTATTGATAATTAATTGTTATCAATAGTAATTATATGAACGAACTAACAACTGATCTAAAATTACTCCAAGAAACAACTTTAAATAACCTAAAGAGCTCTAAAGCAAATAATACTTTAAGAGCTTATAAATCAGATTTTAGAGACTTTGGAAACTTTTGTTCAAAACATGGACTTAATTCATTTCCCACAGAACCTAAAATAGTATCTCTATACTTAACTCATCTTTCAAAATATGCCAAAATAAGCACTTTAAGAAGAAGATTAGTATCAATAGGCATGGTTCATAAATTCAAAGGACACTATTTAGATACTAAACACCCCATAATTGTTGAAAATTTAATGGGAATTAGAAGAGTAAAAGGAAGTATTCAGAAAGGTAAAAAACCTTTATTAATCAATCATTTAAAATTAATAATGCATGTAATAGATGAAATAAAAACTAATGAAATCAAAAAGTTAAGAGATAAGGCAATTATCTTAATAGGGTTTGGTGGAGGATTTAGAAGAAGCGAACTAGTCACAATTGATTATGAAGATTTAGAATTTGTCAATGATGGAGTTAAAATTACTATCAAGAGGTCAAAAACAGATCAATATGGCGAAGGTATGATTAAGGGACTACCCTACTTTTCAAACGAAATCTATTGTCCAGTTGTAAATTTAAAAAAGTGGCTAGAAATATCTAAAATTAAGTCTGGACCTATTTTTAGAAGATTTTCTAAAGGCTCATCTCTAACAGAAAAGAGATTAACTGACCAATCTGTAGTTTTAATAATTAAAGAATATTTAAAATTGGCAGGTATTGAAAATAAAAATTTTGCAGGTCATAGCTTAAGATCAGGTTTTGCTACTGTTGCAGCTGACTCTGGAGCCGATGAAAGAAGTATTATGGCTATGACAGGTCATAAGTCTACTCAAATGGTTAGAAGATATATAAAAGAAGCTAATATATTTAAAAATAATGCTCTTAATAAAATAAAAATATAATTATCTGTTAGTATTATCACCAATTCTTATAATTTTTGAATCTTTGACATTATAAATATATCTAAATGGATCAATTATAATTGAGTTTTTAGGATAATTAAATTTTATAAAATCAGGATGTTTAGTTCCAATAAAAAAAACATGACTAATATCTTTGTTTGTCCAATTGTATTTATCACATACTTTTTCATAATTTTCATCTACATAAGGATCCCAGGAATAAACTTTTTTCTCTTTCTCTTTTAAGATATTTTCTAATAATAATGCAGGACTACCTAATATTAAATTTGTCTCAGGTTTAAATGTTTTTCCTAAAATATTAATTTGTCTATTTTCAGAGTTTTCAATAATCAAATTTGCAAGCCATTCAGATTGATTTTCTCTTTGCATCATAATATTTTCAAACCAATCATGAGATAAATCTAACTTTTGAGAAAGATGACTTAAAGCAATATTATCTCTTGGATGACATCCTCCCCCATCTCCCATTCCACCAGTAAGATAAGCATCTGAAATTAGTCTTCTGTTTGCCATTTTTAATGCATTAGTAACATCATCAACATTAGTATTAGGTAATTTGTGACAAGCTTCCATAATTGTATTAACAAAAGAAATTTTAGTAGAAATCATTGTATTATAAGAAACTTTTATTAATTCAGCATTTTCTATAGTAGTTTTATAAAATGGAGAGTCACAAATTGTCTTGTAAAAATTTTGAGCTTTTATAGCCGCAGTCTCATCATCAACACCAAAAAGAATAAATTCTGGATAAAGGAAATCTCTAATTGTGGACCCCATCGCAATAAAAAAAGGATTATAACAAAGTTTGGTATGCTTGCCCAACAAAGGTTTAATTTGTGTTCTGATTGTACCTGGTAGAACAGTTGAGATTATGATAACAACTTTATCTTCTCCATTTTTCTCAATTTCTTCAGCTAAATCTTTAATACCTGACTTAAGATAAGAATAGTCGAAATCTATACGTTTATTTGGGATTCGTGTAACGCCTTCATATTGAGGATCATGAGGAGTTTGAATTGGCACAAAAATAATCTCAGAATTTTTTACCAACTTATCGATACTATTGATCTGGAGTTTTGTTTTAGGTAAATATTTGTCAACCCACTCTTCTCTGTAACGAATTTTCCTATTTTTAATATCCTCAATTGTTTGTTTAGAGATATCAAACCCAAAAATATTATGCCCTTTATCTTCCACAGCCAAACTTACTGGCAAACCTAACTTCCCCAATCCTAAAAATCCAATATTCATACTAATAATTTTGCATCTTTAATTCTTTGTTCAACAGTTTCATTCCAAATGATTTTATCTTTTAAAGGTATATCATCTTTAATATTCTTTAAATGAGTGTTGTCAACTTCTTCTTTAATTGTATTAGCAGAATACTGATAAAGTTTAATTTTTTTAGATATTAAAAATTTTTTAGATCTATGACATAAATCACAAATCCATGTATCTAGATACCAAAAATTAAAATATTCACTACCTATATAGCCTAGTTTTTTATACCATTCTTTATTTACTATTGGAAAATCTGAATGTAAGTATAAATATTTTTGACCTGAGTCTACCCAAAGACAATATGGTTCGTTAATAACTTTAGAAAATTCATTGTCTATCTCTCGATCCCAGTGTTTCGATACAAAAGTTATATCATCATTTATTGGAAATAAAATTTCACCAACAGAATTCATCGCTAAATAATTATTTCTCTTAGCGTGTGAAGACAAATTATTTAAATAAATTTTATGATTTAATTCTGAATATTTTTTATCTTTCAAAATGTTTTCATATAAAATTTTTTCTTTATCATCTATATCTAGGAGTATTAAAAGTTCAATTCTTGAAATATTACTACATGTTGAAATTATTGAGTCCAACATTCTTTTGAATTTTTTAGATCTTTCTCTAGAGGGCAACAGTAATGAAATTTTAAATTGTCTATGAGGTTTATGATTCTTAAATTTATATTTAAAATAGTTGAATTTAATTTCAGTGTATAAAAACCAATAAATTCGACTAAATCCTTTCAATAAATCTTTCTTTAAACTTTGGAAATATTTTTTTTTAAATATCATTAATCTGATCAATTAAATTATTTGCAACTTTTGTCCAATTTTTTAATCCTTTTTTTTTAATTAAGTTGTTTCTAATTTTATTCCATAATATTTCATTAGAGAATAACTCAAGTGTATATTCAATAAATTCGTCATTATTATTCGCTATAAAACCTGTAACATTGTGTTCTACTCTTTCAGATAAACTGCCAATACCAAATGTAACTGTGGGAATACACATTTCTTTTGCTTCTTCAGCTGCCAAACAATACAATTCTGCTTTGTGTCCAGGTAAAAGACAAAGTTTTGATTTTTGTAAATCTTCAAATAACTGACGCTGATTTCCTAATTTTCTTTTAATTACAGACCTATCGTTAATTTTAAAATTATTTTCTGTTACTAATAATTTTAGATTTTTATTTTTTTTAATAATTGAATTAGTCCATAATTTTAATAACATTTCTAAATTTCTATCTGGTCTTGAAGTAAAAATAGCTTGATTCGAATTGATTTGATCAGAAATTTTTGAATTAATGAATAAGTCATCAACTGCCCATTCAAGGTTAATAGAGCCAAACATATATAAAATTTTAGATCTATTTTTTTTATGATAATTACTTATAAAACATATTTTAGGTTTATATTTAAGATATGAAAAAAGTTGTCTTTTTCTTAAAAATTTTTCAATACTTTGTAAACTATGTGAAAATAGAACGTTTTTTTTAGACTTTGCATATTTAAATAATCTGCAATCTCCATTTGCAACCACTAAATCATAACTATAGATTTGATTTATTGATTTAATATTTACCCAATTCACACCATTAATTGATTTGGAATTGTAACAATTATTTATAACAGTAACTTGATTTCCAAGATTCGCCAAAGCACTTGATAAATTTATAATAACACTTTCAGCACCTCTTAATTCTTTAGAATAAAGTGAATTTGCATCATAAACAAAGCTAGTTTTATCTACAAAACAAATATTCATGTACTATTAAAAATTAATCCCAATAGTAATTTGATTTTAAGCCTAAAGTTTTATCAATAATAAATTTTGCCACAATATTAGAATTAAAATATTTATGATATTTTTCATGTCCTTTTTTAGCAATTTGCTTTAGTAGTCTTTTGTCTTTTTTATATTTATAAATTTTATCAACTAAGTCGTTAATATCATTGTAAAAAATCATTTCATCATTTTTAAAAAAATCACTGTAATGGGTTTTTTTATCAATAAAAGTCAATAAACCATTACCCATTAATTGGGCTATTCTATCACTACTATAGTATTTGACAGGTTTTCCTCTACTCAAATTTAAACCCATCTTTGATTGGGATATTTTTTCTAGAAATTCATCTCCCCACACTGGTTGTCTCTTGAACATTCCATAAATATCATAATTAATGTTTTCACTTTTTTTTATCAAATTAGTTATAAATATTTCTCTTTCATCCATTTTACCTTTTCTAAGTGTTCCTCTGTGAACACCGTGACTAATTGCATAAAAAACATCAAAATCTGGATCAGTGTTATAATTTTTCAGATTATCTAGAGACTGATCGCACGGATTTGGTATAAAAAATGAATTTCTTATCTTAAAATCTAATGAATTAGGGTCGGTAGTAATAAACGTTGAATCTACACTGTCTAGTTTATCAAGAATTCTTGATTTATTTTTATTGTAATCTGGGCCTTTTCTTGTGAGAGGATCCAAGAACCATTGAGCAATTTTCAAATTTTTATGTGAGTTTTTCATGTCTGCAAGCATTTTAGTCTCAATTCTATCAGCGTGCCCCATTATGACCATATCTGGTTTAAAATTTGTTATCGTCTTTGAAACTAGATCATTTAAATATTTTGATCCCGTGTAATCTCTAAATGATTTTCCTAAACTTATTAAATCTCTATCCGATAGACTTAATACATTATGACCCAATCTTATAAGTCCATTATTGAGTCTAGTTCCAGTGTTAAAATGTAATCTTCCATGATATCTAAAATTAAAATTAGTTATATGAATAATCTTAAGTTTTGATTTCTTATCAATGTTAAAACTAAAATTTTTAAAAATCTTACTTCTTACATTATCGATTTTTCTAGCAATTATTGAATGATCTAATTTAAAGTTAACAATAGAATTTTTTTGTAAAGTTAATCTATATTTTTTATTATTAATCAAAAATTGTATATTTTTGTATAATTCTTTTTCATTGAGTTTTTTAAGAATTATTCCATCTGTGACTGTTTCTGGTAACCCACCCCTATTGCTTACTATAGTTGCACACCCTCTACTTGATGCCTCCAGACCTGTTCTCCCTAAAGGTTCTTCCCATCTTGATGGAACAACTGCTATACTTGATTTTTCAAATAATTTAATAACTTTATTATGTTCAATAAATCCCATTACATTTAAAGATGGATGTGTAAATAATAATTTCTCTCTTTCTTCATCTCCAATTACAATACCCTTCCAATCTTTATTTTTTTCTAGAATTTTAATTATAACATTTCCAAAAATGTCATAGCCTTTTTGTGAATTTAATTTTCCAACGAAGATTATATAATTCTTCTTGCGCTTAATTATATTTGTATTATTTATTTTATTTGTAGAGTGAGGTATTACATTTATTTTTCTCAAAAGATCGTCATTTACACTTATGTCTTTAAGTAGTCTATTTTTAATCCATTCACTTATGACAATTATAGATTGACAGTTATTCAACAAATATAATCTTTCATTTACTGATTGTGACCCGTTCATCGATAAAGGGTCATTATGATAGTAAAGTATAATGTTTTTTTTTAATTTTTCATAAATAGGCTTTATATAAATTGGTCTATTGTGTACTTCTATTAAATCAGAGGGATTTTTAATTTCACTATTTAAAAATTCTTCAATATATCTTTTTGAAGTACTATTAAGAAATTTTTTTTTTAAAGATATATTTTTATAATTAATTTTATATTTTCTTTTAAAGTTTGTATTTCCATATACTGTAATTTGCCTTTTAAACGAGCTAATATTAGTTGTATCTTTTACAAATAAGGAAACGGCACCTGCATACTCAGGTGAAAAATTTTCTTTATATGGAAGCAATATTGATATCTTCATCATTAATAAATTTATTTTTCAATTTTAATCTTAGTTTATAATTTTTTTTTAAATTATATTCAGCTTTCATAGCTTCTGATTTAGTGTTGTATTTCTTTTTGTAGATAATTTTCCAATAATTTCCTTTTGTAAATTTAGCTCCTTTTGAACTATTATGTAATATTAGTCTTTTTTCAATATTTTTTGAGTACCCAACATAAGTTATATATCTGCTGATTTTCTTTGCAATAATCATGTAAACGTGAAATTTCATTTAAATTAAAAAAGATATAGATATATTAAATATATTAATATCAAAAAAAATCAAAACTAAATGTTCCCTCGAAATTATAAAAAACAAAATAAAATTAAAAAATTCATTTTAAAATTATTCAATCTTTATGCTTATGAGAAAGAAACACTTAATATGGTAAATCCAAATTATAAAAATGTAGGTAAAAATTTAATAAAACTAAATGAAAAATCTTTTAATCTTTCAAAAGGTTATTTAGAGTTAAATCGTAAAATTAAAAAACTTGATATATTTTATAGATATTCACCAAATAATAATTTATGGAGATCATCAAAAACCTGGAAAAGAATAATACCAAACATAAATAAGAGGACATTAATTTCTGTATGTTTAACTAGTTTAAAAGAGTCAATATTATTTTTTTTAAAAGAAAATAATTTAGAGATAAATTTAAATTTAATTTCTGACAATTCAGATAATATTTTTGATGATCACATTAAAAAATTACTTTTTTCAGAAAAGTTTAAGATTAATAAGTTTAGTACAAAGAAAAATGGAAACAGAGAGTCCTATTTAGAATGTTGTGATAAAGCAATTAACGCTGATGATTTAATCTTTTTTATTGAAGATGATTATTTATTTGAAAATAATTGTATTGATGAAATGATTTTCACTTATTCAAGATTATCTACGATTTTAGATAAAGAAATAATTATGTGCCCAAGTGACTATCCCTTTTATTACGACTCTCTTTATAATACAAATTTATATTTTGGAAAAAATTTAAGGTGGAGGAACGTTGAAGAAACTTTACTTACTTTTTTATTTTCAAAAAAAACTCTGTTAAAATATTTAGATGATTTTAGAAAAGTAGGTGAGTTAGAAAATGAACCATTCGAAAAACCTCTACACCAAATATATAAAAAAACACCATGCTTGGCGCCTATCACATCTTTAAGCTATCATATAGGAAGAGATAATCCTGCGATAAATGAAGATTATTTATCGGTATGGAATAAAAATTTAAAAATCTATAATCAATTAAATCTATCCAGCAATAACAGCCAATAATAGTAAAGCTACAATATTTGTAATTTTAATCATTGGGTTCACAGCAGGTCCTGCGGTATCTTTGTAAGGATCGCCAACTGTGTCGCCAGTTACAGCAGCTTTATGAGCTTCCGAACCTTTGCCACCAAATTTTCCATCTTCAATATATTTTTTTGCATTATCCCATGCTCCACCTCCAGCAGTCATAGAAACAGCAACAAATAAACCGGTAATTATTACACCTAATAGCATTGCACCAACAGCTGAAAGAGCAGCAACCTGACCACCAATAAAGTAAATAATTATGTAAAGAACTATTGGTGATAAAACTGGTAGTAATGAAGGTATTATCATTTCCTTAATTGCGGCTCTTGTTAAAAGATCAACGAGTTTACCATAATCTGGTTTAGCTTTTCGTTTCATTATTCCAGGTATCTTTTTAAACTGTCTTCTAACCTCAATAACAACAGCTCCACCTGCCCTCCCAACTGCTTGCATGCCCATAGAACCAAATAAATATGGCAACATGCCTCCTATCAATAATCCAACGACTACGAAAGGGTTTGAAAGATCAAAGGTAACTATTATGCCTTCTAAATTAGATCCTGCAACTTTTGAAAAATGTTTTATGTCCTCGGTATAAGCCGCAAACAAAACTAAAGCTCCTAATCCAGCTGATCCAATTGCATAACCTTTTGTTACAGCTTTAGTTGTATTTCCGACAGCATCCAATGCATCGGTAGTTTTTCTCACATTCTTAGGTAAATTAGACATTTCAGCAATACCTCCAGCATTATCGGTAACTGGACCATATGCATCTAAAGCTACAACCATACCTGCAAGCGCAAGCATTGTAGTTACTGCAATTGCAATACCATACAAACCAGCAATATGATTAGTTAATAATATTCCACCAACAATAATTAATGCAGGGATAGCAGTTGCTTCCATTGAAACTGCTAATCCTTGTATGACATTAGTCCCATGACCTGTTGTTGAGGATTGTGCCACACTTTTAACTGGTCTATAATCTGTACCTGTATAGTATTCAGTAATCCATATAATTAGACCCGTTATAACGAGACCTATTATTCCACAAAAATATAAGCTTAGTCCTGTAAATGATTTTTCGTTTACAATATACTCAGTAGTAAATCCAATTACATATTTTGTTATAGGATACAAAATAACGAGAGAACTTATGGCTGTTATCACGAATCCTTTATACATTGCTTTCATTATATTTTTATCACTTCCAAGAGTTACAAAAAAAGTTCCTAAAATGGATGTAAGTATACATGCACCACCAATTGCTAAAGGATAAATCATCATACTGAAGTCGCCGATAAAAAATATTGACGATAGAACCATTGTAGCAACAATAGTTACAGCATAAGTTTCAAATAAATCTGCTGCCATACCTGCACAATCTCCAACATTGTCACCCACATTATCCGCGATTACTGCTGGGTTTCTAGGATCATCCTCAGGTATACCCGCCTCTACTTTTCCAACTAAATCGGCACCAACATCTGCACCTTTTGTAAAAATTCCTCCACCTAATCTTGCAAATATAGATATCAGGGATGCACCAAAACCAAGCGCAACTAAAGCATTAACTATTTCTCTTTCATCTATACCAATCTTTACAAGAAAATAATAATAAACTGCAATTGACAACAAGGCTAATCCTGCAACTAGCATACCAGTTACTGCTCCTGACTTAAAAGCAATTGACAATCCGTTTGCTAGGCTTTTTCTTGAAGCTTCAGCAGTTCTTACATTAGCTTGGACCGAAACAAGCATACCAACATAGCCTGCTAATCCAGATAATGCAGCTCCAATTAAATAACCTAAGCCTACTAAAGGACTGAATGCAACAGAAATGATAATCAGAACAACAACTCCAACTATTGCAATGGTTTTATATTGTCTGTTTAAATATGCACGAGCACCTACTTGAATAGCTGATGCTATTTCAACCATTTTAGCATTACCAGAACTTGAATTTAAAATATTTCGGCCTGTAAAAAAACCATAAATGATTGATATAAATCCTGCTGCTATAATGTATAAAAGTATTGTTTCAGTTGTTGAGTTCATTAGATCCTTTATTAAATATATTTATGGGGTCAATGTAATACAAAAAATACTATAAAACGCAATCTTTAACTTCATGAGAAATTATGTGAATATCCCTCATTATATCTGTATTTTAAAACCTTTTTGTTATAAATAATTTGATTACTTTTGATTTCATTGGTTAAATTTCCTATTAAAGTAACTTTTTGATTCATTTGTTTAAACAAAGATTTAATTAATCTTCTATTAAATTTTGAGGAAGTAAATAGAATTTGGTAATCATCACCTTTAGAAATAAAATTTATTTTTTTTTTTTTCGTTCTAGTAAGATAAATTTTAAGTTTTGGTGAAATAGGTATTTTTTTAAGATCTATTCTAAAATTTAATTTACTTGTATTAATTAATTTAGTTAAATCACTCAATAAACCATCTGATATATCAATTGATGAATTAGCAAATTTTATTAGCTTTGAACTAATTTTTGTAGGCAAATCTGGCTTATAATACTTTTGAATGAAATATTTTCTTTGATTATTATTTATTAATAATAACTTTTTTCTTAAAAGTAATAATCCCAAATAACTATCACCAAGATTTCCAGTCACATAAATATCGTCATTATTTTTACATTTATTTCTTTGAACTATTTTTTTGGAATATCCTAAACTAGTAATTGTGAATACTGTTTTATTTGATTTTGTTGTATCTCCGCCTGATAATTTAAATTTATATTTATTTTGTTCTTGTTTTAAACTTTTATAAATAAGATCCAAATTTTTTTTTGAAAAAGATATATTATTTCCACTAGCACCAATAAAAATAAACTTTGGTTTTACGCCCTTACAATACAAATCTGATATAGAGGATCTTATTATTTTTTTAATTACCAAATCAGGATTTCTAAAATTAGGAAAATGTATACCTTCAACATAGCTATCGGTTGAAACAACAACGTTATTTTTTTTATCAAAAAAAACATCATCATTTAAATTTAATGCAGAGGAGTTATTATAGGTTAATTTTTTAAAATACTTTTGAATTAGAGCAAATTCATTCATTGCTTACTCTAATTTTTTTTGAAATTTTATCTAATAATGCATTTAAATATTTAGTTTGTGAGTCATCAATAAAAAAGTTTGATGCTTTTAAATACTCATTTATAATAATTTTGATCGAAGTATTTGGTTTATATAAAAATTCAAAAATAGCACTTTTGATTATTATTTGAAAAACTTTATCCATATTTTTAATTTTAAGGTCCTGATTTAAATGGTTGTCGATTTCTGCATTTATTAATTCTTCTCTTTCTATAGTGCCATTAACAATATCTTTAATAAATTTTTTAAACCTGTGTTTTGGAAAGGTGATATTTTCCTCATTGTTGTAAAGCTTTCCATAAAGTTTTTGTATAATTATTACTCTAGGATTTCTTTGTGGAGAAAATTGAACTGTCATAATTTATTGAAAAAGAACTGATAATACAGCCTCTGCCGCCTCAGATCCTTTCTTACCACGTTCTTCAGCCTGTTTTTTATTTAAGCATGTAATAACACCGTTTCCAACAGGTTTCTTAGAAGTAATTGATAATATCATTAATGCGTCCGTAGTAGATTTTGATATAAAATCAAAATGTGGTGTTTGTCCCTTAATCACACATCCTAAAGCAATAAATCCATTAAATTTTTTTAAATTTTTTGCGATTGTAACTGGAATTTCAAATGCACCAGGAACTTTTATCACATTAATTTTACACTTATTTTTTATTTTACTTTTAGCACTCCGTAGTAAAGAACTGGCAATGTTTTCATAATAATTTGCAACAACAATTAGAATTTTTTTTTTCACTTTATAATTTCCTGCTTTTTGATTTTGATACCATATCCATCTAATCCTATCACTTTTTTTTTTGATCTAGTAACAAGTATCATATTTTTAATTTTTAAAGATTTAATAATTTGGGCTCCAATACCATAGTTTCTAATCAATTTATCATGACCTTTTTTATAGAAGGTTTTACTCTTATATTGTTTAAGTGTTTGTGTAACTGATTTTAAATTAGGATCTCTAATAAATACAAGAACACAATTACTGTATTTTTTAAAGTAAGTGATTGTTTTATCAAATGCATTTGGTAGTTTTTGGTTAATAAGATAATTTTGAACTACATTAGATGATATTACTCTTAGTCTTGGGATGACGCCTTTTTTTAAAGACCCTTTTATCAATGCAAAGTTTTCGGACCCATCAAGAATGTTTTCAAATACTTTAATTTTAAATTTTTGTTTTTGAACAATAATTGAGGAGGTCTTCTTTAATTTGATTAACTTTTCTCTCTTTAATCTATAAGCAATTAAATCCTCAATTTTTCCTATTTTAAGTTTATGTTTTTTTGCAAAATTAAGTAATGTTTTTCCTGTAGCCATTTTTCCATCATCAGCCATGATTTCACAAATAACTGCAGAATTATTTTTTTTTGCAAGTTTTGATATATCAACTGAAGCCTCTGTGTGTCCTGCTCGAACAAGAACGCCCCCGTCTCTTGCTATAACTGGAAATATATGACCAGGAGACACTATATCGTTTTTTTTTGCATTTTTACTAGATGCAACCTTAATTGTTTTTGCTCGATCATAAGCTGATATACCTGTAGTAACACCTTTTTTTGCCTCTATAGAATATGTGAAAGCAGTTTTGCTTCTTGATTGATTAATTGGTGAAGCTAAAGTTAGCCCAAGTTTTTTTGATTGCCCACTATCCATTGCTAAACAGATCAATCCTCTTGCATGTTTTGCCATAAAATTTATGTGTTTAGGACTGACTGCAGATGTAGAAATTACTAAATCGCCTTCATTTTCCATTTCTTCGTGTTTGCTTTCGTCATCAACAAGAATATACATTCCATTTTTTTTGACTGTCTTGATAATACTTTCTATTGAACTAAAATTACTTTTTTTCATTAACAAACTTTTTTACATACTTGGACATAATATCTATTTCAACATTTACTAAATCATTTTTCTTTAAATTAATTAAATTTGTCAATTTTAATGTGTGAGGTATAACCCATATTTCAAATGAATTTTTTTTAATTTTTGAAATAGTTAGTGATACTCCATTAATTAGTATAGATGCTTTTTCAACTAATTGTTTTTTAAATAAATTACTAATTTTAAAATCTAATATGTGGGACTTATCTACTTTTTTTATACTTTTTAAAGAACAGACTGTATCTACGTGACCTTGGCAGATATGACCTGAAATATCATTACCAAATTTTAATGGTTTTTCTAAATTAATTTCATCACCAATTTTAATATTTTTGAATTTTGATTTAATCAATGTTTCATTAGATAAATAAAATTCTAAAATCTTATTTTTATATGAGATTAAGGTAAGACAAACACCATCACAAGAAATTGAAATGCCTAGATTTTTTTTTGACACTTTTAAAGAGGACCTAATGAATAAATTAATTCCCTTAGTTCTTTTTTTAATATGGCTTATTTTTCCCTTATTAAATATAATTCCATTAAACATTTTAATAATAATGAGTAAGTGTATCTTTACCTAAATATGTATTTATTTTTTTTTTATTTTTGTAGTTTTTATTAATCATTTTTACTAATGATGATATATTAATTTTATGTCTATTTAAGATTATTTTGTCGCTTTTAAAAAAATAGAATTCATTCAATAAATTTTCCTTAAGAAAATTAGTTAATAAATCCTTTCCAGACTCTACTAATAATCTATGTAGTCCCAACTTATAAATTTTTTGAGTAATTTTTTTAAGATTTAAATCTATGTCATTTTCTGCTTTTTGAAAAATAAGTTTAACTCCTTTATTTTTTAACAATCTAATTTTTGAGATATTTTTTGAACAGTGAAATATAATTAATTTACTCTTTTTTGAATTTTTAATCAGAAAAGAGTTTATTTTTACTTTTAAGTTTTTATCAATCACAATTACTGTTGGTGAATATTTTTCTAATCCGCTTAATCTGCAATTAAGTTTAGGATTATCTGTATTTATAGTTTTGTAGGAGGTTAATATTGCATGATTCTGAAATCTTAAAAGATGGGAAACCATTCTAGAATGTTGGTTTGTTATTGGAGAGTTGTTTCTTAAAATATTTAAATTTGATGAACTTGCAATTTTTCCTGTTATATAGGGTGACTTACTTGATCTTATATAATTGTATTCTTTATAAAGATTATGAACTTTTCTTTTTTGAAGACCAGATTTTGCGATAATATTTTTTGATTTTAAAATTTTTTTTGTTTTATTGAATGTACGTAAATCTTTATCCTCTATTGAATAATGAACTTTCATAACTTGGTTTTTTATTATCGCATTTGTACAAGGTGGTGTTTTTCCTTGATGAGAACATGGTTCAAGTGTTGAGTACAAAGTTGCTCCTTTATTATTATGTCTATTTTTTTTTAAAGCAATACTTTCTGCATGTGGTCTACCACCGTCATTAGTAGTAGCAAATGATAAAATCTTATTTTTTTTTACAATTACGCAACCAACTGATGGATTTGTTCCTGTAAAATATTTTTTATTCTCAGCTAAATTAATAGCAAAGTTCATAATTTTTTTATCTAAGGATTTATAATTATCTTTTTTTAAAGACATCTATTCTATCCACAAATTGAACAAAGTCTTTTTCTTCTCTGAAGTTTCTATATACAGATGCAAAACGTACATAAGCTACTGGATCAAGATCTTTTAATCCTTCCATAACCATTGTCCCGATGGTGTTAGATGAAATTTCGCTCTGACCTAATTCCTCCATCGACATACTAATTTTTGATATAAATTTCTCAATAGTCTCTGTATCTATTGGTCTTTTTTTAAGTGCCACATAAATTGATTTAGACAACTTCTCTCTGTCAAAAGGTGATTTTCTTCCATTTTTTTTAACAACCGTGAGTTCTCTAAATTGAACTCTTTCAAATGTAGTAAATCTCTCTCCACATATACAAAGTCTTCTTCTTCTAATCGCAGTTCCATCCTCTGTAGGTCTGGAGTCAACAACTGAAGTATCACCTTTTTTGTTGCACGGACATATCATATGATTAAACTAACCTAGATGTTTATATATAGGAAAATTTGAACATAGGCTAACAACTTCTTTCCTTACTTCATCTTCAATTTTAGAGTTATCTTCAGGGTTTTCAGACAGGCCTTTTATTGTTTTTGTTATTAAATCACCTACTTTTTGAAATTCATTTAGTCCAAATCCTCTTGTTGTTGCAGCTTGAGATCCTAGTCTAATTCCAGATGTAACCATCGGGCTTTCAGTATCAAAAGGAATACCGTTTTTATTACAAGTAATGTTTGCTCTAGACAAACTTTCAGCAGCAGCGTTCCCCTTAACATTAAAAGGTCTTAAATCTACCAACATTAAATGAGTATCAGTCCCACCTGAATAAATTTTAAAACCATTATTTTTTAAAGTTTCAGCTAAAATTTTTGCGTTAGCTAAAACTGTTTTAATATATTCTTTAAACTCAGGTTTTAATGCTTCTTTAAAACCAACTGCCTTTGCAGCAATAATATGCATGAGAGGCCCACCTTGGTATCCCGGGAAAACAGCGGTATTAAATTTTTTAGATAGATCATCATGATTAGTTAGTATAATTCCTCCTCTTGCACTTCGAAATACTTTATGAGTAGTAGATGTAACTACATGTGCATAGTCACATGGGTTTGGGTATCCCTTACCTGCAACCAAACCTGAGAAGTGTGCCATATCAACCATAAGATATGCTCCAACTTTATCAGCAATTTCTCTAAATCTTTTAAAATCTATAACTCTTGAATATGCGGATCCACCAGCAATTATAAGTTTTGGCCTGTGTTCTAATGCAAGTTTTTCAACGTTATCATAATCAATTAATTCAGATTTTTTATCAACATCATATCCAATAGCATTGAACCATTTTCCCGACATTGATATTTTTAAACCATGCGTAATATGACCACCCGAATTCAAGCTCATTCCCATAAAAGTATCTCCAGGTTTAAGTAAGGCCAAAAATACTGCTCCGTTTGCTTGCGCCCCCGAATGAGGTTGGGCATTTGCAAATTTACAATTAAATAGTTCTTTTAGTCTATCAATTGCTAATTGTTCAGCTACATCGACATGTTCGCAACCATTATAATAACGTTTACCAGGATAACCTTCGGCATATTTATTTGTCAGCACTGATCCCTGTGCTTCAAGAACTGCTTGAGAGACTATATTTTCAGATGCTATTAATTCAATATGATTTTGTTGTCTGACCAATTCATCATTTATAGCTTTATAAATTTCAGGATCACTATCTAATAAACTTTTTTCAAAAAAGTCTTTATATTCACTATTCAAATATTTTGTTTCACTAGACATATTTTATATTTTTTTTACTCTTTTTAAATGTCTTCCACCCTCAAATTTAGTATTTAAGAATGTATTTATACATTTAAAGGCTAAATTTTTACTAATCAACCTTTCTCCTAATGTAATAACATTTGCATCATTATGCAATCTAGATAATTTAGCATTTTTAACTGAATAACATAATGCCGCTCTTATGTTTTTATGCTTATTAGCTGACATTGCCATTCCCATTCCCGATCCACATACTAAAATTCCAATATTTTCTTTACTATTTATTTTTTTTGATAATTTATGAGCATAATCTGGATAATTGACTGATTTAGTAGATTGAGGGCCCAAATCAAATATTTTATAAAATTTTGAATATTTCTTTTTAATACTCTCTTTTAGATTAAATCCTGCGTGATCTGATGCGATGTAAATTTTTTTCAAACTAGTTAAACTTATAATCTAAAACACAGGCTACTAAATGAATTCTATTTTCTTCTCCACCATTAAAAGCATTGTGATATTTTGTATTGTTTGTTACCCATACAGAACCATCTGCTGGCATATGCATTGCCACATTATCTATTACCATTAAACATCCAGGGTTAGTTATTATAGGTATGTGCAATCTTGGCTCTGGATCTCTATGCCAACTCAAAGTTGATCTAGGTTCTTTTAATAATATTCTTACTCTTCCCAACTTATATTTTGAAGAGAGAATATCATAAACCTCTTTAAAATAAGTATTTTCATAATCTTTGACAAATTCAGAATATTTTGACTCTTCAATGTTAACATCTCTTGAAACTTCTTTTCCAGATTTATCTGGTTTAGTCCAGTACACTCCTCTGGCCTTATTCCCTTTTATTGAATCTGGATCTCCTGGTATTTGAGTTAAAGATATTGCTCCAAAATTTGTTACACCGGCATCTTCAAATTTTTTAATCTTTACAATTTGATTATATGCATCTTGAAGTTTATCAATGTCAAATTGGATGGTTTGCTTTTGAAAATCACTGAAATCTAATACTCTATCATTATCATTATGGAGATTTAAATTTATAATTTTATTTTTAGTCGATGACATGATGATTGTTTTCTACTCATTTATATATATATTTGTATAATACATTTGTCGCATAATAAAATACAATATGATTACAGGAAAATATCCAAATTTAAGGCTTAGAAGATCAAGAAAATACGCATGGTCTAGAAAACTTGTTCAAGAAAACTCACTATCTTACAGCGATTTAATATTACCAATTTTTTTGATTGAAGGCAGAAATAAAAAAGAATCGATAAAATCTATGCCAAATGTTTTTAGGTATAGTGTAGACAAATTAAATTCTGTAGTTAGTAAAGCCATAAAAAAAGGAATTCCAATGGTTGCTTTATTTCCTCATACTGAATCAAAAAAAAAAGATGAATATGGTTCAGAGGCTTTAAATCCAGACAATTTAGTTTGTAGGGGAATAAAATTTATTAAAAAAAAATTTAAAAACAAAATAGGAATCATGTGCGATGTAGCACTTGATCCCTATACTTCTCATGGTCACGATGGATTGTTGAAAAAAAAAAATATACTAAATGACGAAACCTTAGAAATACTTACTAAACAAGCTGTGCTCCAAGCTAAAATGGGATGTGATGTAATTGCTCCATCAGATATGATGGATGGTAGAATTGGTAAGATAAGAAAAGCATTGGATAAAAATAATTTAAATGATGTTCAGATACTGTCATATGCAGTTAAATTTTCTTCTAGCTTTTATGGACCATTTAGGGACGCTGTTGGATCAAAAAAATTATTAAAAGGAGATAAAAAAACATACCAAATGGATTTTAGAAATTCTAATGAGTCATTGAGAGAAGTTTCATTAGATATAAAAGAAGGTGCAGATATGGTCATGGTTAAACCTGGTATGCCCTATCTTGATATAATTAAAAAAGTAAAAGATACTTTCAAAATACCAGTATTTGCATATCAGGTATCAGGTGAGTACAGTTTAATAATGAGTGGAATTAACAAAAAGCTTATAGACAAAAATTCTATTAAAGAGACACTTATCTCTTTCAAAAGAGCTGGAGCAAGTAGCATCGTAACTTATTTTGCAGACCAGATTGATCTTTGACTATTTAATCAAATTAATAAAATCATTTCTTGAAGAAGGAAAACTTTTGTTATTAGGCTTAATAATCGTTTTATCCAGAAAATCTCCAACTATTGAATAACCACCGTAAATATCTTTTGTATTTTCAGGAATGATTTTTTTATCTATTAAAAAATTTGGTATAATTTTTTGACTTGAGTCTACAACATATTTAGTTTGACCATTAATATTTTTTTTAATCACGTAATCTTTAAAATTAATATCATATCCAATAGATTTAAGTATGTTTAACTCTAAATATAAAAATTCAACCAACCAATTATCAAGATCAATAATTTTAAACAATTTTTCTAAAAGAGAGTAAATTTCAATATTTCCCTCATTTTCTACAGTAAGAATTTTAATTAAATTCATACAATAGATAATACAAAACAATTTTTTTTTATTTTCTAAATAGACTGGTGTTTTAATTTCATCGATTTCTACTTTAAGATAGCCTAATGTACCATCTTGTCTTAGTTTTGAATTTATGTGAAACTTATTACCTATTAATAAGTAACTTTTAATTTTTTTTGATGTTGATCCAAAAATTACCCCAACTACTTTTCCATAATTTTTTGTAAAAAATTCAGCTATTGACGAATTTTCATTATATTTATTTAAAGACAATAAATACCCTTTATCTTGCCAATTCATTTTTGATTAATTTTTTTGAGAAGCTCAGAGGCGGCAGATTGTTCTGCAATTTTCTTGGAAGATCCTATTGCATAAACATATGTACTATTTTTAAGTTTAACGCCAACTTTAAATTTAGGTTTATGTCTAGGACCAGTATTAGAAACCAGTCTATAGATGGGCAATATTTTAAAATTTTTTAAAGAGTATTCCTGAAGTCTTGTTTTGGCATCAACAAAAGTTGTTTCAGCATTGTTTATTAAATTGTTCCATTGTTTAAGAATAAAAATTTTAGAAACTTCAAATCCTCTATCTAGATAAATTGCCCCAATTAATGCCTCACAACAATCCGAAATAATTTTATTTTCAATTATATTTTTACTCGATTTAGAATTACCTTTAATAACAAACTCTTTAAGATTTAGTAAATTACCTACTTCTAAGCATTTATTTTTATTTACCAAAGAAGCTAATTTTTTATCCAAAGATCCCACTTTTTCGTTGGGAAAGAGCTCAAATAATTTTTTAGAAACAACAAGACCAAGCACTCTATCACCTAAAAATTCAAGATTTTCATAATTGTTATTTGGATCAAAGCTTTTATGAGTAATAGCCTGCAAAAGAATTTTTTCATTTTTAAAAAATATCTTAATTTTTTTTTGTAGAATTTTTATTTTATTCATGTCTATTTAATTATTTTGAAAAATCTATTTAATCTTAATATTTCATTCCATTTCCAAAATTTTACGATACTTCCAATAAATGGATCAGATGAAAAAAATAATATTTGAGCTTTACCAACAAGGTTATTTTTATGTACATAACCGACTTCAGATAAAAATCTACTATCTTTTGAGCAATCTCTATTATCTCCCAGGAAAAATAAATGGTCTTTTGGTACGATGTATTTGTCAGAGTTTGCAAAAGTAATATCTGTTCTATAAGAAGCTAAATAAACTTTGCCATTTGGTAATTTTTCCTCATACGTATCAACATTTATTTTTGATTTACCACAATAATTAGTGATATTTTTTGATTTAATAGTTTTTAAAATTTGATTTCCGTTCAGATAAAGGTCACCATTAATAAATTGCACTGTATCACCAGGTAGACCAATAACACGCTTTATATAATCGGTTCTGTTATCTGCAGGTGTTTTAAATACAGCCACATCACCTCTTTTGGCATCTATGGTAAAAATACGATCTTTAAAAATTGGTGGACTAAATGGAAATGAATGTTTGCTATAACCGTATGTATATTTTGTTACAAAAAGTCTATCTCCAACTAATAAATTTGGTTCCATAGAAGAGGATGGAATATAAAAAGGTTGTAATAAAATAGATCTAATTAAAACAGCTATAATAAGTGCATAAATTATTGTTTTAAGATTTTCGATAATTATTTTTTTCATATTATTTTATCTATAACTACAAAAGCAATTGAATAATCTTTTTCATCAGAAAGTGACAAATGGACTTTATATTTTTGTATTTTAAATTTTTTTTTTAAAAAACTTTTTAATTTTTTTGATAATAAAATATAAGGTTTTCCATTCTTACGATTATTGATTTCAATATCATTAAAATTTATTTCTGATCTAAAGCCAGTCCCGATTGCTTTGACAAATGCCTCTTTTGCAGCAAATCTTTTTGCATAAAAATTAATTTTATTCTTTAATTTTTTTCCTTGTCCAATTTCATTTTTTGTGAAAATTCTATTTAAAAAACCTTTACTTTTTAACGAACTATTAATTCTACTGTTTTTAATAATATCAACTCCATTACCTATAATATCCATTATCTTAATATTTTAATAAATTGTTTAACTACTTTTGAAATACCATGAGAAACAGACTCTCCAATAATAAAATGTCCTATATTAAATTCCTCTATTTGATCAATCTTATTAAGTATTTTTGTTGTTTTATAATCCATTCCATGACCAGCGTGAACTTCTAAACCTATTTTTTTCGCATAAATTGCACATTTTTTAATTTTTTTAAGTTCTTTAGAATAATTTTTTTTTTGTTTTATTTGATTAGAAATTTTACCAGTGTGTATTTCTATACATT
This sequence comes from uncultured Pelagibacteraceae bacterium, assembly GCA_902581585.1. Lineage (GTDB taxonomy): Bacteria > Pseudomonadota > Alphaproteobacteria > Pelagibacterales > Pelagibacteraceae > Pelagibacter. The sequence goes on from CACHPB010000006.1 coordinate 69,982, forward strand.
TGCTACCTAAGGTTTTTGATAATTTTATATCTTGAAGTGATGGATTTATAAATAAACTAGTTCTGATATTATTTTTATTAAAGATTCCCAATATTTTTTTAATTTTTTTTTTATTCTTTTTTAAATTTAATCCACCTTCAGTGGTAATTTCATTTCTTTTTTCTGGCACAAGACAGATAAAAGAAGGCTTGTTTTTTAGCGCAATATTTATCATTTGAGGATCCGAGGCTATTTCTAAATTAATGGGAATTGATTTATTAGTTGAGAGGATTTTTAAATCTTTATCTTTTATGTGTCTTCTATCTTCTCTTAAATGAACAGTTATAGAATTTGCACCAGCCTTTAAAACATTCAAAGCCACAGTATAAGGGTCAGGATGTTTTTCTCCTCTAGCATTTCTTAAAGTTGCAATGTGATCTATATTAACACCAAGTCTCTTTATCATTTTAAAAATCGACTTCCTGGCTTTGTAATTGGTATTTTTTTTAAAGTTAATGGAACATCTTTCTCTTTAAAAGTTGGAATTATTAATTTTACCTGTGAGACAATTTTTTTTCCTTTTATTTTTAAAGATTGTTTATTGGATCTATCTATTAAACATGCAAATCCTAATAAAAATGCACCAGATTTTTTTATCAATTTGGCACATTCTAAACTTGATTTTCCAGTAGTTATAACATCTTCAATAATTAAAACTCTTGATTTTTTTTTTATATTAAAACCTCTTCTTAGTTTAAAATTTCCATCAACACGTTCACAAAAAATTGTTTCTTTTTTTAAAACTCTACCGATCTCATAACCAATAACTATTCCACCCATTGCTGGTGATAGAATTAAATCAATATTTTTAAATGTTTTTTTTATTTTAATCGCTAAAGATTTTGTAAATTTTTTAGATTTATTTGGGAAACTAAGTAGTTTAGCACACTGTACATATGAAGGGGAATGCAGTCCAGATGACAATATAAAATGACCGTCTAACAAAGCATTAGTTTTTCTTAAAACTGCTAAAGAGTTTTTTAAAGAAAGCATATTTTTTGTTTTTATGTCTAATAATTTTAAATTTATATTCCTTTTGTTTTAATTCACTTATCAATTTTGTAAAGTTTTTAAGATCATGAATAATCAAGTTAAATTTAAAGTTAATTCTGCCATTAAGTTTTTCTACCATTTCTACGCTAGAAATGTTAACAAAGTTTTCACCAATCATTGTTGTCACATCACCCATTTTTCCTGGTTCATCAGGTAGAGATATCCAAAGAGTGGTATTATATCTTTTTTCTTTAATTGGTTTTTTATTTTCTCGATATTGCCAATAGCGCCTTATTGCAGCCCTAGCCTTCCCAGTCTTGGTACTAGTTAGCCAATGAAGAGATGGGGATGCTTTTTTTGAAGTAATGATATTAACAACATCACCATTTCTTAAAACTGATTGTAAAGCACTTTCTTTGCCGTTTATCTCACATCCAATTGCAGCGTCACCTATTTGTGTATGCACTGCATAAGCAAAATCTATTGGTGTGGCATTTTTTGGAAGCTTAATAATTGAACCTTTTGGAGTGAAACAAAAAGCATTTTCTTGGAACATTTGAAGTTTAGTGTATTCGTAAGAGTCATCAGGATTTTCATTTTTATCTATAATTTCTACTAAATCTGCTAACCAGTCATATTCTTTCCATGTTAAAGAATTAAATTTTTCAGAAGATTTATATTTCCAATGTGAAGCAATACCCCTTTCAGCAAACTCATGCATTTGCCTAGTTCTTAATTGAATTTCTATTGGCCTTTTGTTGGGACCAATAATTGCTGTATGAAGCGATTGATACTTATTAATTTTAGGCGATGATATATAATCCTTGAATTTTCCTGGAATACAATTCCATTTACTATGAAAAACACCTAATGCCTTATAACAATCATCAATATTATCTAAAATAATCCTGAAACCAATAATATCAGTTATTTGCTCTAATGAGGTTCTTTTCTTTTGAATTTTCCTCCATATTGAAAAAGGAGTTTTTTCCCTTCCAACGATTTGGGGATTGATATTTTTATCCTTTAATATTTCGGAAAATTGGTCAGAGATATTGTTAAAATTTATAAGATTATTTTCTTTTATTTTATCTAATCTATCTTTAATTAATTTTCGAGCATCCTCATTTAAAACTTCAAATGATAGATCTTCTAATTCATCTCTAATACGGTGCATACCCATTCTATCAGCAAGGGGTGCATATATTTCCATTGTTTCTTTTGCTTTTCTTATTTGTTTTTCTTTTTCAACAACTTTTATTGTTCGCATGTTGTGTAATCTGTCTGCTAGTTTTACAAGCAAGACTCTGATATCTTTAGATGTTGCTAAAATTAACTTTCTAAAGTTTTCCGCTTTTGAATTTGAAATTGCTTGGTTTTCAAACACTGATATTTTTGTAACTCCATCGACCAAATCAGCAACTTCTTTTCCAAACTCAGACTCTATTGTATTATACGTTGCATGAGTATCTTCTATTGTATCGTGAAGTAATCCTGTCGCTATTGTTGCACTATCAAGTTTTAACTCTGTTAAGATATCTGCAACTGCAATTGGATGAATGATATAAGGTGAACCCTCATCTCTTTTTTGTTTTTCATGAGCTTTTAAAGCAAAATCATAAGCCTTGGATAAAGTTTCAGGATTTAAAAATTTATTATAATTTTTTACTTTATTTATCAATTCTTCAGACTTAAGCATAATTATTTATATCATTTTATTGAATAATTTTAATACCCAATAGCTGTTCAGAAGTTAAATTTGACAATAAAAATACTATATTTTTGCAAAGTTTAGGGTGAAACCAGTCTTTATTTATTTCAAATAAAGGAAGTAATACAAAATTCCTTCTGTGCATTCTTTCATGGGGTACATTGATTTTGTTATTTCCAATTTTTTTTTGGATTATTCGACTGTTGAAATCAATAATGTCAATATCACAAACTCTTGGAAAATTTCTTTTTGATTTAATTCTTCCAACCTTACTTTCAATATTTTTGATTTTTAGAAATAATTTTTTTAAATTTAGGCTTGTTTCAACCAATATAACAAAATTTATGAATTCTGGAAAATTTTCATTTGGCCATGATTTTGATCTATATAATTTTGATTTCTTTTTTATTACAATATTTTCTTTATTTAATAATTTTAGAGCTTTATTTAAGTTTTTTTTTCTATCTCCTAAATTTGAACCAAAGGCAAGATAAGCTGAATTAACTTGATTTTCTAATGTACCTTGCTTTTTCACGGTTCCAATCTCTAGTTTTTTTTGTAAGTCTTTTATCAAATTGTTTTTTTCCTTTAGCAACGGCTATTTCAAGTTTAGCTTTACCTTTTTTAAAATACATTTTAGTTGGCACGACAGTTAATCCATCTTCATGAATTCTACCAATTATCTTATTTATTTCTCGTTTATTAAGTAAAAGTTTTCTTTCAGAGTAAGGATTGTGGTTTGAATAACTTGCTTGCTTGTAGATAGGTATATGTGAGTTTATCAAAAATATTTCTCCTTCTTTGTCAACAGCGTAAGAGTCTGCAATATTTATTTTTCCAGCCCTTACAGATTTTATTTCGGATCCTTTTAATACAATTCCTGCCTCAAATACTTCTTTAAAAAAAAAATTAAAAGATGCTTTTCTGTTAATTGTAATAATTTTAAAACCAGTATTGGTTTTGTTACTCATTAATTAATTCAGCTGATAAAAGAGCTTTTTTGACTTCATTTTTAGTTGTATCTAAAACTGTTACTAAAGGTAATCTTACATTGTCATCACAGAGTCCAATAAGTTTGGCTGCATATTTTACTGGAGATGGGTTGCTTTCGATAAACAATGATTTATGAACAGGTTGAAGTTTTCTATCGATTTCTTCTGCTTTTTTTAATTCATCTTTATTATTAGATTTAGAAAATTTTTGCATGTCTGAGCACATCTTTGGAGCAATATTAGCAGTGACTGAAATACATCCTACTCCACCTCTTTTGTTATATTCAAAAGCGAGGCCATCCTCACCGGTTAGTTGAATAAATTCATTTCCAATTTTTTTAAAAGTCTCATCAACTCTATTTAGATCTCCTGTAGCGTCTTTAACCCCAACAATGTTCTTAAGCTCAAATAATCTTGCCATTGTATCTACTGACATATCAATTACTGATCTTCCAGGTATATTATAAATAATTATAGGTATCCCACAGCTGTCATTTATAGCTTTATAATGAGCATATAAGCCTTCCTGAGTAGGTTTATTGTAATATGGGGTAACTATCAATGCACCATCGGCTCCAGCTTTTTCAGCATGCTTTGTAAGTGAAATTGCTTCAACAGTTGAGTTTGATCCAGTGCCAGCTATAACAGGTATTTTTCCTTTTGCTTCTTTTATACAAAGCTCAATTACTTTTTCGTGTTCTCCATGTGATAAAGTTGGAGATTCACCTGTTGTACCTGCTGGCACAAGTCCATTTGTGCCATTTTCTAAATGAAAATTAATAATTTTAATATAAGTTTCCTCATCAAGACTATCGCCTTTAAAAGG
>CACHPB010000007.1 GCA_902581585.1 uncultured Pelagibacteraceae bacterium
AAATAAGAATTTTTGTAATATGGATAGATTTTTTAATATTTTTCCCATAGTAGTTATTTAACATTCCATCTATATCCACTTCCATATCTTGTTTCAATTGCTGAAAAATCGCTATCTACTTTTTTAAATTTTTTTCTTATTCTTTTAACATGACTATCAATTGTCCTATCCTCTATGTCGGTGTCTTCTCGGTAGGCAACATCCATTAGTAAGGCCCTTTCCTTAATCATTCCTGGTCTTTTTGCTAGCTCCTCAACTATTTTAAACTCAGTTGTAGTAAGTTTATCTGGCAATTGCTTTCCGTCCCACTCACACTCCAGTTGAGAAGGATCTAATTTTAACTTTCCATGAGATATTACATTTTTGTGTTCCTCAATGTTTATGTCTTTATCTTTTTTTCTTAATTGAACTTTTATTCTCTCAACTAAAACTTTAGTTGAGAATCCACCAGTTTTACCTACAAAATCATCTGCACCAAGTTTTAAGCTACTAACCTCGTCAGTTACTTGGTCTTTTGAAGTTAAAAATATTACTGGCAGAGAAGTTTTCTTTCTAAGTTTTCTTAAAAGTTCTTCTCCATCCATTCTTGGCATTTTTATATCTATAACTGCAAGATCAGGAGGTGTTCTTGTTAATCCAACAAGCGCATTTTCACCATCTATATATGTTTGTACCTTAAACCCCTCTTCCTCTAAAGCCATCTGGACCGATGTTAAAAGATTTCGATCATCGTCTACTAATGCAATAGTTTGTGACATAATTTAGATTAAAAATACTAAATTGTTCATAATAGGGCAATTGTTTGTTTACTAATGGAGTTCCCCCCAATTTTCTCCAATATTTACATCTACCAAAAGAGGTATTGAAAATGAATGAAGTTCACTATCTTTAACACTCAACATTAAATCCTTTATTAATTTAGTACTTTTTTTTATCTCTTTTGAGTTTTCTTCGAAAATTAATTCATCATGGATTTGTAATAACATTTTAAGACTATTTTTTTTATTATTAGAAATTTCTTTATTTATTCTAATCATAGCTAATCTCATTATTTCTGAGGCTGAGCCCTGAATAGGGGCATTTATCGCTGCCCTTTCCTGAAAATTTCTAACATTAAAGTTTTTATCATTTATTCCAGTCAGGTGAGTTTTTCTTCCAAAAATATTACTGACATAACCACTTTTTCTACAAAAATTTATTGTAGTTTTCATATAATCTTTAATTTCAGGAAACTTTTTAAAATATGAATTTAAAAATTCTTCTGCTTCAATGTTTGAAACATTAATTTGTTTTGCTAGGCCATATTGTGATATGCCATAAATAATACCGAAATTAATTGCTTTTGCTTTTCTTCTTGTCTCAGAATCAATTTTATTAATTTCTTTTCCAAAGACCTGACTTGCTGTCAAAGTATGTATATCTTCATTATTTAAAAATGCTTTTTTAAGTTGCTTAACATCTGCAAGGTCAGCCAATATTCGCATCTCAACTTGATTATAGTCTGCAGAAATTAATTTATTATTTTTTTCTGATACAAAAGCTTTTCTAATATCCTTTCCATCATCTGATTTTATTGGAATGTTTTGTAAATTTGGATCACTAGAAGCCAGCCTACCTGTAGAGGTTGCTGCTAGCAAAAATGATGTATGCACTCTATTAGTTTTTTGATTTATATGTTCTGGTAATGCATCCGAATAAGTATTTTTAAGCTTACTTATTTGTCTCCATTCTAAGATTAATTTAGGAAACTCATAACCTTTAAAAGCTAAATCCTCTAAAACAGATGCACTGGTAGCAAAGCTACCTTTTTTTGTTTTTTTAAGTGCTGCAATTTTTAAATCATTATACATAATTTCGCCAAGTTGTTTGGTTGAACCTATATTAAATTTTTGTTTTGATATTTTAAAAATTGCTTTTTCTAATTTTTCAATTTTTGATGAAAATTTTGAAGACAATTTACTAAGTGAAGATTTATTGAGTCTAATCCCCTTTATCTCCATATCTGCAAGTATTTTAATAAGAGGCTTTTCAAATAACTCATAAATATTTAATAATTTTTCCGCTTTTAAAGATTTTAAAAAAATTTTGTATAATCGAAATGTTATATCTGAGTCCTCTGCTGCATAATCTTTAGCTTGCGCTATATCAACTTCGGAAAAGTTAAGTTGTTTTTTACCAGTTCCAACCAAATCTTTATATTTGATAGTTTTATGACCAAGATGAATTTCTGAGAGAGTATCCATGTTATGTCTATTTTTTCCAGCATCTAATGTGTAAGACATGAGCATAGTATCTTCCATAGAGTCTAAGGTTATTCCACGATGATAAAAAATAATGAAGTCAAACTTAATGTTTTGACCTATCTTTTTTATACTCCCGTCTTCTAAATATTTCTTTAAAATGCTTAAAACTTTTTTTTCATTCAGATTATTTCCTTTAACATGATTAAGTGGTATGTAGCAGGCTTTTCCAATTCTGTTTGATATTGAAATACCTACTAATTTTGCTGTGTGAGGATCTAAAGAGGTTGTTTCAGTATCTATTGCAAATTCACCAATTTCTTCAGATTGTCTCATCCAATCCTTTATTTCATTCTCATGCTTTATTAATTGATAGTTGCTTTTTTTAATTTCTGATAAGTTTTCTAAGTTTTTTTCAATATTTATATTTTCCTGATCATTTTTACCTCCATATTTTGAAATAGCGGAACTTAGTAACCTATTAAATTCCATTTCTCTAAGAAAAGAGTAGAGTTTATCTTTATCAATATTTTTTAATATAAATTCCTCAATTTTATTTTTTACTGGCACATCTTTTTTTAATGTGACTAATTTTTTACTAATAATTGCTTCTTCCTTATTATTGATTAGGGTCTCCCTTCTTTTATTTTGTTTTATTTTTGATGCATTTTTCAATAAATTTTCTAAGGTTTCATATTCATTAATTAATTCAGCTGCGGTCTTTACTCCAATACCTGGCACACCAGGCACATTATCTGTACTATCACCAGCTAATGATTGAACATCTATTACTTTATCTGCAGTAACCCCAAATTTATTTAAAACATCATCTTTATTTATAAATTTATTCTTCATAGGATCATAAATTCTGACACCTTTTTTATATAGCTGCATCAAATCTTTGTCTGAAGAAACAATAGTCACTTTTGCACCAAAATCTAAAATTTTCTCCACATAAGTGGCAATCAAATCATCTGCCTCATAATTAATTAGTTCAATCGAGGGTAAATTAAATGCTTCTACAGATTTTCTTATATATTCAAATTGAGGAATTAAATCATCAGGAGCATCGGATCTATTTCCTTTATATTCAGAATAAATTTCATTTCTGAAATTTTTTCTTGCAGAGTCAAATATTACAGCGAAGTGAGTAGGTTTTTCTGAGTTATCATTAGATTTAGAGTCCTCTAATAATTTAAAAAGCATGTTGCAAAATCCACTTACTGCTCCAACTGGCAAACCATCACTTTTTCTAGTTAGAGGAGGTAAAGCATAATATGCTCTAAAAATGTATCCCGAACCGTCTATTAAGTAAAAATGATCACTTTTTTTAATTTTATCCATAATGTAATGATATCTTAATTTCTTTAAATGTAATAAATGTATGCCCTCAAATGAATAAAAAAAACGTTTTAACTGTTAAAAACTTAAATAAAATATATTCAAAGAATGGCTCTAAACAAACCCATGCCCTTAATAATTTAAACTTAGAAGTGAAAGAGGGTGAAATATTTGGGTTATTAGGACCAAACGGAGCCGGAAAAAGCACATTTATAAATATATTAGGTGGATCAGTTATAAAATCTGGGGGTGAAGTTAATGTTTGGGGTTTCGACTTAGATAAAAATCCAAGACAAGTTAAAGCATCCATAGGTATTGTTCCACAAGAAGTAAACTTTGATCCATTTTTTAGTCCTAGAAAACTCTTAGAGCTTCAAGCAGGACTGTATGGAATTAGAGAAAAAGATAGAATTACAGATACCATATTAAAGTTAGTATCATTAGAGGAACAAGCTGATAGTTATGCTAGAGCCTTATCTGGTGGTATGAAGAGAAGATTACTTGTTGCAAAAGCAATGGTACACCAGCCTCCAATTATAATTTTGGATGAGCCTACAGCAGGAGTGGATGTTGAGCTTAGAACAACATTATGGGAAAATGTTAGATCATTAAATAAACAAGGTGTTACGACGATACTTACGACTCATTATCTTGAGGAGGCTGAAAAAATGTGTGATAGAATTGGCATTTTAAGTGATGGAGATTTAGTTGCATTGGATACAACAAAAAATCTTTTGGAAAGAATACAAACAAAAGTTGTTCATTTTACAACAGATAAAAAAACTAATATGAAAAATGACTTTTTTGAGTCTTTAAAAGTAATATCAAATGAGAAAAATAGGTTAGTGTTATCTTATGAGAAAAGTAAACTTAGCATTGATAAAATTATTACAGAATTAAACAATCAAAATATCAAAATTAAGGATATCTCTACTGATGATGGCGATCTTGAGGATGTTTTTTTAAGGCTTACAAAAAATTAATTTATCTTGGTGATCTTTTTGAAAGTATTCTTTGAAGTGTTCTTCGGTGCATCTTTAGTCTCCTAGCTGTCTCAGAGACATTTCTATTACATAACTCAAAAACTCTGTGTATATGCTCCCATTTAACTCTGTCTGCTGACATTGGATTTTCTGGTGGAGCAGCTTTTTGACTTGGATCTGCTAGAAGGGCTTTTTCAACGTCATCTGCATCTGCTGGCTTAGCGATATAATCTATTGCTCCCTCTTTAATGGCAGCAACTGCTGTTGGAATATTTCCATACCCAGTTAACATTATGATACGACTTTTTATATTTCCTTTTTGAATTTCCTTAACAACCTCTAGTCCATTTCCATCGTTTAATCTAAGATCAACTACGGCAAATGCTGGACTTTGAGATTTAACAGTCTCTATTCCAACTTTTACACTCTCAGCTTGTGTTACACTAAAGCCCTTTTTTTCCATGGCTCTAGCTAATCTCTGTCTAAATGGATTATCGTCATCGACTATTAGAAGCGATTTATCCTCGAAATCACTCAATTTTTGAAGTGTTGATTGGTTAATCATATCTCCTATATGGAAATAAAATTTAATATTTCAATAGCATTATTTGCTTTACATTAATAATTTTTTTGCATAAATGCTGCATTTATGAAACTTGCATACTAGATATGCAGTTTTTTTGTAAATTTTTTTTAGAGGTGTTGATATGCAAAAATTTAAATCAGTTGAAGCGTTAGTTAATCAACTGAGACCAACAAAACCTGTTTATTGTGTTAGAAAAGAGTCAATAAAATTGGCTTCTAGGTACTTTCAGAAAAACTTTCCAGGCAAAATTCTTTATGCTTTAAAAACTAATCCTCATCCGCTAGTTTTAAAAACTATCCTTGAAAGTGGAATAAATAGTTTTGACGTAGCCTCTATTAAGGAGATAGAGACAATTAAAAAATTAAGTCCAATAGCTGATTGCTGCTATATGCACACCGTAAAGAGCAGAGAAAGTATAAAAGATGCATATTTTAAATATAAAGTAAAAACTTTCTCTTTAGATACTAAAGATGAATTAATAAAAATTCTTGAGAGCACAAATCACGCAAAAGACTTAAATTTATTTGTGAGAGTTTCTGTTTCTAATGAACATGCAGAGATAGATTTATCAAAAAAATTTGGAGCAATTAATAACGAAGCTGTAGGACTTCTCAGATTAACTAAACAATATGCAAAAAAGGTTGGGCTAAGTTTTCATGTTGGCTCACAGTGTATGCATCCAATTTCATATTCTAAAGGAATATTTGAAATTGGAAATATAATAAAAAAAACAAAAATAATACCTGATGTAATTAATGTTGGGGGGGGTTTTCCAACTATATATCCTGATTTAGTACCTCAATCCTTAGATAACTACTTTGATGAAATTAAAAAAAGCTTAGAAACTTTAAAAATAGAAAAACTTCCAGAAATTATATGTGAACCTGGTAGAGCAATTGTTGCAGAGAGTGGTTCAACAATAGTTAGAGTAGATTTAAGAAAAAAACAAAAACTTTATATAAATGATGGAACATATGGAACTTTATTTGATGCTGGTGTTCCAAATATTGTATACCCTTCAAAAATGATAACTTATGGAAGAGTTGTTTCAAAAAAATTAACATCATTTGATTTCTATGGCCCAACATGTGATAGCATGGATTATATGAAAGGACCTTTTATCTTACCTAACAATATAAAAGAAAATGATTATATAGAGCTTGGACAATTGGGAGCTTATGGACTTACTTTTAGAACCAACTTTAACGGATTTTACTCTGATGAAATTTATGAAGTTGAGGATAATCCTATAATGACTATGTATGACAAAGAGGCAAATAAAGAGTTTCTTGTTGCTTAATGTCAGATAAAAAAAATCATTCAAATAACAGGAAAAAAGATTTACTTAATAAAGAGGTTGAGCATATTGATATAACTTCTTTTGATGCAAGACATATTGTTTCATCTATGGAAAAAATGTCTTTTGTATCTAGAGAGACTGCAAATGCTGCAAATATTTATAATGAGATGATTAAAGACAAAAATTGTACTATTTTCCTAACTCTTGCAGGATCAACCTCTGCTGCTGGATGTATGCATGTATATAGAGATTTGGTGAAATATAACATGGTCGATGCAATAGTTGCTACTGGGGCTTCAATAATTGATATGGATTTCTTTGAGGCTTTGGGCTTTAAACATTATCAGGGGTCACAGTATCAAGATGATACAGAGTTAAGAGATAACTATGTTGATAGAATATATGATACTTACATTGATGAGGAAGAGCTTCAGATGTGCGATAAAACCATCGGGGAAATTGCAGATCAATTGGAGCCCAAAAGTTATACATCAAGAGAATTTATAAAAGAGATTGGAAAATATCTTAAAACTAATGCAAAAAAGAAAGATTCGTTAATAGAAGTTGCATATGACAATAATGTTCCAATTTTCTGTCCTGCGTTTACTGACTCTAGTGCTGGATTTGGACTTGTGATGCACCAAGAAAGAAATCCTAAAAATCATATTACTATTGACTCTATACGAGAGTTTAGAGAATTAACTGAAATTAAAATAAGATCTAAAGGGTCAGGACTTTTTATGATTGGTGGAGGTGTGCCAAAAAATTTTATTCAAGATACTGTCATATGTGCCGAACTTTTAGGTAAAAATGTGGATATGCATAAATATGCTATTCAAATAACAGTTGCTGATTCTAGAGATGGAGCATGTAGTAGCTCAACATTAAAAGAAGCAAGTTCATGGGGCAAAGTAGATATTACGAAAGAGCAAATGGTTTTTGCAGAAGCAACAAGTGTATTGCCCTTAATAGCAAGTGACGCTTATCATAAAGGAGAATGGAAAAATAGAGAGAGAAAAAATTTTTCCAAGATATTTTGATTAATGATCAAAAAAACCAAAATCGGTTTAATACAAAGTAAATCTTTAGGTACAATTCAATCTAATATTGATTTAGCTATAAAAAATATTAAAAAAGCAGCAAAAAAAAAGGCAAAGATAATTTGTCTTCCAGAGTTATTTTTGACAAATTATTTTTGCCAAACAGAAAATCATTCAAACTTTAAACTGGCAGAAAAAATTCCAGGAAAAATTTCTAGAATATTTTGTGATTTAGCAAAGGAGCTCGGTGTTGTATTGAATATTACGATCTTTGAAAAAAAGACATCTGGGTTTTATCATAACACTAGTATCATTATAAATGAGAATGGTAATATTTTATCTAAATATCGTAAGATGCACATACCTGATGACCCGGGGTATTATGAAAAATTTTATTTCAGTCCTGGAGATCTTGGATTTAAAAGTGTTAAGACAAAATTTGGGAAAATAGGTCCTCTTATATGTTGGGATCAATGGTTTCCAGAAGCAGCCAGATTAACAGCTTTAAAAGGAGCTCAAATTATTTTTTATCCTACTGCTATTGGATGGCATCCAAAAGAAAAAATAAAGTTTGGTAAATCACAATTGGACTCTTGGATCACAATACAAAAATCTCATGCTATTGCTAATGGAACTTATGTGGCTGCCATAAATAGAGTTGGAATAGAAAAAAAAGGAAAGAAAAAAATTGAATTTTGGGGTAATTCGATGGTTATAGATCCTAGTGGTAAAGTAATTGCAAAAGCAGGAAATAAAAAAGAGGATATTTTAGTTTGTGATATAGATTATAAAAAAATAGATACTGCAAGACAGCATTGGCCTTTTTTAAGAGACAGAAGAACTGAATTTTACAAAGATATTCTGAAAAATCCAGAAGATGAGTAAAAAAATATCTGAATTTAGAATGCCCGCAGAATGGGAGCCTCAAAAATCAGTTTGGATGTCTTGGCCTCACAATAAAAATGATTGGCCTGGTTTGTTTGATAAAATTCCAAATGTAGTTGGAAAAATAATTAGATACTTAACAAAACATCAAAGAATAGATTTATTAATCAATAATACAAAAAGTATAGAGAACACAAGAATATATTTAAAAAAAATAGGTTGCAATATATCTAATATTAAATTTCATAAACTTAAGACAGACAGACTTTGGTTAAGAGACTCTGGACCAATATTTTTAATCAACAAAAAAAATAGAGAAAAAACTATGCTTGATTTTAAATTTAATGCTTGGTCAAAATATAAAAATTTTAGAAACGATAATAAAATTAATAATTATATTAGAAGGTACTTAAAAATTGATAGTATCTTGCCTAAAAAAATAAATTCAAACAAATTTGAAAGAGTAGTAATGGAGGGAGGTGCGTTTGATATTAATGGATCTGGCTCAATATTGCTAACAAGGGAGTGTTTGTTGAGCAAAAGACAAGAAAGAAATATTGGTTTCAAAAAAGTTGACTATGAAAATCTATTTTCAAAATATTTAAATGTAAAAAATTTTATTTGGCTTAATAAAGGAATTGTTGGAGATGACACACATGGTCATATCGATGATATTGCAAGATTTGTTTCAAAAAATACAATTATGATAGCTGTAGAAAATAATAGATCAGATGAAAATTATAAAGCTCTTAAAGAAAATTTAAAAATATTACATTACAGTTATGATGAAAATGGAAAAAAATTTAAAATTATTAAGGTTCCAATGCCAAGCCCAGTTCTCATAAACAAAACGCGTGTCCCAGCAAGTTATTTGAATTTTTTTATAAGCAATAAAATGGTATTAGTTCCAGTATTTAATGTAAAAGAAGACAAAAAGGTTTTAAAAATTTTTAGAAAGTATTTTACAACTAGAAAAGTTATTGCCATTGATTGTAGTAATTTAATTTGGGGTTTTGGAGCTATTCATTGCATGACACAACAAGAACCAAAGTTTTAATTAAGCAGCTTTTAAAGTGCCTAATAATAATCTAAAAGGTATCAACATTACTAAAGCTACAAAAATCTTTACAGCTAAATCTCCTAAAGAAAGTGTTACCCAAGGTATTCCTGTTCCATAAAATGAAATTGAAAAGAATAAAAATGTGTCAACTGTAGAACCAATTAATGAAGACACTAGGGGAGCAACAAACCATTTTTTTTTTCTTAATTGGTTAAATATTTGTACATCCAGTAATTGAGCAATAATAAATGCTGTACCTGAACCAATTGCTATTCTTACAGAGATTAAATCTGCAAAATTTGTTGAGAAAATTAGTGTAAACAATATTCCAACTGTAAATCCAATATATACAATTTTTCTAGCAACTAATTTACCAAAAGATCTATTTGCTAGATCTGTTATTAAAAAAGCTATTGGATAACTGAAAGCTCCATATGTAAGAATTTCTTGAAGTCCAAAATATTGAATTGGAAATTGTACTAAATAATTAGATGATAATACAACCAATCCCATTAAAAATGAGAGTGTAAGAAATACTTTATTCATTATGCTGATTTACTGACTAAAGATTTTTTTAATTTTTTAAGCCTTAATGACAAATCTCTAGACTTAGCTGAAATTAGAAATTGGTCAAAACTACCTTTTTTATCTACTGATCTAACACCAGCATTTGAGACGGTTAATCTTAAACTTCTCTTAAGTAGCTCACTTTTAAACTTAACTTTTTTTAGATTTGGAAGAAATCTTCTTTTAGTCTTATTGTTAGCATGACTAACGTTATGACCTTTAAGTGGAATTTTTCCAGTAAGTTCGCATTTTTTAGACATAAATTATGAGCCTGTATAGGATCTGAATCTTATCGCGTCAAGATTTATTTTCAGTTCCAATAGCCTCTGAAACATTTTTGAACCCATTTTTTTTTAATAAATCAATCAATTCTTTACTTATTTTTGAAGCTATACGAGGACCTCTGTAGACCATTCCAGTATATAATTGAACGAGTGTTGCGCCAGAAGTGATTTTTTCAAAAGCATCTTGTCCATTGCTAACACCACCGACTCCTATTATTTTTGTTTTATCTTTTAGAATTTTATAAAACTTAGAAATTGCCTCGTTTGAAATTTTCGCAATTGGTTTACCTGACAGTCCCCCCTTTTCTAATTTATTTATATTTTTTAAATTTTCTCTATTCTTATCTGTAGTATTGGAAACAATAATAATTCCTATTTTTTGTTCTATGATGATGTTGGATACTTCATTGATTTGATCGTCATTAAGATCAGGTGAGACTTTTATTGCTAATGGAATGTTTGTATTTAATTCTTTCTTTTCATTTTTTAGTTTATCAATCAATGAATTTAGTTCATCCTGGTTATGAAAGTCTCTTAAATTTTCTGTATTTGGTGAGGAGATGTTAATAGTTATATAATCAGCTAAATCATAAAATTTACGAAAACAAATTAAATAATCATCAATTCTGTTCGTGGAGTCTTTGTTGGGTCCAATATTTATTCCTAAAAAACCTTTTCTATCATTTACCTTAATTCTCTTGCTAATTTCTTCTGAACCAGAATTATTAAAACCTAATCTATTTATAAGTGCTTCATCTTCTTCAAGTCTAAAAACTCTAGGTTTGGGGTTACCAAATTGTGGCTTTGGAGTGATTGTCCCCACTTCAACAAAACCAAATCCAAGATTAAACAGAGGATTATATACTTCAGCATTTTTATCAAAACCAGCGGCAACACCAATTGGTGAAGATAATTTTTTTTCACAAAAAATTGTTTCTAAAATATGACTATCTTTAGGTTTAAAGTCAGGAATATTATTTAACTTTAGTGCTTTTATCGCTAAAGAATGAGCTACTTCAGGGCTAAATTTAAAAATTAATGGTCTTATAATATTAAACATTTTCTAATTTACTTTTTATTAATTCTTTAGTTTCTTGAATTCCAAAAAAACTTATAAAAAAACCAAATCTTGGTCCATTTTCTACACCAAAAACTACCTCATATATTAACTTGAACCAATCACGTAAATTTTCTTTATAGCCGTTTTCTTTGCCAACTGTATAAATTGTGGTCTGAATGTCCTCTGGTTTCATTGCGTCATTGCAGTTATCTAAAGAGTTTATTAAAGCCTCTAAAGCAATTTTTTCACTTTCATTTGGTATTTTATAAATCTTTTTGGTTTTTATAGCGTCATTAAAATATTTAATTGCATAAGATATTAGCTTGTCAAAAATTGGATGCATGTCCTCATTAATATCTTTCTTATATTTCTTCACAAACTTCCAAAGTAACTCTTTATTATCTGCATTGCTGGTCTCAACTAAATTTAAGAGCATTGAGAAGGACATAATTGAATTTTCCTCTGGTATCTCTGAATTATGAACGTGCCAAACAGGATTCATTAGTTTTTGAAGTTCGTTTTGAGTTTTACCTTTTTCAATAAAATCAAGATATTCATCCACAGCCTTTGGTACTACTTCTCTATAAAGTTTTTTTGCTCTTTTTGGATTTTGGTACATATATAAGGAGAGACTTTCAGGTGATGCATACTCTAACCATTGATCGATCGTGATACCATTTCCTTTTGACTTGGATATTTTTTCTCCTTTTTCATCTAAAAATAACTCATATGCAAAGCCAGATGGATTTGACTTACCCAACAATTTAATAATTTTTGTAGACAAAATTGCGCTCTCAATCAAATCTTTCCCATACATTTCAAAATCTACATCAAGAGCATACCATCTCATGGCCCAATCTACTTTCCATTGTAATTTACAATTTCCATCTAAAATACTTTGTTCTAATTTTTTGCCTTTATTATCAAAAATTATTTTTGAATTATTAATATCTATTTCTGAGACTGGTATCTCTAATACAACCCCTGTATCTGGACATATTGGTAAAAACGGAGAATATGTTTTTTGTCTTTCTTTACCAAGTGTTGGAATAATTATATTCATTATTCTTTCATAATTTTCTAAGATTAATTTTAATGTATTATTGAAAAAACCTGACTTATATAATACTGATGAACTTTTAAAACTGTATTTAAACTTAAATTTATCTAAGAAATTTTTTAACATTTCGTTATTATGTTCGCCAAAACTATTAAATTTACCAAAAGGGTCTGGAACTTCAGTTAAGGGTTTATGAAGATTTTCCTCAAGTTTTTTAGGGTTTGGAATATTTTCAGGAACTTTTCTAAGTCCATCCATATCGTCAGAAAAAGTAATTATTTCTTTAGGTAGATTTGATAAATGATTTAAAGCATTAACAATCATTGAGGTTCTCGCCACTTCACCAAAAGTACCAATATGCGGTAAGCCGCTCGGACCGTATCCTGTTTGAAGAATAATTTTTCCCTTGTTTTCAATACTTTTTTTTCTCTCTCTTAGAAGCTTTTTAGCTTCAACAAAGGGCCAAGCGTTTGTTTTGTCTATGTTTGTTTTATCTATCACCTTTAATTAAATAGCCTATAAAATAACGTTTTTAATAATTCTTATAGAGTTGAAATTTATTTACCATAAAATAATGTCCAATCAAAATGTCCAATTATAAAACTGTTTTTTTTACCCTAGGAATTTTACAAATTATTTTAGGTTTATCGATGATTGCACCAGTTTTAGCGCAGTTTTTTTATAACGAACTAGATTCTGGTTTCATAAGTTCTGGAATTGTAACTATTATATTTGGGGTCCTTTTTTTATTGTCAAATTTAGATCATGATAGAAAAATTAGTCTACCTCAAGCTTTTCTTTTGACTGCTTTATCTTGGTTGAGTATTGCTATATTTGGCTCACTTCCTTTCATATTTTCTGAGATTGAGTTGAGTTTTACAGATGCTTTTTTTGAAAGCATGTCAGGTATCACTACAACAGGATCAACTATTATCATCAATTTAAATGAAACTCCTAAAAGTATACTTCTTTGGAGAGGAATGCTTCAGTGGTTAGGTGGAATTGGTATAATCGTTATGGCAATAACATTAATGCCACTAATGAATATCGGTGGAATGCAGTTATTCATAATATCAACAAGTGATACTCCAGAAAAAATTTTACCTAGATCAAAAGAAATAGCATTGAGATTGATCTTGGTATACTCAGGATTAACTTTTATATGTGCATTATTTTATAAAATATTTGGGATGAACTTTTTTGATAGCATTGTTCATTCAATGACAACAATAGCAACAGGAGGATTTTCAAACTACAATGAGTCTATTGGTTACTTTGATAGTTCGCTTATTGAATTTACATCAATTATATTTATAATTTTAGGAAGTATTCCATTCATAGCCTACATCAAATATTTAAATGGAGACAAAAAAATATTTTTTAAAGACACGCAAATAAAAACTTTTATAAAAATTGTTATTTTTTCAATTCTATTAATGTATTTATATTTATTTATAAAAAATCAAAGTTCTTTTGATACAAGTATTAGATCAGTTTCATTTAATGTAATATCAATTTTAACAGGAACCGGTTATGTAACTCAAAACTTTAGCGAGTGGGGTCAGTTTCCTTTGATTTATTTTCTTATACTAATGTTTATTGGTGGATGCGCAGGATCTACCGCATGTGGAATCAAAATTTTTAGAGTACAAATCTTATTTCAATTTATTTCTGTACAACTAAAAAAAATTATTTATCCAAGAGGTATATTTAAGATTAAATATGAAAATAGTAATATTAATGAAAAATTTTTAGCATCTATCATCTCGTTCATTTTTTTATACATTGTAATTTTCTTTCTTATTACTGCTCTTTTATCAACTAGTGGCCTAGATTTAACAACCTCTTTATCAGCTGCTGCAACCTCAATATCTAATGTCGGACCTGGTTTAGGTGATATTATTGGTCCAAACGGCAATTTTTCAAATTTATCTGATTTTTCAAAATGGATTTTGAGTTTAGCGATGATTTTAGGTAGATTAGAGCTGTTTGCTGTATTAGTATTGTTTGTTCCATCTTTTTGGAGAAAATATTAATGACTGAAACTAAACAAAGCTGGTTGGAATCTTTATTAGTTTATAAAGATATTAGAATGTTAAGAATATTGCTTTTAGGAGCAATAAGTGGTTTTCCTTGGGTATTAATTGCAAGCAGCTTAAGTCTTTGGTTAAAAGAAGAGGGATTAAGTAGATCAACGATTGGTTGGGCAGGATTAATATTTGGAGTTTATGCTTTTAATTATTTATGGGCTCCCATCATTGACAGAATACAAATTCCATTTTTAACAAAAAAATTAGGACATAGACGAGGATGGATTGTGCTAATGCAATTAATAATATTACTTAGCTTAATTATATGGAGTTTAATAAACCCTACACAAAATTTAGCACTTTTGATTAGTGTTGGATTAGTAATTGCAATAGCTTCAGCAACCCAAGATATAACTGTTGATGCTTTAAGAATTGAACAAATTGATGCAAATGAGGGAAAATCTATGGCAGCAGGTGCGGCCATGGCAGTAGTTGGTTGGTGGACTGGCTATAAATTAGGAGGTGTTATTGCATTATTTACTGCAGAATTTTTTGAAAATATGGGAGTAGCAGATTATTGGCAAGCTACTTTTTTAGTTTTAGGTGTTTTAATTATTTTAATGAATATTTGTTTAATGTTTGTTCATGAACCAGTTGATAATAATAGACAAAATAATCAAAAAGAAACAGATCAAATGATTGTAAATAAGCTTGGATCAAATAATGTTTTAACAAATTTCATTGCTTACATTTCGGGAACTATTGGTGGACCAATAATAAGCTTTTTCAAAAAAAATGGTTTTGCAATCGCAGTTGGGATATTAGGATTTGTATTTTTATTTAAAATTGGTGAGGCATTTCTAGGACGTATGTCTATTGTTTTTTATAAAGAAATTGGATTTTCAAAAGGACAAATAGCAATTTATTCTAAAGGATTAGGATGGATAACAACTGTAGTTTTCACTTTAATAGGTGGTGTAATGGCGATGAGAGCTGGAACAGTCAAAACTATGTTTTTTGCTGGAGGTTTGATGGCTGTAACTAATTTACTTTTCGCATTATTGGCCTGGACAGGTAAATCAGAGTTATTATTTGCAATAGCTGTAATAGCTGATGATATAACAGCTGCATTTGCAACAGTTGCATTTGTTGCCTTTATTTCTTTATTAGTGGATAGGACCTATACGGCAACTCAATATGCATTATTAGCATCAATTGGAACTGCTGGAAGAACTACCCTTGCCTCTTCATCAGGTGCACTAGTAGATTGGCTAAATGGAGACTGGGGTACATTTTTTATAATAACAACTGTAATGGTGATTCCATCACTTATTTGTCTTTGGTTTATAAGAAATAAAGTTAAAATTGGTGCAAAATAGCTATTTCTGTAAGAATTCCTATTTAAACGTTTATGAGCTAGCCTCAAAGAAATCAAATATAAGTACTCAATTAATTTACGGTGAAAAGTTTAAAATAATCGGAAAAAAAAAAGATTTTTTTAAAATTAAAACTGATTTTGATAATTATTTAGGTTTTATAAAGGTTAAAAAGTTTAATAAAGTTTTAGACAAAACTCACAAAATTAATATATTAAAATCAAAAATTTATTTTCAACCAAGAAATAATTTAAAATTTTTTACAAAAAAATATCTTCCATTTTCATCCGAAATTCAGATCCTAAATAAAAAAAATAATTTTGGAATGTTTGAAAAAAATAAATGGATAAAATTGAATGAATTGCAAATGATAAATAAAAGAAACTATAATTTTAGCAATGTATTAAAACTTTTCTTGAATATCAAATATAAATGGGGTGGTAAAACATTTGATGGTATTGATTGTTCGGCATTACTCCAAATTTTTTATAAATATAACCAAAAATTTTTCCCTAGGGATACAAAAGATCAAGTTAAAATAAAAAAAGGTGTTAAAAATAAAAAAAAATTTAAAAAAGGGGATATTATTTTTTGGAAAGGGCATGTTGCCATTTGTTTAAATTCAAAAAAATTAATTCATGCATATGGTCCAAGAAAAAAAGTAATAATAATGCCAATAATAAAAACCATTAAATTAATTGAAAAAACTGCAAATTTAAAAGTGATTAAAATTATATCTATTTAACTTTGATCCCTTCCAAAATCAGGTTTCGCTATATCTTGTTTTAAATTCAATATTTGCTGTCTTACTTTTTTTGAATTGACCAATTTTTTTCTCAAAATGTTGTCATCTACATTTTCAATATTTTTTTTAAAAGATTTTAAATTTTTGATAAATAAGTCTATTGCACTAACAATATTTTTTCTGTTATTAAAAAAAATGTCTCTCCACATTATTTCGTTTGAAGCGGCTATCCTTGAAAAATCTCTTAACCCTCCCGCACTAAATTTAATTACATCTTTTTTTTGAGTTTTTTGGAAATCTTGGGCGGTCTTTATTAAATTATAAGCTATTAAATGGGGTAAATGACTTGTAATTGAAAATATCTTATCGTGAACTTTCTCCTCCATGATTAATACTTTAGAACCAATTTTTTTCCAAAAATTTACCAATTTTTTTTGTTTTATTTTGTTTTTGTCACTAAAAACAATACACCATTTATTAATAAAAAGACTTTTACTTCCATACTTTGGTCCACTTACCTCTGACCCAGATATTGGATGACTCATAATCCAATCAAGCGACTTTGACAGGCTATTATTTTTTAATTTGCTAATGTTTTCTTTCGTAGAACCAACATCAGTAATTAAAGATTTTTTAGTTAAATGCTTATTTAAGTGGGGAATAATTCTTTCATACTGACTCATCGGAGTAGCAATTACAACAAAATCCATATCTGAGATTTTATTATCTAGTTTTTTTAAAATAATTATTTTTTTATTTATTTTTTTAATTTCTCTAATATTTTTTTTTGATTTTTCATAAACAAAAAATTTTTTAGAAGTTTTTTTATTTATGGATGCTCTTAAAATTGAAGATCCAATTAGTCCACAACCAACGATCAATATGTTTTTAAACATTTTTAAAAATTTTTTTCATTTGCTGAATTAAAAGTATGTTTTCTCTCGCATTTCCAATTGTAAGCCTTAAACAATTTTTAATACCATACGAGTTCATTTCTCTTAGAATAATTCCCGATTTCTCAAGACTTCTCTCAACAAAGCTTGCCGTTAATTTACAACTTTTAAAATCTAAAAGAAAAAAATTTGGTCCAATTTCATTTGTTTGGATATTATAAGAATTCATTAATTTTTTTATTTTTTTAGCCCAATCTAAATTATGTTCTACAGATTTTTTTATAAAACCTTTATCTTTAAGAGATTCAATTGCACATTCCTGAGCTATCTTATTAACATTAAACGGTGGTTTAATTTTATATAAAGCATCTATAATTTTTTTACTTCCATAACCCCATCCCACTCTTAAAGATGCAAGACCATAAATTTTTGAAAAAGTTCTTAATATAAATACATTATTTTTATTTTTAAAAAGCTCTAAACCTGATCTATAATCCTTGTTTAACATATATTCAGAATAAGCATCATCAACTACTAATAAAATTTTTTCATTTAAACGCTTTCTTAGATCTAATAACTGGTTTTTAGAAATGTATGTGCCAGTAGGATTATTTGGATTAGCTATAAATACAATTTTAGTTCTTTTTGTTGTTTTTTTTATAATTTCATCATTTGATACTTTAAAATTTTTTTCTTTAGAAAATATAACTTTTGCCCCAACTATTTTTGCATAAATTCTGTACATTAAAAAACTGTATTCTGGCACAACTACTTCGTCTCCTTTGTTCAAAAATAACTGGCATAGCATTTGAATAATTTCGTCAGATCCAGATCCACAGATAATCTGATTTTGCTTACAATTATATTTTTTTGAAATTGTGGATGTTAATTCCGTAAATTTACCATCTGGATACTTTGATACATTATTTTTGGACTTTAATATTGCTTTATTAGCGTTTTTGCTCATGCCTAAAGCAGATTCATTAGCTGATAGTTTTATTATACTTTTTTTTTTATTTAAGAAAGATCTTCCAGGCTTATAGGCTTCTAGATTTAATTTTCTAAATAATGGAGTATTCATGATGCTTAGTTTTATTAATAAATAGTCAGATAATTAGATAATACAATCAATAATTCTAAAAAAAATTGACATCTAAAAAGCTATCTTATAAAAGCTTTTTGCGCTGATTTAACTGAATTGCGAGCGCTTTAAAAAACCTGCTAAATAAGTTTTTTTCTCACAATTCATTTCGGCAAAATTTTTATGAGCAATTTAAATAAAATGAAAAGTATACTTATTGAGAAAACTCTTAAGCTTGATTGTGGCAAAGAAATATCAAACTTTCCATTAGCTTATGAGACCTATGGAAATCTTAATGAGAAGAAAGATAATGCTATATTAATTTTTCATGCTCTAACTGGCGACCAGTATGCTTCGGGCATCAATCCAATTACAAAAAAAGAGGGTTGGTGGAACTATGCAGTTGGTCCAGGTAAGTCATTCGATACTGATAAATTTTTTGTTATCTGTGCGAATGTTATTGGTGGATGTATGGGATCCTACGGACCAGGAACTATTGACCCTTTGACCAATAAACCTATAGGTACAAATTTTCCTGTCATTACAATTAATGATATGGTTAACGCTCAATATAATCTGCTAGATTATTTTAAAATAGAAAAATTATTTGCAGTTGCTGGTGGCTCAATGGGTGGAATGCAAGTTTTACAATTCGTATCAAACTTTCCAAATAAGGCTAGAGTAGCATTACCAATTGCTTGTACGGCTAGTCATTCAGCTCAAAATATTGCTTTTAATGAACTTGGAAGACAAGCAATAATGTCTGATAGTAATTGGAAAGAGGGATTGTATGATGAAAAATCAACAAATCCTGATAAAGGTTTAGCTGTCGCTAGGATGGCTGCTCATATCACATATTTATCAAAACAAGGTTTACAAGAAAAGTTTGGAAGAAATCTTCAAGAAAGATCTGATTTAAAATTTGGGTTTGATGCTGACTTTCAAATTGAGAGTTATTTGAGATATCAAGGTTCTGTATTTGTAGATAGATTTGACGCAAATAGTTATTTGTATATCACGAGAGCAATGGATTATTTTGATTTAACTAAACAATTTAATGGAAACCTTTCTAAAGCATTTAAAGATACGAAAACAAAATTTTTTATTATTTCCTTTACTTCTGATTGGTTGTACCCAACCTCTGAGAATAAAGATATTGTTATAGCACTTAATGCAATAGGTGCCGATGTTGGTTTTGTTGAAATTAAAACTGATAAAGGCCATGATTCCTTTTTATTAGATGTGCCAGATTTTTTAAGCACTATTAAAAATTATTTAAACACAACATATTCTAATATTAATGAAAGAAGAATTTAAAGTTATATCTAAGTTTATTGAGGAAAAATCAAGGGTCTTGGACGTTGGATGTGGTGATGGAATTTTAATAGAATATCTGAAAAAAAATAAAGTGGTAGATGTTAGAGGACTTGAAATTTCTAAAGAAAAAGTAAAAAAATGTTTATCCAAAGGACTAGCTGTTATTGAAGGCGATGCTGAAAATGATTTAAGACAATTTCCAGATTTATCTTTTGATTATGTAATATTAAGCCAAACGCTTCAAGCATTTATGAGTCCAGAAAAAGTAATTGAAAATTTATTAAGAGTAGGAAAAAAGGCAATCGTCACAATTCCAAATTTTGGACATTGGAAAGTTAGATTAGATTTGCTATTAAAAGGAGAAATGCCAGTTACAAAGAATTTGCCTTATCAATGGTATAATACCCCCAACTTACATATGTGTACAATTCAAGACTTTTACAATTTTTGTAACAACAAAGGAATTAATATTTATAAAACAATTTCTTTAAATGGAGAAAAAATATCAAATATTTCGAATTCAAATTTAAAATATAAAAACTTAATATCTGAATTGGGTATTTTTTTATTAGAAAAGTAAAATGAAAATAGAAATTGTAAAATGTTTAGAAGATAATTTTTCCTATTTATTAATTGATGAATTAACAAAATCTACTATTGTAATAGATCCTAGTGAAGCAAAGCCTATTATAAATAAAATTGAAAGTCTTAACCTAAAATTAAAATTCATTATGAATACTCACCATCATTATGATCATGTAGGAGGTAATAAAGAGCTCAAGAAATTATATAATGCTAAGGTTATAGGTTTTGATGAAGATAAACATAGGATACCAGAAATAGATATATCTTTAAAAAATGATGAAACTTGGAGGGACGGTATATTTGAAGCAAAAGTCTTTCATATTCCAGGACATACTTTGGGCCATATATGTTTCTATTTTTTTAATGAAAAAGCATTATTTTCTGGAGATACATTATTTTCATTAGGTTGTGGAAGAGTGTTTGAGGGCACTCATGAACAAATGTTTAATTCTTTGCAGTTGTTAAAGAATTTACCAATTGAGACAGAAATTTATTGTGGGCATGAATATACATTAAAAAATTCAGATTTTTGTCTAAAACACGACCCAGAAAATAAAGCTTTAATTTCAAAAGTTGAGTTTATAAAAAATCAACTTGCCAAAGGTCAGCCAACCATTCCATCGACACTTGAAGAGGAGCTGAAAACTAATATTTTTTTAAGATCAAAAAATGTTGAAAACTTTTCAAAATTGAGAGATTTAAAGGATAATTTCTAGCTTATTCAGCTTGACTAACATAGGACCCTGACTATATTGCTGATAATTAAAAATTAGGTTCTTTATGTCATACGCAGTTATACAAACAGGTGGAAAGCAATACAAAGTATCGGCTGGAGAGATTATTAAAGTTGAAAAATTAACTGATTCTAATTCAGATACTAAAGTAGAATTTAAAGAAATTTTAGCATATGGAGATGATAAAAGTATTGAATTAGGCGAACCAACAGTAAGTGGAGCTAAAGTTGAAGCAGAATTATTAAAAAATGGTAAAGAAAGAACAGTTTTAATTTTTAAAAAAAGAAGAAGAAAAAATTCAAGACGAAAAAATGGACACAGACAGCAATTCTCATTAATAAGAATTAGTAAGATTTTTTCAAAAGATGGCAAAGTGCTTTCAGAGGCTGAAAAAATGAAAAAAAAAGAAACTGAAGTT
Source organism: uncultured Pelagibacteraceae bacterium (assembly GCA_902581585.1). GTDB lineage: Bacteria > Pseudomonadota > Alphaproteobacteria > Pelagibacterales > Pelagibacteraceae > Pelagibacter. Next base: position 21,586 of record CACHPB010000007.1, read on the forward strand.
AAAGAAGCTAAAGAAGAAAAAATTGAGGCTTCAAAATAAATAGGTAAATTATGGCAACAAAAAAAGCAGGTGGATCATCAAGGAACGGAAGAGATAGTGCTGGTCGTAGATTGGGAGTAAAAAAATATGGTGGTCAATTGGTAGTGCCTGGGAATATAATTGTTAGACAAAGAGGTACTAAAATATTTCCTGGAGAAAATGTTGGAATGGGTAAAGACCATTCAATTTTTTCTGTTGTTAAAGGAAAAGTAATTTTTAAAAAAAGCAAGTCAGACAGAACTTACGTTTCAGTAAAGCCTAACTAATAAACAGATAATTAACATCTGTAAAATCATGAAATTTCTCGATCAAGTAAAGATATATGTAAAAGCTGGAGACGGTGGGTCTGGATCACCTAGCTTTAGAAGAGAAAAATTTATTGAATTTGGAGGACCTGATGGAGGTGATGGAGGAAAAGGTGGTTCAGTAATTCTAATATCAGAAAGGAATTTAAACACACTAATAGATTTTAGATATCAACAACACTTTAAAGCTGAAAAAGGTAAAGATGGAAGTGGAAAAAATAAGACAGGAAGAGGTGGAGAAGATTTATATTTGAAAGTACCAATTGGCACTCAAGTATTTGAAGAAGATAATAAAACTTTAATTTATGATTTTAAAAAAGAGAATGAGGAATTTGTTGCAGCAATTGGTGGTAAAGGAGGATTTGGAAATACAAGATTTAAATCTTCAACAAATAGAGCTCCAAAAAAATTTACTAAAGGAACAATTGGTGAGGAATTTTGGATATGGCTTCAACTTAAAACAATTGCAGATATAGGAATTATTGGTTTACCAAATGCAGGTAAATCAAGTTTATTAGCATCACTAACAAGTGCAACTCCCAAAATAGCGAATTATAAATTTACAACTTTAAACCCAAATCTTGGAGTTGCAATGTATGACGATAAGGAAATAACTTTAGCGGATATTCCAGGATTAATTGAAGGCGCACATAAAGGAACAGGATTAGGTATTAAATTTTTAAAACATATAGAAAGATGTAAAGTATTATTACATCTTATAGATATATCTGAAAGTGATTTATCTCATTCATATATCCAAGTTAGAGATGAAATGGAAAAATACAGCTCAGAACTTACAAAAAAGCAGGAAATAATTGTATTTAATAAGATAGACTTAATTGATGACAATGAAATAAGTGTAAAAATTAAAGACTTTGAAAAAATAACAAAGAAACCTACTTTTAGAATATCAACACTCGATAAAAAATCTGTATCTGATATTAAATCAAAATTACTTAATTATGTATCTTAAAGATTCTAAGACAGTTGTTATAAAGATTGGATCATCTTTGTTAATTAATGAAAAAAAAATTATTAGAGAAAAGTGGTTGAAAGAATTCGCTAAAGATATTGAACATCTCAAAAAATTAAAAAAAAATATTATTTTAGTAAGCTCAGGTGCAATTGCCCTTGGTTGTAAAAAGTTAAAATTAAGTAAGAAAAAATTGAAACTTGATAAAAGCCAAGCTGTAGCTTCAATCGGACAAATTGAATTAATGAATCTTTTTAAAAAAACTTTTAATAAGTCAAAAATTAATCTGTCACAAATATTATTAACTCTTGAAGATACAGAAAAAAGACGAAGAGCAATAAATGCTAAAAGAACTTTTGAAAATTTGTTTGATCTTGGTTTTATTCCAATAGTAAATGAAAATGATAGTATTGCTACCTCTGAGATTAAGTATGGGGATAATGATAGGCTAGCATCTAGAGTTGCTCAGATATCAAGTGCAGACTGTTTAATTTTATTATCTGATGTAAATGGTCTTTACTCAAAAGATCCAAAATTAGATAATAAAGCTAAACTAATTCGTGAGATCAAAAATATTGATCAAAAGGTAGAAAATCTAGCTTCACAAAAAACAGGGGAATTTGGATCTGGTGGAATGAAAACAAAGATTGATGCTGCTAAAATCTGTCAATTTTCAGGATGTCATATGGCTATAGCAAATGGTTTGATAAATAGACCAATACAAAAAATTTTGATGAAAAATATATGTACTTGGTTCCTACCTAAGATTTCAAAATTAGATGCTAGAAAAAAATGGATAATTAGTTCAATTTCTCCCAAAGGAAAAATAATAATTGATGAAGGAGCTTTATCAGCTTTGAATAATGGTAAAAGTTTACTAGCTGCCGGTATTAAAGATGTACAAGGTAGTTTTAATAAAGGTGATCATATTAAGATTCTAAATAATAAAATGACTGAATTTGCTAGAGGCTTGAGTAGTTTTTCATCTGATGAAATTTTAAAAATTAAAGGGAGGCACTCCAATAAAATAAATGATATTTTAGGTTATGTTTCAAAATCCGAGGTTATTCATAAAGATGATATGGTACTATTAAAATGAAGAAATATTTAGAAAAGATTGGGTCAAATGCTAAGATTGCTTTTGAGAAAAAAATAAGCAATAAAAAAAAAAATAAAGTATTAAATTATTACACTCAACTAATTATAAAAAATCAAAAAAAAATTTTAAGTGAAAATGCGAAAGATGTAAAAATTGCTAAATCCAAAAAACTTAAAGAAAATTTAATTAAAAGGCTTACTCTTGATCGAAATAAAATAAAATCAATAATTAAATCAATAAAAACTATTGCTAATTTTAAAGATCCAGTAGACTTAAATTTAGATACATGGAAAAGACCAAATGGATTAAAAATTAGAAAAGTATCAATTCCAATAGGTATTATTGGTGTAATTTACGAGAGTAGACCAAACGTAACGTCAGATGTTTCAACTCTTTGTTTTAAATCAGGAAATTGCGTTATATTAAGAGGTGGCTCCGAAGCTTATTTTAGTAATAAAATTTTAGCAGAACTTTTTAGAAAATCGTTAGAAAAAAATAAAATTAATAAAAATTTTGTACAATTTATTGAAAATAAAAATAGAAAGCTTGTTGATTACATGCTGTCAAAAATGTCAAAATTTATTGATGTCATTATTCCAAGAGGTGGAAAAAGTCTTGTAAAAAAGGTACAAGATCTATCCTCTGTACCTGTCATTGGACACCTTGAAGGTATATGTCATACTTATATTGATAAAGATGCAGATCTTTCGATGGCAAAAAAAATTTTGGTTAATGCCAAATTGCGAAATACAAGCATTTGTGGAGCTACAGAAACATTATTAATACATAAAAATAAATCAAAAAATATTAATGAAATATTAATTGAATTAACAAAAAGAGAATGTTCTATTTATGCTGACAAAAAAATATTTCAAATATTTAAAGGAAATAAAAAATTAGCAAACAATAAGACTTGGTCTAAAGAGCACCTTTCTGCAAAAATTTCTGTAAAGTTGGTAAATAATCTTCGTGATGCTGTTAATCATATTAATAAGTATGGCACAATGCATACAGATGCTATAATTACAAACAATAGATTATCTGCAAAGTATTTTATTAAAAATATTAAAAGTTCTATTGCAATTCACAATTCATCAACACAATATGCAGATGGAGGTGAATTTGGTTTTGGAGGAGAGGTTGGAATTTCGACAAATAAACTTCCACCAAGAGGCCCAGTGGGGCTTAATCAGCTGGTAAGTTACAAATATGAAATTTATGGCTCTGGACAAACAAGAAAATAGAAAAAAAATTGGTATTCTTGGTGGATCTTTTGATCCTGCACACATAGGACATATAAAAATTTCTAAAGAAGCAAAAAAAAAATTTGGTATTGATAAGATTATTTGGGCTATAACAAAAAAAAATCCTTTTAAAGGCAAAAGTAGTTTAAGTTTGCAAAAAAGAATTAAACATGCAAAAAAAATTAATCAAAAAAATTTATTTATAAAAGTAAAATATTTTGAGGATAAAATTAAATCAAATAGAACTATCGATTTACTGAGACATATTAAAAAAAAAAATAAAAATACCGATATTTTTTTTTTAATGGGAGCAGACAGTCTTATTAATTTTCATAAATGGAAGGACTCTGATTTAATTTCATCAATTTGTAAAATTCTTGTATTTGATAGAGATAGATATAAGAGGAAATCATTAAGTTCTGTGAGCTTTAAGAAGTATAATAAAAAAAGCTTAAAATTTATTGAATTTAATAAGGTCAATATTTCATCTTCTAAATTAAGAAAAATTTGATACTCTTTTAAAAATTAATGGATAAAATCTCTTCTCTTCATAAAGATGTAATTAACATTTTGGATTCAAATAAAGCTTTAGATATTGTTTCAATAGACTTGAATGGAAAGTCATCAATAGCTGACCAAATGATTATAGCAAGTGGAACTTCTTCAAGACATATCCAAGCTTTATCAGAGCAAGTGTATGAATACTTAAAAAAAAATGGTGTAACTAATTGTAAGATTGAAGGAAAAGATAGTAATGATTGGAAACTTGTTGATGGAATAGATCTTATAATTCATATTTTTAATCCTGAAAAAAGAAAATTTTACGAAATAGAAAAAATTTGGTCTGAGTTAATACCAAAAGAAAAGGTAATTATATGATAAAAAAATTTTATATATATTTTTTTTTGTTGTTAATTTTTTTTTTTCAAACAAATTTAGTTAGTTCATCAGAAGATGATATTTATAAAAAAATAGATATTTTTTCAGAAGTTTTAGATAAAATTAATAAAGAATTTGTTGATGATGTAAATCAAAGTGAAGCTATGGATGCGGCAATCAATGGTGTTTTGCAATCTTTAGATCCATACTCTGCTTATATGACGCCAGAGTTATATGAGAGCATGCAAACAGAGACAAGTGGAGAGTTTGGTGGATTAGGAATTGAAGTAAGTATGGAGGCTGGTGTTATAAAAGTAATTACACCAATGGATGACTCACCAGCAGCTGAGGCTGGAGTAAAAGCTGGAGATTACATAGTAAAAATTAATGACATACAAGTGCAAGGCAAATCTTTAAGTGAAGCAGTTGATATTATGAGAGGACCAGTAGGAACAGATATAGAAATAACTGTTCGAAGAAGAGGAGAAAGAAAAGCATTAATTTTTAACATAACAAGGGAAAAAATTAAAGTAGCATCAGTTAAATCTGAAATTTTAGATAACCAAACTGGGTATCTTAGACTTACATCATTTAATGAAAATAGTGGTGATCAAATTAAAGATAAAATTAAAGAATTTAAAAAAAATGATAAAATTAAAAATTATATTTTAGATTTAAGGAATAATCCCGGTGGATTACTTTCTCAAGCAATAAAGATCACAGATTTTTTTATTGATAGTGGAGAAATTGTATCAACTAAAAGTAAGAGAAAATATGAAAGTAGAAAGTTTTTTGCTAGAACAGGTGATTTGATAAATGGAGAGACGATTATTGTTCTAATAAATTATGGTTCAGCCTCAGCATCTGAAATAGTAGCAGGTGCTCTTAAAGATCACAAAAGGGCAATAATAATTGGAGAAAATAGTTATGGCAAAGGATCTGTGCAATCTATTATTCCTTTAAAAAATAAAGGCGCTATTAGATTAACAGTTTCTAAATATTATTTACCCTCAGGAAAATCTATTTCTGATGTGGGTGTGTCACCTGACATAGAGGTTGCAGAGGGATCTGATGGTTTTAGATTTAATACAGATACAGATAATCAACTTCAATTCGCTCTTAAACTTCTTAACGGTTAAAATGATTGATAAATACAAAAATTTGCCACTCAGAAGTGGTGTTGGGATAGTTGTTTTAAATAAAGAAAATAAAGTTTTTGTGGCAAAAAGAATAGATAATAAAAAAAACTTTTGGCAAATGCCGCAGGGAGGAGTTGATAAGGGAGAAGATCTTTATGATGCCGCCATTAGGGAATTAAATGAAGAAACAAGTATTAAGTCAGTAACTTTAATAAAAAAGATAGATAATTTATTGACATATCATTTACCAGATGAACTCTTGGGCATAATCTGGAATGGTAAATACAAAGGACAAGTTCAGCAATGGTATATAATGAGATTCGATGGTGATGAAAATGAAATAAATATTAAAACTAAAAACCCTGAGTTTCTTGAATGGAAGTGGGTTGATATAGATGAAATTACTGAACTAGTTGTAACATTTAAACTTAATGTATATGAAAAAATTCAGCAGGAAGTAAAAAAAATATTAATTAATTGATTTTAATACTTCAATTTTCTGATCTAACAAATATTTTTCTTGATCACTAATTTCAGAGTTACCAAGCTCTTCTTCAGCTAATTTCTGAATTTCAGATATTTTTTTTTTATCAATATCTTTTATATTTAAAATAAGACTAGTTAATATAGAAAGATTATTATTTTTAAATTCAATTATACCATCATTTACATAGAAGCTATCCTCACCAGATTTTGAAAAGACTTTGATAATCCCTGGTTTTAAGAATGATATGATAGAAATATGGTCCTTTAAAATTCCAATTTCTCCTTCATATGCTGGCACTACTACTTCAATGACATCATCTTTTAATAAAAAAGACTTCTCAGGGTTTACTATTTCTAATGAATATTCTTCGCTCATTATGCAGCAGCTTCTTTAGCTAAATCCTCTGCTTTTTGAATTGCTTCCTCAATAGTTCCAACCATATAAAATGCAGCTTCAGGTAAATGATCATACTCACCTTTACAAATAGCATCGAATCCTTTTATAGTTGACTCTAGGTCTACTAGTTTTCCAGGCGAACCAGTAAATACCTCAGCTACAAAGAAAGGTTGAGACAAAAATCTTTGAATTTTTCTAGCTCTAGCAACAATTAATTTGTCTTCTTCAGATAATTCATCCATACCTAAAATCGCAATAATATCCTGTAAAGATTTGTACGTTTGTAAAACTTTCTGCACTTCTCTTGCTACTCTATAATGTTCATCTCCAACTATTCTAGGGTCTAATATTCTAGAAGTTGAGTCTAAAGGGTCTACCGCTGGATAGATACCAATCTCTGCAATTTGTCTAGAAAGTACCGTAGTTGCATCTAAATGTGCAAATGAAGTAGCTGGAGCAGGGTCAGTTAAATCATCAGCAGGGACATATATAGCCTGCACAGATGTAATTGAGCCTTTATTTGTAGTCGTAATTCTTTCCTGCAAGTTACCCATATCAGTTGCTAAAGTTGGTTGGTATCCCACTGCAGAAGGTATTCTGCCAAGTAAAGCAGATACTTCAGATCCAGCCTGTGTAAATCTAAATATATTATCAACAAAGAATAAAACATCTTGTCCCTCTTGATCTCTAAAATATTCTGCAACAGTCAGACCTGTCAATGCTACTCTTGCTCTAGCTCCTGGAGGCTCATTCATTTGACCGTATACTAAAGCTGCTTTAGACCCATCTCCATCTGGCTTAATAACACCAGAGTCAATCATTTCGTGATACAAATCATTACCTTCTCTAGTTCTTTCTCCTACGCCAGCAAAAACTGAAAATCCACCATGGGCTTTTGCAACATTGTTGATTAGTTCCATGATCAGAACTGTTTTTCCAACACCAGCACCACCAAATAAACCAATCTTTCCTCCTTTTGCATAGGGAGCTAAAAGATCAATAACTTTAATACCAGTTACAAGTATTTCAGTTTCTGTAGATTGATCATTAAATTCTGGAGCTGCTCTGTGTATTGGCCAATTGTCTGAACTTTTTACATCACCCTTTTCATCAATTGGTTCACCAATTACATTTATAATTCTTCCTAGTGTTTCTGGTCCTACAGGAACTTTAATCGGTGCTGCAGTATCTATTACCTCATCTCCTCTTTTAAGTCCCTCAGTTGCATCCATTGCAATCGTTCTCACACTTGACTCTCCTAAATGTTGAGCAACCTCTAAAACTAATCTATTTCCACCATTATCACACTCTAATGCTGTTAAAATTTCTGGTAGTTCTCCTTCAAATTTTACATCAACTACCGCCCCAATAATCTGTGTTATTTTCCCTTTTCTCATAATTATAAACTTTCTGCTCCTGAAATTATTTCTATTAACTCTTTAGTAATTGCTGCCTGACGACTTCTATTGTACTCAATAGTAAGTTTGTCAACCATTTCACCTGCGTTTCTGGTTGCGTTATCCATTGCACTCATCCTCGAACCTTGTTCGCTAGCTGAATTCTCTAACATCGCTTTAAAAATCTGAGTTGAAATATTTTTAGGCAATAAATTACTTAATATTTCATCCTCATCTGGCTCAAATTCATAATTATCATCCGACGAATTTGTTTTTTCATTAATTGTTTTTAAAGGAATAATTTGTTGCTCCTGTGGAATTTGAGTTATTACATTTTTAAATTGGTTGTAAAAGATTACACACACATCAAATTCTTTATTTTCAAATTTTTCGATTAATATCTTACCTACTTTATCCGCATCAAAATAATTTACATTTTTTGACTCTTTGAAAGAAATTCTCTCTATAATATTATCACCATAAACACGTTTTAATTGATCATAACCTTTTGTTCCAACAGTAATGATTTTTAATGTTTTTCCTTCATCTAATATTTTTTGAAAATATAATTTTGCTTTTTTAATTATGTTTGTATTAAATCCTCCACAAAGACCTCTATCTGATGTCATAACAACACATAAATGAATTTTATCCTCTCCTGTTCCAGAGAGTAATTTTGGAGCATTTTCAATATCTGATATTCCACCTGATAAGTTCAAAATAATATTATTCATTTTATCTGAATAAGGTCTTCCTTTTTCAGCACTTTCTTGGGCTCTTCTTAGTTTTGCAGCTGCTACCATCTTCATAGCTTTTGTTATTTTCTGTGTTGATTTAACACTCGAAATTCTCTTTTTTAGATCATCTAAACTTGCCATAATTTTAAGCGCTAAAATCTTTTTTAAGTTGGAGAATAATTTCGTTTAAAATTTTCTCATGCTCATCATCAAGTTTTCCAGATGTAGTAATGGTTTCGATGATTTCAGGTTTTTCAGCTTTACATTTTTCAATTATTTTATTTTCGAAACTTGAGATATCTTTTTGTTCAATATCATCAAGATGCCCTTTTACACCACAGAAAATAGAAATTACTTGTTCAGCTACAGTCATTGGTGAATACTGATTTTGTTTTAGAAGCTCAGTTAATTTTGAACCTCTATTAAGTAATTTTTGGGTTGATGCATCAAGGTCTGAACCAAATTGAGCAAATGCTGCCATCTCTCTGTATTGTGCTAGTTCTAATTTCATTGAACCAGAAACTTTTTTCATCGCTTTAGTTTGCGCTGAAGATCCCACTCTTGAAACTGATAATCCAACATTTATTGCAGGTCTAATACCTTGGTTAAAAAGCTCTGTTTCTAAAAATATTTGACCATCGGTAATAGATATTACATTTGTTGGTATAAATGCTGAAACATCCCCCCCTTGAGTTTCAATAATAGGTAAAGCAGTCAGAGATCCACCGCCATGTTCATCACTTAACTTGGCTGCTCTTTCCAGCAATCTGCTGTGTAAATAAAATACGTCACCTGGATATGCTTCTCTTCCAGGCGGTCTTCTTAACAAAAGAGACATTTGCCTGTAAGCTACTGCTTGTTTTGATAAATCATCATAAATTATTAGAGCGTGCATCCCATTATCTCTAAAGTATTCACCCATTGCACATCCAGTGTAAGGCGCTAAAAACTGTAATGGTGCAGCATCTGAAGCTGTTGCAGCAACTATTGTCGTATATTCCATTGCTCCGGCCTCCTCTAATGTTTTTTCTATTTGCCTCACAGTAGATCTCTTTTGACCAACTGCTACGTAAATACAATATAATTTTTTCTTTTCATCTCCAGACTCATTAATTTTCTTCTGATTTATAATTGCATCAATAGCAACTGCTGTTTTACCAGTTTGTCTATCTCCGATAATTAGTTCTCTTTGTCCTCTTCCAATTGGTACCAAACTATCAATTGATTTTAGGCCAGTTTGCATCGGTTCACTAACAGATTTACGTGGAATTATACCTGGCGCTTTTACTTCAACCCTGCTTCTATTTACGCTTTTATCTAGTACACCCTTTCCATCAATTGGATTTCCTAAACCATCAACTACTCTACCAAGTAATTCCTTACCAACTGGAGTATCGACGATCGCACCTGTTCTTTTTACAGTATCACCTTCTTTTACTGATTTATCATCACCAAAAATAACGACACCTACGTTCTCACTTTCTAAATTTAATGCCATTCCTTTTGAACCATCAGAAAATTCTACCATTTCACCAGCTTGAACATTATCTAAACCATAAATTCTAGCAATACCATCTCCTACTGATAAAACCTGACCTACTTCGGTTACTTCAGTCTTATCTCCAAATTTCTTAATTTGCTCTTTTAATATCTTTGTTACTTCTGACGGATTTATTTCCATTTATGCCTCTATCATTTTATTTTCAATTTGTTGTAATTTATTTTTAATAGAGGTATCTACCATAATACTTCCAACTTGTATTATTAATCCTCCAATTAAACTTTTATCGAACTTATAGTCTAATTTTATTTTTGAATTAAAATTTTGTGATAAATCGTTTTTAATTTTATCGATTTGATCATTTGACAATTCTTTTGAAGATATTAATTCAGCTTTAACTTCACCTCTTTTTTTCGAACAAGTATTGACAAAGTCCTGTAGAATTAATTGCACAAAAAAAAATCTTCTTTTTGAAATCAAAAAACTCAGAAACTTAGTAAGTAATTTATTTAAATTATACATCTCTGCAATTTTTGATAAAACATTATTTAAATCCTCAACTGAGTTTGTCGGGTCTTTTATTAAAGAATTAAAATCCTCACTTTCCTGAATTAATTTTAAAAAGAGGTTAGAGTGACTTTCTACTTCTTCTAATGAATTCTCTTCATTAGATAATTCATAAAGTGCTAACGAGTATCTACTCGCGGTTGTCACTGAAAAACTATTATTTTTACTCAATTTGAACTCTTATTATTACAATGATTTTCTCGAGTAACTAGCACATGACTCTGTTGTCTTCAAGTATCAGATTGACCAAATATTGTTAAATTTTAAGGTTAATTGAAGGATATTGGGTCAACATCAACTGTCAGTTTTATTTCTTTTGGTAATCTATAATTATTCAATATTTGACTAAGTTTTCTTTGTATTTTTCTATTTTTATTAGATCTAATAAGTAATCGATTTCGATATCTGCCCCTAACTTTATAGATAGGTGCATTAACCGGTCCAAGAACTCGGTCATCTAGATTATTTACCAGATAATTCTTAAGATTATTAGACTCTTGCTCTAATTTTAATTCTTTAGGAGATGTCAAAATTAAAGATACAAATCTTTCAAAAGGGGGTAAATTATAATTTTCTCTTAATTTAAGTTCATTATCTAAAAATATAAATGGATCAGGATCTGTAATTTGACTAATTATTTTTTGATTTTTTCCAAAAGTTTGAAAATACACTGTTGCAGGTTTTCCTGCTCTGCCAGCTCTTCCTGAGAGTTGATGGTAAAGTTGTAAATTTTTTTCTGCTACCCTTAAGTCATGACCATTTAATGATAAATCAATATCTAATACAACAATACAATTCAATTTTGGAAAATGAAAACCTTTAGAAATTAATTGGGTACCTACCAAAATATCAATTTCTCCGTTAATTATTTTTTTTAATTTTTCTAAAGAAGATTTTTTACTCATCGTGTCACTTGAAAATATTGAAATTTTTTTATTAGGAAATAATAATTTTACTTCCTCGGCAACTCTTTCAACACCACTTCCACTAAAAACTAGATCGCATTCATTACCTTTTTTACAATATCTATTAAGATCGCTTTTAAAACCACAGTAATGACAAAGAAGTTTTTTTTTATTCTTATGAAAAACAAGATTTATTGAGCAATGTGGGCAAGAATATACCTTCAAGCAATTTTTGCATAACGCAAATGGTGCAAAACCTCTTCTATTAATAAAAAATAAAATTTGATCCTTTTTTATTAAGTGTTCTTTGACTTTTTCTAAAGTTTTATTTGATATCCAAGAATTTTTATTTAATTTATTTTTATTTAAATCAATGATTTCGTAGGTAGGCAAATTTGCATCTTTGTATCTTTTAAATAACCTGGAGCCTGTATATTTTTTTTTTATAAAATTTGAATAAGTTTCTATAGATGGTACAGCTGTGACTAAATTTATCGGTATATTCTCAAATTTTGCTCTGGAAACAGCCATATCTCTCGCGTTGTAAATTACTCCTTCATCTTGTTTGAAAGATTGATCATGCTCTTCATCAACAATTATTAATCCAATATTCTTAAATGGTAAAAATAGAGATGATCTAGCTCCGATTACAACCTTTATTTTTCCTGATGAAAGACCACTCCAAATTACTTTTTTTCTTTTTTTAGTAATCCCTGAGTGCCAAATTGATGCGTTAAATCCAAAAAATTCTTTAAATTTCTTCTCAAATTCAGCCGTTAATCCAATTTCAGGCAATAGTATTAAGGCTTGCTGATTTTTTTTTAAAATTTTTAATATATGACTAAAGTATACTATGGTTTTTCCAGAACCTGTTGTGCCTTGCAACAAATGAACCCTAAATTTGTTATCTTTACTTTTTAATTCATCTAATATTTTATTTTGATCTTTAGATAGCCTAAATTCCTTAACTTCATCTTTACTCAAAAAGAAATCATAATCTTTATCTTCGAATTCTTCAATTGCCTCACCACTCAACAAATGTAATTTTAAGGACATACCTTTAGGAACTAAATTATATTCAGAGAACCAATTCAAAAATTTTATTGTCTCTTTTTTCAAAGGTTTAATATTTAACCTTCTAACGATTTTTTTTAATTTGAAACTTTTATTGTTGTTTTTTTCAAAATTGTCCCAAATAACTCCGGTTATTATAGATTTACCAAACGGAACTTTTACATATTCTCCAATTTTTAAATTTAAATTACTGTCATAAGTAAATGGGTGATCAAAAATATTTGGTAAAAGAACTGGATATTTCATAAAAAAATTATGAAATATATTAAGAGTGAATCTGTCTTTTATCTACAGATAATGCTGCCTCTTTGATTGCCTCTGAGAAGGTTGGATGAGCATGACAGGTTCTTGCAATATCCTCAGAACTAGCACCAAATTCCATAGCAACAGACATCTCAGCGATCATTTCTCCGGCATGTGGACCAATAATATGTACACCTAAAACGCGATCTGTTGCTCTATCCGCTAATATTTTTACGAATCCCTCGGGCTCGTTTATTGCCTTAGCTCTTGAATTTGCCATGAAAGGAAATTTTCCAATTTTATAACTAATATTTTTTTCTTTAAGCTGCTCCTCATTTTCACCCACATAAGCAACTTCCGGAGATGTATATATTACTCCTGGTATCAAATTATAATTTACATGACCTGATTGGCCTGCAATAAGTTCCGCAACAGCAATTCCTTCTTCCTCTGCCTTGTGAGCAAGCATAGGACCATCTATCACATCGCCTATTGCGTAAATATTTTTAATGTTTGTCTCAAAATTTTTATCAACTTTAATTCTACCTTTTTTGTCCAGACTAACACCAATCTTATCTAAATTTAAATTATCAGTATAAGGTTTTCGACCTACTGAAATAAGAACCACATCTGCTTCTAACTTACTTTTTTTTCCTTCATTTGAAATTTCAACTGTAACTCCTTGACTATTTTTAGAAATTTTTTCAACCTTAGTTTTTAAATCAAATTTAATATTTTGTTTTTTCAAAATTTTCATAAACTCACTTGAAATTTCTTTATCTAATCCAGGAGTAATATGATCTAGATACTCTATAACTTGAACCTCAGTTCCCAATCGCGACCAAACTGATCCCATTTCTAAACCAATATAGCCGCCACCTACAACAATCATTTTTTTTGGTAGTTTAGAAATAGATAATGCGCCTGTAGAAGATAGTATTTGCTTTTCATCAAACTCTATACCAGGAAGAGGTAGAGGGGCTGAGCCAGTGCTAATAATTATTTTGTCAGACTTTATTTTTATCTCTTGATTATTATTTTTTACTAATATTTCATCTTTTTTAATTAATGTTCCAGTCCCCTTAATGTGTGTGACCTTATTTTTTTTAAATAAAAATTCCACACCTTTTGTCAACGTCGATACTGATTTTTCTTTATTTTCCATCATTTTTTTTAAATTTAGTTTTATCTCACCTGTTTCAATACCAATATCAGCAAAATTTTTAGCTTTATGAAAATTCTCAGAGAGATTTAATAAACTTTTTGATGGTATACATCCAATATTTAAACAAGTTCCTCCTAAAGATCCTCTTGACTCAATACATGCAGTGTTTAAACCTAATTGAGCCAATCTTATAGCACAAACGTATCCTGCAGGACCACCACCAATTACTGTAACATCAAATTTATCAGCCATTATATATTTAAAAATAATCTTCTAGGATCCTCAAGATTCTCCTTTACGGTTTTTAGAAAAGTAACGGACTCTTTTCCATCTATTATTCTATGATCATATGATAATGCCAAATACATTATTGGTTTAATTTTTATTTCACCATTAACATTAACTGGTCTTTCTACAATATTATGCATTCCCAAAACACCAGATTGAGGTGGGTTCAAAATAGGAGTTGATAACATTGAACCATAAACTCCACCATTACTAATTGTGAATGTTCCTCCCTGAAGATCCTCAATTGACAAATTTCCGCTATTGGCTTTTTCTGATAGTCTTTTAATTTCTTTTTCTATATCAGCAAATGACATTTCGTCTGCATTTCTCAAAACTGGTACGACCAATCCTTTATCAGTGCCAACTGCAAAACTTATATTATAATAATTTTTGTAAATAATATCCTCACCTTCAATTTCAGCATTTATTGCTGGAAATAATTTTAAGCCAACGATACAGGCTTTTACAAAGAATGACATTAATCCTAGCTTTATTCCATATCTACTTTTAAAATCTTCTTGGTTGTCCTTTCTCATTGACATTATACTAGACATATCAACTTCATTAAAAGTTGTTAACATTGCTGCATTTTCTTGCGCTTGTTTAAGTCTTTTAGCTATAGTTTGTCTTAACCTTGTCATTTTAATTCTCTCTTCTTCACCATATTGAATTCTTCTTTGATTAGGTTGTGGATTTGTTCCCATCAAGCTTAAAAGGTCACCTTTTAATACTCTACCATCTCTTCCTGTACCTTTAACCTTTTCCACATCAATATTGTTTTCAGCAGCAATTTTTCTCACCGCTGGTGAAAGAACAATAGGATTAACTTTTGTAGTTTGGTTTGTTTGAACTTCGTCAGTTAGTAGAAGAGGTTCTTCATTAACCTCATCTAAAAGTTCGATTGGCTCTTCTTTGCTAGTTGCAGAAATTTTACCTAATTTTGGAGTAGGTTTTTTCTCTACTTCTAGATTTATTACGTTTGTATTTTCTTCTTTTATTAGATCTTCAGGAACGGTTTCTACTTCTTTTTCTTGCTTTGAGGATGCTTTTTTCTCTACATTTGATTTCCCTTCAGAAACAGAACCTAGCACTGCCCCAACTTCAACAGTATCTCCATCTTTTGAGTTAATTTCTGATAAAATTCCACTTAATGGTGATGGAACTTCTAAGTTAACCTTATCAGTCTCAAGTTCGACAATAGCTTCATCTGCTTCAACTGGATCTCCAACTTTTTTAAGCCATTTCGAAACAGTTGCTTCTGTAATACTCTCACCTAATGCAGGAACTAATATTTTTTCACTCATTAACAAAAACTTTTTTTATAATCTCTTCTTGTTCTATCATATGCCTTTTTGCATAGCCAGTTGCAGGAGATGCATCAGGATTTCTTCCTATATAAGAAATAATATTATTTCTAGCTTTAATAGTTTCTAATGTCCATTGAATATAATCTCTCACTGAAAACCATGCTCCCATATTTTTTGGTTCTTCTTGGCACCAATAAAATTTAGCATTATTTGAGTAAGGCTTAAGCTCTTTGACTAAGCTTTTTACAGGAAAAGGATATAATTGTTCTATTCTAAACAAGATCACATCATCTCTTTTAATTTTTTCTCTAGCTGCTAATAAGTCAAAATAAACTTTTCCAGAACAAAGAATAACTTTTTTAATTTCTGCAGGTTTTTTTAATTTTATAAAATTTTTAGAATTTTCATTTAGTGCGTGGTCCCATAAAATTCGGTGAAATGAAGTTTGCTTATTAAAATCCTCAATACTTGAAACACAATATTTATTTCTTAAAAGTGACTTTGGCGTCATTAAAACTAAAGGTTTTCTAAAGTCACGATGAATTTGTCTTCTAAGAGCATGAAAGTAATTAGCTGGTGTTGTGCAATTCATCACTTGAAGATTATCATTAGCGCACAACTGTAAAAATCTTTCTAATCTTGCAGATGAATGCTCAGGACCCTGACCTTCATATCCATGAGGTAATAACATTACTAAACCAGAGGCTCGCTGCCATTTTCGTTCACCTGAAGATATAAATTGATCTATTATAACTTGTGCTCCATTAGCAAAATCACCAAATTGTGCTTCCCAGATTGTCAATGTATTGGGCTCAACTAAACTATAACCATACTCAAAACCAAGAACTGCTAACTCCGATAAGAAACTATCTACAATTTCGAATTTTTTTTGATTTTTTGAAATACTGTTTAGAGGTATATATCTGGTATTATCTAATTGATTACGTAAAACTGAGTGTCTTTGACTAAAAGTTCCTCTTCCAGAATCTTGACCTACAAACCTTACTGGGAAACCCTCCTCCAACAATGAACCAAAAGCAAGTGCTTCTGCTGATGACCAATCAATATTAAAACCTTGATCAATTGTTTTTTTTCTGTTTTGAAATATTTTACTAATAGTCTTGTGAACAGTAGTTTCGTTAGGAATTACATTTATTTTATCTGAGATATTTCTTAACAAATCAGGATCTGCACCTGTAATTCCTTTTTTATCTTTTCCTTTTTTGGGCTTATAACTCGACCAAGCACCTTCAAACCATTCTATTTTTGGTTTATAATCTTTTGCAGTTTTAAATTGATCATCTAACAAAGTTTTAAATTCATTAATTTGATTATTTAAATCATTTTCTGAGAGTAAATCCTCATCTATAAGTTTTGATCCATAAATTTTTGCTGTGGAAGGATGTGACCTTATTTTTTTGTACATGAGAGGTTGAGTAAAAGATGGCTCATCTCCCTCATTATGTCCAAATCTTCTATAACAAACTAAATCTAAAACCACATCTCGATTAAATTTAAGCCTGAACTCTGTTGCAATTCTTGAACCATAAACTACAGCCTCTGGATCATCACCGTTAACGTGAATTATTGGCGCTTCAACCATTTTAGCAATATCTGATGGGTG
The DNA here is from genome assembly GCA_902581585.1 of uncultured Pelagibacteraceae bacterium. GTDB lineage: Bacteria > Pseudomonadota > Alphaproteobacteria > Pelagibacterales > Pelagibacteraceae > Pelagibacter. The sequence goes on from CACHPB010000007.1 coordinate 38,955, forward strand.
AGGTGAAGATCTTGCAAATCTTGGACTAGTTGTAAATCCAATTTGGTTATTTACAATTATATGAATTGTTCCACCAGTATTATGCCCTGGTAAACCAGACATGGCAAAACATTCAGCTACAACACCTTGTCCTGCAAAAGCGGCATCTCCATGAATTAAAATTGGAATAACCTTATTTCTTTTTACATCCTTGTGAAAAAATTGTTTTGCTCTAGTTTGACCTAAGACAACTGGATTGACTGCCTCTAAATGTGAAGGATTGTCAGTAAGACTTACATGAACTACATTTCCATCAAATTCTCTATCGGAAGATGCTCCCAAATGATATTTCACGTCACCGGCGCTATCTTCCTCTGTATTGTTAATTTCACCAGCAAACTCGTTAAATATTCTTTTATATGACTTTTGTAAAACGTTAGCTAAAACATTTAGTCTTCCCCTGTGAGACATACCGATTTTAACTTCTTTAATATTTGACTGACCACCAATTTTAATTATTTGCTCTAACGCAGGTATCAAACTTTCACCACCGTCAAGACCAAATCTTTTTGATCCCACATATTTTGTGTGTAAAAATTTTTCAAAACCCTCGGCTTGTATTAATTTGTTTAAGATTGCATTTTTTCCATTTACTGTAAATTTCAATGCATTTTCATCTTTTTCAACTCTATCACGAAACCATTTTCTCTCTGTTGGATTTGAAATATGCATATATTCATAACCAATATTTCCACAATAAATTTTTCTTAATACAGAGAGAATTTCTTTTATGTTAGAATATTTTTTATTTAAGACACCATCTAAGTAAATTTTTTTACTATAATCATCTTTTTTAAATCCATAATTTTCTGGATGTAGTTCGTCAAGATACTCACTTTCTCTCATTTCTAATGGATCAACTTTTGATAATAAATGACCACGCTGTCTATAAGCTCTAATCAAGGAGACTGCTTTAATAGAATTACTGTTACTTGCAACTATATGGTTTTGATCTATTTTTTTATTTTGACTCTCTAAAATTTCAATTTCATTTTCAAGTATTTTACTCTCATCAATTTTATTTTTTCTTGGACTCCAAGATGGTCCATTAACCTCTTTAACAATTGAATTTATATCATCGCCAATATCAATAAAATATTTTTTCCAACTCTCAGGTAAATTTGGATCATTATTTACATACTTCACATACATTTGTTCTATAAATGCACTATTTGATTTGTTAAGAAATGAAGTTTTTTTGTATTCTAAATTTTTAGATGATGACATTTTTAAATATAATTATACACAAATAAGGTGTTATCAATTAGACAATTTATTCAATAGAGTTATTCCAATTTCAGATGGTGATTTTGCCATTGTAATACCAGATTTTTCCATAATTTTAATTTTTTCATCAGCGTTACCTTTTCCCCCTGATATTATTGCACCAGCATGACCCATTCTTCTACCAGGTGGTGCTGTAATTCCAGCTACAAATCCAACCATTGGTTTTTTAATCTTATGATTTTTTATAAATTCAGCAGCTTCTTCTTCAGCAGTTCCTCCGATTTCACCAATCATGACTATAGACTCAGTTTCCTCATCATTTAAAAACAGATCTAGACAATCAATAAAATTTGTACCATTTATTGGATCTCCACCTATTCCTATACATGTAGATTGACCGAGGCCATTTTCTGAAGTTTGGGCTACAGCCTCGTAAGTTAATGTTCCTGATCTAGAAACAATACCTACTGTTCCTTTTTTATGTATATTTCCAGGCATTATTCCAATTTTACATTCATCAGGAGTTATTATACCTGGACAGTTAGGACCAATAAGTCTTGATTTAGAGTTCGAAAGTTTTCTTTTTACTTTTAGCATGTCTAAAACTGGAATTCCCTCACTTATACATACAATCAATTCTATAGAAGAGTCTATTGCCTCTATAATTGCTGAAGCTGCAAACTTTGCAGGAACATAAATCATTGTTGCATTTGCACCTGTCTTATCTTTGGCTTCTTTAACAGTATTGAATACTGGTCTTTCCAAATGAATTTGGCCTCCTTTTTTAGGAGTAACTCCACCAACTAAGTTAGTTCCGTATTTAATAGATTGTTCAGAGTGAAAGGTTCCATGGGCACCTGTGAAACCCTGGCAAATTACTTTAGTATCTTTGTTTATTAAGACTGACATTATTTTATAGCCTCGACTATTTTTTTTGCTGCATCAGATAAATCATTTGCGGAAATAATCTCTAATCCTGAATTATCTAAAATTTCTTTTCCCTCTTTGAAATTTGTGCCTGCTAGTCTCACAACTAAAGGAACTTTTATTTTTATTTCTTTTGCCGCATCTATAACACCTTGAGCGAGCACATCACATCTCATTATTCCTCCAAAAATATTTATTAGTATTCCTTTTACATTTTTGTCAGATAAGATAATTTTAAATGCAGCTGAAACTTTTTCTTTGGATGCGCCACCGCCTACGTCTAAAAAATTTGCAGGTTCTTCTCCATACAATTTAATTATATCCATGGTGGCCATTGCTAATCCAGCACCATTTACCATACATCCTATATTTCCATCCAATTTAATGTATGCTAGATCATGTTTGCTTGCTTCAATTTCAGTTTCTTCTTCTTCATTAAAATCTCTAAGTTTCTGAATTTCTGGATGTTTAAATAATGCATTTTCATCAAAAGTCATCTTTGCATCCAAACATACAATTTTGTTTTTTCTGGTTAAAATCAGAGGATTTATCTCAACTAAATTTGCATCTGTATCAATGAACATTTTGTAAATTGATTTTATTAAATTGATTGCTTGTTTACTTGCATCGCTGTCTAAATCAAAAATTTTAATAATTTTGTTACAGTCTTCCTCTGAAATACTCTCATTAAAATCTACTTTAGTAGTTATTATTTTCTCTGGTGATTTTACGGCAACTTCCTCAATATTCATTCCACCCTGATCGCTGGAAATAAATGCAATTTTTGCAGAAGCTCTATCAACAAGACAAGAAAGATAGAATTCTTTTTCTATTTCTGATGCAGTTTCAACATACAATCTTTTCACCTCTCTTCCTGAGGGTCCAGTTTGATGAGTAACTAATATTTTACCAAACAATTTTTTCGCTTCCTCTTCCAAAAGAGCAATATTATCAACAATTTTTACTCCTCCAGCCTTTCCTCTACCTCCTGCATGAATTTGAGCTTTTAATACATACTTATCGGCTTTGAGATTTTTTACTTTTTCAATTAATTCAATTACATTAAGAGCATAAACGCCTTCGGGTACAGACGCTCCATACTTTTTAAGTATTTCTTTTGCCTGGTGCTCGTGGATATTCATTTAATCTTTGTTTAAATCAGGGTCTATTTTAGATGCTGCATCCCATAATTTTATTACTGCTTCTACTGAATTATTAAACTCTGTTTTTTCATTTTCATTAAGGTCGATTTCCTCAATTTTTTCAACACCTTCATTTCCAATGATAACAGGAACGCCTGCATATACATTATTAATTCCATACTCCCCATGTAAATATGCTGCACATGGTAAAAGTTTTTTTTGATCTTTCAAAAATGCCTCAGCCATCTCAACTCCAGATGCTGCAGGTGCATAAAATGCTGATCCTTTTTCTAAATATTTTACAATTTCTGCACCACCATCTCTTGTTCGCTGATTAATACTCTCTAATTTTTCCTCAGAAATCTTTCCCTCTTTCACTAACTCCATCAATGGTTGACCAGAGACTTTTGTAAATCGTGGAAGAGGTACCATTGTATCTCCATGTCCACCCATTACCATAGCATCGATTTCTTTTACAGGCACATTTAATTCTTCAGATAAAAATAGTTTAAATCTTGAACTATCCAATATACCTGCCATCCCTACAACCTTATGAACGGGGAGTCCTGAATATTTTTGAAATGCCATTACCATTACATCCAATGGATTTGTAATACAAATTACAAAGGCATTAGGCGCATTATTTTTTATTCCTTCTGCAACTTGTTTAATAATTTTTAAATTAATTCCTAATAGATCGTCTCTACTCATCCCAGGTTTTCTAGGAACACCTGCAGTAATTATAATAACATCTGATCCTTTTATATCTTCATACTTATCTGTTCCTGAAAATTTTACATTAAATCCATCTACCGAAGAAGATTGGGCTATATCTAAACCTTTTCCCTTTGCTACTCCACTTGCAACATCAAATAAAACAACTTCATCCACCAGTTCTTTTAAACCGATTAAATGAGCTAAAGTTCCTCCAATTTGACCTGCTCCTATTAAAGAAATTTTACTCATTTTTTATTTCATTGTTGGCATGATAAATTCAGGATTAGATCTAATTCCTGATGGCCATCTAGAAGTAATAGTTTTTAATTTAGTATAAAATTTTACACCTTCCATACCATGCGTTCCACTATCTCCAAATAAAGACCTTTTCCATCCTCCAAAACTATGGAAAGCCATTGGAACTGGTATAGGAACATTTATTCCTACCATTCCAACTTGAATTTTACTTGCGAATGTTCTACCTGCATCTCCGTCTCTAGTATAAATACTAACTCCATTTCCGTATTCGTGCTCATTAATCATTTTTGTAGCCTCTTCAAATGTTTTTACCCTAACTACAGATAAAACTGGTCCAAATATTTCCTCCTTATAAATTCTCATGTTAGTAGTCACATGATCAAAAAGACACCCACCAATATAAAAACCATTTTCATATCCCTGTAATTTCAAATTTCTTCCATCAAGAACAAGTTTTGCTCCCTCTTTAACTCCTAGATCTACATAGCCTTTTACTTTTTCTAAATGTTCTTTGGTTACTAAAGGGCCCATTTCAGATGATTTATCCATACCGGGTCCAATTTTTAATGCTTCAGCTTTTTTTGATAGTCTTGAGACTAGCTCATCACCTATATCTCCTACCGCTACTGCTACTGACTGTGCCATACATCTTTCTCCAGCTGAACCATATGCAGCGCCCATTAAACCATTTACAGCACCATCTAAATCACAATCTGGCATAACAACTAAATGATTTTTCGCTCCACCTAATGCTTGAACTCTCTTTTCATTTTTAGCTGCATTTTCATATATGTACTTAGCAATAGGAGTTGATCCAACAAAACTAACTGCTTTAATATTTTGGTTAGTTAATATAGCGTCAACAACCTCTTTATCGCCGTTAACAACATTAAAAACACCCTCGGGAAGACCAGCTTCATGGAGAAGTTCAGCTAATTTCATCGGACATGAAGGATCTTTTTCTGATGGTTTTAAAATAAAACTATTTCCACATGCAATAGCTAATGGAAACATCCACATCGGCACCATAGCTGGAAAGTTAAATGGGGTTATACCAGCTGCAACTCCTAAAGGCTGCCGCATTGAATAACTATCAACGTTTGTTCCAACATTTTCAGAAAACTCTCCTTTAAGTAAATGTGGAATTCCACATGCAAACTCTACAACTTCTAATCCTCTTATTAATGATCCCTTAGCATCCTCATAAACTTTTCCATGCTCTGAGACTATTAGTTTTGCCAGTTCATCAAAATTTTTTTCTATAAGCTCTTTAAATTTAAACATTATTCTAGCTCTTTGAAGTGGAGGATTTAATGACCAAGTCTCAAAAGCTTTTTGTGCAATTTCAACTGCACCATCTAAATCTGATTTTGAGGCTAAAATGACCTCAGATTCTTGTTCTCCAGTAGCAGGATTAAAGACTTTACCTTTTCTTTCTGAATTGCCTGGAGTTATTTTTCCACCAACAAAATGTTTGATTAAATTCATGATTGAAATTGTTTAATTAAGTAATCAAGCTGTTGCAAGCATTTTCTTTATCTCTGCAATAGCTTTTGCAGGATTTAAGCCTTTAGGGCAAGCATTTGTACAATTCAAGATAGTATGACATCTATAAAGTTTAAGTTCGTCAGCAACTTTTTTAAGTCTTTCTTTTCTGTCCTCGTCTCTACTATCAATTATCCACCTGTAAGCTTGAAGTAAAACTGCAGGACCTAAATATTTTTCACCATTCCACCAGTAACTTGGACAGGATGTTGAACAGCATGCACACATTATACACTCATATAAACCATCTAATTTTGCTCTATCTTCTTTTGTCTGAATGTTTTCTTTGTCATTTTTTTTTGTTGTTTTTAGCCAAGGTTCAACAGACTCGTATTGTTTGTAAAGAGTGCTTAAGTCTCCAATTAAATCTTTTAAGACTTTTAAATGTGGTAGTGGATAAATATCGATATCTCCATCTAATTCAGAATGAGATTTGGTGCACGCTAGACCATTCTTTCCATTCATATTCATTGCACATGACCCACATACTCCATGAGCACATGATCTTCTATATGCAATAGACGGATCAATTTCATTTTTGATTTTATTTAAAATATCTAAAACTTTAGAAGAGCAATTATCCATATCAACTTCATAAGTATCAATTCTCGGATTTTCATTTTTAGATGGATCCCATCTATAAACATTTACTTTTCTTATATTTTTTGATCCTGTTTTGTCTTTGTAATATTGACCTTTTTTTATTTTTGAATTTGACGGTAAATTAAACTGTACCATTAATATACTCTTTCCTGAGGAGGAAAATATTGTACATCATTAGTTAGTGTTGATCTATGAACTGGTCTATAATTTATTTTTGTTTTAGAGCCACTGCACCATGAGAGAGTATGTTGCATATAATTTTCATCATCTCTTTTCGGATAGTCTTCTCTTGCATGTGCTCCTCTACTTTCTTTTCTGTGATAAGCTGAATCCATAGTAGTTATTGCTTGTCTAATTAAATTATCGAATTCTAAAGTTTCGACTAGATCTGTATTAAATATTAATGATTTATCTTTAACAGATAAAGATTCCATGCCCTCAAAAGGTTTTCTTATTTCATCAACACCTTCCTTTAATGTCTTTTCACTTCTAAATACAGCACACTTAGACTGCATTGTTTTTTGCATTGATAGTCTAAGTTCAGATGTAGGGTTAGAACCTTGAGAGTTTCTAAGTTTATCAAATCTATCTAAACATCTGTCAGTCTCACTTTTATCGATTTCATCATGTTTCATTCCTGGTTTTACAAGTTCTGCTGCTCTTTTTGCAGCTGCTCTTCCAAAAACTACAAGATCAATTAATGAGTTTGAGCCCAATCTATTAGCACCATGAACAGATACACATGCGGCTTCTCCGATCGCCATTAAACCAGGAACTGTTTTCTCCGATCCATTAACTGTAAGAACTTCGGCCTTATAATTTGTTGGTATTCCCCCCATGTTGTAATGCACAGTTGGAACAACTGGTATTGGCTCCTTAGTTACATCAACGTTAGCAAATAATTTAGAAGCTTCAGAAATACCTGGTAATCTCTCTTCTATAACTTTAGGGTCTAAATGATCTATATGAAGATGAACATGATCTTGTTCTTTTCCTATACCTCTACCTTCATTTATTTCTACTGCAATTGATCTACTTACTACATCTCTTGATGCTAAATCTTTTGCTTTTGGTGCGTAACGCTCCATAAATCTTTCACCTTTTGAATTTACTAAATAACCTCCTTCACCTCTAACACCTTCTGAAATTAAAGTTCCATGGCCGTATATACCAGTGGGGTGAAATTGTACAAATTCCATGTCTTGTAAAGGTAAACCAGCTCTTAAAACCATCGCATTACCATCTCCAGTACAAGTATGAGCAGAAGTAGCTGAGTAATATACTTTTCCATACCCTCCTGTTGCAATAATTGTAATGTGAGATCTGAATCTGTGTATAGTTCCATCGTTAAGGTTCCAAGCAATTAAACCTTTGCATGCTCCATCTTTCATTATTAAATCTAATGCAAAGTACTCAATAAAAAATTCTGTATTGTGCTTCAGGGCTTGACCATACAAAGTGTGAAGAATTGCATGTCCTGTTCTATCAGCAGCCGCACATGTTCTCTGAACTGTCTCGTTCCCATAATTTTTTGTCATACCTCCAAACGGTCTTTGATAAATTTTTCCATCCTCTGTTCTACTAAATGGAACTCCATACTTTTCTAATTCTAGCACCGCTGCTGGAGCCTCTTTACATAAATATTCTATTGAGTCCTGGTCACCCAACCAATCTGCACCTTTAACTGTATCATACATGTGCCATCTCCAGTCATCCTCACCCATATTTCCTAACGCTGCAGAAATACCTCCTTGTGCAGCAGAAGTATGACTTCTTGTGGGAAATACTTTTGACACACAGGCTGTTTTTAGACCAGCTTCACTTAGGCCAACTGCAGCTCTTAAACCTGAGCCACCAGCACCCAAGACAACTACATCATATTCATGATCAATTATTTTGTACGAACTCATAACTATAAATTAAATACTAAGATAATTATTAATAATGGAAATACTATAGCAAAGATATTTAAGGTTTTATTTGCGGCATTTTTGATATTTTTATCTTCAATATAATCTTCAAAAACCTCGCTTATGCTTAGTGCAGAGAAAAAATATGCAAAAATTAAAAACATGCTAAATAATAATTTGGATGGCTGTGAAGATATAAATGTTAAAACCTCATTATAGCTTTTGTCATAAATAGAAGCCAAACTCATTGCAAACCATATCATTAAAGGTATTAAAATTGCTGAACTTACTTTTAAAAACAGCCATTTCTTAGTTACAGATCCCATTAAATTATTAACCTTCCAATAGCGTAAATTAAAATTGATAAAGGAAAAGAGCCAATCAAAACAATCAATCCAGATATTTTTGTAGTTTTGGGTTCAAAACCATATCCTAAGTCCATTACCAAATGCCTTATCTCACTTAGAACTTGAAATGTGAAAGACCAGATTATTCCAATACAAATAAATTTACCTAAAAAAGAAGACAAAAAAGAACTTGTGTGTTCATAATAACCCTCACCCAATAATAATGAAGCTATCCATAAACCTATTAAAGTAATAGCAAAAAAATTAATTATACCAGTTATCCGATGTGATATTGAAACCAATGAGGAAATGTGCCAGTTGTAAATCTGTATATGTGGTGATATTGGATTTTTATCTTCCATAAAAATCTTTTTCTATTAAAGCCTCAGCAATTTCAACAGCATTAAGTGCGGCACCTTTTAATAAATTGTCTGATACTATCCACATATTAATTGAATTAGGTTGTGAAGAATCATCACGAATTCTTGATACGAATGTTTCAAATTTATCTTCAGCTTCAACTGGAGTAATATACCCGCCATCTTTATGTTCATCAACTACTTTGCATCCTGGAGATGATGATAAAACAGTTTTTACTTCTTCTAAATTATATTTCTTATTAAATTCTACATTCACACTTATTGAGTGAGATACGAGAACAGGAATTCTTACACAAGTGGATGTAATACTAATTTTATTATCTAAAATTTTTTTCACTTCATCATGATTTTTTTGCTCCTCTTTTGTACTTCCGTTTTCAAGAAAGCTATCGATATGTGGGATTGCATTGAAAGCTATCTGCTTAGTAAAATTTTTAGACTGAACATTTTTGTTTTCCAATACTTCTTTTGTTTGAGATATCAGTTCATCCATGCCAGCTTTTCCTGCACCTGATACTGATTGGTAAGTAGATGCAACTATTCTTTTGACATTATATAAATCGTGTAATGGTTTAAGAGCTACAACTATTGGAATTACAGAACAATTAGCATTTGCTATAATATTTTTATTTTTAAATTTTGGTAATTCTTTTGAATTTACTTCAGGTACAATTAAAGGTATTTCAGGATCTTTTCTAAAAAATTTTGAATTATCTATAACGATTGATTTTTCAGCAGCTATTGGCGCCCATTTTTCAGCTATTGCTGATCCAGCTGCAAAAAATGTTATTTTTACTTTTGAAAAATCAAATTCCTCTAAGTTTATTACTGTATGTTCTTTGCCTAAAAAATGTATTTTTTTTCCAGCACTATTTGGGGAAGCAACTAAGTAAGCTTCGTTTACAGGAAAATTTTTTTTTTCCAAAACTTCAATTAATTTTCGACCTACGTTTCCAGTTGCACCAACTATTGCTATATTCATGATATTTAGAGTTTTACACTAAATGAAAGGTAAATCACAAACTTTTCCATCAAAATGATTACCATTTATATTGATTTTGAAGGATTTCGACTCCTCAAAGTGAGGTTTATTTATCATTGCAATTCCAATAACTTGACCGAATGTTGGATTATAACATCCAGATCTTAATTCTCCAATTACTTGATTATTTTCATCAATTAAATCCATTGAACCAGTAACATTTATTTCCTTAGTATCTATTTTCACTCCCATCAATTTTTTTTTAATTCCTTCTGATTTTATTTTCTTTAATTTTTCTTTACCTAAAAAATCTACGTCACTGTCAATATTGATATATTTATCAAATCCACATTCATATGGATTGTCTCCATTGTCCATGTCATTACCATGTGAAAGTAAACCACTCTCAATACGTTCAATTAAATTTGGCCCACCTGGTTTAATATTAAATTCTTTACCAATTTCAAAAAGATGATCGTATAATTTTAAACCTGAATCGTTGTGTTCCATATAAATTTCATAGCCACCTTGTTTAGACCATCCAGATTTTGCAATAAGATGTTTATCTCCACCAAATTCAAAATAATCAAAGCCAAAAAATTTTAAGTTTACAATTTTTTCTCCAAAAACTTTTTCCATTAATTGAAATGATTTTGGTCCTTGCACTGCCATTATGTCAACATCAGGTTCAGAAATTTTTACATCAAATTTGTTTCCAATTGCTAATCCTTTGGCAAATAGAATTACATCTGAGTCAGCTAAAGAAATCCACCATCTATTTTCATTTAGTCTTAGGACTACAGGGTCATTTATTAAACCTGCATTATCGTCAATTATTGGGCAGTAGTAACATCTTCCATCTTTAGATTTTGATAAATCTCTACATGTCATTAATTGAACCAATTTAGCAGAGTCTTTACCAGAAATTTCAACTTGTCTTTCAGCAGCAACATCCCAAATTTGAACATGCTCTTTCAAGTGATGATAAGCATCTTCTACAGAACCAAATGCTGCTGGCAACAACATATGATTATAAATGGTGTAAGCAGTCACACCTTGTTTCTCAATTCTAGAGGTATACGGTGTTCCCCTTAATCTTCTTGATTTTGCTATTAAAAAGTTTTTCATTTATTTTTTCGCATTACTGTCATCTTATTTCAATTTTGTAAAGAAACTATATTAGCTAAGCTCTTTAGCTTGTTTTCTTAATTCAAACTTTTGAATTTTACCCGTTGATGTCTTTGGCAATGGAGCAAATACTACTTTCTTTGGAAGTTTAAACCCAGCGAGGGTTTCTCTACAAAAAGTAATAATTTCCTCCTCTGTGCTAGATTTCCCTTCTATCAACTCCACAAAGGCACATGGAGTTTCTCCCCATTTCTCATCAGGCTTTGCAACCACTGCTGCTAGAGATACTGCAGGGTGTTTTGATATTGTATTTTCGATTTCAATAGATGAAATATTTTCTCCACCAGATATAATAATATCTTTAGACCTATCCTGAATTTTTATGTAACCACTTGGATGAGTCACAGCTAAATCTCCTGAATGAAACCATCCACCTTCCATAGATTTTTCTGTTGCCTCTTTATCTTTAAAATAGCCTTTCATTACAACATTACCTCTAATCATTATTTCACCCATAGTTTTACCGTCATGTGGTATTGGTTTCATTGTTTCTGGATCCATGACAACAACACCCTCTGTGTTTGGATATCTTACACCTTGTCTAGCCTTGATTTCATTTTGATTGTCTTGATCTAATGCATCCCACTCGTCATTCCATGCACATTGTAAAATATGACCATAAGTTTCCGTTAAACCATAAACATGCATTACTTCAAATCCAAGTTTTTTCATTTTTTCAAAAATTATACTAGGGGGAGGAGCGCCTGCAGTTAACACGTAAACTTTTCTTTTTAATTCTTTTTGTTGATCTTTTGGTGCGTTAGCCAACATATTTAAAACAATAGGAGCGCCTCCAAAATGAGTCACTTCATATTTATCTATCAACTCAAATATTTTTTTTACATCAATGTTTCTTAAACATATGACTCTTCCATGAATCATTGACATTGTCCAAGGATAGCACCATCCATTACAATGAAACATTGGAACTGTGTATAAAAAGTTTAATTTATTAGGCATGTTCCATGCAACAGCACTTCCGGTTGCCATTAAATATGATCCTCTGTGATGATAAACTACTCCTTTTGGATTCCCTGTTGTTCCTGATGTATATCCTAAAGCAATTGCCTGCCACTCATCTTTGGGTAATTTCCAAATATAATCCTCATCACCTGTATTTAGAAAATCTTCATATTCCAGAGAACCTATTGCTTTAGAATCTTTTAAATTCGCATCTTTATCATCAATATCTATTATTTTAATTTCCTGCTTCACGTCTTCTAAAGCTTTTTTGATTACATCGTGAAATTGTCTATCTACTATTAATACTTTTGCCTCACTGTGATTTAAGATGTAGCTTATCGTCTTAGAGTCAAGTCTTGTATTAATTGCATTTATTACTGCACCAACCATTGGAATAGAATAATGTGCCTCAAAAATTTCTGGAGTGTTAAACGCTAAAACAGATACTGTGTCACCAGTTTTAATACCAATCTTATTTAGTGCACTGGCAAACTTCACACATCTTTTATAAACTTCGCTCCAAGTATATTTTCTACTCTCGTAAACTACAGCCTCATAATTTGGGTAAATATCTTTTGCCCTCTCTAAAAACGATAAAGGCGTTAATGGAACATAATTAGCATCATTTTTATCCAAATTTGTCTCATAATGGTTCATGCTAATTAAATTTATAGTTCATAATATAATTACTTCCAGTTGTAGCAGTAATATAACTACTTTCTATTCTAGGAAGTACTCTATTGAAGAAAAAGTTTGCGGTTTGAATTTTGTCCTCATAAAAGTCTTTATTGCTATCATATTCCTTAAAAGAAACTTCAAGCACTTTTAACCATGCATGTCCTGTAGCCACTAAACCTAAAACTTTTAAATAATCATTACATGCTCCACTAGCATCCTCTGGAGAATTTTTGATTTTTTCTTTCATCCAATCAGTAAATTTGGATAAAATATCTAAATGATAATTAAGTTGTTTTATAAATGGTTCTACTTTTTTGTCTGTGATGTTAATCTCGTCTTTAACTAGGTTTAAATAATTTTCAATAACATCACCATTTTTATTAATTAGCTTTCTAAAAACTAAGTCAGCCGCCTGAACTGAATTTGTTCCCTCATAAATAGGCGTAATCCTATTATCCCGATAGAATTGTTCAATACCTTGATCTTTTGTAAATCCATACCCTCCGTGAATTTGCATTGCTTCACTGGTTATCTCCATTGCATTGTCTGTGAAAAGTGATTTAACAACTGGTGTCATTAATGAAACAAGATCTGAAGCCTCTTGTTTTATTTTTTCATCAGAATGATTCAAACTTACTTCAATTTGCTGAGACAGCCAGAAACCCAGGGCTCTTTGTCCTTCTATCATAGATTTCATGCTTAAAAGTGATCTTCTTATATCAACATGATCAATAATAAAATCTGCCCCATTGTTTGATTTAGAATTAAATGCCTTACCTTGTTTTCTTTCTTTAGCATAAGTAAGAGAATTTTGGTATGCAATTTCTGAAATTCCAAGTCCCTGTATCCCAACAATTATTCGTTCTAAATTCATCATTGTAAACATAGAGTTTAGACCTTTATTTTTAGGTCCAATCATGTATCCAACAGCATCATCAAAATTTAAAACACATGTTGCAGATCCTTTAATCCCCATTTTATTTTCAATTGAGCCTGTTGAAACACCATTTCTTGGTCCAACAGTTCCATCTTTATTTAAAACGAATTTGGGAACTAAAAATAAACTAATTCCTTTAGTCCCTGCCGGAGAGTCTGTTGATCGAGCTAACACTAAATGAATAATATTTTCTGTTAAATCTTGGTCACCTGAGGTTATGAAAATTTTTTGTCCACTTATCTTGTATGTTCCATCTTTTTGATCTACAGCTTTAGTTTTTAACAAACCTAAATCCGTTCCACATACTGGTTCTGTAAGACACATTGTACCACTCCATTTCCCCTCTACCATTTTAGGTAAATAAGTATTCTTTATTTCTTCATCTGCATGTCTTAGTAAACAATTATATGCCCCAATTGTTAGCTCGCTATAAAGTTTAAATGACAAGCTTGCTGATGAAAGCATTTCATCAAAAAATGTACTGACTGTTTTTGGCATTCCTTGTCCACCATATTTTGGATCACAAGATAAAGAGATCCATCCATCTTCTATAAATTTTTGGTAAGCCTCTTTGTATCCTGGGGGTGTTCTTACAACCCCATTTTCAAGAACTGCAGGTGTTTCATCTCCACTTTTTGCAAGAGGTAAAATTAAGTTTTGAGTTATTTTAGCTGCTTCATCCAAAATATCTTTTACTAATTCTGAGTTAACTTCCTTGTATTTTTCAATCTCATTATATTTTTTATTGTTTCTCAATTTATCAAAGAGAAACATCATATCTTCTATAGGTGCATTATAAGTTGGCATAAGTATACTTTAGAATAAATGTTAAATTATTGCAATTTTGAAATTATCGCATCACCCATTACTGATGTAGATACCTCTTTCATTCCTTTGGAAATAATATCTTTAGTTCTAAGACCTTCGTCTAGAACATCTTGAACAGCTTTTTCCAAACTATCTGCTTCTTTATCAAGGTCTAAGGAATATCTCAAAGCCATAGCAAAGCTTAAAATTGTAGCAATTGGGTTCGCTATACCTTGTCCAGCTATGTCTGGTGCAGATCCATGAACTGGCTCATATAGTGATCGCATATTCCCATTTTTATCTTTTGCTCCTAAAGAGGCTGAAGGTAAAAGTCCTAGAGAACCAGTAAGCATTGCTGCTTCATCAGATAACATATCACCAAAAAGGTTATCGGTAACAATCACGTCAAATTGTTTTGGATTTCTTACTAATTGCATTGCACAATTGTCAGCAAGCATATGATTCAATTCAACATCGCTATATTCTTTTTCATGAATTGATTGAACTTCTTCTTTCCATAATTGGCCAGCTTCCATTACATTTGATTTTTCACAAGAAGTAACTTTATTATTTCTTTTTCTTGCTAGATCAAATGCAACTCTAGCTACTCTCTGAATTTCACTTGAGGTGTAAACATGTGTATTTATTCCTTTTCTTTCACCATTATCTATAGGCTTAATTCCTCTTGGTTCACCGAAATATATTCCTCCAGTTAGTTCTCTTACGAAAAGTAAGTCTAAATCAGAAACAAGCTCAGGTTTTAAACTTGATGCATCAACAAGTTGTTTAAAACATATTGCAGGTCTAAGATTTGCAAATAACTTTAATTCTTTTCTTAATTTTAAAAGTGCTCTCTCTGGTTTTTTAGAAAAGTCAAGATTATCCCACTTCGGTCCACCTACTGCACCTAAAATAACTGCTGCACTTTCTTGTGCTTTATAAAAAGCCTCGTCAGTTATTGGTGAACCATGCTTATCATAAGCAGCTCCACCAACTAGGTCTTTGTCTATTTCAAAATCTAAAGATTTTTTTGAGTTGAACCATTCAATTATCTTTTCAACCTCGGCCATAACTTCCGGACCAATACCATCACCAGGCAACAGTAGTATTTTTCTCTTTTTAATTTTAATCACTAAAAATCCAAGGCTTTGATGTTTTTATTTTATTTTCGTAGGAAATTATTTTGTCTGACTTTTCTAATGATAATGCAATATCATCGAGTCCCTCTATCAAACATTTTTTCTTAAATTGATCTATTTCAAATTTGATCTCTTTATTTCCAAAATTTATTGTTTGTTCAGGCAAATTTACAGAAATTTCCTCTTTTCTTTTTGAATATTCTGAGATCTCTTTAATTTGGTCTTCTGAAATTGTAATCGGCAAGATACCATTTTTAAAACAGTTATTGTAAAATATGTCTGCATAACTTGAACTTATCACACAAGTAATTCCAAAATCTAACAAAGCCCAAGGTGCGTGTTCTCTTGAAGATCCGCATCCAAAATTTTTTCCTGCTATTAAAATTTTTGAATTATCGTAAGGACTATTATTTAAAATAAAATCATTAATTTCTTTACCACTTTGGTCATATCTCATTTCAAAGAATAAGTTTTTTCCTAATCCTGTTCTTTTAATAGTTTTTAAAAACTGTTTGGGAATTATCATATCGGTATCTATATTTACGATAGGAAGATAAGCAGGAATACTTTTGATTGAACTAAATTTTTTCATTTAATATTGGTACTTTCTTACATCATCTAAATTCCCAGATATTGCAGCTGCTGCAGCCATTGCAGGGCTAACTAAATGTGTTCTACCACCTCTTCCTTGTCTTCCCTCAAAATTTCTGTTTGATGTCGACGCACATCTTTCCTCTGGCTTAAGTTTATCTGCATTCATAGCTAAACACATTGAACAGCCTGGTTCTCTCCATTCAAAACCTGATTGTAAAAATATTTTGTCTAAACCCTCTTGTTCAGCTTGCTCCTTAACTAATCCAGATCCAGGAACGATCATTGCATGCACATGATTGGCAATTTTTTTATCTTTAAGAATTTTAGCTGCTTCTCTAATATCTTCTATTCTTCCATTAGTGCAGCTTCCAATAAAAACTTTATCTATCTTAATATCTTGGATTTTTGTATTTGGTTTTAAACCCATATAATTTAATGATCTGTTAATTGAATTTTTTCTATCTGGATCAGTTTCGTTTTCAGGACTCGGAACTTTACCATCTATTTCCACCACATCTTGTGGAGATGTTCCCCAGGTTACCATTGGTTTTATTTGAGAACCATCTAATGTTAACTCTTTGTCAAAGTTTGCGTCTTTATCAGACTTCAAAGTGTGCCAATATTCTAAGGCTTGATCCCAGTTTTCTCCCTTTGGTGACATTGGTTTTCCTTTTAAATACTTAAATATTTTCTCATCTGGTTGTATAAGTCCTGCTCTAGCACCACCTTCAATAGTCATATTACAGATTGTCATTCTCTGCTCAACACTTAGATCAGAAATAAGATTTCCTGCATACTCAATTACGTAACCTGTGCCTCCTGCAGTACCTATTTTTCCAATGATTTGTAAAATTACATCTTTTGATGTTACCCCAATAGGTAACGACCCATTAACACTTATCCTAAAATTTTTTGATTTCTTTTGAACTAAAGTTTGTGTTGCTAAAACATGTTCTACTTCAGACGTTCCAATTCCAAATGCTAAAGCTCCAAATGCGCCATGTGTTGCGGTATGACTATCACCGCAAACAATAATATTACCAGGTTGTGTAAATCCTTGCTCTGGCCCAATGATATGAACAATGCCTTGTCGTTTGTCATCCATTCCGAATAACTCTACTCCAAATTCTTTACAATTCTTATTCAAAGTTTCAACTTGAATTCTTGAGTCTTCATCAGCAATTCCCTTTGATCTGTCAGTAGTAGGAACATTGTGATCTGCAACAGCAAGTGTTAATTTTGGATGTCTGACTTTTCTGTTAGAATTTCTTAATCCCTCAAATGCCTGAGGGCTGGTCACCTCATGAATTAAATGTCTATCTACAAACAATAAAGATGTTCCATCTGGTTGTTCATCAACTAGGTGATCATTCCAAATTTTATCGTAAGTTGTAAGAGACATTTAGAAAAAAATTATTTTTTCTGATCTTGATTATCTTTCGTTTCTTCTTTTTTAGCAGGCTCTACTTTTGGAGCTTCTGCTTTGGCTTCTTCTTTTGGAGCTTCAGTTTGAGGCTCTGCTGAAGGCATTACATTTTCTTCAGTGACTTCATTAATTTTAGTTTCTAAATCAATACCAATAGTTTTCTTAATTTTTTCAGCTATTCTTGCAGATTTACCTGTTCTATCTCTTAAGTAGTATAGTTTTGCTCTTCTTACTTTACCTGATCTAACAACTTTAATTGTATCAACAATTGGGCTGTACAATGCAAAAGTTCTTTCCACTCCTTCACCAAATGAAATTTTTCTAACCGTAAATGAAGAGTTTATATCTCTACTTTTTTTTGCAATACAGACACCTTCAAAATACTGAATTCTGTCTCTTTTACCCTCGGTTATTCTAACTCCAACTTTAACTATATCCCCTGGAAAAAAGTCTGGATGTTTTCTCTCTGCAATAATTTTATTTAAATTTGATCTGTTAATTTCTTCTATATTTTTCATTTTAACTTTTCTTATATTTTTGCCATAAATCTGGTCTTCGGTCGCGTGTTATAGCCTCAGATTGAGATAAACGCCAGTCTTTAATTTTGGCGTGATCGCCTGAAATTAGCACATTTGGGACCTTTTTTTCCTCCCAAATTTGAGGTTTTGTAAATTGAGGATACTCTAGAAGACCATT
Source organism: uncultured Pelagibacteraceae bacterium (assembly GCA_902581585.1). Classification (GTDB taxonomy): domain Bacteria; phylum Pseudomonadota; class Alphaproteobacteria; order Pelagibacterales; family Pelagibacteraceae; genus Pelagibacter. Next base: position 57,460 of record CACHPB010000007.1, read on the forward strand.
TTCAAAACTTTCATCTCTTGATGAATTTAGATTGCCTAAAATTCCTGGAATAAATCTAAGGATAGAGTCAATTACGACAAAAGCAGCAACTTCACCTCCTGACAATATAAAATCACCAATACTAATTTCCTCAATATTTCTGCTTTCTAGTATTCTTTCATCTACACCTTCGAAGTGACCACAAATTAAATTAATTGAATTTTCATTAGAAAATTCTCTTGCAAGTTTTGAGTTAAATACTTTCCCTCTAGGACTCAAATAAATCGTTTTTTCTCCACTTTTAACATTCGCATCTAATGAGCTTGCCAAAACATCTGCTTTCATTATCATTCCATTTCCGCCGCCATATGGAGTGTCATCAACAGTTTTATGTTTGTCCAAAGCATAGTCCCTTATATTTATAATTTCTAAATTCCATTCTTTTCCCTTAGACTTGCCAAAAAGACCTTTATCGAGATAACCAGGAAAATAATCTGGATACAAAGTAAATACTCTGGATAAAAACATTTATTTTATTTAGCCTCTTCTTTTGAAGCTTCTTCTTTTGGAGCTTCTGCTTTTGCTTCTTCTTTTGGAGCTTCTGCTTTTGCTTCTGCTTTTGGAGCTTCTGCTTTTGCTTCTGCTTTTGGAGCTTCTGCTTTTGGAGCCTCTGCTTTAGCTTCACCTCCCTCTTCAGTTTTCTTTCTATCTTTTTTTGGAATCGCTTTTTGAGGATTATTGCCTTTTGATGGCATTGGCATTATTTCATTTTCTCCCAACAATCTTGCAACTCTAGTAGTTGGTTGAGCACCTTGACCTAACCAATACTTAACTCTTTCAACATCTAAACCCATTCTCTCTTTTTTTTCTTTTGGAATTAGGGGATTAAAAAAACCTAATTTTTCAATAAATCTTCCATCTCTTGGAAACCTGCTATCAGCAACTACTATTTTATATACGGGTCTCTTCTTAGTACCTCCCATTGATAAACGCATTTTTAACATTTTTTCTCCTATTTATTTTAATTGATTAAAAAGTTCTGGAGGTATGCCTTTATCCGCCATCCCTTTCATATTTCCTTTTGACATTTTTTTCATCATCTCTGACATCATTTTAAATTGCTTAAGCAATTTATTGATAGTGGCCACGTCTGTACCTGAGCCATTAGCAATTCTTTTTTTTCTGGAACCATCTATTATCTTTGGATTTTCTCGTTCTTTTTTAGTCATTGATAATATTACAGCCTCATTTTGGGTAATTATCTTTTCATCGACTCCAGCTTGATCCATTTGGGATTTAACTTTTGAAACACCAGGTAAAAAAGACATTATACCTTCAATACCACCCATTTTTTTCATCTGTCTTAGTTGAGTAAGATAATCCTCTAAAGAAAACTGACCCTTTTTAAGTTTTTCCTCTGTTTTTTTCAATTTTTCTTCATCAAGATCTTCAGCAGCTTTTTCTACTAAAGAAACAATATCTCCCATGCCTAAAATTCGATTTGCAATTCTATCTGGATGGAAAACTTCAAAATTTTCTATCTTTTCACCAACCCCTAAAAACTTAATAGGTACATCTGCAACATACTTCATGCTTAGTGCTGCTCCACCTCTACCATCACCATCTGATCTTGTAAGAATGATACCTGTAAGATTTACTGTACTTTTAAATTCTTTTGCTACATTTGCAGCAACTTGACCTGTAAGAGAGTCTGCAACAAGTATTATCTCTGATGGATTTATAATGCCTTCAATTTGTTTAATCTCACTCATCATTTGTAAATCAATTTGTGTTCTACCAGCTGTATCAAATAAAATTACATCTGCTCCATTAAGATTAGCTGCACTAATTGCTCTTCTGCAAATATCTGCAGGTAACTGATCTTTAATAATTGGAAGTGTGATTATATTGTTTTGTTCACCAAGGAGTTTTAATTGCTCTTGTGCAGCAGGTCTGTAAACGTCTAAACTCGCCATCATCACTTTTTTCTTTTTATTAGTCTCTAAAAATCTTGCAAGTTTAGCTGTCGTAGTTGTTTTTCCAGATCCCTGTAATCCAACTAACATTATTGGAACAGGTGGAACTGCATTTAATTCAATATCAGAATTTTTATCCCCTAGGAAAGAAATTAACTCGTCGTTAACAACTTTAACTACCATCTGTCCAGGTGAAGTTGATCTGATAATTTCCTGACCTAGAGCTTTAGGTTTAACTCTATTTATAAATTCTTTTACAACTTCTAAAGATACATCCGCCTCTAAAAGAGCAAGCCTTATTTCTCTTAAACCTTCATCTACTTGCTTTTCATCAAGTGAAGGGGCTTTTTTTAATGAAGAAAATATTTCTTCAAATTTATTTGTTAAGTTTTCAAACATAGTTCCATCCAGCAAGTATCGCACCAGTGGGCGAACTCTCGCTGACTGGTGTCGATCTCTTTGTTACCAAAGACACCGCAAATTGCTGTATTTTGCGGAAACGGCGATAAACTATAATAGAGGTTCAAAATGTCAATAAATAAGTTAAATACTGAAGTATATGGAATTTAAAGCTTTTAAAATGGATGGTCTTGGAAATGATTTTGTAATTATTGATAATAGGTCAAATAATGTCGAATTAACAAGTGATCAAATAATAAGAATTTGTGATCGAAAATTTATTGGTTGTGATCAACTAATATTTGTAAACAAAAGTAATAAAGGTGATGCTGAAATGGAATTTTATAATTCTGATGGAAGTATTTCAGGCGCATGTGGAAATGGTACAAGATGTGTAGCATTTTTAATTTTTAAAGAAACAGACAAAAAAGTTATAGATCTGTTTGTAGGATCCAATCAATTAAAATCAAAAATACTTGAGAATAGTGAAGTTGAAACAATTATAGGAGTACCAAAAACTCATTGGAAAGATATTCCAATGTCAGAAAACCTTGATACCAAAAATTTAGGTATTGAAATTAGTGACAAAAATAATTCAAGCTCCAAAGGAGGTATAGCTGTTAACGTTGGAAACCCTCATGTGATTTTTTTTGTGAACAATATTGATGATTTTGATTTAAAAAAAATTGGTCCAATGATTGAAAATAACAAATTATTCCCCGAGAAATGTAATTTTACACTTGCAAACAAAATAGGAAATAATCATTATAAAGTTAAGGTTTGGGAAAGAGGAGCGGGGTTGACCAAAGCATGTGGCACAGCAGCATGTGCGACAGCAGTTGCAGCAAATTTAGATAAATTGGAAAATTCATCCACTGAAATTGAATTTAGCTTAGGCAAATTAATAATTAATATTGATCAAGACAAAAAAATTCATATGAGGGGACCAGTCTCAGAGATAAAAGAAATTAAAATAAATATATAATGGGAATTTTTGAAAAGTTTAAATTTGGTTTTAAAAAAAGTGCAGAGAATATTAAGTCTGGTCTTAGGGAGATAATTGTTAAAAAAGAAATAGATGATGAAACATTAAATAAAATTGAGGAATTTTTAATAAGTTCAGATGTTGGTATTGATGCTGCGTCTGAAATTAAAAGTATAATTGCTGAAAAGAAGATTGATCCAAATAATGAAACCGTTGATGAAATTAATTTAATATTAAAGAATTATATTCTTGAGCTGATGAGACCATTAGAGAGAAAAGATTTTTTTGAAAATAAAGAAAAGTTAAATATTACTTTAGTATCTGGTGTTAATGGGGTTGGAAAGACAACAACGATTGGAAAAATTGGACAAATTTTTAAAAATAATGGATCTGAAGTATTATTTTCTGCTTGTGATACTTTTAGGGCAGCTGCTATAGAACAACTTGAGGCTTGGTCAGGCAAAGTTGGAGCCCAAATAGTAAAATCTGATCCTGGTTCTGACCCTGCATCTGTCGCATATAAATCGATAGAATACGCTAAAAACAACAATATTAAGCGTGTATTGATTGATACCGCTGGAAGACTGCAAAATAAGAAAAATTTGATGGATGAATTTAAAAAAATAGCAAATGTAATAAAAAAAACTGATGAAACTGCTCCTCATGATGTTATTTTGGTCTTAGATGCAACATCGGGACAAAATATAATAAATCAACTTGAAGAATTTAATAAAACCATAAAAATTACAGGTTTAATTATGACAAAACTTGATGGAACAGCAAAAGGTGGGGTACTAATTGCAATTTCAAAAAAATATAAAGTTCCAATTTTGGGTCTTGGCCTTGGAGAAAAAGAAGATGATTTACAAATTTTTAATGCAGAACAATTCGCAGATGCATTTACTCAAT
>CACHPB010000008.1 GCA_902581585.1 uncultured Pelagibacteraceae bacterium
GAACAAAGAGATTGTTTCCCGACATCCATTTCCTGGTCCTGGTCTTGCAATTAGAATGCCTGGTAATATATCTAAAGAAAAAATCAAAATTTTAAAAGAAGCAGATAATTATTTCATAAAATCGTTAAAGGATAATAATTTGTATGACAAAATCTGGCAAGCATATGCTGCTTTACTCCCAGTAAAAACGGTAGGAGTTATGGGTGATAATAGAACCTATGAATACGTTTGTTTGCTGAGAGCAATTACATCTGAAGATGGTATGACCGCAGATTTTTTTCAATTTAATAAAACCTTTATGCAATCAGTATCTAACCAAATTATAAATAATATAAGAGGAATAAATAGAGTTGTTTATGATATAACATCTAAGCCTCCAAGTACTATTGAATTGGAATAATAAGACTATATAAGTTAATTATATGAAATATTTACACACAATGATTAGAGTCTCTAACATAGAGGAGTCATTAAGATTTTTCTGTGAAGGGTTAGGTCTTAAAGAAACAAGAAGAAAAGACAGTGAAAAGGGCAGGTATACTTTAGTATTTCTTGCTGCTCCAGATGATGAGAAAGCTGAAATAGAATTAACATACAATTGGGATGGAGATAGTTTGGGTGATGGTTCAAGAAACTTTGGACATTTAGCTTACAGAGTTGAAAATATATATGAAACTTGCCAAAGATTAAAAGACATGGGTTATACAATTAACAGACCACCAAGAGATGGCCATATGGCATTTGTGAGATCTCCAGATAAAATTTCTGTTGAAATACTTCAAGATGGTTACTTGGAACCAATAGAGCCTTGGAAATCTATGGAAAATACAGGCACTTGGTAATAAATATTTATGCCTTCGAAAATAAGCAGGCTTATATTAAAAAAAAAAAATAAGTCAAAAATAGTCTGCTTAACAGCCTACTCGAAAAATATTGCTGAAGAAGTTGATAAATACACAGACCTTATACTAGTTGGAGATTCTTTGGGCTCTGTTTTGTATAATTTTTATACGACAAGAAAAGTAAATCTATCTATGATGATTGAACATTCCAAAAGTGTAAGAAAAGGAGTAAAAAAAAGTTTAATGATTGTAGATATGCCATTTAATACTTATAAAAATAAATCGCAGGCGCTAAAAAATTGTAAAAAAATCATCAAAGAAACTAAATGCGATGGAATCAAATTAGAAGGAGGAAGCAAGATCAAAGATATAATTAAACATTTAGTAAAAAATAAAATCCCAGTAATGGGCCACATAGGTATAACACCACAGTCTCAAAGAGGTAAATTTAGATATAAAGGCAAGAATGAAAAAGAAAAAAAAAATTTATTAAACGATTCAAAAATCTTAGAAGAAGCAGGTGTTTTTGCTATTGTACTAGAATGTATTGAGAAAAAACTTTCAAAAAAAATTACTGAGACGATTGAAATTCCTACAATAGGAATTGGCTCATCAAAGTTTTGTGATGGTCAGATTTTAGTTTTAGACGATTTATTAGGTTTGACTAATAGTAAAATAAAATTCGTTAAGAAATATGCTAATTTTAAAAGTAATATTAGAAATGCAGTTAAAAAATTTGGGTCAGATGTGAAAAGAGGTTCATATCCATCATTAAAGCATTCTTACTAAAAATACTTTTTAAATTCCTCATTAATTTTTAGAATTTCTAAGTCAACAAGTCCTCCAATAATAAGCTGTATTGCAAGTATAAGAATAACTGCTATTCCAATATAGACGACCCATAAATGTTTCTGAATATAATTAGCTAAATAAGTGGCCATAGCACCTGTGAGGACTACAGATAAAATTAAACCAAAAATCATAAACCCAAAGTTACCCTTAGAAGCACCAACAACACCTATAACATTATCAAAACTAATTGTTATATCTGCGAAAAGGACTTTATACATACCCTTTGCAAATGAAGGTTCTAAGGATTTTTTTGTTGGTGATTTAATTTGTCTCTGAGCTTGTAAAAGATCTTTTCTAAGATCATTTACTATCCAAATTAGAAGCAAACCTCCAAGAATTTTTATGAAGTAAAATTTGAATAAATAGGTCGCAAATACTGCAAATAAAACTTTAAAAATTAAAGCTCCGACCACTCCCCAAAATATGATTTTTTTTCTATTCTTTGGGACAAAATTAGCCGCAATTAGACCAATTATTATTGCGTTATCAGCTGCCAATATAATATCTATAAAGATAATTTGCAGTAAAATAATGGCTTCTTCAATCAAGATAACAATATAATAGTAACAATTTCAAATTTTTCAATAAAACATGGGAAAATTTTTATTGATTTAATAAATAATACATAATGAGATGTATTTTTTAAAAATTAAGGAGGATTAATGAAAATTTTAAAAACTTTGTTTTCTATTTTATTTTCTGTTTTGTTAGTAGCAAATGCAAATGCTTCTGAAAAGTGGGATATGGCTTTAGCTTATGGTGCGAGCAACTTTCACTCAGCAAATGCAGCAGAATTTGCTAAAAATGTTTCAGAGAAAAGTGGAGGAAAACTTACAATTGTTACACATCCTGGTGGATCATTATTTAAAGGTGGAGAAATCTTTAGAGCGGTAAGAACTGGTCAAGCACAGATGGGCGAAAGATTTATGTCAGCATTGGGAAAAGTTGACCCTATTCTTGAAATTGACTCACAACCTTTTTTAGCAACTTCATATGACGATGCTATGAAACTTTATCAAGCTTCAAAGCCAGCAATCATTGAAAGTTTAAACCAAAAAGGATTAGTATTTTTATATGCTGTGCCATGGCCAGCACAAGGATTATATAGCAAAAATGAAATCAATAGTGTTTCAGATCTAGAAGGTTTAAAATTTAGAGCTTATAATTCTGCAACAATTAGAATTGCAGAGCTTACAGGTATGGCTCCAACTAAAATTGAAGCGGCTGAAATCAGTCAAGCATTTTCAACCGGAGCAGTTGAAAGTATGATTACATCGCCAACAACTGGTAAAAATAGCAAAATATGGGAGAACGGTGTTAAATATTTCTATGACATCGCTGCTTGGTTCCCAAAAAATATGGTTGTTGCACATAGAGGATCTTGGAATAAACTAGATGCTGATACTCAAATGCTAATTAAAAGAGAAGCTGCTGCTGCAGAAGAAAAAGGTTGGATGCTTTCTAGAGTTGGAAATATAGAAGATAAAAAAGCTCTAGCTGCTGCAGGAATGGTAGTAGGCAAAGTAAATGCTGATTTAGAAAAACATTTCCAAAAAGTTGGAAAAAAAATGGCAAAAGAATGGAAGAAAAAAGCTGGCAAAACAGGTGCTAGCGTACTTGCCGCATACAAATAAAATAAATATAATTAAAAAGGCTGTTTAAAAAAACAGCCTTTTTTATGTTACAGAAATTAAATAAATCATTAAATAATATTTATAATTATTCAGGATATATAGCTGCAGTTTTTTTAATTCTTATTGCAGTTTTTATATTAACCGGAATTGCATCTAGAATTTTCGGTTTTTACATAAGGGGGTTAGCTGAATACTCAGGGTATTGTATGGCTGCCTCATCTTTTTTTGCTCTTTCATATACATTCGTAAATGGGGGTCATATAAGAATCACATTATTTTTAGAAAAGTCTACGGGTTTTAAAAAAAAATTTTTAGAAGTTTGGAGCTTAGTCGTCACAACAATATTTGCAGGTTATATGTCATATTATTTTATCAAAATGTTAAAAATCTCATACGAGTTTGAGGAAAGAAGCGAAGGTGCTGATGAAATTTTAATATGGATACCTCAATGTAGCGTCGCTATTGGAGCAACACTTTTTTTTATATGTGCCTTTCATCTACTAATCTTAAAAATTAATAATAATGATTGAAATTTTATTAGCTATTTTTTTTATTACAGTTTTACTACTTTTTTTAAGCTCTGGAATATGGGTAGCAATAAGCATGATTGGTGTTTCTTCTATTGGAATGATTTTATTTACTTCTCGACCAGTTGGAGATGCGATGGCCACAACAATTTGGGGTGCATCATCATCATGGACTCTGACTGCTTTGCCTCTTTTTGTATGGATGGGAGAAATTTTATTTAGGACTAAATTATCTGAAAATTTATTTGAGGGACTGGCTCCTTGGTTACAGAAACTTCCTGGAGGTTTAATACATGTCAATGTTGTTGGATGTGCATTGTTTGCAGCTATATCTGGATCCTCAGCTGCAACAGTCGCTACAGTTGGAAAAATGTCAATTCCAGAGTTAAGAAAAAGAAAATATCCTGAAAAAATTTTACTTGGAAGTCTTGCGGGCTCTGGAACATTAGGATTACTAATCCCTCCTTCAATTATTCTAATTATTTATGGAGTAACTGTTCAAGAGTCTATTGCTAAACTATTTATAGCTGGAATAATTCCTGGAATAATGATTGCTCTGATTTTTATGGGCTATGTAATCATTTGGTCTTTGTTAAATAAAAATAAAATGCCGTTAACTGAAGAAAATTACTCATTTTTAAATAAATTAAGTAAATCAAAACAGTTAATACCTGTAATTTTATTAATCCTTGGTGTAATTGGCTCTATTTATACTGGAATTGCAACAGCAACTGAAGCAGCATCTCTGGGTGTTGTGGGAGCTTTAATACTTTCTTATTTTCAAAAAAGTTTAAACTTAAAAACTTTTAAAGAATCTTTACTTGGTGCAACAAAAACCTCGTGCATGATTGCATTCATACTAGCTGGAGCAACATTTTTATCACTCGCTATGGGATTTACTGGCCTTCCTAGAAATCTAGCAATTTGGATACAAAATATGGAATTATCACCATATGTTTTAATTTTCGTATTAATGATTTTTTATATAATTTTAGGGATGTTTCTTGATGGAATATCAGCAGTTGTACTTACAATGGCTATTATCGAACCTATGATTAGGCAGGCTGGTTTTGATATGATTTGGTTTGGTATATTTTTAGTTATAGTTGTTGAAATGGCTCAAATTACTCCTCCAGTTGGTTTTAATTTATTTGTTTTGCAAGGTATGGCTAACAAAGATATGGGCTACATCGCCAAAAGTGCATTTCCGTTATTCTTGTTGATGATATTTGCGGTAATCTTAATTGTTTTGTTTCCTCAAATCGCCTTATGGATGCCTGAGCAAATGATTCAAAATATAAACTAATATTTTGATTTTTTTGATCCGTCTATAATATCTTTTAATTCTTGATACTCTTCACAATTACAACTTTTTAAAACTTCTAATCTTTCATTTGCCAAATCTATTCTGTTTGTTACGACATATAATTCACCTAAGTATTCATTTATTCCAACATGATTTGGTTCAACTTGTAAACCTAGTAAATAATATTTCTCTCCAGCTTCAAAATCTCCAAGTTTTCTGGTTGTAAAACCTAAATAATTCAAAGTATCGGCTTGTAATGGTTTTTTTTTATCTAATTCTAATAAAATTTTTTGGGCTTTTTTATATCTTTTTAAAGCCTTATCCATTTTATCTTTTGACTCATATTTTTTTGCAGCCTCAATCAATTTTACTGCATTTTTATAATTTGGTTTTTTATCTGATGAGGTTGTTCCAGCTGCAAAAGACTGAGTAGCAAAGGTTAAAAGTAAAAAAAAGGTTAAATATATTTTAATAATCTTCATAAAAATTTACTCATTTTATTTAAAGGTTTTAAATTTAAATTATTTTCTAATAAATTTTGTTTTACAAACATTGCAGTTTCTAATGAACTCTTATTATCTCCATGTATGCAGACTGAGTCAATTTCACAAGGTATTTGTTTACCACTGTGACAATTAAGGGTTTGGTTTTTAACCATATTCAATACATGATTTTTAGCTTGGGTGGGATCTGTTATTAAAGCATGATCTTTTGTTCTAGAAACAAGCGTTCCATCATCTTCATAATTTCTGTCGGCAAATATTTCACAGGCAATTTTCATATTAAGTTTTTTTGCTGCTATTTCCATTTTAGAACCAGTAGGTACTAAATAAATGATATCTTTATCAATTTGGTATATTGATTTAGCTAAAGTTGTAGCTAGGTCTAAGTCCTCACATGCCATATTATTCAACGCACCATGCGGTTTAATATGTGAAACCTTTTCTCCTTGTAGATTAGCTATATTTTGTAATATCTCATATTGATCAATAATTAGTTTATTTACTTCACTAGCCGAAAGGTTCATTCTTTTACGTCCAAAATTTTCAGGATCATTGAATGATGGGTGTGCTCCAATACTAACATGATTTTCTTTAGAAATTTTCACCACCTCATGCATTGTCTGCTCATCTCCTGCATGATATCCACATGCCACATTAGCAGAATTTACAATTTTGAGTAGTTCAGGATCATTTTCATTTGAATGATGCTTTGATTTTTCACCTAAATCGCAATTTAAATTAATTTCCATACTTAATAGCTTAAAGTATAACATGGCATGATAAAAAATATATCAAATCTTGGTGACGCAGCTTTATACTGTGACTTTGGAAATGATGTAAACAGGGAAATAAATTTAAATGTAATCCAATTTTTTAAAAATATAAAGAAAAGTAATATCCCTGGTATTACAAATATTACACCAAGTTATAATAAATTAATAATTAGTTTTGACCTAAATATTACTAACTTTGATAAAATTAAAACAGAAGTTGAACAATTAAATTTCAAAAATGAAATAGTGAATGAAGGTAATCTCATTAAAATACCTGTCTGCTGTGAAAACGATTTTGCTCTTGATATAAAAAGATTAGAAAAATTGTTAAATCTTGAAAAAGAGGAAATTTATAAAAAATTTTTTTCTAAAAAATATTATTGTTATATGACAGGATTTATTGCTGGTATGCCATTTTTGGGAGATTTGAGTGATTCATTATATGCTAGACGTTTAGACACACCAAGGGTTAAAGTACCAAAAAACTCTATAGGATTAACAGAACAATTTTGTAATATTTATACATTTGAAAGTCCTGGTGGATGGAACATAATTGGAAAAACCCCTTTAGATATATTTAACAATAAAAATAACACTTCACCAAATTTAATTAATCCAGGTGATACGATATCATTTTTTCAAATATCAAAATCAGAATTCGAGAAAAAATATGGCTGAAAATTATTTTGAGGTTTTAAGACCTGGCATAAATACAACTTTCCAAGATAATGGTAGAAAAAACTACTATCACATAGGAATACCTTTTAGTGGTGCGATGGATAATAGAAATTTTGTTATAGCTAATGCTATATCAAATAATAAAAAAAATAGTCCTGTTATAGAATTTGCACTCCAAGGGCCAAAATTGAGATACAAAGGAGATAAAGTTTATTTTAATGTCACTGGTGATGTAAACTTTCAAATATTAAGAAAAAATAAAATAGACGAAGGGGTTTGTTATCAAAATCTTGTTTTAGAAAATAATGATTGTTTAGATCTAATATCCACTAATAAATCTGTTTATGGTTATTTATCTATAAATGCATCATTTAAAATAGATTTTTATCTTGATAGTTACTCAGTAAATACGAAAGCAGAAATTGGTGCTAACAATGGGAAAATCTTACAAAAAAATCAAATAATTAAAATAGAAAATATTACAAAAAAATATTCTTTGAATAAATTAGATTACATAAATTCAAAAATTGAAAATATTAGAGTAATAAAAGGACCACACTTCGATTATTTTTCTAAAACTGCAAAAGAATTATTTTTTAAAGAAAAATTTAGAATAACAAAATTGACAGATAGAATGGGAATTAGATTAGATGGACCAAAAATTGAAAACATAAAATATACAAACATCAAATCTGAGGGATTAGTTAAAGGAACTATTCAAATAACAGCTGATGGTGATCCAATTGTTATGCTTTCGGATCATGGAACTATTGGTGGTTATCCTAAAATTGGAGTTGTTATAAGTGCTGATTACGATAAGCTAGTTCAAATACCACCTGGAAGTAAAATAAAATTTAAAGAAATCAATTTAAAAGATGCTGAGACTATTTACAAACTTTATGAAATGGAAACCCAAAATTTAATATCTAAAACTAAATGAATTTAATTTCAAAACTACCAGGACCATTATTAATTTTTCTTGGTGCATTTTGTCTTAGTTTTGGAGGTTTAATTGTAAAATCGTTTGAAGGATCAACTTTATGGCAAATACTATTCTGGAGACAAGTTTTTTTTATAATAACTGTAACTATATTTTTATTCTTTAACTATAAAAAGAATGTATTTAGCAAAATTTATTTATCAGGAATTCCAGGATTAATTGGGGGTATTATTCTTGGTATTGGTTTCAGTAGTTATGTTTTTGCCATGTATAACACTACAGTTGCTAATACTAATTTTATTATCCAGACGCAGACAATTTTTTTAGCAATTTTTGGTTATTTTTTTTTAAAAGAAAAAATTTCAAAAATGACACTAGCGTCAATTATTTTAGCAATATCAGGTTTAATACTTATGCTTGGAAATACCCTTTCAAGTGGTCAAATGTCAGGAAACATTGTTGCTTTTGTAATGCCTATTACATTTGCAATTTTAATTTTAATTGTAAGAAAGTATCCGACTGTGGATATGGTACCTCTTCAACTAGTAGCAGGTATAGTTGCTATGATTATTGGTTTCTTAGCGTCAACTAAAATTTCTGTATCTATGTACGATATATTTTTAGCATTTTTATCAGGTACATTTCAAATAGGGCTTGGTTTTATATTTATAACAATTGGAGCTAAAAAAACATTATCTGCAATGGTTGGTATAATTATGCTAACAGAGGCAATTTTAGGTCCTATGTGGGCATGGCTTTTTGTAAATGAAAATCCATCATTTCAAGTATTAATTGGTGGCGGGATAATAATATTTGCAGTTTTTCTACAATTTGTCTCATCATTTAAAGGTGAAAATAAATATAATCCTCAATAATGAAATTAGCAATTATAGGGTCTGGTATTTCAGGTCTAAGTGCAGCATATTATCTTTCGAAAAATCATAAAGTTGATCTTTTTGAAAAAGAAGATCACTTTGGTGGACATTCCCATACAATAGATATCAAAATTCAAGATAATATAATACCTGTAGATATAGGCTTCATTGTATTCAATAAAAAAACATATCCAAATTTAATAAATTTTTTTGAAGAAAATAACATAGCTATAGAAAAAAGTAATATGTCATTTTCAGTTTCTGTTAGAGACTCAGAAATTGAATATTGTGGAAAAGGAATATCAGGAATTTTTTGCAATAAATTAAATCTATTAAATATAAAATTTTTAAAAATGTTTTTTACAATAATTGATTTTTACAAAAAGAGTGAAAACAAAAATTTAATTACCGAGAATATTACTTTAGGAAAATATTTAGAAAAATTAAATGTTTCAGACTATTTCATAAAATTTCATATTATTCCAATGGTTTCAGCAATATGGTCAATGCCTCCTTATGAAGCAAAGCAAATGCCTTTAAGTTTTTTTTTAAAATTTTTCCAAAACCATGGTCTTTTTAAATTAAAAAATAGACCTCAATGGTTTACAGTTTCAAACAGAAGCAGAACATATGTAGATAAAATACTGAGCAATATAAGTGGCGAATACTATAAAAATTATAACATAAATAAAATTAAAAGAATTCAATCTGGAGTCCAGGTTTATTATGGTGATAAAAATGAGTATTTTACTTATGACAAAGTTGTACTAGCTACACATGCTGATCAAGCTCTTTCAATGATTGAAGCTCCAGATGAAAATGAAAAAAAGATTTTGAGTAATTTTAAATATAAAACAAATGAGGCGGTTATTCATGAAGATATTAATTACATGCCAAAAAATAATAAAGCTTGGTGTTCTTGGAATTCATCAATAAAGGCTGAAAACAGCGAGCAAAATTCCATTACTTATTGGTTAAATTTATTGCAGAATCTGAATATTTCTAAAAATATATTTTTAACATTGAATCCTTATTTGAAAATACCTGAAGAAAAAATAATTAGAAGGGTACAATTTACACATCCTTATTTTGATCAAAAAGCAATTAATAGTCAAAAGGATCTACATTTAATTCAAAATAAAAATAATATTTTATTTTGTGGAAGTTATTTTGGTTATGGTTTTCATGAAGATGGTATAAAATCATCATTAGATATGATGAATTATATTAATGTTTAAAAACTCAAAAATTTATACTGGGAAAGTAATTCATAGAAGATTTAAACCTAAAAATCACTATTTTAAATATAGTGTTTTTTCATTGTTGATTGACCTTGATGATTTAGAAGAAATTAATAAGAATATTACTATATTTTCTTATAATAAATTTAATATTATAAGTTTTTTTGACAAAGATCACGGTAATCGAGATGGAACATCTTTAAAAAATTGGGTTAAACATAATTTAAAAAATATTGGCATTGATGAAACAGAAGTAAAAGTTAAAATATTGTGTTATCCAAGAATTTTTGGGTATGTATTTAATCCTTTAAGTGTTTTTTTTATATATAATAAAGATAACAAAATAATTTCAATTTTCTATGAAGTTAAAAATACTTTTGGTGAACAGCATACTTATATTTTTAAAACTCATGATACAGAGACTATAAAAAATAGTTGTACAAAAAAATTTCATGTATCGCCTTTTATAGAAATGGAGTGTATTTATAAATTTAGAGTAAACAAACCTTCTGATAAAATATCAGTTATAATAGACCAATCTGATAAAGAGGGAAAATTATTATTTGCATCACAAGACGGTATTGCAAAAGATTTAAGTAATAAAAATTTGTTCTTTTCTTATATTTTTCACCCATTAATGACATTCAAAGTTATTGTCGCAATCCATTATGAAGCATTTAAATTATGGTTAAAAGGAATAAAGTTTATAAAGAAAAAGTTAAGAATTAAAAATAATATTTCAGAAGAAATAAATGAATTTGAATAAATTGTCAGACAAGATTGTTTTTAGCTCACTCAAATATATAAAACATGGTTCGTTAAAGATAGTCAATCATGATGGAAAAGAATATAATTTTGGAAATAGTAATGAAAGATTACATGCTCATTTAAAAATCAATAAACCAGGAATTACTCTAAAAATAATCAAAAATGGTAGCATCGGTTTAGCAGAAGCGTATATGGATAACAGTTTTGAAACAAAAAATTTAACCAACTTAATAGAATTAGCTGCCAAAAATATAAAAATAATACATAAATTTTCTGGATCCTTTGATATTGCAATATTTAACAAAATCAAAAATTTTTTTATTAAAAATAATAAATCTAGAAGTAAAGAAAATATAAGAAAACATTACGATTTAGGAAATGAGTTCTTCTCCTTATGGCTTGATAAAACATTAACATATTCGAGTGCAATCTTTGAAGAAGGAAATGACTTAGAAAAAGCACAAATCAACAAATATAAGAAACTTTCAAATTTAGTAAAGCCTAAGTCTGGTGACAAAATGCTAGAGATAGGATGTGGTTGGGGAGGCTTTGCGGAATACATTGGAAAAAATTATGATGTAAAATTAGATTGTATTACTATTTCTAAAAAACAATATGAATTTTCCAAGGAAAGAATTCATAAAGTTGGTTTAAATGAGAAGATAAACATACAAATGTTAGACTTTAGAGATATTAAAAATAAATATAATTCAATTGCATCAATAGAAATGATCGAGGCTGTCGGTCATAACTATTTAAAAAATTATTTTAATACAATAAAGCATAATCTAGTAGATGGTGGAACAGCTGCCATACAAGCAATCACTATTGATGATAGTATTTACGAAAGGTATAAAAATAAGACTGATTTCATTCAAAAATATATTTTTCCTGGTGGTTTTTTACCAAGCAAGAATGAGTTAATTTCTCTATCAAATCAAGCAGGACTCAAATTTGAACAATGTAGTTCTTACGGAGATCATTACTCAAATACCCTGAGAATTTGGAGAGATGAATTTTTCAACAAGTGGGATCAAATTTCATCCCAAGGTTTTGATAACACTTTCAAAAGAATGTGGAACTTTTACTTGTCTTATTGCGAGGCTGGATTTAAATCCAAAAATATCGATTTGATACAATTTGCTCTTCAAAAGTAACTTTATGAAATTAAAATATTTTTTATTGATAATAATCTCAGTATTGATTACAAACTGTTCATCTAATCAAGGTATGAAACCAGAAGATTTTAAAAACCAAAAACCAAGACTGATAATTGAAGAATATTTATCTGGAAATGTAAAAGCATGGGGTATTTTACAAAATAGGTCAGGTAAAGTTACTCGACAGTTTTCTGCAGATTTGAATGGAAAGTGGGATGGAAAACAATTAATACTTGACGAAAAATTTGTTTGGAACGATGGAGAAATTCAAAATAGGCAATGGACAATCAATAAAATTGATGAACATAACTATGAAGGCACTGCTGGAGATGTAGTTGGAACTGCAAAAGGTTTTTCTTATGGTCCTGCATTTAAGTTTGAATATGTACTGTTAGTTCCTGTAAAAGGAAGAGAAATGAAAATAACTTTTGATGATTGGATCTTTATGCAAGATGAAAGAGTAGCAATTAATAGAGCAAAAATGACAAAGTTTGGTATTAAAGTTGCAGAATTAACTGTGATGTTTGTAAAAGATTAAATTTATTTTTTTTGAAGCTTCGTCATTTTTCTTATCAAATATAAGTAGATCCCATTTGGCAAAATCTTAAAAAATTTTAATATTAAAAATAAACTTCTAGGAAAAGCTATTTCAAATGAATTTTTATTTATTAAACCATCATAAATTTGTTCAGCCGCATATTGTGTGGTTTTTAAAAATGGCATTTTAAATGTGTTTTTATCCGTAAGTCTTGTTTTGATAAATCCAGGGCTGACTAGACATACGCGAACATCATATCTTTGAAAATCAAGATATAAACTTTCTGCTAAATTAATAAGAGCTGCTTTTGCAGGCCCATAGGCAGTTGAATTTGGCAATCCTCTGTATCCTGCAGTAGAAGATACAATAGATATAACTCCTTGCCTTTTTTCTTTGTAATATTTTTCAACAGCTTTAATACAGTTTATGGTTCCAATATAATTCACATTTGTAACATCAATTATATTCTGAAGATCAAAATCCTTCTCTTTTTCAGGCTCATAAATTGCAGTAGAAAAAAAACAAATATCAACCTTGTTGTATTTCTCAACAATAGTTTTAAAAACTGAATGACATGCTTCATAATTAACAATATCTAATTTCAAATAATCAATATTTTCATTTTTATCTGAAATATCTTTTAAGACTTCCTCACGTCTTGATGATATAATTACCTGCCATCCTTTATTTGCAAACTTTAATGCAACTGCTTTTCCTATTCCACTGCTACCGCCAGTTATCCAAATTACTTTTTTCATCTATTTTCTTTGTTTTATCTCATAAATTTTTATCGACATGCGACAAGAATTGAATAGTATTAATTATATTGAGAACTATATCAACCATATGTTCAAAATTATAATCATATATGAGTTAATTTTCGTCGCGTTTTGGAATATTCTTTATTATTCTAACTCTGGAGTAGAGAACTGGTTCCAAGAAAAAATTTTGACAGCCATCTTTGTGTTTCTATCTACCATGGCTTTAGGACTAACTTTAATTTATGTGATTTATTATAGTTTAAAAATTACGGGGCTATCAAAAATTTTAAAATCACTTAAAGATCCTAGAAAAAGCAATACACAATAATTAATTACTAGAGGCGCATCTCTTAGAGCAATACTTAACTTTTTCCCAATTAAGTTTCCATTTTTTTCTCCAAGAAAAAGGCTTGTTACAAACTTTGCATACCTTAGTTGGTAGGTTTTGTTTTTTCATTTAATTGTTTTCTGTTTTTTAAAAATAAGAAAAATGCAGCAATTTCATATATATAATGAAAAATAATAAATAAGGGTTTTATTGAAAAAATTTTAGATAGGATTTTATATTTTGGTATTTTTGACCAAATTATAATAAATGCTTTAGCACCTCCAATAACTTCACCATCATTTATTACATGCAACCTTCTGAGCAACTCTTTTTGCGACTTAGATGTTATTTTTATAGCCTCATCATTATTTGTAATATCTATCCACTCCAAATCACTATTTGCAATTTTTTTATAATGATTTATTTCCATTCTACAAATATTGCAAGAATCGTTAAAATAAACTTTAACTCCCATAAGTATTATCTTTAATGAATTTGTTTGCTTCTGATAATATTAATTTTTTTCTATTTTCTTTCATTTTATCAAAAATTCTTACCATCATAGACAACCTTGGATTTTTCAAAAAAAATTTTCTATTTCTATCTATGAAACGCCAATAAAGACCATCCATAACATTACACCAGTTGCCCCTTTTAAAATCCATCATTTTCATAAAATAACTTGATCCACAGATATAAGGCTTAGTTGCAAAAATTCCACCATCACTAAACAAACCCATTCCATAAACATTTGGAACCATAACCCAATCAGATGAGTCCACAAACATTTCCATGAACCATTTATAAACTGATTTTGGTTCAACTTCGCATAAATTCATAATATTTGACAATATCATTAATCTTTCAATGTGGTGCGACCAACCAAATTTGCTAGCATTTTTAATTGCATGATCTAAAGGATCCAAACCAGTGCTGCCATCATAGAATGTATCTTTCATTTTTCTATTATGTTTAAAGAAATTTCCACTTTCCATTTCTTTACTATAATTTTGATATATTCCTCTCATAAACTCTCTCCAACCAATTATTTGTCTTATATAACCTTCTAAAGAATTTAGTCTGACACTCTTACTATGGTGATAAGTCATTATTTTTTGAATGATAATGTCTGGCGTTATTAAACCTAGATTTAAATACGGACTAAGAGCACTGTGAAATAAAATATTATTTTTTTGATCAACAGCATCTTCGTAATCACCAAATAGGTTTAACTTATCTTTAATAAAAAAATCTAATAATTTTGAAATATCTTTATATTCAGTTGCAAACCAAAATTTTTTGGTATCACCTGGATGTTTACTAAATAATTTTTCAATAATTGGTTTTAAACTTTTTGTATGTTTAGTTTCTTTAATTTCTGGAAATTTTGGTATTAAGATATTTTTTGGCAGTTTTTTTCTATTATCCTCATCAAAACTCCATTTTCCTCCCTCTGGTGTACCATCTTTGTTTAACAAAATGTTTAATCTCTCTCGCTTTTCTTTATAAAACTTTGCCATAAAGGGTTTTTTTGTTTTTGATAAATATTTTTTAAAATCTTCACGACTATCTAAAAACATTGGCGATCGAATTATATTCCACTGAATATTTTGTTTTTTTAAAAAATTATTTATTTTTGTTTCAAAAAATTTATCCTCTATTTCAAAACTAGTTACTTCTTTTATCTTATTCATCTTTAACAATTTTTCTAATTTCTTCGTATAGTCCTTTTTAAAATCAGTAGAATCAATTTTTGAGTAATTAAGCTTAAATTTATTTTCCTTCAATTTATCCGCATAAGATCTCATTGAAGATAAAAATAGTAGAATTTTTAATTTATGATGTCTTTCATATGTACATAATTGGTAGTCTTCTGACATAAAAAATAGGTGGTCTTTTTTGAAGCGGTCGAGGTTTTTTAATGGAAATAACTGATTTCCAAGTATAAAAAATAATTTCATTAATTATTATATGTCAGAAAAATATCTAATTGTCGGTGCGACAGGTTCTATCGGATCCAATTTAGCAGAGCAAATGTATTCTTCTGGTAAAGAAATTCATTTAGTTGGAAGAGATGAAAGTCAACTTAAAAATTTAGCTGAGAAATTGAACTCTTCTTATACTGTGGCAGATGTATTACACGAGGGGTTCGTGGATACAATTAAATCAGACATATCAGAAATCAAAGGTGTAGCATATTGTGTTGGGTCTATAGATTTGAAGCCTTTAAAGATGGCAACTGAGAATGATTTCAATAAATGTATGAAACTTAATTTTTATTCTGCGGTAGACTTAATCAAAGGATATCAAGATAACCTAAAACAAAATAATGGTTCAATTGTTTTATTTTCAACAGTTGCAGCTCAAAGAGGTTTTACAAATCATTCAATAATAGCATCAACCAAAGCGGCTATTGAGGGACTAACTGTATCATTAGCAGCTGAATTTGCTCCAAACATAAGAGTTAATAGTGTTGCTCTAAGTTTAACTAATTCTAAGATAGCTCAACCAATGTTAAAAAATACAGCAATTGCTCAAGGAATAGCTAAAGCCCACCCACTTAAAAGACTAGGTGAGGGTAAAGATGGAGCAGCTTTGGCAAAATTTTTACTTACCGAGGAAAGTTCCTGGGTAACGGGTCAAATAATTGCAGTTGATGGTGGAAGATCAAAACTTTCATAAAGTGAAAAAAATAATATACGTTTTAATTCTTTTTTTCGTATTTGCCTCAAAATCGTATTCACAAAACTTTAAATTAGAAAAATTAGTTAACCTAGATTCACCTTGGGGATCCTCTTTTATTAATAGTAATGAAATAATAATTACAGAAAAAAGCGGCAAAATAAAAATTGTAAATATTTTATCTAGAGAAGTTCAAGAAATTAGTCATCAACTTAACTTTGTTGTCCATGGTCAAGGAGGCTTATTAGATATTATTCATAAAGACAATAATATTTGGATTTCATATACTGAAGATAGAGGTGGATATAAAACTAGCACTTCTATTGCAAAAGCAGAATTTAATAGGAAACAATTAAACTTTAAAAATATTTTTCAAGCAAATCCCCCAATAGACTCTGGTTATCATTTTGGATCGAGATTAGTTATCAAAGATAATTTTATATTTGCTTCTGCGGGTGAGAGAGGACAAGGTATGATTGCACAAGACGCCTCAAAGCATCCAGGTAGTATTATAAGAATTCATTTAGATGGAAGTATACCAAAAGATAATCCAAAGTTTGAGGGTATGGTAGATTGGTTGCCAGAGATTTATCAAATTGGAATTAGAAATCCTCAAGGGATGGCACTTTCTGAATTTGATGGAAAAGTTTACATGAGTAATCATGGGGCAAAAGGTGGAGATTGGTTCGGAGAAGTTAAAAAAGGTGAAAATTATGGATGGAAAATTTTAGGATGGGGAGGAACCAATTATTCTGGAATTCCAATTGGCCCAAAATGGAAACCTGGATTTACAAAAGCTATTCAATATTGGGTACCCTCAATAGCAACTAGCGCAATAACTATTTATAAAGGTGACGAGTTTAATGAGTGGAATAGTCATGCTTTAATCACTTCTTTAAAAGATAAATCCTTAAGAAAACTGATATTTGAAGACTTATCAAATGTAAAAGAAGAGGTTATTTTTAAAAATAAAATTGGAAGAATTAGAGACATTCAAGTACATCCCTCTAACGGAAAAATTTATTTTTTATCTCAAGATGCTTTATGGTTAATGCAAAGAAAATAGTATATATTAAAATTTATGGATGATGTCGTCATAGTTGGTGGAGGTATAATAGGCGCTGCTACTGCATACTTTTTATCAATGGAAGGTAGAAAAGTTAAGGTAATTGAGAGAGACCCTACATATAAGACTGCCTCATTTCCTTTGTCTTTAGGTGGATTTAGAAGACAATTTTTTCAAAAAGAAAATATACTTTTAGGTAAGTTTGCTAGAGAATTCATTTTTAAAATACCAGAATTGTTAAAAACAAAAAAAAATCCAAACCCAACGGCAAGCATGGTTCCTAATGGATACCTTTTAATGTTTGGACCAGAACATGCAGAGGAACAATATAAAGCTTTGGAAAATCATAGAGAATGCGATGCTGGTACAAAAAATATTAAAGGTTCAGAATTAAATAAAATTTTTCCATATATAAATAACGAAGGTATAGAAACAGCTACATATACTGATAATAAAAGTGAAGGTTGGATTGATCCTTTTATGTTTCATAGTGCTTTAAAAAGTAAAGCAATTGAGTTAGGCGCAGAGTTTCTTAAAGGTGAGGTTAAAAATTTGTCTGAGATAAATGCAAAAACTATCATTTCAGCAGCAGGATGTTGGACTAAAGAATTGTTATCAGATATTCCAGTTGAACCACAAAAGCACACTGTATTTCGAGTTAAATGTCCAAAACATTTTCCTGATATGCCACTAACTGGAGATTTAACAACAGGTGTATATTGGAGACCAGAGGGTAAAGAGTTCTTAGCAGGTTCACCTATATCTGTATTTGATGCGAAAGATTTAGAACCAGCATGGAATGATTTTGAAGAATTAGTTTGGCCTGCTCTGGCAAAAAGAGTTCCAGCCTTTGAAGAACTAAAATTAACCGGTGGTTGGGCAGGATTTTATGATTGTAATAAACTTGATAACAACGCAGTTGTAGGCAAACATCCAAAATATGACAATGTTTATTTAGCCTCTGGTTTCACTGGAAGAGGTTTAATGCAGGCACCAGGTATTGGAAGGGCTCTGACTGAATTGATCACAACAGGTAGCTACCAATCAATAGATATAAGTGTTTTTGATGTAGAAAGAGTTTTAAAAAGTAATGCTAGACCGGAACCTTACGTTTTATAATTTTTTAATATAAACTCCTAGTATTCCGTTAAATATAGATACAGCTAAAATCAATAATTGTCCTTTAAACGAGTAAAATTCAAAAGATGGATAAAAACTTATCCCAATTGAAAAAAAAAGATAAGTTAACACAAAAGGTCGATAAAATTTTTTTATAAAATTTAAAATTTTCACTTACTTTCTAGTTGCAATATAAACGCCAATTGTTGCAAGTATAAATCCTGCTATATCAATATTAGATAATTTTTCTCCTAAAAATAAATAGGCCATCACAGCTGTTGTAGGTGGGACAAGAAAAAATAATGTTGAAGTTTTACTTACCGAACCTGCTTTTATTAAAAACATTAAAATTGTAAAGGCTCCAAACGACACTAGAATAATCTGATGTGTCATCCCTAATAAAAATCCTGTTGTAAAATTTATATAAGGAGTTTCAAATATTGATATTAAAATTAAATTAAAAGAACAGCCCCCAAAAGCTTGAAATCCATTATTAACTGATAATGGGACATTACCACTTAGTTTTTTTTGCCACAAGGTTCCTGTAGTGATTGCAGCAAGGGCAATAAAACAAGTTACTAATCCATCTTTAGGAAACTCTTCTCCAAAATCTACTCCAAGTACTAGCAAAGAGCCTACAAAACCAAACGCAATACCAACCCACTGCCTCCATCCTATTACCTCTTTATAGATTGGTCCTGATAATAAATTAGTTAATATTGGTTGAAGAGTAACAATTAATGCTACAACACTTGCAGGAACTCCTACATGAAAGGCGTACCAACAACCACCAAGATATAATCCATGAAACAATACACCTGTAGTAATACTTTCTAGGACATATCTTATTTTTGTAAAAATTATTTCTTTTTTAAATAGTGCAAATAAAAAAAACCCTATAGTTACAATTCCAAATCTAAAAGCAAGTGCTGCAAATGGAGATGCGTTCTGAACTATAATGTCACCTGATATGAATGCAGATGACCACAATAGTATAAATAGCAAAGGAAAGGTTTTTATCATTTAAAGGATTTATATTGTCATAAATTTTTTAATTAAATTTTGACAAGCATTTTACCAGTATTTTTTCCCTTTAATAAATCTATAAATGATTTTGGGGCACTCTCAATTCCTGTATAAATAGTTTCTTTAAATTTTATTTCACCTTTAGATAACCATTTCAACATATCAGTTTCAAATGGCTCTCTTTCATTTTCATGATCAAATATTAAAAATCCTTTAATGGTAAGTCTTTTAACAAGCACATGTGCCATATTTTTTATTCCAGATCCTGGTGTTGTTACATTCATCTGAGAAATTCTTCCACAAACAACTATACGACCAAAATTTTTCATTTGGAAAATTGCGGATTCCAAAAAATCACCTCCAACATTATCAAAATAAAGATCAAATCCATCAGGACAAACGTCTTTAAAATGTAACACAAGATTTTCTACCTTTTTATAATTGAAAGCATAATCAACTTTTAATTCATTTTTTAACCAATCAACTTTTTCATCAGAACCTGTACTAGCAATAACTTTACAACCAAGATTTTTCGCAATTTGACAAACTGTCGAACCAACACTCCCTCCAGCTGAAGATACTAAAACTGTCTGCCCAGCTTTTAATTCTCCATGTTTTAATAATCCGATGTATGCAGTATGTCCTGTCATACCAAGAGGACCTAAATAGGATTGAATTGGCATGTCAATAGCTTTAAGCTTTTTTAGTTTATCAGCACTGCAAACAAAATTGTCTCTCATACCCTGGCTGCTAAATACTAAATCTCCAACATTAAAACTTTTATCATTTGAAATCTCTACTTTGCCAATTGCATATCCTTCCATTTCCTCACCAATTTTAAATGGCGGTTTATAATTTTTTCTTTCGGTCATTCTTGCTCTCATATACGGATCAACTGATATCCATGAATTTGAGACTAATATATTTTTTTCCTTATTAATTGATATTTCTTTTGATTTTATCTCAAAATCAGTTTCTTTTGGTAACCCAGTTGGAATATAATTTTTTAAAGCTACATATTTGCTGATTATAGTCACTTTAAGACCCCCAAATATTATTTAATGTTGCCTCACGCCTACAAGCCTTTTTATATCTTAAATAATTTACAAAATTTATTTGGTAATAATCTTGATGGAAAGCTTCTGCTTTGTAAAATTTTTCAAATTCTCTAACGTAGGTTACGACTTTTTTTTTAAATTTTTGTTCTATTTCCTTAATACTATTTTCTATTAAATCTTTTTGTTTCTCATTTTGATAAAATGCAACTGATCTATAACTATATCCTTTGTCGCAAAACTGTCCTGCAGCATCAAATGGATCGATATTTACCCAGAATTCTTCTAAAAGTTTTTCATAGCTGACTACTTCTGGAACATATATCACTTCAATAACTTCAAAATGACCTGTATTTCCATATGTGACCTCTTTGTAAGTTGGATTTTCTGTAGTGCCACCTGAGTACCCAGAAATAACTTTTGAAACACCAAGAATATTTTCAAATGACTCCTCCATGCACCAAAAGCACCCACCAGCAAAATAAGCTCTTTCAAAATTTGGTGAATTTGCAAAGCTCGTTGAAGAAAGTAATAAGAAAATAATTGATAATAATTTTTTCATTAAAGGTAGCTATCTGGTAAATTCATAGCTTACCTTTAATGATTTGTATTTAAAACTCTATTTTTTTTGATATTTTGCCGCTTCTTCAGAACCGCCAGTGGCGCTTCCTTTACTGTAAGAATGTGCACCCATACCTGCTAATTGTCCATCCTTAACAATTAGGTATTGGTTACGTATTTCACGACCTTCAAAGAAACATTCCAAAATCTCTCTAACACCATCAGCATATCTAGCTTGCGCTGAAAGAGAAGTTCCAGAAGTATGAGGCGTCATTCCATGATTTGGCATTGTTCTCCAAACATGATCATTTGGTGCTGGTTGTGGAAACCATACATCACCAGCGTATCCACTTAATTGACCACTTTTTAACGCTTTAGCAATTGCGTCTCTGTTACAAATTTTACCTCTAGCAGTATTTACAATGTATGCACCTTTTTTCATTTTGCTAATCATTGCATCATCAAATAAATTTTCTGTTTCAGGGTGTAGTGGACAGTTTATAGTTACCACATCACAAACTTTAACCATTGACTCTACTGTTTCATGAAAAGTTAAATTTAATTCTTTTTCTACTGATTCAGGTAATCTATGTCTATCAAAGTAATGAAGATGAACATCGAAAGGTTTCATTTTTCTTAAAGCATCTAGTCCAATTCTTCCAGCTGCAACAGTTCCAATATGCATTCCCTCAACGTCATAGGATCTTTGCACAGCATCTGCAATGTTCCAACCGCCTTCATTAACTATTCTATGTTGATTATGGTAATCTCTTACCAAAGATACAATCATCATTACAATATGTTCAGCAACTGATCTTGAGTTACAGAATGTGACCTCTACAACATCAATTTTATTATCCATTGCTGCTTGTAGATCTACGTGGTCTGACCCAATTCCTGCAGTTACAGCCATTTTTAAATTTTTTGCTTTTGCAATTCTCTCCTTAGTTAAATAATAAGGGAAGAAAGGTTGAGAGATCACTATATCCGCATCTACAATATGTTTATCAGCCTCGCATCCTTCTCCATCTTTACTATTTGTTACAATTAGCTCATGGCCATTACTTTCCAAAAATTTTCTTAATCCTAACTCTCCAGATACACAGCCTAACAATTCTCCAGGTGTAAAATCTCTACCTTTTGGACTTGGTAAAGTCATTCCATCTGGGTATTTTTCTAGTTTTGGAAGATCTGATAAGGCATAAGACTTAGGCATACCGCCTTTAGGATCATCATATAACACACAAAGTACTTTCATTTTATCTCCTAATTTTTAAGTTTAAAATCTCTCTCTATAGATATTTTCTAAACCAAGTCTAGCACAATTGGAACATCAATCAAATGAATAGTAAATGTTAAGGATATTTCTTTTGAGCAACAAATTTATTTAGAAGAATTCCAAATACTATTATTATCAGACATCCAGTTAATATTGGTGACAAAAGATATTCAAACGATACTGACCCTAATATGACTATAATGGGGTTTCCACCTGCAGGTGGATGAGTTACATCTAAAAATATCATTAACCCAACTCCAAAACCTACAGCTAAAGGTATTAAGATATAAATAGGTAAGGGAATGTAATTATAAAATAAAATTCCAATTGCTGAAGTTACCAAGTGACCAAATAATATATTTTTTGGTTTAGCAAAAGGACTTTCAGGATAGCCGTACAAAAGAACCATTGAAGATCCAAATGAAGCAATTAAAAAAAGACCAAAATTGGTCTTATAGGTTAATAATGTTAAAATACCAATTGTTATTGTAGAAAATAAAGCTGCTAAAAGTGACTTATAAATTTTATCTTTTGTCATTTATTCAATTATTTTTTTTAAAGCTTCAATTGGCAATGTTATACAATCTTTCCTAGCAAAATTTTTTTTATTAAAAATTTTTTTAAAATCTTTCCATTCATTAGGAAATAAAATGTTTTCTTTATCATTAAACTGTTCTAATAATTTTAAAAAATTTTTAATTTTGCTTTTACTTTTTCTTTTAAAATTTTTTGAAGCTATATTAGCTGATGCATTGCAATATATACAAGATTGAGATTGATAGGTAAAATCTTTAATCATATTATCTTTTATAATTAAAAAAATTTCAATCTCGTCTCCACAAATCTTACTTTTGAACTTTGTTGAATGAGTACAGTTTCCAATATATTTGTTATTTTTGGTATCTGAAGCTAATTTTAAAATATTAATATCCATTAATCTAAATTTTATTTGATTGTTATTATATAAATTTATATTTATATTTTCTTACTTCTTAAATAAAAAAATAGCACATGCTTGATTTAAAAAATCCAAAAGTAGCCATTCCAATTGTCCTAATAGCTGGAGTTTTTTGGTCATTTGGCCCTTATGTTGTAAGACACATCGATCAGCCGGACACAGTTCCATGGCAATATTTATTTACTAGAGGGTTAGTTATTTTTCTTTTACTAAATATGTATTTATTTCTTGAGGAGGGAAAAGACTTTTACAAAAACTATTTCAAGGTAGGTATATCTGGCGTTGTAGGAGGAATTGGCTTAGGAACTGCAATGATTACGTTCATATGGTCTATAACTAATACTACTGCAGCTATAACATTGCTTTGTCTTGCTGCTATGCCATTTATAACTGCTTTGTTAGGTTTTTTATTCCTAAAAGAAAAAATCTCTTTAACAGTGTGGGTTGCAATAATAGTAGCTGCAGCTGGTATATGTATAATGGCTTTTGATAATTCAGAACAAAATACTTTGCTTGGACTTGTATTTGGACTTACCTCTGCACTGGGTTTCTCAATTTTTTCAGTTTCACTTAGATGGAGAAAAGAAACACCAAAATTTACCACTGTTGCATTGGCTGGATTATTTTGTTTTTTGTTTTCTGCAGTGATGCTTATGAGTAATGGCGCTAGCTTTTTATCTACTGGTAAAAATGAAGCTTTATTTGCAACTCATGGAACTCTAGTTTGCTTGGGTTTGATCTTATATTCAATTGGATCTAAAAACATTCCTGCTGCAGATCTAACTTTACTGTCTTTAACTGAGGTCATAGGTGGTATTTTTTGGGTATGGTTGCCATGGCTTGGAATTAATGAAGTGCCATCAACAAATACTATAATTGGTGGGTTTTTTATTTTTATGTCAATTTTCTATTATAGTTTAATAATGCAATCAAATAGAAGATTTATAGGTTTAAATTAGTATGAGTGATGAAAAAATAATTGTTAATAGTTGGAATGAGTGGGATCCATTGAAACATGTTATAGTAGGAAAAGCAGATGGTACGTGCATTCCAGCTCCTGAGCCAGCATTAGACGCAAAGGTTCCTGAAGATAGCGATATGAGAGGTCAATTTGGACCACGAACAAAAGATACCGTAGATAAAGCAAATCAACTTTTAGATGATTTCTCAGATATTTTAAGAAAAAGAGGAATTAAAGTTGATAGACCAGACCCAATTGATTTCAATCAAAAAACATCAACACCAGATTGGGAAGCAGAAACAATGTTTGGATGTATGCCCCCAAGAGATGTTTTGCTAACTGTTGGTAATGAAATTTTAGAGGCTACCATGAGTTATCGTTGCCGATGGTTTGAATATCTATGTTACCGACCACTTTTAAAGCAATATTATAATTTAGATCCAAATATGAGACATGAATCTGCTCCTAAACCTAGATTAACAGATGAGGATTACAGAGAAGATTACTTATCAGATAAAATAGGAATTCAAAAAAGACTGGAATGGACAGAAAATAAATATTTTGTAACCACTGAAGAGGAGCCATTATTTGATGCTGCTGACGTTCTAAGATTTGGTAAAGATTTAGTAGTACAACATGGTTTTACAACAAATTTAAAAGGAATTGATTGGTTAAAAAGACATTATAAAGATCACAGAGTACATGCTGTTAATTTTCCAGGTGATCCTTATCCAATTCATATAGATGCAACCTTTACACCTATCAAGGAGGGTTTAATAATTAACAATCCTCAAAGAAGGCTTCCTAAAGAGCAAAGAAAATTGTTTGAAAATAATGGATGGGAAATTATTGATAGTGCTCAACCCGCACATAATGAACCACCACCTCTATGTTACTCTTCAACATGGTTATCAATGAATGTTTTAGTTTTAGATCCTAAAACTGTATGTGTAGAAAAAAGTGAAGTATATCAAGCAGAACAACTAGATAAATTAGGCATGGAGGTTGTTCCTGTTGAGCTTAGAGACGCTTATGCGTTTGGCGGTGGATTACATTGTTGTACAGCAGATGTTTATAGAGAAGGTGAATTAAAAGATTATTTTCCAAAACAATAATTGTGACAAAGATAAAAACAAAAAGAGAAAGAGTAAAATTTGCTTCAGATAACGTTACAGGCGCATGTCCAGAGGTCTTAAATGCACTTCTTAAAGATAATGAGGAAGACAAAACTCCATATGGTAATGATGAGTTGTCAAAAAATTTACAAAATAAATTTTCAGAAATATTTGAAAAAGAAGTTATAGTTTTTCCAACAGCCTCAGGAACAGCAGCTAATGCTTTAGCTTTATCAACCATGACTCCTTCTTTTGGAAATATTTATTGCCATAGACTTTCCCATATAAATGTAGATGAATGTGGGGCCCCAGAATTTTATACTGGAGGCGCAAAGTTAGTAAATCTGGACGGTAATAATGGAAAAATTATAGCTGAAGAACTAGATAGAAATATTTCTGGAAAAGGCGTGGTACATCATACCCAACCTTCATCAGTAAGTATTACTCAATTGTGTGAAACAGGTGTTGCTTACAATTTAGATGAAATAAAAAAAATATCAGAGATTACTCATAAACATGATCTAAATATTCATATGGATGGTGCAAGATTTGCAAATGCATTAGTTTCATTAAACTGTACTCCAGCAGAAATGACATGGAAGTCTGGAATTGATGTACTATCATTTGGAGCAACTAAAAATGGATGCCTAGCAGCAGAAGCCATTATTTTTTTTAAACCAGAGTTGGTTGGAAATTTAGCTTTTTTAATGAAAAGATCAGGGCATTTACTATCAAAGATGCGTTTTGTATCAGCTCAATTAGATGCTTATATCTCAAATGACGTTTGGTTAAAAAATGCTAAACATGCAAATGCTATGGGTAAAAAACTAAGCCAAGGCTTGCTGAAACATAAAAATATTGAATTAGCTTACCCAACAGATGCAAATGAAGTTTTTGTTAAAATACCAAAAAATATAATTGATCAATTTAATTCAAATGGTTACAAAATTAACGATGATGAGTGGGAAGACAAAGCTGTTAGATTAGTTGCTGCCTGGAATACTCATCCAGATGATGTAGATTCATTTTTAAATATAATTAAATCTTAATTTAGCTAGGATTTTCTTTAAGGAAATTTATATAATTTACTACTTCATCAAATTTTTCATCCTCAATATCTTTATAACTTGCATTAAATTTACCTTTTACACAAATTGAGACATGAGCATAAGGATTTCTGCCTTTAGGATGATTAGGATGATCTGGAAGTTGTCCTTGTAAATAATCGCCAGCTTCCTGAATAATTTTCCACAGTTTACTTGCGTTTTCTTTATTCACATTAACCTATTTTTTGTTTTATCTCTTTTGTTTCAAGTTTGTTTCAAGTTATCCTATAAAATCCTATAACACTGAATTATGATCCTTAAAAGTTTTTTCATTTTATTTCGTAATTAACATTGGGTGCAATGTAAAAACTCTAGAAGGCTCAGATTTAATTTTTGGTAAATATTTATTATTATAGGTATCGTTATATTTTTTTAAAACTACATCTGAATTTTTATAATCTGGAAATTTACTTACATACACCATCAAATAAGTTGAAGATTTTATAAAACTTTTTGAAGGTTTTTCAATTGATCCCCATCGATCACCTCCACCTGGACACGAGATTGCATAGATTTGATTTGTTTTAGAGGGATCCATTATGCCTTTGATTACAAAATCTGCCCCGTTATGTAGACTTCGATCATCTACATTATATTTAAATAAATCTTGTTCTGTAGTATCCTTTAAAAGAGATGCCATCATTAATAGATATCCATAACTATCAGCATTATATTTTAATCCCATACCACTTCTTTGAGTATCAATAGGAAAACTACCGTCTGGTCTCATATCATTAATGGCAAGCTTAACCACATCAATTGAATGCTGGACAGCCTTCAAATCATTGATCATTAATCCCCAAATCATTGTAATATAAGAAGTTAGATAAGCTTTATTATCTTGCCTATCCTTCCATCTACTTTTAGCAACTTTTTTTACTAAATTATTTAACCAAGGTCCTAAAATTTTTCTTTCCTCTGCATCTAACTTGTCAGCGATAACAGCTGTAGTTGTTAAGATTGAATTTATTAGTACCATCATTTGCCAATCCACAGGTTTTTTACCCCAAGAAACATTGATACCTTTTCTTAAAGCATCTTTTTGAGCCCAATCTAATAATACCGCTTTAATTTTATTGATGTTTTCTTCATTATTGCTAGCTCTTCCTGCATATGCTGCCTCTTGAAAATAATTCATTGCAAAATTAGCTTCTTCTAATTCTTCACCGTAACTTTCATCTAATTTTATTTTCTCAAGTGGTTTTGGTGCTCTACTTAAACTTATCTTATGTTTGTCTTCATCAGACAGTTTATAAAAGGGAGTAATCCATTTTTTTTTAATGAAATAATCTTCTTTTTGTTTAGTTAATTTATATCCAAAACCTTCGCCATAAGTTGGGTGTTCAAAACACTCTTTTGCTTTGCTGAAAGCATTCCATAAAGCTTTTGTTTTGCTTTTTGATAAAACCTTTTTAGGTTTAGAAGTTAAGTCTAGATCTTCATAACTATTTATCGTTTTGGAAAAAGCACTCCCGCTCCACAACAAAACCAGAACCACGATCCCTAAAAGTTTTTTCATAAATTAGTTTTTTGGTAAATTTTCACAGTCATGAAATAAAGCTGTTTTCTTACAATTTTTTCCACTTTTAAAAGCATCATAATAAACAACTTGGGTTTTGACAGGTTTAAATCTTTTTCCGTTGTAAATTCCAAACCTAAAACTAGGTCCCATTTTTTTTCCATCTTTTTTTCTTTTAAGTGATTTTCCAATCGTTTTGCCTTTAGATTCGTAAACTTTTTTTTCATTAATCCATAAATGAATGAAGCCATCCTCTTTGTCAGTCCAATTTACATTGAGTAAAAAGTCATGCCACTTATTATGTATTTCAGAATAAGGTATAATTACTTTATTTACATAACCTCCACATTTTTCAACACCATCTTTAACTAACAATACTCCTTCAGGATCTAAATGAAAAAGCAGTGGAATCTCTGGGCAATCTTCATCAAAACCAGAAGAGTTAACTCTATCTAATTGCTCAATGTAAGCAGTGGGCATTTTAAATTGTCCTAAAATTGTATAGGCAGGTCTAATATGATTTGTTCCCTCTGGAATATACATAGACCAGGCATACCAAACATTTCCAACATGTCCTTTTGCATTTTTTGGAAAATCTCCATCAAATGAAACTTCACTTCTTCCAGCTTTGTTAGGTCTATCACAATCACGTTTGTGGCAATCACCATCTCTCATCTCAAAACGTAATGAATATTTTCTATCTCGAATTATTTTTGTCTCATATCTTAAATTCCAAGGATTAGGTGCAATTCTTCCATGAGTTTCTATTTTACCCCATACTCCTGTTTTCTCAGGCCACTTAATAAATTTTAAATCTTTAAAAACATAGTTTTCATCTAAGTATTTTTTTGGAGGATCTTTTGCTTGTGCAAATGAAGACAAAATTAAAATAAAAAAGATAATTAAAATTTTTTTCATTTAATTAAATAAAGTATCTACTTCAATTTTTTGGCTCTCTAATTTTTTACAACTATAACCTAGCTGTTCTAATTTTAGCTTTGAGCATTTTTTTTTTGCATATCTAATTTCATCATAATAATTTATTTGTGTATGTGGATGAACACCTTCATCGGCCATTCTGTATATTCCAAATTGCATTGCTGACTTATTGCTCCATTCTTTTCCTTGATTGGGTGGTTTTATAGGTCCTTGATAATGGTAGACCAGTTTGCCATTGATCCACATTTTCAGATACCCACTACCTTTTGAAGTATAGTTAACATTCATTATAACATCATTCCATTTATCGAATACTTCATTTCTATCCATAATTTTGACATTTGCATTCTCTTTCCAGCTAACTGAACAACCATCATTGCCTTTTGCATTCTTTTTTTTATAAATTTCTGGTGCATTACAGGCCGTTCGTCTTTGCCAATAAAGACCTTCTGGCGTTAAATCAGTATTAAACATCGGTGCCCAATCACCATCATTATGAATTTGCCAAATTGAATTATGTCCCTCTAATGGAGTTTCAAATTTCTCTACATACCAAGAGATCGTATGCCAAACATTTCCATTAAAAGTAAAACTTTTATCTAAATTTGAGGGTAACAATTCATATCTTTCAGATCCAAAAGGGCCATTTTTACAATCATCTGATCTTTTAGATGTTTTACCACAACTTCCGCTTCTTAATTCAAATCTTAAGGCAGTCTTTCCATACCTTACATTGTCAGTTACTTCTCGAATTGCGTAAGGCTTCCAGTGTTCCATTATATAACTAAACTTCCATTTGTGTGGCCACTTATAAAAAACATCTCCTTTTGTTTTTATTACTCTATTTTTTTTGATAGTTAATGTGTTTGACTCTGCTGGTGAGATTAGTGAAATAATAAAAAATAATATTAAATATTTTTTCATTTTAAATTCTTAATTACATCTTGTTTTTTTTTACCAGCTCTTACTTCGTCATAATAGACAACTTCTGTAGGGTATTCTCCCATTGATGTTGTATTCCATCGATCCACTCTCGTTTGATAAATTCCAAATTTGAAATAACTCTTATTTCCTTCTGTAGTTTTACCTTTATAATCATATTTTAATTTGCCATTAACCCAAACTCTATAAAAGCCGTTGTCTTTTGATGTTGAATTTATATGAATTAAAATGTCATTCCATTTTCCAAGCATTTCATTAACACCTAAAAGTTTAGTTCTATCAACCATACTTCCATCCCATTGCCTAATTGCATAATAACCTCTTGAGCCAAATCTAAACATTAAAGTTGGCCAACTATTTATTTGATGAAATTGTCCTAAATACTGTTTCACGGGATGCACTTTAACAGTAAAATCTTCTGGTATATAAATTGAGTAAGCATACCAAGCTTTACCTTTGAAAGGTTTACCCATTAGTTCATGTCTATATCTATTATTTTTACAGTCATCCCAAGTTCCTGGAGATTTATCTTTACCACAATCACCTTCTCTTACCTCAAATCTTATCGATTGTTTACCTGACCTAACGGGATGTCTTTTTTTTTTTGAGACTATTTGCATTCCATATTTTTTATAATAACTGCCAGTTAAACTTTTTTCATATTTATTGCCAGACACTACATCTTTTGGTAATTCTAAAGCTAACAATGTATTGCTATACAAAAAAAATATAACCACGATCCCTAAAAGTTTTTTCATTAATCCTTAAATAAATAAATAAAAGTAACAATTATAAGCACTATGATAATCCAAATAGTAAAATTAGTTAACAATTGTTTTAATTTAGAATTAGACTGTAAAAAAGCAGGTAGAACCAACAATAGAACTCCTATCATATATACTACAGGTATTAGTTGATCCATGATCCAAGATTAACAGATCCTGAACCGTGAGTCTATTTGGTTTAAAAATGGCTATTTGATTTATCTCTTTTATTACAAGTTTGTGATCAAGTTTTTTAATTAAATTAATTTAATAAATTTTCCTTCCAAAAAGCTAAATACTCCGGCATAAAAGTTTTTCCATGGTTACCCCCTTCAGTAACACCTTTTCCAATACATTTTTCTTTTTTAAGACCCTTGAACATTGTTTTAAAAGCTTTTCTCGGATTTTTACGTGATAACTCATTAAATTCATCCAAACTTTTTATTTTTGTATTTTTTAAAATTAAATCCATGAACTCTTTATTAGGATTACCATCATCTTCTGTGTAAAAATTAGGACACTTCCAAAAATATTGTGTTCTTTTTTCAATTTCTGGCCCATAATTTCCAGTAAATAAATGATACCATCCCTCTCTTAAATCTATTTCAATATCAGCACCTTTAGCTTGCATTTTTTTCATTACTTCTACACATGGACCTGGCAAGGTATAATCCTCAGCTAAACCATGTACATACCAAATTTTAGTTTCTTTAACTGGAGTTGGATTTCTAAACATTCCAGATATTCCACATTCAGCAGATCTTGGTTGAGATGCAGCGAAATAAAGATCTTTACTAACTAAGGCATCTCTCAATCTTTTTTCAGCAGCCATAATTGAAAGGTTTCCACCTCTTGAATAACCAGAAACTCCTATTTTTTTAATATTTATTTTTGGATCCTTGCTTAGATAATCTAATGCCATAAACATATCTATATAAGTAGACCATAAAGAAGCCTTTGATTGATCACGGTAAGTGTGTTTTGCTCCTCTTGCAGAAAAATTATCTAAATACATAGTAGCTATACCCATGTCTAGTAATGGCTTTTGTTGATCTCTCATAAATTCTAGCCAATCTGCAGTAAATTCATCAGCACCACCACTACTATGAACGATTAACAAAAGAGGAAATGGTCCATCACCTTGAGGATAAGAAATTAGAGCGTCTACTGTTATTGGACTTTCTTTGTACCAGCCCTCCATAATACCTTTATAATCAGAAGTTTGATATGAATTAATCTTAATTAATTCTCCATTGCCTAATTGTTTGGATAATTTTTTAAGTGGTGTTTTTTTTGGTTTAATTGTTTCTGCGTTAAGAACCGTACTTGAGATAAAAATTAATAATGTAATAACCAAAATTTTTTTCATAATATAATATTATCAAATTCTGAAACATGTGTCTATTTGCTTGAAAATCAGCTATTTGATTTATCTAAAAAAGTTCTAGTTCTAGTTCTAGTTTACTTGTTAAATTTACAAGTCTTTAAGCAATTTTTTTTCAATCGAATTTTAATTTGCCGCATAACAAGTATGAAGTCGGGTGAGGAAGTGTGGGGCACTTTGTACCACTAGCACCGTAAATAATCGCCAGCTTCCTGAATAATTTTCCAGAGTTTACTTGCGTTTTCTTTGTTCACACCTTCACTTTTCTTATTTTACCTCAAAAAGTTCTAGTTTGTAAACTAGTTACATTATTTTCTCAAGTTTCCAAGCTTCATCTTTAGCATTAAACTTTGCGTTCCAGTCTTTAGATCTTTGATCTTCAAATAAGGCATAAAATTTTTCTTCATCAGTGACATTTGCAATAAAAATCATTTTACCTTCACGAATGTGTGCCCATTCAAATGATGAAGTACATTTTGCAAGATCATCTTTAAATATACTGTATAATTCATCTGCATCTTTTTTAGTTCCTTCGTATGTTGTTGTTCCAACAAAGTTCATAGTATTCCCTTTCTTTAATTAATTAAGCTAATATAGACTCAACAAATTCCCAATCAATAAAATTTTCAACATATTTATCTCAACTTGTTCTAGTTCTATTTCTAGTTTGACCTTTAAAATCCACCACGCCAATTGTTTTTAGATTTCAAATCTTTCTCTTCTTGTTTTGAAGTAGGTCTAAATAAATAAAAACCTACGACAACAATAACGAGTATACCTAAAATGATTTCAATCATATTTGATTAATCTCTAAAGTTTATAAATTCAATTGGAAGTCCTATATCCATAGCTTCTATTGCAGATATTGCTTCTTGAAGATCATCTCTTTTTTTCCCTTGTACTCTTAATTCTTCTCCTTGAATTTTAATTTGGATTTTAAGTTTTAGTTTTTTTACATCAGCAATAATTTTCTTAGCATTTTCTTGGCTTATTCCCTCTGTTAATTCACTGATTTGCCTGATAGTTCCACCTGCTGCACCTTCTGAATTTTTAACGTTTATTACCCTTGGGTCTACCTTTCTTCTTATAAGATGAACTTGTAGCAATTCTGTTACTTGTTTTAATTTTAATTCATCTGGCGCTATTGTAGTTATTATTTTATCTTTTCTCTCAATTGAAATATTAAGTCCCTTAAAATCATATCGGTTAGCAATTTCTCTTAAACAATTTGCAAGAGCATTGTCAAATTCTTGATAATTAATTTTACTTATTACATCAAATGAAGGCATAATTTAAATATTCTATACAATATTACATTTTTTTATTAGAACAACATTCTTTAATCATTGTTATAATTTTCTAAATTTTAGTATATTTTAATTTTAAATGTCTAAAGGTAAAATTAAAATCCATATAAGAAATAATCACTGGAAAAAAGGTTGTTTACCTTGTGATTTAGAAGGTGAAAAAAATAGTAGCGTTCCAAAAGATTTGTTTGAAACTAAGCTTAATAAATTTCCTGAGATAAAGAATAAAGTCTCATATTTGGTTGATTGGGATGATGACAATTGGATTTCTTCGATGAAAGATGCAGATATTCTACTTGCTTGGGACTTTCCAACAAATGATTTAGGTAAAATTGCACCAAATTTAAAATGGATTCACATTGTTTCAGCTGGTGTTAACCACCTATATCCATTTAATTGGATTAAAAAGGATTTAGTTTTAACGAATAGTAGTGGCATACACGCAAAAAAAGCAGGAGAATTTGGTTTGATGAGTATTTTGATGCTTCAAAATCATATGACAAAAATAGTTACCAATCAGAAAAAAAAAGAGTTTGTAACTTTATTAAGCAACCCAATTGTGAACAAAACAGTTTTGGCTGTAGGTACTGGATCATTAGGAGGGTCAATGATTAAACATATCAGTTCTTTAGGTGCGAATGTAATTGGTATAAATAGAAGAGGTAGAAAAGTTGAAGGGTGCTCAAAAGTTTTAACATATGATAAAATCGATGAAGTTTTACCTGATGCTGATTTTCTTTATTTAGCTGTTCCAGAAACAGACGAAACAAAAGGATTAATAAATAAGAGAAGATTAGATGTTTTAAAACCTTCCTGTGGAATAGTTAACATTGGACGTCAGTCTGTAATGGATTATGAGCATCTACAAAAAAAATTGACAAAAAATGAAATTTCTGGAGCAATTTTAGATGTTTTTTCAGAAGAGCCTATAAATAGAAATTCTAAATTCTGGGATACTCCAAATTTGGTAATTACACCTCACATATCGTCAGATAGCAAAGGAAAATATATAGAAATGGTTTTAGAAAAGTTTTTTGATAATTTAAAACTATTTATTGATAAAAAAGAACTATTTAATCAAGTGGACCCTGATCTAGGATATTAATTGTTTTGTTAATTATTAATTTTATTGAGAATTACCCTAAAGTATTTGTGACTTCCTTGGTCCCATTTAGATTATTTGAATCTGATATTGATGGTTCTTCAATAGGT
Organism: uncultured Pelagibacteraceae bacterium; assembly: GCA_902581585.1. GTDB lineage: Bacteria > Pseudomonadota > Alphaproteobacteria > Pelagibacterales > Pelagibacteraceae > Pelagibacter. Next base: position 34,722 of record CACHPB010000008.1, read on the forward strand.
TCAGCCGCTGGATTTAATTCTAAACCGATTGGCGTAATTGTTGTTGGCAAAGGTGTAAACTGAGACTCAGGGTTTTCAATAACTTCTCTTACCCTCATTCTATAGACACCATACATACCTATCAAAATATGAAATATGATCAAAAAAATAAAATAGCCATTTTCGCCAACAAAATCCATAAACAAGGAGCACAAAAATGGACCACTCATAGCTCCCATACCAAAAGCAAATTGTAAACCAGCACCTGCAGAAACAAACTTTTCTTTAGCTACAAAATCATTTGTATGTGCAAATATTAACGCGAACATTGGAAGACTAAAGAATGCATATAAACCTGTAAATACATAAAACCAAAATTTTGAACTTGCTAATCCATCGGGCAAATGCATTGTCCCTACAGAAAAAATTGCACATAGCGCAAAAAAAGCTGCAGCAAACGTGGAATAAACAGTTACTGTCCTTCTGTCATAAATATCAGATAGTTTTCCAATTGGCCATTGTGAGATAGCACCAGAAATTGCAACTAGAAAAGTTACAAAAGATATTTCAAATATGCTAAAATTCATTGCTGCAGCATACACTGCAATTAATGCAAACATTGCTGAATGACAAACACCACACAAAACAGCACTTACCATACCAAATGGGGAAGCTTCATAAAGTTCTCTAATTTTCATTCCAATAATTTTTTTAAATTTTGGAGCTTTCTTTTTTGTAAGTAGAATAGGAACAAGCGATAAAGACATAAATAGTGAAACTAAGATAAAAGGTTGAAAGTTTTCAGGTCTACTAAAATTTAAAAAAAACATTCCTATTGCCATAGAACTAAAGAGTACAATCATATAAATTGATAAAACACTTCCTCTATTTTTATTACTTGCCCTATCGTTTAACCAACTTTCTGCAATGGTATAAAGACAAACCATAGAAAATCCTGAAAAAACTCTTAGTACAAACCAAGTAAAAGGATTTATTACAATTGAGTGAACTAATACGACTATTGATGCAATTGAAGCAAAAGCAGCAAACACCCTTATGTGACCTACCCTTGAAACAAGGATAGGTACTGATCGTGCACCGATAAAGTACCCAACAAAATATCCTGTTAACATAAACCCTGTAGCTGTTATACTAAAACTCTCATGTACGGCTCTTACTCCAAGCAATGACACTTGGAAACCGTGAGCTAACATAATTAGTCCCATACCAGTAAAAAGGGCCCATGAATTTTTTAATATCTTCTCCATAATTTCGCTATCTATGGATGATTTAATATTAAATCAAGAAATTAATTATTAATTTTTTGAGGTTCTCTAAGTTTTAAAAAAGAGTGGATGGCTATAGTTGTTATAATTATAATTCCCCCAATTATTGTCTCTAAAGTTGGTTGCTCTTTTATAACTAACCAAACCCAAATTGGGCCAATTATAGTTTCAAGTAAGAAAAACAAATTTACTTCCTCAGCAGGAATAAACCTAGGTGCAATTGTTACCAAAACAAATGGAAGAGCCACACAAACTATACACATCAAAGGTATATAAATCTGATCAGATCCGATTAAATTGAAATTTTCTACAAAAAAGAAGGCAAAAACAGCAACTCCTAATTTTCCCATGACAGCAGATGGCAAAAGATCTCTGTCTCTAGCATATCTTATCAATACAGCGTTGACTGCTAATCCTGCAGCAGTAACAAACCCCATAATATTTCCAAAGAGATTTCCTATTTTAATTGAGTCATAGAATATGAATAAAACAGCAAAAAATGTTATAAAAATAGCTATCCAGGTTCCTTTACTAGGTATCTCTTTTAAAAAAATAGCACCTAAAATTGCAGATATCATTGGCGCTAACGCAATCATGATCAGGGTATTAGCTACATTTGTATTTTGAATAGATATTATGAAGGTAATATTACATATTGAAAAGCTGATAGCGTAAAATATGCCAACAGTACCGACCTTAAAAAATGCGTTTATGAAATTTTGTCTATAAAATAATAACAATCCAATAAAAACTACAAAAAAAGGTATTATACCTCTATAAAAAAGCATTCCCCAAGTTTCAATGTTAGAAAGTCTAATTAAAAGTGAGTCAGGTGTTATGAACATTACAGCCACAAAAGCTAGCAATGATCCTTTTTTTTGATCAGATAATTTATTCAAGCTTTTAAACCTTTCCAAAATATCTTAGCAAGATTTATTTTAGATAGGTCGTAGTATGTTTTTAATCCAGTAGGGGAGGTAACATTAATATCTCCATTTAACTGTTGATCTATAAAGTCTATCCCAGCAAAATAAATATTATCCTTCTTTAATTTTTTACCAATAATTTTTGAAATCCTAATTTCTTTTTTGGTAAGGCTAGTAAGTTTTGGTACAGCACCTTTACTCATATTACTTAAATATGAACCTTTCTTAGGAACTCGCGAGATTGCACCACATACTTTTCCATTAATTATAAAAACTCTTTTATCGCCTTTAGATATATTTTTTAAAAATTTTTGAAACATTGAGTGTCCGTTTTTTTTTAAAAAATTTGTAATTAAATTTACATTAAACTTATTCTTAATCAAATGTATTTGATTACCTCCATATCCATTAATAGGTTTCATAATTATACTTTTATTTTGTTTATAAAACTTCTTAACTTCTTCAATATTATTTGAAAATATTGTATCTGGCATATATTTTGTAAATTTTTTTGAATATAATTTTTCAGATACGTTTCTAATAGCCACTGGGTTATTTATAACCTTTGTTTTTTTTAAATTATCCAAAATGAGAGTAGTAATTAAATATTCTGAGTTGAAAGGTGGATCCTGTCTAATTAATATAAATTTAAGATTTTCAACGTCAATTTTTTGTTTTTTATAAATTTTATAAAATTTTTTTTTTTCATAATTTAATTTTACAAATACTCCATTTGCATATGTTTTATTTTTGATGATAGATAAGTTTGAGGGAGTATAATAAAATATTTTATATCCTAGTTTCTGAGCTTCATAAGCTAAAAATATTGATGTATCATAAGATATATTAATTTTATCTAATTTATCGCCTTGTATACCTATTATTTTATTTGTCATATAAATCTTCTAAATTTTGAAATTTAGAGAATTTATTTATAACATGACTGGCAACTGTTTCTTTATTATTGATAATATTATTTAGATGTTCCAGGTATTTAGTTTCGTTTGTACCGCTTTTTCCAATAAAATCTCTCTTTTCTAAGCCTTTTTCAGCAATTTTTAACAAGTTAGAGATCCAATAAATCATATCTTTACCCATTAAATTTGTATCAAGTCCTTTCATTGGTGCATCTTTATACGCATTCAATAAATCTTTCTTTTCCCATTTTGAAATAAACTCTAATGCTTCGTCTAAATTACCGTATAAAAGACCAGTAAAAAAAGCAGGGCCAGCACAGATACAGTCCCAACCACAAGTATCCATAGATCTTAATTCGATATATTGTTTTAATCTATTCTCTGTAAATATAGTACTTAAATGCAATCCAAGATCGTCAATACTTGGTAAAGATTTATTTATTTCTTGAATATTACCACTCATATAATCAGAAAATTTATAATTTTTACCAGATAAATATTTATCATTTTTTTTTATAAAAAGTATTGGATAATCCATTACAAATTCAGCATATTTTTCAAAATCAACATTTTCTAAAAAAATTTCTGGAAGGCCACCCCTTGATGTTTCTTGCCATACTTTTGATCGGTACGATAAGTATTTACTATCTTTTTTCTCAACTATTGATGAGTTTGCAAAAAGTGCAATACTTAATGGAACTAAACTATTTGCTAATTTAAACTTTTTTGTGAAGTCATTTTCAGACGTGTAGTCTAGATTTAGCTGTGTCCCAGATGTTCTATACATCATATCTAAACTGAGAGGTCCGCCTTTAGGCATATCCTTTGTCATTACTTCATATCTTTTTTTAGGATTATTTGGAATTTCAGATAATTTAGATATTGGATCAAATCCAGCGCTTACTATTTTTAAATCTAATTTTTCAACAACTTGTTTAAGTTCAAACAAATAATTATTAGCTTCAGAGCAAACTTCATGAATATTATTTAATTGAGCGCCTGCAAGCTCAATTTGATTACCTGGTTCTAAAGTTATACTCTTATTATCTTTATTTAACGCTATAACATTCTCACCTTCATAGGATGGTTTCCAACCAAATTCATATAAAATTTTGAAAATATCTTTAATAGTAGAATAATTAATTCTTTTATTATCCTTCTTATAGAAAAGGAATTTTTCGTGCTCAACGCCTATTTTGGAATTTATAGGCTCCTTTATTCCAGATTTAAAATGATCTATTATAATATCTTTATTCATATTGATGATTTAATAACTCTTACTTAGATATTCAACAGCTTCGTTTATGTTAGTTAATTTGTTAGAACAAGTTTGGTTTTTACATATAATAACACCAGGTTTTGTATCATTATTTAATTGGTAAACAAATGTTGCAACTCCTAGATATTCTTTTTGTAAATAAAGCTGTATTTCCTTAATAGACTGGGATGTTCCACTGAAAGTGAATGATAAGCTATTATCGCAAATATCAAGGGTTTTAATAAAGCTAAACATTTGTGAATAATAAGAGTTTAAAACCTGATGAAATGATTTTTTAAGAACCTCATTTCTTTCAGACCATATTTTATCATTTGTAATTGAATATAATTTATTTGAAATTAGTAGATAAACACTATTACCATTTGGTATATTGCTATCGTTTAAATCTAGTGGACTTGCAAACAAATCATTATCTTTAATAGTATTTTTCTGGAATAGCTGTGTTTCTTTATTAAAGAATAATTCCCAGGTATCATTCATTATTTTTATTGATTTTTCTAAAGCTTTTTTGTCAGCATTAACTTCATATAGCGTTATCATGAGTAAAGCATAATATACATAGTCCTCAAGAAAAGTTTCTATTTCTTTATTTTCATAACAATGAATAATTTTTTGATGTAATTTTGTATTTAATATTTCAATTGTTTCTATCGTGTTATTTTTTAAATCTTCATCATCTAAATATACTGAAGTTTTGAGAAGAACTTGGAGCATATATGCATTTAAATCAGTTTGAGATTTATCATCAAAAAATGGTTTTACTCTTTTTCTTCTAATATTAAGTAATTTATTTTTTATTTGGTCTAGGTTATTTTTATCTTTGTCAGGTGTTAAATTTTTTTCCACCAAAATGTTATTACCCTCAAAATTACCGCTCTCCGAAATTTCGTACTTATTTTCTAGTAATGTAATATCTTCTTTTAAAAGATTTTTTAATTCTTCATATGACCATACATAATATTTTCCTTCAACACCCTCGCTGTCAGCATCATATGCTGAACCATATAATTTTTCATTGTTTTTAAAATCATTATTAAAATAATGAATGGTTTGTAAAAGCTTATCTTTAAAATAATTATTTTTTGTATTTTGATAAAACTTAGTCAAAAGATCTATAAACTGAATATTATCATAGAGCATTTTCTCGAAATGAGGAATTATCCATTTTTCATCTACAGCATACCTTGAGATTCCACCATCAAGATGATCATAAATTCCTTTTGAGCAAAGGTTGGTGAGCAAAGTTTCAACAGGTTTAAAATAGTTAATATTTTTAGTCTTTAAATAAAAATAAAACATTGCATCAAATAAATAAAATTGTGGAAACTTTGGAGCTCCTTTAAAGCTGCCGTTACTTTCATCTAAATAATTGATAATTTTTTCAACAAATGGCTCCAGGGGTTGGTTTAAAACTGCAGATCTTTGATTAATTTTTGAAAAAATATCTTTTACTTGAGGGGCTTGGGCTAAGATTTTTTCTCTATTCTCTTTGTAAACATTCTGAACATTATTTAAGACTTTTTTAAAGTTCGGTCTTCCTTGAACTTCTTTTGGTGGGAAATATGTTCCACCTGTAAAAGGCACACCATTTTCATCTAAAAACATTGATAATGGCCATCCTCCCTGAGCACCAGTTAATATTGATAAACTTTTTTGAAAAACATAATCTAAATCTGGCCTTTCTTCTCTATCAACTTTAATATTTATAAAATTTTCATTCATAATTTTGGCAGTTTCTTCATTTTCAAAGCTTTCATGTGCCATAACATGGCACCAATGGCAGCTGGCGTATCCAACGCTTAAAAATATTGGCTTTTTTTCTTTTTTTGCTTTTTCTAGAGTTTCTTTATTCCATGGAAACCAATCAACAGGATTATCTTTATGTTGTTGAAGGTAAGGGCTTTTCTCGTTTTTTAAAATATTAGACAATTTAGTGATGATAGAAAGGTTTTCTTGCAAAAATATTTCTAACCATTGGCTCAAAATCTTTTAAAGTCATCGATTTATAATTTGGATCAAATGAAGCTTGGTCATAATTTTCACAAAAATCTATTGTTGCTTGATAATGTTCTGAGTCTTTATATTTTTCTCTAGCATTTTTATCTCCACCTAAATGTTCAGCAGAATAATAAGTTTGAAATAAACCATGGTGCAAAATAATCCAGTAAGTTTTTTCTGACACATATGGTTTAATTACTGATGCTGCATATTGAGAATGATTCATTGGAGCCAACTCGTCTCCTAGATCATGCAATAACGTAGCTACTACCATTTCCTCGTTTTCTCCATTTTTGTATGCCCTTGTTGCTGCTTGCAAAGCATGCTCAAGTCTAGTTACTTGGTAACCCTCAAGCGTTGTTGTTTGTGATGCTAAATACTTTAAAACTCTATCAGCTGTTTTTCTTTCATACTGACTTTCTAACTTTTCTAAAAGCTGATAGTCATCTTTTGTACCATTTTTCATTTCAGTAAAACTTACTTTTTTCATATTAATTATTTGAGGCAGTACTCAGTAATGAAAGTTGAGTTACTTTATCTTCACCAAGTTCGTCAATTATTTTTACAGGATATTCACCTGTAAAGTGGTGATCTGTCAACTGTGGGTAGTTATTGTTTCTTTTATCAAAACCCATTCCTAAATATAAGCCGTTTAAGCTTAAAAATTTAAGAGATTTTGCCTTAATAAATTCACAAATTTCATCTGTAGATTTATTCGCAGCCATGAGTTCTTTTTTAGTAGGTGTATCCACACCGTAAAAATCAGGAAACTTAATTTCAGGACTTGCTATTCTAACATGAACTTCTTTTGCACCAGCATCATAAAGCATTTTAACTATTTTTGATGATGTTGTTCCTCTCACAAGAGAATCATCCACTAAAATTATCTTTTTATTTTTAATTACTGAGATGTTTGGATTTAATTTCAATTTAACTCCAAGGCTCCTAATCTGTTGTGAGGGCTCAATAAAAGTTCTACCTACATAATGGTTTCTAATTAAACCTAAGTCAAATTTTAGTCTTTTTTCTTCAGCATATCCTAATGCTGCAGCATTTCCTGAATCTGGAACTGGCACAACTAAATCTGCTTTAATATTATCTTCTTTCGCTAATTGTGCACCAAAATTTTTTCTATATTCATAAGCAGTTTTGCCACTTAAAATACTGTCTGGTCTTGAAAAATATATATATTCAAAAACGCAAGGTCTAATTTTTTTTGGAGGAAAAGGCTTTACACTTTTCAATTCATTATTTTCAATATAAACAATCTCACCATTCTCTACCTCTCTTACAAATTTAGCTCCAATAATATCAAAAGCACATGTTTCAGATGCAAGAACATAGGAATTTTTAAGTTTACCAATCACCAATGGTCTTATTCCATATGGATCTCTTACACCAATAAGTGTATTTTGTGTCATCATTACAAGTGCATAGCCACCCTGAATTTGAAATATAGCGTCTATAATTTTATCTATAGTTTTCACTCTTTTTGATTTAGCTATTAATTGAACAATGGTCTCCGTGTCGGAAGTTGTATAAAAAATAGCTCCTTCTTGAACTAATTTATTTCTTAATGTAATGGCATTTGTAAGATTACCATTATGTGCAACTCCTATACCACCTGCATTTGTATCAGCAAAAAAAGGCTGAACATTTCTTAAAGCAGTTCCACCAGTTGTTGAGTAACGATTATGACCTATTGCATATTTTCCAGGAAGTTTTTTTATAACTTTTTCATCATTAAAGTTATCTCCAACTAAACCAAATCTTTTTTCAGAGTGATATTTTTCACCATCATACGAAACAATGCCACAACCCTCTTGTCCTCTATGTTGAAGAGCATGAAGACCTAAAGCAGTTAAAGTAGAGGCATCATTAGAGTCACTTATACCAAAAACTGCACACTCCTCTTTAATTTTAGGATCATATATCTTGAACTTTTTCTTTAGTTTCTTCATAATCTTTTTTGTCAGGAAATTCTTTTATAAGATAGTTACTACCTTTTTCAACCCATGCATATGTAAAAGCATCATCCAGCTTAATTGGCCATTTTTTATGATTATAGACTATATTTATGGTTGTATAAATGCATACTACAATAATGTAAGCTCTTATAAAGCCGAAAAAGAAACCAAAGATTCTATCTAAATTACCCAGAACAGAGTATGTGATTGCTCTATTTATTCCTTTGTTAATTAATAAAATTAAGAAAATGATTATTATATATAATCCTATGCCAACAACCAGATCAAGAACATATTCACTATCAATAATATCTTTTAAAAATGGTTTTGCTTTTGGAAATAAGAAAAGAGTAACTACATAAGCTAAAAGCCACTTAGACGCTGACAAAACACTCAGCACAAAACCCTTTTTTGAACATTTAATTAATGAGAAAATCGTAAAAACTATGTAAACAATATCAAATGCATACAAATCACTAAATATATCTTTAACTGTCTCGATCACTTATTTTATTTTGAAAGGTTTAAATACTAAAAGAAGAGATGGTAATAATGTTAAGACAGATATCATAGCTAACAACATTGCAATTCCAGTAAAGATACCAAAATAAATTGTGGGAATAAAATTAGATAAAATTAAAATAGAAAAACCAAATACAATTGTTATTGATGTATTGAGTATCGCTATTCCAACCGTTGAATGGCAATATTTAATTGTTTTATCGTAATCCTTAAGATTAACCAATTCTTCTTTAAATCTATAAATATAATGAATACTGTTATCTACTGCTATTCCAATTGTGATAGCTGCAATCGTTATAGTCATCATATCCAAAGGTATTCCAGCCAAACCTATTATACCTAAAATAAAAAAAGCTGCAATAAAATTGGGGACTACACCTATAAGTGAAATTTTTATATTCCTGAAAAGAATTAAAAACATAATTACAATTCCAATCATAACAAAACCTAAAGTTAATATTTGAGATTTAAATAAACTTTGAAGTAAATTATTAAATAATATTAAAACTCCTCCAAGTTTAAATTCATCTTTTTTAATACCTAACTTGTTTTCTAAATCAAAATTAATTTTATTGATAAGTTCATTTCTTCTTAATCCATCTAAAGAGTCCTTTATTCTTAAACTTATTCTAGCTTCAGAGTCTTCAATTGAAATATATGGATCAATAATCTCTTTCTTTATCAAGTCAGGTATCTTTGTGTAAAGAACACCCATTTCCAATGTTCCAAGTGGTTTATTGTTATTTAATTTAGTTGCTACCTCAATAATTGAGGAAAAAGATAAAACTTTCCCAGTTGCTTCAATATTATCAAGGTAATTATGAACCGTCCTTATTTTATCTATTTTATCTTTAGTAAACCAATATTTTTCATCATTTTCTTCTTCATCGCCCCAGTCATTTTCATCATCTTTCTCCTCATCTTTTGTGATCGGGAATTTCAAGATAACTTCTAAAGGAGTTGTTCCACCAAGCTTTTCATCAATCAATTTCATACCTTGGTATATTTCTGTTTTTTTATTGAAATAATTAATAAAACTATTCTCAACCTCTAATTTAGACATTCCAAAAATACTTAAAAATATAATGATTATAGTTAACCCAAATATATAATTTTTATGATCAAGGGCTAGATTTCCAAAATAATTTGTAATTTTTGAATCTTCATTTTTAATTAAAGCTGTATTAGAATTTTCCATAAAACTAAGTAATGTCGGAAGAAGTGTGAATGTTGTTATAAGAGATGTAGTTAATCCAAAAGTCATCATCCAGCCAAAATCTATTATGGGTTTTATTTCACTAAAAATTAAAGACATAAATGCACATATAGTTGTTATGACAGTATAAAATATTGGCAAAATCATTTTTCTTGTAGTTAAAAGTAAAACTTCAAATTTTTTTTTATTTGGAAATTGTTTTGTCAATTGCAAATATCTTGTGCTCATGTGAATATTCATTGCCATTGTTAAAATTAACATTAACGCAATAAAGTTTGATGAAATCACTGTAACTTTCCAACCAACAAATCCTAGAAATCCCACCATTACGATAACTGAAAAGAAGCAACTACTAATTGGTATAATTATCCATATTAATTTTCTAAAAACGTACCAGAGTGTTAAAATAATAAATACCAATACTCCTATACCAAAAGTAACAATATCATTTTTTATGAAAGTCATCATATCGTCAGCGATCATAGGAATCCCACCTAAATAAATTTCGGTGTTTTGATTATATTTTTTTATTATTTCTCTTATTTCTAAAATATTTTGGTGTCTCTCCTTTTTAACTTTATCCTTAAGTATTTCTAAATCCTTTTTTGACTTATTTTTCATTTCTTCATTATTTGGTTTTATATAAACAATTATTCCACTCGTTTTGCCATCTTCACTAATAACAAAATTTCTAAACACAGGGCTGTTCAAAATTTCATTGAAACCTCTTTCTTTGTCTATATTTTCACTTTTTAATGTTTTAAAATTTTGAATTCTATCAACTAAACTATCATCAGTTGCATCTAGTAAAGGAATATCAAGTAAAGTAATTACATTGTGAACCCAATTTAAATTCTGTAAATCTTTTTTAAGTTCAAAAAGATTTTTAATTGAATCTTCTGAAATCATTTTACTTTCTGGCGAATACGTGAGTATTAAAAATTCTTTAGCACCATATCGTTCATTAATTTCATTTAAATATTTTAAATCTGGGTCATTCTCTAATAATAATGTCTCAGAGCTAGCATCTAGTCGGAAATCTTTTGAATTGTAAAAGGCTAATAGTAATAAGATTATAAGTAATGAGAAAACTAGTTTTGGTCTCTCTATTATATTTTTTTGATAAAAATTAGCTAACATTAGTTATTAGCTTTTATAATTTAAATTAATTATTTTGAATATCTTTAAATTTCGTAAACATTTCCTCAAATTCAAGCATTACTGTACCTGTTGGACCATGTCTTTGTTTTAAAATTAATAGTTCAGCTAAGTGTGAAATTTCATTCATTTTTGCCTGCCACTCAGCATGTTCAACAGTTGCAGGCCTAGGTTCTTTATTTTTTAAATAATAAGACTCTCTGAAGACAAACATTACAACATCAGCATCTTGCTCAATTGATCCAGATTCTCGAAGATCTGAAAGCAAGGGCTTTTTATCATCTCTTTGTTCAACTGCTCTCGATAGCTGAGATAATGCTAAAACAGGAACTGCCAGTTCTTTTGCCAAAGCTTTAAGCCCCTGTGTTATTTCTGATATTTCCTGAACTCTGCCATCTTTAAAGTTTGTTCCTTTCATTAATTGTATATAATCGATTACTATCATATCAAGACCATGGATCCTTTTAATTCGTCTCGCCCTATTGCTAAGTGCTGCGATAGAAATTGCTGGAGTTTCATCAATATATAATGGAAGATCGGCAATATTTTTTGAAGTCTCAATAAATTTATCAAATTGTTCATCTGAAATTTTACCTCGTCTTATATCATTAGATTTTATTCTAGATTGTTCGGCGAGAATTCTTGTTGACAGTTGTTCTGAGGACATTTCCAAAGAAAAAAAAGCAATACAAGATTTTTCACCTTTCTCTTGAATATTTTTTGCAGCATGAAATGCTATATTTGTAGCTAAAGCAGTTTTTCCCATAGATGGTCTACCAGCAATTATTATTAGATCTGATTTATGCATACCACCAAGTCTATCATCTAAATCTTTTAGACCTGAAGGAACTCCAACGATGCCTTCTTCATTTTTATATGCGTTTGACGCCATTTCTATGGTCTGTCTCATAGCATCATCAAATTTCACAATAGATGAACTAAATGAACCTTTCTCTGCTAAGTCAAATAAGGATTTTTCAAAATTTTCTATAATTTGTTGACCATCATTATTTAGATCATTTAGTTTTGCGGTATCAATTATGCTACCAGAAATTTTTATTAGCTCTCTTTTAACAAACAAATCATAAATTAATTTTGAGTATTCTATGCTTTGCCTAGAAGAAGTGGAAAACTTTGTTATCTTTACCAGATATTCAGGAATGTTAAGTTCATCCTTTTCATTTTCAAAGTAATTTTTAAGAGTGATTGGATTTGCTAACATGCCTTTATAAATTAAACTTTCAATTGCACCAAAAATTTTCTGATGCATTGGATCGTAGAAATTTTTGCTTGAAATAATAAGACTAATATCATCAAATATTTCATTTGTAAGCAATATTGAACCTATTACTGACTGTTCTGCCTCTATGTTATTAGGAAGTTCATCTAATTTATTCTTTACTATATTTAAAGATTGAGACACCCTCAAGGTGTATATGATAGAAGAGAAAAAACAAACAATAATTATTATTGGGGAGAATTATGTATAATTATTTTGTTTCTTCTTGTGCAGTCGTTTTTATTACAATCTGAGTTTGAACTTCTGAGTGTAGATTGATTAAAACCTCAAAATCTCCGATTGATTTTATCTCTTTTGAAGGTTGTATTAAAGAAGGGTTGATTTTAACATTATCAATTTCCTCTAAAACTTTAGATATTTCTGTTGGTTTTACTGACCCATAAAGTTCATTGTTCTCCGTACTTAGTTTTTTAATTTCGTAATGTTTATTTTTAATTTTATCATGAATTAATTTTGCCTCTTTTTTTCTGTCCTGGTCTTTTTTGCTCAATTCCTGTTTTATTTTTTCTACTTCTTTAATATTTTCTTTTGATGCAAAAAGGGCCTTCTTTTTTGATATAAGAAAGTTTCTAGCAAAGCCTCTTTTAACATCTATTATTTCCCCAATTGAACCAATTTTTCTTACGTTCTCTAATAATATTACTTTCATATTATAACAAAGCCAAGTTTCTAGCTCTTTTAATTGATAATGATAATTCCCTTTGTTTTTTTTGACTCACAGAAGTTATTCTAGAGGGTAAAATTTTTCCATTCTCAGAAATATATCTTTTTAAAAGTTTAATGTTTTTATAATCAACTACAGGTGCTCCCTTTCCTGAGAGAGGACATTTTTTCTTAAATTTATATTTTTGGTTTTGAAAAATACTTAATTTTGCAAAATTACTCTGTTTAGGTTTTTTTTTGTTAGTTCTTTTTTTCATAAAAATATTATTTATTTAAAACTTCTTTTTCTTCACTTTTCTTAAAATAGTCTGTATCTAAGTCAAAATTTTTAACTTTCACTGTCAAATATCTCAACAGATTCTTATCCAATTTTTCGTTTTTTTCTAATTCAGATATTATTTTTCCATCACCTTTAATTTTAAAGTGAATATAATTACCCTTTTTATTTTTTTTTATTAAATATGATAAATTCATAAGTCCCCAATTTTCAGTTTTTACTATATCTCCTTCAAATTTTTCTACAATTTTAGAATATTTTTCCTCAATTTGTTTTAGTTGAGAAGGACTTACATCTTGTCTCGCTATAATAGTATGCTCATATAAGTTCATAATAATTCTTTTAAAAACCAGAGGATATACTATTATAATTTTTTAATTACAATATAAAAAATTAAGTTTTTACTGATATTTTCTATGTTTTCTGTTTTATTTCCAGGCCAGGGTTCACAAACAGTTGGAATGGCAAAGGAATTTTACAATAATTTTGAATTTGTTAAAAATCTTTTCCATGAGGCCGATGAAGAACTAAATTTTCCAATTAGTAAGTTAATTTTTGATGGACCCAAAGAATTACTAGACTTAACCGAAAATACACAGCCAGCAATCTTTTTGGTTAGCTACTCAATTTTTAATGTTATTAAAAAGGAAACAAAATTAGATATTAATGATGCAAAATTTTTTGCTGGGCATTCTTTAGGTGAATATTCTGCTTTATCATGTTCAGGTGTAATAAGTTTTAAGGAAACACTTAAACTTTTAAAAATTAGAGGTAATGCAATGCAAAATGCAGTTCCAAAAAACGAGGGTGGTATGGTTGCAGTTTTAGGTGAAGAAATTAAAAATATTAATGAAATTATTCAAAATAATAAAAATGAATATAACTGTTTTTTAGCAAATGATAATTCTAATGGACAAGTAGTTATAAGTGGAAAAACTGAAGATATAGATAAATTTATAATTGAATTAAAAAAATTAAAAATTAAAAATATTAAATTGCCAGTTTCGGCTCCATTTCACTGCCCTTTGATGAGCCCAGCCACAAGAATTATGAGAGAAGAACTTAACAAAACTAATTTTTCTAATCCAAATAACATGATAGTTTCAAATGTAACCGCGGAACCATCAAATAATCCTTTATACATAAGAAACCTTTTAATAGAGCAAATTGAAAAGCCAGTGCGTTGGCGAGAAAGTATTATAAATATGATAAATTTAGGTAGTGAAAAATTTATCGAAATAGGTCCTGGTAAAGTATTATCAGGTCTTGTAAAAAGAATTGATAGAAATGTAGAATTAATTCAAGTAAATAATATTGAAGATCTTAATTATCTAAAAAATTAATGATAGATTTAAAAAATTTAAATATAATTTTAACTGGTGCAACTGGGGTAATAGGCAATTCAATTCTTGATAAATTGATTTCAGCAGGATCAAATATATTGGCAACAGGAACGAATGAGGAAAAGTTAAAAAAAATTCAAGATAGATATAAAAAATTAAATATATTAAGATTTGATTTATCTGATCATGCAAATATAGATAAATTTGTAGAAGATTGTAACAATATTTTGTCAAATAGGATTGATGTTTTAATAAACAATGCTGGTATTACCCAGGATAATTTATCTATCAGGATGAAAGAAGAAGAATGGAAAAAAGTTATTGATACAAATCTTACTTCAAATTTTTTAATAACCAAAAATGTTATTAAAAAAATGTTAAAATCAAAAAAAGGAAAAATAATAAACGTTACATCTGTAGTTGGCCATACTGGAAACATTGGGCAAGCAAATTATGCAGCATCTAAGGCGGGTATAATAGCAATGTCTAAAAGTCTAGCAATTGAGTATGGTAAAAAAAATATTACTGTTAATTCTGTTTCTCCAGGTTTTATAGTATCAGATATGACTGCAAAAATAAGCGAAGAACACACAGATTTAATGAAATCGAGGATATCTCTTAATAAATTTGGAAGTCCAGAGGATGTCGCTAATACAATTGTTTTTTTAAGTTCTAATCTGTCAGATTATATAACTGGAGAAACAATACATGTGAATGGAGGCATGTATTTTAGTTGACAAAATCAATAAAATATTTATTAACGAATAAACTATAAGGAACAAAATGTCAGAGGATATTTCAAGCAAGGTAAAAAAAATAGTTGCAGATCATTTGGGTATAGATGAGTCAAAAGTAAATGATGACTCAAGTTTTATCGATGATTTAGGTGCAGATAGTTTAGATACAGTAGAGTTAGTGATGGCTTTTGAGGAGGAGTTTGGATCTGAAATATCTGATAGCGATGCGGAGAAAATTTTAACTGTTGGAGATGCAGTAAAATTTATTGAAAATAAAGCTAACTAATTTTTTTACTTAAATGGCCGAAAAAAAAGAAGGGATGATGGTAATACTATCTTCCCCCTCAGGTGCTGGCAAAACAACTCTAGTCAAAAAAATATCTCAAAGAAAAAAATATAATATATCTATTTCTCATACTACAAGAAAACCAAGATTAAATGAAAAAAATGGAAGAGATTACTTTTTCATAACAAATAAGGAGTTCAAAATTCTTATTCGTAAAAAAATGTTTTTAGAACATGCTAAGGTTTTCAAGAATTATTATGGGTCTTTAAAAAAAACTGTTATCGAAAAGCTAGAAAAAGGAGAAAACATAATTTTTGATATAGATTGGCAAGGCACTAAACAAATAAAAAGCAAGAAATTGAAATATAAAATAATTACAATATTTATCCTTCCTCCATCCAAACAAGAATTATTTAATAGATTGTTAAAAAGAGATCAAAAAGACAAAAAAATTGCAACCGAAAGAATGAAACAATTTAAAACTGATGTGTTACATTGGAAAGATTACGATTTCACAGTAATTAATGATAAAATAGAATCATGTTATAATCAAATATTCAACTTTATTATTGAACAAAAAAAAAGTAGAAAAAAACTTTATTACAACAAAAAGACAATTAAAAAGCATATAAATGATTTAATCAATTAAGGACTCGTACATTTCACTTATCTTATAATATGTTATGTAATCCAAATTTTGTGGTCTTAAGTTTACATCTAGACTTAATTTTTTTGATACATCTTGAAAATTATTAAATAAAAATTTAAGAGGTTTTTTTATCATTTTTCTTCTTTGGCTAAAAAAAATGTTAGTCACATGTTCTAGATTTTTTGCATCCTTTAATTCATAAATTTTTTTTTTAGGAGTAAAAACTAAAACCGTACTCTTTACTTTTGGAACAGGTTTAAAATTATTAGGCTCTATATCTATAATTTTTTCTACATTCATTTTCCAATTTGTTAAAATAGACAATCTTCCGTAATTTTTTGTATTTATTTTTGCAATTATCCTATCCGCAACTTCTTTCTGAAACATTAAAACTAATTTTTTGCAAAATTTATCTAATCTTTGGATTTTTAACCATTTAACTAATATTTGGGTAGAAATATTGTATGGAAGATTGCCAAAAATAATTAACTTTTTTTGATAATAATTTTTGTATGAAAATTTCATCATATCTTCATTAAAAATTTTTATTTTATTCCCAAATTTTTGATTTAAATAATTTACCAACCTTTCATCTTTCTCAATTATAAAAAATTCCTTTGGATTCTTATTTAAAATTTTTTCTGTGAGACTACCTGTGCCTGGTCCAACTTCTAACACTGTATCTTTATTATTTATATTACCCAACTCAGTAATTAAATCTATTATTTTTTGATTATTTAAAAAATTCTGTCCTAAACTTTTCTTAGGGTTAAATTTCATTTTAAATAATTTAAAAATTTAAATGCATAAAATATTGATGATGGATCAGATTTATTTTTTCCAAGCATTTTGTAGTTCGGTCCATGATCTGGAGTTATCTTTAAGAAAGGCAATCCTAAAGTTATGTTTATGGCTTTAAATTCAAACAAAGTTTTAACAGGTGTAAGAACCTGGTCGTGATACATTCCTAAAACTATATCAAAATTCTTCATATTGTTTTTTAAAAAAAAAGTATCTGCAGGTATTGGACCATTTATTTTAATTTTATTTTTTGATAAGAATTTTATTGCAGGTTCAATTTCGTTTTTTTCTTCACTAATATTACTTGTTGTTTCGCAGTGAGGATTTAGACCCAAAATTGCTATATTTGGTTTTCTTTTAAGATATAATTTATAAAAATTATTTATTTTTATAACATCTCTTACAATTTTTGTTTTCTTTACTAGTTTTGTTACTTCCTTAATAGGTACATGTGTGGTTAGTGGAGAAACGGCTAGCTTTCTGTTATAAATCAACATTACTGGATTTTTCGATTGGGTTTTATTAGCAATATATTCTGTAATACCTAAATATTTTTTTTTTAAAAATGTTTTTTTTGATATAGGTCCATTTATTAAGGCATATATATTTTTTTCTTTCATAATTTTTAAACTAAGATCAAAACATTCTTCAATGTATTTATTTGATTTTTTACTAATTTTTGAAAATGCTTTTTTGAAATCATAATTTACATTAATAATATTTATCTTCTTATTAACTGATTTACTTACATCATTAATTTCATTTAGTTGAACATTTCTTTTCAGAACACTCATTTGTTTTTTTAATAGTTTAACACTACCGACCAGAACTATTTTTTTTTTATTATTCTTCTTATAATCTTTTGAATTGAAATATTTAAATAGAACTTCAGAAAAAGTGGAGTTTGGTTCACCAAGCACAATTAGAATTACTTTAATATTCATCAATATCCAGGTTTTTTTTTAATCTTTTATAAAAAATAATTGAATAATTATTAAGCTGTCTATTTGTCTCAAAATTTATTAATTTTTCTAATTCCTTTTCCAAATCAATTTTATTTTTTAATTCTTTTTTTTTGTTTATTTTTATAATGATATAAGAATTGCCAATCTTTATTGGTTTACTAATTTCTTGTTCTTTAATTTTTTCAATATTCTCAACTATATTTTTTGAGATTTGCAATTCGTTTATCCAGCCGATTAATCCACCATTTTTAGCTGTATTGGAGATACTAAAAATATTTGCTGTATTTTCAAATCCTATATTTTTTATACTTTTTTTAATTTCTTTTATTTTATTTTCTAAGTTCAAATCTATTTCTTCTTCAAAAACTATTTCAGATAGATTGTACTCATATTTTTTTTGTGTTGTATCTATCTGATTTTTAATTCTATTTCTTAATTCTGATTTATTAATAACTAAATTTTTTGAATATTTTGTATAAATTAATTGGTTCCAAAGAGCCTCAATCAACAATTTCCTTTTTATTTGTTCATAATCTAAACTACGTTTTGATAATATTTTTTTAAATTCAGTTTTACTTTTAATATTTTTTTTTGCGATAAGGTTATTTTCAATTAAATTAACTAAATCATTTTCCTTTTCCAAGTTTGTAAATTTTTCTAATTCTCTTTTTTTTACAATTTCGGTAATCAATGAATTTTTAGCTATATTAAGAACGTTTTTTTTTTCTAAATTTCTAAGTTTTGGATTTAAAAAAGTTAAGTAGTTTATTTCATTTTCAATATCTAAATTTGTTATTACTTCTCCTTGCACTTTTACTTTAATCTCAATTAATGTTCCATTTGCACTTAGACTAAATAAAAGCGAAATAATAAAAACAACTAATAATTTAATTTTTTGCATTATTATTATTATTTTCTTTTATTTTCAAATATTGAGTCTGCAGACCCTCGTAATTCAGCAAAAGGTATGAATTTAATCAAAAAACTTAAACTTTCATCTGGCACTAAGTTACCATCTCTAAAAAATTTTTTATTGTAATTCAATGATATAGATAAACAATCTGTGTCGTATCCATAATTAAAATTGATTACCTCTGTAAAATCAGTTCTCAAGTCTTTTGTTGTCTCAAATTGTAGTGAGTGCTCATCTGTAAAATTTATTAAAGTACTATTTTTTATTGTTTCTGAGTTTCCTAATTCATGATTTTCAGTAATATAGTCAAAACTTGTTATAAATTTATTTTTTCCAAATTCTGCAGAAATTGCATCATAATTAGAAAAATTTAAGTCTCTATCATATGAAAAATCATATTCTAACTTTATTTTATCATTAGGATTGTATATGAAGTTCCCAACTATATCAGATCTGGTTTGATCTAGTTTTGAAATTGAGGGCATTGAGGAATTTTTCTTATCTTTAAGAATATTACCAATATTGAAGCCTAATAATTTTTCATTAGCAAAGTTAAGTCTCTCATATTCCAGGCCTATAGATAATGACTTACCTTCTTCTACCATATCATTTCTGCCAATTCTATTAATTGAAAATAAACTATCATAGCTTAATCTGCCTCCAGTAGATGAAATATCTTTACCATTTGTTGGGCTAAATTTAAGTTGTGCTTTGGGTCTTAAAAAGCTTGTATTATCATTTGAAACTTTTTTTAAAGGAAATTCCGAGTTAAGTATTATTGTTCCAAACAATTTATGATCATTGTTTTTGTCAAATACAGCTGAGTTATCTGCGTAGGTATTATAATTTTTTAATAAGAAATTATAATTCGATACAATTCCATTTTTTATATAATCAAATGATTTAAAATTAAAATCATTATTAAGCTGAGCTTCATAAATATTTGTTGAATATAGTTTTTGATAACCAGATGTATTGAAAAATAATGTTCCATTATAACTTTTTTCTAAATCAATTTCCTTATTGAAATAAAAGTCTGGAAAAACATATTGATATTTATCATTTGTATTTGTAACAGTTAAATCCTCATACATTCTAATAGTACTTGAAAGGTTAGTTTCTTCATCAATATCTTTATCAATTTTAAAAAAAGAGGTTAGTGAGCTAGAATTAATTTTTTTCATTAATTGATTTGTATCTTGAATATTTTTAAAATCGTGAATTTTTAAATAATTATCATTTCCAGAAACATTCTGAAATTCAAAATTGTAGGACGTGTTTTGATCAAAATCACCTTTTAACTCTATAATTGAATGGGTGCTAGTATTTTTATCATTATAATTAAAACTAAAGTCAGCGATTAGATCAGAATTCTCAAAGGCCTGTCTATATTCTGATTGAAGAATAAAATTATCATTTTCTGAATATATTCTTGGGTTTAAAGTCATATCTCTATTTTTAGATAATACATAAAAATAAGGTATATTAATTGATCTACCTAAATTATCTGAACTTGAATATACAGGTGTTAAAAATCCTGACTTTCTTTTTACTGTAGGATCAGGATGATTAAAGTATGGTAGAAAAAATACTCTTTTATCAAAAACTTTTAACCACGAATTTTTATATTCAAATAATTTATCTCTTTTATTATGTTTAAATTCATCACTTTGAATTTCCCATCCTCTACAGTTTTTATTGTCTGTATTGCATGTACTAAATACAGCTTTATGTATTATAGTGTTTTTATCATTTGATATTGCAGACTTTCCTTTAAGAAGGGGATCATTATTTTTATTTCCAAAAAAATCATTTATAAAATCTACACGTACCTCTTTTCCAGCAAGCTCTTTTGTTTTTAAATTTATTTTGACATTATCAAACAAATAACTGTTGTTATCTTTATCTATAATGTTTGTTGTTTTAGATGTAATTACTTCTTGAAGATTATCAAATATAAATCCATCTTTAAAATTATATAAATTATTTATGTCATCGTAAATTTTTGTATCTAACTCACTTATTATTTTCATTGAGTTTCTGTCATACAAAACATCTTGAGAATAAATTTCGTATTTATCTTCAATCTTTATAAATGTTTTACCCTTTGATAAAATTGTATTATTTAATTTATCGTATATTGCTTCCTCACTATTTATTTTTATTTTATTTAAATCATCATAGAATTCTATGTTATCTTTAATCATTAATTTTGAAATTAACTTATTATAAATAGATCTATCACTTTGAATAATCAATTTTTGATTTGGGATTTTAGCAATTCCTTTTCCAGAATAAATTATATTCCCCTTTTCCTCTATTTTTATACTTTTAGAATCAAAAAAGATTTCATCAGCTTTAATTTGCTGGATAGAGAAAAATATCCAAAATAAAATAATATAATATAAAAATCTAATTTTCATTTAATCTAGTTAAACCTATCACACATACCAAAAACATTATAATCTGAGGAAGCCATACCGAAATATATACTGGTAAAGTTTCATTTTTTCCAAATAAAATGGAAAAATAATTAATATAATAAAAAATTACTGAAACCAAAACTCCAATTACAATTAAGAAAAATTTTGACTTAATTAAATTGAATTTAAACATTAGTAGAGCCCCAATAATTGCTGTTAAAGTTAAATATATTGGT
>CACHPB010000009.1 GCA_902581585.1 uncultured Pelagibacteraceae bacterium
AAGAAAAAAAGCTGCTAAAAAGAAAACTAAGAAAAAAGCTAAGAAAAAAGCTAAAAAGAAAAAAAGAAGATAGTTTAGTATTCTTTTTAATTGATAACGCTTCTCATGGCGCTTGCGTGGGAAGCGTTTTTTTTACTCCACTATTTGCTGATTTGTAATATCTTCGTTAATTGACTTTTCTTCAATCTTTTGGATTTGTTTTTCTAAATTTCTCTTTAATGCTTTATCAAGTTTTTTTTGAGCATCTTCAATGCTTGAACCCATTACAATTTGGAACTCTGTAAGTAGTCTTTCGTAAGCTTTTTCAAAAAGTTGTCTTTCACTATAAGACTGATCAATCATTATATCGTCACCTTTATTAAGATCTCTAACCACTTCAGCTAGATCATAAATTTTACCAGATGAAATTTTAGCCTCATATTCTTGTGCTCTTCTACTCCACATTGATCTTTTAATTTTTGGTTTACTTTTTAAAATACTTACGCATTTGTTAATTTGATTAATTGTTGCAAGTGGTCTTAAATGAGATTGTTTATTTACTGGTACCATTCCATTAGCTTTATCTTTTTCAAATTTCAAAATGTATGTCTCAACCTCAATACCTCCAATATTAATCTTTTTAGTTTCTGTTATTTGACCTACTCCATGTTTGGGATAGACTACATAATCTTTTACTTTAAATAACCTTTTCTCAGTTTCTTGTTTTTTAACTTTCTTTATTTCGGGTTTCTGCTCGTTATTTTTTGGAATTCTTAGAGGATCGGTCTTAACTTCAGTTTTCTTTTTTTGCTCTTTAACATTTTTAATTTCTTTTTTTGCAACTTTTTTTACTTTTACGGATTTGTCGTTTTTTTTTGGTTTAATAACTTTTTTTACAACTTTTTTTACAACTTTTTTCTTTTTAATAACTTTTTTTTTTTTATTTAAGATTTTCTTCAAAATATTTTTCATACTTATTTTCTACATTTTTATATTTTTCGTGATCCGGTGGGGGATCTTTTTTTTCACTTATGTTTGGCCAAATGTCCGCATACTTTTTATTTATCTCTAGCCATTTTGCACTATCTTTATCACTATCAGATATAATGGCATCCACCGGGCATTCTGGCTCACAAACGCCACAATCTATACACTCATCAGGTTTAATTACAAGCATATTTTTCCCTTCATAAAAACAATCTACTGGACATACATCTACACAATCCATCAATTTACATTTGATGCATTTATCATTGACTAAATAGGTCATGAGTTCTTCAGTCGGATTTTTTCTTTAACATCACCAACAACTTTAGGGTCTAAATATAATAAACCTGATAATCTTCTCATTAAATTTGTTTCATACATATCAGCATTTTCATCTGAGTAAATAATATTCCAGAGAGCCTCTACTATAATTTTTTTGTCATCTTCTGTGATATTCTTAATTTCTCTTGTAAAATCAAGGATTTGATTTGAGTCTTTTTCTTTTTCTTCCGCCTCTTGAATAAATTTATCTATATCTTTAGTTTCAGCCCCCATTTCTATAATTGCTTTTTTGACTATTTCTTTTTCTTTATCAGTATAATTCTCATCAATTTTAGCAGAATGAATTAATAAACAAGCTACAGCCATTGCTGAGGGATGATTGTTATCTTCTTTTGTTTGTTCTTTTTTAAAAATATTAAACATTATTTTAAGTTGAGTTGAGAAAGAATCTTAAATGGGTTATCTTTAAAATTATTACTTTTTTCTTTTTTAATTACTTTCTTTAATGGTATATATTTGAAGTGAAGATCACTACCTTTTTCATAAGTTTTGTAATTCATATTTCTTATTAATTTCACAAAATTTTCCTTGTTACAACCTAACAAATTCAACATTTCAGGAATTAATTTAATTTCTTTGATTTTTTCCTCTGATTTAGTGTTAAAAATCATTAGAAATAACCTTTCTAAAATATCTATTCTTACGTATAAATTTTCAAATTTTTCAAAACCACATAGGAGCATGAGATTTTTATTTAATGCTCTCTTTTCCTCTAAAAAATTCAATCCAAATGTTGGAGGCAAGAAATCTAAATTTTTTTCATTAAAGTTTTTCCACAAAAGTATTCTTAATGACACCGAGCTTGGTTTAAATAATTTAAATAAAAAAACATGATATCTTCCAAATTTTACACCTAAGTTTCTCAATTTTTTTCTTTCATCTTGATTAAGCTTATTTAAATAATTAAAAACCTCTTCTCTTTTAACAACTCCATTATTTTCGTACAAATGATATGCTAAAGCTCTTAATTCCGCATTTTTATCTTTAACATTTTTTAAATCTATCAGACTTTTTAACTCTGTTTCAATTTTATCATTTATCCAGTTCTGCAAAAAAGAGTTTAACCTTGATTTTTCATTATTCTCTATCATTTCATCAACAATTAATTGAATCTGAGGATTAAGATAATCAGATCCTGGTACTACCTTTGCTATGTGGTTATTATTCCAATAAATTTTAAAATCATCCCTCAAATCTATTAAACCAGTTTCTATGATTTGAGTGATTCTATTAATTATTTCAGGACCAACATTCTGTCTAGCAGCTTTTTTCAATGATTTTATATCTGCATCTAAAGTATCAACCTTTAAATCTAATTCTAATTTAAGTCCTTTTAAACGACCGATGTATTGTTGATTAATCATAACTTTTTCGTCATCAACAATTTCAGTTTCAAACATTATGTCTTGTTTTAAACCTCTGGCTAGTACACTTGCCCTTTTGTCAATGAATGTTTTAGTTAATTCCTCGTGTAATCTGTCAGAGAGTTTATCCTCAAGATTCTTTGTCCTTTCTATCCAGTAATCCTGATTTTCAACCCAATTGGACTTATTTGATACATAGGCCCATGTTCTTACATTTGCAATTCTATTTGACAGCGAGTCTACGTTTCCATCTAGCTTATCTAATAAAGAAAGTTGCTCCTTCATGTAGTGGTTTGGAACTTTTTTATTTCTAGTTGTTAAAAAGTTAAAGATTTTACTAACTACTTCAAAATGATGACCATAAGTTTTCTTTACAAAATCCGGTATTTGACAACATTCCCAAAGTATTTTTAAAATTTCAGTATTATCTTGAATTTCTACGTTTTGCGCCTCTTTCAAAAAATACTTTAAAACCTTTTCATCTTGGCATTCATTTATTCTCCTTAGCCAGTCTTTATGAGGTTTATCCTCTAAAGATTTTAATAATGATACTTTATTGCTAAAATTTAATCTTGAGTTCCTCCAAAAGATTGTTTGGATGTCTGGGAAGTTATGAGTTTCCAATGCTTCGATCTCCTCTGGTTGAATTTCCTTACATTCGCCAGTTGTACCAAAAATTCCATCATTTAAATATCTCCCTGCTCTTCCTGCAATTTGTCCTATTTCAGAGATATTTAAATTTCTTAATTTTTTTCCATCAAATTTTTTTAAATTTGAAAAATAAACATTATCAAGATCCATATTTATTCCCATTCCAATTGCATCGGTTGCAACTAAATAATCAACATCTCCAGACTGATATAAATTTACCTGTGCATTTCTTGTTTTAGGACTAAGTGAACCCATCACAATAGCTGCTCCACCTTTTTGACGTCTAATTAATTCTGCAATGGCGTAAACTTCCTCAGTAGAAAAAGCAATTACAGCACTTTTCCTTTCAATTCTTGAAATTTTCTTATGACCACCAAATGATAATTTTGAGAGTCTTTCTCTATTTTTAAATTCAATATCTTCATCAAGTTTTTGGATAATTTTTTTGATTGAGTTTGAACCCATCAACATAGTGAGTTTTTCACCTCTCATATTTAATAATCTATCTGTAAAAATATGTCCTCTTTCATGATCATTGCACATTTGTATTTCATCAATTCCCACAAACTCTAAATTTTTATCTAGTGGCATAGACTCTACCGTGCACAGAAAATATTTTGCATTTATTGGTATAATTTTTTCTTCACCTGTAATTAAAGCTACTTTTGATGGATCAACTTTTGTAATAATTTTGTCATATACTTCTCTTGCCAAAAGTCTTAATGGAAAGCCAATCATACCCGAGTCAAAAGAAAGCATCGTTTCAATTGCTAGGAAAGTTTTCCCAGTGTTTGTAGGTCCAAGAACTGCTGTGATCTTATTTTTTGTCATTTCTAGCTTTGGTGTGATTTTTTTTACCAATACTATATATTGTTACCTCTAAAGAACAAAAATGGGTTAAAACTAGTCCGAATCATTCAGGAAAAAGTTCTCATTTTTATTATTTAATGTTTTAAGGTTATCATAATTTCAAAAAATTAAATATATTTTTTTATGTCTCAGAAACTTTGGGAAGCTGACACTCTAACAAAAAGAAAATCAAACTTGTTTGAATTTGAAAAATTTTTAGCAAAAAAATTTAATTATGAAGCTAAGAAAAATTATAAAAAATTGTTTGATTGGACAATTAAACATCCAAAGCTATTTTGGTCTTCAGTATGGGAGTTTTCAAATATTAAAGGTATCAAAAAGGATCAATTTTATTTTCCTAAAGAAATTATTAAAAGCAAATTTTTGGTAAAATCTCAATTAAATTATGCAGATAATTTATTATCAAAAAATGATAATTCGAAAGCTGTTACTTTTATTAGTGAAAACGGATTTAGAGAAGAGATATCTTGGAAAGAATTAAATAGAAATACTTTAAAACTTATTAATTTTTTAAGAGAAAATAAAATAAAAGAAAAAGACAGAATAGCAGCATACACCATAAATCAAATTGAGACAGTAGAGAGTTTTTTAGCAACTAGTGCAATTGGAGGTATTTGGTCATCGTGTTCCCCAGATTTTGGAATACAAGGAGTAATAGAGAGATTTTCTCAAATTAAACCAAAACTCTTAATCATTACTGATAGATACTATTATAATGGTAAAGAAATAAATATTATTGAAAGATTGCCGGCTATTCTCAAGAAAATTAAATCTATCAAAAGTGTACTAGTTACTAATTATCCAGGTAAAAAAAATTTAAAACATAAAAAGTTAAAAGGTATAAAAATTTTTTACTACAAAAATTTGAAAAATGTCAAAGAAAACAAATTTGCATTCAAAAAATTTGATTTTGATAAAGAATTAGCTATTTTGTATTCAAGTGGGACTACAGGTAAGCCAAAGTGTATATGTCATAGAGCTGGTGGTGTTTTGCTACAACATTTAAAAGAACACAAACTTCATTGTAACGTAAAACCAGGTGATAATGTGTTTTATTTTACTACATGTGGATGGATGATGTGGAATTGGTTGATGACGTTTTTAGCGTCTAAAGCTTCAATAGTTCTTTTTGATGGTTTCCCGATGCATAAAAGAAGTGATTTACTTTTTAAAATAGCTGAAAAAGAAAAAATATCTCTGTTCGGCATTAGCGCAAAATATATTGATCAATTAAAAAAATCAAATTTAAATATAAAGACAAAATACAAACTTAAATATCTTAAAACTATATGTTCTACTGGATCACCATTATCTCCTGATGGTTTTGACTATATTTATAAAAGTATAAAAAAAAATGTTCATTTAGCTTCTATTGCAGGTGGTACAGACTTAGTTTCATGTTTTGTATTGGGAAATATTTACTCTCCTGTTTTTAAAGGACAAATTCAGAATAACGGGTTAGGAATGAATACTGACGTTTTTTCTGAAAGTGGGAAGTCATTAGTTAATAAAAAAGGAGAATTAGTTTGTAAATCAGCTTTTCCTTCAATGCCTATTTATTTTTGGAATGATAAAAATAATAAAAAATATAAATCTGCTTACTTTAAAAAATACAAAAATGTTTGGCATCATGGAGATTATGCAGAAAGAAAACCCAATGGTGGATATATAATTTATGGAAGATCAGATGCAACTCTTAACCCAGGAGGCGCCAGATTAGGCACTGCAGAGATATATTCTATTGTTGATAAATTTAATGAAGTAAAAGAATCAATAGTTATAGGTCAGCAGTGGGATAATGATGTGAGAATTATTTTATTTATAGTTCTAAAAAAACCTAAAACACTCAATGAAAACCTCTCTCTAAAATTAAAAAAGGCTATCCGTCAAAATGCATCCCCGCGCCATGTACCAAAAAAAATAATTGAGGTCTCTGATATTCCTAGAACAAAAAATGGAAAAATAGTTGAGCTTGCAGTCAAAAATATTATTGAGGGAAATAAAATTAAAAACCTTCAAGCATTAATTAATCCCTCAATTTTACAAGAATATAAAAATATAGAGGAACTTAAGAAACCATAATTAAATTTAAATTTATATAGACAATAATATTTGATTGTTATTAAATGGCAATAATAACTAATAGATTGGAGAAAATATGTTTAAAAAATTATTTAAAAGTTCTCTAATGGTTTTGTTCCTGATGATTGGTTTATCAGGAAAATCATTTGCACAAGAACTTAAATTTTTTACGATTGGTACAGGCGGTACTGCTTACACTTACTATCCAGTTGGAGGTATGATTGCTAATGCAATTTCAAAACCACCAGGATCTAGAGAGTGTGGTAAAGGTGGAAGCTGTGGAGTACCAAATCTAATAGCATCAGCCGTTTCATCAAGAGGATCAGTTGATAATGTAAATGCAATAATCTCAGGATTAAGAAACTCAGGTTTTGCACAATCGGATGTTGCTTACTGGGCATATACTGGAACTGGAACAATGGAAGGAAAAGAACCTGCAAAAGATTTAAGAACTATTGCAGCTCTTTTTCAAGAACATATACATTTAGTAGCGCTTAAAAAAAGTAATATTAATTCAGTCAAAGACTTAAAAGGAAAAAGAGTTTCACTAGATGAACCTGGATCTGGAACATATGTTGATGCAAAGTTAATATTAGAATCTAATGGATTAAGCACAAGCGATGTAAAAGCTGAAGCATTGAAAGGCAAAGCAGCAACAGATGCGTTAAGAAATGGTAAAGTTGATGCAATTTTTGTTGTTGCAGGTTATCCAACTGGTGCAATCGTAGAACTAGCATCTGCAGTTGATATAAAATTAGTTCCAATTGATGGTGCAGGAGCTAAAGCGTTAACTTCAAAATATGGTTTTTTCTCAGAAAGCCCAATTCCTTCAGGAACTTATGAGGGTGTTGACCAAGTTAACACAGTTGCAGTAGGCGCTCAATGGTTTACATCAGCTAAAGAAGATAGTGAATTAATTTACCAAATTACCAAAGCATTGTGGAATAAAGAGTCAAGAAAGCTTATGGATGTTGGTCATGCTAAGGGAAAAACTATAACACCTGATACAGCCCTTTCTGGGGTAGGTGTACCACTACACCCTGGTGCAGAAAAGTTCTATAAAGAAGCAGGACTTTTAAATTAAATCTTAAAATCAATTTGCCCTAGATCAAGTAGATCTAGGGCATAATTATGTCCCAATTTAATATTTCACCTGATGAAGTTGCAAAACTTGAAGAAAAATTTGAGATTAAAAGTAATGAAAGAAAGTTAAAAAATTTCTTAAAAACGTTGACTTTTGTTGCTTTGGTTGCAATGTCAGTTTACCATTTTTATGCGTCAGGATTTGGAACCATAAGAGATATTCTTCATAGAGGTATTCATATTTCTTTTGTTGTTGGTCTTGTGTTTTTATTTTATGGATGGAAAAATTTTGGGGATAAACAGTCTAAAAATAAAGTTCCATTAATTGATATTTTGTTTTCAATTTTAGTAGTTATAACTGCACTTTATTTACCATTATTACCTCCAGAAATATTAGCAAGCCGAGTTGGAAATCCATCGAGCACTGAAGTTATAATGGGTTCAATTCTTATAATTTTAACACTAGAAGCCGCGAGAAGATCAATTGGATATACACTTCCATTAATATGCATAATATTTATGATTTTTGCGCTATATGGACCTATTTTTCCTGGAGCTTTAAAGCATGGAGGCAGTAGTTGGGCTGGTTTTGTAAATCATATTTATATTACCAATCAAGGAATTTATGGAATTGCAGTGGGTGTAATGGCTCAATATGTTTTTTTATTTATTCTGTTTGGTGTTCTTGCAACGAGAATAGGTTTAGGTCAATTATTTATTGATTTAGCGATGGTAATAGCCGGAAGATATTCTGGTGGACCAGCAAAAGTTGCAATTTTTTCCTCAGCTTTTCTTGGAACTATATCTGGTTCTTCAATTGCAAATACAGTTACAACTGGTTCTCTTACAATTCCAGCAATGAAAAAAGTTGGATACCCTCCACACTTTTCAGGTGCTGTAGAAGCAACAGCTTCTACAGGTGGACAAATAACGCCTCCTATTTTAGGAGCTGCAGCTTTTATAATGGTCGAATATTTAGAGTTACCATTAAGAGATATTTTGGCAGCAGCATTAATTCCTGCTCTACTTCATTATTTTGGAATTTTTGTAATGGTTCATTTGGAGGCAAAAAAATTAGGGTTGAGAGGTTTAAATGAAACTGAAGTTCCAAAATTTATTAAAATTATAAGAGACAATTGGCTAGCAATTGTTCCTTTATTTTTACTTGTATATTTAATATTAATCGGTCGAACTCCAGATTATGCCGCAGTTAATGGAATAATTGCTTGTGTAGTCATCGGATTTATAAGAAAAAAAAATAGACTTACTCTCAATGATTTACTTGAGTGCCTAGCAAGAGGTGCAAAAAATACTTTAGCAGTTGGGGCAGCTGCTACTTCAATAGGTATAATAGTTGGTGTAGTTACATTAACCGGAGTAGGATTTAGATTAGGATATGTAGTAATACAAACAGCTGGAGATATTGGTGGTTTCTTCTTAAATTTTTTACCATTTAATTATTTTTCACTTCAAGATCTGACGTTATTTTTTTCTTTAATATTAATTGCAATATCATGCATATTCATGGGTACAGGAGTTCCAACAACTGCAACTTATATAATTCTTGTTGCTGTTGCAGCGCCCGCTCTTACTCAATTACAAATTGAACCAATTGTTTCGCATTTTTTTGTTTTTTATTATGGAGTTTTAGCCGATATAACTCCACCAGTAGCCCTTGCAGCATATGCTGCAGCTGGTATTGCTGGATCAAATCCATTTACTACTGGCAATACAGCTTTTAGACTTGGTATTGCAAAAGCACTCGTACCCTTTGTATTCGTTTATTCACCATCATTGTTGTTGGTTGCTCAAGGATTTAACTTCTATGACTTCTTTGTAACTTTAGTATCTGCAATGATTGGAATTGGATTAATTGGAATTGGTTTCACAGGATATTTATTTAAATCAGTATCTACATTTCAAAGATGGTATCTTGGAATTATTTCATTATTATTTATTGCGCCTGGATTAAGTTCATCAATTATTGGCTTAGTTTTAGTATTACCGGTGTTTGTGCTTCAATTAAGAAAATAAAACTTATCCACCTAAACCAGCATTTGGAAGCGGTCTTCTTAAAATCTTCCAAATTCCAACAGCGCTAGCAATAAGTTTATTTTTGCACTTTAGTTTACAATTCATGAATACCATTGATTTAGTAACTTTTTGGATTTCAACTGTTCCAAATAATTCATCTCCCAAATTAGAAGGAGCCATAAATTTAATATCTAAGGAAATAGTCACACAGGGTTTATTGCCACTAGCTTTGTGACAACCAGTTCCTGCACCAGCATCAATTATTGTACATATATAACCACCATGGGTTATACCAGCTTTGTTTAAATGTGTTTTTTTAATTTTTGTTTTAAACTCAAATTTATTTTTACTTAAAGATCTAAATAACAAACCACCATTATGTTTCATGTAACTTGGTTTATTACTTAATTGTTTAAATTTTTTCATTAAAGGATTATTGCCATGATTAATATAAATAATAATACAAAACAAAAGAAATATATTACAGATTTTTCAAGTGATATTTTCATTTATCCTTTTGTTTTGGTGCGCCTGCTAGGAGTTGAACCCAGAACCTCCTGGTCCGTAGCCAAGCGCTCTATCCAATTGAGCTACAGGCGCAATTTATACAGTTTTTTATACATAATTAATAATGTAAATTATTTTTTTAGCAAATATTGATATATATATAATAAAAAAATGAATTTAGATTTGTTAGTCCCTGACATTGGAGATTTTGAAAACGTTGAAATAATTGAAGTACTTGTAAAAAAAGGCGATAAAATTAATAAAAATGACCCTGTGGTCACATTAGAGAGTGATAAGTCGAGCGTTGAGGTACCATCAAATTATGAGGGTACAGTAGAAAATATTAACGTAAAAATTGGTGACAAAGTTTCAAAAGGTGATTTGATATTAACACTTTCCTCAGACAAAAAAGATGAAGAGGAAGAAATTACTAAAACTGTAAATGAAAAAATTCCACCCTCAACTGAGAAGTTAATTGAGGAAGCTGAAACTGCTACAAAACTTGATAAAAAAGTTGAAACAAAAGTTGTTGAGCCAAAACAGATCAAACAAACTAGACTGATAAATGAAGTAAAGATGGTTAGTAGTAATGATGATATTGATCCCGTTGAAACAAAAGAATGGTTAGACTCTTTAAGTGCAGTTCTACAAAATGACGGTTCTGAAAGAGCACATTTTTTAATAAAACAATTAATTGATCAATCCTATAAAGCTGGATCAAAAATTCCTCATACTCAAACTACTCCATACGTAAATACTATACCTCCTGAGGAAGAAAAAAGATCTCCAGGAGATCAAAATATAGAACGTAAGTTAAGATCATTAATAAGGTGGAATGCTGCAGCCATGGTAGTGAGAGCAAATAAAAAATATCCTGAACTTGGTGGGCACATAGGAACATTTGCATCTGCAGCAACTTTATATGATGTTGGAATGAATCATTTTTGGAGAGCAAAAAATAATAAATTCGGAGGCGATCTGGTATATTTTCAAGGTCATAGTGCACCTGGTATGTATGCAAGAGCTTTTCTTGAAGGACGATTAAATGAAAAACAACTAGATAGATTTAGACAAGAGGTAAAAACCGGTGGTCTTTCTTCTTACCCTCATCCTTGGCTGATGCCTAATTTTTGGCAGTTCCCAACTGTTTCAATGGGTATTGGTCCAATGTTAGCAATATATCAAGCAAGATTTATGAAATATCTTATTAATAGAGGATTAATTAAAGACGAAGGAAGAAAAGTCTGGGCATTTCTTGGTGATGGAGAAATGGATGAGCCAGAGTCTTTAGGTGCAATAGGATTAGCAGCTCGTGAAAATTTAGACAATTTAATATTCGTTGTTAACTGCAACTTACAAAGATTAGATGGTCCAGTTAGAGGAAATGGAAAAATAATTCAAGAATTAGAGGGGATTTTTCGAGGAGCGGGCTGGAATGTTTTAAAGGTCATTTGGGGTTCATATTGGGATACGCTTTTAGCAAATGATAAGACAGGACATTTAGTAAAAATCATGAATGAGACCGTGGATGGTGAATATCAAGCTTTTAAAGCAAGAAATGGACTTTATGTTAGAGAGAAGTTTTTTGGTAAATATCCTGAAACAACTGAATTAGTCTCATCGATGTCTGATACTGATATTTGGCGATTAAATAGAGGGGGTCATGATCCTCATAAAGTTTATGCTGCTTATGATAAAGCGATCAACCATAAAGGAAGTCCCACAGTTATAATAGCTAAAACGATCAAAGGTTACGGTATGGGAAAAAGTGGAGAAAGTGTAAATACTACTCACCAGCAAAAAAAATTAGATGTAGATGATTTGATGTATTACAGGGATAGATTTGATGTTCCTTTAACAGATGCTCAAGTCAAAAACATTGAATATTTCAAACCAGACGAAAATTCAGAAGAAATAAAATATTTAAAAAAGAGAAGGATAGAATTGGGTGGTTTTATTCCAGAAAGAACATCGTACTCAAAACCAATTAAAGCTCCAAGTAAAGATATTTTTGATTTTATGAAAACTTCAACTGGTGAAAAAGAAATGTCTACAACAATGGCTCTAGTAAGAATGCTAACTAATCTTTTAAGAGATAAAAATGTTGCTCCTAAATTAGTCCCAATTATTCCTGATGAAGCTAGAACTTTTGGAATGGAAGGTTTCTTTCAAAAAATTGGAATTTATGCTCATGAAGGTCAAAAGTACGAACCCGAAGACTCTGCACAACTTTCTTCTTACAGAGAAGAAAAAAGTGGCCAAGTATTAGAAGAAGGGATTACGGAGGCAGGATCCATGTCATCCTGGATTGCTGCAGGTACTGCTTACACTAATCATGACATTGAAATGATTCCTATTTATCTTTTCTATTCCATGTTTGGCTTTCAAAGAATCGGAGATTTTGCTTGGGCAGCAGGAGATAGTCAAGCAAGAGGTTTTTTAATTGGTGCAACTGCTGGAAGAACAACTCTTGCAGGAGAAGGGCTTCAGCACCAAGATGGGCATAGTCATTTACTCGCATCTACAATTCCAAACTGTATATCTTATGATCCTACATTCCATTATGAATTAGCTGTAATTTTCAGAGAAGGTTTAAGAAGAATGCATGAAAAAAATGAAAATGTTTTTTACTATATTACTACAATGAATGAAAATTATTCTCATCCTGAAATGCCAAAAGATTGTGAAGATGGAATTCTAAAAGGAATGTACAAAATAAAAGAGTCATCTAGTTCTAAAGAAGCTAAGATTCAATTATTAGGATCTGGAACAATACTAAGAGAAATGATGGCAGCATCAGATATACTCAAAAAAGAATATCAGGTGGATAGTGAAGTTTGGAGCGTTACAAGTTTCAACGAGTTAAGAAAAAATGGAATGGAAGTTGAGAGACAAAACTTATTAAACCCCTCAGAAACAAACAAAAAATCGTATATCGAGGAGTGCTTGGGAAAACAGCAAGGACCTATCCTTGCAGCTACTGATTATATGAGAATAAATGCAGATCAAATAAGATCTTTTACGAAAAAAAGCTTTTATTCTCTTGGTACAGATGGATATGGAAGAAGCGATACAAGAAAAAATTTAAGAAGTTTTTTTGAAGTAGATAAAGAACATATAGTTGCTTACAGTCTTAGTGTTTTAGCCAAAGAGCAACTCATCACTTCAAAGTATGCTGAAGATGCAATTAACAAGTATAGTATTGATAAAAATAAACCTATGCCAACAAAGATGTAAATGTCTGATCAAACAATCAAAACATCTGCCAGTCCAAAAGTTAGGAAGTTTGCTAGAGAATTAGGTGTTGATATAAATAGTGTCAAAGGTTCAGAAAGATTAGGCAGGGTTGTAGAAAAAGATTTAAAAGAATTTGTTTCAACTAATATTAATCAAACACATGATCCAAAAGATAGTAAAAATGAAAAAGTAATTAAAAGTGAATATCAACATTCAGATTTTGGAGAAATTGAAATTAAAGACCTTCCTAGAGTTAAAAAAATTGCTGCTCCTCATTTAGTCAACTCTTGGACTAACATTCCACATGTAACAAACCATGACGAAGCTGATATTACTGAGATGGAAGAGTTTAGAAGTTCACTTAAAGATAATTACTCCGGAGAAAAAATAAAAATTACTCCACTAGCATTTATTATAAAAGCATTGGTAATATCACTTAAAAAATTTCCATCTTTCAATTCATCAATTGATGATATTGAAAATGGTAAAATTACATTTAAAAAGTATTTTCATATCGGCATAGCAGTTGATACCCAACATGGACTTATGGTACCTAAGATTAGAGACGCCGATCAAAAAAATATAAACGATTTAAGTAAGGACTTGAAAAAAGTAAGTGATGATTGCAGAAATCTAAAAATTGATAAAAAAGAATTTTTTGGTGGATCGATGACTATTACTAGTTTAGGTGGAATTGGTGGATCGTTCTTTACACCCATAATTAATTTTCCTGAAGTTGCTATCCTTGGAATAGGCAGAAGCTACAAGAAACAAGTATTTATAGACGGTAAATTTATTCCAAGAACTATATTACCCTTATCACTATCATATGACCATCGAATTATTGATGGAGCTGAGGCTGCTAAATTTAATAATGAGTTAAAAGATAATTTAGGAGCAAATTTTGCTTACAACTTAAGTAAATGATTACAAAAATTGAAATATTACCTGATGATCTTCATGTCCATTTTAGCGGAGAAAACTCAGAAATTTTTCCAAATATTTGGTTGCGAGATCATGCAAAAGATGAGCAAAATTGGGATAAAAGGTCTAGTCAAAGAAAAACTTTTACAGCATCTTTAGATCTAAATTTAAAAATAAAAAATGCTGAAATATTAGAAAATGGTAAATACTTGAGCATTTCCTGGCCTGATCTAGAAAAGCCAGTCCAATATTCATTTGAATTTCTGATTAATAACAAGATAGATAAAAAAAAAGAAACAAAATCAAATTTAAAAATTTGGAGATCAAATGAAATTCATCAAGATATATTTGTAGATTATAAGTCTATCTTATCAAAAGATGGATTTAAAAACTTTTTGAAAAGTCTACATACTTACGGTTTTTTAGTAATTAGAAATTGCGAAACAAATTTAAAATGTGTAGAAAAAATTGCTAATAAAATTGGATATGTAAGAAATTCTATATTCGGAGGACTTTGGAGCTTTGAATCTGACGAAAATAAGGCTGATAGCGCTTATACTCAAGAAGAGTTGAGACCACATACAGACTCAACATATAGTAATGATGCTCCAGGGTTACAATTATTATTATGTTGTGATTATGATGCTAAAGGTGGTGATTCAATAATGGTTGATGGATTAAAGATTGCTGAAACGATCAAAAAAGAAGATCAGCAAATGTATGAGTTGCTTACAAAAATAAATGTTAAGGGTAATTATATTGGTGATGGAGTTTTTTTAGAAGCTGAAAGACCAATATTTAAATTAAATATAAATAATGAAATTACTCAAGTAAGTTTTAACAATTATGATCGAGCACCGTTTAGATTTGAAAAGGATTTAACTTTAAAGTTTTATGAAGCAATTAAAAAATTTGATCTACTTGCTAACAATAAAGATTACCAGTGGAGACATATACTGAAACCTGGAGAGCTTTTAATATTTAATAATTGGCGAATACTTCATGGAAGAGGATCATTTAGTGGAGTAAGAAAAATGTCTGGATGTTATATAAACAAAGAAGATTTTGATAGTTCTTGTAAGATGAACGGAATAAATTAATTTAATAGTTTAATTTTATAAAATGACAAAATCTCTTTCTATAGTCTGCGCACTAGTTACAACTTTTATTTGGGGTACAGCTTTTATTGCACAAGATACAGGTATGGACAATATTGGTCCTTTAACATTTAATTCAGCAAGATTTGTTGTAGGATTTTTAACTATTTTACCGCTTGCGTTACTCTTTGAAAGGAAGAAAATTAAGTTTGAGATACTCACTAAATCTAAACTTTTTATAAAGTATTTAGTTTTTATGGGAGTTTCGCTTTTCTTAGGAACCTTTTTACAACAAGCCGCCCTTCAATACACAAATATTGCAAATGCTGCATTTTTTACAGTATTTTACGTTCCTATAGTTCCAATTTTATTATTTTTTATTTACTCAAAAAAAGTCCATTGGAGTATCTGGCTTGCAATTGGTCTTTGTGTTTTAGGTGTATATCTCCTAAGTGATTTTTCTAATTCAAAGATAATGTTGGGTGATGGTTTAGTTATTTTATGTTCCGTATTTTGGGCATTACACATAATTTTTGCAGGTAAATTCATGGAAGAATTTGATATTCCAATGTTCTATGCAGCATTACAAGCTTTATTTGTGGCAACGCTGTCAATAATTTTTTCATATGCATTTGAGGAAATTGATATTTCTAAAATTTTAATGGAAAGTAGTTCAATACTTTATGCTGGCGCATTATCAGGTGGAATTGCCTTTACATTGCAAATGTTTGCTCAAAAAAATATAGAAGAAGCACCTGCTGCAATTATTTATTCGTTAGAGGGAGTATTTGCAGCAATTGCTGGATGGATAATTCTTAACCAGTTTTTAACTACGAATAATATGATAGGATGTTTTTTAATATTGGTTGCAGTAATTTCTTCTCAAATTTTTCCAAGTACCAAAACTTAAGAATATGCAATTACAAAAATAATTAACGCAAGAAATGTTCTATAATAAACAAAAAGGTTTAAATTAAAATTCCTTACATAAATCAAAAAATATTTTATTGTTAAATAAGAAACAACAAATGATAATAAGACTGCAAATATAAATAAAAAATTCATATCTATATTTGTATTAATAATATCTTTCATGCTTAGTACACTTGCTCCAGCTAATGCAGGTATGGACAAGTAAAAGGATATTTTAGAAGAGTCTACTCTATCAAAATTTAAAAATCTCGATGCAGTAATTATAATTCCAGATCTACTAACTCCAGGTATAATAGCCAATACTTGAAAAATACCTATTAGTAAAATATTTTTAAGATTTAAATTATTGTTAATCTTATTTTTAATTGTAGATCTATCAGCAATAAACAATAATATTCCAAATATTAAAGTAGTCCAAGCTATCACTTTTAAATTTCTTAAACTTTCAATTAGGCCCGATGAATAAAAAAAGTAGCCAACAACAATTAATGGAATTGATCCTAAAACTATTAAAAGGAATAAAGATTTATTTTTAGTTATATTTAATAAATCTTTTCTAAAATAAAAAATAATTGCTAAAAGTGACCCTAAATGGAGGCTTATATCTAATTGAAGCGAGCTAACATTAAAATTAGAAATCTTAGAAATTATAACGAGATGAGCAGACGAACTTACGGGGATAAATTCAGTAAATCCTTGAATGAATGCTAATATCGATGTTTCTATATATTTTGAAATCATTTAAGAATTGAATAGATAGTTAAAAGATTACTTAAATAAGGCAATTACTATTACGCATAGCTACTATGCAAATTTGATAAAAATTAAGAAAACAGGGTTTTTTAAAAATATATGTCAGAATGTATTACCTAGTTATACTTTATACATATTTGAAATTCGTATATAAGCCGACTCCAATGACAAACAAAATGCTTCAATTTGTGGATATAGGTCAACAAAATCCACCTAAAAGAGATAAATCACAAAGAAAAGAGGATTTTGGCGAGATATATCAAGAATTTATACATGATAGGGCCAAAGAGCAGTCTAGCAGATGCTCACAGTGTGGTGTCCCTTTTTGTCAAGTTCATTGTCCTTTAAGTAACAATATTCCAGATTGGTTAAAACTCACTGCAGAAGGAAGGTATGAGGAGGCATATCACTTATCACAAAGCACAAATAATATGCCAGAAGTATGTGGAAGAATTTGTCCTCAGGATAGACTATGCGAGGGGAATTGTGTAATCGAACAGTCAGGGCATGGCACTGTAACTATAGGATCAATTGAAAAATATCTAACCGACAAAGCATGGGAAAATGGATGGGTAAGACCAATAAAAGTAAAAATTGAAAATGAACAAAGTGTTGGAATTATAGGTGCAGGACCCGCAGGGTTAGCTTGTGGAGAGGAGCTTAGAAAAAAAGGATATCAAGTAACAATATACGATAGATATGATAGAGCTGGTGGATTACTTATTTATGGAATTCCAAACTTTAAACTAGAGAAACATGTAGTTGAAAGAAGAATAAAACTTCTGAAAGATGGAGGAATAAACTTTGTTAATAATTTTGAAGTTGGTAAAGACTCTACTTTAAAAGAACTACAATCAAAACATGATGCAATCTTAATTTCTACAGGTGTTTACAAACCAAGAGAAGTAAATTTACCAGGAAATGACTTAAGCAATATTTTTCCTGCAATGGAATTCCTAACAGCATCAAATAAAAAAGGCTTGGGCGATAAAGTTGAGATGTTTGATAACGGTACACTTAATGCTGAAGGAAAAGATGTCGTTGTTATTGGTGGAGGAGACACAGCAATGGATTGTGTGAGGACATCAGTTCGACAAAAAGCTAAATCTGTAAAATGTTTATATAGAAGAGATAGAGAAAATATGCCTGGATCTGCTAGAGAAGTAGGAAATGCAGAGGAAGAAGGTGTTGAATTTATTTGGTTAAGCAATCCAAAAGAATTTAAAGGATCTAATAAAGTTAAGAGTATTATAGTTGATAAAATGAAATTAACTGATCCTGATGAGAGTGGAAGAAGAAAACCAGTTGTAGAGGAAAACTCAGAATTCGAAATAAATGCAGATTTAGTTATTAAATCTCTAGGATTTGATCCAGAGGACTTACCTATTCTCTTTCAAGAGCCAAGGTTAAAAGTTTCACAATGGGGAACTATTAAAGCTGACTTCGATACATTGGAAACAAGTATTCCTGGCGTATTTGCAGCAGGGGATATTGTTCGAGGAGCATCATTAGTTGTATGGGCTATTAAAGATGGAAGAGATGCAGCAACTTCAATCGAAAATTTTCTTCAATCAAAACAAAAAATGAAAGTTGCATAATGGATATTCAAAAAAAAAATCGTGAATTATTAAAAAAAAATCATGTCTATGATGAGAAAATGGAACATGATGCCTGTGGAGTAGGTCTTGTAGCATCAACTGAGGGTCTAAAATCAAGAAAAGTAGTTGAATATGGAATTGAGGCTTTGAAAGCTGTTTGGCATAGGGGAGCTATTGATGCTGATGGGAAAACGGGTGATGGGGCTGGAATACATATTGAGATACCCAAAGATTTTTTTGCTGAGAAGATAGAAATTACTGGACATAAACATGATAATTCAGATTTATGCGTAGGGATGATCTTCCTTCCGAGGAACGATTTTGGTGGTCAAGAGCAATGTAGAACAATAGTAGAGAGTGAACTTACAAAAAAGAATTTTAATATATATGGATGGAGACAGGTCCCGGTAGATCCATCTGTGCTTGGTGAAAAAGCTGAATTAACAAGACCTGAAATTGCTCAAGTTTTATTTACTCATAATGACAAATCAATTGTTGGCAAAGATTTAGAGAGAATACTTTATGAGACAAGGAGAAAAATTGAAAAAGAAGCTTTAAAAAATCAATTAAATAATTTTTATATTTGCTCATTTAGTTCAAGATCAATTATCTACAAAGGAATGTTTCTTGCAGAAGCTTTGTCAGATTTTTATACAGATTTAAAAGATGAACGTTTTATTTCAAGATATGCAATTTTTCATCAGAGGTTTTCAACTAATACAGCACCAAGCTGGGATTTAGCTCAACCGTTTAGAGCTATCGCTCATAATGGTGAAATAAATACACTTAAAGGTAACGTTAATTGGATGAATATACACCAAGAAGAAATGTTTAGTCCATTGTTTGATAATATGGAAAATTTGAAACCGGTTATTCCTGCTGGAAACTCTGACTCTGCATCATTAGACAATGTTTTTGAATTACTAAATATTTCTGGTCATTCAGCACCTTTAGCAAAACTTATGTTAATTCCAGATGCGTGGTCAAAAAAAAGTAAAGTTTTGCCAAAAGATCATCAACAATTATTCAATTTTTTAAATAGTACCATGGAACCTTGGGATGGACCCGCTGCTGTTGCAGCGACAGATAATGAGTGGGTAATTGTTGGAAGTGATAGAAATGGTCTAAGACCACTAAGATATACTGTTACAAGAGACAAACTTTTGTTTGCTGGATCTGAAACAGGTATGATTGATTTAAATGAAAAGAAAATTGTTTCGAAAGGAAGACTTGGCCCTGGTGAAATATTGGGCGTTAGAATTGAAAAAGGAAAAGTTTATACAAACAATGCGATTAAGAATTATTTAGCAAAAGAATTTAAAAAGTTTAACAATCAGATCATTGATCTTGATAAAAAATTTCCAATAGGAAATGAAAAAAAACAGTATTCAGGCTCTGATTTAAAAAAAATACAACACTGTTTTGGCTATAGCCTTGAGGATTTAGAACTAATCCTTCATCCTATGGCTGAAGATGCCAAAGAAGCAACTGGATCCATGGGTGATGATACACCTCTTGCTGTATTATCTGATAAATATAGGCCTCTTTATCATTTTTTTAGACAGAACTTTAGTCAAGTAACAAATCCTCCAATTGATTCTTTACGAGAAAATAAGGTTATGAGTTTAAAAACTAGGTTTGGAAATCTCGGTAATATTCTTGATTTTTCAGATCTTACTGAAGAAAACATTTATGTTTTAGACAGTCCTATTCTCTCAAACAATCAGTTTGAAAAATTTGTAAAGTACTTTGGTGATAATTATAAAATTTTAAATTGTATTTTCAACAAAGATGAGACACTTGAAAGTTCAATTAATAAATTAAAAAGGGATGCAGAGAAAGCAGTCAGAGAAGGTGTAACACAACTTATTTTGTCTGATAAAAATATATCTGAAACAAAACTGCCAATGCCAATGCTTTTATGTATTGGAGCAATAAACACCCATTTAATAAAATTAGGACTAAGAGGATATGTTTCTATCAATGTTCAAACAGGAGATGCTCTTGATACACACTCATTTGCTACACTTATAGGTGTTGGAGCAACAACTGTAAATCCTTATCTTGCATTCGATAGTTTATTTCAAAGACATTCCAAAAAACTTTTTGGAAAATTTTCTTTTGATGAGTGTGTCAGTAGGTATATTAAATCTGTAAACTCTGGCCTGTTAAAAATAATGTCAAAGATGGGTATTTCTGTTTTAAGTTCATATAGAGGAGGATGTAATTTTGAAACCGTAGGATTAAGTAGAACAATTGTTAAAGATTATTTCCCAGGGGTAATATCTAAAATTTCTGGAATTGGATTAAGTGGTATAGAAAAAAAGATAAGAGGTATACATAAGGATGCTTTTGACATTCATTCAAATATTTTACCCATAGGTGGAATTTATAGATATAGAAAGAATGGAGAAACTCACCAATATCAAGGAAAATTAATTCATCTTCTACAAGCTGCAGTTGGATCAAATTCTTATGATACTTATAAAAAATACACTAAAGGAATCTACGGTTTAAAACCAATTAATTTAAGAGATTTAATTGACTTTAAAAATCAAGAGGCAATAACAATTGATGAAGTTGAACCAATAAGTGAAATTATGAAAAGATTTGGAAGTGGTAGTATGTCTCATGGTGCTTTATCAAAAGAAGCTCATGAAACGCTTGCTATGGGTATGAATAGGATAAAGGGTGCTTCTTGTAGTGGCGAAGGTGGAGAAGATGAAAAGAGATTTAAAGTTTTAGAAAATGGAGATAGCGCTAATTCTAGAGTAAAACAAATAGCATCTGCAAGATTTGGAGTAACTATAAATTATTTAAATAATTGTAATGAAATTGAAATTAAAATTGCACAAGGTGCAAAACCTGGTGAAGGGGGTCAATTACCTGGGTTTAAGGTTACTGAAGAAATAGCTAAATTAAGACACTCTACTCCAGGAGTGACACTAATTTCACCTCCTCCGCATCATGATATTTACTCAATAGAAGATCTTGCACAACTAATTTATGATTTGAAGCAAATCAATCCTAAGGCTAGAGTTGGTGTAAAATTAGTAGCATCATCTGGAATAGGGACTATTGCAGCTGGAGTTGCTAAAGCAAAAGCTGATATCATTTTAATTTCTGGTCATAATGGTGGAACAGGAGCTACTCCACAAACAAGCGTTAAATATGTTGGTATTCCATGGGAAATGGGACTGACAGAAGCAAACCAAGTTTTGACTTTAAAT
This sequence comes from uncultured Pelagibacteraceae bacterium, assembly GCA_902581585.1. Lineage (GTDB taxonomy): Bacteria > Pseudomonadota > Alphaproteobacteria > Pelagibacterales > Pelagibacteraceae > Pelagibacter. The sequence continues at coordinate 21,672 of CACHPB010000009.1, forward strand.
AAACTACGACACCTGGTTACTCTGAGAACGGATGGAGGAATTAAAACTGGAAGAGATGTGGTTATGGCAGCAATGATGGGTGCAGAAGAGTTTGGTGTAGCTACTACAGCTCTAGTTGCAATGGGATGTATCATGGTAAGACAATGTCACTCTAACACATGTCCAGTCGGTGTTTGTACACAGGATGAGGAACTTAGGAAAAAATTTACTGGCACACCAGACAAGGTAGTGAACTTATTTTCTTTTATAGCGCAAGAAGTAAGAGAAATTCTAGCAAGTTTAGGCTTTAAGTCTCTTAATGAGGTCATTGGTAGAACTGACTTATTAAGACAAGTGAGTAAAGGATCACCAAATTTGGATGATTTAGATTTAAATCCTTTATTTGTTCAAGCTGACCCCGGTAAAAATAAAAGATATTGTGAGAAACCTATTATTAATGAGGTTCCAGATACATTGGATCAAAAAATTTGGCCAGAAGTAGAAAACTTAATAGATAATAATTCTCCATTAGATAAAACATATGAAATAAAAAACACTGATAGAGCAGTAGGTACAAGAATTTCTTATCATTTATATAAAAAATTTGGAAATAATAAATTAGAGGAAAATACTTTTTCACTCAATTTTAAAGGATCAGCTGGACAATCATTTGGTGCATTTGGGATTAAAGGATTAAAATTAATTTTAAAAGGAGATGCTAATGATTACGTTGCAAAAGGTTTGTCAGGTGCATCTGTAATAGTTAAACTTCCTGAGGAAAGTAATTTAGTCTCAAACGAAAATACTATTATAGGAAATACAGTCTTATATGGAGCAACATCAGGAACATTATTAGCGGCAGGACAAGCGGGTGAAAGATTTGCAGTAAGAAACTCAGGTGCAACAGCAGTTGTTGAAGGATGTGACTCTAATGGATGCGAATATATGACAGGAGGATCAATTGTAATACTTGGTGTTGTTGGAGACAATTTTGGAGCAGGTATGACAGGTGGAATGGCATTTGTATATGATCCTAAAAATGAATTTTCAAAAAAAGCAAATCCAGAAACAATTATTTGGCAAACACCCGAGACAGAGTTTTGGATAAATAATTTAAAAGAATTAGTTGCAAAACATTATCAAGAAACAGAGTCGCATGTCTCAAAAAATATAATTAAAAACTTTGATGCAGAAATAGATAATTTCTTACAAGTTTGTCCAAAAGAAATGTTAGATAAACTTGAAAATCCAATTACTAATAAAAGTATTGTTGGTAAAGCTAGTTAATTTTTTTAATTATTTTCTTTAGTTCTTTACAAATTATAGTTAAATTTTTTTTTGAGGAGAGACTATGATCACCATTCTTTATTATTAAAAGCTTTTTATCTGCTTTAGGAAAAGTTTTTAATACCATTCTAGAGTATTTAACAGGAACCACCTCATCTTTTTGTCCATGAACCATCGTTACAGGTATAGTATAATTTAATTTTTTATTAAGGACTTTATTTTTAGTTTTTTTTCCGTCGAAAATAAGCTGTTTAGAAATTAAATATTCATAATCACCATTTTTAATCTTGGATATTCCTTTTTTCATTATTTCATCCTTTGTTTTTTTTGGAAACTTTTTCCACATAATTCTTGTAAGAAACTCAGGTGCAGATCCAATACCTAGAAACCCTTTAATTTGAGACCCAAAATATCTATACATTATCATTGAAATCCAACCACCCATACTGGAGCCAATTAGAATAAAATTATTTTTTTTTACAATTTTATTTATTGCAGTCTTTGCATCATTTGACCATTTTGAAATATTGCCTTTTGTAAATTCTCCTGAGGATCTTCCATGACCAAAATATTCTATAGCTAAGAAACCTAATTTATTTTTAACGCTAAATTTTAAAAGTTTCTTGGGCTTATCACCATCTATATCAGATGCAAAACCTGGTAAAAAAACTAAGTAGAGATTTTTCTTATAATTATTTGCGATATATCTTAGTTTTTTATATTTAGAAATTCTTAGAAATTTATTTTTTTTCATATAAAGTATTCATGTTGACTAGGTTTATATTATTATTATCACATGCAGCCTAAATTAAAAGTACTACAGGTTATACCTAAATTAGGTTATGGAGGTGCAGAAACTGGTTGTTATGATATCGCACATTACTTACCAGAAAATAATATTGGTTCATATTTAATTACGAGTGGTGGTGAGCTTTTACAATATATAGACAGAAAAAAAGTTAAACTTATTAGACTTCCTGTTCATTCAAAAAATCCTATACTCATCTTTATAAACTCAATAATTATTTCTATAATTATTTTAATAAATGGAATAAATATAGTCCATGCCAGAAGTAGAGCACCTGCATGGTCATGTCTGATTGCAACAAAAATAACGAGAAGAAAGTTTGTTACAACTTTTCATGGAACTTATAACTTTAAAAGCAATTTAAAAAAATTTTATAATTCAGTTATGGTTAGATCTGATTTAATTATTGCTGGATCTAATTTTATTTTCACACATATAAAAGAAAATTATGGAGATTATCTATCAGACAAAAAAAAACTACTTTCTATATTTAGGGGAATAAATACAGATTATTTTGACTCGTCCACTACTTTGGAAGCTGATGAAGATAAATTATTTAAGTCATGGGATTTAGTAGTAGGAAAAAAAATAATATTACTTCCAGGAAGACTTACGGCTTGGAAGGGTCAAGAGATGTTTCTAGAGGCATTGAATAAAGTAAATATTCAATTAGGAAACGACTCTTTTATTGCAGTAATTTTAGGTAATGACCAAGGTAGAGACCTTTATAAAAAAAAATTAGTCAGGCTTGTCGAACAATATAGGCTGACCAAACAAATTAGATTTATAGACCATTGTAAAAATATGCCATTAGCTTACAAAATTTCTGATATAGTTGTCTCCACATCAATTGAACCTGAAGCTTTTGGTAGGGTTGCAGTAGAAGCTCAATCCATGCAAAAATTAATTCTTGCTAGTAACATTGGTGGATCTAAAGAGACAGTAATCGATGGAAAATCTGGAATATTATTTGAGGCAGGTGACTCTGACGATTTATCAAAAAAAATTATACAAGTGATGAGCTTAGATCCTAGTGAATTTTCAAAAATGGGTAATTTTGGAAGAGAAAATGCAGTAAAGAAATTTAATGTTGAAAAAATGTGTTTTTCTACTTATTCAGAGTACAAAAAACTATTTAATTAATGCCAAATATAACTTTACCAGACGGAAAAAAAATTAATTTTGAGAAAAGTATTTCAGGTTTTGAAGTTGCTAAAAAAATTAGTAAATCTCTTTCAAAACAGGCCTTACTGATAAGTGTCGACGGAGAATTAAAGGATTTAAACCATAATATTTCAAAAGACTCTTCAATAAAAATATTTACATCAAAAGATAAAGAGGGATTGGAAACTATTAGACATGATACTGCGCATATATTAGCTATGGCAGTTCAAGAATTGTTTCCAGGCACACAGGTTACAATAGGTCCTGTTATCGAAGATGGATTTTATTATGATTTTGCAAGAAAAGAACCCTTTACCTCTGAAGATTTAGAAAAAATAGAGAGTAAGATGAAAGAAATTGTAGACCGAGATGAAAAAACTTACAGAGAAGTTTGGAAAAGGAATGATGCAATTGAGCATTTTAAAAAAAAAGGAGAAATATATAAAGCTGAAATAATAGAAAGTATTCCAGAAGGAGAGGAAGTATCTTTATATTTCCATGGTGATTGGCATGATTTATGTAGAGGTCCTCACCTTACTTCGACTGGTAAAATAGGAAAATTTTTTAAATTAACTAAAGTTTCTGGAGCTTACTGGAGAGGAGACTCAAATAATGAAATGTTACAAAGAGTTTATGGTACTAGTTGGTCAACTCAAAAAGAGTTAGACGATTATTTGACTAGGATCGAAGAAGCTGAAAAAAGAGATCATAGAAAAATTGGAAAAGAAATGGATTTATTTCATTTCAGAGAGGAGAGTCCTGGATCAGTATTTTGGCACCAGAAGGGATGGAGCTTATTTCAAAAACTTATTTCTTATATGAGAATGAAGCAAGAAATTGCAGGATATCAGGAAATAAATACTCCAGAAATATTAGATCGATCACTTTGGGAAAAATCAGGCCATTGGGAAAAATTTGGCGCAAATATGTATACCTCTACAACACCTGATGAAAAAGTTTTTGCAATAAAACCAATGAATTGTCCTGGATGTGTTCAGGTTTTCAACCAAGGTTTAAAAAGTTACAGAGATTTACCACTCAAAATGTCGGAATTTGGAAAAGTTCATAGATATGAGCCCTCTGGAGCACTACATGGTTTATTGCGTGTGAGAGCATTCACTCAAGATGATGCGCATATTTTTTGTACTGAGGAGCAAATCACAGAAGAATGTTTGAGCGTAACAAATTTGATTTTAGAAATTTATAAAGATTTAGGATTTGAAGATGTAATTTTGAAATATTCTGATCGACCAGATTTAAGGGTTGGGGACGATAAAGTTTGGGACAAGTCAGAAGCTGCATTATTGGAAGCTATAAAGGCAACAAAATTAGAATACTCTGTAAACAAGGGTGAAGGTGCATTTTATGGTCCTAAAATAGAATTTGTTTTAAGAGATGCGATCGGAAGAGATTGGCAATGTGGAACTTTACAAGTTGATTTAAATTTACCAGGTAGGTTAGGTGCATCATTTGTAGATAGCGATGGAAACAAAAAAGTACCAGTCATGCTACACAGAGCTTTATTTGGATCATTGGAGAGATTTATAGGAATTCTTATTGAAAATTACTCTGGAAAATTACCTTTTTGGCTTTGCCCAGTTCAAACTATAGTTATACCTATATCAAGTGATTTTGACGAATATGCAAAAGAAGTAAACAATGAGTTGAAAAAAGTTGGTTTGAGTTCTGAAGTTGATTTAAAAAATCATAATTTAAATTATAAAATTAGAGAACATTCATTAACTAAAGTCCCAATACTACTAATATGTGGAAAAAAAGAAGTTGACAGTAACACAGTAACTATTAGAAAATTGGATTCTAAAAAACAGGAAACTATGGAATTAAAAGAATTCTTAAAAAAATATTCTGCTCTAAACAAAGCATCTTCAATTTAAGTGGCAGATTTTAAACAAAACTATTTTCAGAAAAGAACTAAGCCTAGAGGTCCTAGGACCAACCAAAGGATCACTTCCCAAGATGTTCAAGTTATTGCAAGTGATGGAGATAATCTGGGTATTCTTAATTTGCAAGATGCAATTAACAGAGCAAAAGAAGAAGGTTTAGATTTAATAGAGATTGCTCCAAATGCAAAACCTCCTGTATGTAAAATTATGGATATGGGAAAATATAAATATGATGCCCAAAAAAAAGCAAATAAAGCAAAGAAAAAGCAAAAAAAGATTGAGTTAAAAGAAATTAAGTTAAGACCTGTTACTGAGGTACATGATTATACTTTTAAAATAAAAAATGCTCAAAAATTTATTGCTAAGGGGGATAAGGTAAAATTTACAATAAGATTTAAAGGTAGAGAATTACAGCATTCAAGTTTGGGTAATGAGTTAATGGATAAGATCAAACAAGATATGGAGACTGTTGGACGAGTTGAGCTTCAGCCTAAGTTTGATGGTAAACAAATGATTATGGTTATCCAGCCTTTATAAGCCTTATTTCAGGTTGTAAATCAATATTAATATTTGTATAACCCCTCAAAAAATTATGCCTAAATTAAAAACAAAAAGTTCAGCTAAAAAAAGATTTAAAATATCAGCTAGAGGTAAAGTAATAACTGCCCAAGCTGGTAAAAGGCATGGTATGATTAAAAGAACTAATTCACAGATTAGGAAACAAAGGGGCACAACGGTGATGTCTAAACAAGATGGTAAGATTGTAAAATCTTATATGCCGTATAACCTAAGAGGATAAAATGGCTAGAGTAAAAAGAGGTGTAACAAGTAGAGCTAAACATAAAAAAGTACTGAAAGCAGTCAAAGGTCAGTGGGGTAGAAGAAAGAATACCATAAGGGTAGCTCGGCAGGCGATGGAAAAGGCTATGCAGTACGCGTATAGAGATAGAAGAAATAAAAAAAGAGATTTCAAGTCACTTTGGATTCAAAGAATTAATGCAGGAGTTAGATCTGAGGGTTTAACATATTCTAAATTTATAAATGGTCTGAGTAAAACAGGTATTAAAATTGATAGAAAAATACTCGCTGAAATAGCTTATGATAATCCAGAAGCATTCAAAACCATAGTTAAAAAAGCTCAAGCAGCATTAAATTAATTTTCATTGTTGTTTTTCTAGAGTTAACAAATATTCTACGAATATGTCCGATATAAAAAAAATTAGAGATGAGTATTTAATAAAATTAGATAACAATTTAGATACTGAAAGTGTAAATCAAATAAAAACTCAATTGTTTGGTAAAAATGGACAAATATCAAATTCTTTTAAAACATTAGGTTCATTGCCCAATGATGAAAGAAAAAAATTTGCATCGGACTTAAATTCAATAAAGGATGAATTACAAGAAAAAATAAATACTAAACTTCAAGAAATTGAAATTAAAGAGATTAATTCTAAACTTGAGAATGAAAAATTAGATGTAACTTTACCTGAGAGAGAAATAAACCAAGGAAAAATACATCCTGTCTCACAAGTTATCGATGAGATATCCTCAATATTTTCTGAAATTGGCTTTAGTGTAGAAGAAGGTCCAGATGTAGAGAATGAGCATTATAATTTTACCGCATTAAATACTCCTGATAACCATCCAGCAAGAGATATGCATGACACTTTTTATTTAGATAATAACAAAGAAATACTATTAAGAACTCATACATCTCCTGTACAAGTTAGAACAATGTTGAATGGAAAACCTCCATTTAAGATTATAGCCCCTGGAAGAACATATAGATCTGATAGTGATCAAACTCATTCCCCAATGTTTCATCAAGTTGAAGGACTTCATATTGATAAAGACATAAATATGGGTCATTTAAAAGGCTGTTTGAATTATTTTATAAAATCTTTTTTCGAAATAGATAAAATAAAAATGAGATTTAGACCTAGCCATTTTCCTTTCACTGAACCATCAGCAGAAGTTGACATTGGTTACGAGTTAAAGGACGGAAAAATAGTTATTGGTGAGGGAGATAAATGGTTAGAAATTCTTGGATGTGGGATGGTACACCCAAATGTCCTAAAAAATGTAAATGTAAATCCGCATAAATACCAAGGCTATGCTTTTGGTATTGGTATTGATAGACTTGGAATGCTGAAATATGGCATAAACGATTTAAGAGCTTTTTTTGAGACTGACTATAGATGGCTTAACCACTTTGGTTTTGATCCGTTGGATGTTCCTTCAAATTACAGAGGTCTAAGCAGATGAAATTTACATTGAGTTGGTTAAAGGAACACCTTGAAACCAAGCATAAAGATAGTCAGATCATTAATAAATTGACTGGTGTTGGACTTGAAGTTGAGAGTTTTGAAAATATTAGCTCTGATTTGGACAATTTTAAAGTGGCAAAAATTATAAATGCTGAACAACATCCAAATGCAGATAGACTTAGGGTATGTGATGTTGATATAGGGCAACAAAATATTGTTAAAGTTGTTTGTGGAGCACCAAACGCTAAAAAAGGTCTTTTAACTGTTTATGCTGGTCCTGGATCAGTTATTCCAAAAAATAATATGAAACTTACAGTAAGCAAGATTAGAGGAGTAACCTCATATGGGATGTTATGTTCGGAGTCAGAATTAAAATTATCAGATGAAAGTGAAGGAATAACAGAGCTTAAACCAAATAAATATTCAGACAAAATAGGTAAAAATTTTTTTAATAACAATACTGAAAAAGTTGTTGATTTATCAATAACCCCAAATCGACCTGATTGTTTAGGAGTCAGAGGCATAGCCAGAGATCTTGCTGCAGCAGGAGCTGGTAAATTAAAAAGTATTTCACATAAAAACATAAAGAAGAATGGATCTCAAAATATAAAAGTTTCGATAACTAAAGATAAAAACCAAGGTTGTACAATTTTTGGAAGTTGTCTCATAAAAGGGGTAACCAATAAAGAAAGCCCAAAATGGTTGAAAGAGAAGATGGAGTCTCTTGGTCAAAAACCAATTTCAGCAATTGTAGATATAACTAATTATGTAATGCTAGATTTAAATAGACCTCTACATGCATATGATGCAGATAAAATTGATAAAGAAATTATAGTAAGAAATTCAAAAAAAGGCGAAACTTTTGAAGCTCTAGACAATAAAGAATATAAATTAGAAGATGGTATGTGTGTTATATCTGATCAATCTGGTGTGTTAGGATTAGGAGGTGTAATTGGAGGAACGCGTTCTGGCACTGAGTTTAAAACTAAAAATATTTTATTGGAGTCTGCATACTTTATCCCTAGATCAATAAGAAAAACTTCAAAATTACTTAACATTGATACTGATGCTAAATTTAGATTTGAAAGAGGAATTGATCCTCATTCAATAGAGATAGGTTTGCTAAAAGCCTCTCAACTTATAGAAGAAATTTGTGGAGGAAAAATAAGTAAATTTGATATTCAAAAAATGAAACAATATAAAAACTCAGAAATTAAATTTAATATTTCGTTATTCGAAAAAATAACAGGTTTTAAAGTTAAAGAAAATGAGATCATTAAAATTTTGAATGATCTAGGTTTCAAGGTTTCCAAAAAGAAATCAGTTTTAAACTTAAAGATTCCTTCTTGGAGACCTGATATAAGCCAACCAATAGATATAGTTGAAGAAGTTGTTAGAATTAAAGGATATGAAAATATTGAAACTATAGAGCCAGAGAAAAATAGACTAAAAGACACATTAAATAAACAACAAAAACTCTTTCATTTTTTACAACGTTCTGTAGCATCAAAAGGTTATTTAGAGACTGTTACTTGGTCATTCACAGACTCAAGAATAAACAATTTTTTCAAAGAAAATTTAAAAGAAATTAAAATAGTAAATCCAATAAGCTCAGATTTAGATGTTCTTAGAAATTCAATTTTTTCAAATTTAGCTTTTTATTTAAAAAAAAATTTAGATAGAGGATTTAAAGATATTTCGCTTTTTGAAATTGGACCAATTTTTAAAAATAACCAGCCAGGAGAACAGTTGACGGTAATAGGTGCAATAAAATCAGGGAAAATTTCAAGATTAAACTGGAATGAAAAAGACAGACCAGTTGACATTTTTGATGTGAAAAAAGATTTAATTCAAACATTAATTGAAGCTGGATATGATAAACGAAATTTTTTTATAAGAGATAAATCTCCTACATACTATCACCCTGGAAAATCTGGCTCAGTTTATCTTGATAAGGATGATATTGATCCTGTTGCATATTTTGGAGAACTTCATCCAAATATTGTTAAGAAGCTCGATATAAAAACTGAAGGAATAGTTTGTTTTGAAATCTATCTTGAGTATTTAAAAGATAATAAAATAAAATTAAAGGATCAAAAATCCAATTTTGAATATTCGGACTATCAAAAATCAGAGAGAGATTTTGCTTTTATTGTAGATAAAAATTATAAAGCACAGGATTTAATAGAAATCATATCATCAATTGATAAAAATTTAATAAGATCAATTAAAATTTTTGATATTTATGAAGGTGAAAATATTCCAGATGGAAAAAAATCAATAGCTCTTAATGTTACAATTCAATCATCTGAAAAAACATTAGAAGAAAATGATCTCGAAAAAATTAATAAATTAATTATTTCAACTGTTGAAACAAAGTCTGGGGCGAAAATTAGATCCTAAATGTCCACTGAAATTGATAACATAAGAAACTTTGCAATTATTGCTCATATTGATCATGGCAAATCTACAATAGCAGATAGAATAATACACAGATGTGGTGGATTAACCGATAGAGAAATGAAGGCGCAAGTCCTTGACTCTATGGATATTGAAAGAGAAAGAGGTATTACAATTAAAGCTCAAACAGTAAAATTAAATTATAAGTCTAAAGATGGAAAAAACTATATTCTCAACATTATAGATACCCCTGGACATGTTGATTTTAGTTATGAAGTTAGTAGATCGTTGTATGCCTGTGAAGGTTCAATATTAATTGTAGATAGCACACAAGGTGTTGAGGCTCAAACTTTAGCAAATGTTTATCAAGCACTAGATATCAATCATGAAATAATCCCAGTTTTAAATAAAATTGATTTACCCGCATCAGACATAGATAGAACAAATAAACAAATTGAGGATGTTATTGGGATAGATACTTCAAATGCTGTTCCTTGTTCAGGTAAAACGGGTGAAGGTATTGAAGAGATTTTGGAGCAAATTATTCACACTCTACCTGCACCAAAAGGTGAAAAAGACGAAAAATTAAAGTGTTTGCTAGTTGATAGTTGGTATGACACATACCTTGGTGTAGTCATTTTAGTTAGAGTAATTGATGGTAAAATTAAAACTAATATGAAAATTAAAATGATGTCTACAAATCAGGAGTATTTTGTAGAAAAAGTTGGTGTTTTTACTCCAAAACCAAAAGATATTGATGAGCTTAATTCGGGAGAAATTGGATTTATAACAACTGGAATAAAAGTTCTGTCAGAAACTAAAGTTGGAGACACAATTTGTGATGCTTCAAAGCCTTTAACTGATACACTTCCTGGCTTCAAACCAAGTAAGCCAGTGGTTTTTTGTGGATTGTTTCCTGTAGATAGTTCTGAATATCAAAAGTTAAAAGATGGATTGGCTAAACTTAAACTGAACGATTCTAGTTTTTCTTTTGAGGCCGAGTCTTCCTCTGCTCTTGGTTTAGGTTTTAGGTGTGGGTTTTTGGGTTTATTACATTTAGAAATTGTTACGGAAAGACTCGAAAGAGAATTTGATATCAACTTACTAACAACAACACCAGGTGTCGTTTATAAGATCCATTTTAACAATGGTGAAGTAAAAGATTTACAAAATCCGTCAAGTTTACCAGATCCAACTTTGATAAAATTTATAGAAGAACCGTGGATTAAAGCTACAATTATTACTCCAGATCAATTTCTAGGACCAATAATAAAAATATGCCAAGATAAAAGGGGAATTCAAACAAATCTAAGTTACTCAGGAAATAGAGCTGTAGTAAATTATGAATTACCACTAAATGAAGTAGTTTTTGATTTTAATGATAGGCTAAAATCTATGACAAGTGGTTATGCAAGTTTTGACTATGAAATAATAGAACATAGGGAAGGCGATCTTGTTAAAATGAATATTCTTGTAAACAGCGAGCCAGTTGATGCTCTAGCCATGATGATTCATAAAGATTTTGCACAAAAAACTGGTAGAGAGGTTTGTGAAAAATTAAAAGATTTAATACCTAGGCATAATTTTATGATACCAGTTCAAGCAGCTATAGGAGGGAAGATTATTGCTAGAGAGACAATTAAAGGTTTTAAAAAGGATGTCTTAACAAAAATTCATGGCGGAGGTGCAGTTGATAGAAAAAGAAAATTACTTGAAAAACAAAAAAAAGGTAAAGCTAGAGCTAAACAATTTGGAAAAGTAGAAATTCCTCAAGAAGCTTTTATTGGTGTGCTTAAGATATCTAAAGAAAAATAATGGAGAGGTGGCCGAGTGGTTGAAGGCGCACGCTTGGAAAGCGTGTATAGGGGAAACTCTATCATGGGTTCGAATCCCATTCTCTCCGCCACTTAGCTATGTGTATAAAATTGGTTATTTTGAGTAAAATAAAAAAATAGAAAATTTTTTAAAAAAAACCTCTTTTTGTATTGATATTACTTACTAATTTAAGCTCATAGTTTTTAATAATTTTATAAAAAATTTTAAAAATGGTATAAGTAGATATTTCCAAATAAAAATTAATGATAAAAAATAATACAAACACTTATCAAGCAGACTCTATTAAAGTTTTAAAAGGTCTAGAAGCAGTAAGAAAAAGACCTGGAATGTATATTGGTGATACAGACGATGGAACTGGTTTGCATCATATGGTTTATGAAGTTGTAGATAATTCCATAGATGAGGCATTAGCAGGCCATTGTAAAAAAATTGAAGTAAGCATAAACTCTGATGGTTCAATTACAGTTGAAGATGATGGTAGAGGCATACCTGTAGATATACATAAAGAGGAAAAAAAATCAGCAGCTGAAGTAATAATGACCCAGCTTCATGCCGGTGGTAAATTTGATCATGATTCTTATAAAGTTTCAGGTGGTTTACATGGTGTAGGTGTTTCGGTTGTAAATGCTCTCTCTGAAAAATTAGAACTATATATTGAACGAGATGGAAAAAAACATTTTGTTGAATTTGTAAATGGTTCAACCAAGTCTTCATTAAAAATAATTGGCAAGTCAAAGAATACAGGAACAAAAATTAATTTTGTACCATCAAAAGAGATATTCTCATCTACTAAATTTAGTTTTGCAATTATTCAAAAAAGAATGAGGGAGCTAGCTTTTTTAAATAAAGGAATTAAAATTATATTAAATGATTTAACTCAAAAAAAAACAAAGACTCAAGAATTTAAATTCGAAGGAGGAATAAATGAGTTTGTAGAATATCTTGACGAAAAAAGAGAGAAATTGAAAAATAAAAATGATAATGATTTATTCAGAAAACCAATTTATATAGAAGGGTTAAAAAGTAATATTGATGTACAATGTTCGCTTAAATGGAATGCTGGATATAATGAGGATGTTTATCCATATACAAATAATATTTATCAAAAGGATGGTGGTACACATCTTTTAGGCTTTAGAAGTGCTTTAACAAGAGTAGTGAATAAATATGCTTCCGAGCAAAACTTATTAAAAAAAAATAAAGTACTTCTCTCTGGAGACGATGTAAAAGAGGGTTTGACATGTGTTTTATCTGTGAAAATTCCAGATCCTAAATTTTCTTCTCAAACAAAAGATAAATTAGTTTCGTCAGAAGTTAGAAATATCGTTGAAGGTATTGTAAACGAAAAATTATCAATTTGGTTTGATCAAAATCCGTCAGTTTCAAAGATAATTTTGACAAAAATAATTCAGGCAGCAGTAGCAAGGGATGTTGCGAAAAGAGCAAGAGAAAATGTAAGAAGAAAGGGAGCTTTAGAGCTTACCGGATTGCCTGGAAAATTAGCAGACTGTCAAAATTCAAAACAAGAAGGGACAGAATTATTTATTGTGGAGGGAGACTCAGCAGGAGGATCAGCTAAACAAGGAAGAAATAGAGAGTATCAAGCAGTATTACCATTGAGAGGAAAAATTTTAAATACATATACTGAGATGAATGGGTCTAAAAAAAATGGAAATCAAAGCGAACTAAGAACAAAATCATTATCAAAGATGATTTCTTCAAATGAAATTGTTACATTGATAAATGCTCTGGGTTTAGATCCAAAAACCGAAGAAATAAACTTAGAGGATTTGAGATACGGGAAAATTATAATCATGACCGATGCAGATGTTGATGGTTCGCATATTAGAGCATTACTTTTGACTTTCTTTAATAATATTCCTTTTAATAAATTAATAGAAAATGGTCACGTGTATTTAGCTCAACCACCTCTTTTTAAAATTAACAAAGGTTCCAAAGGAATTTATATAAAAGATGAAAAAGATCTTGAAAATTACATAATCAACAATTCTAAGGATCTAAAAAAAGAAAAGAGAAGTACAAAAGAGTTTGAAAAAATTATTCAACTAGAAAAATCCAAACTTAACATTCAAAGATTTAAAGGTCTTGGTGAAATGAACCCTGAGGAATTATGGAACACAACATTAAACCCAGAAACAAGAAACTTGCTCCAAGTCCAATACTCAAAAAATTTAGAAAAGGATCAAAATCTAATACAAACTTTAATGGGAAATGATGTTGCATCCAGAAAAGATTTTATTGTTGATAATGCAATAAATGTAGTCAATCTTGATATTTAACTAATGGAGTTAGATATCAATTCCAAATCATCTCATTTAAATAAAACAACATATGTTAATCTAAGGTGGATTGGCATAATTGGTCAATTCATAACTATTAATACAGTTGCATTTATATTTAAATTTGAATTTAATTTCGTACTAGCAAATATTATAGTTTTTGTTGGAGTATTAAGTAATATTTTTTTATTCTATTTTTTTAAAAAAAATCAACTACAAGAAAATATATCTTTCATATTTCTTATACTTGATATTTTACAGTTAAGTTTTCTACTTTATTTAACTGGTGGTATAATTAATCCATTCTGCATATTTTTAATAATTCCAAGCATATTTGCCTCAAATAGCTTGAGCATCAGAACAAATATTTTATTAATATTATTGATAATTTTCTCAATTATCTTACTTACTTTTTTTCACCAAGAACTACCTTCTCCCTTAAACGAATATATTTTTAGTAATTATTACTATTATTCAGTACCTATTGCTTTAATTGTTGCATTAATTTTCCTAAGTTTCTTTGCACTTACATTTGGACATGAGTCAAAAGTTAGAAAGGATGCTCTAGATAAAATTCAAGAAGTTATCTCTAAAGAACATGAATTAGTATCTTTAGGTGGACAAGCCGCTGCAGCTGCCCATTCTTTGGGAACCCCATTATCTACAATAAAAATCATTTCTCAAGATTTGTATAATAACTTCAAAAATAATAAAGATCTTAAAAAAGATATAGAGCTATTAGTAAGTCAAGTTGATAGGTGTAACGTAATTTTAAAAAAATTATCTTTAAATCCTGAATTTGAAGACGACTTTATAGATAAGAATATAAATTTGAAAGATTATGTAAAAGAAATTGTAAACTCATTTAGTGAGATATCAGATAAAAATTTTATTATTAACACCGAGCAAAACTATAACTCTTTCGAAATACCAAAATCAATTGAAATAGTTTATGGAATAAGAAATTTTATTGGAAATGCCAATAAATTTTCTAAAAAAAATATTTATATTTCAATAACTAGTGATAGTGAAAATTCCTCGATATCTATAGAAGATGATGGATCAGGATTTCCAAAAGATATATTAACAAAGATAGGTGAACCATATATTAAATCTTTTCAATCTAAAAATAAATCTAAATCAGGACTTGGTTTGGGAATATTTATTGGAAAAACATTACTAGAAAAAAATAAAGCTAAACTTTTAATCAGAAATTCTGAGACCAGAGGTGGTGCTGAAATTAAGATAGAATGGTCTAATAAAGATTTAAAAAATATTTAGTTTAGCTTTTTATTTTCAAATAGACCGCTCAATTGATCGATCATTACATCACCTAGTTCTTGCACATCTGAAATTTTAATAGCTTTTTTATAATATCTAGATACATCATGCCCAATACCAATTGCTAATATTTCAATTTCACTATTGGTTTCAATAAATTTAACAATTTTTTTTAAGTTTTTTTCTAAAAAATCACCTGAATTTACTGATAAAGTAGAATCATCCACAGGTGCTCCATCAGAAATAACCATTAGTATTTTTCTTTCTTCTTTTCTCTTTTTAAGTCTATTAAATGCCCACGTAATGGCTTCTCCATCTATATTTTCTTTTAACAAACCCTCTTTTAACATTAATCCCAGATTCTTTTTTGATTGTCTCCAATGCGAGTCTGCGCTTTTGTAAATAATGTGTCTAAGATCGTTTAGCCTTCCAGGATTTTTTGTTTTACCTAATTTATTCCATTCTTGTCGACTTTTTCCACCTTTCCAATTTTTTGTTGTAAATCCAAGTATTTCTACTTTCACTGAACATCTCTCTAAGGTTCTAGATAAAATATCAGCGCAAATAGCTGCTATAGTAATTGGTCTTCCTCTCATTGAACCAGAATTATCAATTAATAATGTCACTATTGTATCTTTAAAGTCTAAATCTTTTTCTTTTTTAAATGATAAGGAATTGTATGGGTCAATAATAATTCTTGGCAACTTTGAACTATCTAATAATCCTTCTTCAAGATCAAATTCCCATGATCGATTTTGTTTTGCCATTAATTGTCTTTGTAATTTGTTTGCTAATTTTGTAATTAAATCTTGGAAACTGGTAAGTTGCTGGTCTAAATTTTTTCTGAGTTTTTGAATTTCCTCAGCGGTCTCTAAACTTTCTGCTTTGGCGATTTCGTCAAACTCTTTAGTAAATATTTTATATTCTTTATCACTTATACCTAAATTCTTTTTTTGTATCACATTTTCTGAGTCCACATCATCGTTATTCTCATTGGCAAGTTGATCATCAAGTCTAAATTCATTAACATCATCTTCACTATCCATACCCTGTGTGATATTTTCATCTTCACTTGACTTGCTAGATTGTTCATTGTTTTCATCCTCATTTTTATTTGGATTATTTTGATCTTGATTATCATCGCTTTCGTCATTTTCTTTTTCAGTGGTGTCATCATTTTCAAATATATCCATACTTTCTAAAATTTCTGAAAATTTATTATTATAAACCTCTTGATTTTCTAAATTTTCCTTTAAAAATTTCAAATGATTGTCTATGGATTTCCTAAAATCATTTTCCCAAAATTTTAGAATTTCTTTATTTCCAGGACTTAATTCCACATTAAAAAACTTTTTTGTCATATAGATTTCAAAAGCATCAATTATGTTCGTGTCTTCTTTCTTTGTTATTTTTTTTTGTTCAAGAGACTTAAGTCTATATTTGTAATTATCTTTAAAATTTTTTGAAATTCCTTTTAGCATTTCTGATCCTAGCAGTTCATACCTCACTTTTTCTGAAAGCTGGTAAAGGGTTCTGCAAGATGGATTTTTTGGATTATTTTTAGCTAGTAATTTCGTATCTGAAAATCTTTTCTTTAAAGCATCAGAATCTGTTTCGGCTCTTAGTTTTATAAATTGATTTTTGTCAGTAATATTATCTATTTCACCAACGCTATAAATTTTTTCTTCTTTTTTTTTATTTCTCTCTACTTTATATTCATTTGAGATAACTCTGTAAGTTGATTGTAGCGCTTGCTTAAATTTTTCTTTTATACTATCTACTTTATTCATTAAACTTGAATATTTATCATTGACTCTGGTAGCTCATCACCAAAACATCTTTGATAATATTCAGCAATAGTATTTTTTTCTGCATCATCGCATTTGTTCAAAAATGTAACTCTAAATGCATATCCTATATCTTTGAAAATTTCTGAATTTTCTGCCCAATGCAATACTGTTCTTGGACTCATTACTGTTGATATGTCACCAGCCATAAATCCTTTTCTAGTAAGCGAGGCTACTTTTATCATGTTTGATACTTGTTCTCTCCCTTTAGAGTTATTTAAATTTTTATTTTTACCTAGTATTATTTCCATCTCTTTTTCTAAGCTAAGATAGTTTAATGTGGATACAATATTCCATCTATCCATTTGACCTTGATTTATCTGTTGAGTTCCATGATACAAACCTGTTGTATCTCCTAGACCTACAGTATTCGTTGTTGCAAAAAGTCTGAAAAACTTATTTTGTTTAATGACTTTATTTTTGTCTAATAATGTAAAACTTCCTTCTGACTCAAGTACTCTTTGAATAACAAACATTACATCTGGTCTTCCAGCATCGTATTCATCAAAAACTAATGCTACGGGGTTTTGAATTGACCATGGAAGAATACCCTCTTTAAATTCAGTTACCTGTTTACCCTCTTTTATGACTATGGAGTCTTTTCCTATTAAATCAATTCTACTTACATGACTATCAAGATTAATTCTTATACAAGGCCAGTTTAATCTAGCGGCTATCTGTTCGATGTGAGTTGATTTTCCTGTACCATGATATCCCTGTATCAAAACTCTTTTATTAAAAGAGAAACCAGACAAAATAGCTAATGTTGTATCCTTGTCAAACTTATATGTTTTATCTATCTCCGGCACATACTCACTTGATTTAGAAAATGCATCCACTTCCATATCACTTTCAATACCAAAGGTTTGTTTAATGGACAATTTAATATCTGGAGTATGGTTAATATTTGGTGTCAATTTTTTCCCTATATGTATTCTTTAATTGAGTGTAAGCTAAAGTAATTATTTTTAGCTTGTCTTCAAATTTTTTATTTCCAGCATTCATATCAGGGTGAAATTTTTTGACAAGTTTTTTAAATTTTTCTTGTACTTTCTCCCATTTTAATCCGACACTAATTCCTAAAATATGAAAGGCTTTTATATCATTATTGTTAAATTTAAACTTATTCATGTTATTAAAATCATTATTGAATTTGAACTTATCCATTTCATCTTTTAAAGCATTACTCCACAAAACTTTAAAAAAATTGTCAGAAGAACTAAAACTTTGTGTTGGTTTATGCCACGTCATGTCTGAGCGTAAAAATTCAACTATTTGTTGATCACTCATACCTCTGAAATAGTTCCAGTTTTTATTAAATTCTTTTATATGATTTAAACATAATAATCTGTAATCTTTACTATTATCTCTTTCTTTGGGTGCTTTATGCAAGCCCTCTTCAGTACAATTATTCCAATCACAAATATATCTCATAGTATATACTATCTTATACTATGAAAATTAATAAACTTATCAAAATTATCGAAAAAAAAATTTTGTCGCAGGATTGTATTTCAAAGGTTAAGATAGAGGATAAGTCATTTCTGCATAAA
>CACHPB010000010.1 GCA_902581585.1 uncultured Pelagibacteraceae bacterium
TTGTAGATAATTTCCTATAATCATTTAAAGAATAAAGTTCATCATTAACTTTATAATTCTCTATGATCTCAAAATTTCCCCAGATTTTAAAATTTTTAATAAGACTTTCATTGAATGTTTTAATCTCCTTTGCATTTAAGTAATCATCGAGTTTTCTTTGTATTTGATTATTATTGTTAATACCAAATATAAAACTACTAGAAATATAATGTTCTTCTCCATCATAAAAAATACTGTAATAACATGAGAAGAGATAATTATAAATAATACCATCTTCTTTGAGTGTAAAGATTATTCTATCTTTAAATCTGACATAGTCATTTGAAGTCCATCTTAAATATTGATTTTTTTTGTTTGAAACATTTGATCCAATTTTTTCTTCTATAAATTGTTTTCTTATTGAGGAACATTCTCCAGTCTTAAATTTTGATTGGGCGATATTTTGTTCAAATCTTTTTAGCCCAACAATATATATTGATTTGTTATCTTTTTCATAAATGTAGTATCTGTCCAAAAAATAGTCAGGATAAGGAATATTGAAATCTTTATAATTATTTTTATTTTTAGTGCCTAAGTTAAAAGTGTTATTTAAAAATATTCTTATATTTTTATCAAATTTTCTAATTCTTAATTCTGAGTTTTTTTCCTCTTTGGATATAATTAAATAGTTGTCTATATTTTGATCAAGTTTTAGTCCATCCAAACTGATTGCAAATAAATTTGATGGAAGATATATTAAAATTAAAAGAGTAAGAGATACTTTTAAGTATTTCACCTAGAGTTAATATATTTTCTATTAAATGTTGCAACTATATCCGCTACTCTTGGATTCACTTTTTTAATTTCTGATATAGACTCAATTACCATCATGTCTGCTTGGGCAGCATCTAACATTCTTTCAGACTCCATTAATCTCACTGAGAAAATTAATGAACCTTCATTGATTAATACGCCTGCATTATTAGCATTTTCCTCAATTCTTTCTTGCATAAGAACTTGCCTATCAATTAGAGACTTGTAATCATCGTAAACTCTATCAACTTTTTCCTCTACTTTTCTAAGTACTTCCTTTTGGGCTAGAGCTTTATTTTCAGCTGTAGATTTAAGATAGAAACCTAAAAAAATTATAAAAGCCGAGGCAATCACACATAAAGCTGCAATTGAGTAATTTTTAATATTTTCTGATGAATTTGCCATAAGGTTAAGCTAGCATAAAAGTTGTATATTCGAAATATAAGTTTTACATTTTTTTCTAACTGACATTGTAAAAATATGTTATTATAAGCTATAAAGCGATACATAACTCGTCGTAAAATCTTATACGAAAGTGGGATCGGTCGTCTTTAAATTAATTTTTAAAGGAGACTTTAATGAAATTTGGTTATTTTTGTAATACCACAAATTGGACTCACAAACCATATCACCAGCTATTAGATGAGACTAAAGAAATCACAGAATTTTGTGATCAGAATAGTTGGAATTCAATATGGTTTACTGAACATCATTTTAATCATGAAGGAATGGAGTCGTGTACTAATCCTTTAATGTTAGGAGCAGATGCTGCAGCAAGAACAAAAAATAT
The DNA here is from genome assembly GCA_902581585.1 of uncultured Pelagibacteraceae bacterium. Taxonomy (GTDB): domain Bacteria; phylum Pseudomonadota; class Alphaproteobacteria; order Pelagibacterales; family Pelagibacteraceae; genus Pelagibacter. Next base: position 1,583 of record CACHPB010000010.1, read on the forward strand.
AAGAATAGGACAAGCTGCAAACGTAATTACTTTTCATAACCCAATAAGATTGGCAGAAGATATCGCTACACTTGATCAACTTTCTAAAGGAAGAGTAGAAGTTGGTGTTGCCAGAGGAGTTTATGGTCGAGAAGCAATCAATTTGAATAAAGAAGCAGATTTGAAAGATCAGGCAAAAAATTTTAGATTGTTTGCAGAGACATTAGAAATTTTAAAAAAAGCTTGGTCAGAAAAATTTTTTAATCACGAAGGAGAATTTTATACTTATCCGTCACCTAACTATGTGTGGCAACACGATATGAGTCCACCTAGTGAAGAATTTATGAATATGGAAGATAGTACTATGAAAAAAATTAGTGTTCTGCCTAAGCCATATCAAAATCCACATCCTCCAATACATCAAGTTGTCGATGGCATAAGATCTATTGAGTGGGCTGCAGAAAATAATATTAACGTAATTATGTGGATACCTACTGTAAAAGCACTCAAAATAAGATTTGAAGCATACAAAAATAAAAGATCAGAAGTTACAAAAAAAAATGTTCCTTTGGGAGAAGGGGTAACTCTTGTTAGAGATATGTTTGTTGCAGATACAATGGAAGAAGCCAAAGAGAAAGCAGGTGAACACATGGTAAATTATATGAGATGGGTTTGTCATTGGAGAGGTCTAGGAAATCATATGGATCCGGGTGAAGAACTTCCACAAACAGAAGGGAAATTAGATCTTCTTAACTATGAGTTTTTACACAAGAGAAATATGTTATTTGGTACTCCTGAATACGTAACAGATAAGATAAAAGAACTTCAATCAGAGCTAAATCTTCAAAATCTTCAAGTATGGTCTAACTTTCCGGGTGTTAAACATGAAGATTGTATGAAAAGTATTAAATTATTCACTGAAAAAGTAATGCCTAACTTTAAAGATGATCTAGATACTGAAGTTAAAAAAGTATCGTGATTAAGTCCAAGAATACCTTGACCGGTGGTCAAGCGGCAGTGAAATGCCTAAAAAAGGAAAAAGTTAAACACGTCTTTGGTTTAATTGGTTCTGCTACAATGGAAATGTTTGATGCGTTGTATCATGAAAAAAAAATTAAATTTATAGGTGTAAGAGATGAAAGAACAGGAACACACATGGCCGATGGCTATGCAAGAGCTTCCAATCAACCAGGAGTAATTATTGCAGGACAAAACGGTCCAGGAGCTACTAATCTAGTTACAGGAATTGCCCAAGCAAAAGCTGCATTTTCGCCTGTTGTATCTATTGCCGGTTTATATTCTACCAAAGATAAAATGGAAGATGCATTTCAAGGACTTGATCAACAGTCACTATTTAATCCAATAACCAAAAAAACTTGGACTGTGAAAAAGGCAAGTCATATTCCAAAAGCTTTCAGTGATGCATTCAATCTTGCAATGTCACCAAGGAGAGGTCCAGTTTGTATAAACTTACCAAGAAACGTACTTTCAGATACATCAAAATTTAAAATCAATGAAAATGAAAAGTCTTTTAAAAGTGATAGTAATTTAAAAAGCAAAAAAGATTTAATTCAGAAAACAACAAAACTTATTCTTAATTCCAAGAAAACTGTAATTGTTGCTGGTGGAGGTATAAAATATAATTCAAAATTTAAATCTGTAACTGATCTTGCTGAATTTTTAAACGTTCCAATAGTAACAGCCGCTGGACACGGAGATGCAATACCATTTAGTCACAAACTAAATGCTGGACAAATGGGGCCAAGAGGCAATTTAGTTGCTTCAAGACTGGTTAAAGAAGCAGAACTTATTATTGCATTAGGAACAAGACTTGGTTTTAATTCTACTTTCTATTCTTATGATAACATAAATAAGAAAGCTAAAATTATTCAAGTTGAATTAGAAAAAAAAATGTTAGGAAGATATTTTCCTATAAGTATTGGTATTCATGGCGATGCTGCAAATGTTGCAAATCAAATGTTGAATGATTTAAAAAAACAAAAGAAAATTTTAAGTTATAAAGAATGGACAAATAATTTTTTATTAGAAAGATCAAAGTTTTTGATAAATAGGGATAATATAAAATCTAAAAATTATCCAATACAACCAAATGGACTATTCAAAGAGTTAAGAAAAGTTCTTCCTAAAAATTCAGCTATTACACTTGATGCTGGAACACTTTGCCTTCAAGCTACTGATGCTTTAGAGTATTACAATCCTCCTTCTCTTTTTACTCCTTTAGATTTTGGATTAGTAGGTTTTTCATTTGCTTGTGGTTTAGGAATTAAGGTTGCAAAACCTAATAAAACTGTAGTTAGTTTAATGGGCGATGGCGGATTTGGCATGACCATTTCAGAATTAAGCACTGCCGTAGAACATGGAATAAATACAATTACAATAGTTATGAATAATAAGAGTTGGGGTGCCGAAAAGGCTTACCAAAAAGATTTTTACGGTGAAAGATATTTGGGCGCAGATATTCAAAGTCCTCCTTTTGATGAGGTTGCTAAACTTTACGGCGCAAAAGGAATTAAAGTGAAAAAATTATCAGAGGTAAATCAAGCAGTTAAAAGTGCACTTAAAACAAACAAACCAGTTGTTATAGATGTTGATGTAGATCCAAAAGCATTATACAGTTTTAGAAGAGATAGTTTCAAACATAGAGAAAAAAAATGAAAATTATAAGTAGAATGATTATAATATTATTTACTTCAATTTCTTTAAATTTTTACGCTAATGCAAAAGATGTTCATGGAACTAAGAATTTAGGATTAAAAAGAAGTGATACCACAGTAAAAGGTTTTAAAAGAGATCCAGGCTGGAAAGCAACATCAGTAAAAGAAATCAAAGCATATCAAAAAAAATATGGCATCACTCTTTTTGAATTACAAGATAAGGTAACAAGGTTTGGAAATACTGCCTTTTTTATTCAAGCCCCTGGGAATGAATGCTACAATAGGAGACAAGATTGTGACAGGCCAAATGGAGAAATACAGAAGAGAGTTGAAGTTGGCACTGATTATGGATTTAAAGGTAACGTTTGGATTTCATATTCATTTATGCTGACGGATGAATTTGAATACACTAAGAATATAAAATCTTATTTACAATTACATAGCACTGAAAGTTTCTTTGGCCCTATGTTCATGCTACAAATTGATAAAAAAAAAGGTCTTGTTTGGAGACATGAGTCTGGTGGAGGTATGATTGTCATACCAGGTGGTAATGATGATTGTTCCCCAGGAGCAGGTGCAAAGAGTGATACAAGCAAACGAACTTTTTGCGAAGCAAGACATGATTGGTATTCTTTGGTGTCAGGCAATGATTTAAAAAGAAATATTTGGTACGATTTAGTATTAAATATTAACTTTGATAAAAAAGACATATCAAAAGCGTTTCATAAAGTTTGGGTGAATGGAATTCTGGTGCATGAAAAGTATAATCAAACATTATGGCGAGATCAGAAAGGTGTTAAAAATAACAAGGCAAATTTTAAGTTTGGTATTTATGGGCACGGTGCAGATAAATCATACCAGTCATTATATGTTGATGAAGTTCATTTCGGTAGGAAATGTAAAAAATTATTAATAGAAAATCTAGGTTACGATTGTGCTAAACTAGAGGAACAAAAGATTGCGGAGTCTGTACCTTATATGTCAGAAGATAGAGCTACATATTACACCACTGGTGAAATTTCGATGACTTATAATTAATTAGTTGACAGATCCTTATATATGAAAGAAGAGAATTAAAATGAAATTAGAAATAAGGAAATTTACAAAATTTGTTGATAAAACTTTTATAGAAGGTGGTAAAGAAGCAAAGGAACCTGTTTTAATGGTATCAGTAGCAGCAGTGTTTAAAAATCCATGGCATGGTCAGGGTTTTGTTGAAGATCTCAGACCAACTATTTTAGATCTTGCACCAAAGCTAGGCGATTTACTTGTTCCAGAATTGATAAAAGAAATAGGATCACCTGAAAAAATATTGGCATATGGTAAGGCAGGTGTAGTTGGATTGAACGGTGAAATAGAGCATGCTTCAGCTTTTATTCATACTTTAAGGTTTGGTAATAAATTTAGAGATGCTGTTGGTGGAACTTCCTATTTAAGTTTTACAAATACAAGAGGACCTGCTGGATCAAAGATTGCGATTCCTATGATGCATAAAACAGATTCTGGATTGAGACCATATTACCTAACTCATGAATTTACTATTCATGATGCACCCTTCGATGATGAGGTGGTTATTGCAATTGGTGGGGCATCAAGTGGTAGAGCACATGCAAGAACTGGTGACAGATATCAAGACATGAAAGAAATGGGTATTGAGCCAAAATAATTCTTGATGACGACAGGAACTACTGCCTCAGGAACTTATTACTTATTCAATAAAAAGGATCAAGATGTGCCAATAGTATTTGTGCATGGTGTAGGTCTTACTCACGAAATATGGCAGCCTCAGCTTGAATTTTTTAATTATCATTCAACTATTGCCTACGACATTTTAGGTCATGGAAAATCTTCATTAGAAAAAAAGGAAATAAGTTTTGATGATTTTTCTGATCAACTAATTGAGTTAATTGACCATCTTAATATAAAAAAAATACATCTCGTAGGTTTTTCTATAGGGTCTTTAATTGCACGAAATTTTGCAACGAAACATAATGAATGTTTACAGACATTAACTCTTTTGTGTTCTATTTATAAAAGAACTGAGGAACAACAAAAAATTGTTAATCAAAGGTTTGAACAAGCAAAACAAGAATTAAAACTCTCAAAACAAGCCCTGAAAAGATGGTTTACTGATAAATATCTAGAAAATAATCCAGAAATATGTGAAAAAATAAGTTCAATTTTGTCTGCTAATAATATGAATAATTTTTTAAAGGTTTATGAGCTATTCGTTAATCATAAAAATGATGAAGATTTTAATAAAATTAAAGCAAGCACACTGGTTATGACAGGTGAATACGACATCGGCTCAACTGTAAAAATGTCTCAAGAATTGAATAGTTTGATCTCTAAAAGTCAATTAAAGATCGTTAAAGATGGAAAACATCTTTGTGGTATTGAGTGTGCTGATGATGTAAATTTAACAATCAAAAATTTTATTGGATCAGATGAGTAAACTAAAGCAATATAAAATGTTTATTGGAGGAGAATGGGTTGACTCTGATACTAAAAATACTTTTGAAACATTAAACCCAGAAGACAATAAACCTTGGGCTGTTGTTCCAGAAGCAAGTGCTAATGATGTGGATAAAGCAGTTAAAGCTGCTCAAAAAGCTTTTGAAGGGGATTGGCCAAAAATATTGCCAAGAGAAAGAGCTAAATTTTTAAGAGCTATTGGAAACAAACTTAGAGACAATGCAGAATTACTTGGCAAGATTGAAACGATTGATACTGGCAAACTATTTAGAGAAACGAACAAACAAGCAAACTACATCGCAGAGTATTATGACTATTACGCTGGTATGGCTGATAAAGTTGAAGGTTCTGTTCTTCCAATAGACAAACCAAACATTCAAGCCATAACTTCAAGGATACCAATAGGTGTTATTGCAGCAATTGTACCATGGAACTCCCAAATGTTTTTAACAGCAACAAAACTTGCTCCTGCTCTAGCTATGGGAAATACAGTTGTAATTAAATCCTCTGAGCTTGCCCCTGCTGTGATGTTTGAATTTGCAAAACTTATAGAGGAAACTGGTATTCCAAAAGGAGTAGTGAATGTGATTACAGGATTTGGAGATCCATGTGGTAAAGCTTTAACCACGCATGATTTAGTTGAGAAAGTTGCTTTTACAGGAGGACCTGAAACTGCAAGACATATTATAAGAAATTCTGCAGAAAACTTGTCTGAGGTTAGTTTAGAATTAGGTGGAAAAAGCCCGGTTGCAGTATTTGATGATGCACATCAAGAAAATGCTATCAATGGTATTACTGCAGGTATTTTTGGTGCTAGTGGACAAAGTTGTATTGCAGGTTCTAGGCTATATTTACAAAAAGGAATTTATGATGAGTTTCTTCATAAACTAATAAAAAGAGCTGAAAGAATAAAAATAGGTGCACCTATGGATCCTGAGACTGAAATGGGTCCCTTAAGTAACTTTAAACAACTTGAAATTATTGAAAAAAACATAAAAAAAACAATTGAACAAGGTGGAAAAGTTAGATGTGGAGGAAAAAGACATCCTTTTTCTAATGAAGGATATTATTTTCCTCCAACTATAATTGAATGCGATAATCATAACCTGCCAACTGCTGAAAACGAATTATTTGGTCCAGTTTTGTCTGTCATGAAATTTGATAATGAAAAAGAAGTAATAGAAAAAATGAATGATAATCAATATGGACTATCTTCAGGAGTTTATACTAGCGACTTTGCTAGAGGTTTAAGAGTATCGAATGCAATTAGAGCTGGAATAACGTTTGTTAACACTTACAGATTAATTTCACCATCAGCACCTTTTGGTGGAATTAAAGATAGTGGATATGGAAAGGAAGCGGGAATGGATTCAATTAAAGATTATACTAGAGTAAAAACTACATGGTATTACACTTCTGATGAACCAACTTTAGATCCTTTCTCTATAAGATAATATTTGTCGACAAAGCACACATTACTTATTTTATTTGTAGTTTTTCTATTGGGAAGTGCTTATCCAACGGGGAAAATTGGATTAAATGATTCAATTCCTCCAATTCTTTTTGGCGCTTTAAGAATGGCTGTTGTATTTATTTGTTTAGTTCCTTTCTTTAAATTTTATATTCCTGAAAAAAAATTTATTATTCCTTTAATAGGATTTTCCATCTGTTTTGGTGTTGCGGTGAATATGTTTTTATATTTATCTATTAATGCCTCAAGTATACTGGCACCAATAACAATAGGTGCTCAGCTTTCAATTCCGTTTGGAATAATATTAAGTTCAATATTTTTAAATGAAAAAATAAGTTACAAGAAATGGCTACTTATTATGACATCATTTTTTGGAATTGTTATACTTGCTTTTGATCCAAAAGTTGTTGATGAAATTATAGGATCACTACTAATTTGTGGAATGGCCTTTTTTTTATGTGCTATCACAAGTCTTTTCAAGATATTTAAAAGATTTAGATATTAAATATACAAATACAATAATGAGTTTCACAGGATTTTTAATTTTAATTATATTATCATCTGTATTTGAAGGTAATGCTATTCAAACTATAACAAATATTAGTTTAGAGAGTTGGTTTACAGTTCTGTATGCTGGAGCAATTATTTCCTTACTTGGACATTTAATGATGTTTTATTTATATAAATTTTATCCCCTTGATATGGTTTTACCTTTCTATGCTTTATTTCCTGTGTTTGGTTTAATACTCACTTTTTTCATTTTTGGTGAGATTCCATCATTCATCACAATAATTGGTGGAATAATTGTTATAACTTCTGTATTTTTTGCACAAAAAATGAGATAATTTTCTCATTGAAAATTAAAACTAATAGGATTTAATTTTAATTATATAAATTGTTAACAATTAGAGGGAATATATGAAAAAACTAGTATTGGCTATGTTTGTATTTGTTTCTTGCTTTGCATCAAAAGCATATTCAGATGGACATGGCATTAAAATGGGAATTATTTTAGGATTTACTGGTCCTATTGAATCCCTAACTCCAGCAATGGCTGCTTCGGCTGAGCTTGCTTTCAAAGAAGCTTCAGATTCAGGTTCGCTACTTGGTGGAAAGACAATATCTGTTGAAAGAGCAGACTCAACTTGTGTTGACTCAGCTGCTGCAACAGCTGCTGCTGAAGGCTTAATATCAGGAGGTGTAGTAGCAATTATGGGTGCTGATTGTTCTGGGGTAACAGGAGCAATTGCAACTAACGTTGCTGTTCCAAATGGTGTTGTTATGATTTCACCATCAGCTACTTCTCCAGGATTAACTGATCTTAAAGATAATGGATATTTCTTTAGAACTGCTCCATCTGATGCAAGAGGTGGTCAGGTATTAGCAGATATAACTAAAGATAGAAAAGTTAAAAGTATTGCAGTTACACATACGAATAACGACTATGGAAAAGGTTTAGCAGATGTATATGTTGCAGCTGTTAAAGCTCACGGAATAAACGTTACTGTTGTAACAGCTCACGAAGAAGGTAAAGGTGACTATGGTGCTGAAGTAGCTACATTAGCAGCTGCTGGTGGAGATGCTTTAGCTGTATTAGGTTACTTAGACCAAGCTGGTGGAAGTATCATCGATGGTTCATTAGATTCAGGTGCATTTGATGTGTTTGTATTATCTGATGGTATGATCGGTGACTCTTTAACAGACAGATTTGGTGATGATTTAAATAAATCTTTTGGATCACTTCCAGGATCAATGGGTAAAGGTGCTACAATATTTAAAGATGTTGCTGGCGCTGCGGAAATTGATTCTTCGGGTCCTTACACTTCAGAATCTTACGATGCTGCAGCTTTGATAGTATTAGCTATGCAAGCTGGTGGTAAAGCTGACAGAGCAACTGTACAAGCAAACGTTATGTCAGTTGCAAATGCTCCAGGAACAAAAATTTATCCTGGTGAATTGAAAAAAGCTTTAGATTTATTAGCTAGTGGAAAAGCTGTAAATTATGAAGGAGCATCAAGTGTAGAACTTACAGATGTTGGAGAAGCGTCTGGTGCCTTTATTGAGAAAGAAATCAAAGGCGGTAAGTTTAAAGACAAAAAACAAAGATAATACTTAATTATTTAACTCCAGCGGTGAAAATCGCTGGAGTTTTTTTTATCCTAAAATATTGAGTAATACAAAAATACTAAGTGCTGACATAAATAAAATTATTAATATATTTATAATTTTCCAAACTTTATTGCTATTCAAGTAATTAGATAAAAACTTAGATAAGTATCCCAATGTAAAAAAAAATATAATTGAGGAAAGAGTTGCACCAAATCCAAATAATAGTTTTTGATTAATTAAAAAACTTTTAGAAAAATTTCCTAAAAAAAATACAGTATCAGAATAAACATGAGGATTTAAATAAGTAAAACCTAGAGTTTTAATTATTACTGAACCTAGACTTTTGGTTTCATTTTTTTGATTTATTTCAAAATTGGTATTTATATCTTTAAGTTTTTTCCAAATAAAATGAACTAAAAATAAAAATAGAAGGATATTTAAAATTAACTCAACTGAAGGCGAAAAAAAACTTTCAAAATAATGAAATAAGAATATTCCAAAAAATATAAGAAGGAAATCTGAAAATGTACAAATTACACATACAATAAAAATAAATTGTTTTTTTAAACCTTGTTCAATTACAAATATATTTTGAGCTCCAATAGCTAATATTAAGCTCAGTCCTGTAAAGAACCCTAAAATGAAAAAACTCATAGTAAATTATTGTTTTATAATTTTTTCTGGAATTATTCCCTGGGGTCTAAATCTCATAATCAAAAGAAGTCCAATACCAACAAGCAAAAATCTAAAATATGGAGCACTATTAATTAAATGAACTTTGATTTCATTTGTTTCAGGTAAATGAGCTGTAAATAAATTTATAAAGAACAAAGCAATTGGTGCTGCCTCTACCCATAAAAACCATACAACAAATCCTCCTAGAATTGCTCCAAAGTTATTTCCTGTACCACCAACAATTACCATAACCCAAATTACAAATGTATATCTCATTGGTCTATAACTGCCTGGGGTAAACAGGCCATCATTAGTTACCATCATAGCTCCAGCAATACCAACTATTGCTGATCCTAGAATAAATATAAATAAATGTTGTTTAACTACATTTTTACCCATTGCACTTGCAGCTTCTTCATTATCTCTTATTGCTCTCATCATTCTACCCCAGGGTGAGTAAAGAGCTTTTTGTGTAATTATTAATAAAATTATAACTACAACTAAAAACATTCCTGCAAAGCATAGTTTTACATAAACAGATGATGCATCAATCACTAACTGATTTAAAATATCTTGTCTTTCCGACAATGAATTTGCTAGATCTAATTTTGTTGAGTGAAATTTTTCTACTAAATTTATAAACCAAGGAGAAGTTTGTAGGTCAATTTCATAAGGCGCTGGTCTTTTTAATCCAATAACGTTCTTTACACCTCTTGCCAACCAATCTTCATGTTTAATAATAGAAACAACAATTTCAGCTATCAATAACGTTGCAATAGCTAAATAATCTGCTCTTAATCCTAGAGCAACTTTCCCTACGATAAAAGCTAGTCCAGCAGCAAAAAGTCCTCCAACTATCCATGAGAATAAAACTGGTAACCCAAGTCCTCCTAGAAACCCTGTCTTTGCAGGGTCAACAGCTTCTATTTGTTCAATTGCAGGTCCAGCAATTATTTTTATGAGAATTAATCCAACTATAATTATTCCAGCTATTAAATAATTTCTTTTGTTAGATTTTTGAATATTTTTTAAAATATACCTTGTAGAAAAAATCATTAATATAATTATTCCTAGGCATGTCATCATATTTACTCCACCCACACTCCAAGCTTCTGGTACAGGAGCTACAGATACTAACACAACTGCCAAACCACCTAATGCAGTATACCCCATGATTCCAAAGTTTATTAAGCCAGCATAACCCCATTGAATATTTGCGCCCAGAGTCATTACTGCCGAAATCATACAATAATTAAAAATTGTTAATGCTATAGACCAAGACTGAAAGATGCCAACTAAAATAATTAAAAGCATCATTATTGAATACGCTATAATTATATTTAAATAATTCCTCATATGCGTTTTCCTTCAAATATACCTGATGGCCTAAATATCAAAACAATTACTAGTATAGAAAAGGAAATCGCAAATTTATAATCAGTTGATAATAATTGCATCAATGAATTTGGTTCTAAAGACTCTGGCAAAATATAAACTAAAAATCTTTTATATGCATAAGTCAAAAATATTTCAGCAAATGCTATAACATAACCACCGAAGAATGCTCCGTATGGATTTCCTATTCCACCTACTATCGCAGCAGCAAAAATGGGTAGCATGTTATTAAAATACACAAATGGTCTATAACTTTTATCTAAACCATAAAGAATTCCACCAATTGTTGCTAATATTCCAGCTATAATCCAGGTAATTAGAACTACTTTTTTTGGATCTATTCCTGAGAGAAGAGCTAAATCTTCATTATCTGAGTAGGCTCTCATGCTAGTTCCAGTTTTAGTTTTATTTAAAAACCAAAACATAATAGCAACAACAATTATAGTGACCACAATTGTTATCATTTGTGTAGATTTAATTGTTAATCCTTCTGCAAGACCTGTCATTTCCTTAAATTCAGTTGCTTTTAAAATAAACTTTTCACCATCTAAGAATCTACGATCAGTAGGTCCAATTATTATTCTTATTATCGCCTGTGTTACAAACATTACACCAACGCTAACCATTGCAAGCATTACTGGTGGACTTTTTTTAATTCTGTAATATTTAAAAACTGTTTGATCAATTATCAGCATGTACAAAATCATCATAAAAATTGCAAAAGGTATAGTGAGTAAAGCTGTAGGCAGAAAACCAAAGTTAATTCCGATTGATTGAAAATAATAAGTCAAAAGCACCGCAAACATTGTACCAAATGACATCATGTCTCCAGTCGCAAAGTTAGCAAATCTTAAAATACCGTATATTAATGTTACAAAAATTGCTCCAAGTGCTAATTGAGAACCATAAGTTAAGGCCGGAATAATTGTATAATTCAATAAAACTATTACTGCATTAATTAAATCCATACTAAGCTCCTAAGAAAGATCTCCTAACTTCTGGATCATTTAATAATTCCTTACCAGACCCCTCAAATTTATTTTCACCAGTTACAAGCACATATCCACGATCGGAAATACTTAAAGCCTGTTTTGCATTTTGTTCGACCATAATGATTGCTACTTTTGTATTTTTAACTCTAATAATGTGTTCGAATAATTCATCCATAACTATTGGTGAAACTCCTGCTGTAGGCTCATCTAACATAAGAACAGACGGTTTTATCATTAGAGCTCGTCCCAAAGCTACTTGTTGTCTTTGCCCTCCTGATAATTGTCCAACAACTTGATCTTTTTTTTCTCTTAAGATTGGAAATAGATCATATATTTCTTCGATAACATTGTTTACATTATCCGTTCTTAAAAAAGCACCAACCTCTAAATTTTCTCTAACAGTAAGTTCTGCAAAAACATTTCTAGTTTGTGGTACAAATGATATTCCCTTTTTAACTCTTTCTTGAGGAGATAGTTTAGAAATATCTTCTCCATCAATTGTTATATTGCCTGATTTTAGATTTAATAGGCCAAGCATTGCCTTCATTGCTGTAGATTTACCAGCTCCATTTGGTCCAAGGATCGCAACTATCTCACCTCTATTAACATTTATAGTGCACGAGCTGATAATATCAGGACCATCACCGTATCCGCCTGTCATTTTATTTCCTTCAAAAAATGCCATTTACTTCTTTCTACCTAAATAACTATCTATAACTTTTTCGTTTTTTTTAACTTCATCTGAAGTTCCCTCAAAAAGAACAGAACCTTCAGACATTACAATGACTGGATCACACATTCTGCTTATAAAATCCATATCATGCTCAATCATACAAAAAGTATAGTTTTTTTCTTTATTAAGTCTTAATATTGCTGTTCCTAAGTCTTTTAATAATGTTCTATTAACCCCTGCTCCAACTTCATCCAATAAAACAAGCTTTGCATCCACCATCATTGTTCTTCCAAGTTCTAGCAACTTTTTTTGCCCTCCAGATAAATTACCAGCACGTTCATTTGCTAGATGTTTAAGATTTAAAAATTCAGTTACTTCGTATGCTTTTGCTCTAATTATATCTTCCTCTTTTTTAATTAAATTTGGTTTTAAAAGGGCATTTATTAAAATTTCCCCTGTTTGGTTACCTGGTACCATCATTAAATTTTCAAGGACAGTCATATTTGAAAACTCGTGAGCTATTTGAAAGGTTCTAAGTAAACCTTTTGAGAAAAGCTCATGAGATGGAACGTTTGTTATATCTTCTTTATTAAATAATACTTTTCCATCTGATGATTTGAGATTGCCTGCTATAAGATTAAATAGAGTAGTTTTGCCTGATCCATTGGGACCAATTATTCCTGTAATTGAACCTTCTTTTATTTTTAATGAGCAATTTGATACAGCTGCCAAACCACCAAAATATTTTGATAAGTTCTCAATTTGCAGAATGTTTGAAGCTTGCTGCATATAAAATTATACTTTATTTAATCTTTTAAGAATACTATTTAGGGTTTTGTTAGTAGCTTTATAGAAACCAGCTTTTTTTAATTCATTTACACCTTGCTCATTTAATCCTTTTGGTGTTTGTGAGTCTTTGACAAGTATTTTTAAATCTCTGTTAGAATTAACTACAGCATCTTCAGAAAGAGCCAAAAAAAGAGATGTTATATATCTCTGAGCTTGGACTTTTTGAATTCCCTTTTCATTTAACCATTCAGACATTGTTCTTAATAATTCATAAAAAGGTGCCATCATTCCAGATGTTGACCAAAAATTTTTAGATAATTTTTCATTTTTAATTTCAACAACTGTTCCTAGATGTTTAAAAAAGTTTTTAACTTTCCTGTTTGGCGGAAAAATAGGAATTGGTCCTTTTTTAAGAGAGATAGGTGGTAAAGGAATTACTCTCGAAATATTTGCTTTTACTTTTACAGCTTTCTTAATATTTTGAAGATTCATTGTTGATATGAAACTTACAATTACCTGACTTTTTTTAAATTTTAGCTTATGTATAATTTGATTTGCAACAGTAGGTGTTACTGCTAGAAAAATCCAGTTACAGTCATTAACAATATCTTGATTATTTTTTGCAATATAAATTTTTTTGAAACTTTTTTTTAATTGTTTTGAAATTTTTTTATTTCTTTCGGATATAATAATTTTAGAATACTTGATTTTAGAATTGCATATACCCGTCACTACTGCTGAAGTAATTTTGCCGGTTCCTATAAATCCAAGTTTCATTAGTGTATTTTCTACACTTAATTGTTAAAAAAGGAACCTCTTATTCTTAGTAATTCTCTTGATAAATTTTTATTTTCTTTAAAAGGTTTTCGACCATGTAACCAAAAATAATTATTCGCCACAACAGCACTTCCAACTGGCAAAGATGTGATTATCTTATTTTTACTACCCTCAAGAGCATCAGATAATCTTTGTAAAAACAATCCTTGATCCATGTTTTTTGGTTCAGGAAATTGATCGATGTAGGAAATAATAGGTTTTCCATCACTATCTTTAGAAAACACAGGGTGTTCAACTTTGTAATCAATATTTTTACTTTTTGGAGATCCCCAAATAAAATTTTGCTGTCCAATTTTATCATCTGAGAGATCAGACAAATGTTCCCAATCATCAAGATGTAGCAAAGCAGTCTCTCCACCAATCACATTCTCCTCCTCTAGCTTTGACATTAATATCCAATCAGTTATTTCTCGTACATATGTTCCATCAGTATGTAAATCCATATTTATATATGCCTTACGCAAATATGAGTCGCTATTATCTTCATGTTTAACGTGAAACCTTGCATAGTATTTTCCAGCCATTGAGTCGTGATTTGGATTTCCAATTAAGTGCGTTATTGCAGTTGATAGTTTAACTAAAAATGTTTGATCTATTTTAGAAGACTTATTTTTGGGACCAATTATAAAACAACCAGTATCTCTATCTTTAATAATTTCGTTTAAAAAATTACTTAATTTATTAGATGCAGTTTCATCTAAACTTTTTGCAATAGTGAATCTTGTAAATGGTTTATATTCTAATGCTGTAATATTAAATTTTTTAAACGGAAACACTAATCGATCAATAATTTGATCCTCAATTTTTATATTTATTATCCTCTTAGATTTTTCATGAAAGGAAATTTCAAATCCATCTAATTTAAGAAGATTCTTCACGAATTTATTTATTACAAATACCTATAGATTCTGGTCCACAAATTTCTCCCATTGTCCAAGTAGCGCCAATTAAATTCGCACCATCAAAATTTGCATTTAAAATATTAGATGACGTGAAGTTTGCCTCCATTAAATTGGAATTCTGAAAATTTGCATCTATGAGAGTAGAACCTGTAAAATCTACTCTAGTTAAGTTAGCACTTGTAAAATTTGATTGCTCAAAATTTCCACCACCTAAATTTGACTCATATAAATTAGCTCTTATGAAAGACGACTCTGAAAAAGTTCCAAATGTTAAATCTGAATTCATCATTATACTTTTATCAAAATTTACTTGAATAAAACTAGCAAATGAGAGATTAGAGTTAGGAAGAAAGGTTCCTTGTAAATCCTGACCATCTGAAAATTTACATTTAGAATAGTCTACTCCATCAGCTATTGGATCATCACATCCAGCATTAGTATTACTAGAAAGTATTAGAAAAAATATAATAAAAAAAAGTTTTTTCATACAGCAAAACTATTTAATGTAGCCAAAATTATAGCAGATAATATGGTTGGATAAACTAAATTTCTTTTAGTGACATAAAAAATTAATATTGATAATAAAATGACAATTATCCTTAAAATATAATGTACATCTGAAAGATCTCCAGATGGGAAAATTAACATTCTTGAGATTAAAGCTGCAAGAGTTGAATATGCTACACAATTAAACCATTTATAAATTTTAGATGTCTCTCCTATCTTTTCTGAAGTTAAAGCACCAAGAAATCTTGAAATATAAGTTGCAAGAGAAGTTACTAAAATTGCTAAAACAATATTAGCTGTCATAAACCTCTCCTATAAAGTAAGCAATTGAACCAGCTACCAACCCACCAAGTAAAACACTCCATTCTGGTGAAAAAAAATAAAAAATTGGACCTAAAAATGCGCCCAGGATAATGGCAGAAGAAAGTTGTATAGTTTTCATTACTCCTATCATTGCACACATAAAATAAATTGGATTTACTATTGCAAGTCCAATTATCATATCTTTGCTTAAAAAGTCGGCAGCATAAAATCCTAATACTGTTGAAAAAATGGCAATTAGCCAAGTGGCTGTTCCTATACCAATCCAAAAATCTATTCTATATTTCCTATGAATTTCCTCATAATTACTTTTTAAAATCAACCAAGACGAAACAGCTACAAAATGACAAGATAAATAATATTTCCATCTAGGTTGACTATCATGTTTAAGTAATGGCATAATTGAAACTGTCATTGGAAATAGTCTAGAATTTACCAACCATACTGCTAAAAAAATATTTACAAGTGACGCGCCAATTAGCATTGATTCTGCCATCACTAATGATCCTGGAAGGGCATAGGTTAAAAATGTTGAAAAAATACTTTCTTGTATATTAAACCCTAAATTTTTTAATAAGGCACCAATAGCAATGAAGCTAGCCCCTAATGCTATTGCTGGACTATCAAATTTTTTTGAGCAGACTATTCCTTTGATAAAATATTTTAGGTTTATCATTAACCGCCTAAAAATAGACGGCCGACATCTGGATTATTTAAAAGATCATCTCCTTTACCTGCAATAGCTGTTTCTCCTGAAACTAAAACATAACCAATATCAGCAAACTCTAAACCTTTTTTGGCATTCTGCTCAACCAATATAATTGTTTTTTTCTCATTTTTTTGAAGATCATCTAAAATTTCAAAAACCATTTGAATATATCTAGGCTCAAGCCCAATTGACGGTTCATCAACAAGCAAGATAGAAGGTTTCATAACTAAGGCTCGAGAAATTTCTAATAGTCGTCTTTCTCCGCCAGATAATACTTTAGCAGGTTGATTTCTTCTGTTTCTTAATCTTTCATATTTTTGAAGAACTCTTTCTGCTTCCTCAAAAGACTCTTCTGTTTTATCTTTAATGTATCCACCCATTAGAAGATTTTCTTCTACAGTCATATCTGGAAAAACCGAATTATCCTGTAGAATATATGCTATCCCCTCAGACTTAAGTTTTTCTGCAGGACTGAGGTTAGTTATTTCTTTTCCATCAATTTCTATTTTTCCTGAAAAGATATTTGTAAAACCATATATTGAATGAAGTATAGTTGATTTTCCTGCACCATTTGGACCAATCAAACAAAGAGATTGTGCTTTACTTACAAACAAATCAAAATTGTGTAAAATTTCCATCTTGCCATAACCAGCTGATAAACCCTTGATAGTTAAGTGAACATTTTCAGACGATAGTTTTTTTAAATCCTCTGCTCCAGGAGCTTTACCAAGAACTTCGTATTGATTTGCCATTATTGAGCTCCTAAATAAGCGTCAATAACACGCTTGTCATTTTTAATTTCGTCAGGTGTTCCATTTGCAAGCATTTTTCCATGTGCAAGACAAAAGATGCTTTCAGCTAATTGCATTATTACTCTCATATTATGTTCAATAACAAGTAGAGTAATTCCAAAATCTTGATTTACTTTTATCAATCTATCAATAATTCCATTTATTAATGTAGGGTTGATACCTGCAGTCGGTTCGTCCAGTAATAACATTTCAGGCTCATTCATTAATGCCATTGCTAATTCTAATAATTTCTGCTGACCAAATGATAAATCCCCAGCTCTTAGTTTTCTTTTTTGATACAATCCAACAAAATTCAATAAATTTTCTGCTTTTTCCGTAAGATTTTGAGGTATCTGTGAAAATATAGAAACTAAACTTTCATCACTTGCTTTGTGACTTATAAGCATATTATCTACGCAATTCAATTTTCCATAAATTCTTGTTTGCTGGAAAGTTCTAAGTAAACCAAGTTTAGCTATTACTGGAACTGGTAATTCAGATACTTCGTTACCATTAAACTTAATTGACCCTTGGTCTATAGGATATGTTCCAACTATAGAATTAAACAATGTAGTTTTTCCTGATCCATTTGGTCCAATTAAACCTACGATTTTTCCTTTTTCAACTGACATGGATATGTCAACATTCGCTTTTACCCCGCCAAATGATTTACTGACATTGTTCACTTCTAAAATACTCATTTAAGTGTAACCTGTGCTTTCCGATCTGCTTCATCCACAACTTCACCAAATCTCTCTGGATACTTTTCTCTCAACCAACCCATAATCCCCTCTGGGAAATAGATAACAATTACAACAATCAAAACCCCAAGAGCAACATACTGCCAACCCAAGAAGAAAGTCCAAAAACCTTCTTTAAAAATATGAAATAAAGTTGCACCAATCACTGGGCCCCACAAAGTTCCTTTTCCTCCGAGTATAGCCATCAAGACCATGAATACTCCCATTTCCCTTCCATCAAATGCAACATCAGTTGAGTCTATATATCCAACTAGTCCGCCCATGATACCTCCAGCCAATCCGCAGAAAAATGCAGAAATCATCCAACCAATAATTTTATATTTCATTGTTTGAATACCCATTGCTTCAGCCTTATCTTCGTTATCTCTAATTGCATTAAGAACAAGTTTAAATCTTGTTGAATAAATTGCTTTAACTGCAAGAAACGTGAATACCAAAACTATAAAACTACAAAAGTAGAAAAACTCACCTCTTGCTTCTAACCTGTCAACATTAGGAAATGGTGGTGTTGTAAAACCTTGTCCTGCTCCAATGATTTCTATTCCACCAGAAATTTCTCCAGCTGCAACCCCTAAACCCAATGTGCAAATTGCAAAGTAATGTCCTCTTAAACCTAAAATTGAATAACCAATTAAACCAGCTACAATTGCTGGGACTACCGCTGCGACTGCCAAACCAACTGCAAACCCTTGAAAGAATTGAGCAGGGGTATGAACAAAAGTTTTTTCTCCACCACCCTCAGTCCACTCTCCTAGAGGAAAAAACATTCCTACTTGAACTGAGGCACATAAATACATTCCCAGTCCATAAAACAAAATATTTCCAAAAGTATTATAACCCATTTCACCACCTTGGACATTCCAAGTGATAGCTAGAATTATTAATATACAAAGGATTGATAATTGAACTTTAAATGCTGGAAAAATAAAAGGTGCGGCAATACCAAATATTAAAATAGCACCATATAAAATAATATTTTTGTTCATTATTTTAGATATTCTCTTTTTCTTGAAAGTTTAAATCTTCTATAAACAAGTATTAAAACTAATAGTAAAAATACTGATCCAATTCTAAATTCTGTTCCTAAAATGTAATCTGCAAACTCCTCAAATACACCTAAACCCATACCTGACATTGCAACACCAGGTAAATTTCCAAGTCCAGCGACAATTACAATCATAAAAGATCTAATTGTGTAAGGTAAACCCATATAAGGGTGTATAGTAAATGTTATAGAAATAAGTGCTCCAGCTACTCCACAAAGAGCAGCATTTATTCCAAAAGTTGCCGCATAAACTTTTTCAGTGTCTACGCCTAATATTTTTGCAGCTCTAGCATTTTGGGCTGTAGCTCTAATAGCCCTTCCAAGCTTAGATTTTTTCATATAAATCACAAGTCCGATAGCAAACACAATACTTATAAATGCTGAAAAAATCTTTGAGTTTGGCAATGTAACAGAGTTATCAAACAGCATTGTTGTACCATATCCTGAGTTTGCAAGGACGACATCTGCACCAAATGCAAAGTTCATTAGTTGCATGAATAAGATACTAATTCCGAAAGTTGCTAAAATCGAAATGAATAGATCTCTATCAACCACTTTATTAATTACTAATTTATAAATTATTACACCAACAAAATACATTATTATTGGTGAAACTATTACTCCCCATGCAGGATGAATTCCATAAAGATACATAAAGTATGCGATGTATCCACCTAATATAACTAAATCACCTTGTGCAATATTAATTATATTCATTACCCCCCATTGGAGAGCCATTCCATAAGCGATTAACGCAAACAAAATTCCAAGTAACAAACCATCTAACACAGCTTGTAAAGTTAACATTGGAACTTGGAAAATTAAAAAATCCATATTTTCTAAATGCTATATAAAAAAAAGCCCCCTATTGCTAGGGGGCTAATATT
Organism: uncultured Pelagibacteraceae bacterium; assembly: GCA_902581585.1. Classification (GTDB taxonomy): domain Bacteria; phylum Pseudomonadota; class Alphaproteobacteria; order Pelagibacterales; family Pelagibacteraceae; genus Pelagibacter. The sequence goes on from CACHPB010000010.1 coordinate 21,576, forward strand.
ATTTTTAATTATCTTTCAGACCACTTAGGAATTGGGTGAATTAATTCTGCTGAAGCCCATTTTAATGGAGCTACAACTTTATTTTCACATTTTCCTGCGTCGTCACACATTACTTGGAAAAGTACCATTGGTTTGTCAACGTTCTGACCACCCTCGGCAAACTTAATATTTCCATAGAATGTTTGCATATTAGTAGCTGCAAGAGCATCTCTTACTTTCTTTTGATCAAAAGTATTTGCTCTTTCAAATGCATCTTTGAATACTAATAAAGCAGCTGATGATTCTGCTGATTGATATGGCGGATCATAACCAAATAATTTCTCAAAGTCTGCAGCATATGTCATACCGTCTTTGAAGAAATCATCTTTGTAAGTTAATGTTTTATGCCACTGAGATGCACATAAAGCGTACTGTGAGTTTTTACCGTGTTGCTTAGATAATTTTGCAGCATCACAGTGTGTCATTGCTAACATTGGAACATCAACTTTCATTTCAGCTATCTGTCTGATTGCAGTTAGTGCACCTTTTGTATGACCTGATACAACTAGCACATCTGGCTTAACAGCTTTAACTTTTGCTAAAGTTGCAGCCATATCATTTAGCTCTTTAGGTAGTTTGTCATCAATTATGATTTTAGATCCAGTTCTCTCTGCTGCATCTAGAATTCCTAATCTAACGTCCTGTGAGAATGCATCTTGCTCGAAAGCTTGTGCAATTCTAACACCTTTTCCACCATTCAGCGCTACGGCTGTTTCAATTGCAACATCTAAATATAAATTTGCTGGCGCAAGCACCGCAAATAAATATTTATAACCTTTAGTAAATAAAGATCTTGATGCACCATTAGCTTCAACCATTGGAACACCATATTTCTCTGTTACAGGCGCAATTGCTTTTGTTAAACCTGAACTGTATGGCCCAAGCATAAACTCAACACCATCCTGTGAAATTAATCTTTCTGCAAGTTGTGCTGCTCTTTTTGGATTTGACTCATCATCATAATAGATAATATCAAACTTGTAAGTTTTTCCTCCAACTTTAACACCACCCATCTCGTTAATTCTATCAACGGCCATATTATAACCGTTTTGAGTGTGAACTCCGTTAGATGAATATTTTCCAGTTAAAGAAATTGCGGCACCTAGGATAATTTTATCACCAACAACTTTTGCAAATGAAACAACTGAAGTTGAAAATAAAATTGCTATTGCAGAAACAAATGTAATTATAATGTTTTTAATTTTCATTTATCTCCTATTATTAATTAATTAATTTAAACCTTATTAAACTAAGAATTTAGTTTTTTTTCAAGTAACAGTAGTATCGCATTAATGGTCAATATTGTTGCATAAATGCAATTATAAGAGCTATAACAATTAGGACGCACGCAGAAATTGTGTTTATGACCTTTGTTTTTGCTTTAATCCATGTAATCATTTTATTTGCTAATACTGCATAACCAACCAAAGATAAAAAATCTAATATTACATAAGTTGTTATTAAAATTAAAAATTGTGCAATATAATTTGAATTAAAATCAATGAATTGAGGAAAAATAAAAGGGAAGAACATCCAAGCTTTAGGACTTGTGCCCGCAACTAAAAAACCATCTTTAAAAAATGATAACGAACTTTTTTTTAAAGTTTCACTTGAGTTAATATCTTTAGGTTTAGATTTATAAATATCGAATGCTAGGTAAAGTATATAAATTACACCAAACCATTTAAAAATATTTAATAAAGTTGAGTTATCAGAGATAAAAGATCCAATTACAAAAATTACAAGACATGCTTGAATAATATTTGCAGTGACATCTCCTAGTGCGGTCCAAACACAATTTCTAACACCATAATTCATAGAATATGAGATGATTACAATTCTAGGAGTTCCAGGAGTGATAAACATGAATAGGATAATTTGAAGAAATAGAAAATAATTTAACGGAAGCATGATGGATAGCCCTAAAAAACCGGGAGCTAAAGATGGCTAGATAGGACTATCAAAAAATGATAATATCATAATCTTATAAATTTGCATTATTTATTTATTTCAAGATTGCTAGAATTTTATGAAAAAAAGTCACAGGCCCACAACCAGAGTTAAAAATCCTGAGCCAAAACCTGGTAGTCCAGACTGGGTCATTTGGGCAGCATGGGCAGATAGAATTACATTTGAAGATATAGAAAAAAAAACTGGAAAAACAGAATCTGACGTAATTAAGATTATGAGAAGAAGTTTAAAACCTTCGTCTTTTAGGCTATGGAGAAAAAGAGTAAATTCACAAAGCATTAAACATAGAAAAAAGTTTGAATATTCAAGAAAACAAATAAGAGTTAAGATAAAGAAAAATGAAATTCATAACTGGTAAAATCAAGAAATATAATTATATCTAAAGTATGAAAAATATAACAATGTATTCAGGACCAATGTGTGCATTCTGTGATGCTGCAAAAAGATTATTAAAAAGAAATAATCTTGAATACAAAATTATTGACGTATCTACAGGTCCAGAGATTAGAGATGAAATGATACAGAAAGCTAATGGAAGAAGAACAATTCCTCAAATTTTTTTTAACGATGAGCATATTGGCGGTTATCAAGAGCTTAGAGATCTTGAAAAAAATGGTCAACTAGAAGCATCTTTAAAATAAATTAATCCCAATCAACTAATCCTAATTGTTTTTTTGCTAATTCACTTAAGTCATTTACTGTAACTCTACCTTTATAATCTACTTCATAATCTTCAGGAGCAAAATCAGGTGGACTTTTGCCTTCGATAAATTTTTTTGATTGTTTTTTTATATAATCAATATTTTTTTTACAATAAGGTGTTGCTCCAACATAAATAACGTTTGAGTAATTTTTACCTTGATGTTTTTCCTCAACTGCATGTACCACATCTGGATGCCACCAAATAGTATCTCCAGGATTCATCTTTGGAATTGAGATTAAACCTTCTAGTAACAAACTATGATATTTTTCATTTATTGATAAAGCTTTTCCTGCTTTTGATCCACATAATTCATTTTCAGGAACATCATCTAGTAATGCTCTTGTTAAAACGTATGACATTCCTTTCACAATAGGAATTAATTGTAAAGTTCCATCATTTGGACCCTGCTCTGTTAAGGCAGTCCATCCTTGAAATGTTCTAAATACATGTGCTACGGCAGGCGATTCAAATTCAATTGTTTCATCTCTATATTTTGCATCATATGGATTAAAATTTTCAAAATTGTCTGAAAATATATCATTGTAAATTTTTTGATATGCTTTATCTGTCCATCTTTCAATTGACCCAGCATCACAATGTGGGGATAAACCTAAAGTATCATCTCCTGGTTCTCTTCTTCTCACTCGATCTGCGTAAACAAGTTCTCTATTTGGATCAAATACATTTTTACCCTCATAATTATGGTTCCAAAAATTATTCAACCATTTTTTAACAGTTTCCATTTCTTTAGAATGTCTAATTTCTGATTGAGCTTTAGACCAATATAATCCAAAAATTTGAGGTTTTCCTGATTTTAAGTCGCTAAAGTATTTGTCTATACCTATCTTTTTTTTTTGGTCTTCAAAATAATTATTTTCCAAGACATATTTATCTAAATCTTCATTTAATTCTATTACCTTTTTTTTATCAAAAACGTTTCTAATGATTATACAGCCACGTTTGAATACTTTATCTTTAATTATCTTTTGATCATTAATAGAAATATCTTCAAATTCTATTTCTGGGATAATTGTGTCTTTTGACTCTTTAATTATCGCAACTTCTTTTTGAATATATTTTTCAATTTTTTTAAAATTATTAACAAAGTTTTTTGATTTTTTTCTTAGCTTAATTTTTTCAGAAATAATCTTATTTTGTATTTCGATAAAATTCATAATTTGAAATCGATTATTTTGGTTTGAAAACTAGGCACACCCCGTTATTACAATATCTTTTGCCAGTTGGCTTTGGTCCATCATCAAAAATATGCCCATGGTGCCCACCACATATTTTACAATGGTATTCAGTTCTAGCATATCCAATATAATGATCAGTTTTAGTTTCAAATACATCAGGAAGAGACTCGTAAAATGAAGGCCATCCTGAACCGCTTTCATACTTGGTATTTGAATCAAATAATTTTGTTTCGCAATTTGCGCAATAATAACTACCCTCTCTCTTTTCAAAATTTAATTCGCTAGAGCCTGGAGCCTCTGTTGCTTCTTCAAACAAAACTTTTTTTTGTTGATCTGATAAATTTGGGTTATTTTTTGTCATTTAAATATTTTGCACAATTTTTATGTAAACTTGCGTGCAATTCAATAAGTTTTTCAAAGTCTTTATTATAACCACCCCCTAAAACACCACAAATAGGAATTCTTCTTTCAAAAAAGTTTCTAATAACCATTTCATCTCTTCTATTAATGCCAATATCAGTGATTTTTAATTTGCCTAGTCTATCGCCTAAATGAATATCAACACCTGCAATATAAAATACAAAATCAAAATTAAAATCGTTCAAGAAAATTAAATTCTTTTTTAAAATATTCAAGTATTGCTCGTCTTCCATGTCTTGTTCAAGCTCAACATCTAAATCACCTTTTGATTTTATAGGAGGGTAATTTACTTTCGAGTGCATGCTAAATGTAAAAACATTATTTTCATTTTTAAATATTTCTGCATTTCCATTTCCTTGGTGAACATCAAGATCTAGAATGAGAATTTTATTAGCTAGTCCTCTATTTAAAAGATATTTTGCAGCAACAGCTACATCATTAAAAACACAAAATCCTGCTCCCTCGTCATATATTGCATGGTGGCTTCCACCAGCAGTATTACAAGCTATTCCATAGTTAATGGCCAATTTAGAAGCTAACACAGTTCCACCTGTTGCAACTAAAGATCTTCTCACGACACTATCAACTAAAGGAAAGCCTATTTTTTTTACTAGTGTTTGTTCTAATGTTTTATTTTTAATTTTTAAAATATACTCTTCCGAGTGAACCTCTTTAAGTGTATCGAATGAACATGGCTCAGGTTTATAAAATTTTTTAATTATTTTTTCTTTTTTAAGAAAATTTGCTAATTCACCAAATTTTTTAATTGGAAATTTATTATCATCACCAATCTTTGCTTCATAATCAGGATGATTTACAACTGGTAATTCCACTTTACTTTATTTCTCTTATAGGCTTACCGGCAACACAAGCTTCTAAATTTTCAATCATTTGTGTATAAAAAATTGAATAATTTTCTGCCGTTACATAACCTAAGTGTGGCAGCAAAAGTGCATTAGGTACAAATCTTAGTTTATGACCAGCAGGCAAAGGCTCTTTGTCATAAACATCAATGCCTGCACCTGCGATTACATTAGTTGAAAGTGCTATAATCAAATCATCTTCATTTACAATCGGACCTCTTGAGGTATTAATCAAAAAAGCTGTTTTTTTCATTTTATCAAACTCAGCAAGTTTAAAACAATCTTTATATCTTTCTCCCCCTTGTACATGAATTGATATGAAATCAGAATTTTGGATTATATCTTCTTTGCTTGAAGGCAAGACATCAAGCTCTTTGCATTTATCTAGACTGAGATTTTCACTCCATGCCATTACTTGCATACCAAACGCTTTTCCAATTTTGGCAACTTGAGATCCAACTTTTCCTAAACCAATAAGACCAAGAATTTTTCCTTTTAATTCAACTCCCACTGTTGTCTGCCAATAGCCTTGGTACATATTATCAACTTCCACTTTAATATTTCTTGCTAGTCCTAAAATTAAGGCCCATGTTAATTCACATGTTGGATTTGAATTGATTTCTGTGCCTGTAACAATAATTTTAGCTTTTTTTGTTGCTTCAAGATCTATGGCTTTATTTCTCATTCCGCTTGTTGAGATGTATTTTAGTTTTTTTAAACTTTTAATAATATTTGAAGTAATTGAAGTTCTTTCTCTCATAATAAGCAGAGCTTCAAATTCTTTTAATTTTTCTATAGCGTCGTCCTCGTTTTCAAAAGGTTCACTAAAAATCTCAATATCAAATTTTGATGAAAGATTTTTCAAATCAATAAATTCTTGAGCAATGTTTTGAAAATCGTCTAAAATCGCAACTTTAAGCATTTTGAATTTTTTTATTCGAGATTGTAATACCAGCAATAATAAAAATTGCACCTAAGAAATGATAAAATAATATTTTCTCATTGAAAATTATCATAGCCATTATAGCACCTAGTATGGGCATTAAATGTAAAAAAACTCCAGATCTATTTGCACCAATTAATTTTACACCCTTTATCCAAAATAAAAACGAGATTAAACCAGGAAAAAAAACAACATAGAACAAAACTAAATAAAAAGAAGATTTTAATTTGATTGTACTTCCTAAACTGTAGTCAATAAAATACATAGGAATTAAAAAAATAACTCCAAAAGTTATAACGACCTGTAATAGAGAAATTGGAGATAAATTAAATTCCTTTTTTTTTAAGAGAGTTGAATATAGTGACCAGGCAAACATGGCTATCAATGCAAAAATATCTCCCTTATTAAAAGACAAATTTAACAGATTATTTAAATTTGCTTTAGTAATTATAAACAAAACACCTGTAAGTGAGAGAAATACACCGGTTATTTGAAAGAAATTTGTTTTCTCAATTTTAAGTAAAGATGAAAATAATATTATCATAACCGGGACTGTAGATATCATAAGCACTCCAGTTATTACTTGGGTATGTCTTAAAGAATAAAAAAGGGCAGAATTAAATACACTCACAGCTAATATTCCTAAAATCGAAAATAAGAAAATATTGTCCAATATAATTTTTTTCTTACTTAATAATTCCTTATAAGTAAATGGGAGTAAAACTAACCAAGCTAAAAACCATCTATAAAAATTTAATGATATTGGAGGTATGTCAATAATACTTGCTGCTTTACCGACTATAAAATTACCAGCCCAAAATAAACAAGCTAGCACCAAGTATAGAGAGGCTAGATATATTGGACTAAGAGTTTTCATGAAAAGAATTAAGTAAATCTGTTCTATTGTTAATAGCTTCTTTTATATTCTTTTCTTTGACGTGTCCAAATCCTCTTATTTGATCAGGTATTGATGCTATTTTGACAGCTGTTTCATAGTTTGATTTATTTATTTTTGATCCAATATCAACGATAGTTTGTTTATAATCTCTTATTAGTTCTCTCTCTTTTTTTCTTTCATTTAAATAACCAAATGGATCAAATTTTGTACCTCTTAAAAATTTAAATTTTGAGATTAATTTAAATACATTAAACAACCATCCACCAAATTTAATCTTTAGTAATTTACCATCTACTTTACTTTTTTTACTGAAAATTGGTGGAGCTAAATAAAAGTTGTAACTAAAGTTACCTTCAAAGTTTTTATTTATATCATCTGAGAATTTTTTATTTGTCATTAATCTCGATACTTCATACTCATCTTTGTAAGCCATTAATTTAAAGTAATTTTTTAATACTGCTGTGGAAAATTGACTTCCATTTCCAACTTCTTTGTCAACTTTTTTTGCATAACTCACCAAATCTTCATAATTTTGAGCATATTTTTTATTTTGATAGTCTTCTAAAAATTTAAATCTATTCTGATATTTCGCATCAAAACCCTCTAATATTTCAGGTTCATCTTTGACTATATTAATTACTTCCTCTTTTAAATTTTCATAATGTCTACCAAATCTGAATGCATCAATATTATCTTTCACACTAGCGCCATTTAATTCAATTGCTTTTTCAATTGATGAGGCTGAAATTGGTATCAGGCCTGATTGATATGCAATCCCAACATTAAACATATTCGATAGTATTGAATTTCCTAAGATCTTAGATGTAATTTTATTTGATGATATAAATTTTATATTCTCTAATCCTGCTATATTAATTAAATTATTTCGCATTTCCTCGAATGGTAAATAAAAATCTTTGTCACGTGTAAAATCTCCTGGCATTACTTCATCTGTATTAATTATTAGTTTTGAAATTTTATTATCCAAAGTTTTTATTATTTCTAAATCATTTGATACTAGTAAATCAAATCCTAAGAGTAGGTTTGTATCTCCGTAGGATAATCTGATTGCCCCAACATCCTCTGGTTTTTCAAAAATTCTTAAAAAGCTTTTAACAGCTCCGCCTTTTTGGGCTAGGCCAGTCATATCAAGAACACCAGATCCTCTACCATCTATTTGGGCTGCTGTAGCAAGCACTGCTCCAATAGTAACAACGCCAGTTCCACCTATTCCAGCAATCATTATTCCATAAGATTTATTTATTTCAGGAAGTATTGGCTCTTCGATTTTTGAATTTATTTTATTTATAAGGTTTTCATCGTAATTTTTTTTAATTTTTATCTCTCCCTCAAGACTTACAAAGCTTGGACAAAATCCATCTACACATGTGTAATCTTTATTGCATGATGATTGATCAATTTGTCTTTTTCTTCCATACTCAGTTTCAACAGGAGCAATTGAAACACAATTTGATTGTACTCCACAATCTCCACATCCTTCACATAGGTCCTTATTTATAAATATTTTTTTATTAGGCTCTTCTAAAATACCTTTTTTTCTTCTTCTTCTTTTTTCAGCTGCACAAGTCTGATCATAAATTATGACAGTCGTTCCATTAATTTTGCTTAATTCAATTTGAACATCTATAATATTCTTTCTGTCATAAACTTTTGAATTTTTGGCAAAGCCTCCAGTGTCACCATACTTTTTAATTTCATCTGTAATTATTGCTATTTCTTTAACTCCTTCAGCTTCAAGCTGTTTAGACATTTGGGCAACAGTTGGTAAGCCATCCAATGCTTGTCCACCAGTTAAGGCGACAGCATCATTGTATAATATCTTAAATGTCATTTTAGTTTTTGCTGCAACTGCGTGTCTAATTGAGAGAATTCCGGAGTGAATATAAGTTCCATCTCCCATATTTTGAAAAACATGGTCAGTATTACTAAAAACTGACTCTCCTACCCAAGTAGCTCCCTCAGATCCCATTTGTGAAAAACCCTCGTTATCTCTTTCCATATGTTCGACAAGATAAGCACAACTAATTCCCGTTATTGCTCTACTTCCCTTAGGAATTCTAGTTGAGGTATTATGAGGACAACCTGAACAAAAATGTGGGACTCTTTTTAAGGAAATATTTGAATTAGTTAACTCAATTAAAGATTTCAATTGCATTGAAAAATTAGACACATCCTCAGGTAATTGTAGATATTTTATTGTTTCATAAATTTTTAAGCCAATCTCTCCTGGGTCTAAAGCTCCAGACGAAACAAACAGATCTTTACTATCCTCATCTTTTTTTCCAATTACTTTTACTTTTAGGTCTTTATTAAATAAAATTTCTTTTACTTGTGTCTCAATAATTGATCTTTTTTCCTCAACTACAATGATCTTATCCAAATTTTCTGCAAATTTTTCAATTAGTGTTTCTTCTAATGGCCAAGGCATAGCAATTTTAAGAAATTTAATTCCTATATCATTTGCCACTTCTTTATTTATTCCTATTTTTTCAAGTCCTAACTTGGTGTCTAAGAAAGATTTTCCTGTGCTAATTATTCCAATTCTAGGTTTTTCTGAATCAAAAATTAATTTATTTAAATTATTTAATTTACAATATTCTTTTACGTATTTTAATTTATGGTGATGTAAACGATATTCTTTTTCTTGAGCTGTATCTTTCAATCTAATATTTAACCCATCAGATGGATAATTTTCATCAGAAATATCTTTAAGAACAACTCTGTTTTCATCTAAATCTACTGTTGCGCCAGAACTAACATTGTCATGAACACACTTTATACCAATCCAACAACCACTTTTTCTTGATAACTCAATTCCTATAATCCCATAGTCTAATATTTCTTGAACTCCACTTGGGTTTAAAAAAGGGATCATAGCATCAATCATCGCAAATTCGCTTTGATGTGAAGTTGTAGAGGATTCACAAATGTGATCATCACCCATCAGGGCAATTACTCCACCAAACTTTGAAGTACCAGCTAAGTTTACATGCTTTAAAGCATCTCCTGCTCTATCAACTCCCGGTCCTTTACCATACCAAATTCCATATACACCATCATATTTATCTTTTTTTCTAAGATTAACTTGTTGTGTGCCCCATAAAGATGTTGCTGCAAGTTCCTCATTAATTCCAGGTTGAAAGAAAATATTATTTTCATTCAAATATTTTTTATTTTTTATTATTTGTTGATCATAACCGCCAAGAGGTGACCCTCTATAGCCAGATATATAACATGCAGTATTAAGATTTTGGTGTCTATCTCTTCTAGACTGAACAATAGGAACTCTAACTAAAGCTTGGGCTCCAGTTAAAAATCTGGTTCCTTTACTTAATTTATATTTATCATCAAGTTTAATATCCACACTATATTACTTTACTATGCAAATCTGACTGAACTATATGGTTTTAAATCCATATTAGTATTATCATTTGCAATCATCCCTGAAACTATTTTTCCAGATATTGCACCTAAAGTCCATCCTAAATGGTGATGACCAAATGAATAATATACATTTTCATAATTTTTAGATGGCCCAATTACTGGCAAAAAGTCAGGCAAAGTTGGCCTAAAACCAAGCCACTCATCTTTATGTTCTGGTAATCCATCCAGCATTTCTTTTGCATTTAAAATTAAATTTTTAATTCTATTTTTTGAAAGTGCATTGTCTAAACCACCAAATTCAACTGTACCAACTACCCTTAATCCTTGGTCCATTGGAGACATTCCAAAACCTCTATTAGAATTTACAACTGGTCTAGAAATTAAATGATCAAAATCTTTGAAATGTACGTGATATCCTCTTTCAGTATCTAGTGGAATACTTTCATGTAGTTTATCTGTAAGTTTTTTTGAAAATGCTCCACAAGCAATTACTAATTTATCAAATACAAATCTTTGAGTTTCGGATCTTAATACTGGTTTACTTTCATCAAAGTTTAAATCTTGAATGTTTAATTTTAGAAATTTTCCACCTTTTTTAATAAAATTTTCAAATAACTTAACTAAAATTTTTTTTGGATTCCTTGCATGTCTTGCATAATCATAAAATACTCCACCAGAATAAATAGGTTTTAAGTTAGGTTCTAAGTCATGAATTTCTTTTTTATTTACTATTTGCTGTTTTACTCCTAATTCTTTCCTAATTTTTATTTCTAACTCTCTACTTTTTAAATTTTTCTCATTCCAAATATAAAGTATTCCATTATTTTCAACTAAGCCCTCTAAATCAATTTCATCAAAAAGTTCGTCATATGCAATTAATGACTGGTCTAAAATTTGATGCATATATTTTGCGGTATGCATCATTTTGTTTTTTGTGCAATTGACGACAAATCTTGAAAACCATGGGATCATTTTTGGAACATAGTTCCATTTTAAAGCTAGTGGTCCTCTTGAACTCATTAACATTGCTGGCACATCAGATAAAATATCTGGTCTGTTTAATGGCACTGAAGCATAAGGTGAGAAATGTCCTGCATTCCCATAAGATGCCGCATTACCAGGCTCGTCCCTGTCAAAGAGTATTACTTGATATCCTTTTTTCTGAAGAAAAAGAGCATTACATACGCCTTGAATGCCTGCACCAACTATACCAATTTTTAAATTTTTATCAGACATTTAATAAAATATAGATGGTGTTGAATTAAATTATATATGATATTTGATCGCGGCTGATATCAAGATATGTAATAAGTTTAATTTGATATTATTTCTTGACTATAAATTTTACAACTCATCACAATACTTAAACCTATCATAATTGAAAGCATAGATGACCCTCCATAAGACATAATTGGCAGAGGCGCACCTACAATTGGCAGTAACCCTACAACCATAGCTATATTAACGAATACATATAGGAAAAGGGCTGATGAAAAGCCAAAACAGTAAAGTTTTGCAAAAAAACTTCTACATGAAAATCCTATCTTAATAATTCTGTAAATCAACAAAGCATATAAAAATATAAGCAATAAAGAACCAAGAAAACCGAATTCCTCTGAGAAAAGAGTAAATATGAAATCTGTGTGCTTTTCAGGTAAAAACTCTAGATAACTTTGAGTACCTTTCAAAAATCCTTTTCCATACATACCTCCAGATCCTATGGCTATCTTAGATTGAATAATCTGATAACCTGCGCCCAAAGGATCTCTTTCAGGATTGAAAAAAGTCAAAATTCTTGATTTTTGATATGGTTTTAGAATTGAAATTATAAATGGCATAGAGACAAGAGCTATTAGTCCTGAATAAATAAAATATTTAATATTTAAACCTGCTAACCAAATAATAGCTATTCCACTTCCTGCTATCAAAATAGCTGTTCCTAAATCAGGTTGAGTAATGACTAAATAGCAAGGTATTAACAAAAGTATTATAGGTTGTAGTAAATATTTATAACTTTCAATATCTGCACTTTGTATCCTATGGTAATATCTTGCAAAACTAACAATTACTGCAATTTTCATAAGCTCAGATGGTTGAAGATTAAATACAACTAAATTAATCCAACGTTTAGAACCTGAAGCTGAAATTCCAAAAAAAATAACTAACAATAAAAGTAAAAGTCCTATTAAATAAAATGCATATGCTTGCCTATACCAAGTTGAAACTCTTACAAATGATAAAGCTAAGAACAATAAAAAAAAAACAACTAATCTTTTTAAATGATTTTTTGTATAAAAAGAAAAGTCTCCACTCTCTGTAGAATAAATTGAAAAAACACTAATTGCTCCAATTAATAAAACTAACAAAATTAAAAAATAGTCAACAGATTTTAATTTTTCAAAAAAGGAGTAATTTAAGGAATTTAAAGACGAGGATATCATTAAATAGTCTTAAGCTCCTTTCTTTTTATTTCTCTTTCCTTATCTCTATCAATTATTTTTTTTATCAACTTATTAGCCAAAGGTGCTGCAGCTTTACTTCCAGATCCACCATGTTCAACTAAAACACTTATTGCATATTTTGGTTTATCATAAGGAGCAAATGCTACGAATAATGCATGATCTCTATTTTTGTACTCAATTTCAGACGTATCTAAATCTAATTCTCTATCCTTTTCTGTAATTCTTCTTACCTGAGAGGTTCCTGTTTTTCCAGCATATATATATTTTTTATCTTTATGTCTCGATCTGAATGAAGTTCCAAATTGCTCATT
>CACHPB010000011.1 GCA_902581585.1 uncultured Pelagibacteraceae bacterium
AAGAAGAAATTTCAACTCACTTAAATAAAATTTTGGAGAAAATGATTTTAAAAAATCCAGATCAATGGATTTGGACTCATAATAGATGGAAAAAATAATTACTATTAAGAGTTTTTTTCCTTTTTAATTGAAGCCTCAACATAAGAAAAGTAAGCTTCTTGTTCGTCAACATTCCAATAATTCAAATTTTGTAATGGAATTTTCTTTCCAGAAACTGAACAAATGACATGATCACCCTCTTCTATAATATCAAAATTGTTCGGCAGATATTTTAATTTTGCTAACTTGTTCATGAATTATAAGATATATATTTAAATATATGAAAATTGCAATTCTTGGAAACGGTGGAAGAGAGCACGCTATTGCACATCAAATATCAAAATCTCCTAAACTTAATAAATTGTATTGTTTACCAGGTAACGCGGGAACTAAATTAATTGCTGAGAATGTAGAACTTGATTTTTATGATTTTGAAAAATTAGGAAATTTTGTTGAGGAAAATAAAATTAATTTAGTAATTGTAGGTCCAGAAAAACCACTCGTAGATGGAGTCGTAGATTTTCTTACAAATAAAGGTATTAAGGTGTTTGGTCCTAACAAGACATCTTCTCAGCTTGAGGGTTCTAAAATATTTACAAAAAAAATATGTGAAAAATATAATATACCAACTGCACAGTTTGGTATTTTTAACTCTGTCAAAGATGCTCATAAATATTTAGAAAAAGCTATAAAACCTATTGTAGTCAAAGCAGATGGTTTAGCAGCAGGTAAAGGAGTTTATATTTGTGAAGATACAAGAAGTGCAAAAAATGCAGTAGATGAAATTTTTAATGGAAAATTTGGTGAAACTAATCAAATTCTAATAGAGGAATTCTTGCAAGGAGAAGAAATGAGTTACTTTGTAATATCTGATGGAAAAACATTCAAAAAATTTAATACTGCTCAAGACCATAAAAGAGTTGGTGAGGGTGATACAGGTAAAAATACAGGTGGTATGGGAGCGTATTCTCCTTCAGGACTCATTAATAAAGAGTTGGATCTAAAAATTATTGAAAAAATTGTCAAACCTACTTTTAAAGCGATAAAGGATCTTGGGGTAACATATAAAGGGTTTTTGTATGTGGGTCTTATGATAAAAGATAATAATCCATATTTAGTTGAGTATAATGTGAGGATGGGAGATCCAGAATGTCAAACAATTTTACCTTTGTTAGAATGTGATCTTTTAGAATTAATAAATTCTTGCTGTGAAGAAAACTTACAAAATCAGATAATAGAGTGGAAAAATAAAAAAAGTATTTGCATCGTAGTATGCTCTAATGGTTATCCAGATACATATAAAAAGAACGTAGAAATTCCTAATTTAGAAAAAATTAAAATAGATAATAATACTTTTGTTTATCACGCTGGTACTCAGTTAATTGACAACAAAATATATGCAACAGGAGGAAGGGTACTGAATTTTGTAAGTATTTCAAATGACTTAAAGGTTTCAAGAGAGTTAGTGATTAAAGAAATAGAAAACTTAAAGTGGAAAAATGGTTTTTATAGAAAAGATATTGGTTTTAGAATTATTGACAAATGAGAATTATATCAGGATATCTCAAGGGAAAAAAATTATTAACTCCATTAGATAAATCGACAAGACCACTAAAAGACATGGTAAGAGAGTCTATTTTCAATATTTTAGATCACTCAAATAAAGTATCTACAAAAATACGTAATTCAAAAGTATTAGATTTGTTCTCTGGCACTGGATCATTTGGTATAGAATGTTTATCTAGAGGAGCAACAAAGGTGTTTTTTTTTGAAAATTACCAAAATTCACTTAAAATTCTCAGAAAAAATATTTTTAATCTAAAATTGGAGGATAAAAGCACTGTTTATAATTATAGCGCTTATAATTTGGAAAATTTCGTCTTTAAAGATAAAATATTTGATATAATTTTTTTAGATCCTCCATTCAAAGATAAGGAAATAAAAAATTTGATAGACCAAATAAAAAAAATGAAAGTTGCTAATTTAAATTCTATAATAATAATTCATCGTAAAAAAAAATTTGATGATAAGATTTCACAATATCTTAATGTTATAGAAGAAAAAAATTATGGGTTATCAAAAATATTCTTCTGTAAAATACTTTAGTTGAGAATTTTTGATGTCTCTGTTTTAATTAATTCAACTGATGGTTGATCAAAAGGATTTACTTTCATTAGTCTACCTAGCAAAATTGTTTCTAAAACAAAAAAAGAGAAAAGCTCTCCAAGAGTTTCTTCATTCCTCTTAAGGACTTCAAAACTTCTAAATGGTATTTTTTTTCTTTTAAAAACTATTTGAGTTGCACGCCTTTGAGCATGGATTATTTGATTTAAATTTCTATTTTTTAAATTTGAAAATTTATCAAATAAATAACTACTCTCCAGCTTATTTGTTTTTTCTTTGATTACCCCAAAAAATGTAAAAAAATTATTTTTAGGACCATCTAAATATAGCTGGAGTAGGCTATGATTATCTTTTGGCATAGATGATATTATTGGAAAAATACCTTTGTTTTTTTTACCTAAACTTTCAGCTGTCAATTGTTGATACCATTTAAATAAATTTTCTGAATTTTCATCATAATTTAAAATTACTGAGTTTTTTTTTCCCTGTGATATACATTTTGAGATAAAACTTACATTACTGATTAAATGATTTAAGAAGGTTTTATTTTTAATTAAATTATTAAGTCTTTTAAATTTAGACTCATTTAAACCTAATAGCTGGGCAGGCAACATTCCCACTTCTGATAATACAGAATACCTACCTCCAATATAATTTTTATGTTCAATAATTTCAGCTTTAAGTTTTTTAGCCAGTGATGTTAAATAACTTGACTTATACTCTGTAATCACAATATTTTTATTTTTTTTTTGAGATTTAAGAATTAAATTAAAATTTGAGATAGTTTCAAGTGTATTTCCTGATTTGGAAATTATTAAATTAATACTTTTTTTATTTGAAACAGGTTTAATTTTACTGTTAAGGTTATTAAAAAATTTAATTTTTTTTTTTATTTTAAATTTTAAAAAATCGTAGATTGCTTCTGTACCTAATATTGATCCGCCCATTCCTATTAAGTTGATATTGTTAAAATTTTTGTATTTTTTAATAATATTTTTTTTAAAACTGTAGTTATATTTCGTTGTAAACGAGTTAAGCAATTGGTAACTCAAAATTAATTCTCTTTTCAAAATTTTATTTATTTTTTTTATATCTTTTGTATTTTTTTTTATTTGGAAATTATTAAAAATTATGTTTTTTGAAAACATTTTTTATTTAATTTTTTTTAGAATTGAACTCTCAATTGAGGTAGACACTTCATTGGAAGAAGAAGTTTGTGTATTTTCACTACTCTTAAGTAAATCTTTTATATTTGATTGATTAGTTTCAATATCTTTTGTAGATGATACGTTTGCCTCACCTGGTTTTGGTAATTTATCAAAGTCTGGTGGCATAACTAATGGATTTTTTTTATCAATTAAAAATTCATCACCTTGATCTGATCTTTTTTTACCTTGTAAAGCCTCTCCAACTGATCCGCATGAATATATAAATAATAAGAAAAACAATAATTTAGAAATCTTAAGAAATTTATTCATTTACTTTTTTATAACTTATAAATTCGGCTAGAATAAGTAAAATAATACCCACAGTTATAAATATATCTGCAACATTAAAAATAAACCAATGATAGCCATTATAATTTAAATCAACAAAGTCTGGGACAGCTCTATAATAAAACCTATCAAACAAATTAC
Organism: uncultured Pelagibacteraceae bacterium; assembly: GCA_902581585.1. Taxonomy (GTDB): domain Bacteria; phylum Pseudomonadota; class Alphaproteobacteria; order Pelagibacterales; family Pelagibacteraceae; genus Pelagibacter. The sequence continues at coordinate 3,801 of CACHPB010000011.1, forward strand.
TAAGTGATCCCCCTAAAATAATCAATAAAAAATAATACTTTATTCCTTTTTCTTTAAATAACATATAAATGATCACAAAATTAATTATTACAATTAAAGCAGTTACAATATTATAGAAATAATCTTGATTTGAAGATAACAAACCAAATCCAATTCCTTTATTCCAAACAAGATAAAAATTTAAAAATGAATTGATATAAATATCTACTTTGCCAGTTTCATCTAATATATTTAGAATTAAAATTTTAGATATTCTATCAAATGTAAAAATTATTAATAAAAGCGAAATACTTAATATAATTTTTTTAAATTTTTCATTAATCATGAAAGATGACAATTATCATGTCTTTCACAAGCGCTCTCTCTAATTTTCCAGCAAACTGGGCACTTATTTCCAATAGCTTTTGCAGTAATAACTTCGATTTCTTTTTCTATATTGTTGTCATTTGAGATTGAAGCTGAAGAAGTTATACAAATTTCAGAGAAATCTTGGTTATGAGCTATATTAAACATATTTTGATTTTTGATTTTAATTTCAATATTTGCCTCCAAACTTGAACCAATAATCTTTTCAGCCCTCTTACTTTCGATGCTGATATTTGCTTCGTCTCTTATTGTTTTAATCTTTTGCCATTTTTTATTTAATTCATCATTTTTCCATAGATCAGGAATTTTAACAAATTTTTGTAAATGAATACTTCCCTCTTTATCTTCTTTAGAAATTAGATGATAAATTTCTTCGGTAGTGAATGATAATATAGGCGCAAACCATTTTAATAAACATTCTAAAATTACTTTCAATATTAAAATACAATCTGATCTTTTTTTAGAATCTTTAGGATCACAATAAAGAAGATCTTTTCTTATATCAAAATAGAACGCTGACAATTCTACAGTACAAAAATTAAGTAATTCTTTGTACAGATTGTGAAAATTGTAAGACTTAAAATATTCATTAAAACTTTGATTAATCATAAATAATCTGTGAAGCATATATTTTTCAAGTTCAGGCAAATTATTTAAGTCAATTTTTGCAAAATCTATTTTCGTATAATCATCTTGCATATTTCCTAGGAGATATCTGAAAGTATTTCTTATTTTTCTATAAGACTCAGAATGTTGATCTAAAATTGAATAATCTATTCTTAAATCCTCAGCATAATTTGATGATGCGACCCAAATTCTAAGTATATCAGCTCCATATTTTTTTAAAATATCTTCTGGAGCTATTACGTTTCCTGTTGATTTTGACATTTTAAGTCCTTTTCCATCAACAACAAACCCATGTGATAGAATACTTTCAAAGGGTGCCCTACCTCGAGTTCCACATGACTCGAGTAAGGAAGAATGAAACCATCCCCTATGTTGGTCTGATCCCTCTAAGTACATTGATGCAGGCCATTTTAAGTCTTCTCTTTTTTCTAATACAAAAGAGTGTGTTGAACCGCTATCAAACCACACTTCTACAATGTCTGATGATTTATTAAAATCCTCTGCTTTATATTTATCTCCAAGGAGTCTCTGAAAATTTTCTTCAAACCAACAATCAGAACCCTCTTTTTCATAAATTTTTGCAATGTTTTCAAAGACTTCGTCATCTATCAAAATCTCTCCATCTTTTTTTGAAATAAAAATTGGTAAAGGAACACCCCAAACCCTCTGTCTAGACACACACCAATCTGGTCTAGTCTCAATCATTGATTTAATCCTTTCTTTCCCTTTAGCAGGATAAAATGTTGTGTTATCTATAGCTTTAAGAGCTTTATCTCTTAATTTGTGACTTTCCATTGAAATAAACCATTGAGGTGTTGCCCTGTGCACTAATGGAGCTTTAGATCTCCAGGAATGTGGATAGGAATGAGTGAGTTTTCCGCTAGACATGAGTGTTTTAGTTTCTTTAAGCTTCTCTATTACAATCTCATTAGCTTTAAAAATATGTGTTCCTTCAAATATTGGAATATGTTTAGTGTATCTTCCATCATCATCAACTGTTTCGATTGCTTTAATCCCATTATTTATACACAAATTAAAATCATCAGGTCCATGACTGGGTGCGCAATGAACAATGCCTGTTCCCTGTTCGGTTGTAACAAATCTTGCCTCAAGCATTGGAACATCATAATCATATCCAATTTTATGAAATGGATGACCACAAATAGTTCCCTCAAATTCTTTTCCTTTAAATTCAGAAATTATATTTATTTCAAATTCTGTGTCTTTTGAAACAGATTCTAAAAGCTCTTTAGCAATTATTATTTTTTCATTTTTTAATTTATCTTTTTTGTTTATCTTACATAAAACGTAATCTAAATTTTGATTGTAAGCTAAAGCTTTATTCGCAGGTATTGTCCATGGGGTTGTAGTCCAAATTATAATATTAGATCCAATAATCTCTTTTATATTTGAACTTTTAACTAGAAAAGCTGCATAGATAGTATCTGATACATGATCTTGATATTCAACTTCTGCATCTGCTAATGCAGTTTTTTCGACCGTTGACCATAAAACAGGCTTATATCCCTTAAATAAACTTCCCTCTTTTAAAAATTTGCCAAGCTCTCTAACAATTTGAGCTTCAGCATCAAAACTCATTGTGGAATAATAGTTTTCCCAGTCTCCGATAACTCCAAGTCTTTTAAATTGATCTTTATGGATTTCAATCCATTTGCTTGCAAAATCTCTACACTCTTTTCTAAACTCTATTATAGGTACATCGTTTTTGTTTTTTTTATTTTTTTTATATTGCTCCTCAATTTTCCACTCAATTGGTAAACCGTGGCAATCCCATCCCGGAACGTATACTGAGTCCTTACCATCCATTTGATGAAATTTAATTATTATATCTTTTAAAATTTTATTTAAAGCTGTACCCATATGAATGTTCCCATTTGCATAAGGTGGGCCATCATGTAGGACAAACTTTTCTTTACCTTTGCTTTGCGATCTCAGTTTTTTATATAAATTTATCTTTTCCCAAAATTTTAAATATTCAGGCTCTTTATTAGGAAGATTCGCCTTCATAGAAAAAGCAGTCTTAGGTAAATTTAAGTGATCTTTACTCATAAAATTTTTTTAGCTTTCAAAATATCTTTTTTAATTTGATTTTTTAATTCACTGATACCTTTGAATTTTTTCTCTCCTCTTATAAATTTTAAAAATTCTACAGACAGTTTTTTATTATAGAGATTTCCTGAAAAATTAAAAATATTTACCTCTAAAAGTATTTTATTTTGATCAAATGTTGGCCTAAATCCTAAATTTGCAATACCTTTAAATACCTTTTTTTTGTCATTAATCCTAACTCTTACCGCATAAACACCTGGTTTTGCTATAACATAGTCTCCAATATCTATGTTACATGTTGGAAAACCAATTTTTTGCCCTACCATTCTGCCCTTTTGAACTTTGCCCTCAATCTCCCAATTTCTATTTAGAAAATTATTTGCTTTAGATAGCTGACCTTTTTCGAGCAACATTCTTATTACTGTAGATGAAATAATTTTTTTATTTTTTTTTAGAGGTGTTGGTTTTATCAAAGTGTAACCAAAAAGTTTTTCATATCTTTTGAGCAATCTAACATCACCTTCTCTTTTATAACCAAACCTAAAATTATTACTAACAAATATGAATTTAGATTTTAGCTTTTTTGATAAAATATCTTTTATAAAACTCATGTAATTTATTTTTGAAAAATTTTTGTCAAAATTTTTATTGATTATAAAATCAACTCCAAATTTATTTAAGTAGACAACTTTTTGATTAAAATTAGATATTCTATAATTTTTTATTTTCCTATTAAAAAACATTTTAGGAATTGGATCAAAAGTAACAACTCCTATTTTAGATTTATATTTAATTTTATATTTTTTCGCCAATTGAAATAACTTTTGATGTCCAGAATGCAAACCATCAAAATTGCCAATCAATATAATAGAATTTTTAAATTTTTGTGAGATATTAAAATTATTAAAAATCTTAGACTTTTTCACCATTTTAATTCACTCTGGAAATAATTAATTTTTGCATTATATTTTTTTAATACATTTTCAATAGAAAACTTTGAAATTTCTTGTCTATGTATACCACCTGTTATGAGCAGTGAGTCAAAATTTTGAATCATGGCCCCTTTTATATCTGTATTTAAATTATCACCAATACATAAAATTTTTTTGTCTTTAACATTGGCGGCAAGTTCATAAACAGGCGGATAAGGTTTACCGAAATATATAACTTTCCCATCAATTTCCTCAAATGATCTAGCTATAGATCCTGCGCAATATTCTCTTTTATTTCCTCTATCAACTATTAAATCTGGATTAGTGCATATCATTTTTTTTGATATATGAATTGATAGAAAATTTTTATAATACTCCAAATCACTCTCATATTCCTCAAAAAGTCCTGAGCATAATATATAATCTGACTCATCAATATTATTGACTTTATTGTTTTCAAATTTTTTAAACAAATCAAAATCCCTTGGTGGTCCTAAATGAAAAAATTTTTTGTTATTAAAATTTTCTAAAATATATCTTAGAGATGCTTCTCCAGATGTGAAAACTGTTTCATAAAACTTATTTAACCCCATACCTTTTAGGGTGTTAACTACGGTAAAATTTGGCCTTGGAGCATTTGTAAGTAAAATAAATTTTTTATTATTTTTTGAAAGCTCCTCTAAAGCTGTAACTGCATTTTCATGAAGCTTTATTCCATTATGAATTACTCCCCAAATATCAATGAAAAATAAATCATAATGACTTGCAATTGATTTTAAGCCAGTTTCCTCCAAATTTTTAATCATATTTCAGATATAGCTTAAAAAACCAATAAATTCTTGGATTTTCTACTTTATATATTTCCAACCACATCTTGAAAAAATAGTCACATGCATCTATATGATCTCTAATTTAAAGGAGTATTTATGAAGTTTAAACCGTTACACGATAGAGTTTTAATCGAAGTATTAGACAGTAGTGAAAAAACTGCTGGTGGAATCATAATCCCTGATTCTGCACAAGAAAAACCACAAGAAGGTAAAGTAGTTGCTGTTGGTGGTGGATCTAAAACCGAGGATGGAAAAATTATACCAATGGATGTTAAAGTTGGCGACAAAGTTCTTTTTGGTAAATGGTCAGGAACTGAAGTTAAAATAGATGGCAAAGAGTATAGCATAATGAAAGAGTCTGACATTATGGGAATTTCTACATCTAAATAAAATTAATATTGAAGGAGAAATTATAATGGCAAAAATAGTAAAATTCGATTCAGATGCTAGAACATCAATGTTAAAGGGCGTTGATATACTAGCTAATACAGTAAAGGTTACTCTTGGCCCTAAAGGAAGAAATGTAGTCATCGATAAAGCATACGGTGCACCTAGAACAACTAAAGATGGTGTTTCAGTTGCAAAAGAAATTGATTTAGACGACAAATTTGAAAATATGGGAGCTCAGATGGTTAAGGAAGTCGCTAGCAAAACAAATGATGAAGCTGGTGATGGGACAACAACAGCAACTATCTTGGCACAAGCTATTGTAAAAGAAGGCTGTAAATATGTTACAGCTGGAATGAATCCAATGGATGTAAAAAGAGGAATTGACGCTGCTGTAGAGCATGTAAAAGAAAAATTAATCTCCTCAGCAAAAAAAGTTAAAGATAGTGACGAGATTGCTCAAGTTGGAACAATTTCTTCAAATGGAGATAAAGAAATTGGAAGCATGATTGCTAAAGCAATGCAAAAAGTTGGTAACGAGGGAGTTATCACTGTCGAAGAAGCGAAAAGTATTGAGACAGAACTTGATGTTGTTGAGGGTATGCAATTTGATAGAGGATATTTGTCACCATATTTTGTAACGAATGCTGAAAAAATGACAACTGAGCTTGAAAATCCGTTAATTCTTTTACACGAAAAAAAATTAACAAATCTTCAACCGATGGTTCCACTTTTAGAGGCAGTTGTTCAAGCTGGAAGACCTCTAATGATTATATCAGAAGATGTAGAAGGTGAAGCCCTTGCAACTTTAGTTGTAAATAAATTAAGAGGTGGTTTAAAAGTTGTTGCTGTAAAAGCTCCTGGATTTGGTGATAGAAGAAAGGCAATGTTAGAGGATATTGCAATTTTAACTGGTGGTCAGGTTATATCTGAGGATCTAGGTATTAAACTTGAAAATGTTAAAATTACAGACCTTGGATCAGCTAAAAGAGTAAAAGTTGATAAAGAAAATAGTACTATCGTTAGCGGTATTGGAAAGAAATCTGATATTGAAGCAAGATGTGCTCAAATTAAGCAACAAGTTGAAGAAACTACTTCTGATTACGATAGGGAGAAACTTCAAGAGCGTTTAGCTAAACTAGCTGGAGGAGTTGCGGTAATTAAAATCGGTGGTGCAACTGAGGTAGAAGTAAAAGAGAAGAAAGATAGAGTTGAAGATGCACTAAATGCTACAAGAGCTGCAGTAGAAGAAGGAATTGTAGTAGGTGGTGGATGTGCACTTTTATATGCTTCACAAGACTTAGATAAAGTAAAAGCTAAAGGTGCTGACCAAAAAGCTGGTATAGATATCGTTAAGAGTGCACTACAGGCTCCAATAAGACAGATATCAACAAATGCAGGTGTAGATGGATCTGTTGTTGTAGGGAAACTTTTAGAGGCAAATAAAGTTTCTCAAGGTTATGACGCTCAAACAGAACAATACGTTGACATGTTCAAAGAGGGAATTATTGATCCTGTAAAAGTTGTCAGAACAGCTTTACAAGATGCAGCGTCAATATCTGGATTATTAGTAACAACTGAAGCAATGGTTGCTGATAAACCTGAAGAGAAGGATGCTGCTGCAGGAGGTATGCCTCCAGGAGGAATGGGTGGCATGGGAGGAATGGGTGGAATGGGAATGTAATCGTTCCGACCCAAATCAAAATTCAAAAAGGGCAGTTTTTACTGCCCTTTTTTTTTATTTTTATATTTTTCTTCTATTTTTATTGAAAGTTCTCTTTTTAATCCTTTAAAAATATTTGGTAATTTTTCACTTACCTCATCAAGAACATAAATTGCTTGAGAATATGTGGCATATTTAAGATCTTTATTCACAATTGAATTTATACATTTTGTATTACAATCTCCTGATACCACTGTTTGAATAATATGACCTACTACTATTTCATAATATTCATTAGATCTTGATTGTGGTGAGGTGCAGGAAGATAGGATGACAAATAATAATAAAAGTTTTTTCAAAATTAGTTTTATATCTTTTTTTACTCTTTCAAGATTTCATCAAATATTTTTTCGATTTTTTTTGTCTCAGTAGTTTTTATATAAAAGCCTAAATCATTCAAAGCAGAGACTAATTCGTCATAAGAAATTTTTCTTTTCAATTTAGATTTTTCTTTTTGAATAGGATTTACATTATTATTCCACACTACAAACCTCTGGTTAGAGAATAGGTAACATGGCTGTTTATACTTGGCTTCACATTTTGTTATATTTCGTTTAATAGGACCAGAGCCTGAGTAACCTTTGTAATTGGTATTTTTATCAATAATATAATAAGAATTATTGTGATCAGCAGTAATAAAAAAATTTATTGGATTGTTTTGAATTCCGGTTGTTATGTAAGAATAGAAATCTTTAATTATTTTTTCTGATAATTCTAATTGTCCCTGTCCATTATTTACAGTTGAAACTGCGTAGGATAAATTTTTAAGATTAATTAAAATAAATATAATTATTATTTTTTTTATCATCTCAGTACATCAATATTTAAATTTAATTTTTTATAAACTTTGTATGCAAGAATACATTAAAAATAACAAAACCAAAATAACTAATAAAGTTTTTACAATTGTATTAAAAATCATTTCAAATGGTTTAAATAAAGTTTCACCAAAGTTGTTTGGTTTAACTATATATTCACCACAATGTTTACACTTAATTGCATTTTTTTTAATTCTTTCTGCACAATAAGGGCATAGCATAAATTTAATTTATTTTTTGAATGTTGGTAAATCTAAATGTGAATTCTGGAGTTCCTAATTGATTTTTTTTCATTATCTCTTCTGTTGTAAGATATCCAGTATCTGTATCAATAAAGAATTCTCCTTTGAGTAAAACTTTGTCTCCCTTTTTTAATTCTGCTAATATGTTGTATAATCTATTATCAGGTTTAATTAAATAATTTTTACCTGAGTCACTCATGTAAAGTATAGAACCACCTGACAAATAATTTTCAGTAGGAATATTTATGTCATTTAAAGATGGCATGCTAATTTGTGGCACTATAAAACCGTCAACTGTAGTGTTTAATTGATGAATAATTCCAATCCAATCCTGTATGCTAATTGTTTCAATTTCAGAACAAAAATATCCGCACTGTGATTTACTAATCCTCCTATTTGTTGCAGGGTTAGTACTACGATTTACTTTGTAATATTCCATTTGTTTTGACGGCAAAATATCAATTAGCTCCTGATTTCTTTTAGTTAGTGTAACTCCTAATTTTAGATCACTACTTTTAATTTCACTTAAGTTAACCTTAAATTTCTCATTGATGGAAACAAAGTTTTTTTGTTGATCGTTCATTGTGCTAAATTTTAATTTTAATTCTGCAGCTTTTTTTTCCTCTGCTATTCTTTTTTCCTCTGCTATTCTTTTTTCCTCTGCTATTCTTTTATCCTCCTCTGCTTTTTTAATTGGAGCTAATATCTCTAATTCTATAAATTTTTTTGCTGATTGAGATTGTGTTTTGATTTTACTATGATCATCACTTTTGATAGCATTTTCGAGAGTTTTAATTTGCTCTAATAATGATGGTGCTATTTCAGAAGTTAGATACTGTTTTAAATAATTTTTTAAGTCTTCCTTTATCTTGTTTGCTTCATTTTTTAATTGTTTTTTATTTTCCTCATCTTGCTTTTTTGCTAGATCAATTTGAGCTTGTTTATTAATTAAAGTTTCTAAATTTTGATTTGAATTTTTTATGTCATCTAAATTGTCCAAATTAGACAATATTGTTTTTGCCTCCTTTATATTTGTTATCCACTCAGACAAAGAAGATGAATTAGAATTGTCTATGATAATTTTCTCAACTTTACTAATATTTGTTTTTAAATTATTTATTGAATCATCTACTAATTTAAGATTTGATTGATTAATATCTTTTTCTATTTTTGAAATATATTTTGAAAATTTTTTTGATTTTTTTGAAAATTCTTGGAATTTCTTAAATTCATTTTTTAAATTATCGTCAAAATTACTTTCATTTATTGAATTTAACTTTATTAAAAATTCAGACAAGCTTACAATATCAAATTCATCAGGATATTCTTTTATAAAATTTTGTATGTTTTTGATAAATTGTTTAGCAACTTCGATTTCTGATTTAACAGGAATTAACTTTAATTTTTTTTGAAGCTCCTTTTCCTTTTTCTTTTTTTCAGCAAGTTTTTTTTCTTCAGCTTTTCTTTTTTCTTCAGCTTTTCTTTTTTCTTCAGCCTTTTTCTTTTCCTCAGCTAGTTTTTTCTCTTTTAAACGTTTTTCTTCTTTTAATTTTTCCTCTTTTAAACGTTTTTCTTCAGCAACTCTTTTTTCCTCTGCAATTCTCTTTTCATCTTCTCTTCTTTGTTCTGCTACTTTTTTATCCTCAAATTTTAAGAAAAAATTACTCTTTTCTGTAGAAGAAATTTTTATTGATAAGGACGAATAATTTTTGGATACCCTCCAAGTAGTTTTTTTTCCATCCATAAATACTCTAAGCTGTCCTGTTTTGCTCCATCTCCAACCATCTGTGCCGATCTTCTCACCATTTTTGAATAAAGTGTATCCATTTGTATCAAAAACAAATGTTCTTTCGTCACCTCTAAAACCGTCTGAGGATATTCTTACTTCATTATTGAGTAGGAATTCTTCTAATTTTTTTTTTGGTGCGCTATTTAAACCTTGAATAGGTTTAATTATATCTAACAATCCTGAATACGTACAATCTAGAAATTCTTTTTCCTTTTTGTGATCAAGAATATTTCCCTCGTTAGTTTTTATAACTTTTAAATTTTCTTTACCTAATTCATTTACACATTTGTTTATAACCGGTTGTATAAAGTTTCTATCGTTTACTCCATATTGTGTAAATATTGATACATAATCCTTTTGAGTGATTTTTGCGTAAATACTTGATGTAAAAAAAATTAATAAAAAAATAATATAGCTTATCAATCTCATAAATTTATAAATAAATAATATTCCAAATTTAATTTGAGTAAAACTTAATATTTTAAGTAACTTATGAAGCAAAAGTTTTATAATGGCTTCATGGTGGACGAAAACTTAATTTAACAAATTTATGTAGTCTTTTTCTAACGAACCACATGTCTTAAATTTATAAATTTTTCAGGTTGTATTCAATTTAACTCTAATTTTTTTTCTATCTTTAAGTGAAATTTAATCAATTTTTTTTTGTTTTCAATCTGAGGTTTAGATGTATAAGAACACCGAACTATGAATCAAAATATTAGAAATATTACCATCATTGCTCATGTTGACCATGGAAAAACAACATTGATTGATAATTTGATGAAGCAAAGTGGATCTTTTAGAGAAAATGAAGTCATAGATGAAAGAGTAATGGACTCTGGTGAACTCGAAAAGGAAAGAGGAATTACTATTTTAGCTAAACCTACTTCTATAAACTGGAAAGATACTAGAATAAATATTATCGATACACCTGGCCATAGAGATTTTGCAGCAGAAGTTGAAAGAGTTTTAAGTTTAGCAGATGGGGCATTATTACTTGTAGATTCTGCAGAGGGGGTTATGCCACAAACAAAATTTGTCTTAAGTAAAGCCTTAAAGCAAGGTTTGAAGCCAATAGTTGTTATTAATAAATTAGACAAAAGTGATCAGAGAGCTGATGAAGTTTTAAATGAAACATTTGATTTATTTGTTAGTTTAGACGCAAACGAAGAACAATTGGATTTCCCAGTTTTATATGCAAGTGGTAGATCGGGTTGGGCTACTAAAAATGTTGATGGACCTCGAGAAAATCTTCATCCTTTATTAGATTTAGTACTTGAACATGTTAAACCTTCCGAATTCGATAGATCTAAACCTTTTGCAATGTTATCTACATTGCTTTATGCAGATAATTTTTTAGGAAGAAGTCTTGTAGGAAGAATATCTCAGGGAACTGCCAAAGCAAATCAACAGATAAAAGCAATAAATTTAAAGGGTAAAAAAGTAGACGAAGGAAGACTTACAAAAATCTTTAGGTATGAAGGTACAAAAAAAGTTCCAATCGAAATTGGAGAAGCAGGTGATATTGTGGTGATAGCTGGATTAGAAAAGGCTAATGTAGCAGATACTATTTGTGACTTGGAAGTAAATGAACCAATAAAAGCGACCCCAATTGATCCACCAACAATGTCTATAAAAATTACAGTAAATAGCTCTCCACTGGCTGGGACAGAGGGTAAAAAATTAACCAGTACTCAAATCAGAGATCGATTAATTTTAGAGGCTCAAAATAATGTTGGAATTACTTTTTCTGAAAATTCAAATAAAGATGCATTTGAAATAAGCGGAAGAGGCGAACTAATGCTTGAGATTTTATTAACACAAATGAGACGTGAAGGTTTTGAAATGACAGTAAGCCCACCTAAGGTTTTATTTAAAACTGAAAACAATTCCAAAAAATTAGAGCCAATTGAGGAGATCACTATGGATATAGATGAGGAATATTTATCTAAAATCATAGATTCTATGAATAGAAGAAAAGGTAAATTAATTGAACTAAAAGATACTGGAAAAAATAAAAAAAGATTAATTTTTCATGCTCCAACCAGAGGATTGATGGGGTATACAAGTAGATTTTTAACTTTAACTAAAGGCACAGGAGTAATTAACAGAATTTTTCATTCGTATGGTGAGTTTGAAGGTGACATGGATGGTAGAAGGAATGGCGCTTTGATCTCTATGGATCAAGGTAAGGCAGTAGCTTTTTCAATTTTTAATTTACAAGCTAGAGGTGAGATGTTTATTAAACATAACGACCCAGTTTATACTGGAATGATTGTTGGCTTAGCTCCTAAACCAGGTGATATGATAATCAATGTTATGAAGGGTAAAAAACTAACAAATATGAGAACACAAGGAACTGATGAAAATATAGTTCTCACTCCTGTTCGACAAATGTCTATAGCTGAACAACTAAGTATTCTGAATACAGATGAGGCTTTAGAAATTACCCCAAAATCATGTAGACTAAGAAAAGCAATTCTTGACCCTAATGATAGGAAAAGAAGTGAAAAAAATAATTTAATCACTTAATTCATAATCTTATCAATTAAAAATAAGCTTAAAGCTATACAAGGACCTATACCAAAAGCAAACATTAAAGTCCCTACCCCAAGAGTTCCACCTAAATACCAACCAACTGAGGCAACAGAAATTTCTATAAATGCTCTAACTGCAGCAATTGGTAAATTAGTTTTTTTTTGCAATCCAGTCATTAAACCATCTCTTGGTCCTGGTCCTAAGTTTGCAATTAAATAAATTCCACTACCTACTCCAACTATCATTACACCAAGTGCAGCCATTAATAATTTCATAATGTAAGTTTCAGGAGTTGGAATCAATGCAATTGTTACATCTAACATTACTGCAATTATTACAATATTAAATATAGTTCCAAGGCCTGGCTTTTGTTTTAAAAAGAACCAGAGAGACAAAACAACGACACTTACAATAAAAGTGACTACACCAATTGATAATCCTGATTTAATTGAAATTCCTTGTGCCATTACAGTCCATGGAGAATTACCAAGAAATGAAATAACTACTAATGCCTCACCAAAACCGAACAATATCAGGCCAAAAGAAAGAAAAAACAATGTTGATAATTTCGGTTTTAGATTAAAGGTTTCATCAGAACTCCATGAGACTTTTGGGATTTTTTTGATAGTAAGGAACATATAATTAACTATTATTTATACTTTCTTGTACTAAAATCTATGAAAATGAAACATTTTATATTGATAATAATAATTTTCATTTATTCCTCAAAGGCTACTGCACACAGTAGTCACTATGAAGGTTTAAAAAAAATTGAGATGGATGTTCTTAGAAATAATGAAGTTATTGGTAGTACTAGCTACTTTTTTGAATTTGATGAGGATTTATTTGTAGTTAAAAATTATACTAATTTTAAAGTAGAATTATTTGGAGTAAAAGTTTTTTCAATATTAAGTGAGACTATAGAAAAATATAAAGGTGATAAACTTATTTTTTTTAAATCAAATACATTCCAAAATGATAAAGAAAAATACGTAAATTTAAAATATCATAAGGCAAAAAATAAATTCATTATTGATGGTTCATCGTTTAAGGGAGAAGCTGATATAGATTGTACTATTGGCAATTGGTGGAACCATAAAATTTTTAAAGCTAGTAAACAAATTAGCCCTTTATCTGGAAGTATAAAGAAACAAACTGTAAATTTAATTGGAACTGAAAATATTATTATAAATAATAAGGAATATTCTAGTGAACATTTCAAAATTAAATCAAATGATGAAAGCCTTGATGAAGACAAGCAATTTGAATTTGATGTATGGTATAATCCAAAAAATAATTTAATTTTGAAAGTAACTTATAATAAAATGGGAAACTGGGAATATAGATTAAGGAGTTTTGAGTAATGGCTATATGGGGAAGTTTAATTGGTGGAATGATAGGTTTTTCACTTGGAGGACCGTTTGGAATGCTTTTAGGATCCTTAATAGGTGGAAAAATGTCAAGATCAAGATCTGGGGGAGGATTTAGATCATTTGCACAACCACAACAAATTTTTGCACTTTCTTTAATTGTTTTGTCAGCCAAACTAAGTAAAGTAGATGGACAAGTTAGTCGTGAAGAATTAATTGCAGTTAAAGATAAATTAAAAATACCTGATAGTGAATTAGATCAAGTTGGAAAAATTTTTAATAAGGCAAAAGAAGAAAGTACAGGTTACGAGCCATACGCAAGACAAATTGCAGAAGTCTACAAAGGTAATTTAAATATTCTGGAGGAAGTAATAAATACTTTGTTTTATATTGCAGAGTCAGACGGACATGTAAGTGAAAAAGAATTAGAAATGATTGAGGATATAGCAAGAATATTTGGATTAAATGATGTTCAAATAAATGGAATAAAAGAGAGTAGAAAATCATCAGATAAGCTTAATCCTTACATTGTATTAGAAAGCAAACCTGACGACTCATTAGATACAATTAGAAAACGTTATCTTAAGCTTAGTAAAGAACATCATCCAGATTTATTAATGAGTAAAGGCGTACCTCAAGAGGTTTTAGATGAAAGTAAGGCTAAAATGAGAGCAGTTAATTCTGCTTGGAGCCAAATACAAAAATTAAAGAATTAATCCTAATAAACTAGCCATAAAATACATTGAGAATATGAAGGCAAAGACAACTATAAAATACATTATAGTAACAATTTTATCTCTTTTCCTTCTTTGCCTCACAAATGGCTTATCATCTAGGTCACAAATATCTCTTATTCCTATTACTTTATAGTCACAAGTGTACCGCCAAATAGAGTTTGGCATTCTGGGATCAGTTTGATTGTAATATTGGATCCATTGGACTGTATATTTAAACAAAAGATAGCTTACTATTAAAAGAAGACCACTAGTAAACATTATTCTATCATCTAAAACTGTTCTGACTCAGTTGACCCTTCCATTGCTGTGGTTGAACTCTTCCCTGAGCTAATTGTATTTGAAACTGCATCAAAATAAGATGTTCCTACTTCTCTTTGGTGTTTCACACTTGTATATCCATCTTTTTCTCTTGCAAATTCATGCTGTTGAATTTTAGAGTATGCAGTCATTCCCTCTTTTTTGTATTTTTCTGCTAACTCAAATATCGCAATATTTTGCGTATGAAAACCAGCAAGTGTGATGAATTGAAATTTGTAACCTATTTCTCCAATTTTTCTTTGGAACGATCCAATTTCCTCATCTGATAAGTGTTTCTTCCAGTTAAATGATGGGGAACAATTATAGGCTAACATCTTACCAGGATATTTTTCGTGGATAGCATCAGCAAATTTCTTTGCTTCATCTAAATTTGGTGTTGCTGTTTCACACCATATTAAATCTGCATATGGAGCATAAGCAAGACCTCTTGAGATTGCTTGCTCTATGCCATCTTTTACATAAAAGAAACCCTCTGGAGATCTTTCACCAGTTAAAAAAGGTTTATCATTTTCATCAAAATCGTTGGTAATTAATTTAGCAGCATTAGCATCAGTTCTTGCAAGTATGATGAGAGGAACATCTGCAATATCTGCTGCTAATCTTGCTGCTTTAAGGTTTCTAACCATAGTTCCAGTTGGAACCAAAACTTTACCGCCCATGTGACCACATTTTTTCTCACTTGCCAATTGATCTTCAAAGTGAACGCCAGCGGCACCTGCTCTAATAAATTTTTTTGTTAATTCGAATACATTTAATGGACCGCCAAATCCAGCCTCACCATCAGCTATTATAGGTAACATGTAATCAGTTCTTTTACTTTTATCCATATCTCCATCTATCATTTCCATATGCTGAATTTGATCAGCTCTGATTAAAGAATTGTTCATAGTCTCAACTAATTTTGGTGCACTATCATATGGATATAACGATTGGTCAGGGTACATTTCACCAGCACTGTTGGCATCAGCTGCTACTTGCCATCCACTGAGATAAATTGCTTTTAAACCAGCTTTTGCATGTTGAACTGCGTGGTTTCCAGAAAGTGAACCTAAAGTGTTCACATAAGCCTCTGTATTTAAAAGTCTCCAAAGCTTTTGGGACTGCATTTTGCACATTGAATACTCAATTTTAATTGATCCTCTTAATCTTTCAACTTCCTCAGGTGTGTAATCTCTTTTAATTCCTGCAAATCTTTGTAAGTCGTATGAAATGTTTTCAGCTGACACTTAAACCTCTCTCTTTTTGAATAAATGACTAGAAATTACTAATTTTTAATTTGAACTGTATTCTTCAGTAAATTCGTTCATTCCGCTTGATCCCCAATCGCAATGATCGTCTCTAATGTAGATGCCTTTAGACTTATGTTCAGAATGCTCTTCTTTATTAGTAATTTGGTAGTTATTTTCTATATTATTGATTTTGTTTTTTTCCATGTAAACTTTATAATTTACAATATTTACAAAATCTACAATTAATTAGATTTTCCTTGTAAAATAGAATAATTTTATGTAAATTTAAATTTACAAAATTTACAAATAGTAAAATGAGTCGAATTGATACAAAAATCGGTCCAAAAATCAAAGCTTTTAGAAGACAGTTAGGTATCCAAGCTAACAAACTAGCTGAGGAAATGTCTATCTCTCCAAGTTATTTAAATCTAATCGAAAGTGGAAAAAGGAAAATTGATGGTGATTTGCTGTTAAGGGTTTGTGATAAACTTAAAATTGAACTTTCAGATTTAACAAGTAAGACAGATATTAATCTAGAGAGCAACATATCTGAGTTATTGGGTGATGAACTTTTTGAAGATCTAGATATCTTAGGACCAGAAGTAAAAGATTTGGTTAACACAAATCCAAAAATTGCTAAAGCTTTAATTAAGCTTGGCGATAACTTTAAACAAAAAGATCATGAAATTTTTAATAAACTAGAAAATATTTCAGGTAAAATTATTGACGGAAGAAAAAATGCATTCCCTGGAGAAGTAATTTCTGACTTTTTACAAGAGAATAAAAACTTTTTTCCAAAGTTAGAAGATTTTGCAAATGAAATTTTTGATAAGGTTAAACAAAATAACAGAACAAGATACATAGCTCTTTGTGATTTTCTAAAAACTGAGTACGGTATAACAGTTAAAGATGTGATTCCAAAAGAAGGAAAGCCATTTTCAAAAATATACAAAGTAAAAGATAAAGAATTATTACTGTCTGATTATCTTTCTCTTGAAACAAAAAAACTTTTTGCTGCAGCACAGATTTCACAAGAGGGAGCATCAAAAGAAATTGATGAATACCTATCAACATTTAGTTTTCCGACAAATGAGTCTAAAAAATTAACAAGGGTTGCTCTTTTAAATTATTGTGGAGCAGCAATATTAATGCCCTACTCTCTTTTTCATAAAGAGTGTAAAGAACTGAAATACGATCTTGAACTTTTACAAAATACATTTGCAACATCTTTTGAACAAGTTGCACATAGAGTAACATGTTTACAAGATCCCAAACTTCCTGGAATTCCTTTTCATTTTTTAAGAGTAGATGTTGCAGGAAATATCTCAAAAAGATTTTCATTATCAGGTATTGAAATACCAAGATATGGTGGTGCTTGTCCGAGATGGAATGTTTACTCAGCTTTTTCAAGGCCTGGCGTAATTCAAGCAGCGGTGAGTAAAATGACTAATGGAGAAAAATACGTTTGTATAGCAAAGACAGTTGAAAAAGGTGTCGGAAGATATGGACAGAAGAAAAGTATGTTATCTATAGGTCTAGGATGTGAAGCGAAATATGCAAAAGAATTTGTCTATACTGAAAATTTAGATTTAACCGATAAAAAATCTGAGTTACCCATAGGTGTTTCATGTAGAACATGCGATAGACTTGATTGTTCACAGAGGGCCTTTCCGCCTCTTCATAAAAAATTTGATGTAGATATAAATTCTAGAGGAGTTTCTGTTTACGTAAATGAATAAAAGGTTAATTTTGCTTTAGTTTCTGCCTTTTTTTTGAAATTAATTGAGTAAGTGAGTCCACCATTAAGTCTGATGCTTTGAATATTTCATTAGGTTTGAACTCATAAGACATATTTTTTTCATCATTGGTCTTATCTTCTATTATTATTCCTTTATCAGGCGAATTATCCTTAATATATATTAAAATTAGCCATTCTTCGTCCGATGACTCGTCCCATTTTATAAATATTTCTCCAGTCTCAAATCTTTTATCTATGCATCTGAATATAGACATATGTCTTGTAATGTATCTTTTGTTTAATTGAAAAACTAAACTGTTAGCACTTCTATAAAAACTTTCTAAAGCAAACTCAATTTTTTGTCTTGCTAAGTTATATTCCCTTTCTTTTTGAAGTAGGGCTGATCTATCATCTTCTTCATCAGTTTTTACTCCAAGAGCTTCGACTCTTTCTCTAATTTTTTGATCTCTAATTAATCTATATTTATTTTTTAAATTTTCTATTCTCTGTTGTAATTCTGCATAGTTGTCTCTTTTTTCTCTTAGAGAAATCTTCTCTAGTTTTTCAAGTTCTTTTACTTCTCTTATTCTAAATCTTTCGATCTGCTTCTGTATTCTTAGCTCTTGTAAAAACTTCTTTTGTCTTTCTGCTTGCTCTTTTCTTAGTAAAGCTTGTTCTTTTCTTAAAAATAATTTTAAATCTTTAGCTCTTAATTTTTCTATTCTCTCTTCGTCTTTTAATTCTTGTTGCTTTAGTTTAAACTGCTTTTGTTCTTGCAAAATTTTCTCTTTTTTAATTTTTTCTTTTTCTATATCTCTTTTCTCAATTTCCATTAATTTTAGTCTTCTTTTTTCTTCCTTTCTCTGAAATTTGAATTCATTTATTTTGTCATCTATAGATTGAAAAAACTTCGAAATACCTCGGTCAATTGCAAAAATGTCAAATTTTACTTTAACCTTTAATTTTGATTTTAACTTTTCTTCTACTCTGACTGATTTTGTAATTAAATTATTCTTTATTTTTTTTTTAAGAGTGAACTTTTTTTCTTGGACCTTCTTTTTTTTTGAATTAATGATCTTTTTCTTCTTTTTTATTTTTTTTCTAGCTTTTAAAGGAATTTTTCTTTTTTTTTTGATATTTTTTGATTTTTTTTTTTTATTTTTTTTCATTATTACTGTTTAATTATTTATCAGTAATATTTTAATAAATATAGTCCCGAGTGTTAGGAACAGAAATATTATCTTTAGATAATTGCAACTGAAATACAACCTGATCTCCCCATTTAAATGCCATTTCACAACTGGCTAAGTAAAATTCCCACATTCTAAAAAATTTTTCATCAAACATCCCTAAAACTATATCTTTTTTAGATAAAAATCTCTCCTTCCAGTTTCTGAGAGTATGTGCATAGTGCATTCTAAGAACTTCAATATCAGACACTATAAGACCAGACTTTTCTATGGGTTTTGCCACTTCACTCAAGCTTGGTGTGTAACCACCAGGAAAAATATACTTTTGTATCCATGGTTGTGGGTCTCTTGGAGGCATTGAGGAACCAATTGTATGGATTAATGCTATTCCTTTTTCACTCAAAAGCTTAAAAACTGTATTAAAATATGTTTTGTAAAAATTTCTTCCAACATGTTCAAACATTCCAACACTTACAACTCTATCAAACTTCTCATTTAACTGCCTATAATCAATCAGTTTAAAGTCTACTTGATTAGACAAATTCATTTCTTTTGCTTTGTTATTGCTATATTCAAATTGATTTTCTGACAATGTTATACCTGTAACAGTAGCATTTGTTTTCTTCGCTATTGCTAATGCTAATGTTCCCCATCCTGAACCAATATCTAAAACTTTTTGATTGGGCTGAATATTTAATTTTTTTATAATGTGATCGATCTTGTTACTTTGGGCTTGTTCAAGCGTATCATTATCATTCTTAAAATAAGCACAAGAATATTGTCTGTTTTCATCTAGAAATAGATCATAAAGTTTCTCTGAAATATCATAATGATGTGCAACATTTTCTTTTGATTTTATGATTTTGTTTAAATTTGTAAGATACCCAAAAGTACCTCTTATTTTTTTTATTATTGCTCCATATGAATTGATATTTCCTCGACCTATATTTTTAAAAGCTAGTTCTAAAAATTCTGTTAGTGTTCCATTCTCTATAACAAGAGATCCGTCCATATAAGCCTCGCCAAAATATAAATCTGGATTTATAAGAAGCTTTTGCATTAACTTTTGATCAAGCAACTTAATTACTATTGGCTTTGCTTTTATTGGCTTACCAATTACATACTTTTTTGAGTTTGAATCTATAAGTTCAAAACCATCATCTTTAAACAAATTATTTAAAAAACTTATTAAACTCATTTTATGCTGCTTTTAATATCTCCATATCAAAATTAAGTTTCTTTAAATCCGACAACAGATCTTGTTTTTCTGTTTCATCTAATAATTTCAAGGGAGGTAAAAGATTCTTATAAATTGAATTTTTTTCAGCCATTAAAGTATGAAGACTTGAAATTAAGTTATATTTGTCAAAAGACATCCTTACATCACACAAATTTTGATTGAGGGAAAGAGATTGATCATTATAAAAATTATCATAGATCCTTCTAGCTAAATGACCAGTAACATTAGTCGTTGCAGTAATAATGCCATGACAGCCTAGTTCTAATCCTTTTAAAAGTTTTGTCTCAGATCCTGGAAAAATTGAAAAATTTTTTATTTTTAAATTTTCAAATAGATTATAACTACTGTCTTTTACACCTACAATTTGATCAGGGAAAATCTTTGCCAAATGATGAATACATTCAGGACTAAATTTATAGCCAGAAAGTTTCTCGAAATTATACAAAATAATCTTACAGTCATTTACTTGTTCAATAATTTTTGAATAAAAATTTATGACATCTTTATCATTATATTTATAGTAAGCGGGAGGCATAATTAAAAAAGTATTAAAATTCATACTTTTAGAAATTTTTATTAAATTAATATTATCTGCAAGAGAATTAAGGCCAGTGCCAATTATAAATTTATCCCTATATCTGCTTTTTGGTAACTGGTTGATTAATTGAATTTTTTCGCTTAATGAAATCAATTGTGATTGGCCAGTACTTCCAAAAAAAACTGCTCCATGACAACCCGTGTCTATAACATTTTCTGCATGCTTAATTGTATTATCAATATCTAGAGAGAGATCACTCTTAAGTATTGATAAAGACGCAGCAAAAATACCCTTTAATTCAATCATGCAATAAAATTAATATAAAATAAAATTTAGTAAAGTACTAATATTATTAAAGATTTATATACTCTTAATTACTATTTCTTTCGCCTCATTCACAATTGATGCAAGCCTATTTAATTCAGGACTTACATCAGGATGTATCTTTTTCATAATTTTTTTATAAGAGTTTAAAATTTCACTTTTTGAATATTTTTTTTTTGGATCTAAATTTAAAATTTTATATGCTTCCTCTAAATTCATACTCTGTTGGGGGCTTGCTTGGTTAAAATTATTAAAATTGAATCTTCCAGAGTTTCTTAAAACTCTAAACAAACCCCAAAGTCTTAATAATTGAAAAAGCGATATTCCTGCCTTGGTTTTAATTAAAGGTAAAATAGCTAATACAAAAGGTAATGAAAAAATATATCTACCAGCATATACCATTATAAAAGCTAGCAAAATTGAAGATAAAATTATTAATATTCTTATAAATTTTGAAATTTTTTTCGCAGATGTTCTAGCAAACCAATTAAGGATAACGTAGACAATTAGGAAAATAATAACTGTTATAAAAAAAATATTCATATATTAATAAATTTCTATATGAAAATACCACAACTTGAAAAAAAACCTGAGATAAAATCTTGTCACAATACAACTTGGGAGGATAACTATAGCTGGATACATCAATCTAATATACTTGAGGTTCTAAAAGACAGTTCAAAATTATTACCAAAAGTCAGAGAGTATCTAGAAAAAGAAAATGATTACTTCGACTTCCAAATGAATGATACCAAAGATACAAGAAAAAAAATTTTTGATGAAATTAAAGGAAGAATAAAATTAGATGATGAGTCTTTGCCTTATAAAGATAAAAACTATGAATATTGGACCAAAACTACTAAAAAAGGTAACTACTCAATAAAATTAAGAAGAAAGATTGGAGAAAAAAAAGTTGAAGAAATATGGAATGGAGATCTTGAAAAAGAAAAATTAAAAACTGAATATTTTGGTTTAGGAGATCTTGAAGTAAGCTTTAATGATAAATACCTTGGATATTCCCTAGACCTGAAAGGTTCTGAATATTACAAGATTTATATCAGAGATATAGAGACAGGTAACTTAGTTACAGAACAAATTGATGAGACAAGTGGCAGTATAGAATTTAGTTTAGATGATAAATATATTTTTTATTCTAAATTAGATGAAAATCACAGACCTAGAACAATTTATAGGCACAAGATTGGTACATCAGTAAAAGAGGATTTATTAGTTTTTGAAGAAAAAAGTGAGGCATTTACCGTAGGAATCGGGCTAACTTCTGACGAAAAATATTTTATAATTACAAGTTCTGATCATAACACCTCAGAACAGTATTTTTTTAAAGTTGACGAAAATATTCCAAATCCTAAATTAATTCAAAAAAGACAAAGAGGTATAATTTACTCTATAAACTCGTGGGATAACTATTTTTATAAACACACTAATGAAAATGCCGAGGATTTTAAAATTGATAGATGCAAAGATTTACTTAAACAGAAATGGAATTCATTCATTCATGCAAAAGAGGAAGTATTAATTGGAGGTTTGGTTTTTTTAAATAATTGGATCATAAGATCTGAAACTTCAAATGCACTTGGTAAAATAATTTTAAGAGATCCTAAAACAAACAAAGAAGAGGAAATTCATTTTAGCGATGAAAGTGTAATAGTTCCAAGTGTATCTTTAATTCAAAAAGATAAAAACACAGACAATGTATATTTATCATATTCCTCACCTAAAACACCAGGAAGAACATTTTTATATAATTTAAAATCAAAAGAAAAAAAAATTGTAAAAGAACAAGAAATACCATCTGGACATAATCCAGATGATTATATAGTTGAACGTCTTGAGTGCTCATCGCATGATGGAAGAATGGTTCCAATAACTATAACTAGGCATAATAATACTCCTTTGGATGGATCGGCTAATCTTTTACTTTACGGTTATGGCTCTTATGGAAATTCAATGTCTCCAGGTTTTTCGTCAACGCGTTTAAGTTTAATTGATAGAAATATAATTTGGGTTACTGCACATATCAGAGGTGGCATGGAAAGAGGAATGAAATGGTGGAAAGAGGGAAAACTCTTAAACAAAAAAAATACATTTGAGGATTTTATAGCTGTTGGAAAATATTTGGTTGAAAAAAAATATACTTCTAAAGGTAAGATTATAGGAATGGGTGGCTCTGCCGGAGGATTGTTGATGGGTGCAGTTGTAAATCAGGCACCAGAGCTATTTTTAGGTTTAATTATGGCTGTACCATTTGTAGACTCTTTAACAACCAACCTTGACCATTCATTGCCCTTAACTGTTGGCGAATTTGATGAATTTGGAAATGCGAAAGATAACAAAGATCATTTTGATTATATTTATTCATACGCTCCATATAACAACATCAAAAAAATGGATTATCCACATATTTTAATAACAACAAGTCTTAGTGATAATAGAGTACTTTTTGATGAACCAGCAAAATTTACTGCAAAACTCAGAGATTATAAAACGGACAATAATTTATTACTTTTAAAAACTGAAATGAATGCAGGCCATGGAGGAAAATCAGGAAGAGATGGCGCAATTGAAGAAATAGCCCTTGATTATGCTTTTGCATTAAAAATTGCCAAAAAAATTTAGTAAATTACCCATTGAATTTTTAGGATTTATTACCATATAAAAATTTGTAAGTCGCCTAATGGGGCTTACATAAATTAACTTGCTTAACAAAAGGAGTAAATATTATGACAAGTAAGGATCTATCAATCTTTAATTCACTAAGACCGTTTTCTATTGGTTTTGACGACATGTTTGACCAATTTGAAAATATGCTTGGTAACGGTGGGATAACGATGCAATCAAATTATCCACCATATAACATTAGAAAGACCGGCAAAGACAACTACTCTATTGAAGTTGCATTGGCTGGTTTTAACAAAAATGATGTTGAAGTGGAGTTTGAGGATAATTTATTAACTGTAAGAACAAAACAGTTTAATAAGTCAGAAGATAAAAATGAAGACGGTGAAATAATTCATAAAGGAATTTCACAAAGACAATTCGCGAGATCATTTACTATTGCAGATGATGTTAAAGTAAATGGTGCTGAACTTAAGGATGGTCTTTTGACAATTGCTTGCGAAAGAATTTTACCTGATCATAAGAAAAAAAGACTTATTGATATTAAGTAAATAATTTCAACCTTGCTTGTGGGGTTCGCCCCACAAGTTTAAAAGCAACCACTAGAACTAAAAGCTATAATAGTCCCACTAGCATTTACCTCAAATCTTCTCTCGCAAGGCATACCGTACTTTTTAGTTTTATAAATTAAAACTTCATTACCTGTACTGTTGATAATATCTTCAGTAGGAGCTCCTAATTCTAATTTCATTTTATTAACATCTTCACCAACAAATAATCCATATTTTTTATTTTCTTTTTCAGCTACTTCATCTGTTTTGTTTTTGATCGTTTGACATGCAGTTGTTAAAAAAAGGATTGATATTAATGTAACTAAGAATCTAAATTTCATTATTTATATATATTACTTAAATGTGTCGAAAGATTAACTTAAAAGTTGAATAAATTATAAGTTTTCTATCAAAAATCGATTTATTTGTTGTATTTATTTAGCTTAATTCATTATTTTTATAATTAACAACAAGATTCTTATGAACACAAAACTTAAGGTATCAGAAATATCAAAAATATATCCAGGCTGTGTTGCCAACGACGAAATTTCATTGGAGTTTGGAAGTGGAAAAATATATGCCTTATTAGGAGAAAATGGTGCGGGTAAGTCAACTCTAGTTAAAATTTTATCTGGAGTCGTAAGACCTGATAAAGGTGAGGTTTTTTTAAATGATAAGAGTATTAAGCTGAACTCTCCACTAGATGCTAAAAAAAATAATATTGGAATGGTATTCCAACATTTCAATTTATTTGAAACTTTATCAGTATTTGAAAACTTAAGTATAGATAGCGATAAAAAAAATGAGGACCTGAGACTATCAGTTAATAATATTTTAAAAAAATATAATTTTAAAATTGATTTAGATATTCCAGTTTTAAATTTATCAGCTGGTCAAAAACAAAAAGTTGAAATTATTAGATGTTTAATCAGAAATCCAAAAGTATTGATAATGGACGAACCCACATCTGTCTTAACTGAACAAGAAACAGAAGATTTATTTGTTTCATTAAAACAGTTTTCTGACGAGGGGATATTAATAATTTACATTACTCATAAATTAAAAGAAGTACTTTCACTTTGTGATGAAGTAGCGGTTATGAGAAAAGGTAAAGTAGTATCTGTAAGTAAAACAAAAGAAGAAAAAATTGAAACTTTAGCTAATAAGATGGTTGGAGAAAATTTAAGTACGATAAAAAAAAAAATTAATAATTTTAAATATAGTGAAGAAATTTTAAAAATCTCAAATTTAAATTTTAGAAGTGACGACCCTTACGAAACAAATTTAATTAATTTAAATTTTTCATTAAAAAAAGGAGAATGTTTAGGAATTGCAGGGATTTCAGGAAATGGACAAAGTGAATTGTTTCAAATTTTAAGTGGAGAAATAATTACTGATTACACATCTATAAAATTTAGAGACAAAGAAATAAGTAAGCTAAATCCAAGAGAAAGAAGAGAATATCTAATGGCTTTTTCACCCGAAGATCGTATTTCCCAAGCTGCTGTTCCAGAATTAAAGATTTATGAAAATGTTGCATTAAATAATTTTAAATCTTCAAACTTTTTTGAAAAAGGATTAGTGAACGAACAAAAAATTAAAGAACACTCAAAGAAAATACTCTCTAATTTTTCTGTAAATACTGATAATGTTGAAATGAAAAGTCAATTTTTATCTGGAGGAAATCTTCAAAAGTTAATTATCGGAAGAGAATTGATTACTTCTCCGGAACTCTTAGTTTGCTTCAATCCAACTTGGGGGCTTGATGTTGGTGCTATCAATTATATTCATGAAACTCTTATAAATATCAATGAAAAAGGTAAATCCTCTATATTAATTTCTACAGATAACGACGAGCTTTTAAAATTAAGTGATAGGATATGCGTAATTTATAAAGGTAAATTATCCAAAATCATGTATGTAAACGAAGTTACTCCTGAAAAATTAGGAATTTTAATGGGAGGAGGTTCAATTGATTAAAATTGAAAAACGTAATGATGTTTCGCCCTCAATTTACTTTTTAACTCCAATTTTAGCTATTTTTCTTACTTTATTTGGTGGGGGAATTATTTTTTATGTCTTGGGTTTTAATCCTTTAGAAGCTTTAAAATTTTTTTTTATAACTCCAATTTCTGATTTATATGGGTTTAGCGAACTTTTGGTAAAAGCAACACCGCTTTGCTTAATAGCAATTGGTTTATCTTTTTGTTTTAAAAGTAATAATTGGAACATTGGCGCCGAAGGACAACTCATTTTTGGAGGAATTGTAGGTGGTGGGGTTGCTTTATTGTTTTATGGCCATGATGGTTTTTATGTTTTGCCAATTATTATTTTATCCGGCGCAATTGGAGGAATGATATTTGCAATGATACCAGCAGTTTTGAAAACTTATTTAAATACAAATGAAATTTTAGTCAGCTTAATGCTCGTTTATGTAGCTAAATTATTATTAGATTACTTAGTGGTTGGTCCGTGGAGTAATCCTGAAGGTTTTAACTTTCCTGAAACAAGACAATTTAGTGAGTCTGCAAGGATGCCTATTTTATTTGATGGTTTAAGAATTCATGCAGGAATTTTTATCACTTTAATAACTGTATTCTTAAGTTGGCTAATTTTATACAAAACATATTTGGGATTTCAGATAAAAGTTTCAGGTTTGAGTTTAAAGACTGCGAAATATGCGGGCTACAAAGGAAAGGCTATGATCATAATTGTTTTTATGATCAGTGGAGCGTGTGCGGGTCTTGCAGGAGTCGGGGAAATAACTGGACCCATAGGTCAGTTACATAGAAATATTTCACCAGACTATGGTTTCACAGCAATAATTGTTGCTTTCTTAGGAAGGTTAAATCCACTCGGAATTATATTTGCTTCACTAATTGTTGCTCTAACTTATTTAGGCGCAGAAACAGCTCAGATTTTTTTACAAGTACCCAAATATACAGGTCAAGTTTTTCAAGGGATGATTTTATTCTTTCTTCTAGGATCTGATTACTTACTATTTTTTAAAATAAAATTTTTAGGTTTAAAAAAAAATGAGCTTTGATTTAAATTTCATCGGTATATTGATTGGTGCAATTATGGCATCATCAGTCCCATTAATACTTGCTGCATCTGGAGAATTAATAACTGAAAGATCTGGTGTTTTAAATCTTGGAGTGGAAGGAATGATGATAATTGGTGCGATTTCAGGATTTGCATTAATGGTTATAACAGACAACTTATTTTTAGCTGTGATTGGCTCAATGATTTCTGGTCTGATTATCTCTATAATTTTTGGGGTGCTTACACAATCGCTTCTCACAAACCATGTTGCAACCGGACTTGCTTTGACAATTTTTGGTATCGGGATGTCAGCAATGATAGGAAAGAATTTTGTTGGAATACCAGGTAAAGAATTTCCTTTGTTATTTGTTAATCTTAAGGAAAATATTCCTTTTTTAGGACCAATTTTATTTGGAC
This sequence comes from uncultured Pelagibacteraceae bacterium, assembly GCA_902581585.1. Taxonomy (GTDB): domain Bacteria; phylum Pseudomonadota; class Alphaproteobacteria; order Pelagibacterales; family Pelagibacteraceae; genus Pelagibacter. The sequence continues at coordinate 31,457 of CACHPB010000011.1, forward strand.
ACTCAGTTATATTATATTTTGCATTTTTATTGCCCTTTTTGACAAATTATTTTCTGAAAAAAACAAAAATTGGATTAATAATCAGAGCTGTGGGAGACTCACCAACATCAGCATCTAATCAGGGAATTAATGTAACTTTAGTAAGATATAGTTGTATTCTTTATGGTGGAGCTATGTGTGGATTAGCAGGTGCTTATCTTTCATTAATTTACACTCCTCAATGGATTGAAAATATGACTGGAGGAAGAGGTTGGATTGCGCTCGCATTAGTAGTTTTTGCAACATGGAGTCCGATAAAAGTTTTAATAGGAGCATTAATATTTGGTGGAATAACAATTTTACAATTACATATGCAAGCTGTAGGTTTTAGAATTCCAGTTCAATTATTAAGTGCATTACCATACATCATGACAATAATAGTTTTAGTTGTAATTTCTCGTGACAGTAGAAAAATAAAACTAAACACACCAACATCCTTGGGACAAATCTTCTATAAGGAAAAGTGATGTTAGCTATTCCAAAATAAATATTTTTTTTTATTAGAATCTTGCTTAGTTTGTAGTATCACAAAATTAAATTTAAAGGGGAATCAAATGTATAAAAACTTTTTAAGATATATAATTTCTGTATTGTTTTTTCTTGGCGTGAGCGGACAAGCTAATGCAGATTTTAAAGTTGGTTTTGTTTATGTTGGACCAACTGGGGATCATGGATGGACATACCAACATGATGAAGGAAGAAAAGCAGTAGAGGCAGCTGGAATAAAAACTACTTATGTGGAAAGTGTACCTGAGGGTGCGGACGCAGAAAGAGTCATAAGACAGTTAGCACAATCTGGACATGATCTAATTTTTACTACAAGCTTTGGGTATATGGATCCCACAAACAAAGTTGCTAAAGATTTTCCAAACGTAAAATTTGAGCATGCAACTGGATACAAAAGAGAACACTCAAATGTATCCACATATTCTGCAAGATTTTATGAAGGAAGAACTTTGTTAGGACATATGGCAGGAAAGATGACAAAAACAAATGTTATTGGATATATTGCCTCTTTCCCAATTCCTGAAGTTATAAGAGGAATTAATGCTATGACACTGGCTGCCCAAAAAGTAAATCCTGATATTAAAACAAAAATAGTTTGGGTATTTACTTGGTATGATCCAGGCAAAGAGTCAGAGGCTGCTCAAGCTTTAATTGATCAAGGAGCAGATGTTATAATGCAACACACAGACAGTACTGCACCTGTTCAAGTAGCAGAAAAGGCTGGAGTTTGGTCATTTGGTCAAGCTAGTGATATGCAAAGATTTGCGCCAAAATCAATTCTAACGTCTATTATTGATGATTGGGCACCTTACTATGTAGAAAGATCTATCGCTGCAAGAGATGGCACATGGAAACAACAGGATACTTGGCATGGATTGAAAGAGGGAATGGTTGCTATGGCTCCATATAATTCAGCAATGGGAAGTGATTTAGTTAAAGAGGTAGAACAACTTCAAAAAGACTTAGCATCTGGAAAAACCCATTCATTTACTGGTCCAATTTATGATCAAAAAGGAAATATTCTTGTAGCTGAGGGTTCAGTAGCAGATGACGGAATGTTAGCTGGTATGAATGTTTATGTTAAAGGAGTAGAAGGAGATATTCCGCAGTAATTTCTTTTTTAAAATTTAAATTTAAGGCCAGCTTAGTCTGGCCTTTTTTTTTACTCAGAATGCTTTTTTTTTAAAGCTTCAATGTCCACTTCATCATAATACTCTGATGGTTGAACTATCCAAGGATCATTTTTTAATAAAATTGGACAAAAGTCAGGGGTAAAAGAAGATGATTTTTTTTTCCATAGACATGCCGTCTTTATCTCTTTAATATGATTTTTAATTGGATCGTATTCTTTCAACCAATCTATACTTTTATTTAATGTTAACCCTGTATCAGACAAATCGTCTACCAACAAAACTTTTTTAAAGTTTTCATTAGTTGCAATTGCGCTAATATCTCTGGCGAAGATAAGTTCTCCTTGTTTATTTTGAACAGTATCACCAGAGTAACTTTGGATAACAACATAAGCTGTTGGTAATTTAAAAATTCTGGACAAAATATCAATGATTGGCGCCGCACCTCTCATTATTCCAACTAGAACCGTTGGCTTATAATTCTTTTCAATTTCTAGAGCAAGTTTTTCAACAGCAGTTTTATATTCTTCATAAGTAATAATTAATTTATCAGCCATTGAAATTTGGTATCATAAATAAAAATATTAAAAAAGGATAAATATGAAAACTTATTGGATAAGTCTATACTTAGATATCTCAAACAAGGATAATCTAAAAAAATATGGAGAAAAAGCTATTCCTGTAATAAAAAGTTATGGGGGAAAACCAATTGTAAGAGGTGGTAGATTAAAATCATTTAGTGATACAAACATTGTCCGAACTGTTATTTGGGAGTTTCCAAGTTATAATGATGCAATCTCCTGCCATGAGTCAACTGATTATAAATCTGCATGGTCTTATGCTGAAGGCACTACCAAAAGAATTATGTTCATTGTTGAAGGAGTAGATCAAGAACAAATTTGATAAAGTAAATTTTGAAGATATAATGATATAAAAGGATAATTATGAAAGGTTACGTTGTATGCATGTGGGAAAAAATCAATAGTGAGGAGAAACTAAAGGAGTATGCGCTAAAAGCTACATCTGCTGCGGAAAAATACTCAGGCAAATTTTTAATTAGAGGTGGAAGAAATAGAACAAATGAAGGAATAGACTCTCCAAGAACTACCGTTCTTGAGTTTCCAAATTATCATACAGCGATTGAATTTTATGATTCCCCCGAATATCAGGAAGCGCTCGACGTTATTAGGGGCCATGCTGTAAGACATCATCAGATAGTTGAAGGTAGTTAATATTGTACAGGTTCATCATCAATAGAACGCCATAAATACCAAGTGGCAACTGAACAATAAGGTGAAAATCTCTTTTTTAAACGATTTACATAACTCATAGGTGGTAAATAGT
>CACHPB010000012.1 GCA_902581585.1 uncultured Pelagibacteraceae bacterium
AATTCTTACAATTGGGAAGTTCCAGGAGAGAAAAAATTTTTTTCTTTTGATAAAAGTTTTAGAAAAAATAAAAAAAAAATATAAGCTTATAATTATTGGTGAGAAAACAAATATTTCCCATAATTTAATGTTTAAAGAAATCAAAAACTATATCCAGAGAAAAAAATTAAATAAAAATATTGAGATTAAATTTAATATTAATCACAATAATATGGGACAATTCTACAATTGGTGTAATTTTTTTGTATTACCTTCAACAAACGAACCTGCCTCTATATCACCACTTGAGGCCTTAAGTTTTAGAAAACCAGCTATTTGTAGCGATAATAATGGTATCAAGTACTATATAAAAAACGGTGTAAATGGATATGTTTTTAAAGATAATAACTCTAAATCACTCGAAAATAACATTATAAAAATGTTTATGAATTATAAAAAAATAAATTCGAAATTAAAAGTTAATAGAGATACTTTCTTAAATGAAAATTTGTTAAAAAAAATCTACAACGCACAAAAAAACCTTGAATATGACCTCTAGTTTTTTAAATTACGAAAATTTATATTTATTGTTAATATTAATTTCTTATCTTTTTTGTTATCTAAAATTAGATAAAATATCTAAAATATTCAATTTATATGACTATCCTGATGGCATTAGAAAAATTCATAAAATAAAAACACCACTTCTTGGAGGCATATTTTTATTCTTTGCTATATTTCTTTATATAACAATAATTCCAAATCTATTAGATAAAAGCTATGAATATTTTTATTTATACTCATATAAATCGGTTATTTCATTTTTTTTTTGTTTTATATCAATTTTTATTTTAGGTTTTTTAGATGATAAATATTCAATTTCTCCGGATAAAAAATTAATAATTCTTTTTTTTATTTGTTATATTTATGTGATAAGTGATAGCACAGTCGGGATAGAAAATATAAGGTTAAATTTTTTGAACCTTAATATAGAAATTAAAAAATTTACTCCTATTTTTACAAGCGTTTTTATAGCGACTTTTATAATTTTATCGAATATGTTTGATGGTATTAATGGTCAATCATCCATTTTTTTTATTTTCACGTTGATAGTTCTTACGATATTAAATCCTGTTTTGATAAGCTTTATATTTTTTTTGGTTTTATTGTTATTAATTTTTGTATTTTACAATCTAAAGTCTAAAATTTTCTTAGGAGATAATGGAATATTTATTTTAGGTTTTATAATTTCAATTTTATATTTAAAAACTTATAATATTTATGGAAATATAAGTTTTGATCACTTAATCTTAATATCGTTTTTACCCTTAATTGATATGATCAGAGTCTCAGTTTTTAGAATTTTTAACGGAAAAAATCCAATGAGACCTGATATGACACATATACATCATATAATTACTAATGCTGAAGGTAAACTTATTAAGATAATTATTTTGACTATCTCACCTATAATAATTTATTATTTTACTAACAATTTTCTTTTAACATCTTCTTTATTATTAATTCTTTACTTTTATATAATTTTAAATAAAAAAAAAAATGAAATATTGTAAAAATTGTTTAGAAGTAGATACAAGACCTAGAACAAAATTCAATAAGGAAGGATTATGTTCTGCTTGCACTTATAAAAAAAAGCAATCAAATTTGTCTGATGAAAAAAGAATAGAATTACTTAAGAAAATTTTCATTAAATTTAAAAGTCATGAGAAATATGATTGTATAATTGGTGTAAGCGGTGGAAAAGATAGTACAAGACAAGCTGTGTGGCTTAGAGATAAGCTAAACATCAACCCATTACTTGTGTGTTGCACTTATCCTCCAGATCAAATTACCACAGCAGGTCATGAAAATTTATCTAATTTAATTTCTTTAGGTTTTGATGTAATTGTTTCAGGCCCTTCACCAAATATTTGGAAAAAAGTATTAAAAGAGGGTTTTTTTAAAGGTAATTATTTAAAAGGACCTGAAATAGCTTTATTTTCCTCTGTACCACAAATAGCAATAAAGTATGGCATTCGATTAATTATTTGGGGAGAAAGTCCTGGATATATATGGAATAACGAAAAAGTAAAAAGAAAGTTACCTTATGACGGGAATTCTCTCAAATATTCTAACACAATTTCTGGATGTGATTTAAACTGGTCTAAAGTTTTTTTAGAAAATCCAGAGAAATTGACTCCATATATTTATCCTTCAGATAAAGAATTTAAAAAAAATAAAATTCAAATTATATTTTTAGAATATTTTTCTAATAATTGGTCAGTGATAAATAATGCAAAAATTTCATCAACATATGGTTTGAAAATAAGAAAAGATAATGCAAAAAATACTGGAGATTTGTATGGTGTAATGGCTTTGGATGACGATTGGGTAAGTCTGAATCAAATGATTAAGTATTTAAAATTTGGATTTGGTAGAGCCTCAGATTATTTAAACTACGAGATAAGAGCTGGAAGAATTAAGAGGGATGATGCAATAAAGATTGTTAAGAAATATGATGGAAAATGTAGTAAAAAATATATTAAATCTTTTTGCAATTACATAAGTATATCTGAAAAAGATTTTTGGAAGCAAATTGATAAATTTGTAAATAAAAAATTATTTTATAAATCTAACAAAGGTGAATATTTACCAAAATTTAAAGTAGGCGAAAACATTGAGTAAAAAAATTAGAATTCTTGGATATGGATCCGCAAATTATGGTTCAATAATTAATATATTTAGAAAACTTGATCAAGATATTGATGTTACAGAAAACTACAAAGATATTAAAGATTGTGATTTGTTAATTTTACCTGGTGTAGGGACATTCCCAAAAGCAATAAATTTTTTAAAAAAAAAAAAAATTTTTGAAAAAATTAGAGAGAATATTATATCAGGACAACCAACCCTTGGTATTTGTTTAGGTATGCAATTGCTTTCAAATAGTTCAACTGAATTAGGTTATACAAAAGGTTTAAATCTTATATCAGGGAGTGTAAAAAAAATCCCCAATAATTTTAGTAACATAGGCTGGAATGATGTATTTAATAAAAATAAAAGAAAATTTGGATGCTTTTACTTTCAACATAGTTATTATTTAGATACAAAAAATGAAAGAATGGTTAATGCATATTTTCAATCAGATAGATTCAGAATACCTGCTGTAATTAGAAAAAAAAATATTATCGGTTTTCAATTCCATCCAGAGAAAAGCCAAAAAGATGGCTATAATATTTTAAATAGTTTAATTAAAGAAATTTAAAAATGAGAAAAAGATTGATAGCAGGTATTACTATAAAGGATAATTTAGTCGTTCAGTCTATTTCATATAATAAATATCTTCCATTGGGAAAAGTAGAATATTTTATTAAAAATTTAAATAGATGGTCTGTAGACGAAATTTTAATAAGAGACATAGATGCCTATAGAAAAAAAGGAGAGCCCAATATTAAGTTGATAGAAAAAATAAAAAAAATTTCATGTGAAACCCCAATAATTTATGGAGGTGGAATATCAAATTTTAAACTAGCAAGTTTATTATTTAATTACGGTATAGATAGAATTTTAATAGAAAATCTTTTTTATGAAAATCCAAATCAATATGAAATTATTTTAAATAAAATTGGTGCTCAATCTATTATTTTGTCTTTGTCCATTAAGAATGGTGAAATAATTAATTATATAAATAAACATATAATCAAAAATATTTTTACCCTATTAAAAGATAATCTTAACCCGTCTGAAATTTTAGTAAATGATATTACAAACGATGGTTCTTATGGAAAATTTAATGATAAAAATTTGATTTGTGTTAATAAATTAAAACCAAAAATAATATGTCATGGAGGATTGACTAATATTAAAACTTTAAAGAAAATACTTAATAATAAAAATGTAAGTGCAGTTTGCATATCTAACTATTTAAATTTTAAAGAACATCAATACCAAACAATCAAAAATAATTTAAATTTAAATACTCTAAGAAGAGAAATATATGAGTAAAACTATTTTTTGTAAAAGATGTCTTTATAATTCAAAGCATCCGCTTGGTTTAATAATTGATGGAGAAGGTATTTGCTCAGGGTGTAGGATACATGAGGAAAAAAATATTTTAGATTGGTCTTCAAGAAAAGAAAAAATAATTAAAATCATTAAAAAGTACAAAAGTAAAAAAAATAATTATGATTGTGTAGTGCCAATATCAGGTGCTGAGGATAGTTACTATATTGTTCACCTTGTTAAGAATGTTTTAAAATTAAATCCTTTGTTGGTTTGTTATAATAAATATTTCAATTCAGAAACTGGAATAAAAAATTTATCAAATTTGAGAATAAAGTTTGATTGTGATATTATTTTTAAAAATATTAATCCTCATACAATTAAAAAAATCACAAAATATACATTATCTGAGTTTGGTAATATTTATTGGCCTATATTAGCTGGAACAACTGTATTTCCTTGAGAAATCATACCACTTTCATGATCTGAAAATACCTCAAATGACACAGGTTTATTTGTTATTTTTATAATTTCTTTACAATAAAGCGTATAGTTTTTTGCACCAGCTTTTCGCATAAGGCTTGGATTGGTTGTAAATCCTTTTACTATATTTTTTTTGTTGAATTTTCTTATTAGGTTTTTATCAGCAATATCACAAAAAATTTTAGTCAATTTTATAAACTTTTTACAATTTCTTCGGTCATTTTCTTCGCATCTGCAAACAACATTAAAGTATTATCTCTATAAAATAAATCATTATCAATTCCAGCGTATCCAGGTGATAAACTTCTTTTTACAAATAAAACCGATTTACTTTTTTCTACATCTAAAACAGGCATACCGTATATGGGACTTTGCGGATCTGATTTTGCAACAGGGTTCGTTACATCATTGGCTCCTATTACATAGGCAACATCACAATTTGCAAAGTCATTATTAATTTCTTCTAATTCAAAAACTTCATCATATGGCACATTTGCCTCTGCGAGCAAAACGTTCATATGTCCTGGCATTCTACCAGCAACTGGGTGAATTGCATAAGAAACTTTTACTCCATTTTTCTTTAAAGCATCTACCATTTCTCTTAAAGCATGCTGAGCTTGCGCAACAGCCATACCATAACCAGGAACGATTATAACTGACGAGGCATTTTTCATTAAAAAAGCTGCATCATCTGCATTACCATTTTTTACAGGTTTTTGCTCTTTAGTTTTATTATCAGATGTTTGATCATTAGCGCCCCATCCTCCCAGAATTACATTAAAGAACGATCTGTTCATTCCTTTACACATAATATACGATAAAATAGCTCCTGATGATCCAACAAGTGCACCTGTAATTATTAAAGCAGTGTTCTCTAATGTAAATCCTATCCCAGCAGCAGCCCAACCTGAATAAGAATTTAACATTGAAATTACTACAGGCATATCAGCACCTCCAATAGGTATTATTAATAGAACTCCGACGATAAAAGATATTAAAACAATGGACCAAAAAATATTTGATAATTGAGATTTACATAAATAGTAAATAAGAAAAAGTATCGCCAATCCAAGAATTAAATTAATTAAGTGCTGGCCTTTAAAAGTAATTGGAGAGCCAGACATTATTCCTCTTAATTTTAAAAAAGCAATAATTGAACCTGAGAATGTTATTGCTCCGATAGCTGCTCCAAGAGACATTTCAATTAAACTAGCCAATTTGATATTACCAGTTACTCCAAGATTAAATGCTTCTGGTTTTAAGAATGCAGATATAGCAACAAATACTGCAGCAAGACCTACAAGGCTATGAAATCCAGCAACAAGTTCTGGCATAGCTGTCATTGGTATTTTAAAAGCAATAAAGGCTCCTATTGATCCTCCTAAAACAAGGAAAATCAAAACATAAATAAAACCAGAACCAAAATTTCCAACTGCTAAAAAAGTTACAATTATTGAAATTGCCATACCTGCAATACCAAAATAGTTTCCTTGTCGTGAAGTTTCAGGCGAAGACAGGCCTCTTAATGCTAATATAAATAATATTCCCGATAGAAGATAAAAAGTTGCTGATAAATTTGCAGACATATCTATTTTTTCTTTTTCTTATACATTTGCAACATTCTTTGAGTTACCAGAAACCCACCAAAAATGTTTACTGCAGCTAATATTATTGCAAGAAATCCAAATATATTTGATAACTCAAAAATGTTTTTAGATGAGCCTGCTAGCGCAGCAATTATAGCCCCTACAATTATTACTGATGATATCGCATTAGTTACAGACATTAATGGAGTATGTAAAGATGGAGTAACACTCCAGACTACATAGTAACCAACGAATATTGATAATATAAATATGCTTAATCTGAATATAAAAGGATCAATTTCCATTATTTAACCATTGTTTTTTCAATTATCTCATCTTCAAGATTAAATTCAAAAGATTTTTTTTCTTTATCATAAAGATTGCTGATAAAATTAAACATATTTTTTGCATACAAATTTGAAGCTGAAACTGGCAATTTATTCAAAATATTTGCCTCACCCATAATTTTCACACCATTATTATCAACAATTTCGTCAACTTTAGTTAGCTCCGCATTACCACCCTGGGAAGCTGCCAAATCATATATTACAGATCCAGATTGCATGACATCTATCATATCCTTTTTTATAATTAAGGGAGCTTTTTTGCCTGGTATCAAAGCTGTACAAATAACTATGTCAATTTTCTTTAAAGTTTCTTTAAGCAACTGCTCTTGTTTTTTTTTAAAACCTTCATCAGCTTCTTTAGCATAACCACCTTCTGTTTCTAAATTTTCTGATCCCTCTACAATTAAAAATTTTCCTCCTAAACTCTCAACCTGCTCTTTGGAAGCTAATCTTACATCTGTAGCAAAAACTATGGCTCCCATTCTTTTAGCAGTTGCAATAGCTTGTAAGCCTGCAACTCCTGCACCTACTACTAAAACTTTTGCAGCAGATATAGTCCCGGCTGCAGTCATCATCATTGGTATAGCTTTTTGGAAATATGCAAATGAATCTACAACAGCTTTATACCCTGCCAGGTTTGCTTGGGATGAGAGAATATCCATTGATTGAGCTCTGGTAATTCTTGGTAGTAGCTCCAGAGAAAAAAATTTAATATTTTTTGATGTAATATTTTTTAATTTATTTTCATTCTTGTAAGGGTTCAATACACCAACTAAAATTTGATCATTTTTTAATTTCGATAAATTTTCATCATTAAGAATATTCATTTGCAACAAAGCGCTTGATTTTGATATTACCTCATCATTACTTTCGGCAATCGTTGCACCCTGAGACTTGTACTCATCATCTTTAATCCCCAAATGATTTGCATAATTCTTACTTAAGTACACCTCTAAGTCTAATGATTTATATTTTTTTAGAATTTCAGGAGTAATAGCAACTCTTTTTTCAATATTAATATCCTCAGTTACAGAACCAATTATCATTTTCTAATCTAGGCATGATCCGAAAATCATTTTTGTCTTGCTTTGAATTTCGGGTTTTTTTTATTGATAATATAAACTCTTCCTCTTCGTCTAACTAACTTAGAATTTAAATCTCTTTTTTTTAACGATTTTAAGGAACTTGCTATTTTCATAATTTAAATTAGCCTGGCAATGTCCTACTCTTCCATGTCTTAAGACAAAGTACCATCGGCGCTGAAAGGCTTGACTTCCGAGTTCGGTATGGGATCGGGTATTACACTTTCGCAATAATCACCAGGCAAAGTTTTATATCTTCTAAAATATTAATTGTAAAGTTTGAAAAATTAACTTTTTCTACAAACTGCAACCCAAAAAGGCGCGGTTTCACTGAATTTAACATCTTTAAAACCATTTGAAATTAGCATTTCTTTTATTTCTTTTTTTGAGAATCTTCTTTCTAATTTAGTACCAAATCTGTCTAAAGAGTCTGTTCTCATTGTGTAAAAACTTTTATCTTTATAAAATGATAATGGGATTATTTTTGTGTTGAGTCCAAACAAATTTAAAATCAATGAAAAACGTGCCAATGGATAATATAAAAATAAGGCTAGTATATCTGTAATAAACTTTTTTAACTTAAATGGAAATTTACTAACCAATAGTCTTATAATATTTGTCATTTTCCAAATCGATTTGTACAAAAAATTTCTATTTTCAAAATTATAATAAAGGTAAATAAGAAATGGTGAGTTTTTCTTTAAAATCCTTTTAAAAAAACTTATCCCATCGTTTATTTCATTTGTATGATGAAGAACCCCAAGACAATAACCAAAATCTTGGCTATTACTATCTATTTTGGTATCCGAAATTCCAGAGTTGAAATATTTGATATTTTTATAGTTTGATAAGTTTTTTTTACTAACTTTTATTGCACTTAGGCTTGGGTCAATACAATTTAACGTATGGACTTTATCAGCAACTAGCTTTGCCCACCTGCCACTGCCACATCCAAAATCAAAACCAACTTTACTTTTATCAAGTTCTGAAATTGGGAATATATGAAAATATTGATTAAAGATTTCATTTAATTCTTTTAATTTTAATGATGATTGATCAAACTCCGACCATTCATCTCCAAAATCCTTAATAACATTATCTTTTAAATTATTTTGGTTACTCAATTTATTTTTCTTTATTTATAATTTTTTTTATATAACTAGATAAACTTTTATTACCAAACCTTCTATATACCTTGTTTGTTAAATTCATGTAAGTTAATGCAGATGCATATCTTTCTCCTGATCTTTTGGGAAGAAACTTAATCTTTGTGTCAAACATTTTAGCAACCTCAATTATGGAATATTTTGTTTTTGATGAAATACTGTAGTGTCTATTTTTATTTTTTTTCCAAGCTTCAATACAGACTTTAATTGTATCATCTATATGTGTAAATCTTCTAGTTTGCGTACCAGGCCTAACAACTGTTAATGGTAATTTTTTATTGTATTGCTCTTTAAAAATTCCTATCACAGTCGCCATATCCCCTTTTGAAATTTGACCATCACCATAAACGTTATAAAAATAGATTATTTCATATTTAAAATTAAACCATTTTTTTAAATTTTCTAAAAGTTCTAAGTTTTTTGATTTTGTAAAAGCATAAGGTGAAAGATTTTTATCATTACCTTTATTTCCTAAACTTGCTGATGTTGCAGAGTAAATTAATTTGATTTTGTTTTTTAAACAAAAATTAAATACGCATTGAGACCCAAAGCTGTTAGACATAAAACAATCATTAAATTTAGGAAAACTTTGATAAATTCTGGAAAATTCCCCAAAGTGAAAAATTGAGTGAATTTTATCTTTTTTGGTAATTAGGTATTTTTCGATATTTGTAGTACTGCCTTTTAAATATTTTACTTTTTTATTATTAAAATGATTTGATAAGCTTCCACTAGAATAGTCATCTATACTCAAAATATTATATTCATAATTTTGTAACAAAAACTTAATAAGATTTGAACCTACAAAACCTGCTCCACCTGTAACAATTATTAGATTTTTTTTTTTAAATTTTTTTTTCATTATTAATTGTCCATAAATAAATACCTATGGGTAAATAATATATAATACTTAGCCAATTGTTAAAAATATTGCCATTTGGTGCTATTGGCCAAATCGTAATAAATATAGCTGATAATATACAAATTTGAAAATCAGAATAGTAAATTCTTTTTGTTATTTGATAAAAGAAATGTTTGATTAATCTCAAACAAAAATAAATAAATATTAATAATAAAATTAAGAAACCAAAGAAACCTGTTTCTGATAATAGTTGAATGTAAATATTATGGGGATGAGAACTACATGAATAGTTACCATAAGCGTATTTTTCTTCATTGCACTGGTTTCTAAAATTTTTTATTCCTACTCCAAAAAAAGGATTTTGCTTAAACATGTTTAATGCAGTTAAATACTGATCTTGATGCTCTTCAGAAAAAATATATTTTTTTGAACCCTTTTCAGAGAAACCCATTTGCTCAACTGTCAAATCAATTACTCGAGTTTTTGTAGTATCATTTAATTGTATAATTAAAATAATTAATAAAAATGACAGACATAAGGTTACAAACCTTAGCAGCTTAAACTTATTGATAAAAATAATTATAAAAATAGCTGACAAATTTATATAGAAAAAGGCTGTTCTTTCTCCACTTATAAAAACAAGTCCTTCTAAGAGAATAAAGATTATGGATATTAGTAAAATTTTTTTTATGTTATCTTTGAAAAGAAAGATTGTTAATCCAAAGAATATCGGAAAAAGTCTACTTAAGTAACTACCTAAAATAAGTTCATCTCCAAAAAAACTACTCACTCTAGGACCGTAAGGCAATTTCATTCCTATAATATTTTGTCCAAAAAAATATTGAAAGTATCCATCGAATATTAATAATATAAAGCATAATAAAAATGAATAAAAAATTTGCTTAAGTAGTTTATCATTAATCTCTAACAAGTAAGAAACTGCTAGTGAAAAAAATAGAAACCTAAAATAAAAAAAAGATATTTTTAGTGATACAATTTCAAAGTTTATTAACAAACTATTAAATAAAATATATATCCAAAAAATAAAAAAAACTTTTGAAAATAAATTATTTAATAAATTATAATATCTATATTTAATAATAAATATTATAAAAATTATAGACACAATAGATATTGATAAGTCACTTAAAAATGGACCTGTTATCAAAGTTAAAGGAAGAAAAATAATTAAAAAAGATGGTACTTTTTTAAAAAAAAAAATTTCTTTATTGGTTGTTAAATTCATAACAAATTTAATTTTAAAAATTAATGTTAACTAAAATTTTCATAAAATGTTAAATACATATCCTCAAGTACAAAACTTAAATCTATTTTATCTATAAGTTTGATGTTTTCATTAGTAAATAATTTGTCAAACTCAGTTTCTCCCTTTCTTTTTCGGTCAAGTCTATTTAATGTAAGAATAAATTTTATTTTATTTTTTTTTATAAGGTCAATGTAAAATAATATTTCATTTTGAGACATATGCATAAAAGATTCAGTATTAATTAATAAATCAGTGTTAGGAAATAAATTTTCATTTTTATGCACATATAGGTTTGTAAGCACAGAAATCTGTTTTTGAATATCAAATTTTTCTTCTGGATTAAAAAAAAACGATACATTATCTAAATTATTTAATTTAGAAAATTCTTTTAGATAATAATAAGATGTTAATGAAGTGTAAGGAAGTTCAATAAAATTGTAATTTACTTTCGGATAATTTTTCAAAATAATAGAGGCTAACTTTCCAAAACCACCTCCTACTTCAACAATTTTTTTAGGTTTAGCTTGATCAATATATTTCTTAAATAAGCTAAAATAAAAACAATTTGAAATATTTGTTCCTGTTTCACTAAAAAGAAAAAATTTGTAAAGAATTGGATTTCCTATTCTATTTTCTTTTATATCAAAAAATTTAAGTTTTTGTTTTGACAGAAATTTTTTTATTTTTTTTTTTTTTAAATATAAATAACGGATAGATGTTAAATAATTTCTTATTATACCTCTGCTAAACCAGTGTCCTATAAATTGGTCAGGATGTGATAAGCTACCTGAATAATATGTTAAGTCATTATTTCGAAAATTTATTATATTTTTTTCGTTAACAATTTTTTTTAAAATTGATTCACTATGAATATGTACTTCATTTGCGTATTTATCAGGTTCTAATTTGTTACTATATTTTATAAATTCTTTTATTTTTTCCATAAAAAATTTTTAATACGTCTCTTAATTTGACTTTTATAATCTAAACCTAAGTTAGTACACGCTTTTTTAGTTGAAATAAAATATTTTCCACCAATTTGGTCGAATGCCCAATCAAATTTTTCATTTGCTAAATATGGATCTGAAAAAACTAAATCACTATAGTTTTTATTTATAAAATCTATACTATCAATCTTATTGTATTCCTCAGCTAAATCATTTTTGGAATATTGAAATTTTTTTGGTATGTAAAGATCTTTAAAATTTCTTGAAGGGACAAATATTGGTTGAGAAATAGAAATTTTTTTTTTTAAAATTCCTGCATAAACTAAGCCTGATCCTAATGAGTTTGTTGTAAAATATTTTGCCAATGAAAAAATTTGTAATAACCTTATATAACTGTTACCATCCGATGCACTAGCGCCTGTGAAGTAAGTAATATTAATATTTTTCAGAAGCTTCATGTAGCTTTCATTAAATGAGTCCTCATAAGGGATACATATAAATATTTTTTCAAATTTTTTTTCTAATGATTTGATATAATCAAAATAATTTTTTTGAATATTAATTTGATTTTGGGTTAACCCAGAAAAAGGGATTTTTGCAGGAAATACTAATAATTTATCTTCATTATTGTTTTTGCTTTTTTCAAAATTTCCTAGAACATTTTTACAAAAATAATAAAATGGTAAACTATCTAAAATAATTTCATTATCTGTGAATTTTTCATAAATATTTTTTAATTTTTGAGAAGGAATAACAAAACCTAACTTATATGATGATTTGACCTTATAATTTATTAAAATATCTGAATTATGATAGTTCCATCCATGATCCCAATCATTTATTGGTGAGAAAAATTTTGAAAATTTATGTTTAATCCTTAACGCTTCAAAAAAACCATACTTATACGCTCCATCAGTTTTTTTTAAAAGTTTCCTATGTGGTAATTTATTTTCCACTATGGATATCCTTTTCCAAATGTAATGTATTTTAAATTATCTGTCTCATTATGTTTTGATTTTTTAATTCCAAAGAAATTGAGTTTTTTATTAAAACTCTTTTTTTTTCTTAGTTTTTTACTGTGCCCATTAAATGTAAAATTAATATAATTTTTAGTGCTCCAATATTCATTATTTTTGAATCTATCTAAAATAAATTTTAGAGATTTATCATCAATACCTAACCAATCACAAAAAAGATTTATATGATTAATAGTTTTTTGTTCATATTTTAATACTAGATCAATACCATTATTTCTAGAAATTCTACCATGTCTTATTTCTCTTGATGCATGATCTGTAACTTTTGAATATCCATGTTTGCTTAGTTTAAGAAAATCATGAATATTCATATAGTTGAAGCAATCAACATAGTCGAAAATATCAAAGGTTCTACTAAAGTTTAATCCTTTATAATTGTATAATTTTACCATTAATTTATGCTGTGCATAAGGATCCCACCTAAAGTAATTGCTCAAGTATATACCTCTTATTCCATTTTTATTTATAGTTTTGTCACTTGGATATTTAAAATGCCAAACATCGTCTTCGGTTAAATTATTATCTATTTTAATTAAATCCTCAGCTTCAAAACCAAACAAATCATGTTCATGTCTATATCTTCTGGTCATCTCTACTTCGTCTAGATGAGAATACATTCCAACCTGCTCAATACCCTGATGAGCACCCCAGATAATTAAAGGAATTTTATATTTTTCAGAGATTTCCAAAGGAAATACAGTTGTTCCAGCTAATATAGGCCAATAAATATTACCAAACTCAGATAATGTATATTTTGTGATTTTTTTAATTGTATGAGGATTAATATTTTTAAAAATAATATCACAATCAAACTTTATTCTCAAATTTGATAAATTTTTTATTCCAGTTTCTGAATTGAAATATTTATTATAACAAACCAACAAAGGATTTAATTTTAAAACATTCTTAACAAGGTGAACAATATAGTAACTATCCTCAGCACCTGATATTGGCACTACACAATCATAATTATTTTTTTTACTTTTGTACTTTTTAATGATTTTAATTATTTTTTCTTTTCTTGAAGACCAATCTAAAATATTTTTTTCCTCATGTATCCTACACCCTGAGCAAATACCTTCTCCATCAATTATTAAACCAAGCGGATGCTTTGAATTATAAAGACATCTTTTACAAAAAATAGTTTTACTCATATATTTCTCTTCTTAGAGTATTTAAATTTAAATTATTTTTGATTGTTTGGTATTGATGTTCTTTAAAATTTAAATAGTTAGATATGCAAACTGCACTTACATTTTTATTATTAAGTATTTTCTTTAAAGTTTTAATATTAGTCAATCCTCCATGACATATTATTTTTGGTTTTAATTTATTAACACAAATCAAATTTTTATCATTAAATTTTCCATAAGAACCATCGTTTGTAATATCATTTACTAAAATTTCAGACGGGTTAAGATTATCTTTTAATAGGGTAAAAATATTTTTGATTATATGTTTATTTATATAATTAATTATTTCACCATTCTTAATGGACAAAGACAAAATAATAGATTGAGCACCAATTTTATTTAAAATAATTTCATATTGATTTGGATTTTCATAAAAAAGATTTTCTATTAAAATTCTATCTATACCGTAATTAAATAATAAACTTGCTAGTTTAAAATTTGATATTCCACCTCCATAAATTATTGGGGTTTCACATGAAATTTTTTTTATTTTTTCTATCAACTTAATATTGGGCTCTCCTTTTTTTCTATAGGCATCTATGTCTCTTATTAAAATTTCGTCTACAGACCATCTATTTAAATTTTTAATAAAATATTCTACTTTTCCCAATGGAAGATATTTATTATATGAAATAGACTGAACGACTAAATTATCCTTTATAGTAATACCTGCTATCAATCTTTTTCTCATTTTTAAATTTCTTTAATTAAACTATTTAAAATATTATAGCCATCTTTTTGGCTTTTCTCTGGATGGAATTGAAAACCGATAATATTTTTTTTTCTAATTACAGCAGGTATTCTGAATCTATCTGATTGAAAATATGCATTAACCATTCTTTCATTTTTTGTATCTAAATAATAACTATGTTGAAAGTAAAAGCATCCAAATTTTCTTTTATTTTTATTAAATACATCATTCCAGCCTATGTTACTAAAATTATTGGGGATTTTTTTTACACTCCCTGATATAAGATTTAAACCTTTTGTATAACCTAATTCAGTTGAACTATTTGAAAGCAATTGCATACCTAAACAAATACCAAGGGTTGGTTGTCCTGATATAATATTCTCTCTAATTTTTTCAAAAATTTTTTTTTTTTTTAAAAAATTTATTGCTTTTGGGAATGTCCCTACACCAGGTAAAATTAACAAATCACAATCTTTAATATCTTTGTAGTTTTCTGTAACATCAATATCTTGATCAAGTTTTCTAAATATATTAATTATTGAACCATAATTTGCGGATCCATATCCAAGAATTCTAATTTTTTTACTCAATGTTTTCGCCTACTTTAAATTTTGGTAAATATTCACCTTTGTTAGATTTATAAAATAATTTTTTATTTACAAATTTATCAATTTGCTTCCAAAAATCTTTTTCAGATATACTTATGTAATTGCAAAAAGATTTAATATATTTTTTACTACATTTTCCATCATATTTCTTAACAATCTTTATTGCATCATCCCTCTTAATTCTTCCAGCTCTTATCTCGTAGTTTAAATAATCTGAGGCTCTACCAAATCCAAATTTTAAATACTTAATCATTTGATTCAGACTTACCCAATCGTCATCCAAAGCCATTACACCATACAAATCTCCAGTATTTTTTGCATTATCTTTTCTTATTTTCAAACCATATGTTGATGAAATTTTTGCATTATTTATCACTGACCAATTATTAGAAAAATATTCTAAAAATATAATTTGAATTTTATTTTTTTTAAATTCTTTATCTGAAGGATAAATATATGGAGTCAATTTCTCTGGATTTTCTAAAAAAACTTTAGACCAGTTTAAATCACATCCAGAAATTGTGTTAGAATATTTGAGAGAATTCCCGTCATAAGGTAACTTTCTTTTTACTTTTTCGTTATTCCATATATATCCAGGACTTTCTCCCCAAATAATTAATCGAATGCCATACTTTATTGCTATTTGTGGTACAGAGGAAAATAAAGCTATTTCAGGTCCTTTTAAATAATTACCTTTAAAAAAACCCTCTTTTAATACTTTTTTCCAAATATTTGGTGAAGGGCCTGAAACAATTACATCAAAACCTAAAGAAATTAAATTAGATAAATTTTCATGACCTGCTGTGGTAATTTGATCTGGAGGATAAGTGCAACACACAAGTAATGGGTTGATGTTTAGCTTATCTCTAAGCCACACAGCTTGTCTTGTACTATCTTTTCCACCGCTTACACCAATTATACAATCATATTTCTCATGACTTTTAAATTTAATGAAAATTTTCTTAAGTAATTCTATTCTTTTTTCATCAGACAAATTTGATTGCTTTTTTTTATAAGTGCAAGCAGAACATAATCCTTCCTTATTGAATTTTGTTCTAGGTCTTGTATCTACTTCTAAACAATTTTTACAATATTTCATTTTTTTTTTTATTTAAAATTATATAAAAGTAAAGAATTAATAATAAAGAAGATGTTAAAAGAAAATTGTTAGTAAAATAATAAATTATTATAGGTGAGATAGTCAAAATAATTATCTTAATAAGTTTACCTTCAGCATTAGTAATTATATGATGTATATGTGTCATATCAGGTCTCATTGGATTTTTTCCGTTAAAAATTCTAAAAACTGAGACTCTGATCATATCAATTAAGGGTAAAAACGATATTAAGATTAAGTGATCAAAACTTATATTTCCATAAATATTATAAGTTTTTAAATATAAAATTGAAATTATAAAACCTAAAATAAATATTCCATTATCTCCTAAGAAAATTTTAGACTTTAGATTGTAAAATACAAAAATTAATAACAATAAAACCAAAAAAAATATAAAGCTTATCAAAACAGGATTTAATATCGTAAGAACTATCAACGTGAAAATAAAAAAAATGGATGATTGACCATTAATACCATCAAACATATTCGATAAAATTATAAAAGTCGCTATAAAAACGCTTGTAAAAATAGGAGTAAATTTTTTAATTTCTATATTAAGGTTCAAAAAATTTAACCTTATATTTTCTATCCCGACTGTGCTATCACTTATCACATAAATATAACAAATAAAAAAAAGAATTATTAATTTTTTATCCGGAGAAATTGAATATTTATCATCTAAAAAACCTAAAATAAAAATTGATATAAAACAAAAAAAAAATGAAATAACCGATTTATATGAGTATAAATAAAAATATTCATAGCTTTTATCTAATAGATTTGGAATTATTGTTATATAAAGAAATATAGCAAAGAATAAAAATATGCCTCCAAGAAGTGGTGTTTTTATTTTATGAATTTTTCTAATGCCATCAGGATAGTCATATAAATTGAATATTTTAGATATTTTATCTAATTTTAGATAACAAAAAAGATAAGAAATTAATATTAACAATAAATATAAATTTTCGTAATTTAAAAAACTAGAGGTCATATTCAAGGTTTTTTTGTGCGTTGTAGATTTTTTTTAACAAATTTTCATTTAAGAAAGTATCTCTATTAACTTTTAATTTCGAATTTATTTTTTTATAATTCATAAACATTTTTATAATGTTATTTTCGAGTGATTTAGAGTTATTATCTTTAAAAACATATCCATTTACACCGTTTTTTATATAGTACTTGATACCATTATTATCGCTACAAATAGCTGGTTTTCTAAAACTTAAGGCCTCAAGTGGTGATATAGAGGCAGGTTCGTTTGTTGAAGGTAATACAAAAAAATTACACCAATTGTAGAATTGTCCCATATTATTGTGATTAATATTAAATTTAATCTCAATATTTTTATTTAATTTTTTTCTCTGGATATAGTTTTTGATTTCTTTAAACATTAAATTATGGGAAATATTTGTTTTCTCACCAATAATTATAAGCTTATATTTTTTTTTTATTTTTTCTAAAACTTTTATCAAAAGAAAAAAATTTTTTCTCTCCTGGAACTTCCCAATTGTAAGAATT
>CACHPB010000013.1 GCA_902581585.1 uncultured Pelagibacteraceae bacterium
GATATTTTTCTAAAGAAAAAAATACAGATTTAATCAAACCGATGTTGTATGGACTTCTTCCTGGAGGAAAAAAAATAAGATCAAAAATATTATTTGATGTTGGTTCAATATTTAAAATAAATAAAAAAACTATCTTGCAAATAGCAGCTGCAGTAGAATGCATTCATGCTTACTCACTCATTCATGATGATTTACCCTGTATGGATAATGATAATTTAAGGAGAGGAAAGTTGACGACCCATAAGAAATTTAGTGAGTCCACAGCAATACTCGCTGGCAATTCTTTACTTACAATAGCTTTCCAAATTTTGAGCCAGAAAAAATTAAATTTAAGTGAAAAGAAGAAAATAAAATTAATAAACTTACTATCAGAGAGTTCTGGTCATTCTGGTATAGCTGGAGGCCAATATCTAGATTTAAGTTATGAAAAAATAAAAAAAAATAAAAAACAAATTATTGATATGCAAATTAAGAAAACTGGTAAGCTTTTTAGTTTTTGTTGCATAGCGCCAATTATTATGTCAGGTAAAATAAAATATTTTGGAATGTTTAATAAAATTGGTAATGAAATAGGCCTATTGTTCCAAATTGCTGATGATTTAATAGATTTAAAGGGAAAAACATCAAGCGTTGGAAAAAAAACTAGAAAAGATTTAAAAATGGGAAAAGCTACTTTAATAAGTTTACTAGGTACCAAAAATACTATTAAATATGCAAATAACCTGAAATTAAATATATTCAAAAGTTTAAATAAATTTGGAAAAAAAAGTAGAGATCTAAAAGAAACCATAAATTATATTTTAAGTAGAACAAAATGAATAGTAATTACAAATTTTTAAACAATGTCAATTTTCCAAGTGATATCAGAAAATTATCTCAATCTGAGATAAAAGTTTTGGCTGACGAGGTGAGGCGAGAATTAATTGACGTTGTTTCAGAAACAGGTGGACACCTAGGAGCTGGTCTTGGAGTTGTAGAGCTCACTGTGGTTTTGCATTATATATTTAATACTCCACATGATAAATTAATTTGGGATGTTGGGCACCAAACTTATCCTCATAAAATATTAACTGGTAGGAAAAATAAAATTAGAACACTAAGAAAAGGGAGGGGATTGTCTGGTTTTACAAAAAGATCAGAAAGCGAGTATGATCCTTTCGGCGCTGCTCATAGTTCAACTTCTATATCTTCAGCATTAGGAATGGCTGTTGCTAATAAATTGTCAAATAAATCTGATAATGTAATTGCTGTCATAGGTGATGGAGCGATAAGTGCTGGTATGGCATATGAGGCAATGAACAACGCAGGAGAAAGTAAGACGAAAATGATAGTCGTTTTAAATGATAATGACATGTCAATTGCAAAACCTGTTGGAGCTATGAGAAAGTATCTTGCAAAAATTCTGTCTGGTAAGATTTATTTTAGTTTTAGAGAGACATTAAAATTAATTATATCTGCTTTCTCAAAAAGATTTAAAAACAAAGCAGGAAAAGCAGAGGATTTTTTAAGATCCGCAGTTACTGGTGGTACTTTATTTAATTCCATGGGATTTTATTACATTGGGCCAATAGATGGACATGATATTGATACAATGGTTTCTGTATTTAAAAATGCAAAAGAAATTAATTATGATGGTCCAATTTTAGTTCATGTAAAAACTGAAAAAGGAAAAGGTTATAAATTCGCAGAAAAATCAGAAGATAAATTCCATGGAGTTTCAAAATTTAATGTAAAAACAGGAGAACAGATAAAGTCTTCAACTAATGCACCATCATATACAAAAGTATTTGCTAACACCTTAATCAAGCATGCTGAAAAGGATAGTAAAGTTGTTGGTATAACAGCAGCGATGCCATCAGGAACAGGTATGGATTTATTTGGAAAAAAATTTCCTGACAGAATGTTTGATGTTGGAATAGCAGAACAGCACGCAGTAACTTTTGCCGCTGGAATGGCTACAGAGGGATTTAAACCATATGCAGCAATATACTCAACTTTTCTTCAAAGAGCTTATGATCAAGTTGTTCATGATGTTGCAATTCAATCCTTACCAGTAAGATTTGCAATTGATAGAGCTGGGCTAGTTGGCGCAGATGGACCAACACATGCAGGCTCGTTTGATATAACATACTTATCAACACTACCAAATTTTGTAGTAATGGCGGCTAGCGATGAGGCCGAGCTTGTAAGAATGATCAATACCTCAATAGATATTAATGATAGACCTTCAGCTTTTAGATATCCAAGAGGAAATGGTCTAGGGATTGAATTACCAGAAATAAATGAAAAAATTGAGTTGGGTAAAGGAAAAGTTATTAAAACTGGAAAAAAAGTTGTAATTTTAAATTTTGGTGCAAGACTTCATGAGTGTATTTTAGCATCTGAAAATTTATCAAAAAAAGGAATTAATATTTCTATAATTGATGCAAGATTTGCAAAACCTTTAGATGAAAATTTAATCTGGCAAATTGCAACAGAGCATGAAGTTTTAATCACAATAGAAGAGGGATCTATTGGTGGATTTGGATCTCATGTTAGCCAATTTCTTAGTGAAAAAAATCTTCTAGATAGCAATTTAAAATTTAGATCAATGATATTGCCTGACAGATTTATAGATCATGATAAACCAGAGTTAATGTATAAATATGCAAATCTTGATTCAATTGGAATAGAAAATAAGATTTTAGATACATTAAATTCAAAAGTTTTAATAAAAAAATCTAATTAAATTTTATTTTGAGCAGTGTTCATTAAATAGTGGTCAAGAATTACACAATGCATCATAGCTTCTCCTATTGGGACTGCTCTAATGCCTACACACGGGTCATGTCTTCCTTTAACAGATATTGTTGTATTTTTTCCGAACTTATCAATTGTTTTTCTAGATGATAAAATCGATGAAGTTGGTTTAACAGCAAATGAAATTTTTATTTCTTGACCTGTTGAAATTCCACCCAAAATTCCACCAGCATTGTTTGATTTAAAACTAGTTTTACCTTTTCTTTGTAAAATCTCATCAGAGTTTTCTTCCCCAGTTAGGATAGCTGAATCCATTCCTGATCCAATATTTACCCCCTTTACAGCATTAATGCTCATCATCGCAGCTGCTAAATCCATATCTAATTTGGAATATATTGGGGCTCCAAGCCCTAAAGGCACTCCTCTTGCTCTTATCTCAATTATTGCTCCACAAGATGAACCAGCTTTTCTTATGCCGAGTAAATATTTTTCCCAGAGCTTAATTACAGATTTGTCAGGACAAAAAAAATGGATTTGTGGATACAGTTTTGTCTTTCCATTTGTTTAAATCGCAACCTAAAATTCCTAATTGTATAACTGCACCGACTGCTTGATATTTAGCACCAATCTTATTTTTCAAAACTACTTTTGCGATTGCCCCTGCTGCAACTCTTGCTGCAGTCTCACGGGCTGATTGTCTTCCACCTCCTCTATAATCACGAATTCCATACTTTTTAAAATAAGTGTAATCTGCATGTCCTGGTCGAAATTTGTTCTTTATTGTCTCATAATCTCTAGATCTCATGTCTTTGTTATAAATTATTAAAGATATCGGAGTTCCAGTAGTTTTTCCCTCAAAAACACCAGATAAAATATTAATTTTGTCATCCTCTTTTCTTTGTGTTGTGAATTTAGATTGACCTGGTTTTCGCTTATTAAGTTCTTTTTGAATATCACTTTCTTTTATTGGAACATTTGGTGGGCATCCGTCCACAACACACCCAATTGCAGGACCATGAGATTCTCCCCAAGTAGTAAATCTAAATAACTTTCCAAAAGTATTAAATGACATTATCTTACTGTATAAATTATTTTTTTATAATTATGAACGAAAAAAACTCACTTGGATTAAATCTTTGCTTTAAAGATCATAATAACCCAATTAAACTTTTTGAAGAATGGTTCAATAAAGCAAAAAAAACTGAAATTAATGACCCAAATGCGTTTGCTGTAGGAACTGTTAATAAAAAAGGATTTCCAACAGTCAGAATGGTTCTTCTTAAAGATTTTGATAAAAATGGTTTTGTTTTTTATACAAATTTAAAAAGTGATAAAAGTAAAGCCATTAAAAATTCTTCAAAAATTTCCATGTGTTTTCATTGGAAAAGCCTACAAAGACAAATTAGGGTAATTGGTATTGCATCTAAAGTTTCAAAAAAAAGAAGCTGATGATTATTATAAATCAAGAGCATACGGAAGTAGAATTGGTGCTTGGGCTTCACAGCAGAGCAGCATTTTAAAAAAAAGAGAAGATTTATATAAATCTATAAAAGAATTTAAAAAAAAATTCCCAAATCAAAAAAAAGTACCAAGACCAGAATACTGGTCAGGCTGGAGAATAAAACCTAAAGAGATAGAATTCTGGCTTGATGGTCAAAGTCGAATTCATGAAAGATTGAAATATATTAAAAAAACTAAAAGTTGGAAAAAAGTATTGTTAAGCCCTTAGAAATTTCTTTCTATGCTAAAAGATGTTAAATTTTTTAGCACATTTTTTTCATCAGACTCCTCAAATACACTTAAAGAATTAGAAGCTAAATTAATATAATGCTCTGCTTTTTTATAACACTCTTTAATTATGTTATTTTTTTTTATTAGATTTAGAACATATTCTAAATCTTTCTTTTCACGAATTTGTTTTTCAAATAAAGATTTTAATTTTTCTTTTTCAACATCATCTAATTTTTGATAAAGTAAAATTATAGGTAAAGTTACTTTTCCCTCATAAAAATCATTACCAATGTTTTTTCCAAATAATTTTAATTCAGAATTATAATCTAATGTGTCATCTGCAATTTGAAATGTGAGACCTAGGTTTTTTCCATAAAATTCTAAAGCATTTTTAAATTTTAAATCTTTTTCTGAAATAATTGCGCCAACTTTAGTAGCTGCTGCAAATAATGATGCAGTCTTTGAGGAAATAATATTAAGATATGTCTCCTCTAAAATGTCTATTTCTTTATTGTGTTGCAATTGCAGAACTTCACCTTGAGCAATTTCTGATGATGTGTTGGCCAAAAGTTTAAGCAATTCTAAATTTCCATCTTCAACCATCATTTCAAAACATTTGCTTAAGAGATAATCGCCTACTAAAATTGATGAGTGATTTCCCCAGATCTTATTTAAGGTCTTTTTTCCTCTTCTAATTTTAGAGTTATCAATTACATCATCGTGCATTAAAGTTGCTGCATGGATTAATTCGACACATGCAGCCAGATTAACATCTCTTAATCCTCTCTCGTATCCACAAATTTTTGAGCATTGCAATGTTAATAGAGCTCTAAGTCTTTTACCTCCAGTGCTTAAATGATATTTTGTCATCTTTTGAACTAACTCAACTTTACTTGCTAATCTGGAATTAATTTTTTCTTCAACTAGAATCAACTTATCTTCAACTGAGTTTTTTAAGTCAGTATAAGAATTATTAATTTGTTTTTTAAGCTGTATTACAGTTCCCATGTTTTAAAACTATTATATACAAATTATTAATATACTTATCAATTGACGCACCTTATTCTTTAATTATAACTAGGGTTTATAATATATTTAAAAAACTTATAAAAATTTTAATGTTTTCAATTTTTAAAAAAAAAAAAATTATTAGCCATCTTAAACTATCTGGCGTTATAGGAAATGTTGGAAAATTTAGACAAGGAATAGATTATTCAAGCCAGGAAGAAATAATTAAAAAAGCTTTCTCACTAAAAAAAGCATTAGTAGTAGCAATTACAATAAACTCACCAGGAGGATCTCCAGTTCAATCACACCTGATATATAAACTTATTAAGGAACAATCAAAAAAAACAAAAAAAAAAGTGATTGTCTTTGCTGAAGATGTGGCTGCATCCGGTGGATACCTGATCGCTTGTGCTGGTGATGAGATATATGCAAACTCAAGTTCGATAATAGGATCAATTGGCGTTATTTCTGCATCATTCGGATTTAAAAACTTAATAGAAAAAATTGGAGTTCAAAGAAGAGTATATACAGCAGGAAAGAACAAAAGTACTTTAGACCCTTTTCTTGATGAAAAAGAAGAGGATATAAATCGGTTAAAAAATATTCAATTAGAAATTCATCAGGACTTTATTGATGTCGTAGAGGAGAGTAGAAAAGAAAAACTAAACAAAGACTCTGGTATTGAACTTTTTTCAGGTGAGTTTTGGGCTGGAAAAAAAGCAAAAGAATTAGGTTTAATAGATGGTTTGGGTAATGCAGAACAAATATTAAGAGAAAAATATGGAGATCAAATTGAGATTAAGAAATTTGAAAAAAGTAAAGGGTGGTTGTCAAAAAAATTATCATCCTCAGAAAATTATACTGATAAAGTAATTAGTTTATTAGAAGAAAGATCAATCTGGCAAAGGTATGGTCTATAAAACAAAAAAAAAAACTTTATCTTTTCAAGACACAATCTTTAATTTACAAAAGTACTGGTCAAAAAAAGGTTGTGTAATATTACAACCGTACGATATAGAGGTAGGAGCTGGAACATTTCATCCAGCAACCACTCTAAGATCGCTTGGTCCAAAACCATGGAAAACTGCATATGTTCAACCATCACGTAGACCGACTGACGGAAGATATGGTGACAACCCCAATAGATTACAACATTACTATCAGTTCCAAGTATTAATTAAACCCTCGCCAAAAGAAATAAAAAAGATGTATTTAAATAGCCTGTCATCAATAGGTATTAATTATGAGGAACACGATATAAGATTTGTTGAAGATGACTGGGAAAGTCCTACTCTTGGAGCTGCAGGCCTTGGATGGGAAGTGTGGTGTGATGGTATGGAAGTAACGCAATTTACCTACTTCCAACAAATGGCTGGAGTTGAATGTAAACCTGTATCTGTCGAAATTACATATGGATTAGAGAGATTGTGTATGTTTATTCAAAACAAAAAAAGTGTTTTTGACTTAATTTGGAATGATGAAGGAATAACTTACAAAGATGTTTTTCATAAGTCAGAAAAAGAATTTTCAGCATATAATTTTGAATATGCCAACACTGATAATTTATTTAAAATATTTGAAATGCTTGAAGAGGAGACAAAATTATTAGTTGAAAAAAAAATTTCACTTCCAGCATACGATCAATGTTTAAAATGTAGCCATGTGTTTAATATTCTAGATGCTAGAGGGGTGATTAGTGTAGCACAAAGGGCTGAATATATTGCAAGAATAAGGGAACTAACTAAATCAATTGGGAAAGTTTGGATTGAAAGCCAAAGTTAATGTCAGAATTATTTGTAGAGCTATTTAGTGAGGAAATTCCTGCAAAGCTTCAGATAAATGCAAGGAATGAGTTAAAAAAAAATATTAAAAATTTTTTAATTGATAGCCAAATTAAATTTAACGAAAATTTCAATGTTTATTCAACACCAAATAGACTAGTTCTCCATGTTGATAAAATCCCTAATGAAATTAAACTCAACTCAGAGGAAATAAGAGGACCAAATGTTAATGCTCCCGAAAAAGCTTTAGAGGGATTTATTAGATCAAACAATACAACATTAGAAAAAATTTTTAAAAAAAGTACTGAGAAAGGTGAATTCTACTTTTTTAAAAAAGAGTCTAGAAAAATCAAAGTTTCAGATTTATTAGAAAAAAATTTAAGTGAAATCTTAACAAAGATAACTTGGAATAAATCTATGAAATGGGCAAATTATGATCTTTACTGGGGAAGACCTCTTAAGTCCATTTTAGCAATATTTAATAAAAAACCTCTTAATTTTGTTTTTAACCACATAAATAGCTCTAACAAAACTTTTACAGATAAATCACTAGAAGAAGGTTTAAAGATTTTTAACAATTTTAATTCGTATATAAAATTTTTTAAACAAAAAGGTATTTTAATTGATCAAGATTTAAGAAAAAAAATAATACAGAATAAGATTAATGAAATAATTAATAAAAAAAATTTAAAAATCGAACAGAATGAAAGGCTTATAGATGAAATAGTAAATATAGTTGAAAAACCAGCAGTAATTATTTGTGATTTTGACAAAAAATTTTTGAATGTGCCTAGTGAAATATTGATTACGACTATGCAGAGTCATCAAAAATATTTACCAACTTTTGATAAAAAAAATAACCTTACAAATAATTTTTTTGTAGTTTCAGATATAAAAGACACTAAAGGTTTTGTTAAATTAGGAAATGAGAGAGTGATTGAGGCAAGATTAAGTGATGCTGAGTTCTTTTGGGAAAAAAATAAAACTCAAAATTTAGTTAAACAAGTAGATAAACTAAAAAATATAAATTATTTTAAAGGTTTAGGATCTTACTTTGATAAAATTCAACGAATGAGAAAGTTATCATCATTAATTTCTGATGATTTTTTAATTAGTAAGGATAAAATTGAAATAGCCTCATCAATTTGTAAAGTTGATTTAATGTCCGATCTTGTTGGAGAATTTCCAGAACTCCAAGGTATTGTTGGTGGTCACTTTGCAAAGTTTCAAGGATTTGATAAAGAAGTTTGTCTTGCTGTATCTGAACAATATTTGCCTAACGGCATGGAAAGCAAACTACCAAAAAAAATGTACAGTGTTGCTTTATCTTTAAGCGATAAACTAGATTCATTAGTAGGTTTTTTTGGAATAAATCTGAAACCTTCTAGTTCAAAAGACCCATATGCCATAAGAAGAATGGCTATAAGTCTTGTCAGATTAATTGTTGAAAATGAAACAAAAATCAAATTAAAAGATTTAATTGTTTACACTTGTTCAGCATATAGAGATCAAGGCTATGATTTTGACACCAAAAAGATACAAAACGAATTAAGCGATTTCATAATTGAGAGATTAAAAAATTATTTAAAAGAAAAAAAAATAAGACAAGATATAATTGAAAGCTCAACATTTTTGCTTGGATTGGATGATTTATTAAAGGCTTATAAAAAATCTTTATGTTTAAATAAAAATATTAAAAAAGAAATCGGTTTTGAAACTATTGCAGTATACAAAAGATCTTCAAATATATTAAATACTGAGGAAAAGATATCTATCGAAACTCTTGGTTTTGCAGATCCAGGCTTATTTAAAAATGATTATGAGAAGAAATTATATAAAAAAATAAATGATATAAGAAAATATTTTTTGAGCACTGGAAAAGATGAAAATTACGAGGAAAGTCTAAAAATTTTATCAAGCATTAAAAACGAGGTAAACGATTTTTTCGATAATGTTATTGTTAACGATGAAGATATAATAATTAAAAAAAATAGATTAGAATTATTAAATATGTTGTGT
The DNA here is from genome assembly GCA_902581585.1 of uncultured Pelagibacteraceae bacterium. Classification (GTDB taxonomy): domain Bacteria; phylum Pseudomonadota; class Alphaproteobacteria; order Pelagibacterales; family Pelagibacteraceae; genus Pelagibacter. The sequence goes on from CACHPB010000013.1 coordinate 9,279, forward strand.
AAAACTTTTGATAATTATTTTAATTTTTCAAAAATAGAAGCTTAGTATGAAAAAAATTATATTTAATTTTAAATCAAATGAAATAAAAAAAATTAAACTACCAAAAAATATTCTTGGTGGCAAAGGTGCAAACCTTTCTGAAATGGGAAGAATGGGGCTACCTGTACCCCCTGGTTTTACAATATCTACTGAAGTATGTAATTTGTTTTACAAGAATAAAAAAAAATTAAATAAAAAAATACTTAATGAAATAAATAAAGAGCTAAAATTTATTGAAAAAGACTCAGGAAAAAAATTTGGAGATATAAAAAATCCTCTCCTAGTTTCTGTAAGATCTGGAGCTAGGGTTTCTATGCCTGGTATGATGGATACAATTTTAAATCTAGGCCTAAACGATAATACGGTAATAGCACTAGCAAAAAAAACTTCAAATTTAAGGTTTGCAAATGATAGTTATCGGCGTTTTATTCAAATGTATTCCAATGTTGTGTTGGGTATTGAAGCCTATCACTTTGAGGACATAATCGAGAACTATAAGTTAACAAAAGGAGTATTACTAGACACAGAATTAGACGAGTATGATTGGGAAGCTTTAATAAAAGATTTTAAAAACACTGTAAAAGAAAAAACAAAAAAAGATTTTCCTCAAAATGTCAAAGAACAACTGGTTGGAGCTATAAGTGCTGTATTTTTATCTTGGGAAAGTAACAGAGCAAAAGTCTATAGAAAATTAAATCAAATACCGTCCCATTGGGGTACAGCAGTTAATGTACAAACAATGGTTTTTGGAAATATGGGAAATGATTGTGCAACTGGTGTAGTATTTACTAGAAACCCATCAGATGGATCAAAAAATATTTATGGAGAATATTTAATAAATGCACAAGGAGAGGATGTAGTTGCTGGAACCAGAACACCCCAACATATTACAAAAAAAGCCAGAGTTGAGTCAAAAGAAACCCTTTATTCAATGGAAGAGACAATGCCAGAGACATACAAGCAACTTAAAAATATTTTAAATAAGTTAGAGAAACATTACAAAGATATGCAGGACGTGGAGTTTACTGTTGAAAATAAAAAACTTTGGATGCTTCAAACGCGCTCTGGAAAACGAACAGCTAAGTCTGCTGTTAAAATAGCTGTAGATATGGTTAAAGAAAAGTTGATTACCAAAAAAGATGCAATATTGCGAATTGAACCAAGTTCTTTAGACACTTTGCTTCATCCAACTTTAGATGAGAAAGCAACCTTGGAAGTAATTGGGTTAGGCTTGCCTGCATCACCTGGAGCTGCAAGTGGAAAAGTTGTTTTCACGTCTGAGGAGGCTGAAAGACAAAATAGTATGATGCAAAGTACAATATTAGTTCGTGTAGAAACTTCACCAGAAGATATACACGGTATGCATGCAGCAAAAGGAATACTGACATCAAGAGGAGGCATGACAAGTCATGCTGCAGTAGTTGCTAGGGGAATGGGACGACCATGTGTTTCTGGATCTAGTGAAATAGAAATTGATTATGAAAACAAATTATTTAAAACAAAAAATAAAGTAATTAAAGAGGGAGAGCTAATTACAATTGATGGTTCAACAGGCAGAATAATTATTGGAGAGGTAAAAACAGTTAAACCAGAAATATCAGGTGATTTCTCAAAAATAATGAGTTGGTCTGATGATTTTAGAAAATTAAAAATTAGAACTAATTCCGAGACTCCATTAGATAGTAAAACTGCAAGAGAATTTGGTGCAGAAGGTATTGGTTTGTGTAGAACTGAACATATGTTTTTTGACGAAGAAAGAATTTTATCAGTAAGAGAAATGATATTATCAAAAACAATTGAAGATCGATCTAATGCACTCAAAAAGCTATTGCCGCATCAAAAAAAAGATTTTATTGAAATATTTAAAATAATGAGAGGTTTACCAGTAACAGTAAGGTTGCTTGACCCACCACTTCACGAATTTTTGCCAAAAAGTAATAATGAAATTAATGATGTTGCAGTTTCGCTAAATATTCCTGTTAAAGAACTTGAAGTTAGAATTTCCGAACTTCATGAACAAAACCCAATGTTGGGTCATAGAGGTTGTAGATTAGCAATATCATTTCCTGAAATTTATGAGATGCAGTGTAGAGCAATTTTTGAAGCCTTGGTAGAATGTAAAAAGCAAAAAATACAATCAACTATGCCAGAAATTATGATACCTTTAGTTTCAACAGAAGCAGAGATAAAAATCATGAAAGAATTAGTCATAAGAGTGGCAAAAAAAGTTCAAGAAGAAAATAAAATTAAAATTGATTTTTTAGTTGGAACAATGATTGAACTCCCAAGAGCAGCAATCAAAGCAAAAGAAATTGCTAAATATGCTGAATTTTTTAGTTTTGGTACTAATGATTTGACCCAAACTACATTTGGAATTAGTAGAGATGATAGTGGTAAATTCCTTAATGATTATATAGAGAACAAAATTTTTGATATTGATCCTTTTGTATCAATTGATGATGGAGTTGGGGACTTAATTAAAATTGCAACTGATAAAGGCAGAAAACAAAATCAAAAAATTAAACTTGGAATTTGTGGTGAGCATGGTGGAGATCCTAAGAGTATAGAATTTTGTGCAAAAACTGGCTTAGACTATGTATCATGTTCTCCTTATAGAGTTCCAGTTGCAAGATTAGCAGCAGCTCAAGCTCAAATAAAAAAAAATTAAATTTCTAATTTTAAATCCAAAGCTTGGATGCTATGCGTTAATTCACCTACTGATATTCTATCAACTTTTGTTGATGCTAAATTTTTTATGTTTTTTAAAGTTACTCCTCCAGAGGCTTCAGTCTCATATTTTCCCTTTGTATATTTAATAGCTATCTTTAGCTTTTTTGGACTCATATTGTCAAAAAGAACTGTATTGAACTTGAGTCCATTAATTCTTTTAAATTGTTTCAAAGTATCGACTTCAACAGTAATTTTTTTTCCTTTTTTATTTTTAACTGCTTTTTTCACTATCTCTTCAAATTTCTCTGATGTGGCTAAATGATTATCTTTTATTAAATATTCATCACTTAAATTAAATCTATGATTTGTCCCACCCCCAAGTTTTACTGCATACTTTTGAATAACCCTTAAATTAGGAATTGTTTTTCTAGTGCAACAAATTTTAGTACTCTTACTCACTTTTTCTACAAATTTATTGGTTTTAGTTGCTATACCCGAGATATGAGAAAGAAAATTTAAAGCAACTCTTTCTCCAATTAATATATTTTTGATTTTACCCTCAATTAAAGCAATCACAGATCCTTTACTTACTTTTGATCCCTCTTTTTTTTTTATATGAAATTTAATATTTTTGTCTATCAAATTAAAAGTCTGTTTAGCAAATTCCAATCCACCTATAATTCCTTTTTGATTACTAATCAGCTTAATTTTTGAAATTGAGCTATTATTTAATAAATTTGTTGTTATGTCTCCTGACGGATACAGATCCTCATTTAGAGCTAGCTTACATGTGGATCGGATAAAATTTCTGCTTAATTGAATTTTGGACACAGATTTTATCTGCCTATTTCAGCCATTCTTTCCACTGATTTCTTAGCTCTCTCAATTGTCTCATTATCCATAATTAATTCATTACTCTCGTTTTCTAGACAATCAAGAATTTTTGGTAGCGTAATTCTTTTCATGTGAGGGCATAAGTTACATGGTCTTATAAACTCAACGTTAGGATTGTCGATCTGAACGTTATCACTCATTGAGCATTCAGTAACCATCATAACTTTTTCAGGTTGATTATCCTTAACATATTTTATCATCCCACTTGTTGATCCAGCAAAATCACTTGCCTGTATCACATCTGGAGGACATTCTGGATGAGCAATGATTTTAATTCCAGGATTATTTTTTCTAATTTCATTTATCTCTTCATCATTAAACTGTTCATGAACTTCACAAGTACCTTTCCAAGAAATAATTTCCACATCTGTTTGTGATGCAACATATTTTGCTAAATAGTC
>CACHPB010000014.1 GCA_902581585.1 uncultured Pelagibacteraceae bacterium
ATTTGATAACAATTTTGCAACTACACTACTATCTACACCGCCAGATAATGCACAAATGACTTTTGAATTTCCCACAACTTCTTTTACCTCACTAATTAATTTTTTTTTCTGATCACTAGCAGACCAATTTTTAGTTAATTTACATATAGAAAATATAAAATTTCTAAGTATTACTTTTCCTTTGTTGGTATGACTTACTTCTGGATGAAATTGGATTCCAAAAATATTTTTTTTATTATTTTCAATAATACACATTTTAGAATTATTACTTTTTGCAATTACACTAAAATTTTTTGGTAATTTTGTTACTTGATCTGCATGACTCATCCAAACATTATTTTTTTTATTAGAAAAAAAATTTTTTGTTAATTTGCTTTTTTTTATCTCTGTTACTTCAGCTAGCCCGAACTCTCTAAATTTAGAACTTTTTACTTTTCCACCCATTACTTTTGAAATAATTTGGTGCCCAAAACATATTCCCAATATAGGTATTTCAAGTTTTAAAAGATTATTATTAAATTTTACTTTTTTATTTTCATAAACATTTAAAGGACCACCAGACAAGACGATGCCCTTGATATTTTTATCGAAATTTTTACGCTTTTCTATTGATTTGTGGCTGATTATTTCACAGTAAATGCCAAGCTCTCTTATTTTACGGGCTATTAATTGGGTAAATTGAGAACCGAAGTCTACAATTAATATTTTATTAAGAGTATCTTCAAGACGCGTCATTTTTTTCAAAATCTTTTAAACGACTGTCAATTATGGTGATATTTTCACACATTTTTACACAAATTTTCTTGAAATCTTTGCTTAGTTCACCGGCTTTTGAAAAATTTGATCTTTCTAATTCAATATCTATTAATATATACATCGCTTCTTCATTTTTTGGATCTAAAAGTAGGGTAGTTTTTATATTTTTCTCTTCTTGTCTTCTATCCTCTTCAATTTTGAAAATTTTAGCTAAATAAAGATAAGATGAGGCATCTTTTGGATTATAAACTATATTTCGTTGGAATAAAAACTTTGACTCTTCGTATTTTTCCATTTCAAATAAATTTTTAGCCTCTATAAAAAAATTATTTTTGTCTGCTTTCGCAATAACGCTAAAGAAAAAAAATGACAATGTTAGAAATAAATACTTCATAATTATTTTTTTACTAAGTCTATGTTGTGTACCATACTTTCATAAAAACCTGCTTTAGTAATTTTAACAAATTTTGGTTTTTTTCTTAGATCAACAACTTTCTTTGCTCCCAAATAACCCATAGAAGATTTTAAACCTCCAACCAAGTTATAAATTATTTTATCTACTCTGCCTTTATATTTTATATATCCTTCTACTCCTTCAGCTACATATTTTGATGTATCTTTTTGTCTAGATTGAAAATATCTATCTGCAGACCCTTTATTCATTGCACCTATAGATCCCATACCTCTGAAATATTTATATAATTTTCCATTTTTCTTTATTTTTTTGCCTGGTGCCTCATCTGTCCCCGCAAAAAGTGATCCTATCATAACTGCATCCGCACCCGCTGCTAAAGCTTTTGCAATATCTCCAGAAAATTTTATACCACCATCAGCTATTAATTTTGTTTTGCTTGCTCCAATTCCCTTTTTTACATTTAATATAGCGCTTAATTGTGGAACCCCTATTCCTGCTACAAGTCTTGTTGTGCAAATAGATCCTGGACCAATCCCAACTTTAATTATATCTACACCAAGTCTTACTAAAAACTTTGCAGCTTCCACGGTTGCGATGTTTCCAGCACATATTGCAGTTTTCTTTGGACGTATTTTTTTTATTTTTTTAATTATATTTCCTACTTTTTTTGTATGTCCATGAGCCGTATCTATTACAATTATATCTATGTTTTCTTTTAATAATTTCTCTGCTCTTTTTAATTCTTTTTCATTTGCTCCAACTGCCGCACCCACTAGAAGTTTTTTTGATTTTACTTTTCTAATTTCTTTAATTTGATCTATTATACTCAGATTTCTATGAATTATTCCTAGCCCACCTTCTCTCGCGATTGCAATTCCCATGGGTGCTTCGGTTACTGTATCCATTGCAGATGATAAAAGTGGAACATTTATTATAAGATTATTCGTTAATTTTGTGGAAGTGTTCACCTCACTTGGTAAGATTTCAGAGTAATTTGGGGCTAAAGTAACGTCGTCAAATGTTAAAGCTTCTTTAATAGTATCCATGTCCTTATATAAATGATTCTTCAAAAAATAAAAGGCAAACTATCTTAAATTTCTACATATAATAAAATTTTCTTTAGAGTCTTTTCTGCTAGATGGTGGCTTAAAAATATCTACGTATTTAAATGATTTTTTTCCTAATGCGACAATCTCGTTAAATGATGCTCCCATAAAAAGTTTAGAAACAAAACATCCATTCTTATTTAATAAATCGACCGCAAAATTCATTGCATCCATACATAGTTCTCCAGTAACTAATGAGTCTACACTTTTGTTACCTGTAGTATTTACTGCCATGTCGGAAATTATGAGGTCCACTTTTTTTCCAAAATAATTTTGTATTTTGATTTTCTGTACATCTTCAGCAAAGTCCCCTTTAATATGAAATAAATTTTTAATTGGTTCAATGTCTTTCAAATCTATAGAGAGTATTTTACAATTATTGAAGTTTCTAGAAATATACTGTGACCAACTGCCAGGAGCTGCTCCCAAATCAATTACTAAAAAATTTTTTTTTATAATTTTAAATTTTTCGTTAATTTCTTGCAGTTTATAAACAGCTCTTGACCTATAACCCTCTAATTTTGATTTTTTTACGTAGATATCTCTTTTTTGTTTAATAATCCAATTTTTAGAAAATTTGTTTTTTTTCAATTAGTTCTCGAATCTCAACGATTTCTCTATTATATCACCATCCAAAGTTTCAACTTTTGAAATATAACTCTTATTATTTCTTATATTATCATTATTTTTTCCAGCTAGATGCATGATTCCAATTTCATGGTTTGGTAAATATGGTTCAACAAATGTATTTTGTACTTTATCAAACTTAACTCCATCGATCAGTGTCCAATTACAATATGCAGGAAGAATTTCTACATCTAAATTGTCTGAATATATAGTAATGTTCATAGCAATTTGTTCCGAACCCCAAATTTTTCCTGATGATAATGCTTTTCTTAAATTTTTTTGCCATATCTCCCAATGTGGAGCATTTTGCTCCAAGCAAAATAGTCCTATATTTAAATGAGGCTTTAAGGCCACTTGTCTAGAAATTTTTTCAGAAAAACCTGATGATTTTGCATGTTTATAATTTTGTGATTTTATTTTTGCATAACCCCTGAATATCCATTCTGCTTTTATTACGTTTCTATATGCTCTATCAGCTGAAGTCGCTATTGCTAGTTTTTTATTTTCGCAACCTTTTAAATATAAATCAATAGCATTCCATGAGTTAACCCATGCGTCTGCATCTATCCATAAATATTTTTTATAACCTGGAAAATAATTTGGCAAAAAAGCCCTCGATACTTGACTTTTTAACCATTCTCTTCCTTTAACTTTAGAAGCAGGAACCTCTATGTCCCACTTTGCTTTTTTAATTTCAAATACTTTTGGATCTAACACTTTTATTTGATCTTCAGTTAATCCAGCATCCATTATACATATGTCTAATTTTTTACTTTGCTCAAACCTGTTAATTGAGTCAACTAACTCATTTAACAATTCAAAGTAATTTGAGTCTGCAAGAGAAATAATTGTGTTTTCCTTCATTTATAATACATCTTCATGATGATCAGTATAGTCCGTCAATTTTTTTTCACTTTTTTTAATCATCATAAAATGGATAGAACTAATAGGTATCATCAACAAGTAGATTATTCCTGAAATAATTATTGCATTAAATGTATAAACAAGAATTAAACCAAAATATAAAATAATACTAAATAACAAAAATATCGATGCACTTCTTGGAACAGCTATTCTTTTAAAAGAATAAGTAGGTATTTTACTTATTAGTAATATTGAAATAATTATAAACATACTAGGAACAATAATTTGATAATTTAAATTTAAAAATTCAAATTCACTAATACTTAAAATTAGAGGCATTAAAACTAAAACTCCACCAGCTGGTGAAGGTATCCCCTCAAAAAAATTATCCTTCCATGAACTCTCTTCATTTGATGATACATTAAATCTTGCAAGTCTTAATGCAACACAAACAACATAGATTAAAGAAATTAACCAACCAATTCTGCCTGTTTCAGATAATGCCCAAAAATACATTATAAAAGCTGGAGCAACACCAAAACTAATTACATCGGTAAGCGAGTCAAGCTCTTTGCCAACTTTAGAAGTTCCTTTTATTAATCTTGCAATTCTACCATCCAGTCCATCAATAATTGCAGCAATAATTACTGCAATAATTGATAGTTCAAATTTTCCATCAAATGCAAATTTGATTGATGTTAATCCGATGCATACTCCAAAAAGTGTCAAAATATTTGGCAGAATAACTCTAGTCTTTTTATTTGAAACCAATTTAATATCTTTATTCTGAGACTGCATAAAATTATTTTTTTGCAATTAGAGTTTCTCCCGCTATTGTTTTTTGGTCAACTTTTACCAAAGGTGTATAGTCTTCAAAATACATATCTGCCCTACTTCCAAATCTGATCATTCCAATTCTTGAGCCTTGCTCTACAAGCTCATCTTTGGAGACCTCAGTCACAATTCTTCTTGCAACAAGTCCTGCTATTTGTACAACAATTATATCTTTTCCTTCAGAGTTTCTTATTCTGTAATAGTTTCTCTCATTATCCTCACTTGCTTTATCTAATGATGCATTAAAAAATTTTCCTGGTTTGTAAAGTATCTCAGATATTGCTCCAGAACATGGTGATCTATTAACATGGCAATCAAATACGTCCATAAAAATACTTACTTTTTTCATTTGTTTATTTTCTAAACCAAGTTCTTTTGGGCCATTAGTATCTTTTACTTGCAGAACAACACCATCAGCTGGACTAGTTAGATAATTATCATCTCCAATCGATGTTCTTTCAGGATCGCGAAAAAAATAGTAACACCAAATTGTTAGAAGGAAACCGATAAAGCCAAGAAAACCATTTATGAAATAAAGAATTATAGTTGCAATTGCAAAAATAATAATAAATTTGTATCCTTCATTGTGTAATTTTGGAAAAATTTTATTCATGACAATCCTACAATTGATAATTTTGAATTAATATGTATACAAAAAAGATAAATTCAACTATTAAGATACATCAAATAAATGAGTAAAATAAAGGTTAAAAATCCCATTGTTGAGCTTGATGGTGATGAAATGACTAGAGTCATATGGGACTTTATTAAAAATAAGCTAATCTTAACTTACCTCGATCTAAAAATTGAATACTACGATTTAGGAATGGAAAGTAGGGATAAGACTGAAGATAAAATAACGATAGAATGTGCTAATGCAATTAAAAAAAATGGTGTTGGGATAAAATGTGCAACAATCACACCAGATGAAGCTAGAGTAAAAGAATTTAATTTAAAAAAAATGTGGAGATCACCAAATGGAACAATAAGAAACATTATTGGAGGCACGGTTTTTAGAGAACCTATCATTTGTAAAAATATACCAAAACTTGTGCCATCTTGGACAGATCCCTTAATTATTGGAAGACATGCTTTTGGTGATCAATACAGAGCAACAGATTTCACAGTTCCAGGAAAAGGTAAATTAGAAATCAAATGGACTGCTGAAGACGGAAAAGATGAGAGAAAGTATGAAGTATTTAATTTTCCTGGTCCAGGAATTGCTTTATCTATGTATAACTTAGATAAATCAATAGAAGATTTTGCAAGATCTTGCTTTAACTATGGTTTAATAAAAAAATGGCCCGTGTATCTATCTACAAAGAATACGATTCTAAAAAAATATGATGGAAGATTTAAAGATATCTTCCAAGAAATTTTTGAAAAAGAATTTAGAGATAAGTTTGAAAAAAATAAAATTATTTATGAACATAGATTAATTGATGATATGGTTGCTTGTGCAATGAAATGGCATGGTAAATATATTTGGGCTTGTAAAAATTATGATGGGGATGTTCAATCAGATACTGTTGCTCAAGGGTATGGATCCTTAGGTTTAATGACAAGTGTACTTCTTGCTCCAGACGGAAAAACAATGGAAGCAGAGGCTGCTCATGGTACAGTAACCAGACATTTTAGAATGCATCAACAAGGAAAAGAAACATCTACAAATCCTATTGCTTCTATTTTTGCCTGGACAAGAGGTTTGAGTCATAGAGGTAAACTAGATGGAAACGAAGAATTGATAAAATTTGCAGAAAGCCTTGAAAGAGTGTGTGTTGACTGCGTTGAAGAGGGTTCGATGACAAAGGACTTGGCTATTTTAATAGGTCCTTCAACCAAGTATCTTACTACTAATCAATTCTTAGACACAATTGACGGTAAGTTGAGACAAAAATTAAATTAAATTAGTCATTTTTTCAAAAGCTTCATCAATTTTGTCATTAAACTGTCCACCGGCTTGTGCAAAATCTTTTCTTCCACCACCACCTTTACCACCTATTACTTCAGAACCTGTTTTAGCAAATTTAACAGCATCATATTTATCAACCAATTCCTCTGTTACACCAACTGCAAGGCCCACTTTTCCATCAATACTTGCAAATACAATAATTATTCCATTTTTTAATTCTTTTTTTCCTATATCAACTAATTTTCTAAGTTCTTTCGGTGGAAGACCCTCAACTTTTTGAAATCTAATATTGATATCTTTAATTTTCTTATTATGGATTTTATTTAAAGAATTATCATTTAAAATTGAGTTTAATTGTAATTGCTCTAATTGTTTTGATAAATCCTTAATTAAGGTTTTATTATCCTCATTTTCTAAATTTGGCTTACCACCTAAGTTAATAATTTGTTTTGATAGGTCGTTAATTAATTCCTGATCTTTTTGTAAAGATAGATCAGATAATTTTTCTTTATTTTGAAGAAAGTTATTTAATTGACTATCTCTAAGGGCCTCAACTCTTCTAACGCCAGCAGCTATAGATGACTGGCTTATAATTTTGAATTTTCCAATGTCACCGGTATTTCTCACATGAGTCCCTCCACATAACTCTGTAGAAAAATATTTTTCACTTTCATCACCCATTGACAAAACTCTTACCTCTTCTCCGTATTTTTCTCCAAAAAGTGCAAGTGCTCCATTATCAACTGCTTCTTTGGGGGTCATTATTCTTGTTTTGACTTCCGATTTACGCTCTACCATCGAATTAACATGACTTTCAATTTTTTCAATCTCTAGTTCAGAAATTGGTTTCATGTGACTAAAATCAAATCTTAGTCTGTCTGGTGCAACCAGTGATCCCTTTTGAGTAACGTGCGTACCTAATACTCTTCTAAGGGATTCATGAAGAAGGTGTGTTGCAGAATGGTATGCCCTTATATTATTTCGTCTCTCAACGTCAATTTTCATTTCAACATTATCTTTAATTTTTATGTTTCCAGATTTTACTTTTCCGTAATGTACAAATAAATCTCCTAATTTCTTTTGCACATCAGATATTTCAAATATGAAATCGCCAGAAATTATTTTTCCAGTATCCCCAACTTGTCCACCGGACTCACCATAAAAAGGGGTTTGGTTGACAATAATTATTCCATCATCATTTTCTTTAAGCTCGTCTACCTCTTTATTATCTTTTAATAATGAAAGTATAATTCCCTCAGCATGATCTGTCTCATATCCCAAGAACTCTGAGGGTCCCAATCTATCTTTAATTGAAAACCATATATCATCAACAGCGCTATCTCCTGATCCTTTCCAATTTTTCTTGGCTAGCTCTTTACTTTCTTTCATTAAACTCTGAAATTTTTCGATATCTATTGTTAAAGATTTATTTTTTAAAATGTCTTGAGTTAGGTCTAGCGGAAAACCATAAGTGTCATATAATTTAAAGGCTACTTCTCCAGGCAATATTTTATCAATTTTTTCTATTTCATCATTTAAAATTTTAATACCTCTGTCTAACAATACTAAAAATTTCTCTTCTTCCATCTTTAATGTTTCTTTAATTAAAGACTCTGCTCTTTCTATTTCAGAATAATTTCCTTTCATTTCATCTTTGAGCGTTTTAAATATGTTATAAAAAATAGGTTCTTTTGAACCAAGTAAATGAGAATGTCTCATTCCTCTTCTCATTATTCTTCTCAGAACATAACCTCTACCTTCATTTGATGGCAAAACTCCCTCAGCAATTAAAAAAGAGCTTGCTCGCAAATGGTCAGCAATTACTCTAAAGCTTGCTAAATTGTCATCATTTGGTTTTACTTTCAAAATTTCTGCTGCTGAGTTTATTATTTTTTTGAAATGATCAGTTTCGTAATTATCATGAGTTCCTTGAAGTAGTGCAGCAATCCTTTCAAGGCCCATGCCTGTATCGACTGAAGGTTTTGGTAGATTTATTCTTTTATCTTTTGAAATCTGTTCAAATTGCATAAAGACCAAATTCCAAATTTCTATGTATCTATCACCATCCTCATTTTTTGTTCCAGGCAAACCACCTTTAAGGTGATCTCCATGGTCATAAAAAATTTCAGAACATGGTCCACATGGCCCTGTTTCGCCCATAGACCAAAAATTGTCTGAAGTTGCTATTCTAATAATTCTATCATCACTTAAACCAGCAATTTTTTTCCAATAATTAAATGCTTCATCATCTTCATGGAACACAGTTACATACAGTCTATTTTTGTCTAAACCAAAGTCCTTAGTTATTAAATTCCAGGCAAGCTCAATAGCTCTTTCTTTGAAGTAATCTCCAAAAGAAAAGTTACCTAGCATTTCAAAAAAAGTATGATGTCTTGGGGTGTAACCTACATTTTCTAAGTCGTTATGTTTCCCGCCTGCTCTCACACATTTTTGTGAAGTTGTAGCTCTTAGATAATCTCTCTTTTCTAGCCCTGTAAAAACATTTTTAAATTGAACCATCCCCGAATTCGCAAACATCAATGTTGGATCGTTATTTGGAACTAAATTGCTAGACTCTACAATTTTATGGTCATTTTTTTCAAAATATCCTAAGAAAGCGGATCTTATTTCATTTAATGTTTTAGCCATATTTAATCAAAATACAGCATTTTATTATGATGTCTACACTTCTGAAGGGAAAAAAGGCGCCCAATTGAGCGCCTTTTCTTAATAACTAAAAGTTATCTGCTAATTTTTTTTATTTGGAACTTCTTCCTCTTTTTTCTGAGCCTCAACCTTTTCTTCGCTTAAAGGGTTTCCCTCTATCTTTTTTGAAATAACACCTGCTTTTTCTCTAATAGCCATTTCAATCTCGGCTGCAGCTTTTGGGTTTTGTTCAAGGTAAAGTTTAGCGTTCTCTCTACCTTGACCAATTTTTTCTCCTTTATAAGCGTACCAAGCTCCTGATTTTTCTACAATCTCGGCTTTAGCACCTAGGTCGATTAGTTCCCCTACTTTACTAATTCCTTTTCCATACATTAAGTCAAATTCGACTACTTTAAATGGTGGAGCAACTTTATTTTTAACAACTTTAACTCTTGTTGTATTTCCAATTATTTGTTCTTTATCTTTAATCGCGCCAATTCTTCTAATATCCATTCTGACTGAAGAATAAAATTTTAAAGAATTACCACCAGATGTTGTCTCTGGGCTTCCAAACATTACTCCAATTTTCATTCTAATTTGGTTAATAAATATAACCATTGTATTAGTTCTTGATATTGATCCTGTTAATTTTCTTAGTGCTTGTGACATCAGTCTTGCCTGAAGACCAACATGGTGATCTCCCATGTCTCCTTCAATTTCAGCTCTTGGGGTTAATGCAGCAACTGAATCAACAACAAGTACTGACATTGAGCCAGACTTGATTAAAGTATCAGTAATTTCTAAAGCTTGTTCGCCTGTATCTGGCTGTGAAATAAGTAGTTCTTCAGTATTAACGCCCAATTTTTTTGCATAAACTGGATCTAGTGCATGTTCTGCATCAACAAATCCACAAATTCCACCAGCTTTTTGCGCTTCAGCAACTACTTGTAAAGCTAATGTAGTTTTTCCAGATGACTCTGGTCCATAAATTTCAATAATTCTACCTTTTGGTAGTCCTCCTATCCCGAGCGCTAGATCAAGACTTAAAGATCCAGTTGAAACAGACTCAACATCCATAGCCTTTTGCTCTCCAAGTTTCATTACAGAGCCTTTTCCAAAGCTGTCTGTAATTTGGCTAATTGCTGCGTCTAATGCTTTATTTTTTTCTTTGTTTTCCAATTCTTTATCTTTAGCGGTTTTAACCACTTTTAAGTTATTTTTTGTCATTTTTTGCCTTTTTTTTTACGTTTTTTAACAATCGAATCATATAAATAAATGTACACATTTTGTTCTCATTGGCAATATCTTTTTAGAATTAAGTGAAAAAGACTTTATTTATCTAAGTTTTAAGTATTCGCTGTTTAACAAGCCAGCTGACTTCAATAATCTATATTGCGCTAATAAGTAATTTCTCTCAGCTTCTGCAAGATTTATTTTTGCATTAATTAAATTTGATCTAGATTGAAGCACATCGAAGGTAGATCTGTTTAAACCACTCTCATATTCAAAACTAATTCCCTCATTTGCAATTTCAGCAGCCTTAACTTGAGATTGAACAGCTCTTAAAAGGCTTTTAGATGACTCTAAAGTAGACCAAGCTGCTGTGACACCCTGAGTATTATTTCTAAAAGCATTTTCAAGTAACAATTTTTTCATTCCTTTTACTTGAAGATTTTTATTTATATTAGACTTATTTTTTCCACCAAATTGAAAAGGCCAACTAACTGTTGCTTGAAGAACATCTTTTTCTCTTTCATCATATGTTGCACTCAGATCATCTGTATACGATCTCTCGAGTGAAAGTTTAGCCGTTGGTGATAAATCTGATCTTGCTATTTTTACATCTAATTCAGACTGTCCGTATTCTATTTCAGCAATTATAAGATCAGGACTTTTTTGTTCAGATATTTTTTTTGCCTCAATCAAACTTGACGGAATTAGTACTTCTGAATTATAGATTTTTTTTAGTTTTTCATCAGTATTGATTGGCCCTATTATATTTTCATATGCTAACTTGCTAGTAATTATATTATTTTGAGCTCCTATATAACCTGCTTGAGCTCCTGATAAAGAAGATTGGGATTGAGCTAAGTCTGTAGCAGTAATTTGAGCTCTTGATAATCTAGCATTATCTATTTCAAACTGTCTTTGAAGCAAATTTACATTTTCTTCATTAATGCTTAGTTTTTCATAAGCAAGAATTAAACCTGTATAAGCTTCGATTGCTTTCATAAAAACATCTTGTTCTTTCTTGATAAGTTTTGCTTCAGAAAGGTTTAGTCCTAATTTACTTTTTTCATACTTGGTACTTCTCGC
>CACHPB010000015.1 GCA_902581585.1 uncultured Pelagibacteraceae bacterium
TTTAGAACTAGTAATTTCAAACACCTTTTTTGCCTCCTCTAAGCTTCTACAATATATAAAGCCTTTAAAATTTTCTTTAACATTATTTCTTGTTTCAACCATACATTTTCTTACATTATTGTTCTTTAGATAATTTGAATTAAAAAGAAAAAATAACTTTATCAATCCATAAACATTTATTGTACTTATTTGAACTTTGTAACAGCTAAAACAGTACTCTGGAATAACACTAAATTTATTGAAAACTTTAAAATGTCGTGCACAGTTTAAATTTTCTGAGTTTCTCCTGAAAATTTCAGTTTTATTATATTCAATTTTATATTTCCCGATATTTAAGTCTTGGACTATTGTATTAATTAGTTCAATTATCTCTTTATTTAAAGGCATATTGCTAAATGCTTTTAAATTAAAAAATTTTAATACCTTCTCATTTAACTTTAACAAGTTATTTTTTTGGTTTTTTTTTGGAGTTATGTAATTTAAAATATCGACTAGCATTATTTTACAATTATTGTTATTTTTATTTAAAGAAAGTGCATTAACAAAGCACTCAATTGCTTGTTCATAGTTTCCAATATGTAAATACGATGTACCTAGGTTCTGATAAGGGAGTTCTAAGTTTTTATTTTTTTCAATACATTTTTTAAAAAAAATTATTGCTTCATTTATCTTGCCTAAATTAAACAATGTTACTGCTAAATTATTATAATCCTCAAAAGAACCATCTTCTTTGGTCAATAATTTATTGTGGTATTTTAGAGACTCTGGCCATTTTCCAGTAAGAAAATATATAGATGCGTAAAGTCTAATCTTAAAATTTTCAAATTCCTCTTTTTTAGGAAGATCATTTAAAAGATTAAGTGCCTTAGTAAAATCTCTATTATTATAACTAGTTATAATATCTTTAAATTCATATGGAAAATTCATTACTGTTTAATTTAACTTAGATTTTATTTAATATATTACCAGTATACTGAAAAAGAGAAAATTGATTTCTAACACTCCAAATAAAGTCTTGCAGGCCAAATAGCTAAATAATAATTTTTTATAAAAGAATTTAACAATTACTTGCAATTATAAAACTCGCTATTTATAATGTTTTTAATTGGCGGGCATAGCTCAGTGGTAGAGCGTCTCGTTGCCAACGAGAAGGTCGTGGGTTCGAGTCCCATTGCCCGCTCCATTTTATATCAGTATGATTATTTGGATCGCCTCTTATCCTAAAAGTGGGAATACTTATTTAAGATCTTTTATTTCATCATATTATTTTTCCAAAAAAGGAAAATTTGATTTTGATTTACTCTTAAATATTCTTCAGTTTCCCTCACTAAAATTTACAAAAAAAAATTTTTTTTCAGAACTAGAAGCTAGTCAAAATTGGATATTTAATCAAAATAAATTTTTTTTAAATAATGATAAAGTTCACTTTGTTAAAACCCATAATACTTTAGATGAATATAAAGGAAATAAATTTACTACTAACAAGCAAACTCTTGGAGCAATATATATTGTAAGGGATCCTAGAAATATCATAACTTCTTTAACACATCATTATTCTCTAAATTATGATCAAGCATTACGAAAAATAATGGATGAAAATGCATCATTACTAGAGAAGTCTTCAAATAATGACCATAGCAATTTTACTTTTCTTGGATCTTGGTCAAATCATTATAAATCTTGGAAAAATACAAAAGAATTTAAAACTTTATTTCTAAAATATGAGGATTTGGAAGATAATAAATATGACACATTTAAAAATGTCATAAACTTTATAAACAGTATTAAAGGAAATAAACTTCAAATAAATGAAAAAAAATTAATAAATTCTATTAAATCAACAAACTTTACAAATTTAAGAAATAAAGAGCAAATGGAGGGATTTGAAGAGAGTATAACTTCAAGTAGTGGGGTAAAAAAACCTTTTTTTAATCTTGGTTTCAGTAATAGATGGGAAAAAATTTTACCAAAAAGTATCCTAACTAAATTAAATAAAAATTTACAAAATGACTTAAATAAATTAGGTTATAGTTATAATGAGTGATTTAGCAGATAAAAAATGTATTCCCTGCGAGGGAGGAATTCCTAGTTTTAATTTAGATGAAATACATAAATACCTTAAGAAAGTTGACGGGTGGGAAGTATTATCTGATAACGAAAAAGATTATTACATAATTAAAAATTTTAAATTTACAAATTTTTTAGAAAGCCAATCTTTCATTAATAAAGTAGGTGAAATTGCTGAACAAGAAGGACATCATCCAGATATTTGGTTTGGTTGGGGTTATGCAAAAATTAAAATACAAACGCATGCTATAAATGGTTTGCACGAAAGTGATTTTGTACTTGCTGCAAAAATTGACAAATTAAGCTAAATTTTAGTGTTTAAAGTGTCTTGTTTTTGAAAAAACTAAAACAATGCCTAGTTCATCAGCAAATTTTATAATTTCTTTATCACGTATAGATCCTGAAGGTTGAATAATAGCACTTACACCATTTTGAACCAACGTTTCAATTCCATCTACAAAAGGAAAGAAAGCATCTGAAGCTCCTAGTATTATGTCGTTTTGCTTAATTTTTTGGAATTTTTTCATTTTGTTAATTGCTATTTTACAACTATCTATTCTACTAGGTTGACCCGATCCAATTCCAACTGTTGAACTATTTTTTGTTAAAACTATTGCATTGGATTTTACATTTCTACAAACATTAAATGCAAATATTAAGTCGTTAAATATTTTTTTAGTTGGCCTTTTTTTTGATACTACTTTAAAATTATCTTTTGTAAAAACTTCGTTATCCATATTTTGAATTAATAAAGAGTCAAAGCTACTAACTATATTTTTTAAGCTCTTCGACTTTAATTTTGATGCATCAATTAATCTTAAATTTATTTTTTTTTTTAGAATTTTAAGAGCCTCATCATCGAAACCTATCCCAATAATTACCTCTAAAAACATTTTATTCAATTCTTTAGCCACTATTTTTGTAATTTTATAATTACATGAAACGATTCCTCCAAATGCACTTATTGGATCACATGCCAAAGCCTCTTTATAACTTTCTATTTTATTTTTATTTATTGATACGCCGCAAGGGTTAGCGTGCTTAACAATTACAGTTCCGGTATTTTTTGGTAGCGATTTTGAAATATTTAAAGCTGAATATATATCATTATAATTATTATAACTTAGTTTTTTCCCACTTAATTGATATAAATTTAGATCAGTATTTCTACTATAAATTGCTGATTGCTGATGAGGATTTTCTCCATATCGTAATACTTCAACTAAATTCCCATGTATGGTTTTTTGTTTAGGAAAATTAATTTTATTTTCTGTACACAAATAATCAGAAATTACAGAATCATAGTAAGCCGTTAAATTAAATGCTTCTTGAGATAGTTTTTTTCTAAGTTGAATGCTTGTACATCCTTTATTTTCCTCTAAATCCTTAATAAACTCTTTGTACTGATTAGGAGAAGTTAAAACTGTCGTATCTAAGTAATTTTTAGCTGTTGCCCTGACAAGAGTAGGGCCTCCAATATCAATATTTTCAATGATTTTTTTATGGTTTTTTGTTTTTTTTAGTGTTTCCTCAAAAGGGTAAAAATTAACTATTACCAAGTCAATTTCTTCATAATCATTTTTAAAAAGCTCTTTAATGTGTTTTTTATTATCCCTTTTACTCAAAATACCAGCATAAATCTTAGGATGAAGTGTTTTAACTCTACCATCTAAAATTTCATTAGAATTTGTAAATTTTGATACTTCGACACACTTATATCCTAATTTCTTTATTTCTTTTGATGTTCCGCCTGAACTTATAATTTTTATATTATATTTCTTAAGTACTTTTAAGATTGATTCAATTTCTGTCTTATCAGAGAGAGATATAATTGCTTTTTTAATTTTATTATTCATATTTTACTAAATTGCCATTCAATTAGTTGCTCTTCTTTTTGGGTAATACCTGAGATAAAAATATTTTGATTCTCAGTATATTTATTTTTATTACCAAAATATAGACCAGTTTCTACACCTATCAATCCATCATTTGAAAAGAATCTCCAACCAGAATTTTCTAATTCAATTAAAATTGTTTTATTATCTTGAAGTTTTGTTACTTTAATATTTGGTAGTAAGTGAAACCTAATTTCAAAATTTGAAACTTTGAAATTCTTTTTTTTAATTAGTTTATCCTTACCAAATAGAATACTTTTATCAGTATAAAATTCCAAATTCCTTTGATGAATTACGCCATATCTTGACAAATATCCATCATGAGAACATTTAATATTCCAGTAATTTTTATCATAAATTACTTCATTGCCAAAAGTTTTAAACCCTTTAATAACAATATTTGAACCACTACTATTTTTTTTGAAATTGCAAGCAGAGGAATTATCCAGGATTAAAGTTGAGTGAGCCGCAGTTGATTTCGATATTCTATTCAATTGATGATTATGTTCCTGAAAATAACCAGAGTTTGTTATAAGTTTATTATTTTTATAAAAGAATTCAAACGACAAAGGTCCACTCTGATAGTTTTCTGAGTAATTTTTTATTGGATTCCTTCCAGTATCCATCGCAATTATTGAATTTTTATTTTTTAAAATCGTATAACCAGATATATCAAAATTATTACTTTTAAACTTATATCTAAAATGAGTTAAATATTTATCAAAATCTTCATTATTAGAATTATTATTTCCATTAAACAGTAAACTTTGTTTTAATGAACCCCAAAGGCTATCATAAGACTTTCCAAGATAGAAAATAATCTCATCTAAGTATTCTGGAATATCGTTTAAAGAGTCTTTAAGAAGTTCTCTTATTAAAATAAAATATTTTAAGTAAAAAATCATTTGCCTAATATTTCTTGATTTTGGATAGTAATTACTATCAAATGAGTTATTAATAATCTTTTTGAGTAAATCTAAACCATATTCTAAAAATCGAGTATTTTTATATGCTATTCCTGAAATGGTTATTGCTGTGCACCCAACCATTTTATCATTTAAATTGGATGATCTATCAATTTCATTCATTAAATGATTTACTTGTTTACTTACCATTTCATTGAAAATATTTTTATATTTATTATCAGAACCATCATGTGTTATTTTTGAGTTTGATATCCAAGCAATTACTCTTTTAGATAAAATGTCTGTTTCCCAACTTTTTGTCTCATAATTTTGATTTTTTGCGATCCAATTTTCAATGATTGACTGTGTTACCTTATTTGAAGACTTAAGATCTATTGAAAAGAGCCAATAAAAGCTGTGTAGCTTTCTAAAATTTCTATAATTCAAATTTTTATTTTCCCATATTGATTGAACGTTAAAATCTTCAATTTTTTTTTTTTGTTTTTCGTATTTAATTAATGAACTTAGGATTTTCAGGCTTGGTTGGTATATTAAAACATTTTCATCAATTTTAGAAATTTTCTTATTGTAAATAGACGAATTTAAATAAATCTTCCTTATTTGGTTTTTAAAGATAAAAAAAAATTCATTTATATAATTAAAAGAGCTTTTAAAAAACATTTTACATTGATTTTAGTTTTTCAATATTAGTTTTAATATCTCCACCGTTCTCTTTGAATACTGTAGTTCCAGAAACTAGAATATCAGCTCCAGCTTCTAAGACTATTTTTGAATTACTAAAATTAATTCCTCCATCAACCTCAATATCAAAATGAAATTGATTTTCATCTCTTATTTTTTTTAACTCTTTTATTTTATCTAAGACTTCAGGCATAAATTTTTGTCCACCGAAACCAGGATTGACACTCATTACTAGCACTAAATCAATATTATTTATTTCATCAATTAAAGTTTGAATTTTAGATTTAGGATTCAGAGATACACCGACTTTTTTGCCAAATTTTTTAATCAAATTTATTGAGTCTTTCAAGTTCTCAGTAGCTTCAGGATGAATAGTTATAATATCAGCTCCAGCATCTGAATAATTTTCTATATATTTATGTACTGGAGATATCATTAAATGTACATCAAATGGAAGTTTAGTATACTTTCTCAAGTTTTTTATAACTGGAGGACCAATTGTTAAATTAGGAACAAAGTGGCCGTCCATCACATCAACGTGAATTAAGTCAGCCCCACCCTCTTCAAGCCTTTTAATTTCACTTCCTAGCTGACTGAAATCAGCTGATAATATAGATGGAGAAATTTGTATTTTTTTCATTTGATACTAAAAATATTAGTATCAATTTTTTGTTTTATTTGAATTATTTTTTACCAAATATCATGTATATTTCTTGTGCTATTTGACTTTCTAAGGGAAACGAAAGCATCCCCATTACAGAATAACCAAGTAAATAAGGCATTAAATAGAAACGGCCCATATAAAAGAACCAGGCCACATACAGCGGTACCAATGGTGTTATTATAAAGTTTGGTGTAATTGGCTTAAAAATCTTTATTAGCGGATTTGTAAGTTTTACAAATGCTTTCATAAAAAAGAAATTGGAGTCTTCTCTTTGAAAAATATTCATACCAACTCTTCCAATCAGCGTCCACATTATAACACCAAGAATATAATCGATTATATAAACTAAAGGATGAAAGTTTGCTGACATAAAATTTTAAATAGGGGCGAAAATTTTCGCCCCTAAATTAATATACTTTAATTATTGTTTTCCAAGTATTGTTTTACCACTTGGCACACGTACATCGTCAACCATCTTCTGAGTAGCTGAGTCTGGTGCTTCAGTAATTAAACTTACAACAATCATTGCAACTAAACTTACCGATGCTCCAACAAGTCCAAATGTACTAGCAGTAATACCTAAGAAACCTGCTCCACCCATAAAGTGGACCCAAATCAGATATGCAGTTCCAGATGCAAGTCCCAATAACATTCCTGCAACAGCACCTGCTGCATTAGCTCTCTTCCACCATACTCCAAGTACGAGTGGGAAGAATAATCCAGACATTGCAAAGTCAAAAGCCCAAATAACTGACCCAAGAATATCATTTATTTCTAAGGCAGCAATTGTTGCTCCTGCAAAACCAATTAATACAAGTAGTATCCTTGCAACAATTAATCTCTTTGCTGTTTCAGCTTTTGGATTAATGATTTTGTAGTAAATGTCATGAGATAACGCATTTGAAATAGCTAAAACTAATCCATCTGCAGTTGACATAGCAGCAGCCATACCTCCAGCAGCAACAAGTCCAGATATTACATAAGGCAATCCAGCAATTTCTGGTGTAGCTAAAACTACAGCATCACCTTTCATGAAGAACTCCTCTAGTTCTAGAAGTCCGTTACCATTAAAGTCGCTTACAAACATTAACTTAGCTTGGTTCCAGTTTTGATACCAATCAAGTGCTTGAACTTCAGCAATAGACTTTCCAATAATACCAGTAGCTAAATTAGGATCCATCAATGAAATTTTTGATAGAGTAGCTAACATTGGAGCTGAAGAGTAAAGTAGGAATATAAAGAATAACGACCAACCTACCGATCTTCTTGCTGTTCTAACACTTGGGGTAGTGAAGTATCTCATCATAACGTGTGGTAATGATGCTGTTCCAGCCATCATACATATCGCTAATGAGATAAATGCCCAAGGTGTTGCATTAACTGCAGAGTGAGCTTTAGTAATTTGAGCTAACCCTTTTGGTACTGTTGCCATGTCTGCAGCTGAGTTTTTAACAAAACCAAACTGACCTTCAAGTTCTGCAATTCTCGCTACTTCATCTGCTAACATAAAGTGTGGGAAAAACCCTGCTCCGATATTGTTACTTATCCAGAATACTGGAAGTAAGTAAGCTATAATTAGCACAATGTATTGAGCAACTTGTGTCCAAGTAACAGCTCTCATTCCACCAAGCATTGAGCACATTAAAATACTAGCTAGACCAACATAAACTGCAATATTAAATGGAATATCTAAAGCAACAGAAGCAATTCTTCCTGTAGCATTTATTTGAGCAGTTACGTATGTGAATGATGCAAGTGTTAAAACTAGTACAGCACAGAATCTTGCCAAGTTTCCACCATAACGAGTTCCTATAAAATCTGGTACAGTATAACATCCAAATTTTCTAAGATATGGTGCTAATAAAGCAGCAACTAGTACATATCCACCAGTCCAACCAACTAGTAATGCCATATAACCGTAACCTTTAAAATAAATACCACCTGCCATAGCAACAAACGAGGCACCAGACATCCAGTCTGCTGCAGTTGCCATTCCATTGAATACAGTAGGTACTTGCCTTCCAGCTACATAATAAGCATCTGATTGAAGTGTTCTAGATAACCAACCAATTAAAGCATAAATCAAGACTGTGAACGATACAAAAAATATTCCTATCAGTTCTTTAGACATGCCAGCTTGCTCAGCTATTGACATAAGGATGATAAATACTAGAAAGCCTCCAGTATATATTCCGTAGATCTTAGGTAGATTATCTATAAATTTACCTTTTATCATTGATCACCCTCTCTTTCAGTAAATCCGAACTCATCATCTATTTTCTCTTGTCGACCCGCAAACCAGAAAATTAGAATAACGAAGATTGCAAGTGATCCTTGGCATGTAAACCAATACGTTAGAGGATATCCAAATGGTTTAATGCTAGACTCCTGCATTTCGGCTCCGAAAAGAAAGATGCCAATTGAGAAAACAAACCAGATTGCTAATGTAATAAAAAGCAAGCCTCTGGTTTTTTCCCAGTGTTGTTCTTGTTTTGACATTTTTTTCTCTCCCTATAGGTTAAAGAATTAACCTTACTGATAATCGTACTTATTTAAACCCCTAAAAACACTCGATATTGTGTCATTTTTACATTATACATCAATACATTACTTATATTAATGGCCCTTAAATACAGATTCAATCTGAAGGATATAAAACTTCAAGACTTCAAAGTTTATTTGTTAGCAATGTTTAAAGGCATTTTGCCAAAGAAAAAAATAAAAAATATCGAGGATCTCGAAGAATTTATTCAGCAGAAATCAGCATGGGTATCACAAGTTACTCTCTATAATTATTTAAAAACTAGAATGGGTACTAAATGGGTATTGCATTTTGATGATGAAACTTTTTTAAAATCAATAAATACCGCAAAATGGAATATTTATGCAATTTCACTTCAAGATTTATCATTTTACACAATTTCATACTTAAATGTTTTTTATAATTATCAAGAGACAGGTAAGTCTTCTGAAATTTATAATTCTATTCTTAATAAAGAATTTGAGAATGGGATGCCAAAGGAAATTGTAGATGAAGCTAGAACAAGTTTTAAGGAAAGATTAGAAAAAATAAAATGGGATGACTATTACAAATCTCTACCCTTTAATGAAAGTGCTATAGCTCTATATAATTGGGCTCCAATAGCAAATGAATTAAAAACTTTAGATAGGAAAATTGTTCTTAACTCTATGATATTGAAATGGGATAATATTAAAGAAGAGTTTTCTAAACGTGTAAAGATTTAAATATTTTTTCTATTATCTACTAAGCTATCGACAACAGAAGGATCTGCCAAGGTCGTTGTATCTCCCAGTTGACCATGTTCATTAGCAGCTATTTTCCTTAAAATTCTTCTCATGATTTTACCAGATCTTGTTTTTGGAAGTCCAGGAGCAAATTGTATTAAATCAGGTGTTGCAATCGGACCAATTTGTTTTCTTACCCAAAGTTTTAAATCTCTCTCTAAATCAAGAGTACTTTTTTCTCCTGCATTTAAAGTTACGTAACAGTAAAGACCATTTCCTTTTATGTCATGTGGATAACCAACTACTGCTGCCTCTGCTACTTTTGGATGAGCTACGAATGCACTTTCGATTTCTGCAGTTCCCAGGTTATGTCCTGAAACAATAATTACATCATCAACTCGTCCAGTGATCCAATAATATCCGTCTTTATCTCTTCTACATCCATCTCCCGTGAAATATTTTCCATCAAATTGTGAAAAGTATGTATCTATAAACCTTTGATGGTCTCCATACACAGTTCTCATTTGTCCAGGCCATGATTGTGCGATGCACAATCTCCCTTGAGCTTCTCCTTTTAAAACCTTACCATCCTTATCAAGTATTTCTGGTTTAATCCCATAAAATGGTTTAGTTGCGGAACCAGGTTTTAAATCTATTGCTCCAGTTTGAGGACTAATTAAAATTCCACCTGTCTCAGTTTGCCACCAAGTATCTACAATAGGGCATTTACTATCTCCAACAGTTTTAAAATACCATTCCCATGCTTCAGGATTTATTGGTTCACCAACGGTACCTAAAAGTTTTAAGGATTTTCTAGATGTTTTCTTTACAGGTTTATCACCTTCTCTCATTAAAGCTCTAATCGCAGTCGGTGCAGTATAGAAAATATTAACTTTATACTTATCAACTATTTGCCACCATCTTGATGTATCAGGATAAGTTGGTATTCCTTCAAACATAATTGTTGTTGCCCCATTAGCAAGTGGACCATAAATAATATAACTGTGTCCAGTAACCCATCCAATATCAGCTGTGCACCAATAAATATCTTTTGGTTTGTAGTTGAAAATATATTGATGAGTCATTGATGCATAAACCATATACCCACCAGTCGTGTGAAGAACTCCTTTTGGTTTTCCAGTAGAACCAGATGTGTAAAGAATAAATAGAGGATCTTCAGCACTCATTTCCTCAGGTTCACATTTTGTGGAGACTTTCTTGGTCATTTGATGATACCAGACATCTCTGTCACTAAACCAATCTATTTTTTTAGTTCCAGTTCTTTTTACGACGATACATTTTTTAACATTTGGACAGCTCTGTAACGCCTCGTCTGTAATAGATTTTAGTGGAATTGTTTTACCACCTCTTACACCTTCATCTGCAGTTATCACGTAATCTGATTCACAATCATTGATTCTACCAGAGATACTGTCTGGAGAAAATCCACCAAATATTATTGAGTGAACTGCACCTATTCTTGCACATGCTAGCATTGTATATGCAAGCTCGGGTATCATAGTAAGATAAATTGTAACTCTATCTCCTTTTTGAACTCCTAAATTTTTTAATCCATTTGCAGCTTTAGAAACTTCTTTATGTAATTCTTTATAACTTATTTTCTTTTGAACCTTTGGATCATCACCAACCCATATAATTGCAGTTTTATTTGCGTTCTTTTTTAGATGTCTATCAATACAATTTGCTGATGCGTTCAATGTACCATCATAAAACCATTTTATATGAAC
>CACHPB010000016.1 GCA_902581585.1 uncultured Pelagibacteraceae bacterium
CCTGGACTTATAATATGGAATCAATATGTAAATGTTCCGAAAAATGCAATCGAAGTTGATGTAATGGCATGGCAGTGGGGATGGCAATACAGGCTGCCAGGTAAAGATGGAAAATTAGGAACAACCCAAGTCAGGAACATTGCAGATAATAATCCGTTTGGTATCAATCCAGATGATCCATTTGGCAAAGATGACATAATGGTCGAAAGTGATGTAATAAATTTAGAAAATAATAGACCTGTAAAAATTTTATTAAGATCTGTAGATGTACTTCATAACTGGTATGTACCTCAGTTCAGAGCAAAAATGGATGCTGTGCCTGGAACAGTAACTTTTTATTGGTTTGAACCTAACAAAGTTGGAGAATATGAAGTTTTATGTGCAGAGTATTGTGGAGTTGGACACTATGCTATGAGAGGTGGTGTTGAAGTTCAGGATAAAGCTGATTACGAAGCTTGGTTAGGAGAACAAGAGACTTTCGAACAGTTATCTGCTAGATATGAAAAATTAAACGTAGATGGGAACAAATTAGCTAAAAAATAACAATTTAATAATTAAAAAAAATATATATATAAGGGATAAAAGATATGTCAGACGAATACGATAATAATAAATCTTATCAAGCACAATCATCAGAGGTAATGGATGGTTCAACAGGTTCAGTGAATCCTGACATAGATTATGTAAGACCTTCAGAAGTCGGAGAACAAGAATTATATCATCCTCATAGTTTTATTGAGAAATGGGTATTTTGCCAAGATGCAAAAGTAATCGGTGTGCAATATTTTTTAACAGCAGTATTTACAGGAGTTGTAGGATTAATTTTATCTTGGTTAATGAGACTTCAGCTAGGTTTTCCTGAGTTAGCTGGTTTCATGACTGCAGAACATTATTATCAATTCGTAACCATGCATGGAATGATAATGGTAGTTTATTTTTTAACCGCATTATTCCTTGGAGGCTTTGGTAACTATTTAATACCATTAATGGTTGGAGCAAGAGATATGGTTTTTCCATATGTGAACATGTTAAGTTTTTGGATGTTCTTTGTTGCCGTTGCAGTTTTGATGGCAAGTTTCTTTGTGCCAGGCGGCCCAACAGGTGCTGGATGGACTTTATATCCTCCTCAAACAATTTTAGAGGGTACACCTGGGGCAGGTATGGGAATTTTATTAATGCTTATTTCTTTGTCTCTTTTTGTAATTGGATTCACAATGGGTGGATTAAATTACATGATTACAATTCTTCAAGCTAGAACTAGAGGGATGACATTAATGAGAATGCCTCTTACAGTCTGGGGTATATTTACAGCTACAGTGCTTGCAATGTTAGCATTTCCAGCATTATTGGTAAGTGCTATAATGATGACTTTAGATAAGGTTTTACAAACTAGTTTCTTCATGCCAACAATATTAAAGGCTGGTGAAGTTCTAGAATATGGTGGTGGAAGCCCAATTCTTTTCCAACACCTGTTTTGGTTCTTTGGACACCCTGAGGTTTATATTGTTGCGCTTCCTGCTTTTGGGATAGTTTCAGATTTAATTTCTGTTCATGCTAGAAAAAATATTTTTGGATATAGAATGATGGTGTGGGCAATTGTTGGAATTGGAGCATTAAGTTTCTTTGTTTGGGCACACCACATGTATGTAAGTGGAATGAATCCTTGGTTTGGTTTCTTCTTTGCAACAACTACATTAATTATCGCGGTTCCAACAGCCATGAAGGTTTATAACTGGATACTAACTTTATGGAGAGGAAATATAAGAATAAACGTAGTTATGTTGTGGTGTTTAGGTTTTATAGTAACATTTGTTAATGGTGGAATTACTGGAATATTTTTAGGAAACGTATCAGTTGATGTTCCGTTATCAGATACTTATTTCGTGATAGCACACTTCCACATGGTAATGGGTATTGCACCGTTAATGGTAATTATGGGTGCAGTTTATCACTGGTTCCCATTAGTTGCAGGAAAAATGTTAGACGAAGGTCTTGGAAAATGGCATTTCTGGATTACTTTCTTAGGTGCATACTCCATTTACTTCCCGATGCACTATTTAGGATTTATTGGAGTTCCAAGAAGATATTTTGAAATGTATGATAGTCCATATATGACATCAGCAGTAGGAATGAATGAATTTATTAGTATTGCAGCATTCATAGTTGGCGCTGCACAATTTATTTTAATCTTCAATATAATTAAAACATTAAAAACAGGTAAAAAGGCTGAGCAAAATCCTTGGAAAGCTAATTCACTAGAATGGTACACTTCTACTGTTCCACCAGAACATGGAAATTTCGGTGACAGACTTCCGGTTGTGCATAGATGGCCATATGACTTTAGTGTTCCAGGAGCTAAGGAAGATTACATCCCACAAACTACTGCTCCGAGTGAAGTAATACATACAGAAGTAGAAAAAACATAAGAGAAATAAATGTCTGAACCAAAAATAGACGGCTTCGAACTTAAACCAGGGTTTAAGGGAATGGCGTCTGACACAGCATCGGACCAAACAATGTTCAAAGGTGTACATTGGGGTAAAGCCATGATGTGGATCTTTCTATTAAGTGATACTTTTGTTTTTAGTTGTTTTTTAATTTCATACATGAAAGGAAGGGGTTCAACTCCTGTCGAGTGGCCAAACCCTAGTGAAGTATTTGCACTTGAAGCATTTGGTGTACCTGTTCCGTTATTACTGATTGCTCTTATGACCTTTGTCTTGATCACCAGTAGTGGAACAATGGCTATTGCTGTTAAATATGGATACGAAAAAAATAGAAAAATGTGTGGATGGCTATTATTGGCGACTGCGCTAGGCGGTTTAACTTTTGTTGGAATGCAGGCTTATGAGTGGTCAAAATTAATTCATGAAGGTGTAAGACCTTGGGAAAATCCATTTGGAGCTGCTCAATTTGGATCATTTTTCTTTATGATAACTGGTTTTCACGGCTTCCACGTATCAATCGGAGTAATCTTTTTATTTATATATACTTATAAAGTGTTTGCTGGCCACTACGAAAAAGGCAAAAAAGGATGGTTCACAAAATTAAAGGGCGATTATGTAGAAATTGAGATTTTAGGTCTTTATTGGCACTTCGTAGATCTTGTATGGGTTTTTATTTTTGCATTCTTTTACTTGTGGTAAAATAAATTATGGAAAATACAAATAATATTGAAAAAACAGACAAAAAAGAGGAAGCTTCCACACATAAAATTGGAATTTATCTTTGGATTTGGACTTTGTTATTCGTACTCAGTTTTTTTTCTTACATGGTCGACTGGTATCAATTCCAAGGAATGCTAAGATGGTCATTAATATTATTCTTCATGTTCTTAAAAGCTGGCCTAATAATGGCATTTTTCATGCACCTGTTTTGGGAAAGATATGCATTGGTGAATGTTCTTTTATGGCCAATGACGGCTATAGCTTGCTTCATATTTTTAATGGCAGCTGAATTTCAGTATACTTTATTTTCAAGACTATTTTATTTTGTCGTCGGAGGAGGAGCTTAGAATGGATGCTTACGGTTATTTAGCTTTCTTTTTAATTTTATTTGTTTTCTTTATTTATATTGTTTGGTTTGGCTATTCAGTTAAATTAGAAAATCAGAAAGAACAGGGAGATAAAGTCTCTATAAATCCTTATGATCAAATACCTTTGCGTAGAAGATTAATTGATAAGAAAAACAGCAAAGTAGGAATTTTTGATCTTGGAAATCATATCTTAATAGCGGGTGTTATATTACTTGTAATATTTGTTTCACTGAATGTTGAGTAGTAGTGACCACAAATACAATTAAAAAAAAATCAGTTTCAATAAGTTTTTTATCGTACTTTAAATATCTTTTATTATTAATGAAGCCAAGAGTAATGTCTTTGGTTATTTTTACTTGTGCTGTTGGTTTATTAACGGCTCCAGTTTCAGTTTCATTTCTAAATTCAATAATAGCGATTTTTTTCGTAACAATAGGTGCCGGTGCTGCTGGTGCATTAAACATGTGGTATGAGGCTGATCTTGATAAATTAATGACAAGAACTTGTCTCAGACCAATTCCTACTGGAAAAGTAAACAGGGAGCATGCTCTTTTATTTGGCACATTGCTATCAGTTATTTCTGTAGCTGGACTTTATTACTTCTCAAATTTAACTTCGGCTATATTATTAACTATAACCATAGCATTTTACGTATTTGTTTATACAATTTGGTTAAAAAGAAAAACACCACAAAACATTGTTATTGGAGGAGCATCTGGAGCGTTACCTCCAGTTATTGGCTGGACAATAGCTACTAACTCGCTAACATTTGAACCAATAACATTTTTTTTAATAATATTTTTTTGGACCCCATCTCATTTCTGGGCTCTTAGCCTTTATAAAGCAGATGACTATCAAAAAGCTAAAATCCCAATGTTGCCGATAACTAATGGAATTGAGGAGACAAAGAAGAATATATTTGTTTATTCAGTAATAATGTTACCAATAGTAATTCTGCCTTATTATATTGGGTTTGTTGGTGAAACATTTTTAATTGTATCTCTATTACTGACATTTTATTACAACTATGTCTGTTACGATCTTCTTAAATTCAAAAAAAACAAATTTGAAATTAAGAAGGCTAAAAAGGTATTTTCTTACTCAATTTTTTACTTATTTTTGCTTTTTGTCTTATTTTTGGTAGACCAGATCATAAAATAAATAATCCTATTTATTTTATAAGAAAATGGTAAAAAAAATTCATGAAATATGTAAGTACAAGAGATAATTCTAAGGAATATAGTTTTGAACAGGTTTTCCTCAAAGGTTTAGCTGATGATGGGGGACTTTATGTGCCTACATCTTTAAAAAAATTCAGCTTAGATGAATTGTCAGATCTTAAAAATCTTAATTACAAAGATTTATCTACTGAAATAATAAATTTGTTTTCATCTGATTTTATATCTAAAGAAGATCTTTCTGAGTTAATTGAAAAATCTTATTCAACTTTTAGAGAAAAAGAAGTTATTAAAATCTCAAATCTTGACGATCTAAAATTGTTAGAACTTTTTCATGGACCAACACTAGCTTTTAAAGATGTTGCTATGCAATTTATTGGTAATTTGTATGAATATTACTTAACTAAAAATGATAAAAAAATTAATATTGTCGTTGCTACCTCTGGTGATACAGGGGCAGCTGCTATTGATGCAATTAGAGGTAAATCAAATTTAAATATTTTCGTTTTACATCCTAATAATAGAATTTCACCAGTTCAAAGAAAATTAATGACAACAGTCGAAGATGAAAATGTTTTCAATATCGCAATTGATGGAAATTTTGATGACTGTCAAAATATTGTTAAACAAATGTTTTCAGATTTAGATTTTTCAAATTCAATCAATATGTCAGGGGTTAATTCTATTAATTGGGCTAGAATAATTGCCCAAGCTGTTTATTATTTTTATACTTATTTTAAACTTGATTGTGACAAACCAATTTCTTTTTCAGTACCCACAGGAAACTTTGGAGATGTTTTTGCAGGTTATCTTGCAAAAGAAATGGGATTGCCAATAGATAAACTTATTGTTGCAACTAATGAGAATGATATTTTGCATCGAGCAATTTCTAAAGGTGATTATGTTTCAAAAAAAGTTAAAGAAACACTTTCTCCAAGTATGGATATTCAGTTAGCAAGTAATTTTGAAAGATTAATTTATTATGTGAATAATTCTAATTCTGCAATTACTTCAGATATAATGAAAAAAGTTAAGAATAATGAATATAAAATAGAAAAATCAAACTTAGACATTATTCAAAAAGATTTTATTTCAGAAAGTTGTGATGAAAATGAAACTTTAGAAATTATCAAACAACATTTTGACAAAAGTAGTGTCATATTAGATCCTCATACTGCAGTTGGAGTAGGGGCTGCAAATAAGCTAAATTTTAGTGATTGTGTAGTTTTATCTACTGCACATCCATGTAAATTTCCAGCTGCAACAGATAAGGCTATAAATAAACATGAAGAACTACCTAAAGAGCTTCAATATGTTCATAGTAAAGAGGAAAATTTTCAATTATTAAAAAATGATATAGAGGCAGTAAAAAATTTTGTTAAAAGTAAATTATGAAGCTAAAAGTTAATGACCAAATTCCAGATATAAAAATCTTCAATTTAGTTGATGGCGAACCTAAGGAACAAAATATATCTGAGGTATTAGGATCAAAAAAAATAATATTATTTGGTTTACCTGGTGCATTTACAGCTACATGCTCTAAATTTCATTTACCAGGTTATGTTAAAAATGCTCAACAAATCTTAGATAAAGGTATTGATAAAATATTTTGCTTAGCTGTTAATGACCCTTATGTAATGAATGCTTGGGGTGAGGCAAACAATATAGGAGAAAATATAACTATGTTAGCTGATCCTTATTTGTCATTTACTAAGCTAATAGGTGCTGAAGTTGATAGAAACTCAAAAGGTATGGGCATGAGATCAAGCCGTTATGCAATGGTTATAGAAAATCTCCAAGTTCAAAATATTCAAGAAGAAGAAGAAACTAAAAATTGTGGAATATCCTCAGCAGAGGGTATTTTAGATATTATTTAATTGATATTTTATATTTTCTTTGATTATTTATATAATTCATTGGGATAATTGGTTTAATAATTTGGTGTGTTGGTGGTTTATTGGCTTTTGGGATCTGTGCATTCATTAGAGAAGCCTTAGAGCCATTACTTGGAGGATTTGCTTTTGTAATAGTTGCGATTTTGTTTATAGTTTTACTTGTGCTACTGACTTATATAGTTCCTTATTCTGGTAGTTTAGAGCCTGGGGCATCTCGCTTCTTCGGAGACTCTCAATAAAAATTTAAATATTTAAAATTTTTACATTAAATAATTATTTTAAGCATTTGCTGCTTCCCTAGCAATTAAATCTACTTCATTGTTTAAAGAGTCTGTAGAGTGGCCTTTGACCCAACTCCATTTAATCTTAAATTCATTAGTCAAATTATCCAGTTCAGTCCAGAGCTCTTTATTTTTAACCGGTTGTTTATTTGCAGTTTTCCAACCATTTTTTTTCCAGTTATGTATCCATTCTGTTATTCCTGATTTTACATATTTAGAGTCTGTAAAAATCTGAACATTGCTTCCTTTAGGAATTTTTTTAAGAGCTTTTATTGGAGCAAGTAACTCCATTTGATTATTTGTGGTATCTTTTTTACTTCCCTTTATCTGAATTTTTTTATTATCATCTATAATAATAGCAGCCCATCCGCCATTTCCTGGATTACCCAAACACGATCCATCAGTATAGATTTTAATCATTAGGAATAATCCTTAAAGGAGTTTAACTTTCTATGAAAATTTAATTTATCTAAATATTCTTTTGGGTCTTTAATTTTAATTAATGCTTTTTTAGGAGTATTTAAGTAATCATATGATCTCGTAAGAAGATATCTTAAAGCTGAACCTCTGCATAAAGTATTGAAATTACTCTTTTCTTTATAATTCAATTTTCGAACAGATTGGTAACCTTTTAATAATTGCGCAGATTTATTTTTGTCTAAAACATAAATTTTATTTATCTTTTTAAAACATAGTGCATTAACACATGTTGCTAATTCATAAGCTAAAAAGTCATTTGCAGAAAAATAAAAATCAATGAAACCATAATATTTTTTCTTATAGAAAAAAATATTATCAATAAACAGATCGCTGTGTATTATTCCATTTGGCATACTTTTTGGCCATTTTTTCTTGATATCGACTAAGTCGTTTCGCATAGTATTTATTAAATTACTTGAAAGCTTATTAATTTTTTTATCTATTCTATTCAATAAAGGTCCCCACGAATTTACCGATAATGAATTTTTTCTAAATAATCTTAATTTTTTTGCAGCCAAATGTAATAGAGCTGCATTTTTTCCAACTTGAAAACAGTCTTTATTTGTTAGTTGATTTTTATCTTTTCCCTCTAAAAAACTTACCAAACATGCAGTTTTACTTTTAATTTTGAATAAATATTTCCCTTTTTTATTCTTTATTGGCTCTGGACATTTGATTCTATTTTTAGATAAACCAAACATAAGGTCCATAAAAAAAGGTAAATCTTTTTTTTGAACTCTTTTTTCAAATATAGTCAGTATTAATTTTTTTTTATTTGTTTTTATTAAGTAATTAGTATTTTCAATCCCTTTTTTTATGCCTGAAAAAGATACAATTTTACCAATATTAAAGTTTTTTTCGATTAAGCTTAAATCACTCTTATTTATCCTTGTATACACAGCCATTAATTTAATTTTCCTGGGATTTTAAATGTTACGTCCTCTTTTACTATTTCAACTTCCTCTATTTCTACAGTAAATTTTTTTTTAATATTTTCTATGAATTCATTAACTAATACTTCAGGAGCTGAGGCACCAGATGAAATACCTATTGTTTTGCATTTAGATATTTTTTCAAGTGGAAAGCTGCTTTCAGAATGAATTAATTCAGCATTTTCACATCCATTATTTTGAGCTACTTCCACTAATCTAACTGAGTTAGAAGAATTCCTACTTCCAATTACAAAAAGATTATCACAGTCTTTTGCAATTTTTTTGACTGCTGCTTGTCTATTTGTTGTTGCGTAACAAATATCATCTTTTTTTGGCTCGTGAATATCAGGAAAGCGTTCTTTTAAAACATTTATAATATCTTTAGTATCATCAACCGACAATGTTGTTTGTGTAATATAAGCTAGTTTATCGTTTTCACCTCTTTGATAATTTTTTGCGTCATCTATCGTTTCTATTAGATCAATTCCTCCATCAGGGACTTGTCCCATTGTGCCTATTACTTCAGGATGGTTTTTATGACCTATAAGCAATACTTGAACATCTTTTTTATTTAAGTTTTCTGCCTCTCTGTGAACTTTCGATACTAATGGGCATGTCGCATCAACAAAAATCATATTTAAACTTTCTGCTTCTTGAGGTACTGATTTAGGAACACCATGAGCTGAAAAGATAACAGGCCTAGTTTTATCTTCAATTTCATCAATTTCTTCAACAAATATTGCACCAATTTTTTTTAAGCTGTCTACTACATGTTTGTTATGAACTATTTCATGTCTTACGTATACAGGAGCACCATATTTTTCTATACTTTTTTTTACAATTTCAATTGCTCTATCAACTCCCGCACAAAAACCTCTGGGAGCTGCTAAAAGAATTTTTAGATGATTATTTTTCACTTTCATCCTTTCGAAAAAATGGGATTAAAAAAACAATACATGCAATTAGAAAAAAAAGACTCCCAAACATAGCCCAAAAACTTCCTACACTTGATATTATAAAACCCAACGCAGAAATAATGAATAAAATCCAACCAATTAAATTAATATTTTTATTGCTCATTTTTTTCAATTAAATATTCGAGCAATATATGTGGAAAAGTTAATGAGGCCAATCCAATAAAAATTACTTGATATATAGTTTCGTTAAATTCGTTATAATTATTCAGAATTGATATTGAAATAACATATCCTAAAATCGTCAAAATTGTTAGTGGAAAGGCTTTTTTGATGAATACTTGTAATCCCTTTGTTAAATTTTTATTTAATTCTCTAATCAAAGAAATCGAGTGCCTAATGGAATGCAAAAAGCAAAAGTAAATCGTAAAAGCAATTATTGGATTAAGAAAATAATTTAGGATTAGTATAGATAAATAATCCATTAATAATAATGATTTAACTTCAATATTTTTTTTAAATGATAAAATAATTCCAGAGAGCAAAGACAAAAGTATAAGAATAAATAATATCTCGTCAGATATTATTAAATTGTTTGAAATATTAAAATTTAATGTCTCGAAAATTGCGAGTGTTTCCTCCTTATGGAAAAATAAGGGTGATGTTATTATTAATGATCCTTTTAAAAAATAAATTAATTCAAAATTTTTCTTTTGATTGATGAATTCAGAGTCCTCTTTTCCAAAATGATAAGCAGCGATAATTAGAAATAAGAAAAGTAATGATTTTGGAAATATTAACCAAATTAATATTGTAACTGCACCAATAAGTAAATAACTCAAATAAAAAATGCTCATTGATCTATATCCTAAATATTTAATCAGTTTTTTACCTTTAATATTATCAAGAGAACCATGAGATATTCCAATT
>CACHPB010000017.1 GCA_902581585.1 uncultured Pelagibacteraceae bacterium
TAAATTAAAAAAAAGGCCTAGTAGTAATCCTTTAATTGTTCACTATCATAATATCAATCAATTAAAAAAGGATTGTGAATTAAATACTGTTTTTAGGAGGCTTTACAAAAAATTTTGCCCAGGAGCAATTTCCTTTGTTTTGAAACTTAAAAAGACTAGTAAAATTTCAAAAATAGTCACAAATAACTCAAATTTGGTAGCAGTAAGATTTCCAAGTCATCATTTAACCAGAAAGATATTAAAAGAAATTGATTATCCTCTCGCAGCTCCGAGTGCAAATATTTCATCAAGTATTAGTCCAGTTTCAAAACAAGACGTAATCGATGAATTTGGGAATAAAATTAAATTTGTTTTAGAAGGAGGCTCCTCAAAGGTAGGTTTGGAGTCTACTATAATTAATCTTGTAGGTAAGCCTAATATTCTTAGATTGGGAGGTATAGACAGTAAAACAATTTATAAATTTATCAAATCATCAAAAAATAATCAAAAAAGAGAAATAAATGTAAAAATGCCAGGTAGCAGTAAATTGCATTATTCTCCTGGGATCCCTATGAGACTAAATGTCAAAAAAAATAATGATGGTGAGGCTTTTATTTTGATAAAAAAAAGGAAAAAAAAAAATAAAAGTTATTTTTATTTAAGTAAAACTAAAAATTTAAAAGAGGCAGCAAAAAATTTATACAAAACATTAAGAAAAATAAAAAAAAATAGATATAAAAAAATTGCTGTTGAGAAAATACCAAATGTTCAAATTGGTGAGGCAATTAACGATAGACTTTTGAGGGCATCAAAAAAATGAAAAATTTAATTGAAGTAAAAAATATAAAAAAAAATTATGGAAAAAAGGAAGCTGTGAAAGGTATTTCTTTTAATGTTCAAGAAAATGAAATTCTAGGTTTGCTTGGACCAAATGGCTCAGGCAAAACTACAACTATTGGAATGTTACTTGGTTTGCTTAAACCTACAAGTGGGCAAATATTTATTGATAATCTTAAACTTGAAAATCATAGAATTGAAATACTCGAAATGATTAATTTTATATCCCCCTATGTAGAATTGCCAAAAAAGCTTACTGTAAAGCAAAATCTAAATGTTTATGCTAAACTTTATAAAGTCCAAAATATTGAGGAGAGGATTGAATATCTTTCAGAAAAATTGAGAATAGAAGAATTATTGGATAGTATTACTGGTGAATTATCCTCTGGTCAAAAAAATAGAGTAAGTTTAGCAAAAGCATTAATTAATGAACCAAGGGTACTTTTGCTTGATGAGCCAACAGCATCTTTAGACCCAGAAGTGGGTGATTTTGTTAGAACTTTTTTAGAGGAATATAAAAAAGAAAAAAAAATCTCAGTACTTTTAGCTTCTCATAATATGAGTGAAGTAACACGATTGTGCAAATCAGTGCTAATGATGAAAAATGGAGAGATTATAGACCAAGGTACGCCTGATGATTTGGTTGCTAAGCACGGAAGAACAAATCTAGAAGAAGTTTTCTTAAAACTTTCAAGGAGCAAAAATGAGTTTAACTAGAATTTACGGTCTATTTTTAAGACATTTTTATCTTATAACAAGATCGTTTCCTAGAATCTTAGATTTAGTATACTGGCCGACTATTCAAATTACTCTTTGGGGATTTATCTCAAATTTTTTTGCTACACACACAACATATTATAACAATGCAGTTGGTGTGATTTTGACTTGTGCAATACTCTACGATTTTTTGTTCAGAACAAGTATTGGTTTTAATATGCTTTTTTTAGAGGAGATTTGGAGTAGAAATTTTACCAATCTTTTTATAGCACCTATGAAAATTGGTGAAATTTTAACTTCACTTGTTATAACAGCCTTAATAAGGTCTTTAATTGGTCTAGTTCCAGCAATCTTACTAACTTCCCCATTATTTGGAATTTCAATCTTAGAGTTAGGAATATTTTTGTTTTTTCTATTTCTGAGTCTTTATATTTTTGGGATTACGCTAGGAATTTTAGTTTCTTCAGGATTACTTAGATTTGGCCCATCATTTGAGAATATAGCATGGTCGACAATGTTTTTACTTGCACCATTTGGATGTATTTATTACCCTATAGAAACTCTTCCAGAAGTATTTCAAAAAATAGCTTATGTTTTACCTTTAGTATATATATTTGAGGAAGCTAGAAATATCTTGATTAATCAAACTGTGGACATTGAAAATATTTATAATGCTTTCATTTGGAATGCTTTATATTTCACACTTTCAATTATTTTATTTTATTATTCATTTAATGCTGCAAAAAATAAGGGTACATTAATTAATATGGGAGAGTAATGGTGCGCCCGCAAGGAGTCGAACCCTGAACCTCCAGAGCCGAAATCTGGCGCTCTATCCAGTTGAGCTACAAGCGCATATTGTATAATTATAATAATATGAAAAGTAATATAAATATAAAAGTTAAAAATAAAGAAAATAATTTAAGAATAGATGTTTTATTATCAA
Source organism: uncultured Pelagibacteraceae bacterium (assembly GCA_902581585.1). Classification (GTDB taxonomy): domain Bacteria; phylum Pseudomonadota; class Alphaproteobacteria; order Pelagibacterales; family Pelagibacteraceae; genus Pelagibacter. The sequence continues at coordinate 2,480 of CACHPB010000017.1, forward strand.
ATCAGAGTAATAAATTAAGTAGATCGAGAGTAAAAGGTTTAATTTTACAAAATAACTTAAAAATAAACAATATTGTTGTTATCGACCCGTCCAGAAAAGTAAAAATAAATGATGAAATATTTTTTGAAATTGTAGAACCAAAAAAAGAATCTCTTGCACCATTTAAATATCCTCTTGAAATAATTCATGAGGACGAAGATTTAATTGTGATAAACAAATCTGATGGAATTTCAATGCATCCTGGGCCTGGGAATTATAATAATACAATTGTTAATGCGTTAATTAATTATAATGGTAATAATCTTTCGAGTATTGGGAATGAATTAAGACCAGGTATTGTTCATAGGATAGATAAAGATACATCTGGTTTAATTGTAATTGCTAAAAACAATTTATCCCACGAAAATTTATCTAATCAATTTTCTAAGCATACTATATCAAGAGTTTATCAAGCCTTGGTGTGGGGTAAAATAAGACCACGATCTGGAAAAATTGAAACTTTTATCACAAGAAGCTCAAGAAACAGACAAATGATGGAGGTCTCATTAAAGAAAGGTAAAAGAGCTATAACAAATTATAAAACTTTGGAGATATTTGAAAATGATAATGTTCCAACATTAAGTCTTATAGAATGTAAATTAGAAACTGGTAGAACTCATCAGATAAGAGTTCACTTGGCTAGCAAAGGTAATAATATTCTAGGTGATAAAAAATATAAAAAAAAATTTAAAAAGATTACTAATATAAATACTGAACTAGAAAAGTACCTAAATGATCTTAATAGACAATTTTTACACGCTAAAACACTTGGGTTTATTCATCCAAGGAATAACCAATGGCTAGAATTTTCATCAAAATTACCTGATGATTTAGAAAAAATTTTAAAAAAACTAAGAAAAACCAAGTAATAAAAGCATTGTAAAAATTTATTTATTTATTAAATAAGTACTTCTTATGGATAATAATAGTTATAACTTGCCAGCACTTTCTAACGAGGGTGGATTAGCTGCCTATCTTGCTCAAATTAAAAAATTTCCAATGCTTGCTGCTGAGGAAGAGTACATGTTGGCTAAAAATTGGCAATCAACTGGAAATATAAAATCAGCTGAAAAGCTTGTTACAAGCCATCTTAGATTGGTTGCAAAAATAGCAATGGGATATAAAGGTTATGGTCTTCCACTTAATGAAATGATTTCAGAGGGGAATGTAGGATTAATGCAAGCTGTAAAAAAATTCGAGCCAGAAAAAGGTTTTAGACTTGCGACATACGCAATGTGGTGGATTAAAGCATCAATACAAGAATACATATTAAGATCATGGAGTTTGGTCAAAATTGGAACTACAACAGCCCAAAAAAAACTGTTTTTCAATTTAAAAAAAATTAAAAATCAAATAGCACCTCGGTCTGAAGGTGACCTTAGAAAAGAGCATGTAAAGGATATTGCGGAAAGACTGTCGGTTAGCGAAGATGAAGTTGTTTCTATGAACAGAAGACTTTCTGGAAAAGAACAATCTCTAAATGCTCCAATTGGCGAAGATGGTGATGAATGGCAAGACTGGGTGGTCGATAATGAAATGGATCATGAATTAAAGATTGCTCAAAGTGATGAAATGGAGCAGAGAAAAGACCTACTTCAAAATTCAATTAAGATATTAAATGATAGAGAAAAGAAGATACTTTACTCAAGAAGGTTAACTGATGAACCAAAAACTTTAGACGATCTAAGCAAAAAATATAAAATAAGTAGAGAAAGAGTTAGACAAATAGAGAATAAAGCTTTCGAAAAACTACAAAAGCATATGCTGAATTCTGCTAAATCAAAAAATCTATTACCTGCTAATTAAATGGATCTATTAGGAGAATAGTGTCCTCTCTTTCCGGACTTGTTGAAATACTGGATACTTTTGTCTCAATAAAATTCTCGATAGCTTTTATATAAATTTTTGCATTTATCGGTAAATTTTCAAATTTTTTAATTCCCTGTGTTTTAGATTTCCATCCTTCAAACTGTTTATAAACTGGTTTAACATTAATTTGATCCTCTACAGCCGCAGGAAAATAATCTATTCTTTTTCCGTTAAGCTCGTAAGCTACACAAAGATTTATTTTATCAAGCTCATCCAAAACATCTAGTTTAGTTAAAGCTATTCCATCAATGCCTGATATCTTTATTGTTTGTCTTACTAAAACACCATCAAACCAACCACATCTTCTTTTTCTACTGGTTACTGTTCCAAATTCATGTCCCTTTTCTCCTAAATGATTACCAATATCATCTGTTAGTTCTGTAGGGAATGGCCCCTCACCAACTCTTGTTGTATATGCCTTTGTTATTCCTAAAACAAAATTTATAGAATTGGGACCACATCCTGATCCTGTTGCTGCAGAAGCTGCAACTGTATTTGATGAAGTTACATATGGATAAGTTCCGTGATCAACATCAAGTAATATTCCTTGAGCACCCTCAAATAAAATTTTTTTATTTTCTGATTTGAATTGATCTATTTTTCTCCAAACAGGTGCGGAATATTGAAGAATATTTGGTGCTATTTTTAATAAGTCTTCTAATAATTTACTTTTTTCGTATATAGGCTTACCTAGTCCCATGCGTATTGCATTATGATGTCCAAGAACCACGCTGAGTCTACTTTCTAGATTTTTTTTTGATGCAAGATCCATTACCCTTATAGATCTTCTTCCTACTTTATCTTCATAAGCTGGACCAATCCCTCTTCTTGTAGTTCCAATTTTAGAACTGCCAGCAGAGTCTTCTCTGATCTCATCCATCTCTCTATGAAATGGTAAAATTAATGTAGCAGCCTCAGACAATATAAAATTACTTTTATTTATCTGCACACCTTTAGAATTAGCTTCTTCAATTTCATCAAGCAAAGCCCATGGATCAACTACGACTCCATTTCCTATGATAGAAATTTTGTTTTTTCTTACAATCCCGGACGGTAATAATCTTAACTTATAAGTAACACCATCTATGACTAAGGTGTGACCCGCATTGTGACCTCCCTGAAATCTAACAACCACATCAGCTTCACTGGATAACCAATCAACTATCTTACCTTTCCCTTCGTCTCCCCACTGTGAACCTACAACAACTACATTTTTCATCTAAATTTCTTTTCTATTGTAAAACTGTTTAAATGGTTAATTGGTCCATTTCCCTTTCCAAAATTTGGTCTTGTCTTAATAGCATTTTTTACATATCTAATACCCAACTCACAAGATTTCTTTAATGTTTTTCCACATCCGTAATAAGTTGCTATTGCACTTGATAATGTACATCCAGTTCCATGAGTATTTTTTGTTTTGATTTTTTTATTAGTGAATATTTCAATTTCTTTATTATTTAAAAAAATATCTTTTAAAATTTTGGACTCCAAATGACCCCCTTTAATCAAAACATTTTTGGCACCTAAATCTAACAATGTTTGAGCTGCAACTTTCATGTCAAACAAAGATTTAATCTTCATTCCAGTTAGTATTTCTGCCTCAGGAATGTTTGGTGTGATTAAATCTACTTTTTTAATAAGTTTTTTTTTCATAACTAAAACTGCTCTATCATCAATAAGCTTGGTACCACCTTTAGCTACCATAACGGGGTCTAATATTACCTTTTTCAATTTTAATTTTTTTATTAATCTTAATACTGAATTAATAACTTGCATAGAATGTAACATTCCAATCTTCACAGAGTCTGGTTTAATATCTTTTGATGTGAATTCAATCTGATTTGAAATTTCCCTAATTGGTATTGGTATTATAGATTTTACACCTTTAGTATTTTGCGCTGTAACCGCGGTTATCGCTGTCATTGCATAAGAACCAAGTGAAGTTACAGATTTAATATCTGCTTGAATTCCAGCTCCGCCAGAGGAGTCTGATCCTGCTATAATCAAAATTTTAGAATTTATTTTCAATTTATTGAATAGATTTTTTTATTATATTAATACATAATTTATTTAAACTTGAATTTTCTGACTCGCTCATTATTCTTATTTTTGGTTCGGTGCCTGATTTTCTTACTAATATTCTACCTTTATTTTTAATTATTTTATTTGCTTTGTTAATTGCCTTTTTACATTTTGGACTATTAATAATGGATTTATCTTTTACTTCCACATTTTCTAATAACTGAGGGGTTGGATTAAATTTATCGAAAAGCTCACTAGCTTTTTTTCTTTTTCTTAGTGAAAAAAGGACCTCTAATGCAACCAATAAACCATCTCCGGTTGTTGCGAACTTTCCAAGAATTATGTGGCCTGATTGTTCTCCTCCTAAATTAAAATTATTTTTTTTCATTTTTTCTTTGACGTATCTGTCTCCTACATCTGATCTAAAAAATTTAATTCTATTTATTTTAAAAAATTCCTCCAAACCATAATTTGACATTAGTGTACCAACTACTCCACCTTTTAAAATTTTTTTTCTTTTCCATCTCTCTCCCAACATTGCAAGAATTTTATCTCCATCGATAATTTTACCTTTTTCATCACAAATAATAATTCTATCTGCATCACCATCTAGTGCAATACCTATATGTGCCTTTCTTTTTATTGTCATTTGGCAAATTCTTTTTGGATAGGTAGATCCAGATTTTAAATTAATGTTTAATCCATTTGGGGAGGTACCAGTTTTAAAAACTTTTGCACCTAATGATTTAAATAACTCAGGACCAGCTTTATAACCTGCACCATTTGCACAGTCTAAAACGATTTTAATACCCTTTAAGCTAAATGAAGATGGAAAATTTTGTTTTAAAATTTTTATGTAATTTTCATTAGCGTCTTCTAATCTTTTAACTCTACCTAATTCTATTGGTTTTGAAAAGTTTTTAGCAATCTTTGAATCAATTAACTTCTCAATTTTTTTTTCTATTTTGTCAGATAATTTTAGCCCATCTGGCCCAAACAACTTTAAGCCATTATCATGATATGGATTGTGAGATGCAGTAATCATTATTCCCATATTTGCTCTCATTTTTTTTGTTAACATTGCTAAACCATTAGTTGGGAGTGGTCCCAATGTGTAAATATGCATGCCAGCTGATGCTAGGCCAGAAACCAACGCAGGTTCAAGCATATAGCCTGATAACCTAGTATCCTTTGCAATAATCGCAGTCTGTTTACTTTTTTTTAAATTTTTAAAATAGGTTCCTGCTGCAAGTCCAAATTTAAAAAACATATCACCATTTATTTTAGAGCCATTAACCCTTCCTCTTATTCCGTCAGTTCCAAAATATTTTTTAACCATTTTTAGTTTTGTAATTTTTTAAATACTTTAA
>CACHPB010000018.1 GCA_902581585.1 uncultured Pelagibacteraceae bacterium
ATATGAGTTTACTAAGTTAAGTGTAGACATAACAGAATAGGTAGGAAAAATTCTTAACTCCAGAGGGACTAGTATAGTAATAAAAATTATCCAAAATAATAATGTTGCATATTTCACTCTAAAATAAACTAAGACATATGCAGTCATAAGAGATGAAATAACTGATAAGAACGCAACTCCAGTTGCCATTAAAAAACTATTTAAAAACATCTTTAATGCAGTAATTTCTTTAAAAAAACCACCTTCATATAATAAAACTTTTGTATAATTCTCTAAAAACTTATCTCCTAAAAAAAATTGAAGACCTTGGGTATTAATTATCGAAGCTGTATGAGTTGAGCTTGCAAAAATTAACCAAACAGGAATTATCATAATAAAAATGCCTATCAAAAGAATTAAATGAGAAAAGTTTGATGAAAAATATCTAATCATTTTAATTGTAATGTATTTTCCCTTCTATGTATCTAAATTGAAAAATTGTAATAACTAAAACAATCAACATCATCATAATTGATTGAGCACCAGCACTTCCTAAGTCTAACCCCCTAAATCCGTCCATATATGCTTTATAAACAAGAGTTCTTGTTTCACCTGAGGGTGCACCAATTGTTGTAGTGTCAATTATTCCAAAAGTATCAAAAAAAGCATAAGTTATATTGATAATGATTAAAAAGAAAGTTGTGGGCATCAATAGAGGGAAAGTGATTGTCCAAAATCTTCTTAAACTACTTTTACAATCAATTATGGATGCTTCAATAACAGATTTTTGTATTGCTTGAAGACCGGCTAAGAAGAAAATAAAATTAGCACTTATTTGTTTCCATGATCCTGCTATTATTAAGTAGATATAAGAATCAAAAACACTTTCATACCAATTAAAACCCCATAAATCGTTAAATAGATGATACAATAATCCAAATCTTTCACTAAAAAAATAATTTGCCATAACACCCACCACCGCTGGCGCAATAGCATAAGGCCAAATCAAAAGAGTTTTGTAGGCACTTTTTCCATGCATTACATTATTGGCTTGTACAGCAAGTAACAATCCAATGGCTCCTGTAACAAGTGTAATCACAAAGCTATAAATAATAGTAAACTTAAAAGCTATTAAATAAGCCGGGTCATCAAAAATAAATAAAAAATTATCAAACCATACAAATTGTCTTCCAAATCCAAATGCATCTTGCATGGTAAATGCATCTCTAAAAGTTTGTATTATTGGCCAATATAAAAATATTAATAAAATACCTAGCTGTGGTGCTAAAAAAAAATACTGTGAATAGTTTGATTTAAACTGAACTTTTTTCATAAAATAAATAGGAGGGTATATTAATACCCTCCTAATTTATATTATTTTTTAAAGAGTCTTAGCAAATTGTTTTAACAATTTAGCTGCACCCTTATCCATGTTCTTTAATCCTTTTTCGATTGATATTTTGCCATTTAACATTGGCTCAACATTTTCGTAAATTACTTCACGAATTTGAGGCCAGTTACCAGCTCTATATCCACCAGGAATAGTTGAACCTTCTAAGCTTAATTGTTCACCAACAGCTTTGTGATATGGAGAAGCTCTATAAAAGTTTATAGTTTCAGCTAATTCTATACCACCTTTAGTTACAGCAGAATAACCTGTCATGTTGTGATAGTATAAATCCATTTCAGGAGAACCCATAAATTCTATGAATTTAGCAAGTCCTTTATACTCTTCTTCTGTATGACCATTTAAGATCCAGTTTGCTGCGCCACCAATAAATGTTGGATACTCTTTGCCACCAGTTACTGAATCCCAATAAGGAATATGATTAACTGTAAAATTTGGAACAACACCTTTCATTCCACCAAATGATGCAGCAGATCCAAACCAAAAAGCAGCCTCACCTGCTATAAATGGTGCTTGATTATCTCCCCATGCTCTTCCTTTATAACCGTAGAGACCTTTTTCGTACCATTCTTTTACTTTTTTCCAATGATAAACAAATGCATCTGTTTCAGCAAATAAAGTTTTTGTCGGAACAGCATCGTAACCATTGTTTCCATCTGTCATAAGTAGATTATGTCTTGAAAAGAAATTTTCTGTCCAGATCCATGGAAAGTGACTTTGAACTAAAGGAATATATCCAGCAGCTTTAATTTTTGGAGCCATAGCCTCAAATTCTTCATAAGTTTTTGGAACTGATTCTATTCCTACTTCTTTCAATATGTCCATATTTGCATACATTAAGCAAGTTGAACTATTAAAAGGAACACCTATCATTTTTCCGTCAGAGTCAGCATAGAAGTTTTTAATGCCAGGAATATAATTATCTGCATCTACTTTAATTCCATATTTCTCAGCCATATCTTCAAAACCAATAACAACGCCATTTTTAACTTGGGCTACCATAATTGCAGCACCAGCATCGTAAACCTGTGAATAATGTGGTTGGTCTCCCGCTCTAAATGCAGCTATAGTTGCCGCCATGTTATCTTCATAACTTCCTTTACCTGTAGGAATGACGGTGTATTCATCTTGTGAAGCATTAAATCTATTTGCAATTTCAATAATTACATCACCAAGAAATCCACTATTTCCATACCACCAATGAATTTCTGTTTTTGAATAACTGTGTGATGTAAAAGAGAAAGTAAATAGAATTGTTAAAACACTCAATATTTTTTTCATTTTACCTCTTTTGTTAATTTATGATTTTTTAATGATAAATTATTTATGTTAAAGTATCGTTAAATTTTGATTACTTAAATGTAAAAATATATAATATTTCTAAAAGAGGTTGTATATTTTAAAACAAATCATAATTTAAATGTCTAAAATATTCGATTTATTCATAATAGGTGGCGGTATAAACGGTGCAGGTATTGCAAGGGATGCTGCAGGTAGAGGCTTATCAGTTTGTTTAGCTGACAAAGGTGAGATTGGTGGAGCAACTTCATCCTGGTCAACGAAATTAATACATGGTGGTCTACGTTATTTAGAAAATTATGAATTCAAATTAGTTAGAGAGTCTTTGAGAGAAAGAGAAATTGTTTATAAAATTGCTAAACATATTTCAAAACCTATTCCTTTTATAATTCCTTATGCAGATAAAATTCGACCAGCCTGGTTAATTAAAATTGGTTTATTTTTGTACGATAATTTAGGTGGTAAAAGTAATATACCAAAATCAAAAACATTTGATCTTAGAAAAAAATTTTCAAATATTCTTAAAGAAAAATACAAAACTGGTTTCCAATATTTTGACATACAAATTGACGATAAAAAATTAACGAAATTAAATACCAAAGATGCAAAAAGAAATAACGCTAAAATACTAGAATACAACAAAGTTAAAAAAGCTGAAATTATTGGCAATGAATGGATTATTACTCTTGAAAATGGTGAAAAAGTAAAGTCAAAAATTTTGATTAATGCATCTGGACCATGGATAAATGAAACCTTAAATAAAAATATAAAAATTAAATCTAAGAAAAAAATTAGATTGGTTAAAGGAAGTCATATTATTACAAAAAAATTGTACAAAGAAAATGTTGCGTTCACATTTCAAAATACTGATAAAAGAATAATATTTGTAATACCTTATAAAGGGAAGTTTTCTTTAATTGGAACTACTGAAGAAGAGGTGAAATCACCTGAAAATAAAGGAATATCAAAAAAAGAAATTAGATATTTAATTAGTTCAGTAAATAATTACTTAAAAAAACAAATAACATCAAAAGACATCGTAGATACATATTCTGGGATAAGACCTCTAATTGAAGATTTTAAAACAGCCTCAAAAGTCACAAGAGATTATGTTTTTGATTTAAAAATTATAAAAAAATTACCTTTATTGAATATTTATGGAGGAAAACTTACCACCTACAGAAAATTGTCTGAAAAAGTCCTTATTGATCTTGAAAAATTTTTACCTAAAACAAAAAAAGGTCCATGGACGCACAAAAAGAAGCTTTTGTAATTTCCACTGTCTTAGAAAATGCTTTTCACTAAGTAATTTTATTTAATTCTAGTTTGAATTATTTTGATAATTTTAGGTAAATCTTTAATTGTATCTATTACATAGTGAGCACCTACTTTCTCAAATTTTTTCTTGATCTTTTTTCTAAATTTAGTTTTATCTTTAGAAGAAAGTTTATTAAATTCGACTTCTGTTTTACCAAATTCATTACCTGAAAAAATAACACCCACTACCCACATCCCAGCATTTACTCCCTCTAACAATCCAGGAATAGTGTCATCAACTTTTATACAATTTGATCCCTTAGTAATATTTAATTCAGAAAAAATTTTATATATTATTTCAGCTGAGGGTCTTCCAATTCTTGTATGCGATGAACTATAAGAAATATCTGGAGTAAATCCTTGTTTTTTTAATTCTGGCAATATAGTTTTTAAAATATCATCAGAATATCCAGTATTTGTAGCTATTTTAATTTTTTTTTTTTTTATAAATTCTATGGTTATTTTGCTGCCTGAAATAAATTTAGAATGTTTTTTAATAATGGATTAAAAAGTTTAAATAATTTATCGATATCATTTTTACTAGGTTTTTTTTTATATTTTTTTTTCCACTGAAGATTTATTTTTTTTGTATTAATTAATTGACTTATATGTGCTCTTTTTTCAATACCCATAGGACCAATAGCTTCTTTTCTACTAATTGGTATTCCAATCTTATTAAAAATATGAATTAGAACTTTTGATGGTGCCAAACTACCAAAATCTATTAGGGTGCCTGCTAAATCAAAAACAATTGCTTCTATTTTATTATTTTTCATTATATTTTTTAATTATATAATTAAAGTTAAATTAAAATAATATTAAATTAATTTGAATAAATTACCCTAGGTTCTAGAAATAATTCCCTTGATAAGGCTTTGAATTTTTTAGTCACTTGTTTTGAAATAATTTCCTGGTGCTGGGATGGAATTTTTAAAAATACTGAATTACCTCTTTTATAAAGTTTAAACTCTTCTAAAAAAATTGTAGATATTGATGTAAGAGAATTAGCAAATCTTAAGGCTGCACCAACTTGTTTGCAAGAATATATCTCGTTGTTATTTAAAAACGTTAAGTATTCTATCTTTGGGTTGTATTTTATACTACAATATCTCCAGTAACAAGAAAGTGCCAATTGTATTCTTTCTTTATGTGAAAGTTTTAATAAAGGCGTATTTAATGTTTCTTGAAAAACCAACTCTGCTTTTTGGAATGCTCCCAAACCCCAATCCATATGACTTAGTACACAAGATAGATGAAGCAATTTTTGATTAAAATGCTCATTTCCCTCAAATATAGGTTTTATAAAATCAAAATATTTCTTATATGTAGATCCTAAATCGCCTCTTTTTTTTGAAATATGCTCTAATGATTTATTAAAAACAAAATTACTATCTGAGTTTTTAAATAAATCTTTGGCAAGAGATCCTTCTCTAATACCGCTAATTGAGCAAATAACATTTTTTGGATTTGCTATGTTCATAATTTCTTCTAGAATTATTGAGCTATAAGGAAGATAAGGTGTTCTAGACTTTGATATGTATTCAACTGATTTCAATTTAGATTTATTAAATGAAGAAATTTTTTCTAAAAATTTTGTGAGTTTTTCATTTTCAATTGAGTATTGATGAATAATATGGACTGGATATTCATTTTGAAATAAGTGTAATTTAAACAAAGCTCTCCACGTACCTCCCACCAAATATAAATTATTAAATTTTTTTTTAGATAACCATTTTTCATCTCTTAAGAGATTTTTGAGATATTTAGGTAAATTTCTTTTTTTAACAATAGGATTGTTAATTAACCTTAAAACACCAACCGGAAGTGATGTTTTATTTGTTACAACATTGTTTTCAACTCTAGCAAGCTCTAAACTTCCACCACCTAAATCAGCAACAAGTCCATCCACATTCTCAAATCCAATTTTAACGCCTTCAGCTGATGATTCGGCCTCTTCTTCACCAGTTAAAATATTTATATTTTTTTTAAATAAGTATTCTACTTCTTCAATAAAGGGCTTTGCGTCTGTAGCTTCTCTTAATACAGCTGTTGCAATAATTTTAAGGTTATTAATTTTTGAAACATTAAGAATTTCTGAAAATCTTTTTAAGACTTTTAAAGCATATATCTTGCCTGATTTATGAAGTTTTTTTGATTTATCTAAGTTTTTACCAAGTTCACAAACTGCTTTTTCGTTAAAAAAAGGTACTCTAGATGATGTAAAATCATCGTAAATTAACATTCTTATAGAATT
>CACHPB010000019.1 GCA_902581585.1 uncultured Pelagibacteraceae bacterium
TTGCTAATTGTGCAGTCATCAAACAAAGCTGCAGAGGTGTTGTTTGTATATAACCTTGGCCAATTCCTGTTATTACAGTCTCTCCAAGATACCAAGATTGCTCAAGAGCTTGTTTTTTCCATTTTGTCGATGGGACAAGTCCTTTTTTTTCTTCTGGAAATATATTTTCTAATACTTTTGAGCCAAGTCCATATCTTTTTGCAATAATTGATAATTTATCAACTCCAAGCAATCTTGCTACTTCGTAAAAATAAATATCACATGATTGCTTGATTGCATTTCTTAAACTCATTATTCCATGGCCATCTTTTTTCCAACAATGATATTTTTGTCCATATAATTCGTAAGGATGATCATGTCCTTTACATTTAATTTTTAGTTTTGGATTTATAATGCCGTATTCTAAAGCTGCTAGAGCTACCAATGGTTTTATAGTAGATCCCGGGGAGTATAAGCCAGATATTGATTTATTAACTAAAGGTCTCAGTTTGTTGTTTTTAATTTCATTCCAATCTTTTTTGTTTATGCCATATGTAAATTTATTTGGATCATAAGTTGGTGATGATGCAAGTGCAATTATTTCACCACTGTAAATATCCATAGCACAAATTGAGCCTGCTTTATTATCAAGAAGTTTTTGTGCAAGTCTTTGAACCTCTATATCAATAGTTGTTCTAAGGTTTTCTCCTTGTGTTTCTTTTTTGTAACTGATTTCCCTAATCTTTTTTCCTGAAGAATTTACTTCATATCTTTTTATACCATAATTTCCAATTAATATTTGATCGGTTGAATTTTCAATCCCAATTTTTCCAATTTTTAAGCCAGGAACAAAATTTTCCTCAATTTTTTTATTCTTCGTGATATCATTTACGCTCGCTTCTCCCACGTACCCAATTATATGAACTAAATCATTTGAATAAGGGTAATATCTAGAAGTAGATAAAACTGGTTTAGCTCCTTCGATTTCGTGTAGATATAGATTTAATTTTGAAAATTTTTCCCAAGATAAATTTTCAGATACCAATATGGTATCCCAAGGTTTAATTTTTTGTTTTTTTTTATAAATTTTACTTAATTCATCATCAGTCAAACCAATTATATTTTTTAATTTAAATATAGAACTATTAAAATCTTTTGTTTCATCTAAAGACAAATACACTTGATAAACTCTTTTATTGTCTGCAATTATATTATTATAAAAGTCTGTAATTAAACCACGTTTTGGTGGTGTCTTCCATTCTCTAAACCTATTATTATCAGATAAAGTTTCATATTTTTTTTTTTCAGATATCTGAAGGTTGTATAATCTTGAAGTTATTAATCCTAATAGACCAACTTTGGCTGACCCAAGAATAAAAAGTCTTCTATTAATAGTTTTATTTTTATCTAAATTACTGGTTCTTTTTATCATTAATACTTACTTGAACAATATTATCAATCCAACTTAGTATTTTAGCAAATATAGGATATATTAAAAAGGTCGCAAACAATCCTAATAGCAAACTGTTATATACAATTGGAATATTGAATATATATACTAATATAATATAGTTTATTGATCCTACAATTAAAATTGAAATTAGAAAAAATACCCAATCATACATTAAATTTTGCAATATTATCCTTCTTCTAACAAAAGCTGTTAACACGCAAATTAATAAATATTCAACTGAGGAAATTCCTAAAGGATTATTTTGAATTACATCATTAAGTATACCTGCAAAAAAAATAAATCCATATCCAAAATATTCGGGCCTTTTTAAGCTCCAAAAAAAAATTATTACATAACTTATGTAAAAACTTAAATAATTTTCATCATAAATAAAATTATATTTTGAATTTGAAAGTACAGATATGAATAAAATTACGACTGGAAAAATTGATAGAAACTTTGAATAAGTTTTGTTTATAATGCTCACTTTTTGTAATAAACCTTCACAAAATTAATTTGGGTAAAATCCGTAAAGTAATCTACTTTAATCATATTGTTTTCCAAAATAATTTTTCCAATAGGTATGCCTGATGAAATCACTCCATCTGATCCAGACGTATAAACTATCCCGCCTTCTTCAATATTAATATTTTCAGGCAAATATTCAATTTGGCCTAATTCATGATCTCCAGTGCCTGATAAAATTGCACTTATAGAACCAGGCTCAATTATAACAGGAATTTTACTATTTAAATCACTTATGAGTAATATTCTTGAGGTAAGATAGTTTGAGTCTACTATCTTCCCTATAAAGTAAGAACCGCTTCTTACTGCAGCACCTAATTTTATTCCATGTTTAAAACCTTTATTTATAAGCAAAGATCTTAAATATGGACTCTTCTGGTCTAATAAAACTTTAGTTATATAGAATTCATCATTATAAAGATTTTTTTCATTTATTAGTTTTTTTAATCTTTGATTTTCTTCTTTAAAAAAATTATTTTCTAACATTAAGTTTTGTTTTTTTCTTTCTGCTTTTTTTAACTTTTCATATTCTTCATACATTTTGAAATGATCGACTACTGTGGAATACGTGTTTGAAATTGATTTGAAAGGAACTGAAGCGGCATAAGAAGATTTTATAATAATATCTTTAGTAAACATCCTTATCTGATTTACAGGTCCAGATTTGAAGTACTCTAAAGAAAGAATAACAATTGATATTATAATAAGGGTTAATAAAGAAAATTTTTGCCTATTCCCTTTATTTAAAAAGACTGAACGAGCAGATATAACAAAATCATCTCTGCCCATTTCTCTAGACATTTTAATTAATACTCAGATAAGACTGATGAAAAAGTTTCCTCTTGGTCTAACGCTTTGCCAGTTCCAATTGCAACGCAAGATAAAGGATCATCAGCAACATTAACGGGTAAACCCGTTTCCTTAGAAAATCTTTTATCAATATTGTTTAAAAGAGACCCGCCACCTGTCAAAGTTAGGCCCATATCTACTAAATCTGCAGATAGTTCTGGTGGAGTATTTTCTAAAGCTTTTTTTATAGCAGATACTATATCTTTTAAAATTGGGTTTAATGCTTCAGCAGTATCTTCCTCTGAAATATTCACTTCCTTAGGTGTTCCAGATCTTAAATCTCTTCCTTTAACTGCATACGTATTATTATTTGTTGGTATTGCAGTACCAATATCTTTTTTAATTTTTTCTGCTGTACTATCTCCAATCATTAAATTGTATTCTTCTCTCATATATTCTTTTAAAGAGTTATCCATTGCGTCTCCTGCAACTCTCAAAGACTCTGAATATACAACTCCTCCTAAAGATAAAACTGCGATTTCTGTTGTGCCCCCACCAATATCAACAACCATTGAGCCTGTTGCTTCTGATATTGGAAGACCAGCTCCTACTGCTGCCGCAATTGGTTCTTCGATTAGGTTGACTTTACGTGCACCTGCTGCAAGAGCACTATCTTGAATAGCTTTTCTTTCAACTGGCGTTGAGCCTGTTGGAACACAAATTAAAATTCTTGGATTGGCTAATGTTTTTTTATGAACTTTTTTAATAAAATGTTTAATCATTTCTTCAGTAACAACAAAGTCTGCAATAACTCCATCTCTTAATGGTCTGATTGCTTGAATATTTCCTGGAGTTCTTCCAAGCATAGTTTTTGCCTCATCGCCAACTGCTAAAACTGATTTTTTTCCCTTATTTTCAACTACCGCAACTACCGATGGCTCATTTAAAACAACTCCTTTACCCTTTAATACCACTAATGTATTTGCTGTGCCAAGATCTATAGCCATATCTTGACTCCATAATTTTTTTAAATTGCCAAACATTGCCATTTTTATATACCTTTCATTTTTTGATTTTCATAATTTTGATTTTCTAAATTTTGTCCAGGTGCAGTTTTATCTCTTTTTATAATCATTTTATTCAAAGCATTTATATAGGCATTAGCAGAGGCAACTAAGGTGTCTGTGTCTGCAGCTTGTCCAACAGTAGTTTTTCCATTTTCTTCTATTTTAACACTTACTGTAGCTTGAGCATCTGTTCCTTCTGTAACAGCATGAACCTGGTAAAGTTGTAAATTAACTTCATGAGGGTATAGTTTCTTAATACATTTGAAAATTGCATCTACTGGTCCATCACCAGTCTCGAATGCTTGCTTAATTTCACCAAAAACATCTAATGTCATTTCAGCCCTTTGAGGTTCTCCAGTTCCAGCAAATACTTTTAAAGATTTAAGATTAATTGCATTTACTTTATTATCGATAATCAAACTATCGTCTATTAGAGCAATTATATCTTCATCATAAACAAGTTTTTTTTTATCAGCTAAGATCTTAAATTTAGCAAATGCATTATCAACAATATCATCAGTAAGATTAGGATAACCTAAACTAGTTAATTTATCTTTAAATGCGTGTCTCCCTGAATGTTTTCCCATTACTAATGATGTTTGTTGAACTCCAACACTTTCAGGTGTCATTATTTCATAAGTTTGTCTATTTTTTAACATTCCATCTTGATGAATTCCTGCCTCGTGAGCAAAAGCATTCTTTCCAACAATAGCCTTATTATATTGAACTGGAAATCCTGTAGCATTCGATACAATTTTTGATGCTTTACTTAAAAGTGTGGTTTCAATTCCTGTTTCAAAAGGCATCAAGTCAGGTCTTGTTTTCATAGCCATCACAACTTCTTCAAGTGCTGCATTACCTGCTCTTTCTCCTAATCCGTTAATTGTGCATTCTATTTGTCGTGCACCAGCTTGCACTCCTGCTAAAGAGTTTGCAACTGCTAATCCTAAATCATTATGACAATGTGTTGAAAGAATTGCTTTATCAATATTTGGTACTTTGTTTAATAAAGTTTCAATAATTTTCGTAAATTCTGATGGAATTGTATATCCAACTGTATCTGGAATATTGATAGTTTTAGCACCGCATTTAATTGCAAGTTCAACTGTCTTACACATATAGTCCATGTCTGTTCTTGTGCCATCTTCACATGACCATTCCACATCATCAGTAAATTTTCTTGCATAAGTGACATTTTGTTTAATAGCCTCATAAACTTCTTCAGGTGATTTGTTAAGCTTATGCTTCATGTGTAGAGGGCTAGTTGAAATAAATGTATGAATCCTAAATCTAGGGGCATGCTTTAGTGCCTCATAGCATCTATCAATATCTTTTTTTGAATGTCTTGCTAAACCAGCAGGTATTGATTTCTTTAAAATTTTACTTACCTCGGTTACTGCCTCAAAGTCCCCTGGGGATGCTATTGGAAATCCAGCTTCAATAATATCAATTCCAAGTTCATCAAAAACTCTAGCTATTTGAATTTTCTCTTCTAAACTCATTGATGCACCTGGAGATTGCTCTCCATCTCGCATAGTAGTATCGAAAATGTAAACTCTATTTTTATCAGTCATTTTATTAATTTAAGCCTAGGCATCATACATGCTCACGCCCAGATTGCAAAATAAATTGGCTAATTTATGCCAAAAAAACAGTTATCGATCTACTTCTTATCGCTATCAACTAATTTCTTTTTAGAAATCCATGGCATCATAGCTCTTAATTCAGCCCCTACTTTTTCAACCGAATGTTCCGCTAACTTTGCTCTTGTCGCAAGGAAATTTTTCTGGCCATTTTTACATTCATCCATCCATTCTTTTGTAAATTTACCAGACTGAATTTCTGCCAAAACTTCCTTCATTCTTTGTTTAGTCTCTTCTTTTTTAATTATTCTTGGACCTGACTGATACTCTCCATACTCAGCGGTATTTGAAATTGAGTAATTCATGTTCGCAATTCCGCCTTCGTAAATTAAATCAACTATTAGTTTTACTTCATGGACTGTTTCGAAATATGCCATCTCTGGTTCATAACCAGCTTCAACTAAAGTTTCATAACCATTTTTAATTAACTCAACTAATCCCCCACATAAAACTGTTTGTTCACCGAACAAATCAGTCTCAACCTCGT
>CACHPB010000020.1 GCA_902581585.1 uncultured Pelagibacteraceae bacterium
AGGGTTTAAATAAAAGAAGAAATGATCTTTTGGAAAGGGTAATGACAGAGCTAAATTTAGAAGAAAGTAAAATACTTGATTATTCAAATCTTGAAAAAAGTGATGAATTTCCAGATTTAGTTACTCAAGAGGAGCTACTAGATGAAAAAAAAAGAGAAAGAGAAAAGCTTGGTTCTGTTAATTTAAGAGCTGACGATGAAACTGAAAAATATAAAACTGAAATAAAAAAAATGGAACAAGATAGACAGGATCTTGTTACAGCAATATTAAAACTTAAAGAGAGTATCACAGAACTGAACCAAAAAGGTCGGGAAAGGCTTTTAGATGCTTTTGAAAGAGTAAATAGAAAGTTTAATGAAGTTTATACAAAGTTATTTAATGGAGGTAATGCTAAATTAGAATTAGTAGACTCAGATGATCCCTTAGATGCTGGTTTAGAAATGCTTGTAAGTCCTCCTGGAAAAAGACTTCAATCTATTACTCTACTTTCAGGAGGTGAGCAGGCTTTAACAGCATTATCTCTAATATTCGCTGTGTTTTTAACTAATCCTTCACCAATCTGTGTATTAGATGAAGTTGATGCTCCACTTGATGATGCAAACGTTACTAGGTTTTGCAATCTTCTAAACGAGTTAACAAAAATTACTTCCACTAGATTCATAATAGTAACCCACCACGCATTAACCATGTCAAAAATGGATAGATTATATGGGGTTACAATGCCAGAGAAAGGGATAAGTCAACTAGTTGCTGTTGACCTTCAAAAAGCTGAAAGCATGGTAGCTTAGGCTAATGGTAGAGGACGATTTCAAAACTCGCCTTAAAAGTGCAAAAAATAGAGCAAAGTCTAAATATTTAGAGAATAAAGAGCCTAAGACGTCAGGAATGGGCCACGCTTTTAAGATGAGTACAGAATTAGTTGCTGCGGTAGCTGTTGGGACAATTATTGGGTTTATTTTAGACAATTGGTTTGGTACTAAGCCCTGGTTAATTTTAATATTTTTTTTTGTAGGAGTAATTGCAGGTATCATGAATGTAATTAAATCAGCAAAAAAAATGCAGAATAAGTAAGAGAATATAATGGCATCAAATCCAATGTACCAATTCAATGTTTATAGGATTGGACCGGAAATAAAATTAGGCTCTGTTGATATTTCTTTCACCAATGCAAGTTTATTTATGGTTATAAGTTCATTAGCTATTTTGATAATTTTTAATTTAGGTGCTAAGAAAAAAACTTTAATACCTGACAAATTACAACTATTGTCAGAACTCAGTTATACCTTTGTGGCCAAAATGATTAGTGATACAGCTGGATCAAAAGCAAAACCATACTTTTCTTTTATTTTCTCACTATTTATGTTTGTTCTATTTTGTAACATGTTCGGAATGATACCTTATGCGTTTACAGTCACAAGTCATATAATAGTTACCTTTGTGTTAGCAGCTTTTATCTTTATTGGAGTTACAATTATTGGATTTATGAAACATGGATTAGGATATTTAAAATTATTCGTTCCTAGTGGAGTTCCAATGGTATTGCTTCCATTAATAGTTGTTATTGAGATTATCTCGTATTTAAGTCGACCAATTAGCTTATCTGTAAGACTTTTCGCAAATATGATGGCTGGTCATACGATGATGAAGGTATTTGGCGGTTTTGTTATTAGCTTAGGAATTGTTGGTGGGTGGCTTCCACTAAGTTTTTCGGTTGCACTTACAGGTTTGGAGATATTAGTTGCTTTTCTTCAAGCATATGTATTTGCAATTTTAACATGCATTTATTTGAATGATGCATTAAATTTACACCATTAATAAAAAAAGGAGGAAGAATGGAATTAGAAGCAGCAAAAATGATAGGAGCAGGTTTAGCAGCTATTGCGCTAGCAGGTGCAGGAGTTGGTATTGGAATTATCTTTGGTAATTACTTATCTGGTGCTATGAGAAATCCATCTGCAGCTCAAAAACAATTCCCTAATTTATTATTAGGATTTGCTTTAGCTGAAGCTACAGGATTATTTGGACTAGTAGTTGCATTGATTATTTTATTTGCATTTTAGTTAATGTTAAAAAAAATAATTATTTTAGTATTCGCCACATGCTTTGCATGTTTTAATATGGTATTTGCTGCTGAAAGTGGTGGTATGCCCCAACTCAATCCGGAGTTTTGGATATCTCAAGTATTCTGGCTTATCATCACATTTGGTATACTTTTTATTGTTCTCACTAAAGTTATATTACCTAAAATTAGCGACAACTTAGAAACAAGAAAAACGCAAATTCTAGAAAATATTGAAACTGCAGATAGACAAAAAGAAGAAAGTCAGAAAAAAATTGATGAATATGAAAAGATTATTTTGGATAGTAAAATTAAAGCTAAAAATTACTTTAATGAAGCTAGAGAAAAAATATTAGACGATATCAATAAAAAACGAGCTGCATTAGAAAAAAATCTTGATGAAGAAATTAATTCGGTTGAAAATGAGCTGTCTGAATTTAGAAATAAATCAGGAGATAAGATAAATAAAATAGCAGCCGAAACCTCAGCAGAATTGATAAAAGAGTTAATTGGTGAAGAAGTAAATAATAGCAGCATTGCCGCAATAGTTGAAGATCAAGCAAAATTAAGTAAAGAGAGAAAAGATGTCATTTGATGCAACATTTTGGGTAGCAATTTCGTTTTTTATATTTATTGGACTGTTGGTATATTTTAAAATTCCTCAGAATATAAACAATCTCCTTACAAAGATGATAGGAGATATAAAAAAGGAAATTGATGAAAGTGAAAAGTTAAGAATTGAGTCAAAGAAACTCCTAGATGAGGCTCAGGCTAAACTTAACTCTGTAGAGGGTGAAACTAAAAAAATACTCGATCAAGCCAAAACTGAGTCCGAGCAGCTTGTTATTAGCATGAATGAAAAGTTTCATAAAAGTTCTGAAATAAAGAAAAATTTAACTCAAACTAAAATAAATCAGATGAAAGAGTCAGCAATCAAAGAAATCAAAGATAGATCTATTAAAATTGCATTAGAGTCTGTGAAAAAGATTATGACTACAACAGTTGATAGGTCCAAATTAGATAATCTTTTTGAAAAAAATCTTGAAGAAGCAAAGTCTGAATTAAAAAAAATTAATTCATAACTTAATTACGTTACATTTACTCAAAATAATATAAAATCTGTATTATGAATTCGATAGTAATTGGATCAGGTTTTGGGGGTATGGCTGCAGCATTAAGATTAAAGGCTAAGGGTCATGATGTAACTCTGATTGAAAAACATAAAGATTTAGGTGGAAGAGCAAGAGTTTTTAGAAAAAATGGATTTACATTTGACGGTGGTCCAACTGTTATAACAGCACCTTATTTGATTGATGAATTATTCCAGCTTTTTAATAAAAACTCAAAAGATTATTTAGAAATTAGATCTCTCAAAACTTGGTATCAATTTATTTTTGAAGATGGTTTCAAATTCAACTACTCAGGTAATGAACAAGAGATGATTGATCAAATTAAAAAGATCAATGAAAAAGATGTTGAGGGTTATAAAAATTTAGTAAATTTTACAAAAAAAATTTTCGATAAAGGATTTACTGAATTATCAGATGTACCCTTTAATAAACCCTCATTTATGTTAAAGCAAATACCCTCTTTGTTCAATCTAAAGAGTTATAAATCTGTTTATGGTTTAGTTTCATCTTACATAGAAAATGAAAAATTAAGAAGATTACTTAGTATGCATCCACTATTGGTAGGTGGCAATCCTTTTACAACAACATCAATATATGGATTAATTTTATATTTAGAAAAAAAATGGGGGATTCATTATTCAATGGGGGGTACTGGTCAAATAATAAATGGTATGGAAAAACTAATGAATGAAGAACATATAAAAATATTAAAAGGATGCGAAGTAAATAAAATCTTATCAAATAAAAATAAAATAACTGGCGTTGAACTAAGAAATGGAGACAAAATAGAGGCAGATAATGTCATTTGCAATGCTGATCCACCTGCAGTTTACTCAAAATTAGCAAACAAAAATAGTAGTAATTCTATTTTTAATTGGAAAATGAAAAGAATGGAATACTCAATGGGTTTGTTTGTGTATTACTTTGGAACTAAAAAAGTTTACGACGATGTTGAACATCATACCATCAAATTTGGAGATAAGTACAAGGAACACTTGGATGACATTTTTAACAATAAAAAATTAAATGATGACATAAGCTATTATTTACATCGTCCAACTGCTACTGACAAATCTATGGCGCCTGATAATCATGATTGTTTTTATGTGTTGGTGCCAGTTCCTAATAACCAATCTGGTATAGATTGGTCTATTGAGGGAGATAAAATGAAAAAATTGGTTATTAAAAAAATGGAAGAAAATTTACTGCCCAATCTAAGCGAAAATATTGTTGAGGATTTTTATTTAACTCCAGATTATTTTGAGAAAGAGTTAAATACAAAATACGGCTCAGGTTTTTCTATTCAACCAAAATTTACTCAATCAGCTTATTTTAGATTTCATAATAAATCAGAGATTTTTAATGGTTTGTATTTTGTTGGAGCAGGCACCCATCCTGGAGCAGGTGTACCAGGAGTACTATCTTCAGCAAAAGTCTTAGACAAAATTTTGTAATGGAGAAAAAGAGTTTTCTATCAATATACGCAAAATCTTTTTACTGGGCTGGTTTTTTTCTTCCAAAAGAAACTTATTTGAAATGTTCTAATTTATATGATTTTTGTAGAACCTTAGACAATATAGCAGACGATGAAGGTGCAATTGATGTTAAATTAAGAAGATTTTTAAACTTCAAAAATAATTTTATCAATAAAGAATTTCAGAATTCAATAATAAAAAATATGTGGGTATTAATGGATGAATATAATATTTCCACAAAAATTGTAGAAGACTTATTCGATGGTGTGGAGTCTGATATTCAAAATGAAATAAGATTAAATTCAAAAAAGGAATTATTAATTTATTCATATAGAGTAGCAGGAACTGTTGGATTAATGATGGCAAAAATTTTAAATGTCACTAGCTCTAATTCTCTTAAATCGGCTATAGATTTAGGTATAGCTATGCAACTAACAAATATTTCTAGAGATGTGATAGAGGATTCTAAAAATAAAAGGTTTTATATAAAGCATAATTTTGAAACCATAAAAGAAACATTGGCTACTGCAGATTTATTTTATGATAGTAGCTTTTCATCAATAAAAGATATTCCTTTAACTCTTAGATTTTCAATTTTAGTTGCAAGAAGAGTTTATAGACAAATTGGAAGAAATATTATTAAAAAACAAACTATTCAAAATTATAATAAATCAGGTAAAATTTTTGTTACTAAAAGTGGTAAGATATTACAAACAATATTATCTATATTTGACCTAATAAAACTATCATTGATTAAAAAACATAATCACCTTAGAGATAAAGAACACGAATTAATTAGTGAGGAAATAAATTTAAATGAAAGATTTTGATTTTGTAATAATTGGAGGAGGTTGCGCAGGATTATCTTTGGCATATGAATTAGAGACAAATAATAAGTTAAAAAATAAAACATTAGCTATTATTGAACCGAGAAATGAATACAAAAAAGATAAAACTTGGTCTTTTTGGAAGACATTCCCACATAACTTTGAAGATTGTGTAAAAAAAAATTGGAAACATTTTTCAATAAATGTACCTAAAAAAACTAAACATCTAGAGTGCA
>CACHPB010000021.1 GCA_902581585.1 uncultured Pelagibacteraceae bacterium
ATTTGAATAAATTTGGCCTTTTTTACTTAATATTCTTTTTGCTTCTTGGGGCAAAGTATCTTTAAAAGATCTTAGTCCTTGAACAGATTTATTTCTCTGCTTAGTATTATATTTAAAATTCATATGACAAGTCGAAACATACCAAATAAAATTTTAAAATGGTACGACAATAATAAACGAAATCTTCCTTGGCGAAAAAAAGTCTCTAAAAGTCAAAAAGAATATTTCACTTTGGTAAGTGAATTTATGTTACAACAAACTCAAGTTAAGACAGTAATTCCATATTTTGAAAATTTTACCTCGGAAATCCCAGATTTAAAAAGTTTATCGAGGGTTAGTGATGTCAAATTGATGAAATGTTGGGAGGGATTGGGATACTACTCAAGAGCAAGAAATCTCAAAAAATCAGCAAAACTAATTCTAAATAAATTTAGGGGAAAGCTTCCAAATAATGAGGAAGGTTTAAAATCGTTACCTGGGATAGGAGATTATACTTCAAAAGCAATTATGGCAATTGCATTCAACAATAAAGTAATTCCATTAGATGGAAATGTTGAAAGAGTTTTGAAAAGAGTATTTTATTTAAAAAAAGAAAAAGAAATTTCTAAAGAAAATTTACATAAAAAAAAATCTTTTTTTGGTGAAACAAATAGAGCTAGTGACTATGCCCAAGCCATCATGGAAATAGGGGCATTAATTTGCAAACCAACTAAACCATATTGCGATCAATGTCCAATTTCAAGAAATTGTAAATCTTTTAAAAAAAATGACTTTGAAATTGTAAAAATAAATAAATTTAACAAACAAAAATTTTTTGAGGCAAATATTTTTCAAAATAAGAAGAACAATTATTATCTTTTAAAAAACAGAAAATTTAATTTTTTAAAAGACATGCATATATTTCCAATGAATGAGATACCTAAGATGAAATTTAAAAATCACATTGGAAAAAGGATTAATATTAAAATGTCAAATATGGATATGAGGATTGCAATTACGATGAAAAATAAATTGCCAGAAAAGACAAATGGTTTTTTTGTAGATGTTAAAGATTTAAGTAATTTGACTTTGCCCTCATTTACAAAGAAAATACTTAATACAATTAGATAAATTAATGAAAAAAATTGCAATTGTTGGTGGAGGAATATCGGGGTTATATTTTGCAAATATCTTGAATAGTCAAAAAAAATTTGAGTATAAAATATTTGAAAAAAAAGATAATTATAATTTCCAAGAAGGTTATGGAATTCAATTATCAGTAAATAGTATTAAGTTATTAAATAGCATAGGATTTAAAAATTTACCTGCATCTGAAGTTAGCTTTCCGTCAAAAGTGAATTTTATACAAGCAAATAACTCTAAAAAAATTTGCGATATAGACCTTACACAATTTAATGACCCATTAAATCGATACACAACACTAAAAAGATCAACATTATTAAAATTTTTATTTAAGAATGTTCCTGAAAATCAGATTAAATTTAATTCAAATATAACCAAAATAAAAAATACGAATGGCTTCAGAATTACTTTGGATGAAAATACACATGAGGAATTTGATTATTTGATAATTGCTGATGGTATATTTTCAAAAACGAAGTCATTGATATTGAATGATATTACAAATCCAAAATATAACTTAAATGTTGCTCTTCGAGGCAAGTTAATGGGTGATTATGGTAGTGATATTTCTATTTATATGGGATCAAACATTCATTATGTGATCTATCCGGTAAACCAAAATAATGAATATAATTTTGTAGCTATAATAAAAAAAAAATTATCACCAGATGAACTTAGAAATTATGATTTATTCAAATCGGATAAGTTTTTAGAGTCCCTAAGATCAAGTTTGCAAAAAATATCAAAAATAAACTTTGGAAATTTAAGTGAATTAAAGTCTTTTCCAGTTTACGTAAGCAGCAAATTTCCGAGTTTAAATAAACAAAATATATTTTTATCTGGTGATGCTCTGTTCACTTTCTCACCATCATTTGCTCAAGGGGCTTCCCAGAGTATTGAAACTGCAAACGATATATTAAAAAGTATTTTAAATGGTTCAAATGAATACTATCAAAAAAGAATTGAAAATATTTCCTCCATAAATGACAAATCAAAATTTAATCATTTCTCATTCCATTTATCAAATCCTGTAAGTGTCTTTATTAGAAATTGCATTTTGAAGTTTCTCTCAAAAAATAAAACATTTCTTGAAAATTATTTGGGTAAAATTTATAGATCTTAATTTGTAGGTCTTAGTCTTTGTCGCAAATCATCAATTGGCTTTAAAGTATTTCCAGATTTATAATGCCAAAATGTCCATCCATTACAGCTTTCTGCACCAATAATTTTTGCTGCCACTTTATGGATTGATCCCTCTGATTGTTGATATTTTATACTACCATCTACCATAATTTTGGCATTTACTTTTTTCTTTTGATCATAAATTTCTGTTCCAGGTTTAATTAGACCCATTTCAACTAATGACCCAAAAGGAATTCTTGGTTTAGATCTGTTATTTTGTAGAGTATCTAGATATTCATCTTTTATGATATTTGTATTCTCTAATCTTTTCTTTGTAGCATCGAAATAATATTTTTCTTTTTCAATTCCAAAATAATTCCTACCTAATTTTTTTGAAACAACAGCTGTAGTGCCCGATCCTAAAAATGGATCTAATATAAAATCATCTTTATTTGATGAGGCTAATATAATTCTATGCATTAATGACTCTGGTTTTTGTGTAGAATGAACTTTTTTTCCATTATTTTTTAATCTTTCTTTTCCATTACAGATTGGGAGTTTCCATGTGGATCTCATCTGCAGGTCATCATTTAAACATTTTAATGATTGATAATTAAAAGTATATTTGGACTCTTCACTCTTTGAGGCCCAAATAAGCGTTTCATGTGCATTGGTAAACCTCGTTCCTCTAAAGTTTGGCATTGGATTATTTTTATTCCAAATTACATCATTTAGTATCCAAAAACCCATATTTTGGATTGCAGTACCTACTCTAAATATATTGTGGTAGCTACCTATAACCCAAATTGTTCCATTTTTTTTTAAAATTCTTTTACATTCTTTTAGCCAGCTTAAAGTAAATTCATCATAGCTTTTAAAACTTTGAAATTGATCCCATTTATCATCAACAGCATCTACTTTAGATCTATCTGGTCTACTTAATTCTTTTTTTAATTGAAGGTTATACGGAGGGTCAGCGAATATAAGATCAAATGTTTCGTCAGGAATTTTTTTTAATTCCTTTAAACTATCTCCATTAATAATTTTATTTCTTAAATTTTTAACACTCATTTTTTTAATTATTAATTAGACTCCAGAGAAGAGTCTGCGTCAACCTGTGATTGAATTATTTTGAGTCTACTTGTTGTTATTTGCTTTTAAGACTCAATATGTTGTGTATTGGATTGAATGTTTTACGATGAAACCTGGTTATTCCATATTTTCTTATAGCGTTAATATGATCTTTGGTTCCATAACCTGCATTTACATCCCATTTGTATTTTTTGAAACTTTCTGACATTTTGAGTATCATTTTATCTCTTGATACTTTTGCTACAATTGATGCTGCAGATATCTCTTTTATTTTTTGATCTCCTTTGATTATAGTTTTTGTGATATAATTATTTAAATCTGGTGATTTATTTCCATCAACAAGTACTAAATTTGGTTTAACTTTTAGTTTTTTTATTGCTCTCTTCATAGCTAATAAACTTGCATTTAATATGTTAAGTGTTTCTATTTCTCTAATTGATGCTGATCCAATAGCCCAAATAGAATTTTTTTTTATATACCTAGATAATTTTTCTCTCTCAACTTTTTTCAGTTTTTTAGAGTCTTTAATTTCTTCTTGATTTATTTTAGGATTAAATATGACTGCTGCAGCATAAACTGGACCAATCAAACTACCTCTACCTACTTCGTCGACACCAGCAATAATTTTCTTCATTGAACAATAAAAAAATGATACAAAAATATTCCAATTATTAATCCTTTAATGAATGTGATCCACAATAATCCATAATTCGAAATATTAAATTTCTCTTTCCACCAACTTATATATTTTTTATGTATTTCTATCATTTTAGATTTAAACAGATATTTTTAATTCATCTATTTTTTTTCTAATTAATTTTAAATCAGCCCAAGAATATTTTTTTTGATCTGCTTGTCTTAATAGGTAGGCAGGATGAAATGTAATCATTGTCAAATATGTTTTATTATGAATGATTAGTTCTTTCCAAATACCTCTTTCTTTTGAAATTTTTATTTTAGAACCAAAAAGCGACTCCATTGCTGTACTACCCATTAGAATTAAAATTTTAGGATTAATTATCGCGATATGTTGCCTAAGGTAATTTGAGTATCTATTTATTTCTGACGGCTCAGGCTTCCTATTATTTGGTGGTCTATAATTTACAACATTAGTTATATAAATATTCCCCCTTTTTATTTGAATTGCCTCTAGCATTTTGTTTAATAATATTCCTGCATCTCCAACAAAAGGTTTTCCTTGTTCATCTTCTTTTTGACCAGGTCCTTCGCCTATAATCATAATTTTACTTTGATTGTTCCCATCAGCAAATACTAATTGCTTAGCATTTTTTTTCAGCTCACAATTATCTATATTTTCAATTTCACTTCTCAATTTAGAAAGTAGCTTTATTTTATCTTCTAGTTGTGGTTTAGTTTTTAGTCTGTTGATTGGTTTATCACTAAATATATACTCAATTTCGTTTGAGTTAAGCTTTTCTATGTTTAATATGTCATTTTGATTTTTGAAGTTTAAAGTCATAAATTCAGATATGAAAATTTTGATCATAATTTTATCATTTTTAGCACTTCAAACCAGCACATATTCCAGCACTAATGAAAATAATAAATTCAACCAGAAGTACTTATCTAATTATTTTTCTGCTTTAGTCTCATCTGGAAATCAAAAAAACGAAGAGGCACTAGAATACTTCAATTCATCAAAATTTTTAATTCAAAAACATGATAATTTTTTAAAAAAGTATGTTTTTTCATTAGTTTTGAATGGACAAGTTAAAAAAGGAATAGATCAAATAA
>CACHPB010000022.1 GCA_902581585.1 uncultured Pelagibacteraceae bacterium
TTGTTATCAAAATTAAATATGTCTTTTGAAAAGTCAAATTTCAGAAAATCATTTGATTATGAGTTGTCTAAATTATTAAAAAAAATGGATAAAGAAGAGATTCCCTCAAAATTTAACTCTTTCTACCAAAATAACTTAATAATTGAGGCAAACAAAAAAAATAAAATTAAGTTTAATGATGAGATTTTTCATCAATCAAAAGTGTTAAATTATTTTTTGAATAAGCAAAGCCTACCTAAAACCCAAAAACTGACTGACAATTTGTTGTCAAAGATGAAAAAAGATAAAAACTATTCTTTTGACTTTAAAGATATAGTTATGTTGCAATCACTTAGATCGGATGGAATTCAAATAGGTGAAATCGATGAACTCTCTCAATATAAATTTGAATTAAATCCTGAATTAGACAAAATGATAGATAATGATGAATCAGGCATGATACTATTAAAACTAGTTGAAATTATTGGTGAAAAAGAATTATACGAATTAAATAGTAGATCATTGAATTTTATAGTCGAAATTATGAATAGAACAAAATTAATTAGTTTGAGAAATGAACTATTATTGGAAATTCTTCCATTAAAAGTTTAAAATACTAAATTCATCATGGCAATAAAGACTATTATAACAGAACCAAACGAGATATTAAGACAAGTTTCAAAACCAGTACTAAATGTTGGCAATGAGGAAAGAAAGCTAATGGATGACATGTTAGAAACAATGTATGCGGCCAATGGTATTGGTTTGGCTGCAATCCAAATAGGAATTCCAAAGAGAATTATAGTTATGGATATTTCAAAAGATGTGAATAAAAATCCAATGTTTTTTGTTAATCCAATAATAAAAAATAAAGACAAAGAAAAAACAACATATGAAGAAGGGTGTTTGTCCGTACCTAATTATTTTGCTGAAGTTGATAGACCTAAATATTGTGAAGTAGAATATTTGGATTATAGCGGAGAAAGTAAAGTTTTAAAAGCTGATGGACTTCTTGCAACTTGTATACAACACGAAATGGATCATCTTGAAGGAATACTTTTCATAGATTATTTATCTAAATTAAAAAAAACAATGATTGTCAAAAAACTATCAAAGAAAAAAAATAATCCTGATCGTATAATTGTTTAATGAGCAAAAAAATTGCTTTTATGGGTACACCCAGTATTTCGGGTCAAATATTGAAATCATTGTACCAAAACGGTTTTAACATTGAAATTGTATATACACAGCCCCCTGTTGCATCAAACAGAGGACATAAATTAAATAAATCTCCTGTTCATATCATGGCTGAAATATTGAATATTCCAGTTAGAACTCCAGTAAAATTAGATAATCTTGAGGAAAAAAAATTTCTCAAAAGTAAAAATATTCATTTAGGCATAGTTGTTGCGTATGGCCAAGTTTTAAAAAAAGATATCTTAGCACTGCCAAAATTTGGATGGATAAACATTCATTATTCACTTCTACCAAAACTGCGAGGAGCAGCTCCGATTCAAAGGGCCATTATGAATAATGACAATATAACGGGGATTTCAATTATGAAGATGGATGAGGGTTTAGACACAGGTCCAGTTTGCAATCAATATTCAGTTAACATATTAGATAATGAAAATAGTGAGGATTTGTCTAAAAGATTGAGTAACTTAGCTTCTGAAAAGATTTTAGAAAATATTGATAATATTTTAGAAAATAGAGCTTTATTTAAAGATCAAGATCATAGTCAATCCTCTTATGCAAAAAAAATCAAAAAAGAAGAAGGAAAAATTATTTGGCAAGAAAACAATAAAAAGATTATAGGAAAAATAAATGGTTTATATCCCAATCCAGGCGGATGGTTTGAGTTTCAAGGAGAAAGATATAAAATCCATAAAGCAGAATTATCAATTAACACAGGAAAAGCAGGCTACGTTTTATCAGATAACTTAGAAATTGGTTGTGGTGAAAACTCTATTAAAATTATTGAAATTCAAAGACAAGGAAAAAAAGTCCAAAAAACTGGGGAGTTTTTGCTAGGTAGTCAAATCAAGAAGGGTACCAATTTGAATTAGATATGTTTCGTTATCAAATTTTAATTGAGTATGTTGGTAGCTCTTTTATAGGATGGCAAGTTCAAAAAAAAGGCAAAACTATTCAAGGATTAATTCAAAAAAAGATTTCAAAGCTTCTGGATGAAAAAATAAATGTTACTGGTTCTGGAAGAACAGATGCTGGTGTTCATGCTATTGAACAATCTGCACATTTTGATTGTATGAATGAAATCAAAAATTTAAAAAAATTTTTAAATTCTATTAATTATTTTCTTAATAAAAACGACATAGCTATTTTAAAAATTAAGAAACAAAATTTAAATTTTCATGCACGCTTTTCAGCAAAAGAAAGAGTGTATAAGTATATTATTTATAATCAATCAACCAAGCCCATTATTCAAAATAATCGAGGATGGTTTGTTATAAAAAAACTTGATTTTGAAAGTATGAAAATGGGAGCAAAAAAATTAATTGGAACTCATGATTTTTCGTCATTTAGAGCTTCGGGATGTAATGCAAAAAGTCCTATTAAATTAATGAAATTAGTAAAAATAAAAAAATTAAAAACTAAAATTGAATTAGAATTTAGATCACAATCATTTTTAAAACAGCAAGTAAGGTCGATGGTAGGTTGTTTGAAATTTATTGGGGAAAAAAAATGGTCTATTAAAAAATTTGTGAATGTTATAAAGTCAAAGAATCGAAAACTGTGTGCACCTCCTGCACCTGCTGAGGGATTGTATTTAGTAAAAGTTAAATACTAATTTTTTTTATTACTCATTGCGAATTTTTTGTTAATCCTCCACCTAGACTCTGCTCTTACAATATAGCCACAACAATTTTTTGATTTACATTTACAAGGAAATTGTTTGTAATCTTTATCATAGCCAAAACCATAGTCACAAGTCAGTTCCTCACCTTTTTTTATATCTTTAATTGCTTTAACCCATATCTTAAGCCCTTTACCATCATAATCGCAGTTATTTTCACAAGAATGATTTATTAGTCCTGCTATATTCCATGAAAAGTCTCCATCAAGATCATATTTTTTATTTACAGTAAATAAATATATTGGTTTACTATTATCGTATTTATCGGACTCTTCTGTTTGTTTCTTTGTAATTAATTTACCAATATAATCTATTATCTTCTCACCCTCTTTTATATCCCGTGTAGCGTAAAGACCTTTACCTTTTTTATCTATATCTGACTTTTTAATTTTGTATGGTTTCATATTTTTTTACTAATAATTTAAAAAAAATTTATCAATTAAATTCTATTAATGCATCAACATGTCGTTTAGTACTGTTTTGTAGTGCTCTTAAATCGTAGCCACCTTCAAGAATTGAAACTACTCTACCTTTACAAAGAGACCTGGAACACTCTAATGTTCTTTTAGTAATTTTGTAAAAATCTTCTGAACTTAGCATAAGTTGTGCTAAAGGATCATCAATATGTGCATCAAAACCCGCAGAAAACAATAGAAATTCTGGTTTAAATGTCTTTAATTTGTTTAAAACGATTTCGTAGGCATTTAAATATTCTTCAGATGTCGTCCCAGCTTTTAATGGAATATTTAACACATTATCAAAATTTCCTTTTTCTTTTTCTGACCCTGAACCTGGGTAGTATGGATATTGGTGAGTTGAAATATATAAAACTTTTTCGTTATCGTAGAAAATATCTTGTGTTCCATTACCATGGTGAACATCGAAATCAATTATAGCAATTTTATTGTATTTATATTTTTCAATTAAATAATTAGCACCAACAGCAACATTATTGTAAATACAAAATCCCATAGCTTTATCTTTTTCAGCATGATGACCAGGTGGTCTGACAGCACAAAATGCATTTTTAAATTCTTTATTTTCTACTCCGTCAATTGCAGTAATTATTGAGCCTACTGCATCTTTTGTTGCATCTTTGCTTCCAGGAGAAATGATTGTATCTCCATCTAAAAATACTAAACCTTTTTTAGGAAATGACTTTTCTACTTGATTAACATAATTCTCAGAATGAGTTTTATTGACAAGGGACAAATTAAATTTTGCTGGTTTTTTCCATATAAGATTTTTGTTATCTATTTTTTTAAAATTCTTAATTACTGCAGTAACCCTATCAATTTTTTCTGGATGACCATCTCCAGTATCATGATTCTTATAGGTATCTGATATTATAAGGCCAGTCTTCACTTAAAATAATGTTTTAAAATATTTAAATAAATTAAGCTTAATTTTTTCAAATCGGCCAATGAAACTGCTTCATCAACTTTATGCATTGTTTTTCCAACTAAGCCAAATTCTAAACACGGAGCAATTTTTCTTATAAATCTAGCATCTGAGGTACCCC
>CACHPB010000023.1 GCA_902581585.1 uncultured Pelagibacteraceae bacterium
TCATGTCAGGTAGCAAAACTTTTTTGTTTGGGCTCATTAGTTTTGCAGTTTCTGCCATGAAATGTACTCCACACATAACGATAATATCTGCCTCAGTTTTTGAGGCCTCAATTGCTAAAGCCAATGAGTCAGCTGAGAAATCAGAGATACCGTGATATATTTCTGGTGTCTGGTAATTATGTGCAAGAATTACAGCATTTTTTTCTTTTTTTAATTTATTTATTTTATAAATGTATGGAGCATGTAACGCCCATTCTATTTCCGGAATGGATTTTGAAACTTTCTGATATATAGGATCTGTTGCTATTTTTACTTCATTTGTGAATTCCATAATAAAAACTTATCAACTTGAAATAGAATTGTCATTCATTTAATCTGACGCATTATTTGCGGCCATGCTGAAATTGGTAGACAGGCACGGTTGAGGGCCGTGTGAGCCTAGCTCATGAGAGTTCGATTCTCTCTGGCCGCACCAGAGACTATTATTTTAAAAAAAGGGGCGTTCTGTTGCCAGGTGCCCCAAACCCCGTAACTTAATTAATAAATTAATTAAGCTGCAAGTGCATAACTTTCGTTAGCATTTATAAATTAGCCCGTTACGGCGGAACAATACCGAACGAAAGAACAACTTTTAGACACCCGTCGATCCTAATTCACCCCCTTAAGTTGTAAATGGTGGAGGTGGTGGGTACTGCCCCCACGTCCGTAATGGTTATTACGAAATTCGTTTATCGTCATAGTTGGAAAACCAACATTATTAATATAAAACCAAATAATAGATATTCAATAATTTATTCATGAAACTTACAAAAGATCAAATAAACGATATAAGAGAACAACAATCTCAAGATAATAAAACTAAGAGAGTTACTGCTCCAGAACTAGAAAAAATTTTATATGAGGCTTTGCCAGCTTTAGATCACGGCTTTATAAGAGTTATTGATTATATGGGTGATGATAGCTCAATTGTTCAGTCTGCAAGAGTTTCATATGGCAAGGGGACTAAACAAGTTTCAACAGATAGTGGATTAATTAAGTATCTGATGCGTCACTGGCATAGCACTCCATTTGAAATGTGTGAGATTAAATATCATGTCAAATTACCAATATTTATAGCTAGACAATGGATTAGACATCGTACAGCAAATGTAAATGAATACTCGGCAAGATATTCAATTTTAGATAAAGAATTTTATTTACCTGATCCAGAAAATTTAGCTGCACAATCAATAGCAAACAGACAAGGTCGAGGCGATGTTATTGAAGGAGAACAAGCAAAAGAAGTTTTAGAACTTTTAAAAAATGATGCAGAAAGAACATATCACAACTATGAGACTATGCTAAATCAAAAATATGATGGATCTACCATTGATGATAATAAAAAAGGTCTAGCTAGGGAGTTAGCGAGAATGAACTTAACTTTGAATACATATACACAGTGGTACTGGAAAACAGATTTGCTCAACTTAATGAATTTTTTAAGATTGCGTGCAGATCATCATGCACAATACGAAATAAGAGTTTATGCAGATATTATGTTGGATACATTAAAGAGATGGGTTCCAATCACCTATGATGCTTTCATGGATTATAGAGTGGGTGGGACAGAAGTTTCAGCTAAAGGTAAAATTATTATCCAAAAGTTATTAAAAGGTGAAGAGGTAAATATCGAAAATTCTGGACTTTCAAAAAGAGAATGGAATGAACTTATGGAAGCTTTTGAAATTAAAGATAAGATTGTTTAATTTTCTCAGCAAGTTCTAAATAAACTTTTGTTATTTCGTGATCAGGATCCTTTTCAACAATAGGAATACCCATGTCCCCAAACTTTCCTACATCTGCATTAATAGGAATTTGACCTAAAAATTTTTTTTCAAATTCTTTTGCTGTTCTTTCAACACCATTCTCTCCAAAAATTGTATATTTTTTACCATCATCCCCAATGAAATGACTCATATTATCTATTAAACCAATGATATTAACTTTTAATTTATCAAACATTCTTATTCCTCTTTTAACATCTTGAAGAGCTATCTCTTGAGGTGTTGACACAATAATTGCACCGTCAACATTAATTTCTTGTGCAAAAGTTAGTTGAGTATCTCCTGTTCCCGGGGGCATATCAACGATAATAAAGTCTAAATCTTTCCATCCAACTTTTTGGGTAAAGGTTTTTATTGCACTCGTTACCATAGGTCCTCGCCATATCATTGGAGTTTGTTCATCAGTAAGGAAACCAATGGACATACATTGGATATCAAATTTCATAATTGGTTTTAAAATTTGACCATCGCTCTCAGGCTTTTCATTAATTGAAAACAATTTAGGTAAAGATGGTCCATAGATATCCGCATCTAAAATTCCAACTTTACAACCTATTTTTTTTAAAGCTAAAGCTAAATTTGTTGCAAAGGTTGATTTTCCAACACCGCCTTTTGCGCTTGAAATAGCAATTGTAAACTTGGTACCTGGAATAGGGATCCTTTTGAAGGTTTTTGGCTCAGTTTTTGCCTTCATTGTGTCACTTAGACCTACTTTTTTATCATTCATAAAAATACACTTACCTTGTTTTTAAACATAAAGACACTATATAGAATGACATAATGACCATTTATAAAAATCAAAGTCCATGGGGTACACCGCCAGGAAGCGGTGGAAGTGGTGGAAACGGAGGAGGTTTCAGAAGAGGCCCAACTCCCCCCAATTTAGATGAGGCAATTAAAAAATTACAAGACACTATAAATAAATTTACAGGAAGTAGCACAGGTGGAAAAAAACCAATAATATTTGGATTAATAATATTAGTTGTTATTTGGGCATTAAGTGGTTTGTATAGAGTTTTACCTGATGAACAAGGTGTAGTCTTAAGATTTGGAAAATTTGTTAACACTACTCAGCCAGGATTAAATTATCATTTACCATTTCCAATTGAAAGCGTGTTAACTCCAAAAGTTACTAAAGTAAACAGAATGGATATCGGCTTTAGGTCAGAGAGAGACAGTGGATTTGGTCAAGGTGGTGGAGTTGCAGATGTACCAGAGGAAAGTCTAATGTTAACTGGTGATGAAAATATTGTTAATATAGATTTTTCAGTATTTTGGGTAATTAAAGATGCAGGTAACTTTTTATTTAAAATTCAGGACCCAGAAGGTACGGTTAAAGCTGCGGCTGAAACTGCGATGAGAGAAGTAATAGCAAGATCAGATATTCAACCAATTCTTACAGAAGGTAGAGCGGTTATTGAAAGAGATACACAAGATATTATTCAGGGTATACTTGATGAATATGAAAGTGGAGTACAAATAACACAAGTTCAAACTCAGAAAGCTGACCCACCTGATCAGGTAATTGACGCTTTTAGAGATGTCCAGGCCGCAAGAGCAGATATGGAAAGATCTAAGAACGAGGCAGAAGCATATGCTAATGATGTAATACCAAGAGCTCGAGGGGAAGCTGCGAAAATTTTACAAGCCGCAGAAGCTTACAAAAAAGAAGTTGTTGCAAAAGCGGAAGGAGAGGCAAGCAGATTTTTATCAATTTATGCAGAGTACGCGAAAGCAAAAGATGTAACTCAAGAAAGAATGTATTTAGAAACAATGGAACAAGTCCTTGCAGATATTAATAAGATTATTATCGATAAAGACTCTGGATCTGGTGTAGTTCCATATCTTCCATTACAAGAATTAAAATCGGGGACAAACTAATGAAAGCTGGAAAATTTATATTACCAATAATTATATTAATTGCTGCAACACTATTTTTTTCAATATTTATAGTTAAAGAGGTAAATCAAGCAATAGTTCTTCAATTTGGTGATCCAAAAAGAATAATATTAAAACCAGGGCTTAATTTTAAAATCCCGTTTATTCAAAACGTAGTTTTTTTAGACAAAAGAGTTTTAAACTTAGACACTCCACCAGAGGAAGTAATTGCATCAGATCAGAAAAGGTTAATTGTTGACGCTTTTGCAAGATTTCAAATTGTTGATCCATTAAAATTTTACATATCAGTTGGTAATGAGAGAGTTGCAAGATCGAGATTAGCAACGATTATAAACTCAAGAATAAGAAACGTATTAGGTCAACAAAAGTTACAAACATTATTATCTGAAGATAGATCCAAACAAATGGCTTTAATTCAACAAGGTGTAAATAATGAAGCTGAAAATTTTGGAATAAAAATAGTTGATGTTAGAATAAAAAGAGCAGACCTTCCCCAAGCAAATAGTGATGCAATCTTTAGAAGAATGCAAACTGAAAGGGAGAGAGAAGCAAAAGAATTTAGAGCAAAAGGCGCTGAAATGGCTGTAACGATAA
>CACHPB010000024.1 GCA_902581585.1 uncultured Pelagibacteraceae bacterium
AAATGGATTGACATTAATTAAAGATGGTAGGTCTGAAAACTATAAATTAAAAGTAACCGATGATCCCAAAACATTAGATGTACAAGACTATATATTTATTTCTGTAAAGGCTCATGCAATTTCAAATATTGTTGATTCACTAAAAAATATTATTGGAGAAAAAACTTCGATTATATCAGCTGTAAATGGCCTTCCTTGGTGGTATTTTTATAAAGCAAATACTGGAACGAATTTAGACAACCATCATATTGACAGTGTGGATCCCGAGGGAAAAATATGGGAACATTTAGATCCAGCAAAAGCTATTGGTTGTGTTGTTTACCCAGCTGCTGAAATAACCGAACCAGGTGTAATAAAACATAATGGAGGAGAAAGATTTACACTTGGTGAACCTGATGGATCTAAATCAGAAAGACTTAAACTCATTGCTGATTTATTAATTGCAGGCGGCTTAAAAGCTCCTCAAAAAAGTAATTTAAGAGATGAAATTTGGATAAAACTCTGGGGTAATTGCTCATTTAATATTATTAGTGCTCTTTATGATAAAACCTTAGATGAAATTGGAAATGATCCAAAATTGTTAAAAATAGTAAGAAAATTGATGGAGGAATGCCAACAAGTAGGTGAAAAAATTGGTGTAAAATTTAATGTTTCTATTGATCATAGAATAAATGCTGCGATTTCTATTAAGGGTCACAAACCATCAACAACTCAAGATTTACATGCTAAACGTCCATTAGAAATTGATCCAATTATTGGTTCACTTATTGAAATTGGTAACAAAGTTAACATCAAAACCGAAAATTTAAAAACAAAAGCGGAAAATCTTGGTTTATACGAAAGATCAAAATTAATTGATCAAATCACAAAATAATTAAAAGTTTAAAGATATATCTCTGTGGATAGAATTACATTTAGAAACATATATAGCTTGTTCTTTCGTAAGTTTTGATTGCAATCTTAATCCAATAGTCTCACTAATAACTTTGTCATGAGCATTTATTCTATCCATATATTTTTTCTTGAAATTTTTTCTCCAACTAACTTCTTGCTCAAATAACGCAATAGTATCGACCGTTGAGGATTGAAGTTTTTCAAAATCAACTTCGTCCTCATCCATTAAAGTGATAAGATAATCTAATTTATCGGCAAACTCATCAGATCCAGAAATTTCTCCTACTTTTTCAAATATATTATCTATAAACTCTATTGCATCAATGTAACCTCTGTTATCTATTTTATTTTTAAGAAGTTTCATTTCTTGCTCTAATTCTTCAAATTTTTCACCATCATTTATAAAACTCTTAATCAACAACAAATCTTCGTAAGCATTATCAACTGTTTTTCGATATTTTCTTGTTGCAAGATTTTTAGCTTTATTAATTTTATTAAATTCATCATTTTTTGATTTCCATTCTTCTGGGATTTGACTACTTATCTCGTCTATTTCTAGTTTCACATTTTCAATTTTTTGTTCAAGTTTGTTTTTATCTGAAACATCTTCATCATCTAAGTTTCTAATCTCAGCTTTATACTTATCTATCTTTTTATTTAATTTTAAAATCTTCTTTTGTTTCTTTCTTGTTTTAAAATGTAAGTCTCTGTAATCGACTGCATAATCGTTATATAATGTCTCTGTACTTTTAACCTCATTAACAAGTTCAAAAGAGTACTTAGAATTATCAACATGGCGTTGGAAATAACTTAATTTATCTGATGGTAAATTTGCAAGAATAATGTCGTCAAAGTCAGTTATACTTTTATTTATTGCATCAGCATTATCAGAGTAGTTTGCAAATTTATACTCTTGTAAGCAATATTGTAGTTTTGGATTCATCGGAGGTGGAGCAACATTAGATGTTAAATAAACCCTGTTTGGTAAATAATTTACTAGACTAGGGTATGCGCCCACAATTCCTAAACCGATAAGTTGTAAGATAATAAAAGGAACAACACCTTTCCAGATATCTAATGTTTGGACCACTTTTGGAGCTACACCTTTTAAATAAAATAAAGCAAATCCAAATGGTGGTGTTAAGAAAGAAGTTTGTAAATTAACACCTATCATTACTCCAAGCCATACAGCTGTAACATTTGCTCCTGTTTCAGCTAGCAATATTGGTGCAATTATTGGTACAACAACAACAGCAATCTCAATAAAATCTAAAAAGAAACCTAACAAGAAAATTACAATCATGACCACAACAAACTGAGTCCAAAAACCTCCTGGTAAATCTTGAAGAAAATCTCTTACTAATTCCTCACCACCAAATGCTCTAAAGCCTGATGTAAGCATCGCAGCACCAAGAAGGATTATAAATACCATTGAAGTAGTAATACAAGTCTCAGTAACTACTTCTTTTAAAACGTTTTCAGTTTTAAATGTTCTCCAAAAACTCCATGCAATACCATAAACGAGAATTGCTACAAAAAATGCGGTAATATAGATAGCACCTAAATTTCTTTCTTCTAAATTTTTAACATTAAGTTCATATGTTGATGCAAGAAAGGTAATAGGTATTAATGATCCAATTATAAGAATTAAAGGATAAAATGCACTTTTCTTACCTTCAAATAATCTATAACCAGCCATCAACGTTGCACCAATTGCTCCAATTGAACCAGCTTGGTTAACTGTTGCTATACCCATCAAAATTGAACCCAAAACTGCAAAAATAAGTGCAAGAGGAGGAATAATTATAACAATTACTCGTAACCAAAATTTAAAATTAAATTCTCCTTTAAATGGAACTGGTGGGGCTACACCTTTTTTTATTCTCGCATAGAAAAATACATAGATCATGTAAAGCGCAACTAAAACAAGACCAGGCAAAAGAGCACCGAGGAACATATCACCAGCACTTGAAGATCCAACTCTAAATTCTCCTGGCATGTTAAATTCTCCAGTGACTGCTTTGTAATCATTTTGACGGATGTTGTTTGCAACATCTGATGCACTAGCTAATTGATCAGCAATAATAATTAAAACAATAGATGGGGGTATTATTTGACCTAACGTTCCGGATGAACATACGATACCACTGGCAAGTTTCCTATCGTAGTTATTATTTAA
>CACHPB010000025.1 GCA_902581585.1 uncultured Pelagibacteraceae bacterium
ATTGATCTTTAATTTCAAATTTATCACTTTCTTCATATTTGAAATCTATTTTCTCTATTCTTCCATTAATAAAAACAATTTTATTATGTTCTAAACCATCTACATATATTTTAGAATCTACCTCATTTGGTAAATTTTCATTAAAATAATCTAAATTCTCAATATTTGATTTTATAGCTTGATTTAAGTCTAAAAACTTCCAGTCTTCATTTTTTTTACCTGGAAAACCATTTTGAATAAATTTATTCAAATACCTTTCTTTTGTAATAATTTCTTTTTCAGAAAAATTAGAGCTGTCAATTATTTTTTTAAAATCTGTTCTTAATTGTTTTTCCATTTAACTAAAACTTTTGTAACCTTTCTTTTCTAACTCAACGGCTAACTCTGCGCCTCCAGATTTAACAATTTTTCCATTCATAAGGACATGTACAAAATCTGGTTTTATGTAATCGAGTAATCTTTGGTAATGTGTTATTATAAGAAAAGAATTATTTTCCTTTCTCAATGAGTTTACACCATCAGCAACAATACGAAGTGCATCTATATCTAAACCTGAATCTGTCTCATCAAGAATTGAAAGTTTCGGATTTAATATAGTCATCTGCAAAATTTCATTTTTTTTCTTTTCTCCTCCAGAAAAACCAACATTTAATTGTCTATTTAATTTTTCTTCATCAAATTTTAAATCTTTTGCTTTTTCTTTTACTAATTTAAGAAACTCAATAGCATCGAGCTCTTTTTCTCCTCTTGCTTTCCTAACAGCATTTAAAGAAGTTTTTAAAAATATATTTGTATTCACCCCAGGGATTTCTAAAGGATATTGAAATGCTAAAAATATTCCTTTATGTGCCCTTTCTTCGGTTTCAAGTTCAAATAAATTATTATCTTCAAATAATATTTCTCCG
Source organism: uncultured Pelagibacteraceae bacterium (assembly GCA_902581585.1). GTDB lineage: Bacteria > Pseudomonadota > Alphaproteobacteria > Pelagibacterales > Pelagibacteraceae > Pelagibacter. Next base: position 906 of record CACHPB010000025.1, read on the forward strand.
GAAACATCGTAACCTTTCTTTCCTGATAAAATATTTGATAACGTACTTTTACCAGAACCATTTGGGCCCATGATCGCATGAACTTCACCTGGATTTATATTAAGAGAAAATCCATTCAAAATAGATTTTTCTGCGACTTTAGCATTTAAATTATTTATCTTAAGCATTTAACCAACACTTCCTTCTAGACTAATTCCAACCAACTTTTGTGCCTCAACAGCAAATTCCATCGGTAGTTGCTGTAAAACTTCTTTGCAAAAACCATTCACAATTAAACCAACTGCATCCTCACTATTTAAACCTCTTTGCTGACAATAATGTAACTGGTCTTCACTAATTTTAGATGTTGTTGCTTCATGAGCAATATTTGAGTCTGAATTTTTATTCTTAATGTAGGGAACTGTATGAGCTCCACATTTGTTACCCATCAAAAGAGAGTCGCATTGTGTATAATTGCTTGAATTTTTTGCATTTTTGGAAATATCAACTAAACCTCTATAGGTCATATCAGAATGTCCAGCACTTATCCCTTTCGAAATGATCTTACTTTTTGTATTTTTTCCAATGTGGATCATTTTAGTTCCTGTATCTGCTTTTTGGTGATTATTGGTTATAGCTATTGAATAAAACTCGCCAATAGAATTATCTCCTTTTAAAATACAGCTTGGATACTTCCAAGTGATTGCTGATCCAGTTTCAACTTGAGTCCAAGAAATTTTAGAATTTTTTCCTTGGCAAAGACCTCTCTTTGTAACGAAATTATAAATCCCACCTTTGCCATCTTTATCTCCTGGATACCAATTTTGAACTGTTGAGTATTTAATTTCTGCATCATCTAAAGCAACTAACTCAACATTAGCTGCATGTAATTGATTTTCATCTCGCATTGGTGCAGTACAACCTTCTAGATAACTTACATAACTTCCTTTGTCTGCTATTATCAAGGTTCTTTCAAATTGTCCTGTATCTGAAGCATTAATTCTAAAATATGTAGATAGTTCCATGGGACACTTCACACCTGGAGGAACATATACAAATGATCCATCTGTAAATACAGCAGAGTTCAAGGTAGCAAAATAGTGATCAGTTATTGGTATTACTGAACCAAGATATTTTTTTACTAGATCAGGGTGCTTTTGGATTGCTTCAGAAATTGAGCAAAATATTATACCTTGTTTTGTTAAAGTGTCTTTAAATGTTGTTGCAACAGATACTGAGTCGAAAACAGCGTCAACTGCAATTCCATTTAATCTCTTTTGTTCTTGTAAAGGTATTCCCAACTTTTTGTAAGTTTCTAATAACTTTGGATCTAGTTCATCCAAATTTTTTGGTTTTTCTTTAAAACTTTTTGGTGCAGAATAATAATACAAATCTTGATAATCAATTTTTGGATATTTCGGCTTCTGCCAATTTGGCTCTTTCAAAACTTTTAATCTATTGTAAGCTTTTAATCTCCATTCAAGTAACCATTTAGGCTCTTTTTTTATGTTTGATATAAATTTAATTACATCCTCACTAAGTCCTTTGGGTGCCTTTATAGTGTCGATATCGGTTGAGAAACCGTATTTATATTCTTTTAAATCTTGTACTTGTTTATCTCTCATAATCTATTTGTTATTTTTTTATTAATTAAATCATTCAATGTTTTTTTCTGGAAAAAGTTATTTATGTAATCCTCTAACTCATCCCAAAGATCATGTGTAATACACTTAGAAGATTTTCCGTTGCATCCACTCTCAGAATGTTTTTCACATCCAATAGTTTTTACTTTTTCATCAACTGCAACAAATACATCAGAAATTTTTATCTCTGATGCTTGCTTTGATAAAATATATCCACCTTTGTTACCTCTAACACTCGTTACTATTCTATTTTTTTTTAATTTTGAAAATAGTTGTTCGAGATAGACAAGCGATATTCCTTGTCTTAGAGATATATCTCTTAATGAAACTGGCTCATTTAAATTAAATTTAGCTAGATCCGCTAGAGCCATTACAGCATATCTACCCTTACTTGATAATTTCATATTTTCCGCAATTCACGGGACTTATATATACCCGACTATTTTAGTCAAGATTAATAACTATTTAAAAAC
>CACHPB010000026.1 GCA_902581585.1 uncultured Pelagibacteraceae bacterium
TGATTTCAGGAATTTTAGTTCTTGTAGAGAAAAGATTTAAGATGGGTGATTGGATTGAAGTTGAGGGAATAATTGAGGGTGTAGTAGAAAAAATAGGTTTTAGATCAACCGTAATAAGAAAATTTGATAAATCTTTAGCTATTATCCCCAATTTTCAGTTTGCAGAAAATGCTGTTATAAATAAAAGTCAAATAACTAATTGGAGAATTAGTTGGACGATAACTCTTCAATATGACTCAACGGTAGAACAATTAAAAACTATTAGAAATGACATAGAGAATTTTATTAATCATTCAGAAGATTATGATACTGCTGTTGGAGTATCAGTAAGAGTTGATAAATTTTCTGATAGCTCGATAGATATGTATGTGAGATGTTACACAAAAACAAATAGTTGGAGCGAAATGTTATTAGTAAAGGAAAGACTTGCAATTAAGATTAAAGAAATTGTAGAGAGTAACAAAGCCTCTTTTGCTTTCCCAAGCACATCTATTTATGTAGAAAAAAAATGATAGCTATATTTTATTTAGTTCTCCAACTTTTGAAATTATATTCATATGTCGTGATAGCAAACGTTGTTATTAGCTGGTTAATAGCTTTTAATGTTTTAAATACATCGAACAGATTTGTTTATTCAATTTTAGAATTTACCTATAAGCTTACCGATCCAATTCTCAACAAAATCAGAGGTTTTTTACCTAGCCTTGGTGCTTTTGATATATCGCCAATCATTCTTCTTTTGTTGATATGGTTTATAGAAATGTGTATGAAGCTCTACATAGCACCACTAATTTTTTAATATCATGATATTAATTGACGGAAAAAAACAATCAGCTGAACTAAGAGAAGAACTAAAACAAGAAGTTGAGGGTTTAAAACAAAAACACAATAAAGTTCCAGGTCTTACAGTAATTTTAATTGGGGACTTAGCCCCAAGCCAAATTTATGTAAGAAATAAAGAAAAATCAGCAAAACAAGTTGGTTTGAAATCAGAAGTTATAAAATATCCAGATACAGTAGATGAAAAAACTGTTTTAAATAAAATTGAGGAACTTAATAAGGATGAAACAGTTTCAGGAATTTTAGTTCAATTGCCATTGCCCAAACATATCAATAAGCAACATGTTATTGAAACTATCTCACCACAGAAGGATGTAGATGGTTTACATCCAATGAATGTGGGCAATCTATCGTCTGGGTATCAAGGATCAATTCCTTGTACACCACTTGGATGTTATTACTTATTAAAAAAAATTGAACCCAACCTAACGGGAAAAAAAGCTGTCATGATTGGTAGATCAAATCTAAATGGAAAAGCTATGGCGCAGCTATTACTCCAAGAAGATTGTACAGTAACGATTACTCATTCAAAAACTAAAGATCTTCAGCATGAGTGCTTAGAGGCAGATGTGATTGTAGCAGCAGTTGGAATTCCTGAACTTATAAAGGGAGATTGGGTAAAAAAAGATGCAATAGTTATAGATGTTGGAATAAATAAAACAGAAAATGGTATAGTGGGTGATGTAAATTTTGAAGAAGTTTCAAAAGTTGCAAAAGCTTTAACGCCAGTTCCAGGTGGCGTTGGACCTATGACAATTGCATGTCTTTTAAAAAATACAATTGAGTGTTTCAAAAGATCGTTAATTAATTAAAGATTATTGCCAAAGTTAGTAATTTTAATTTTTATTTTTTTTATTTATAATTCTTTATCATTAGCTATGGAAAAAATACCTTATCATCACTTACCAGACGGTAGCTTCAGAAATCCAGAGGGCTCACCTGAGAGAAATTCTAATTTCAAATGGTCCTTTAAAGTATTCAACAAAGAAAAGAAAAAACTTGATATGTCTATTCCCAAGGATCATGTCATTGATAAACAAAGAGTTCTTTCAAATTTAGAAAATTTAAAAAATGATGATTATGTTGGTTGGATTGGACATGCAACTTTCTTAATTAAGCTTGGAAATACAACAATTATAACTGATCCTGTCTTTTCAAAAAATGCAGGTCCACTAATTTTTGGTCCAAAAAGATATGTTAAAACAGCACTAGATTTAAATGAAATTCCTAAGACAGACTTATTTCTTCTAACTCATAATCATTACGATCATCAAGATATGACTACAATTAGAAGATTTCCTTTTAAGGATGCAAAAGTTTTACTTCCTCTAAAGCTTGGAAAGTATTTCATACGAAATAGCTACAAAGATGTAAAAGAAATGGATTGGTATGATGAAATTACAGTTAATGAAGACCTTAAAGTAACATTGTTACCAGCAGTTCACTGGTCAAAAAGAGGCTTAACAGATACAAATAAAACTTTATGGGGGAACTTTTTAATTGAGTACAAGGATAAAAAGATACTCTTTGCTTGTGACACTGGAGTTGGAAATATTTATAAAGAGTTAGGTGAAAAATATGGACCTATTGATTTAACACTCATTAATATTGGAGCTTATAATTTTTATCCATTATCACCTAATAAAGATAAATCATCTTATCATACCAACCCTGAAGAGGCTTTAAGTATTGCAAGAGACCTTAAAAGTAAAAAAGTTTTAGGGATGCACTGGGGTACTTTTGTTTTATCTTTGGAACCAATAATGGAGCCACCTGTTAGATTTAAAGATAATGCAGAAAAATATGGTTTTAAAAAAGAAGATGCAGTTATTTTTAGAATTGGTGAATTTCAGTCTTTAAAAAATTTAGGAATTTAACAACAGCCACAAGTTTTCTTTGGCTTACTTTTTTCTTCTTTTAATAATTTTTCTTCAGCTTTAGCTATTTCTAGCTCTCTTGCACTTTCTTTTAAAGCAGTTTTTTCTTGCAAAAGTT
>CACHPB010000027.1 GCA_902581585.1 uncultured Pelagibacteraceae bacterium
GAGCTGTTGGAGTTGGTGCTGCAGTTTGGCCATTAGTTGATCAAATGAACCCTGATGCTTCTGTGAAAGCACTAGCAAGTACTGAGGTAGATGTTAGCTCAGTTCAACCTGGTCAATCCATAACTGTTATATGGAGAGGCAAACCTGTTTTTATTAAAAGAAGAACTCAAGCTGAAATTGATAGTGCAAGAGCTGTCGATTTAAGTGAATTAAAACATCCAGAAAAAGATGAAGATAGAGCTAAAGATCCAGAATGGCTTGTTATGCTAGGAGTATGTACTCACCTTGGATGTGTTCCTTTGACTGATAAAGGTGATTACAACGCATGGTTTTGTCCATGCCATGGTTCTCACTATGATACATCAGGAAGAATCAGAAAAGGTCCAGCCCCAACAAATATGGAAGTACCTAAATATGAATTTGTAAATAGTAATACTATAAAAATAGGATAATAAAAAGAAATGAGTGATCACGAATACACACCGAAGTCAAAAGTTGGAAAATGGTTTAATGATAGACTTCCGTTACTAACATTAGCAAATCATTTAACTGACTACCCAACACCAAAAAATCTAAACTACTGGTGGACTTTTGGAGGAATTTTAACTTTTTGTTTAATAACTCAAATCATTACAGGAATTATTTTAGGAATGCATTATGTAGCTCATGCTGATTTAGCTTTTCAAAGCGTTGAACATATAATGAGAGATGTAAATTATGGTTGGTTAATAAGGTACGTCCATGCAAATGGTGCTTCAATGTTTTTCTTAGCTGTTTATATTCATATTTTTAGATCTCTATATTATGGATCATATAAATCACCGAGAGAAGTTATTTGGATTATTGGTATGTTGATTTATTTTTTAATGATGGCTACTGCATTTATGGGTTACGTTCTACCATGGGGGCAAATGAGTTTCTGGGGCGCAACAGTAATTACAAATTTGTTTAGCGCTATTCCTTTAGTAGGAGACAGTATAACTACTTGGTTATGGGGAGGTTACTCAGTAGACAATCCAACTTTGACAAGATTTTTTAGCTTGCATTATCTTTTTCCATTTTTAATTTTAGGATTAGTCATTCTTCATATTTGGGCACTTCATGTCCCAGGAAATAATAATCCAATTGGTATAGATATAAAAAAACCATCAAAAGACACAGTTCCATTTCACCCGTATATCGTAATTAAAGATTTATTTGCACTTCTGATATTTTTAATAATTTTTGCATTTTTTGTATTCTTTTCACCAAACATATTAGGGCATGCAGACAATTATATTGAGGCAAATCCATTAGTAACGCCAGCTCACATTGTGCCTGAATGGTATCTATTACCTTTTTACGCAATATTAAGATCAGTACCTGACAAGTTGCTAGGAGTTATAGCAATGTTTGCCGCAATATTTGTATTAGTTATTCTTCCATGGTTAGATACTTCAAAAGTTAGATCAACTGTCTTTAGACCAATATACAAACAGTTTTATTGGTTTTTAGTAGCCGACGTTTTGATACTTGGATACGTTGGAGCAATGCCAGCAGAAGGGCTATACTTATTGATAGCAAGAGTTGCAACTGCTTATTATTTTGCGCATTTTTTAATAATACTACCATTTTTAGGTTTCAGGGAAAAAACATCACCATTGCCACTCAGTATTACAGAGCCTGTGCTAGGTGGGTCGGCCGACATGGCAATGGCTAAAAATAATTCTGATTTTAAAGAAAAATTGTGAAAAACTTTTTAAAATTAATCTTCTTTTTAGCTCTGACATCATCATTAATTTTTTCAAAGGCTAGTGCTGCTGAGGAAAAACAAGATCTATTAAAAGTTGATTGGAGCTTCAAAAGTTTTTTTGGAAAGTTTGATAGAGCATCTTTGCAGAGAGGTTATCAGGTCTATTCAGAAGTATGTGCATCATGTCATTCTTTAAAACATTTAAGTTATAGAAACTTAGCAGAAAAAGGGGGACCAGAATTTACTGAGCTTGAAGCTAAAGCAATTGCCTCAAACTTTGAAGTCACAGATGGACCAAATAGTGATGGAGAAATGTTTGAGAGACCTGCAAAATTATCTGATAAATTTGTTATGCCATATGCAAATGTTCAGGAAGCGATAGCAGCCAATGGTGGGGCATATCCACCAGATATGTCAGTCTTAGTTAAAGCTAGAGGTGGTGGAGCAAATTATATTTATTCTGTCTTAATGGGATATGAAGATCCCCCAGCAGGTATGGAACTTGATGATGGTGTATATTACAATAAATATATGTATGGTAATAAAATTAAAATGGCATCTCCTTTAGATGATGATATTGTGGAGTATGCTGATGGTACTAAAGCAACTGTAGATCAGATGGCTAAAGATGTAACAACATTTTTACAATGGACAGCAGAACCCCATTTAGAAACAAGACATAAAATGGGCTTTAGAGTTATAATTTATTTAACTGTTTTGACTATTTTAGTTTATTTTAGTATGAAAAAGATTTGGTCACGTATTGAAACGAAAGTTTAAAATATCTCCATCTTTAACAATATAATCTTTACCCTCTAACCTCATTTTTCCAGCTTCTTTACTTTTTAACCATCCGTTATGTTTTAAAAAATCTTCATAAGATATTGTTTCAGCTCTAATAAAACCTTTTTCAAAATCCGAATGAATTTCACCAGCAGCTTTTGGGGCAGTGGACTTTTTTGTAAT
>CACHPB010000028.1 GCA_902581585.1 uncultured Pelagibacteraceae bacterium
TAAAAAAAACATTTCAAAAAATAACAAAATTATTATTACAGTATTCGATGAAGATATTAAGGATTACGATATTTCCAAGTCTGAGACTTCAATTACCAAAGTTAAAGAGGTCGATGGACAGCATTTTGTCTACAGCATACAAAATGTGAAATATAAAAAGACAAATGGTTTTATTCTTATTTCTGAAAATGCTGACAATATTATTCAAAAAATTGCTGAGAGAGAAAATTTCATCATTAGAACGGCTATAGCTGTATTTCTTGTCATTCTAATATTTTCATATGTTTTAAATAGATATTTTCTTAAGCCAATTAAAAACCTCGTTAATTATACAAAAATTATTAAGAATAAAAGTAAAGAAAAAGCAGATATAGAAAGTGTAAAAAAAAGAAACGATGAATTAGGTATTCTTTCAAAATCTCTAGATGAGATGACAAATGAACTAAATAAAAGAATTACTACAGCTGAAAATTACTCTACTGATTTACTTCATGAAATAAGAAATCCGCTAGCCTCTCTTAAGAGTGCCTCCGAAGTAATTTCTGAAACTGATGATAAAGAAAAAAGAAATAAATTAATTAATATTGTTTCTCATGATGTAGAAAGAATTGAGAGGCTTATTACTGATTATTCTCAAATGTTAAAAGACGAAGTTGTTATTTCAACTGAAAAAATGCAAAAAATTGATATTAAAGATATAGCGAGTTCAGTTGTTGATGATTTTAATAATATTTATAATTCAAAGAAAAATATAAATATAAAATTTAAATCCAATGGATCTGAAAACTATTTCATTTATGGAATTAGTAATAGAATAGAGCAAATAATTGCAAATTTGTTAGATAATTCAATTTCATTCAGTAGCCCAAACCAAGAAATAGTAGTAGATGTTTTTAATAGTAAAGATGGAAAGCCCACAATTGCTGTAATTGACGAAGGTACCGGTTTTATTGAAAAGGATACTAATAAAATATTCAATAGATTTTATAGCAATAGACCAAAAAATTTTGGTGAACATTCTGGACTAGGTCTAAATATTGTAAAAAACTTGGTAGAATTACATAATGGTCAAATAAAAGCTGAAAATAACGCAAACAAAGGGGCAAAAGTTGAAATTATTTTCCCGGCGACCCAATGAAAAGTTGATTATTATAAATAAAGTTGTTACAAGCCGAAGTTTATGACAGATTATAAAGTAAAAAATATCAACGAAGCAGAATTTGGAAGAAAAGAAATTTCGTTAGCAGAAACAGAAATGCCAGGTTTAATGGCGTTAAGAAAAGAATATAAAGGAAAGCATCCTTTAAAAGGAGCAAGAATTCTAGGTTGTCTACACATGACAATCCAAACAGCTGTTTTAATCGAAACTTTAGTTGATTTAGGAGCTGAAGTAAGATGGTCTTCATGTAACATTTTTTCCACTCAAGATCATGCGGCAGCTGCAATCGCAAAAGCCGGCATCCCAGTATTTGCATGGAAAGGTGAAACTGAGGAGGAGTATTGGTGGTGTGTAAGACAAACTATCGAAGGTAAAAAAGACTGGAAGCCAAATATGATTTTGGATGATGGTGGAGATCTTACTGCACTTATGCATAAAGATTACAAAGATTTAATGAAAGATATAAAAGGATTGAGTGAAGAAACAACCACAGGGGTATTAGCTCTTAAAAAGATGGAAGAACAAGGAACACTTTTAGTCCCTGCAATAAATGTAAATGACTCAGTTACAAAATCAAAATTTGATAATCTATATGGGTGTAGAGAAAGTTTAGTTGACGGAATAAAAAGAGCCACTGATGTAATGATGTCCGGAAAAGTTGCTATTGTTGCGGGATTTGGTGATGTAGGAAAAGGAAGTGCAGCATCATTAAGACAAAGTGGTGCAAGAGTAATGGTAACAGAAACAGATCCTATTTGTGCACTTCAGGCCGCAATGGAGGGTTATGAAGTTGTATTAATGGATGAGGTGATTGGCCAAGCTGACATTGTTGTTACAGCAACAGGTAATAAAGATATTGTTACTGCAGATCATATGAGAGCAATGAAAGATAGATCAATCCTTTGTAATATAGGACACTTTGATAATGAGATACAAGTGGATGCATTAAAAAACTATAAATGGGATGAAATAAAACCACAAGTTCATGAAATTACTTTTCCAGATAATAAGAGACTTA
>CACHPB010000029.1 GCA_902581585.1 uncultured Pelagibacteraceae bacterium
ACATTCAATTTTTTTATCAACTTTAGTTAAATCTAAATTCTTTATCGCGTTGGAACTGGTGAATATTACTCCCTTAAATTGGCTATAGTCAGGTTCATCGTATTTAATTGGTTCAATTTTTATTACGGGTAAATGAGAAACATTATGCCCCAGAGAACTAAATCTTAGGATTAATTCTTTACTATCTTCTAGTGGTCTTGTTAATAAAATATGCATTCTACCTTTTGTATGATCCTTTTGACTCTGATTTTAATTTTTCTCCAATCTTAATACTTAGATCATTAATCATTTTTTCATTTTCACTTTCATCAACATAAAATCTCTGTTTGCCATCAACTGAAAAAAGTTCTGCCTTAATATTTACAACATCTTTGATAATTTTTGCATAGACACCAACTGCTGTATCACAATCGCCCTCAAGAATTTTCAAAACATTCCTTTCTGCATTTGCAATAATTCTCGACTGATTATCGTTAATTTTTTCCAATATATTTATTATTTCTTGATCATTTTCTCTACATTGTATTGCAATAATTCCTTGTCCAGCACATGGTATAAGTTCCTCAGTATTAAATTCCTGAGTAATCTTATTATCTAATCCCAAAGCCTCAATACCAGCTTTAGAGAGTAAAATTGCATCGTAATCTCCATTCTCTAACTTTTTGATCCTAGTATCCACGTTACCTCTTATTAATTTATAATTTAGATCTGATCTAATACTTTGGAGTTGATATTCTCTTCTATATGAAGAAGTCCCAATAATTGAATTTGGTTTAAGATCCTGAAACTTGATATTATTATTGCTAATAAATATTTCATTAGGTGAATTTCTCTTTAAATAAAAATTTGTTATCAAACCCTCAGTTTCAATAGTTGGCATATCTTTTAAAGCATGAACTGCTATATCTATTTTATGATTAATTAGCTCTGTTTCAATTTTTTTTGAAAATAAGCCTTTCCCACCAATATTTGACAACCTATCATTTTGGTTTTCATCTCCACTTGTTACTATTTGTTTTATTTCTATGTGAGTTGATGAAACTTTTTTAAGAAACTTAGTCACTTTTTCAGTATAAATTAGAGCTAACTTACTTCCGCGAGTTCCAATAATAAATTTATCTCTTTTCATAATTCTTATTTTTATTACATTCTTATAGATTAATTGTATTAATTATAAATATTTATGAATGAAAAAAAAATAATCCTTGGAATTGAGACAAGTTGCGATGAAACCGCTGTGTCAATCATAGAAGAAGATAAAAATGGTAAGATAAAAATATTATCTAACGTAGTTTCAAGTCAATTTGATATTCATAAAGAATTTGGAGGTGTAGTTCCTGAGCTTGCAGCACGGTCTCATGTTGAAAAAATCGATTTAATTGCAAAAAAAGCAATAACTGAAAGTGGTGTGAATTTAAAAGATGTTTCTGCAATTGCTGCAACATCTGGCCCAGGTTTAATTGTTTGTCTAACTATTGGTTTAAATTTTGGTAAAGCTTTATCTGCAAGCTTAAATATACCTTTTATTGGTGTAAACCATCTTGAAGGACATGCTTTAAGTCCAAGACTTAACACAAAGTTAGATTTTCCGTATTTATTATTATTAATTTCAGGTGGGCATACTCAATATCTAAGTGTGAATGGGCTTGGACAATACAAAAGATTAGGAACAACAATTGATGATGCATTAGGAGAGGCATTTGACAAAACCGCAAAACTTTTAGGAATTGAATTTCCAGGAGGACCAAAGTTAGAAGGGTTTGCAAAGCAGGGGGATGCGGATAAATTTAAACTTCCTAAACCAATTATAAATAAAGGAGGATGTAATTTATCATTTGCAGGTCTTAAAACAGCTATTTTAAGGATATCAAGCTCTATAAGATCTAAGCAGGAGAAATACGATCTTGCAGCATCTTTTCAAAAAACAATTGAAGAAATTTTAGAAGTTAAAACTCAGATAGCATTTGATGAATTTAAGAAATTCAGCAAAAAGAAAGGGAGAGCTTTTGTGATCGCTGGAGGTGTAGCGGCTAATATAGGTATAAGAAAAAAATTAATAAAAGTATGTAAGAAAAATAACTTCAGATCAATTTTCCCTGAACCA